>NZ_JAKGAK010000017.1 GCF_023061185.1 Chromohalobacter beijerinckii
GAAACGACGAGCCGACGGTGACGGCGCACAATGACCGGCCGCTTCTTGCCAGCCTCACGATCTTGCCGACCAGCGCGTTCAGCATGCCGGTGCTTTCCATGATGCCGCCAAACATCATCGCGATCATCGCCAGTGATACGGTATACATCATCGAGTCCAGGCCACCCTGGCTAAGCAGGTTGTCGACGGTTTCGTTACCGGTAGCCGATACATAGCCGCCCTGTAGAACGGAAAACAGCGTTTTCATATCACCGCCCTGAATCCACAGATAAGACAGACTGCCCAGCACGATGCCGATGATCAGTGTCGGGATGGCCGGTACCTTGCGGGTCGCCAATACCGGAATCAACAAGGGAATGATGAACAGCCAAGGCGAGATGGCGTAATTCGCCTGGAGGCTATTCACGACGCTGCCTATCGATTGGGATAGTTCGCCGGCGTCGGTGGAATGGGCCATGAACATGAACACGACCAGGGCGATGACAAGCCCGGGGATGGTGGTGTAGAGCATGTGGCGGATGTGCGCGAAGATATTCGCGCCCGCGATGCCCGAGGCAAGAATGGTGGTGTCGGACAGCGGTGACATCTTGTCGCCGAAGAAGGCGCCGGAAACGATCGCCCCGGCGATGGCCGCTGGCGGCAGTCCCATGCTGGTGCCGGCCGCCATGCCCGCAACGCCCAGGGTGCCGATAGTCGACCAGGAGCTACCCATCATCAGCGTACTGAAGGCGCAGATCAGCAGCAGGGCGGGCAGGAAATAGTCGGGCGACAAGAACTCCAGGCCGTAATAGATCATCGCGCCGACGACACCGCCAGCGACCCAGGAACTGATCAACAGCCCCACCAGTATCAGGATAACGACGGCGGGCAGCACCTTCTTGATGCCATCGTAGATATAGCCTTCGAGCGCCTCCCACGAATAGCCGTGAAACCAGGCGACGATGCCCGCCGTCACGGCGCCGATCAGGAGGGGAATATGCGGACTGCCTTCGAAGACCATGATGGTCGTCATCATCGTGACGATCATCACGATGAAAGGCAGCATGGCGGCCAAAAAAGGAATGTCTTGTGATTGTTTTGGCATGTCGGTGTTCCTTCATTGCATTAATGGTTTTAGATGACTCAGGCCCGCGATACGTGAGTATCGCGGGCGATCTTTCAGTAGCTGGGCAGCAGGCTATCCGGTACCAGCGTGCTGAGCGTACGTGCGAGCAGCAGCTCGGTGGCCGCCTCTATGTCCGGCGCGAAGAAACGGTCCTTGTCGTAGTAAGCCACGCGCTCACGCAATGCAGCGCGGGCCTTTTCCAGGGGGGCGGTGGTGGTGAGGCCGTCACGGAAATCGAGCCCCTGGCAGGCGGCCAGCCACTCGATGGCCACGGTACCGCGCACGTTGGCAGCCATCTCCCACAGGCGTTTGCCGGCGGCCGGCGCCATGGATACGTGGTCTTCCTGGTTGGCGGAGGTCGGCAGGCTATCGACGCTGTGCGGGTGGGCCAGGGCCTTGTTCTCGCTGGCCAGCGCCGCGGCGGTGACCTGGGCGATCATGAAGCCGGAGTTGACGCCGCCTTTCTCTACCAAAAAGGGCGGCAGCTGGGACATGTTCTTGTCCATCATCAGCGAGATGCGCCGCTCGGTGAGCGAGCCGATCTCGGCGATGGCCAGCGCCAGGTTATCGGCGGCCATGGCCACC
Source organism: Chromohalobacter beijerinckii (assembly GCF_023061185.1). GTDB lineage: Bacteria > Pseudomonadota > Gammaproteobacteria > Pseudomonadales > Halomonadaceae > Chromohalobacter > Chromohalobacter beijerinckii. The sequence goes on from NZ_JAKGAK010000017.1 coordinate 1,691, forward strand.
GGTTCGGCGTGGAAGTTGCCGCCGGAGAGGATATCGCCTTCTGCGGCGAACACCAGGGGGTTGTCGGAGACCGCGTTGGCTTCGACTTCCAGGACGTCGGCGACCTGGCGCATCTGGCGCAGGCAGGCACCCATGACCTGAGGCTGGCAGCGTAGCGAGTAGGGGTCCTGCACCTTGCCGCAATCGATATGCGAGTCACTGACCGCACTGCGCTCACCCAGCAGGTGGCGGTAAGCGCCAGCGGCATCGATTTGACCCTGCTGGCCGCGCGCCTCGTGAATCCGCGTATCGAAGGGCGCGCGCGAGCTGAGCGTCGCTTCCACGGTCAGAGCGCCACAGACCGTCGCTGCCGCGTACAGATCCTCGGCGTCGAACAGCCCCTTGAGCGTGTAGGCGGTGGAAACCTGAGTGCCGTTGAGCAGTGCCAGGCCCTCCTTGGGTGCCAGGGCCAATGGCTCCAGCCCGGCGATGGTCAGCGCCTGGCGTGCAGGCAACCACTCGCCCCGATAGCGGGCCTGGCCTTCGCCCAGCAGCAGGGCACTCATGTGTGCCAATGGGGCCAGATCGCCGGAGGCCCCCACCGAGCCCTTGAGCGGAATGCGTGGGTAGACCTCGGTATTGATCAACGCGATCAGGGCGTCCAGTACCTGGCGGCGAATACCCGAGAAACCGCGTGCCAGGGCATTGACCTTGAGCACCATGATCAAGCGTACCAGAGCATCGTCCATGGGCTCGCCGACGCCGGTGGCATGCGACAGCACCAGGGAGCGTTGCAAGTCCTCGAGCTGGTCCTTCCCGATGCGTGTCTGGGCCAGCAGGCCGAAACCGGTATTAATGCCATACACGGTACGATCTTCCGCCAGTACCTGGTTGACGCAATCCACACTGCGTTGGATGGCCGCGTTGGCGCTATCCGGCAGGCTGACCTGCAGCGGCGCTTCGAACACCCGGCGCATTTGCGCCAGGGTCATCTTGCCGGGGGAAATTTCGAGATGGCTCATTACTTGCCCTCCTGCGTGTTAATCATCGGCAGGTCGAGACCGTTCTCCCGCGCACTGTCTATCGCGATGTCGTAGCCGGCATCGGCATGGCGCATCACCCCGGTGGCGGGGTCGTTGCGCAGCACCCGGCCCAGGCGTGCGTGGGCGTCGTCCGTGCCGTCGGCGACGATCACCACCCCGGCGTGCTGGGAGTAGCCCATGCCTACGCCACCGCCGTGATGCAGCGAGACCCAGGTGGCGCCGCCGGCGGTATTCAGCAGGGCGTTGAGCAGCGGCCAGTCGGAGACCGCGTCACTGCCGTCCAGCATGGCCTCGGTCTCGCGGTTGGGGCTGGCCACCGAGCCGGAGTCGAGGTGGTCGCGACCGATGACCACCGGCGCCTTGAGTTCGCCGTTCTTGACCATCTCGTTGAAGGCCTGGCCGAGGCGCGCACGATCCTTGAGGCCGATCCAGCAGATGCGTGCCGGCAGCCCCTGGAAGCTGATGCGTTCACGCGCCATGTCGAGCCAGTTGTGCAGGTGCGGATCGTCGGGGATCAGCTCCTTGACCTTGGCGTCGGTCTTGTAGATATCCTCCGGGTCGCCGGACAGCGCCGCCCAGCGGAACGGGCCGATACCCTGACAGAACAGCGGGCGAATGTAGGCCGGCACGAAGCCGGGGAAATCGAAGGCCTTCGTCACGCCTTCGTCCTGGGCCATCTGGCGAATGTTGTTGCCGTAGTCGAAGGTCGGAATGCCCATCGCCTGGAAGTCGAGCATGGCCTGGACGTGCACGGCCATGGACTGCTTGGCGGCCTTGACCACCGCCTCGGCCTCGCTTTTGCCTCTGGCGACATAGTCGTCCCAGCTCCAGCCGGCGGGCAGGTAGCCATGCAGCGGATCGTGGGCACTGGTCTGGTCGGTGACCATGTCCGGGCGCACGCCGCGCTTGACCAGCTCGGGCAGCACATCGGCGGCGTTGGCGCACAGGCCGATGGAGATCGCCTGGCCCGCCTGGGTGTACTTCTCGAGTCGTGCCAGGGCGTCGTCGAGATCGTCGGCCTGTTCGTCGAGATAGCGCGTGCGCAGGCGAAAATCGATGCGTGACTGCTGGCACTCGATGTTCAGCGAGCAGGCGCCGGCCATGCTGGCGGCCAGCGGCTGGGCGCCGCCCATGCCACCCAGGCCGGCGGTGAGGATCCAGCGGCCGGCGAGCTTGCCGTCATAGTGCTGGCGCCCGGCCTCGACGAAGGTCTCGTAGGTCCCCTGAACGATGCCCTGGGAGGCGATGTAGATCCACGAGCCGGCGGTCATCTGGCCGTACATCATCAGGCCCTTGCGATCCAGCTCGTTGAAGTGCTCCCAGTTGGCCCAGGCCGGTACCAGGTTGGAGTTGGCGATCAGTACCCGCGGCGCGTCCTTGTGGGTCTCGAACACGCCCACCGGCTTGCCGGACTGGATCAACAGCGTTTGATGATCTTCCAGGCGCTGGAGCGTCTCGACGATCTTGTCGTAGCACGCCCAGTCGCGGGCGGCGCGACCGATGCCGCCGTAGACGACCAGGTCCTCCGGGCGTTCGGCGACGTCCGGGTGCAGGTTGTTCATCAGCATGCGCAGCGGTGCTTCGGTCAGCCAGCTCTTGCAGGAGAGCTCGGTGCCGGTCGGGGCGGCGATCTGGCGGCTGGGGTCGTGACGCTTGTCGGTGTTGGACATGCTTGTGGTCTCTCTTTGCGCTTTTAGACAAACACTGGGGCTGGTGGCCGGAGCCGGTTCAGCCGGTCAGGGTCAATTGATGGACGAGTCGCGCCGCGACCTTGGCGGTGCGGCTGTCGATATCGTGCTCGGGGTTGAGTTCGGCGATATCGGCGAGCCGCAGCTTGCCGCTGTCGCGGATGATCTCGATCAGCGGCTCGAGCAGCGCCAATGACACGCCGCGCGCGGCCGGCGCGCTGACGCCCGGCGCCTCGGCAGCGGGCAGTACGTCGAGATCGATGGTCAGATAGACGTGCTCGCAGCGAGCGACGAAACGCTCGACGTCGCGCACGATGGCGTCGAACGTCGCCGCGGTGAATTCGCGATCCTCGCGCACCAGTACGCCGAGATCCTCGGCGCGCTGGAACAGGGCTCGGGTGTTGCTTGCGCGGCTGACGCCCAGACAGGCATAGCGGAACGGCCAGTCATGCATCTCGCACTGATCAACGATCTGGGCGAAGGGTGTGCCGGACGAGCGCACATGGACAGGGTCGCGCAGATCGAAATGCGCATCGAGATTGATGATGCCGACCCTGGGTGCCTTGCTACCCTGTGCTTCCAGGTGACGGGCGAGGCCCTGCCAACTGCCGAAGGCGATCTCATGGCCACCGCCGAGCACCACCGGGAAGTGGCCGGCATCCAACGTCTCGGCGACACGCTCGCCGAGACGTTGCTGGGCGTCTTCCAGGGCATCGCCCTCACAAACGACGGTACCTGCATCATAAGCCGGTCCCTGACGATGCCAGGCCAGATTGGCCAGCGCCCGGCGGATCGCCAGTGGTCCGTCGGCGGCGCCCGGGCGGCCCTGGTTGCGCTTGACGCCGGCATCCGAGGCGAAGCCCAGCAGGGTGGCGCCGGGCGTCGCGTGCGCTGTCCAGGGTTGCACGCACTGATGCCAGCGCGGGCTGTCCGGCTCCGGGTCGACGCGACCCTGCCAGGCCGTCATGTCGATAGGAGGCGTGTCGTGAGTATCGCTATCAGCGCTCATGGGTCATCACTCCCTGGAACATCCGCTGACGCAATCGTCCGGGTTGCACGGCGTAGGCCAGCTCGGCAGGACGCTGGATATCCCACACGCACAGGTCGGCGAGAGCGCCCACCTCGAGCCGTCCGAACTCCTTGGCCCCCAGGGCTTGAGCGGCGTGCGCGGTCATGCCCGCCAGCGCTTCACGCGGCGTCAGGCGGAACAGCGTGCAGGCCAGATTGAGCATCAGCGTCGGTTGGAACAGCGGCGAGCTGCCGGGGTTGGCGTCGGTCGCCACGGCCATGGGTACGCCGGCTTCACGCAGCGCCTCGATGGGTGGCAGTTGGGTCTCGCGCAGCGTATGAAAGGCGCCGGGTAGAATCACCGCCACGCTACCAGCCTCGCGCATGGCATCGACCCCGGCCTGATCCAGAAACTCGATATGATCCGCCGACAGCGCGCCATGGCGGGCGGCCATCGCCGTGCCGCCCAGGTTGGAGAGTTGCTCGGCGTGGGCCTTGATCGGCAGGCCATGCTTTTCGGCGGCCAGGAAGACGCGCTCGCACTGCTCGACGGAGAAGGCGATTTTCTCGCAGAACACGTCGACGGCGTCGGTGAGTCCCTCGGCTACTGCAGCGGGGATCATCTCGTCACAGATCAGATCGATATAGGCGTCGCTGGCGTCCTGGTATTCCGGTGGCAGGGCGTGAGCGCCGAGCAGGGTGGTCACGACCCGCACCGGAAGCCGCTCGCCGAGGCGCCGGGCGACGCGCAGCATCTTGAGTTCGTCGGCGACGTTCAGGCCATAACCGGACTTGATCTCCACCGTGGTTGCGCCATCGTCGATCAGTGCCTGCAGACGGGGCAGGGCGCGCTCAAGGAGCTCATCCTCACTGGCTTCACGGGTGGCACGCACGGTACTGAGGATGCCGCCGCCGGCCTTGGCGATCTCGGCGTAGCTGGCGCCTTCCAGACGCCGCTCGAATTCGTCGGCGCGGTTGCCGCCAAAGACCAGGTGGGTATGGCAATCCACGAGCCCTGGCGTCATGACCCCGCCCCGGCCAGCGTCATGAGCATTCTGGATGAGAGACGCATCGAGTTCGCGCATCGGGCATAGCGTGTCGATGCGATCGCCTCGGGTGATCACCGCCATGGGCTCGGGCCATTCCTGCACCCCGTCGAAGACCGTCATGTCTCGCCATAGCTTTCGTGGTGTCTGCGGCATGGAAGACTCCTGAAAGAACGTTTCGATTAATTGTATATACAAATAGCGAAGCGGGGCGCCGACGTCAAGCGTGTCAGCCGACGAGTCCGATTCATCACTGCCTGAAGCGCTATTATAGCGGTCGAATCGATGTTAGACATTGGTCGAAATAGCTGGGTTCGCAGAAGAAATGCGAGAAAAGTTTGAATATTGTATATACAAATATCGATCCATAAGCAACACCGCGAGGCTCTCATGCCATATCGAGACAAGACACTAGATACGAACGGGACATCGGGGCGGCGGCATTCTCTGAAGACGGTGCTGTACCTGTTCATTCCCAGCCTGCTGGGGATCCTGATCTTCTTTGTACCGGTGACGCTGGCGGGGCGAACCACCATCCCCCTCGATCACATGGTGAGTGGGGCGCGGTACCTGTTGGGTGGACTGGATAGTTGGTATGCGTTGGCGTTGATCGTCGCCGGGGCAGTCTATCCACTGGCGACCGGACGCTGGCGACGTAGTGTTACCGAGCGGATCTTCACCGTGCTCAAGTTGCTGGGTGTCGTGGCGGCGGTCATGGCGCTTACTGGCTGGGGGCCAGCGCTGTTGCATACCCCGGACATGTTGCCGTTCCTGTTCGGCAAGCTGGTGATCCCGGTGGGCCTGATCGTGCCGATCGGCGCCATTTTCCTGTCGCTACTGATCGGCTATGGTCTGCTCGAACTGATCGGCATCCTGCTGCAGCCGGTTATGCGCCCTGTCTGGCGTACGCCGGGCAAGTCGGCGATCGACGCCGTGGCGTCATTCGTCGGTAGTTACTCGATTGGATTGTTGATCACCAACCGTGTCTACCAATCGGGAGAGTATTCGGCGCGCGAGGCAGCGATCATCGCGACCGGTTTTTCAACGGTATCGGCGACTTTCATGATCATCGTCGCCAAGACGCTGGATCTCATGACAGTGTGGAATCTGTACTTTTGGCTGGCGCTGCTGATCACCTTCGTGGTGACCGCGATTACCGTGCGCTTGCCGCCGTTAGCGAACATGGACAATGAAAAGTCGAGTGATGAGCCTAAGGTAGCTCGCGGGCGTCGTTTGGCCACTGCTTGGCATACGGGGCTCGATGTGGCCGCCAAGGCGCCGAGCCTGACGCATAGTGTGGCGCTCAACTTTAAGGAAGGGCTGCTGATGACGATCAGTATCCTGCCGTCGATCATGTCGGTGGGGTTGATTGGTTTGCTGTTGGCCAAGTACACGCCGTTATTCGATTGGCTGGGGATGGTGTTCTATCCGGTGACGGCCTTGTGGGGGCTGGATGAAGCGATGCAACTGGCCCAGGCGGCCTCTGCCGGCTTTGCTGAAATGTTCTTGCCAGCCCTGCTGATGGGCGATACTGGTTTTGTTGCCCGTTTCACTACAGGCGTCGTATCGGTGTCGGAGGTGCTGTTTTTTTCGGCTTCGATTCCTTGCATTCTATCCACCACTATTCCGATTAGCATTGGACGTATTGTAGTGATCTGGTTTTTGAGAGTGGCTTTAAGCTTGCTCTTGGCTATTCCGGCAGGTTATGCCGTGATGGCATTGGCTGTTAACGGGTGAGGGCATGACGTGTTCTCCAGTTGTGTCACTGTATCATGAAGGATTTCGATGTACTGAAGAGCGCAGCTTATAACGTTCACCTGGATGTATTAGCCGGGCGTAACTGATTAAGTGATCGCCGGACCATGTGCGACGTGTCATGCACAAACAGGGTCGCGCAGTATCGATTTCTAGATGGAGAGCAGTTTGCTCATCTACTAGGACAGCTTCTACGACATGCTCGACATCGTTGATGGGACAGGCAGTTACGAGTATCTCGTTAGGGGTATGTAGAGTGAAATCAGTGTTGAGGTAATCGGGTACCCAGCGAGGGTTGACGAAACGATCTTCCAACTGAATGGGAGTGTCGTTTTCCCGGTGTACTATTAGCGTATGAAAGACTTGTGTACCTAGTCGTACGCCCAAGCGTAGTGCCACTTCGTCGTCAGCTTCCATGACCCCGCTCGATAGTACGTTGCAGCTATACGAGTGGCCGCGTTCGCGAACCTCTTCAGCGATGTTGTGAACCTCAACGAGGGATGACTCTGATTTAAGGTCGGTGACGAAAGTTCCTAGTCCTGGTTGCCGGGAGAGGTAGCCTTGCTGTACTAGATCGCGAATCGCTTTATTGGCAGTCATTCGGCTCACGTTAAAATCTTTGGCTAGCTGCTCTTCGGGAGGGATCTGATGATGAGCTTTCCAAGTGCCATTTTGGATATTGTCTAGTAAATGTTGCTGTATTTTTAAATAAAGTGGCTGTGCACGGCCCATAATAAGAAGGTCCCTTTAGTATTCGGTAGCGGCTTTTAGGTTATGCAAGTAGCGGAAGTGTGATTGTCAAGCGCTGTGCCCCGATCCATGGGAAAGCATATTGAACCCTATGCTAGCTTATAATTACAAAAGCCCCTCGCCTGAGGGGCCATGTTGCGCTGGATGGTCAGTGTGCCGTCAAGCTTCGAAGTTGCTCTCGGAGTAGAGCACGCGCAGACGCAAGGTGTGGTTGACGCGCTTGAGCGCTTCCAGCGCCTTGGGGCCGTAGGCCTTGTCGACATCGATGACCACGTAGCCGACGCCGCTGTTGGTCTGCAGGTACTGCGCCGAGATGTTGATGCCTTCGTCGCCGAGTACCTTGTTGATCTCGGACATCACGCCCGGCACGTTCTCGTGGATGTGCAGCAAGCGGTGCTTGTCCGGATGGGCAGGCAGCGCGACCTCGGGGAAGTTGACCGAGGTGATGGTGGTGCCGTTGTCGGAATAGGTGATCAGCTTCTCGGAGACCTCGATGCCGATGTTTTCCTGGGCTTCCAGGGTCGAGCCGCCGATGTGCGGAGTCAGGATGACGTTGTCCTTGCCGCGCAGCGGAGAGACGAACTCTTCGTTGGTACCCTTGGGCTCGACGGGGAAGACGTCGATGGCCGCGCCGAGCAGCTTGCCGCTCTCGAGCACTTCCGCCAGGGCTTCGATATCCACGACGGTGCCGCGTGAAGCGTTGATGAAGATGGCCGTCTGCTTCATCAGCGCCAACTGGTCGCGACCGATCATCCAGCGCGTGGACGGCACGTCGGGGACGTGCAGGCTGACGACGTCGGCGCGTGCCAGCAGTTCCTCGAGCGAGCCCACCTGACGCGCATTGCCCATGGCAAGCTTGGTGATGACGTCGTAATACAGGACGTCGAAGCCGAGCGATTCGGCGAGCACCGAGAGCTGGGCGCCGATGCTGCCGTAGCCGATGATCCCCAGTGTCTTGCCACGTGCTTCATGGGCGTTCTTGGCCGATTTCAGCCAGCCACCTTGGTGAGCGCGGGTGGATTTCTCGGGGATGCCGCGCAGCAGCATGATGGCTTCGGCGAGGACGAGCTCGGCCACCGAGCGGGTATTGGAATACGGCGCGTTGAAGACCGGGATGCCGCGTTCGAGAGCGGCATTGAGATCGACCTGGTTGGTGCCGATGCAGAAGCAACCCACGGCGGTGAGCCGCTCGGCGGCGGCGAACACGCGCTCGGTGAGCTGCGTGCGCGAGCGCAGGCCGATGAAATGAACGTCGCGGATCTTCTCGACCAGCTCGTCCTCGGACAAGGAAGTGGAGAGCGTTTCGATGTTGGTGTAACCGGCATTCAGCAGGTTGTCCACGGCGGACTGGTGAATGCCCTCGAGCAGCAGGATCTTGATCTTGCTCTTGTCCAGAGACGTCTTGGCCATTGTCGGTTCAACCCTTTCGTCGACTGATGCGACGTTTATCTAATCGGTATGGTGGTGGCCTGTCCAAGCGGGCGATCCGAGGCCCCCGAGGCATGAAAAGGGGGAGGAGACTGCCCAGCGACAGGGGCCATATCGTAGCACAGGCACCCAGTTTGAGGATGAATTCGCTGCACCTTGCGCATGAACGCCTTTGCATCGGTAATGCTGGCGGCCACGCCGGGGCAGACGCGTCCCCGGGGCTTGGGTGTATACTGTGTGCCCAACTCTTGGCAAGCCGGGCCGTAGCATCGGTCCGCACGGATGAGCGAGAAACGCCATGGTGGAAAAGGATGCATCGGTTGGCGATGGCGCCCAGCCCGACGAAACGGATGTTCAGGACGCTGCTCCGGAGGACTTCGCGGCCACGCTGACGCGTCTGGAATCGCTGGTGGCTCAACTGGAGTCGGGCGAGCTGTCTCTGGAAGCGTCATTAGTGGCGTTCGAGCGCGGTGTGCATTTGACCCGCGATGCCCAGCAACGCCTAGAAAACGCCGAGTTGCGCGTCAAGGCGCTTCTGGAGCAGCCCGATGGTAGCTTCCACGAGACGCCCTTCGATGCTGGGGAGGTCGATGGTGAGCGTTGAACCCTTGGCCGAGCGTGACATCATCACCACGGCGCGGACGCGTACCGAGCAAGTGTTGGCGCAAGTTTTCGAGCGCGCGACGCCTGTCGCTGGCGAGCTCGATGCCGCCATGCGCTATGGCGTACTGGGCGGCGGCAAGCGCCTGCGGCCAGTGCTGGTGTATGCCGCCGGCCGCGTACTGGGCGCTGCGGACACCGCACTGGATGCCCCCGCGGCCGCCATCGAGCTGATCCACGCTTACTCGCTGATCCACGATGACTTGCCCGCCATGGACGACGATGACATGCGGCGTGGGCGTCCTACGGTGCATCGTGTCTATAACGAGGCGATGGCTATCCTGACCGGCGACGCGCTGCAAACGCTGGCTTTCGAGGTGCTCGCCGAGGCGCGCCCACCGCGTCTGGGGGCAATGGTGGGTGTGCTCGCCCACGCCTCGGGACGTGACGGTATGGCCGCCGGCCAGGCGCTGGATTTGTGCGCAGTGGGTGGCCAGTTGGATGTCGATGCCCTGGCGACCATGCATCGTTACAAGACCGGTGCGCTGATTCGTGCTGCCGTGCGGCTCGGCGCCCTGGCGGCCGTCGATGAAGACGACCCTCGCGTGGCGGCGCTGGATGCCTACGCTGCCGCCATCGGCTTGGCGTTCCAGATTCAGGATGACATCCTCGATGTCGCTGGCGACGCCGCGACTCTGGGCAAGGCCACCGGCGCCGACGCGGCGCGTGCCAAACCCACTTATCCGGCTTTGCTCGGCCTGGAAGGCGCCCGTGCCAAGGCGCACGGCCTGCTCGACGAGGCGCTGGACGCCTTGGCGCCCTTGGGCGAGCGAGCTTTTCCTTTGGCCGACCTGGCCCGCCATATGATCGACCGCGATCACTGATCGGTTGTAGACAACGCTTATGAAGCTGTTCGACGAGATTCCTGCCGAACGTCCGGCCACGCCATTGCTCGATACCCTCGAGTCTCCTGCGGCGTTACACGATTTCAATGCGGCGCAGTTGCGCGAACTGGCCGACGAGCTGCGTGCTTACCTGCTCTATAGTGTCGGCTGTACCGGCGGCCACTTCGGCGCGGGGCTGGGCGTGGTCGAGTTGACCGTCGCCTTGCACCATATTCTCGACACTCCGTATGACCGCCTGGTCTGGGATGTCGGCCATCAAGCCTATCCGCACAAGATCCTCACCGGGCGCCGTGAGCAGATGTCGACCATCCGCCAGTTCGGCGGGCTGGCGGCGTTCCCCAAGCGCGATGAGTCGCCCTACGACACCTTCGGTGTCGGCCACTCGAGCACCTCGATCTCCGCAGCGCTGGGCATGGCGCTGGCGGCGCGGACCAAGGGCGAGAAGCGCCGCGTCTGTGCGGTGATCGGTGACGGTGCCTTGAGTGCCGGCATGTCGTTCGAAGCGCTGGCGCATGCCGGGCATGTCGATGCCAACATGCTGGTGATTCTCAACGACAATGAGATGTCGATTTCCGAGAACGTCGGCGGTATGGCCAGTTATCTGGCACGCATCCTGGTCAGCAAGCCGTATACGGTGATGCGCGAGAACAGCAAGCGCGTGCTTTCGCATCTACCGGGTGCGCTGGAATTGGCGCGCCGCACCGAAGAGCACGTCAAGGGCATGGTCAGCCCGGCGACCTTGTTCGAGGAGATGGGCTTCAATTATATCGGCCCCATCGACGGCCACGACTTGCCGACTCTGGTGCAGACGCTCGGCAGTATGACGAACCTCGAGGGGCCGCAGTTCCTGCATATCAAGACCTGCAAGGGGCGCGGCTTTCGCCCCGCCGAGGCCGATCCCATCGGCTATCATGCGATTACCAAGCTCGAGAAGACCGCCAGTGAGCCGCCGCCCAAGGTGGAGCCGCGCTCGCCCAACGCGGCCATGGCTGAGCCTGAAGCCAAGCCTCAGTCCAAGCCCCGCAGCGAAGATGCCATGCGCCCGACCCCGCGCAAATATTGCAACGTCTTCGGTGAGTGGCTCTGCGACATGGCGGCGGCGGATACGCGCTTGATCGGTATCACGCCGGCGATGCGCGAGGGCTCCGATCTGATCCGCTTCTCGCGCGAGTATCCCGAGCGTTACTACGACGTGGCGATCGCCGAGCAGCACGCGGTGACGCTGGCGGCGGGCATGGCGTGTGAAGGCATGAAGCCCGTGGTGGCGATCTATTCGACCTTTCTGCAGCGCGGCTATGACCAGTTGATCCACGACGTGGCGGTGCAGGCACTCGACGTCACCTTCGCGATCGACCGCGCGGGCGTGGTCGGCGAAGATGGCCCCACGCACCACGGGGCGCTGGACCTCGCTTATTTGCGCTGCATTCCAGGGATGGTGGTGCTGGCACCCGCCGATGAAGCCGAATGCCGCGCCATGCTGAGCGCTGCCTATCATCACGAAGGCCCGGCGGCGGTGCGCTATCCGCGCGGCACCGGGCCGGGGACGACGCTCGCGCCCGGCCTCGAGGCACTGCCCATCGGTGAGGCCGAGACGCGGCGTACCGGCGCACAGGACGGTGTGGCGCTACTGGCGTTTGGCAGCATGAACGGGCCCGCCGCCGAGGTGGCCGAAAATCTCGACGCCACGCACCTCAATATGCGCAGCGTGAAACCGCTGGATCGTGACGCGATACTCGCGGCGGCGCGCCGACATCGGCTGCTGGTGACACTCGAGGAGAATGTCGTCGCCGGCGGCGCGGGGAGCGGCGTCAATGAACTCTTGGCTGCCGAGGGTGTCCAGGTCGAGGTATTGAATCTTGGTCTGCCGGATGCCTTCGTCGAGCATGGCAAGCCAGCCGAATTGCTGACGGCGTGCGGTCTCGACGCCGAGGGTATCGAGACCGCGGTACGCCGGCGCTGGGGTACGCCACTCCACGATGACTAACATTTAGCGACAAGACGGAAACTTCATGCTGATCGCCATTTTGATTGGGGCCGGGCTCGGCTTCATGTTCGGTAAATTGCCGGGACTGATTATCGGTGCCTTATTGGGGTATTGGGTCGCGCGGCGTCTGGTACGCCGTGTGGTCATCTCCAAGCTATCGCAAATGCAGGGCCAGTTCCTCGACTCGACGTTCGCGGTCATGGGGTGCGTCTGCAAGGCGGACGGCCATGTCAGCGGCGACGAGCTGCGTGTCGTCGAGGCACTTTTTGAGCGTTTACGCTTGAACGAAGAGCAGCGCGAGCGTGCGAAGGCGGCCTTCGAACGCGGCAAGGCCGATGACTTCGACCTCGATGCCGAATTGGCCACGGTGCGGCGCGTGACCGGCGGGCAGCGCGCGCTTTTGCAGGTGTTCCTGCAAGTCCAACTCTCGGCCATTGCCGCCGATGGCGAGTTGCATCCCGCCGAGCATGACATGCTGCTGCGCGTGGCGCGCGGACTGGGATGTAGCGAAGCTGAGATCGAACAGATCGAGGCCATGTTGCGTGGCGGTCAGCAGCAGGCGGGCGGTGGCGCGACATCGCAGCAGGCGCTGACCGATGCCTACCGAGTGCTCGGTGTGGAATCCGATGCCAGCGATGCCGAACTCAAGCGGGCCTATCGCCGCCTGATGAGCCAGAACCACCCGGACAAGCTCGCCGGCAAGGGCCTGCCCGAGAGCATGCGCGAAATGGCCGAGACCCGTACCCAGGAAATCTCCAACGCCTACGATTTGATCAAGAAGTCTCGCGAAGCGAACGCCTGACCAGCGCATCAGCCTGGCGGTGCGTTGACAGGTGCCCCGAGCGTCGGCAACTCTGAAAGGTGTCATCGCCTGCACGGCGCAACACCGGGAGACGTGGATGCCCGCGAGATTGCAAGTGTACCGCGCCATGGCACGCGTGCTGGGCGTATTCGACTCCCTGGGATGGCGCGTGGGCTATCGCTATGGTGATCGCCAGTTGTTGGAGAAGGTGATCCTCCCGGCGCTGGCCAGGGAAGTCGGCGTCGGTCATGTACTGCTCGTCGGCTGCGCCTGGTATACGCGCGATTATCCCGATCTCTTCCCTGTAAGCCGCGTGACCACCTTGGACGTCGATCCAGCCAAATCGCCCTTCGGCGCTGAGCGCCATATCGTCGCTGACATGATCGCGTTGGCAGCGCATTTACCGCCCGAAAGCCTGGATGCCGTGGTTTGCAACGGTGTGCTGGGCTGGGGATTGGATGCCCCCGGCGATATCGACACTGCCTTTGCCTCGACGGTGGCCTGCCTGCGACCCGGCGGACGGCTCCTGCTGGGCTGGAACGATATCCCTCCCTACAACGCCGTGCCTCCGGATGCCGTGACGGCGCTCGAGGACTTGTACCCGCGCGCGATTCCTGGGCTCGATCAGCATAGCCTGGTCGCGCTGGAGCGCAATCAGCACTGCTACCAGGCCTTTCAGAAGCCGGAGGTAAGGTCATGAACCGCGTCGTCGGGTGGCCCTGATGCTGATCGTGAGCGTGGCCTGGTGCATGTTCCTCGGCGTGCTTTTTGTCACGGCGTGTCTCTGGGGGCTGCGACGCATGACGCGTGACCTGGCCCGTGAGGCCGAAGCCCGATTACCGCCTTGCGGCGGCTTCATCGACACCTCCGGCGGGCGCTTGCATTACGTCGATGTCGGTCAGGGGCCGCCGCTGGTCATGATCCATGGCTTGGGTGGCCAGCTGCAGCATTTCACCTATGCCTTGACCGAGGCACTGGGCAATGATTTTCGCGTCATTGCCATCGACCGGCCGGGGTCGGGGTATTCCGCTCCCACTGACGATCGGCGCGCCCATTTGGCCTGTCAGGCCCAGGCGTTGCATGAGGCGTGGCAGGCCTTGGGTATCGAACGGCCACTCGTGGTGGGCCATTCGATGGGCGGTGCGGTGGCCCTGACGCTAGCGCTGGAGTATCCCGAGGAAGTCGCGGGGCTGGCATTGCTCGCGCCCCTGGTGGCGCAGGTATCGGATGTGCCACCGGCGATGCGTCTGTTGGCGATTCGCTCGCCACGCTGGCGGCGATGGATGGCCGAGACGCTCGCCATTCCCCTGACGCGCGTGACCTCGCGGCAAGCATTGGCGCAGGTGTTCGCACCGGAAGCGGTCCCTGCGGATTACGCCATGCGTGGCGGTGGGGTCCTGGCATTGCGTCCCCAGGCCTTCCATGCGGCCTCCACCGATCTGGCCATGCTCGAGCACGAATTGCCCCGGCAGGTGCTTCGCTATGCGGCGCTAGGAGTGCCGCTAGGCGTCATGTTCGGAAAGCATGACCGTATTCTCGAGCCCGCGTTGCATATCGAAACGTTGCAGCGTCAGCGCCCCGATATGCTCGTGCATGTGGAACCTGAAGCGGGGCATATGCTGCCCATCATGCGGCCCGAGGCCACGACTGCCTTCATTCGGCGTATGGCGGCGCGGGCCTGGCCTTCCTCCTTCTGACAAAAACGCTCAGGCTTCCAATCCCGCCCAGAAGACGGCCCAGGCCCCCTCCAGGCGTCGTTCGAAGGTATCGGCATCGTAGTAGAAGTTCTCGGCGAACAACCCGTCCATCAGGCAGTAGAAGGCGGCGATGAACTGCGCCTCGGGCAGCGCGCGTAGCTCGCCAGCCTGGCGGCCATCCTCGAATAGTACGTGCAGGTGGGCGTTGATGCGTCGCTCGTTGTCATTCGAAATAGCGGCAACTTGTATCGCCACATCCGTGGGCGGAAAGAGCAAGTAGCGCTTGTAGAAAACGCCCTGGTGCTCGCGACGGATGAAGGTGGCACATGAGCGGATGAGTCGCTCTAGGCGTTCACGCGTGGGCAAGTCGTGAGAACGTGTCAGGCTGTCGTCGATGAGCGCGACGATGCCGCTTTCGACCTCTTCGAAGATCGCCAGGAAGAGCGCCGCCTTGTTGGGAAAATGGTTGTAGATGGACGGCTTCTTGATGCCCGTTTCGGCGGCGATTTGCGCCAGGCTGGTGCCTTCGTAGCCGTGCTGGGCGAACAGGGCGAGGGCGGTTTGTTTGAGTTTGTCGCGGGTATGCACGAAAAGTCCCTGAGCCTGCGTGAAGGACGTATGATCGCGGCTCGAGGGCGTGATTGCCAAGTCATGACGCAAACTTTATACTAACGACCGTTAGTTAGCCAATCGAGACGGGGGAAATCCGCCATGATTCGAGCACAATGGATCCTACTGCCGCTGGCCGGGTTGGTCGAAGTCGGGTGGGCAACCGGGCTGAAACATGCCGAGACCTTGGCGGAATGGCTGCTGACGATCGCGCTGGTAGTGGCCAGCCTGTGGCTCGCTTCCCGTGCGGTACGCTACATGCCGACCAGTACGGTCTACACGATTTTCGTCGGTCTCGGTGCGGCGGGCACCGCGATTGCCGACTGGGCGTTCTTCGGCGTTGCCTTTCACTGGCCGGTGCTGGCCTTCATCGCACTGTTGCTGATTGGCGTGATCGGCCTGCAGCAGGTGCGCGACTGATGGACATCACCACGCTTCACTGGCTCGCGCTGCTGGCCTCGGGTTGCTTCGAAATCGTTGGCGTAGCCGGTTTTGATCGAATCAATCGCGGTCGTCTTGGAAGCGGTTTGCTGCTGCTGGCGGGCGGCTTCGGCTGCTCGCTCAGCCTGCTGTCGATTGCTATGCGCTCCATCGACATGGGCGTGGCCTACGCCGTCTTCACTGGCATCGGAACGCTCGGCAGCACACTGATGGGCATGTTGGTATGGGGAGAGTCCCGGCGCCCGCTGCGGTTGGCCTTTGTCGGCATGATCGTCGCGGCCGTAGTGGGGCTCAAGTTACTGGCTTGAGCCATGGTATTTTCTATCCAAGCGATAGGAAAAGGCTATAATCGCGATAACAAAACTATAGTATGATAATGTTTAGCGGGCTAATAGAATGTGTCGTGTTCACTCACGACAAGGAGACATTCCCATGGCACGTTCAATCACTGCTATCGCACTACTGGCCGCTGCCCTGCCGCTAGCCGCCCAAGCCAGCACCGCTTCCCAACAAGCCGCCGCTGTCAATCACGAGTCGCTTCAAGTGAGCTCGCAATCGGCGAATGCCTCAGCGTCACGGACCTTCGATAACGATGCCTTCCGTTATTCTGGCATGAGCGTCGCCATGGCTGACAGCCAGCGCGCCATCAATGACGACGAGCAGGCCGCCACGCCGTCCTCCGCGTCAGCGGAAGACGATAAGAGCTGGTTGGAGACATTGTCCGACAACAACCGTGACCTCGGCGCGCCCGCCGGCTGGTAATCAGGACGTTGCGCCACGGCTTGCGCGTTGCATGCGTGCCTCGACGGATGGCGTCGGTGGCTGGAGCGTGTCCGCCGGAGTGGCGGACACGCAAGCAGCTCAGAACTTGTAGTTGATGCTGAAGTAATGACCGGGGCCTGAGGTATCCTGGCGGACCCCGGAGGCATCGGTGTCGTCGCGGTAAAAGGCCATGTTGTTGTAGATCTTCAGGCCATAGCCGATGGCGAAGCGATCCGCGTGGTAGTACAGGCCGTTGAACCACTCTAGGCTGTTGCTGCTGCGTCCCGCCTGGTCGGCCACGGTGTCCGCGCCGAACTTGTAGTCGAGGTACCCCTGGTAGGCGAGAAAGTTGCCGTTGCCAAAGGTGTAGAATGGCTTGAACCAGTCGGTGGAGGCCATGAAACCGTCCCACGAACTCTCATCCGGACCGCCGTAGTTCTCGCGCACGTAGCGCGCGGTAAGGTTGAGGCCGATCTCACCGAACCATGGTACCTCCACGTCCGACCCCAGGCCGACGTAGTGTTCCCAAAGGCCGCCGCCGGGGCCGTTGTCACCGATGTTGGTCACGGTGGCGATATACCATTCCTTGACCGGGCCCACCGAGAGGTCGCGACCGCTCATGGCATCCAGCGAAAAGCGCGGCGCGAGCTTGATGAACATGTTGTCGCCGCCATTCTGATCGTCGCTGCTATCGTCGAGGGCATCGAACATGTCGACATAGCCGTAGAGGTCGACGATGCCCGAGCGTCCGCCGAATTCCATCTCGACGTAGGTATCCTGAGCGTTACGAAACGGCAGGCGGTTGTCCTCGCTGTGCATCAGATTGAAGGTCAACCAGAGGTTGTCGTCTTCATGAATGCCGTCCGAGTAATCCGCGGCCATGGCCGGAGTAGCACCTACCATCGTGGCAAAGCACGAAGCACCAACCCACTTGCTTATTGTGATCTTGTTCATGGTCATTGTTCCCATCTTTACGTTTTGTGCGTTGTGGTCTAGAGACGTTCAGCGTTACGCCAAGCTAATGAAAAGCCCTGCAATGGTGGCCGACATCAGATTGGAAAGTGTCCCGGCCAGCACGGCCTTGAGGCCGTAGCGGGCGATTTCCTGGCGGCGGTTGGGCGCCATGAGGCCGAGCCCGCCGAGGAGAATGGCGATCGAGGACAAGTTGGCGAAGCCGCAAAGCGCGAAGGACAGCACGGCGGCAGTGTGCTTGGACATGGCCTCGCCGGTGGCGGCCACCACGGTATCGCCGGAGATGTATGGCGCCAGGTTGATGAAGGCGACGAACTCATTGACGACGATCTTCTGGCCGATGAACGAGCCGGCCAGCGTGGCTTCGCTCCAGGGAATGCCGAGCAGGAAGGCCAGCGGTGCGAAGAGCCAGCCGAGAATCATCTCCAGGCTCAGCGAGTCCATGCCGAACCAGCCGCCTACGCCGCCGAGAATGCCGTTGATCAGCGCGATCAAGCCGATGAATGCCAGCAGCATGGCGCCGACGTTGGCCGCCAGCATCATGCCGGAGGTGGCGCCGGTGGCGGCGGCATCGAGCACGTTGGCAGGTTTGTCATCCGCTTCGATCTTTTCTTCGGCGCGGGAGATACTGTCATCGGGCGTTTCGGTTTCCGGCATCAACAGTTTGGCGAAGAGCAGCCCGCCCGGTGCCGCCATGAAGGAGGCCGCGATCAGGTATTCCATCGGAATGCCCAGACTCGCGTATCCCGCGAGCACCGAGCCTGCGACCGAGGCCAGCCCACCGCACATGACCGCGAACAGCTCGGAGCGTGTCATGGAGGCGATGAAGGGACGTACGACCAGGGGCGCTTCGGTCTGTCCGACGAAGATGTTCGCCGTGGCCGACATCGATTCGGTGCGTGAGGTGCCCAGCACGCGCTGAAGCGCGCCCCCCAGCAGTCGGATGATCCACTGCATGATCTTCAGGTGGTAGAGCACGGCGATCAGCGACGAGAAGAAGATGATGACCGGGAGTACCTTGAAGGCGAAGACGAACCCGACGCTCTCCGGGTCGGCTAGGTCGCCGAACAAGAAATCGATACCGTCATTGGCGTAGACGATGACCTGGCTGACCCCCTCCGAGATCGTGGCCAGGACGGCTTGTCCGAAAGGAATGTAAAGCACGAAGGCGCCGATGGCGGCCTGGATGGCGAAGGCGCCACCAACCGTGCGCAGTCGAATCGACTTGCGATTGGAGGAAAACAGCACAGCGATAAGGATCAGTGTCGCCATCCCTACCAGGCTCATGATAGCGGTCATATCAGCATCCTGATGACGTTCGATTGTGGGTTGTTATACAGGGAACGGCATACGCCAGCATGTGGCTTGTCGTTTTGTTATTAGAGTCACAGTGATGTGCTATTAAAATAACACGCGCTGCTCGATGTCAACTTCCTGGGAGGACTTCGTGGGCCGATAAACAAGATTGTCGGCGATTTGTTCTACACTTCACATCCCTGCGTGTGAACGTATTCAAGAACGGAAAAGCCGTCCAGGGGGCTGAGAGGGGTGGCCGGAGGAGGACGGGCCGCCTACGCTGACAGGCTCGTTCCATCCCTTCCCGAGGAGTTTCATCATGCATCCGGTCGCGCACACGGTCGTCGTCGGTATCATCAGTTATCTGGTCCTGATCGTCGTGATCCGACTTTCCGGCAAGCGCACGCTGTCGAAGTGGAACGCCTTCGATTTCGTGGTCACCATCGCGCTGGGGTCGACGCTTTCCACTGCGCTGGTCTCGACGCAGGTGTCGCTGGCGCAGAGCCTCACGGCGTTTGCGATCATCGTGCTGTTGCAGTTCGCCATTACGTTCTCTTCGGTGCGCTCGCCACGGGTCAAGAACTTGGTCAAGTCGCAGCCGACATTGCTGCTGTACGCGGGTGAGTATCGCCATGCAGCGATGCGTCAGGAACGTGTCGTCGAAGCCGAGGTCATGGCGGCGATCCGGGAAAACGGCATCGCCGACGTCGAACGGGTGTATGCGGTGGTGCTGGAGACCGACGGCACCTTTAGTGTCATTCCCGAGGCTGGCAGGAGCGACTCGTCGCTCGATGGTGTTGCGGGCATGCCGTTGTCGAAGGGTTAGCGAAGGCTCAGGGCGTTTCGGTCGACGCCACCTCACACTCCAGGAAGCCCCCGGATTGGCGCCGCCATAGGCGTGCATAGAGACCATCGTGACGGATCAGCTCGGCGTGACTCCCCTGCTCGACGATACGCCCGCCCTCCATGACCACCAGGCGGTCCATGGCGGCGATGGTGGAGAGCCGGTGGGCGATGGCGATCACCGTCTTGCCTTTCATCAGCTGGTCGAGATTCTCTTGAATTGCCGCTTCGACGTCGGAGTCGAGTGCTGAGGTTGCTTCATCGAGAATCAGGATCGGTGCATCCTTGAGCATCACGCGCGCAATGGCGAGGCGTTGGCGTTGACCGCCGGAGAGCTTCACGCCGCGCTCGCCGACATGCGCGTCGAAGCCGCCGCGGCCCTGGATGTCGCGCAGCGACTCGATGAAGTCAGCGACATGCGCCCCGCGAGCCGCTTTCCAGGCCATCTCGTCGGTGGCATCCGGGCGTCCGTAAAGCAGGTTGTCGCGCACCGAGCGGTGCAGCAACGAGGTGTCCTGGGTGACCATGCCGATCTGCGCGCGCAGGCTCTCCTGGGTTACCTCGGCGATGTTCTGGCCATCGATGCGGATCGCGCCACCTTCCAGCTCATAGAATCGCAGCAGCAAATTGACCAGCGTTGACTTGCCGGCCCCTGAAGGGCCGATCAGCCCGATCTTCTCACCCGACTGAATGGCAAGCGACAACTCGTCGATGACGCCGCTGCCCTTGCCGTAGTGAAAGCGAATCCGGTCGAAGACGATTTCACCCTTCTCGACACGCAGCGGCGGGGCGTCTTGCCGGTCCTCGATCTGGCGCGGCAACGAGAGTGTCGCCATGCCATCCTGAACCGTGCCGATATTCTCGAACAGCGCCGAGACTTCCCACATGATCCACTGCGACATGCCCCATAGACGCATCACCAAGCCCAGCGCCACGGCGACCGCGCCGACGCTGACTGCCTCGCCCAGCCATAGTTGGATCGATAGCCAGCCGATGCTGAACAGCAACAGCGCATTGAGCAAATAGAGCAGCCCGTAGAGCCCGGTGACCAGGCGCATCTGGCGATGCACGGTGAGCAGGAAGCCATGCATGCCGTCCTTGGCGAACGCCGCTTCCCGCTGGGCGTGGGAGAAGAGCTTCACGGTCTGGATGTTGCTGTAGCTGTCGACGATGCGACCGGTCATGCGCGAGCGGGCGTCGGCCTGGGACTTGGACACGCGCCCCATGATGGGCACGAAAATGCGCAACAGAACGAGGTAGCCGATCAACCAGGCAAGGAGTGGGAGCGCCAACCGCCAATCGGCGTTGCCCACCAGGAGCAGCGTGCCCAGGAAGTAGACGCTGACGTAGTTGAGTACATCGAATAGCTTGATCACGCACTCGCGCACGGCTAGTGACGTCTGCATCACCTTGGTGGCGATGCGCCCCGCGAACTCGTCCTGATAGAAACCCATCGACTGTCGCAGTAGATAGCGATGCGCCTGCCAGCGGATGCGCATGGGGAAATTGCCCATCAGCGTCTGCTGCTGAAATAGCGAATGCAGCCCCACCATGCCAGGCAGCAGCACCAGCACGATCAATGCCATACCGGCCAGCTTCCAGCCCTGATCGGCAAGGAACGTCTCGCGATCCTGGGCCGCCAGCCAATCGACGATGTTGCCGAGAAAGCCGAACATCCATACTTCGATGCCGGCGATGAGCGCCATCAGCACCGTTGCCGTCAGCAGATAAGGCCAGGCGCCACGTGTGTAATGCAGGCAGAAAGCGACCAGAGTGTCCGGTGGGCGTTGTGGTTCTTGGGGCGGAAATGGAGCGAGACGGTTTTCGAACCAGCGGAACATGTGTATTTCCTGGCAGGGTGGCGTCGCCGCGCTTTACGCCTTGAACGGTAGCACGGCGGTGTAGACGGCGAAGTAGTGACATACACTGCCACCCAGGACGAACAGGTGCCAGATGGCGTGATGAAAGGGGATCGCGCGGATCGCGTAGAACACCACGCCCAATGTGTAGGTGATACCGCCGGCGACCAAGAGGGCGAGGCCGGGAGTATTGAGGCGGGCGTCGAGTTCGCCTGCCGCCAGCACGATCATCCAGCCCATCAACAGATAGACCCCCACGCGCAGCATGCCCAAGCGATGCGGCCATATGATCTTCAGCGCAATACCGCCTAGCGCGAGGCTCCAGATCGCCGCGAATAGCGCCCAGCCCCAAGGACCGCGCAGGTTGACCAGCAAGAACGGCGTATAGGTGCCGGCGATCAATAGATAGATAGCGCAGTGATCGAATACCTGGAACAGGCGCTTGAGACGTGCACTACGTAGGCCATGATAGAGCGTCGAAGCCGTGTACAGCAGCAGCAGGCAGACGCCGTAAAGGCTGACGCTGACGATCTTCCAAGGATCGACTTCGGCCGCCAGGCTGGCTGCAACGATGAGCACCACCATGCCGGCGAGGCTGAGCACGACGCCGATGCCATGGCTGATGCTATGCAGTGTTTCTTCGAGACTGGAAAAAGGCGCGTCTTGTTCGGGCGAAACGGATGGGGATCCATGTGACATGGCGAACTCCTGGACGTAATACGTCGCGCTGACATCGAGACAACATGCGCATCAGTATAGTTCGTCAAATGGCAGCGTCAGCGTTCCCGATCACCTTTACGGGTAGGGGAAAAGTCGTCCAGCGTCATCATGTGCCCGAGCTTGCCGACCTTGGTAGCCAGGTACTGCTCATTGTGCGGATTGCGCCCCGCGGTGATCGCCAGACGCTCGGCGACACGTACGCCATCGCGCGTCAGGGCGTCGACCTTGCGCGGATTGTTGGTCATCAACTTGAGCGCTTGCACGCCCAGGTGGTCGAGCATGGGCACGCAGAGGTCATAGCGGCGCATGTCGGCGCCGAAACCGAGATGTTCGTTGGCTTCCACGGTGTCGAAGCCTTGATCCTGAAGATGATAGGCGCGGATCTTGTTGAGCAAGCCAATACCGCGGCCTTCCTGGCGTAAGTAGAGCAGCACGCCGCGCCCTTCGTCGGCAATGCGTTTGAGCGCCTCCTGCAATTGGTAGCCGCAGTCGCAGCGCATCGAGAACAGGGCGTCTCCCGTCAGGCACTCCGAATGTACGCGTCCCAGCACGGGCTCTGACGTCGAGACATCGCCCAGGGTCAAGGCAATGTGTTCCTTGCCTGTCGCCTCGTCCTCGAAGCCATGCATGGTGAAGGTGGCCCAAGGGGTAGGCAGTTGAGAGGCGGCGATGAAGCGAATCGTCACGATGAACCTCGGTGATGCACATTATGGTGCGGAAAGGGAAGGCGTCCGGGGCGAACATTCTAGCAGGCCGTGACGCGGGGCTCATCCCTGAGTGCCGAGTGCACAGTCACTGCGCAAGAGTACGTTGCCAGAGGCTGGTAGATGGGGGATGCGTCACCGTGAATCAAGTCGTAGCGCTCGGCATTCGTTACAATGAGGGCAAAATCGACGCCTGGAGCTCTCATGCCATTGCAAAACGACCGCCTACTGCGTGCCCTGGCACGCCAACCGGTAGACCGCACACCCGTGTGGATGATGCGCCAGGCGGGCCGTTATCTGCCCGAGTACCGGGAAGTCCGCGGCCAGGCCGGTAGTTTCATGGACCTGTGCCGCAACGCCGAGTTGGCGTGCGAGGTCACCATGCAGCCGCTGCGTCGTTATTCGCTCGATGCGGCGATTCTGTTTTCCGATATCCTCACGATCCCCGACGCCATGGACTTGGGGCTCTACTTCGAAACGGGCGAAGGCCCCAAGTTTCGCAAGACGGTGCGCAGTGCCGAGGCAGTGGATGCCTTGCAGGTGCCGGATGCCGAGCGGGACCTCGATTATGTGATGAACGCGGTGCGCACTATACGGCACGAGCTGGCAGATAGCGTGCCGTTGATCGGTTTTTCGGGGAGCCCCTGGACGCTGGCCACCTATATGATCGAAGGCGGCTCGAGCAAGGACTTCCGGCACGCCAAGGCATTGATGTACGGCGACCCTGCGGCGATGCACGCACTGCTCGACAAACTGGCGCGGTCGGTCACCGACTACCTCAATGCGCAGATTCGTGCCGGGGCCCAGATCGTGCAGATCTTCGACACCTGGGGCGGCGTGTTGTCGACGCCGGCGTATCGTGAATTCTCGCTGGCCTATATGGCACGCATCGTCGAAGGGCTGATCCGTGAGCACGATGGACGCCACGTGCCGGTGATTCTGTTCACCAAGCAGGGTGGCCAGTGGCTGGAAACCATCGCCGATAGCGGTGCCGATGCCGTGGGCCTGGACTGGACCACCGAGCTGAGCGATGCGCGGGCCCGCGTGGGGGATCGTGTGGCGCTGCAAGGCAATCTCGACCCCAACGTGCTGTTCGCCTCGCCCCAGGCGATTCGCGATGAAGTAGCGCGCATCCTGGCCAGCTATGGCAGTGGGCCGGGTCACATCTTCAATCTGGGGCACGGTGTTAGCCAATTTACTGATCCCGATCATGTTGCCGCCTTCATCGAGGCGTTACATGAGTTCAGCCCGCGTTATCATGGCTGAACGCGCCATGTTGCTCGTGCTCGACGCCGAGTGCCCATTGTGTCGGCGCGCGGCACACTTCGTGCTGCGCCACGCGCGGGCACCGGTGTACCTGGCGAGCTTGCACGAGGCGTCGGCGCGACGCTTGGGTGAGCACTTCGGCGCCGACCCCGGCCAGCTCGATAGCGTCTGGTTGGTACGCGGGGGCGAGCTGCATCGCGATAGCGCCGCATTGTGGCGCCTGGCGCAAGGGTTGCAGTGGCCCTGGCGTGGCCTGGCGGCGCTGCGCTGGTGTCCGCGTGGCTGGCGCGATGGTGTCTATCATGTCGTGGGGCGCTGGCGTCATCGACTGGCGCCGGCGACGGGCTGGTCGCAGCAGGTTGGTCCGCACTGGGTGTCGCGTCTGGACGCAGCGACCTGCCGGCGGCTGGGATTGCCGCTCGCCTTGGTGGATGACAATTCGGACTCTGCCGACACACCACAAGGAGAGTGAGTCATGCGTGTTTCCTTCCGCCACCTTCGCGAATTATGTCTGATATTGGCTGGTGTCAGCGTCGCTGTGATCGCCTGGGGAAGTCTGACGCCTGGTTCAGAGATGCCCCAGGACCTGCCCTGGGACAAATTCAACCATTTCATCGCCTATGCGGGGCTGGCTGCGTTGTTGCGGCTGGGCGGCCTGCGTGCGGTGACGGCGCTGGGCCTGACCATCGGTTGTGGCCTTTTCATCGAGGGCCTGCAGTTAGGCGTGCCAGGGCGTAGCGGCGCCGATTGGGCCGATGTTCTTGCTAATACGCTAGGGGCGTTCGCCGCCGTGGGGGCCTGTCATTGGCTGCTGCCCAGGCGCTTTCTTGTTGCGCGCGGATAGGCTATGTTGCGCGGTTTTCCGGTGCGTTCGCGGCAGGCCGTGAACGCCGCGACTCCGGCCCCTCGAGGGCTTTCACTAGGGCGATGAAGAGGATTCCCATGACCGAGCGTCTCGATCAGGGCTGGTTCACCGAAGTGTTCGACAGCCATGGCAGTGCTTTTTCCCTCATGATCAAGGACAAGCTACACGAGGTACAAAGCCCCTATCAGCACCTGGAAGTCTACGCCACCGAGACCTACGGCAACCTGATGGTACTCGACGGCTGCGTGATGCTCAGCACGCGTGACAACTTCCTCTATCACGAGATGATCGCGCATCCGGCACTGTTCTCTCACGCTGCGCCCAAGCGCGTGGTGATCATCGGCGGCGGTGATTGTGGAACGTTGCGCGAGGTGCTCAAGCATCCCGGTGTTGAAGAGGTCGTGCAGATCGACATCGACGAAGAGGTTACCCGAGCCTCGCAGCGCTACTTCCCCGAACTGACGGCCTCCAACGACGATCCGCGTGCCACGCTCAAGTTCGAGGATGGCGTCAAATGGGTCGAGAACGCGCCAGCAGGCAGCGTCGACGTCATGATCATCGACTCCACCGACCCCGTGGGTCCAGCGGAAGGGCTGTTCGAGGCTGACTTCCTGGCGCGTTGTCACCGCGTGCTGGCCGAGGGCGGTGTGCTGGTGCAACAGAGCGAGTCGCCGCTTTATCATACCGGCTCGATCATTCGCGAGCTGCGCGCCGACATGCAACGCGCCGGCTTCGATAGTGTCGCCACGCTGCCGTTTCCACAGCCGGTCTACCCCTCGGGCTGGTGGAGCGTCACGTTGGCCGGCAAGAGTAACGATGTGACGCGCTTTCGCGAGACCGCTGCCGCTGCGGTGGAATTTCCGCTCGAGTACTACAGCATCGAGACCCATCGTGGTGCATTGACGCTTCCACCGTTCATGCGTCGTGCATTATTGGTGTGATGCGCAACGTGTGAAAAACGTTAAAGGTACGTGACTTAGGTATATTGGCTAGACTGGCAAGCTCTTTGCTAATGTGAAACGTGGCTCTCGAATAAGCCATCACAATAACGCAAGGAGCTTCTGCATGTTGTACAAGAACAAGTTCATGGTTGCCGTTCCTGCCGCCCTACTGCTGGGAGGACTGGCAACGGCCTCCCAAGCGGCGACACTCGATGATGTAAAGGAGCGTGGCTCCCTCAACTGTGGGGTGAATGTCGGGCTGGCGGGATTCTCGGCACCGGATTCCGATGGCAAGTGGCAAGGGCTCGATGTGGAAACCTGTCGGGGGATCGCCGCCGCTATCTTTGGCGATCCCGAAAAAGTCGAATTTACACCTTTGACCGCGAAGGAGCGCTTTACCGCGCTACAGTCCGGCGAGATCGACGTCCTTTCGCGCAACACGACCTGGACAGCGACCCGCGACAACTCGCTGGGATTGAACTTCACCGCCACGACCTTTTACGACGGCCAAGGGTTCATGGTGAGCAAGGATCTAGGCATTGAGAGCCTGGAAGACCTCAACGGCGCTTCCATCTGCATTCAGTCCGGCACCACGCACGAATTGAATCTGGCTGACTACTTCCCCTCGCGCGATATCGATATCAACACCGTGACGTTCGACACGCCCGACCAGACCGCCCAGGGGTTCGCTCACGGGCGCTGTGACGTGCTGACCTCGGACACCTCTCAGCTGAGTGCGTTGCGCCTGCAGTTGCCCGAACCGGATAGCGTCGAGATCCTCGAGACGCTGATTTCCAAGGAACCGCTGGGCCCGGTGGTGCGCCAGGGTGACGACCAATGGCTGGATATCGTGCAGTGGACCATCTTCGCCATGGTCAACGCCGAGGAAATGGGCGTTAACAGCGACAACGTCGATGAGATGCGCGATAACCCGCCCAATCCCGGGGTGGCACGCCTGCTGGGCAAGGACGGCAACTATGGCGAGCAACTCGGTCTGCCCAACGACTGGGCGTACAACATCATCAAGGACGTCGGCAACTATGGAGAAGTCTTCTCCAGCACGGTGGGTGAGGATTCACCTCTGAAAATCCAGCGGGGCATGAACGCCCTGTGGAACGAGGGGGGTATTCTCTACGCGCCGCCGATCCGCTGATACGGTTCGTTAAGTACTTGGTTATAGCACCCCGCATGATCTGCGGGGTGTCTTCTTGTGTCAGCCTATTAGAGGATCGTCATGTCGCGTTCTCCTTCCGGCGATCGGGTTGCGTTGTGGCGTAATCCAACGTTTCGTGCCTATGTACTACAAGGTGTGTTATTAGCGGCGTTAGTGGCGCTAATTGGTTTTATCGTCGCCAATACGATGGCCAACCTCGAAGCAAGAGGAATCTCCACGGGGTTCGGTTTCCTCGATGAGCGCGCGGGCTTTTCCATTCCGCAGACGTTGATCGAATATTCCGGCGACAGTACCTATGGACGTACCTTTATCGTCGGCCTGCTCAATACCTTGCTGGTCTCGGCATTGGGCATCGTAGTCGCGACGATCATCGGTTTCGCGGTAGGGATTGCCAGGCTGTCGCCGAATTGGCTATTGGCGCGCTTGGCGGGCGCCTATGTGGAAATCTTTCGTAACATCCCCCTGCTGGTCCAGATCTTGTTCTGGTATTTCGCGGTGCTGCAGGCATTACCCAGCCCGCGTCAAAGCCTCAGCCTGTTGGAAATCGTCTTTATCAATGTGCGCGGCTTGGTCATTCCCGACCCGCAGCCACTCAGCGGGTTCGCGGCGACCCCCTGGGCCCTGCTGGTGGGCATCGTCGCGGCGATCGCGCTGGGTGTTTATGCGAAGCGTCGCCAGCTCCGCACCGGCAAGGCGTTGCCGATCTATTGGCTGGGCGCGGGCTTGATCATCGGTACGCCGCTAGTGGTGTTCCTGATCACGGGGGCGCCGCTCGAGTGGTCCATCCCTGAGCTCAAAGGCTTCAACTTCAGCGGTGGCGTGAGGGTCCTGCCTGAGCTGGTGGCTTTGTGGTTGGCTTTGTCGATCTATACGGCCGCGTTCATTGCCGAGATCGTGCGCTCGGGCATCCAGTCGGTTCCCGAGGGACAGGTCGAGGCGGCCAATGCGCTGAGCCTGCCGGGCGGCATTACCTTGCGCAAGGTGGTGATTCCTCAGGCGATGCGCGTCATCGTGCCGCAACTGACGAGCCAGTATCTGAATCTCATCAAGAACTCCTCGTTGGCCACGGCGATCGGTTATCCCGACTTGGTGGCTGTCTTCTCGGGCACGACCCTCAATCAGACCGGACAGGCCATCGAGATCGTTGCCATGACCATGGCCGTGTATCTGGTGATCAGCCTGGTGGTATCGGCACTGATGAATGTTTATAACGCGCGTACGTTGCTCAAGGAGCGTTGAGATGGCCGGTGAATCCATGCGTGATGTGATGATTGAAGCGCGGCGTCCACCCAATGCGCACCGGGGCGTCGTGAAGTGGTTACAGCGCAATCTGTTTAACGGCCCTATCAATAGCGTGGTGTCGGTGATCACCATTGGCGTATTGCTATGGGCATTGTGGCCTTTCGTGCAATGGGCCTTGATTCAGGCCGACTGGCTCGGTGACTCGCGTCAGGCGTGCAGTGGCGAAGGCGCCTGCTGGGTGTTCATCAGTGCTCGGTTCGAGTCGATCATCTATGGCTTCTACCCCGAGGCGGCGCGCTGGCGGGTGGATATCGTCTTCGCGTTGATGGCTGGACTGCTTGCCTGGTTGGCGATTCCCAGGATCCCGGGTAAACGCTGGGCCGCGATCATCGCAGTGATCGGCTTTCCGATCGCGGCGTATGTCCTGCTTCTGGGTGGCCATTTCGGGCTGATGCACGTTTCGACCCGTAATTGGGGCGGACTGATGCTGACCCTGACCGTGGCCACGATCGGTATCGTCGGCTCGTTACCGATCGGGATCATACTGGCCTTGGGGCGGCGTTCGAACATGCCGCTGGTCAGGGCGGTGAGCGTCGTCTTCATCGAATTCTGGCGCGGCGTGCCACTCATCACTGTGTTGTTCATGGCCTCGGTGATGTTGCCACTGTTCGTGCCGACCGAGGTCGAGTTCGACAAGCTCCTGCGTGCCCTGGTGGGGATCATGCTGTTCTGGAGTGCCTACATGGCGGAAGTCATCCGTGGCGGGCTACAGGCCATTCCCAGTGGGCAGGATGAAGCGGGTAAGGCGCTGGGACTCGGGTATTGGCATCGAATGGGACTGATCGTGTTGCCTCAAGCCTTGAAGCTGGTCATCCCAGGGATCGTTAATACCTTCATTGCGCTGTTCAAGGATACCTCGCTGGTCTTGATCATCGGGCTGTTCGATCTGCTGGCGATCATCCGCGCGGGCCTGACCGATAGTGATTGGCTGGGCTTTGCCACCGAAGGGTACGTGTTTGCCGCGCTGGTGTTCTGGGTGTTCTGTTTCAGCATGTCGCGTTATAGCCAGTACATCGAGAAGCGCCTACAGACAGGCCACACGAACTGAACCACAACGACTAAACCAATAACGATAACGCCAAGGAACTGCATCATGAGCCAAGCGACTGCTACCTCTCACGGCGACACGCCGATGATCGAGATGACGGGTCTCAACAAGTGGTACGGCGATTTTCACGTTCTGCGCGATATC
Organism: Chromohalobacter beijerinckii; assembly: GCF_023061185.1. Taxonomy (GTDB): domain Bacteria; phylum Pseudomonadota; class Gammaproteobacteria; order Pseudomonadales; family Halomonadaceae; genus Chromohalobacter; species Chromohalobacter beijerinckii. Next base: position 31,322 of record NZ_JAKGAK010000017.1, read on the forward strand.
GACCTGACAGTGAAGCGCGGCGAGCGCATCGTCGTGTGCGGTCCTTCGGGGTCGGGCAAGTCAACGTTGATTCGTTGCATCAACCATCTCGAAACTCACCAGCAAGGCGAGATCGTGGTCAATGGCGTGCCCATGACTCAGGACGTCAAGCGCATTGAGCAGATTCGCCGCAACGTGGGCATGGTGTTCCAGCACTTCAACCTGTTTCCGCACCTCAGCGTGCTGGAGAACTGCTGCCTGTCACAGACGTGGGTGCAGAAGAAACCGCGCGCCGATGCCGAAAAGACCGCGATGGAGTATCTGGAGCGCGTGCAGATCGCCGATCAAGCGTACAAGTACCCGGGGCAATTATCGGGCGGGCAGCAGCAGCGTGTGGCGATCGCGCGGGCGCTTTGCATGCGACCCGAGGTGATGTTGTTCGATGAGCCGACGTCGGCGCTCGACCCTGAAATGATCAAGGAAGTGCTCGATGTCATGGTCGAGCTGGCCCGCGAAGGCATGACCATGCTTTGCGTTACGCACGAGATGGGCTTTGCCAAGACCGTGGCTGACCGTGTCATTTTCATGGACCAAGGGCAGATCATCGAAGAGGCGCCACCGGAGACGTTCTTCAATAATCCGCGTTCCGAGCGCACCAAGCTGTTCCTCAGTCAGATTCTCGGCCACTAGCGGGGCGACGTGCTCAAGCGCTAGAGGCTGGGTTCCTGGCGTTGGGAGGGAGCCGCTGGCTGGCGTTTTGCGGTGGCTGGCTGGCGGGGCTGTGTCACGCGCGCTTGGCCCACCACGCCTTCATCGGGGTCGAGCGGCTTCGCCGTGCTGATCCAGGCTTGCTCTGGGTCGTGTATGGCCGGTCGCCGGTCGATGGCGCGTGTCATCACGTCACCGGGGGCAAAGCCGTCTCGGCGTGCCTGTATGTGGTGCGGCGCCATCCATAACTCGGCGAACAGGCGCACCAATGCCATACCAAGCAGCAGCACACCCCCACCGAGCGCAAGCATCGGCCAGCTTTCCTGCCACGATAGCCCGCTTGCCGCCGGTGCATGGCGCCATAGCCAGGCACCGCCGGCCAACAGCAGGCCGATTTGCAGGATACAGTGAGAAAAGATCAACGTCCGTCGCGGTAGTGGGCGACGCATCAATATAAAGTCGCGCATGTCGCTCTCCCTGGCAGATAGCGCTTGTAGCCGGTGATTCCTGTCCAGCGACGCGATGTTAGCAGGTTTACGTCAAGCGTGAACCTGTTGTTGTCATGCCACATAGATGTCGCGGCGCGCCGACGCTTGCCGCGAGGTTGACAGAAATATGCTGGGTTTCGATGCTTGAAGGGCTGCCTTTCACGCGAAGAGGCGACCGGACATCAACGGCGCAGGAGGCGCCGTTGTCCCGAGATGCCGGTGAACCCCGATCAAGGAGTCAGACATGAACAAACGTTATATCGTGACCGCCAATGCCTCGCGTGCGCGTGTCTTCGCGCATCAAGCCGGCGTGGTTCGTGAAGTCGATACGTTGATTCATCCCGAGGGCCGTTTGCATACCGGCGATCTGCGTACGGGGGGGAAAGGAGAATCCGACGATGCGGCATCGCATTCTCCGCGTCAGTCCGGTAATGACGATGCCACGATGGAAAAGCATGCCGCGTTCTTCGCCAAGGAGGTCGCCGACTATCTCCGCCAGTCGCGTACTCAAGGGAAAGCCGATGAGTTCATCATTGCCGCCGCGCCGCACTTCTTGGGCCTGATTCGTCAGAAACTCGATAAGCCAACCCAGGCTTGCGTCATCCATACTTTGGATAAAGACCTATCGAGTGCCGATGAAGCAGAGTTGGCCGAGAAGTTTCGCCCACCCCTAAATTGATGTGAAAATTCGAATCAATATGAATAAGCGTCTCGCTTAAAGTTTTTTCCATGAGTGCCGTTAATCAAGGGAGGCATCCCCCAACGATAGGCACTCATTAATGTTCACATCGCTCCGCACCCGGATCATGGTGGCTTGCGTCGCCATGATCCTGGTCGCCTTGGCCGCTACCGGCGGCGTCAGTTACTGGCTCGTCAGCCAGCAACAACGCACGACCAATATCGATATGCTGAGCGCCGTGGCGCGTGGCAATGTCGATGCCATCGAAGACTGGGCGGCCAGCAAGAAACGCTTGATCGAAGCGCTGCCCCCCGCGCTTGATAGCGACGACTTCGTTCCCGCCTTGCAACAGACCGCTGCGGCTGGCGGCTTCAGTCAGGTCTACGTCGGCCTGCCGGACAAGCGTCTGATTACCAACGACAACTGGCAACCGCCGGAAGATTACGATCCGACCCAGCGCCCCTGGTATCAATCAGCCGTGGAAACAGGCGATACCGTGGTCAGTCCGCCTTATCTGGACATGGTGACCGACAGTCTGGTGGTTGCGTTTGCCACGCCGGTCATCGAAGACGGCGAGACCCGAGCGGTGATTGGTGCTGACGTCAGCTTGGCGGATGTGACTGAAAATGTGACCTCGATCCACCCTACCCCGAGCAGCTTCGCGATGCTCGTGAACCGTGACGACAATGTCGTGGCATATCGAGACGCTGACCTGATGCTGGAATCAGCGTCGGCTCTGGACGATACGCTCACGTCGGCTTGGCTGGATACGCTGATCGATGACGGAGAACCGCGCGAAACGGTCATCGAAGGTCGTGATGTGTTGCTCTATGGCGTTCCCGTGCCCGGAAACCAACTGGCGCTTGATCATCGCGCTGGACCTCGCCGAAGCCAACGCCGGCGTGCAAGGCGTACTGCATTCCACGCTCATCGCGATGGTCCTATCTGGCTTGATTGCCGCCTTGCTGCTGTGGGCACTGCTATCCCCCGTCTTCCGCCGCCTGCGCCTGGCGCGCGATGCGATGTTCGACATTGCCTCCGGCGAAGGCGATCTGACACGAAGGCTCGAGATCGACGGCCGCGATGAAGTGGCGCAAATCGCCCAGGGCTTCAATGGCTTCGCCGATGCCGTCAACGATGTGTTGCTCGAAGTCCGTGCCAGCAGCACCTCGGTGAGCGAGGCTTCTAGTGAAATCGCCCACGGCAGCCAGGATCTCTCGCGACGTACCGAACAGGCGGCTTCCAGCTTGCAGGAAACATCTACTGCCATGGAGCAGATCGCCAGCACGGTGGAAAATACCGCGCATTCTGCCAATCAGGCCGACCAACTCTCCCAAGAGGCGACCACTGCGGCCAATCATGGTGGAGAGATCGCACGCAAGGCGGTCGATACCATGGAAGAGGTCAATGCCCAGACGACGCAGATTTCCGATATCGTGCGCTTGATCGACGAGATTGCCTTCCAGACCAACCTTCTCGCGCTCAATGCCTCGGTCGAGGCGGCGCGCGCCGGCGAGCAGGGTCGCGGTTTCGCGGTGGTTGCCAATGAGGTGCGCCAACTGGCGAGCCGCTCGGCCTCGGCGGCCGATGACATCAAGAAGCTGATTGATGCCTCGGTGACCCAAACCCGCGAGGGTACCGATATGGTGCGCATGGCGGGTGACAGCATGCAGGAAATCGTCACCGCCGTGGCGCGGGTCTCCGATGTCCTCGCCGAGATCAACGCCGCTACGCAGGAACAAAGCCAAGGCGTGACCCAGGTCAACCAGGCCGTCAACGACCTTGATCAAATGACCCAGCACAACGCCTCCATGGTCGAGGAATCTACCGTGGCTGCCGAGCAGATGCGTGACCAAGCCGGACGCCTGGCCGAAGTCGTGGGGCGCTTCAGCCTGCGTGAGGACGGACACTCGCAGACACGCCCGGCGTTGACCAAATCCTAGGCCACGTAATCTCTCCACTTCCTTCTACGGCCCATCGGCATACGCCGATGGGCCGTTTTCGATCAAGGCACGGCGGGTAGGTCGATGTCGTCGCTGCGCTGGATTCCTGCGGTCATCTCGCGGCACAGGCGCAAGAATTCGCGCATGGCGGTGGTGAGGTATTTGTGACGATGCCAGATGAAGGTGAATTGGCGCGTCAGGTCGAGTTCCGGGGTGGCGATGGGCACTAGGCTGCCGCGCCGAAAGGCGTCGCGTAGGGCCAGGTGCGAGACACAGCCGATGCCAAGCCCCGATTCCACCGCGCGCTTGATCGCCTCGGTATGCTCCAGCTCGAGCAGTACGTTGAGCCGGCCGCGCCGGTGGCGCATTGCTTGATCCAGCGTACGGCGCGTTCCCGAGCCCTCCTCACGCATGATCCAATCCTCGCCCATCAGCGTTTCCAGGTCCGCCTGACCGGCGTTGGCAAGGGGATGTCGCGGCGAGCAGAACACGGTGAGTTCATCCTCGACCCAGGGCTGCATGACGATGTCATCGTGTTGGCAGTCGCCCTCGATCAGCCCCAAGTCCAGGTCGTGATGGGTGATGCGGTCGACGATGGAGGCCGTGTTGCGCACGTGCAGGCGCACGCGGCTCCCGGGATGGCGGCGCATGAAGTCGCTGATCAGCAGGGTGGCGAGGTAATTGCCGATGGTCAGCGTTGCGCCGACGTCCAGCGAGCCGATGCCGCGCTGGCCCTTGAGCAGCTCCTCTATCTCCTCGCCGCGATCAAGCAGCGCTACGGCCTTGGGCAGTAACTGAAAGCCCAGTGCATTGAGCTTTAGCCGCTTGCCGATGCGATCGAGCAGTTGGCAGTCGAATTGTCGCTCCAGCTCCGCGAGGGCCGTGCTGGTGGCCGACTGCGACATCGCCAGACGCTGCGCTGCGCGGGACACACTTTCATGCTGCGCGATGGCGACGAAGACTTCGAGTTGGCGCAGTGTGTAACGCATGGCGATCTCCTGGTGGTTTCATCGGCCACCCTATATCGGCTAGATAGATAACCGATATTCATATAATTCATTTAACAGATATATTGGCGCAGTCTTATAATTAGCGCAACTTCCATTTCAGCAGTTAATGCTTTCCGGTTATAAGTTAAGGAGCGTCTCGTGAGTAAACTGGCACTTGAAGAAGTTCTCAGCGTTCATCACTGGAACGATACCCTGTTCAGTTTCCGCACCACGCGTGAGCGTAGTCTGCGCTTCAAGAACGGCCAGTTCGTGATGATCGGCCTGGAAGCCGACAGTAAGCCGCTGCTGCGGGCCTACTCGGTGGCCAGCCCCAATTACGAGGATCACCTCGAGTTCTTCAGTATCAAGGTGCAGGACGGTCCGCTGACCTCTCGGCTGCAGCATCTCAAGGTCGGCGATCAGATCATGGTCAGCCGCAAGCCCACCGGTACGCTGGTCGTCGATGACCTGCTGCCGGGTCGCAATCTCTACTTGCTGTCCACTGGCACCGGCCTGGCGCCGTTCATGAGCCTGATCCAGGATCCGGAAGTCTACGAACGTTTCGAGAAGATCGTGCTGATCCACGGCGTGCGTACCGTTAGCGAGCTGGCCTACGCCGACTTCATTACCAAGGACCTGCCGGCCCATGAGTACCTGGGCGAGGAGATCAGCGAGAAGTTGGTCTACTATCCCACGGTAACGCGTGAAGAGTTTCACACCATGGGGCGCCTGACCGATCATATCCGTAGCGGTAAGCTCTTTGCCGATACCGGTCTCCCCGAGCTCGACCCCAAGCAAGACCGCGCGATGATCTGCGGCAGCCCGGCGATGCTCGACGACACTAGCGCCATGCTCGACGAGCTGGGCTTCAACATCTCGCCGCGCATGGGTGAGCCCGGCGACTACGTCATCGAGCGTGCCTTCGTCGAGAAGTGATCGACGGCAGTGTTCCGGCGTGACACGAGAAGCCTCTGACATCGTCAGGGGCTTTTGCTATGGGCACTCACAACCATTTGGGCATGGCTTGCTCGGCGCGGGCCTTGACGTCGTCGTCGATGTAGACCGACACCGCGATCAGCGCGGCACCGAGCACGCTGGCGTCATCGACGTAACCGCCGGCGGGGATCAGGTCGGGAATCGCGTCCAACGGCGAGATGAAATATCCCAGTGCACCGAAGATCGTGGTCTTCGCCCATACCGGAACATCGGGACGCTGCAGCACAAAGTAGAGCTGGAGCGCTCGTCGCGTAACCTCACGGCCAGCTCGGCGCCCGTAGCGGGTGATCTTGTGCCAGAAACGCTGCTCCTGGAACGTGTCCGCGTATGCCACCGCTTCTCCCGGCACCACATCGGTGGTGTCGGGCAGCGGTGTCTCTTCGATGGGGTCATGGCGTGGCGTCATACACGCTCCTCGCGACTAGGGTAGGCATCTTCAATGGTAGCGGGTCGATCAGGCCAGGGCGGGATTCATCACCATGATCTAGGCGGCCTGAACTATGGGAGCGTGTTGCTCCCATAACTTCTGACAACGCATTATCCCACGGGTATTACGACTTGGCGCCACCTTGGAAAGCGATATCCAGTGAGATAGCGGTATCCTTGGGCACATTGACCACACTCAAGGCGTGTTGCGTCATATCGCGGCGCAGTGCTTCGTATTCTTCGCCACCCGCCATGCGTAGCTCCTCGAGCTGATGCTCGGTGACTTCTTGGCTGCCGAGGTAGTTCTTGGCAGTCTTGCGCAGGGCATCCCCCGTCTCGCCACCTGCGATCATGTGGAAGTCGTCGGTGTCCATGCCGGCGTTTTCGATGATGATTTCCATTTCGTCATCTCCTCGTCGTGAGTAAAGCGCGACACCTTTATGTGCCGTGCCCCTTCAAGATAGGTGCCATGCCGGGACGAGCTCAAGGACTATCGGGCGACCGATAGTGTCTGTCGTGGTTATGTACGCCACCGCAAGGGGTGCGCGTCTACGGTCTGGCCCTGTTCGTCCCAGTCCTGCCAGCCGGTGAAAGGAATCGCTTTCTCCGTTTGCCAGTGGCGCAGACGTGTCTCCCACTGGTGTTTGGCCTGTTCCAGATGATCGTGGAAGGCAAGTTCGTCTTGATAGCTCAAGCCGCCACCCTGTACGCCGTATGTGATGTGCGGGGGAAGTACATCGAAACCGACGTAGTAGAGAGAGCATAGGATCGGCCACATTAGTGTGGCGATATCGCCGCTTCGACCGCCGGGTGAAAATGTCGATGCTGGCGCCCCCGTGGTGACCGAACAGATAGCCCGCTTGCCCTTTAGCGGTCCCCGGTCATAGCGATATGTACCCGAGTAAAGCCCACCATAGACGAACACACGATCGAACCAACCTTTGAGCATGGCGGGTTGAGCGTGCCACCAAAGCGGGAATTGCAAGATGACGAGGTCGGCTTGTCGCAACCGGTCGATTTCCCGTTGGACGTCGCTAGGTAGCGTGTCTGATTGGACATGGTGACGTTGCTCGGTGAGCGCTGAAAAATACTCGGGATCCGCACGACTGTTGAAGTGAGAGGCTCGCTCGACAGGGTCGAAGCCCTCGGCGTACAAGTCGGAAACATGCACTTCATGCCCCTCCTGGGTCAGAGAAGCCATGGCAATGTCGGTCAGCGCGGCATTGAAGGAACGAGGCTCGGGATGACAATGCACTATCAAGATATTCATGGGAGCGCCTCATAACGATAGGGGATTGGTTACGCTAGACTTTGCATAAAAGAAAGGACATTCCCCAGAAATGAAAACGGGCTTTGCATGAATGAAAAAAGTGTGCCTTGGGAAGACCTGAAGATAGTACAGGCGATTGCCGACAGTGGCTCTCTCGCTGGGGCGGCAAGAACGCTCGGTATTAGCCATGCGACGGTATTTCGCCGCTTAGGAGCGCTTGAGTCTCGCTTGGGAGTACGGCTTTTCGAGCGCCACCGTACCGGGTATGTGCCGACACTCGCAGGTGACGATCTCTCGACGACCGCTGCGCGTGTCGCAGCGGACATCGAGGCCGTCGAACGTCGCCTCATGGGACGTGATGCCAGACTGTCGGGGACGCTGCGGGTGACGACCACGGATACCTTGCTCATGGGAGTATTGAGCGATGAGCTGGCGGGTTTCCAGCGAATGTATCCACACATTGTCCTGGAGGTCGAAGTCTCCAACCGTACCTATGATTTGTCGCGTCGTGATGCGGATGTCGCGATTCGCCCGACGTCGGCACCGCCCGAGACGCTCATCGGACGCCAGGTGGGGCAGATTGCACAAGCTGTCTATATCAGCCGATACCATCGAGAGACGAGCGCCTGGGTCGGCCCCGACCCGCATCTGGGATATCCCGTATTGGAAAGGTGGATGACACGACAAGGGCTTGATGCTCAATGTCGTTATCGTGTCGACAGCATGCTGGGAATGCTCTCGGGCGTGAGAAGTGGCATGGGACGTGGTGTTCTACCGTGTTACCTCGCCGATATGATGGATGATCTGGCTAGGGTCAGTGAGCCGCTTCCTGAGTTGCAGACGGAGCTTTGGTTGCTGACACATCCCGATTTGCGGCACACCGCACGGGTAAAAGCATTGTTCACTTATCTCTCCGATTCCCTGCAGGCTCGACAAGCGAGTTTGCTGGGCACCATGGCGGCGGCGTCTTGTGTTTCCTTACCATGCCACGAGCGCCAGCCCCCCGAGCATGACGGTGGTGGCGCCGAGTCGTAACGGGGTGAGGCGTTCCCGGAACCAGTAACCGGCGGCGAGGACGCCGAGGGGAATCGAGAGCTGGCGCAGGGCGACGACATGGCTGACGTCGGCACTGGTGGACATGGCGATCAACACCAGCCCGTAGGTGCCGAGGATCATGGCCCCCGTCAGCCAGGCACGACGCGCGGTAGGGGAGCGGTGCAGCCGCCGTGCCGCGTGACGCTCGTTGGGCAATGCGCGTACGAGTGGCCACATCCACAACCAGGTGGTCATGGCTTGCAGCACCATGTAGTGCAGTCCGGCTTGTAGCGGGGTATAGCCGTGCGCGGTCATCAAGCCCAGGGCGTGCTTGTCGATCACCGAGTAGCCGGTAGTGCCGACGGCGGCGAGCAATACGAAGCCCAGCGCAGGGGTGAGGTAACGCGACAGGCGAAAGGGCGCGCCAGTGGGGCAGGGGCATGACCAGCGCGCTGGCGGCGATCAATGCCATGCCGAGGATGTCCCCGCCATTAAGCGTGCTTGTGGTAAGCCATGGGAGTGCGACGGCGGGCACGAGCAGAACTGGCAGGGCGCGTGCCAGCGGATAGAGAAGACTTACCTCACCACGTGCATAAGCCCAGGCGAGACCGCCCATGTAGAGCGCCTGGCACGCTCCCGTGGCGATGAGCCAACTCCAGAAGACATCGGGCAGCCGCAACGGAGAAGGCCCCCAGAACAGGAGCGGCGCATACAGCATGCTGCCGGCTGCCATGGCACGGGCGAAAAACGCCAGCGATGGTTCACCGCGCTTGCCGAGCAGGTTCCAGCCGGCATGGAGCACTGCGGAAACGACGATCAAGGCAATGGCAAGTGCGCTCAGCGTGGGTCTCCGGGCAGGCTCAAGGGGCGTTAAGTGCGATGACTTCTTTCTGGTATATACCAGATGAATGATGCCATCTTCCACTACGCCTGGCGTGATCGCAACCGAGCGCTCGCGTCGCCATGGGGGCATGGGAGCCATCATCGCGTGACGAATGTTTGCGAAATGTCACGAATGGTACCCAAAATGCCTATAGGGGCTGTACAGAGCGCGTCTCTCGCTCATAATCCCTATGTCATTGCGCTTTGTGGCGTCGCCATAAAAAATGTCGCGGCAAATGTTACGAGTGGACCCGCGAGGGGCCCTCCTTCAAGGACATAACAAATGACGTCCCCATCTTCTCATCGATCGCATGCGGTGTCCGCGCTGCTCATTTTGATCACCTTCGTGATGGCGTTGTGCATACTCCCCGCAGCCCAAGCGGCGCCCAACCCGCGTTACGCATCCATTGTCATCGACACCCAGAGCGGTGCCGTCCTGCATGCTGCCAACGCCGATGCGAGACGCTATCCCGCGTCGTTGACCAAGATGATGACGCTTTACTTGCTGTTCGAGGCGCTTGAGGACGACACGCTGAGCATGGATTCGCGCCTGCCAGTATCGCAGCATGCCGCCGCGAAACCGCCGTCCAAAATGGGCGTGAGGCCTGGAGAGACGGTGAAGGTGGAAGATGCCATCAATATCCTGGTGGTCAAATCCGCCAACGATGTGGCGGCGGTGGTGGCCGAGGGGCTGGCCGGTAGCGAGTCCACCTTCGCTGGCCAGATGACCGACAAGGCGCGCGCCTTGGGCATGATGCATACAACATTTCGCAATGCCTCGGGGCTTCCCGATGACCGCCAAGTCACCACCGCGCGTGATATGGCGATTCTCGCGCTGCGCCTGATGCAAGACTTCCCGAGTTATTATCCGGTGTTCGCCAAGACCGAGTTCACGTGGCAAGGGAGACGCTACAAAGGGCACAACCGGCTGCTCGATAACTATGCTGGCACCGATGGCCTCAAAACGGGCTATATTCGCGCCTCGGGCTTCAATGTAGCGACTTCCGCGGTACATGATGGGCGTCGTCTGCTGTCCGTGGTCATGGGCGGTTTTACCGCCCAGTCGCGCGATGCTCATATGAGCGAGCTGCTCGATCGTGGTTTCGCCCGCGCCGAGTCGGTCGCGCAAGGTGATTGGATCGCGAAGGCGGACATTTACGGGGACCGCTTGCAGGCCACCCCAACGAGTGATCCTGCGCCCACGCCTGCCGATGACCCGATTCGCGATTTGATCGCTCAGGCGGCATATGAGCACGGTGACGCCAGGACAGCGGCCGAGAATGCCGGCGCCTGGGCCGTGCAGGTGGGCGCGTTCAGCGACCGTACCCGGGCGCGTCGGCAGGCCGACCAGGCTGCCGAATTCCTGCCTGCCGATCTCGACGGGCGCGTGGCGGTGTCATCGGTACAAGGCGATGGAGGCGTCTTTCGGGCACAGTTGGTGGATCTCGAGGAAACCCAGGCGCGTCGAGGATGCCGGCAGCTGGCACGCGAGGGTGTGGACTGCGTCGTGGTCGCCATGGGCGCCGGACAATAAGGCGTCTCGGCAGGCCTCACATCGCCACTTCCACGCGCAGACAGATGGCATCGTGTAGCCAGTAATCCTCGTCATACTCGAGGGCGCGGCCCTCACGGTCATGCGTGACGCGTGTCACGCAAAGGCCCGCGCAGCCACTGTGTACGCCGAGCGCCTCGGCTTCGTCGCCGGTCAGCGCGGTAGGGTAGAGCCGCAGCGACTTGCGCGCCAATGCCAGGCCGTACTCTTCCCATAGTCGCTGCCACAGCGATGTCGAGAAATCGCCCTCGGCGAGGCCTGGCAAAAGATCGTCGCGCAACCAGATACGCTCCAACAAGACTGCCCGACCATCGATGTAGCGACGCCGTTTCACATGCAAAGTGACTTGCCCACAAGCAATGCCGAGTGCTTGTGCCGCTTCGGCAGTGGCCGGTTGGCGCCGCACGTCCAACACCTCGGTCTGTGGATGCCGTCCTTGCGCACTCACGTACTGGTCAAAACTTTGATCGTGATTCGGCGAGTATTCCACGCGCCTGGGCGAGACGAACCAGCCGCGCCGGTTGCGACGATGGATAAGCCCCTCGCTTTCCAGTTGGGTCAACGCCTGGCGCAGCGTGACACGCGTCGTCGCGAAGCGCTCGGCCAGCAGGCGCTCGCCGGGCAAGCGGCTCGCGGGCGGCAGTTCGCCTGTCTTGATCAAGTCCACCAGACGACCGCGCAATTGCAGATATAGTGGGTTTTCGGGCATCAAGTTTCCAAGGGTGACAACGTCGTTGATAGCGATGATAAGCGTTGGTGGCGACTGCCGGCCATGGCATGCGATGCCTCTCCTTGCGTTGCCTTGCAGGGGGTGTCGCGTCTAGCCTAGTCCTTTGACACGCAATTGCGTGCCATTCACCAAACAGGGATGTGAGGGTGTTATGCAAGAAACCGATCTGGGGATGATGGATGCGGGGCAGCTGACGGCACTGTTTCGGTCCGGCGAGGCCTCGCCGCTGGAAGCTGCGCGTGCTGCGCTTGCGCGTATCGAGCGCTTCAACGACGCGGTCAACGCTTATGTGTACATCGACCACGAGGGCGCCGAGCAGGCCGCCAAGGCCTCGGCGCGCCGCTGGGGGCAGGGCAAGCCGCTGAGCCCCATCGACGGCGTGCCGGTGTCGATGAAAGATTTGACCGAAGTGGCCGGCATGCCAGCCCGTGATGGTTCGTTGACCACGTCGAATGCGCCCTGCGAAAGCGACGCGCCGCCGGCGCGCATGCTGCGTGAAGCGGGCGCGATTTTCCTGGGCAAGACCAATACGCCGGAGTTCGGCTGGAAGGCCGTCACCGATAATCGCGTGTTTGGGGCCACCTACAACCCTTGGGATACACGCCTCACGCCGGGCGGGTCGTCAGGCGGCGCGGCGGCCGCAGCCGCGCTCAACATGGGCGTGTTGCACCAGGGCGGGGACTCAGGCGGCTCGATCCGTATTCCGCCGCGTTTACCGGCGTGTTCGGCTTCAAGCCGACCTTCGGCTGGACGCCGCAATGGCCACCCGCCACGGAGCCGACGCTCTCGCATATTGGTCCGTTGACGCGCAATGTGCCCGACGCCGCGCGCATGCTCAATGTGATCGGACGCTACGACTATCACGACCCCTACGCCACGCGCGGCCAGCCCGACGACTGGGGCGTTGACATGGACTGCGACCTGCGCGGCCTGCGCATCGCCTACTCGCCGGATCTCGGCTATGCCCAGGTCGACCCGCAGATTGCCGCCCGTGTGCGCGAGGCGGCCGAGAAGCTTCAGGCGTTAGGCGCCGAGGTCGAAGAGGTTCACCCCGGCTTCGAGTCGCCGATCGAGATCTTCCAGAAGATATGGTTCACCGCCTCGTTGGAGGTCTGGTCGCGGTCCACCGAGCACGAGCGTACCCTGCTCGACCCAGGGCTGGTGACCAATGCGCGCATCGCTGAACGCTGGAGTGCGCTGGACTTCTTCCGGGCTCTGGAATCCCGTGCGCGGCTGACGCAGCGGCTCGAGCATTTCAATCAGAAATATCATCTGCTGATGACGCCGTCGGTGTCGGTGTCACCGTTCGAGGCCAATCACGAAGTCCCACCGGGCAGCGGCATGCGGGACTGGGAAGAATGGGCGCCGTTCTCGTACCCTTTCAACCTCAGCCAGCAGCCCGCCGCGTCCGTGCCGTGCGGTTTCACCGACACGGGCATGCCGGTGGGGTTCCAGCTCGCGGGTGGTAAGTTCGACGATGTCCGCGTACTGCGTGCCTGCAACGCCTTCATGCAGGCGTATCCGCCGCGCTTCCCGACCGTACCTGACCCTGCTCAGACGGGCTGAACGACGCACCCTCGGCCCTCGTCCGTTCAGGCGGGCGAGGGCGTATCGTGATTTTCGAGGAACTTGCGTACACGGTCAGTCTTGGGGGTGGTGAAGAAGGTCTCCGGGTCAGCGCGTTCGATGATCAAGCCTTTTTCCAGGAACACGACCTGATCGGACACCGCACGGGCGAAGGCCATCTCGTGCGTCACCATGACCATGGTGTAGCCCTCAGCGGAAAGGTCCTTGATTACCGCCAGTACTTCGCCCACCAGCTCCGGGTCCAGCGCCGAGGTGGGCTCGTCGAAGAGCATCACCTCCGGCTGCATGGCCAGCGCCCGGGCGATGGCCACACGCTGCTTCTGGCCGCCCGAGAGCGTGTTGGGATAGCTATCACGCTTGTCTACCATGCCGACTTTCTCGAGCAAGGCCATGGCCCGCTCCTCGGCCTCGCGCTTGGACGCTCCCTGTACGTGGATGGGTGCCTCGGTGACGTTGTGCAGCACGTTGAGGTGCGGCCACAGGTTGAAGCCCTGGAAGACCATGCCGGTCTTGGCGCGGACCTTGGCCAGCTCACGCACTGGCATAGGGCGGCCGTCCTCATGGATCCCTATGCGCTGCCCGGCAATATGAATGCTGCCCCGGTCGGGTTTCTCCAGCCAATTGATACAACGCAATAACGTCGACTTGCCCGAGCCGGACGAACCGATGATCGTGACCACCTCGCCGGTTTTCACCTCCAGTTCGACATCGCGCAACACTTCGACATCATCGAAGCTTTTCGAAAGGTGGCGGATCGAAACCGCCGCCATCTCAGACGTGTTTGCTTCAGACATTGTCGAACCCCCGTTTGGCGCTGAAACGCCCACATTGTTTGATGATGATCTCCATCGTCACGCTGATCGCCCAGTAGAAACCGATCACGACGATGAACGCCTCGGTGGGAATGAAATAGGTACTCGATAAGCTGTTGGCGGCGGCGGTCAGCTCACTCACGGTGATGATGACGAGAAAGGCCGTGTCCTTGAGCGCATAGATCAACTGGTTGCCCAGCAACGGACGGGTTTGCATGATGATCTGAGGGAGCAGCAGTCGAAAGAACATCTTGCCCTTGGTGAAGCCATGCGCCTTGGCGGCTTCGATCTGCCCTGGCGGAAAGGTCAAGCGGTTGCCACGGAAAATTTCGGCGAAATAGGCGCCGTGATACACCGCCAGCGCTCCGACCCCTGACCACCAGGCATCGAGGCGAATACCGACACTTGGCAAGCCGTAATACAGCAGATAGGCGAGTATCAAAAACGGCAGCATACGCATTGCGTCGATGAATATTCTCAGCGGTATGGTTAGTCGCTTGCGGCTTCCTTCGAGTAAATAAAGCAGCCCGCAGCCGATCACAAAGGCACCCACGATCGACAGGCCAAATATTTCCAGGGTGCTCAGAAAACCGCTCCAGAACTGTGCGCGTTCATCCCATAGGATTTCCCAATTGCTCATGCTCGTATCCTCACCGTTCTATTCTCACGTTGCCAGCCGGTTGGCACGGCGTTCGGCGAGACGCTGTAGCCATACCAGGCAACCGATTATTGCCATGTAGAGCGCGCCGGCGACGAGAATGGGCGGCAGTGGCTCATAGGTCACGGCCGAGATGCGATTGGTCACGCGGGTCAGATCGACGATGCCGATCACCGCGATGGCGGGGCTGCCCTTGATCAGAAACGACATCTCGTTGACCAGCCCTGGCAAGCTGGTAATCACCATCTGCGGCAACATGATGCGGCGAAAGGTAATCCATGGCGTCATGCCCGTTGCCATGGCCGCTTCGCTTTGCTCGCGAGAGAAATTGCGAAATGCGCTGCGCCAGATCTCGGCATTGAAAGCGGTGGTATTGAGCGACAACGCCAGGATGCCGGCGACGCTGCGGTTGAGGTCGAGCCCCAGGTCAGGAGCGCTGAGAAAGATGAACAGTGCTAGGGTCACCAGGGGAGTGGCGCGGGCCACGCTGATATAGAGAACGAGAAGTTGGTCGACGATGGGAATTCGCGCAAGGCGAATCAGGGCGATGACCAAACCTGCCATGACCCCGATGGCAATCGAGACAGCGGAGATCCAGAGGGTGGTCCAGGCCCCTTCCAGCAACATGTGCCAGGCGCTGGCATTCATGACAGAGTCCCCGAGCTAAGGAATAAGGGCGGCGCCGTGGCTGGACCACGGCGCCGCAGTGACACAGGCGGCGGCAAGTGCTCAGTCGTCGAGACCGGCCAGTTCGTGGAACTGTTCGACGCTCTTGAGTGGTTTCTCGGGCAGGTTCGGGAAGCTTTCACCGAACCATTTTTCTTGCAGCTCGGCGAGGCGACCGTTTTCCTTGAGGTGTTCCAGGAAGCCGGTCATGTACTCCAGCAGTTCAGGGCTGTCCTTGGGCACTGGCCAGGAGACATAGCCCGCCCCGGACACCGCCGGGCCTTTGGCGAAGACGTCCGGCTTGGACGCCACTAGCGTATTCACTGGCACCGCTGAATCGATGACGTAATCCAGGCGTCCATTGGCGAGATCGGCGAAGGCTTCGGGATAGGATTCATACTGTACGACTTCGCCGAGTTCGCCACCGTCATCCTCGAGCATCGTCTCCAGTTCCGGCAGGCGCGAGAGCAGTACGCTGCCGGCCTGGACGCCGACGGTCTTGTCGCTGAGATCGTCGACATCGCTGATGCTGTCATCGTCGGCGCGTTTGATGGCGAAATGCTGGGCGGAGGCATAGGGCGGGGTGTAGTTGAACACGCGCAAGCGTTCATCGGAGACGGATGCGCCGGTCAAGGCCATGTCGTACTGATCGTTCGAGACCGCCGCCAGCAGGCCTGTCCATGGCAGGATCTCCTGACGAATCTCGAAATCGGCGTAATCGCGCAGCTCTTCGAGCACATCGGCATTGAAGCCCTTGGCATCGCCGCCCTCGATGAAGTTGAAGGGCGCGTAGTTATCCTCGGTGGCCACCTCCATGTAGCCGCGTTCCTGGATCTCCTCCAGATCCGCCGCTAGGGCGGGTAGCGACAACGACATCAAGGTGCCGGCTATGGTGGCGGCAATCGCCTTGGAGAAACGGGCCTTGGGGAAGCAGTGGGAGGGAATGGGACCTCGAGTGCGATCTGCGTTGCGAGTCGTGGGAAGCATCATAATCACCTTCGCTGTTGCTGTTGTTGTTGAGATCGTTGGCTGAGACCGAAGACGGCTCGCCATGCGGGGCAATCTCGAACGTGGTGAGTCCACCCTAAAGAATTCGACGTTGGTCGCTATAGAGCCAGTTGAGGGACGCCGACTGGCCAGATGTTTCGATGCCTAATCATGTGTCCCTCCAGGCAGCGCAGTGTCATGGCGCGCTCCTTGCATCTACTCCGGTGTGATGCCTCATCGGGAGAGAACGATGCTCGACCATTATTTCCATCTCGATTTCGATACCCAGCGTGGGTTGCAAGAACAATTGCGCGAGTCGCTGCTCGATGCTATCCACACCGGGACCATTCCCGCCGATGAGGCGCTGCCGTCATGTCGCCGCTTGTCCCTGCAATTGGGCATTTCGCGCAATACAGTGGCGTTGGTGTACGAAGGCCTGGTCGAGGATGGCTACCTGGTCAGCCGACCGCGTAGCGGTTACTACCTGCACGACGCTTATCATGACAGCGATACCCTGGCGCTGGCCCAAGCCACGAGCCAGACGACGGTGGATGCACCTTCCTGGAGCAAACGCTTCACGCATCGCCCCAGTCACTTGCAGGGCGTACTGCGTCCCAGCAACTGGATGCATTACGAGTTCCCCTTCGTCTATGGGCAACTGGATACGCGGTTGTTTCCCCTCGAACAATGGCGAGAGACTTCGAGACGCCTGCTGGGCGGGAATCGCGAGCGTCACTGGCTCAGTGATCGCTACGATCAGGACGATCCTATGCTGATCGAGCAATTGCGCACGCGAGTGCTGCCCAAACGTGGCATTCATGCGCAGAGCGATGAGATTTTGGTGACCCTCGGTTCACAAAACGCGTTGTTCTTGATTGCGCAGCTGCTGTTTGACCGGCAAACGCGTGTCGCCGTCGAGAACCCCGGGTATCGCGAGGCGGTCAATGTCTTCCTGCGCCAGGGCGCTCAGCTTCATTACCAGCATGTGGACGGCGAGGGCATGCAACTCGATGCCGAGACGCCACGCTGCGACTATCTCTACGTGACGCCCAGCCATCAGGGGCCGACCGGCGTTACCATGGGTCGTGCGCGTCGCGAGCAGTTGATTCAACAGGTCCAGCGCTTCGATCAGATCGTGCTCGAGGACGACTATGACGCTGAGGTGAACTTCGATCGTCATGCGCAACCGGCACTGAAAGCCAGCCGTGTTGGGGGGCGGGTAATCTATATGAGTAGCCTGTCCAAACCGCTCTCACCGGGACTGCGACTGGGCTACTTGGTTGCTGACGCCGAACTGGTCGACGAACTGCGCGCCCTGCGGCGGCTGATGTATCGTCATCCGCCCTCGGCGCTGCAACAGCAGATGGCGCAGTTTCTCGCCCAGGGCCATTACGACCGCTATCTGCGCCAGTTCGCCGACGAGATGCGCCAGCGCTGGGAGACGATGAATGAGGCCATCACGACGCATATGCCCAGTTGCCGCCGGGTCGGCGGTGACCATGCCAGCGTGTTCTGGTTGGAAGCTCCGCAAGACGTGGATACTCAACGCCTGGCCTGGCAGGCCGCGCAAAACGGCGTGCTCATCGAGCCGGGTTTTCAGCATTTCTTTGAGCGCGTGCCACCGCGCAACTTCATGCGCCTGGGGTTCGGTGCCATCGATGCCGAACGCATCGAACCGGGCATCGAACGCCTAGCGAGAACGCTAGAGTAACGGCGTACTCGCGACGACGCCGGGCAAAGGCCCGGCGCATGTTATCTAGCTTTGCGGTGGCGATGCCGCCCGCGACCCAGGCAATCAAGCGGCGTGCTTGGCTGACATCTCGCCCAAAACGTTATCCAGAATCGCCAGTCCCTGCTGGGTTTCCGCCTCGCTGACGATGCACGGCGGGACCACATGAATGCGGTTCTCGGCCACGAACGGCAGCATGCCTTCGGCGAGTAGGGCGTGCTTGATCTCGCTCATTGCACTCGCTGATAGCGGCGTGCGGCTCTCGCGGTCGCTGACCAGTTCCAGGGCATGAAAGACTCCCCGTCCGCGTGTTTCGCCGACGATGGCATGTTCGCGCGCCAGGCGCTCGAGCCCCTGGCCGAGCACGCCTTCGCCGATGCGGGCGGCGTTTTCCACGACCCCTTCGTCGCGCATTGCATCCAGCGTGGCGACGATAGAGGCCATCGCCAGCGGATGCCCGGAGTAGGTCAGGCCGCCGAAGAACATGTGCTCGTCGAAATGACGGCTGATGGCGTCCGAGACCACGACGCCGCCGGCAGGTACATAACCGGAATTGACGCCCTTGGCAAAGACGATCAGATCCGGCGTGACATCGAAGTGCTCGAAGGCGAACCAGCGCCCGGTACGCCCGAAACCGGCCATCACTTCATCGAAGATCAACAGGATACCGAACTCGTCGGCCAACGCTCGCACGCCCTTCAAGTAGTTTGCCGGGGGCATCAGTACGCCCGCCGTACCGGGGATCGGCTCGAGCAGAATGGCGGCGATGGCGCCGGGGCCCTCACATTCGATGACTCGGCGCAGGTGCTGCAAGGCGCGCTGACATTCCTCTTGCTCGTCGCTGGCCCAGAAGTCGCTGCGATACAGGTAGGGATTGAAAAAGTGCGCATGGCCGCGCGCGAACTCGTTGGGCACGCGACGCGGGTCGCCCGTGGCGACGATGGCCGACCCGGTATTGCCGTGATAGGAACGATACGCCGAGAGGATCTTGTCGCGTCCGGTGTAACTGCGCGCCATGCGGATGGCGTTCTCGTTGGCATCCGCCCCGGCATTGGTGAAGAACACCTTGGAGAAGCCTTGCGGCGCACGCTCCACAATGCGCTTGGCGGCCTCGCCTCGGGCCAGATTGGCGTGCGCTGGCGCTACTGTGGTGAGTGTCTCGGCCTGCTCCTTGATGGCGGCGATGACCTTGGGGTGCTGATGGCCGATGTTGGTGTTCACCAACTGGCTGCTGAAATCCAGGTATTCCTTGCCCGCGTAATCCCACATGCGACACCCCTTGGCGCCGGCGATCACCAGTGGATCGAGCTGCCCCTGCTGGGACCAGGAGTGAAAGACGTACTGGCGGTCGAGCTGGTGAACGAAGTCGTTGGTCGTGGTCATGAGCAAGGTCCTGTGCGGTCGGCGAGAAACGGTGTCGGTTATCGCACAAGCTTAGGCAGCGTTTCCCGCGCCTAGATAGAGCCAGAAACACGCCGACCTCGTGACAGTGGTATGCCCATCACGCTCCGGCTCTCGTGTGATGATTTATTTCTATTGCATGAGTAGCAAAATACAAATTTTTACTATTACAAGGATGCTTTAAAAAAGGTCACGTCAATAACGCATGACTGTCACGCGAAAGTGAGCGCGTTATTCAAGGTTTCGATCATGGGTATCTTGAATATAACCAAGCGCTAGCACCATCAAGGGGAAAGTAATATGAGCGGAAAATGTCCGGTAATGCACGGCGGTAACACCTCCACGGGAACCTCCAATAAAGACTGGTGGCCGGAAGGTGTTAACCTGGATATCCTGCACCAGCACGACCGTAAAACAAACCCGATGAATCCTGACTTCAATTATCGGGAAGAGGTCAAGAAACTCGACGTTCAAGCACTGAAAGATGACCTCCGAAAGCTGATGGTAGATAGCCAGGAGTGGTGGCCCGCAGATTGGGGAAGCTACGTAGGTATGTTTGCTCGTGTCGCGTGGCACTCTGCAGGCTCCTATCGCTTAGCGGATGGTCGTGGCGGCGGTGGTACGGGTAATCAGCGATTCGCGCCGCTCAATTCCTGGCCGGATAATGTGAATACCGATAAGGGACGTCGTCTCTTATGGCCCATCAAGAAGAAGTACGGCAATAAGATTTCATGGGCCGACCTGATGGTCCTTTCCGGTACCATTGCCTACGAAGTCGCTGGCTTGAAGACCTATGGATTTGCCTTCGGTCGTGAAGATATCTGGCATCCGGAAAAGGATATCTACTGGGGCGACGAGAAAGAATGGCTAGCGCCCTCCGACGAGCGTTACGCTGATGTCGAAAATCCGGACACCATGGAAAACCCGCTGGCAGCGGTGCAGATGGGGCTTATTTACGTCAATCCTGAAGGCGTGAATGGACAGCCAGATCCGCAGAAAACTGCCGAGCATGTACGTGAAACCTTTGCTCGCATGGCCATGAACGATGAAGAAACAGCGGCGCTAACTGCCGGTGGCCACACGATTGGTAAGTGTCATG
The DNA here is from genome assembly GCF_023061185.1 of Chromohalobacter beijerinckii. Classification (GTDB taxonomy): domain Bacteria; phylum Pseudomonadota; class Gammaproteobacteria; order Pseudomonadales; family Halomonadaceae; genus Chromohalobacter; species Chromohalobacter beijerinckii. Next base: position 51,938 of record NZ_JAKGAK010000017.1, read on the forward strand.
GCAATGGTGATGCTGACGAGCTCAGTGCAGAACCAGAAGCAGCCGATGTGGAATACCAAGGCATCGGTTGGATGAATACCAAAGGCCGTGGCATCGGTCGAGATACCGTCGTATCCGGCATAGAAGGTGCTTGGACCAAGAACCCGACCCAATGGGACATGGGTTGGTTCGATATGCTGTTCAACTACGAATGGGAGCTCAAAAAGAGCCCGGCCGGCGCATGGCAATGGGAGCCAGTCGACATTGCCGAAGACGATATGCCGGTGGATGTCGAAGACCCGTCGATTCGCCGTAAGCCGATCATGACCGATGCCGATATGGCGATGAAAGTAGACCCCGTCTACAACGACATCTGCCGGAAGTTCATGAACGATCCAGAGTACTTCTCTGAAACGTTTGCCAAGGCATGGTTCAAGCTTACCCATCGCGATTTGGGCCCAAAAGCACGCTATATCGGCCCTGACGTCCCTGCAGACGACCTGATTTGGCAGGACCCGGTTCCGGCAGGCAGCATCGCTTACTGTGAAGAGGTCGTTAAGCAGAAGATTGCCGAAAGCGGCCTGAGCATCGGTGAGATGGTCAGCACGGCCTGGGACAGCGCTCGCACGTATCGCGGTTCCGACATGCGTGGTGGTGCTAACGGTGCACGCATTCGCCTGGCGCCTCAGAATGCGTGGCCGGGGAACGAGCCTGAGCGTCTCGCCAAAGTCCTCGACGTTTATGAGCGGATCTCTGCCGAGACCGGTGCCAGCATCGCCGATGTGATCGTGTTGGCGGGTAGCGTGGGTATCGAACAAGCGGCGAAGGCGGCGGGCTATGACGTGCGCGTACCGTTTGTGAAAGGCCGCGGCGACGCCACCGACGAGATGACCGATGCCGACTCCTTCGCGGCGCTTGAGCCGCTGGCTGATGGCTTCCGTAACTGGCAGAAGCAAGACTACGTGGTGAAGCCGGAAGAAATGCTGCTCGATCGCGCGCAGTTGATGGGGCTGACCGGGCCGGAAATGACCGTGCTGATCGGCGGTATGCGGGTGCTGGGCACCAATCATGGCGGTACCCAGCACGGTATTTTCACCGACCGTGAAGGGCAGTTGACCAACGATTATTTCGTTAATCTGACCGACATGGGCAACACCTGGAAGCCCGCAGGTAATAATCTCTACACGATCCGTGACCGGCAAACGGACACCGTCAAGTGGACGGCGTCGCGCATTGACCTGGTCTTCGGTTCCAACTCGCTGCTGCGTTCTTACGCGGAAGTCTATGCCCAAGACGACAATGGCGAGAAATTCGTCAACGACTTCGTCGAAGCCTGGACGAAAGTGATGAACGCTGACCGCTTCGACGTCGCGTAACGCCCCCGTTCCCGGTTAGCGTCTCGCACGCCGGGAAACGCGACACGGCCCTTCAAGACGAAGTGTGCCGTGTTGCGTACCGTAAGCCCTCCGCTTGATGAACTCGATCCGATTCATGCCTTCCTGGTGTGTGCCTTTCAGCACGCCTGTGTTCCGCGTTTAGCGGCGACCAATGCCGACTGCCGTGACGGCGGGATGTCCCATTGGGGCACCGTAACTGGCCCTACCGTGGCTTTTACAGGCTGGCTAGGCTGCTGTGCCAGTGCCTCATTCCCGATCCCAGGAGCTGCCGTGTCCCCGACGCTGACCACGCTTGCCGCTGCGATGAGCCTCGCGCTATTGGCGGGTGGCGTGCGCGGATATTGCGGCTTCGGGTTCGCCATGCTGCTGGCGTTGGGATTGATGCTGTTCATGCCACCGATCCAGGCTGTGCCGTTGGCGTTGCTGCTGGATCTCGCCACGAGCCTGGGACTATGGCGACGCGCCCTGCGTCATGCTGACTGGCCGTGCCTGCGTCCGTTGTTGCTGGGCATGGCACTGGCGACCGGGCTCGGGGTGTGGCTACTGGCGAGCGTGCCGGCCGCGCCAATGCGTATCGTCGTTGCGCTGTTGGCGATGAGCGGTGCCGTGGCCTTGCTCTGCCAGCGGGACGTCGCCTCGCCCGGTCACGGTGCGCAACGGCGTGACATGGCACTCGGCGCGGGTGGGCTCTCGGGGCTATGCATGACGCTGGCCTCCTCGGGCGGGCCGCCGTTGATGCTGTACCTGCTCTATCGCCGCATGCCATCGCTTTCGATGCGTGCCACGGCCATCGTTTTCTTCGCCGCCAGCAGTAGCGCTTCCCTGCTCGGGCTGGGCCTGGCGGGTGCCTTGCACGCCAGCACCTGGCACTGGGCAGCATGGCTATTGTTGCCAGCGCTGCTCGGCAATGCCCTCGGCCAGTGGCGCTTCGAGAGTGCACCGCCGCGTTCGCTTAAATCCAGCGTCGCGCCGCTGTTGATCGCGCTCTCGCTGTGGGTATTGATCCGCGAGGCGCTTGCTTGATCCCCAACACCGCTCATTTCCACAACTGGAGGAAACTCTCATGACGGATTGTGTCTTCATCACCGGTGCGACGTCCGGTTTCGGCCGCGCCGCTGCGCATCGCTTCGCCGCCGCAGGTTGGTCGCTGGTGCTCACCGGGCGGCGTCTCGAACGCTTGGAAGCCTTGAAAGAAGAGTTGCAAGGCCAGGTGCCGGTGCATATCGTCGCCCTCGACGTGCGCGACAGCGACGCCGTTGATGCCGCCGTGGCCGCGCTGCCGGAAGGTTTCACGCGGGTGCGCACGCTGCTCAACAACGCCGGCCTCGCGTTGGCGCCGCAGCCCGCTCAAAAAGTAGACCGGCGCGACTGGCACACCATGATCGACACCAACGTCACGGGTCTGGTCAACGTCACTCATGCGCTGTTGCCCACGCTGATCGACGTCGGCGAGGGCGCCACCATCGTCAATGTCGGCTCCATCGCCGGCCAATGGCCGTACCCCGGCAGCCATGTTTACGGCGCCTCCAAGGCCTTCGTCAAACAGTTCAGCTACAACCTGCGCTGCGACTTACTCGGCACGGGCGTGCGCGTGACCGACCTCGCCCCTGGCATCGCCGAAACCGAATTCACCCTTGTGCGCACCGGCGGCGACCAAGTCGCTGCCGATGCGCTGTATAGCGGCACCACCGCGCTCACCGCCGAGGATATCGCCGAGCAGATGTTCTACATCGCCACGCTTCCCCCGCATATCAACTTCAATCGGCTGGAAGTCATGCCCACGCGCCAAGCCTGGTCCGCCTTCGCCATCGATTACGATGAGTGAGGGGAGAGAAGGTGCCACGCTCCGGCCGTGAGGGCGGGATAGAGAGGGATAGCCAGCCAAGAGCAGGCCTTTAATCTCTTGATGACCGCTACCTATCAGCATGAATCGCGACTCATCTCTACCCGGTTCCTGCCATTGCGCTTGCCAACGTATAGCGTCTGATCCGCTCGCGTGATCAAAGACTCGAGGCCGTCCTCTTCGCTGTTGGCTAAAGCGATACCGATGGTGACGCTCAAACACAACTCGTTCATTCCCTCTTGTAAGGGAAGTTCGGCGACTTTTTTCTTCAAGCGCTCCGCTATGGTTTGAGCGTCCTTGGGGCTGGTGTCTGGCAGGGCCACCACGAACTCTTCACCACCGAAACGCCCTATCACATCAGTGGGGCGGAGGGATTGAGCACAAACCTCCGCGATTTTGGTCAGAACCCAATCTCCATGAGTGTGGCCCCAGGTATCGTTGATGCTCTTGAAATGATCCACATCGATCATGAAAAGACTGAACGGCACTTTTTCCAATCGCGAGCGCTGCAATAGTGCCTCGGCTCGCTTCATGAAATGACTGCGACTATTGAGTCCTGTCAGGGCATCCCGCTCGGCGACCATGCGCAATTGTGCTTCCAGTGACTTTCTATGAGCTATTTCCTTGAGCAGGTGGCGGTTTTGATTACGCTCTTCGTGCAGCAGTGCAAATTGCTTGCGCTGCAAGATCTCCAAGCGCAGCAAGGCACAGAAGCCCACGACATTAGTCATAATCAACAGCAGTGCTAGGCGCAGCGTCACCACCGGTGCAATCCCCGCGAACAGCACCGCAGCGGCTAGAAAGCCAATGCTCAAATAGAGGCTCGCAAACATCGCCACCGTCAGCAGATTGGGGATCAGGAGGTAGAAAGCCATGGTGGCGACCACCACTGCTGTGATCTGAGTGAGGAGGCTGTCGGGACGCAAGGGAACGATTAAAATGATGCCTGTCGCAAGTATCCAAAGTGGCAGGGCATGCAGCCAGACTTTACGGGAGTAGCTGCCCCAACGACCGATGATGAATGCCAGGAGAAGGCAGAGGCTCACCACCACGATGCGCATGGTGATGAGTAAATAATACTCCCTGGATACGCCGAGAAGATGATAGTCAGTAATAGCAAACATCCCGAAGACCAAGGACACCAAGATCAACGAAAGGCAGGATTCAAACCGCACGTTCGTTTTGATGGACTTGCGGTACATCGATTCTCTGCTGAATTCGCTAAACTGACCAGTCAGCCAATGCACATGATGTTGCGTTTGTAGTGATGACACAGCCCCATTGCCCCATGATTTGACCAGCGGTTTGCCGCTTTTCGACTATCCGAAGACAGTTCGATAGCCGCCCGCCAGGCTGCGATTGCGATAACGCCTCATGGTTCGTCAGCAAGGAGCAAGCCCAACCCCTCTCTTCCACAGCGGGCTCCAGAGGAGCCTAGTGCTTGATGACGGTCCCCTGTCGCCATTCATACGGCGTATCGTGTCGAGTCGTCATTGTAACCTACTGTAAAAACAGGCCTTTGCCATACATAGAAAGGTTTACGCGATTGCTTTGCATAAGATCAGCTCGCTGGGCCATCTGAGGTCATCTTCAGAAAGCGGCTGCGGGGCCTCAGAAGGCGATTTCATTGTCCGGGAGGGGATGGCGCGGCATCAGGAACCGCCTGATACCTATATGATGGGACAGAGTGGATTTTGTCATAAGCAATGGGCATAGTATTTTCATTGCTGCTGAGGAGAGCATCGAATGCCTTTGGAAACCTACTTGGTCTACCTTTCTGCTGTGATGGTCTTCTTTGCCACGCCTCCTGATACCAGCCAATTGCTAATCATCTCGAATAGTATCCGACACGGCTTGCGACGTAGCGTTTTTACGGCCTGTGGGGACCTGACCGCCAACTGCCTGCAAATGATTGCCGCAGCTTTTGGTCTCGCAGCGATCGTTGCGACATCTGCAACCGCGTTCCTCTGGATAAAATGGCTCGGTGTGGCCTATCTCATCTGGATCGGGCTTCAGCTCATCCTGTCGAAGGAAGAGGGACGGAAGGCCGCTGTCAGTGACACAGGTTCCTCGCTTCGCCTCTTCCGGCAGGGCTTCATAACGTCCATGGCCAACCCGTTTGCCGTCGTGTTCTTTGGTGCCCTCTTTCCGCAGTTCATTGATTCAGGCAATCCGGTCCTGCCGCAACTTCTCATCCTTGGCCTGACCTATATCGTGGTTGATGGATTAATCCTCTTGCTATGGGGTTGGTTGGGAGTTCGAGCGACAGCCGCTCTCCAACGTTACTCGTTAGGCCTCGTAAGCAAGATCTGTGGCGGACTGATGATCCTCGCTGCAACCCTCTTGGCGACCAAGGATCTTCAATCGCGTAGGTAAGAAGCTGGCACACCATGATCGATACCAACGTCACGGGGTTGGTCAATGTCATCCAAGCGCTGCTGTCTACGCTGATCGATGTCGGCGCTGTCCAATGACCGTACTCAGGCAGCTATGCTTACGGCGCCTCCACGGTCTTCTTCAAGCAGTTCAGTTATAGCCTGCGCTGTGGCTTGCTCGGTATCGGCGTGCGTGTGTCGCACGCTTCCTCCACACATCAACTTCAATCGACTGAAAATCATAGCTACGCGCCAGGCTTGGTCCGCGTTCGCCATCGATTACGATGCGTGAAGGGGAGAAAAGGTGCCCCGGCCGTGAGGCCGGGGCAGGATGACATGAGGGCAGGGCGGGATATGATCGAGCCCCTACATGAGTCACCGATATTCGCCGGGTAGAAGAGAGCTATCAGTGGGCGGCATATCAATATCTCTCAGGTGCATTCGGCGTTGCCCCAGCGCTCGAGCAGCATGTCGATAAACAGCTGTGCTGTGCTGGAAATGCTGTGTGAGTTGCTTCTCACTAAACCGATGGTGCGTTGAATGCGAGGTTTGGGGAGTTCACGTGCGCACAGCGTGTCATGGTCAGCGCCCGGCATGGTCATTCGAGGCAATATGGCCACTCCCAGTCCTGATTCGACTAGGCCCAGCGAAGTGGAAAGGTGCTGGACTTCGTAGAAGCTGTTCAGCCGGATGCCTTCCGCCGAGAGGGTGTTGTCCAGCAGGATCCGATTGCCGCTGTCCCGGCTCACCGTGATCAATCTGACCTGTTCAAGATCCGACCATTCGATCCTTGGCTTATCCACAAGAGGGTGGTCCGAACGTAGCGCCAGGACGAAAGGGTCTTTCAGCAGTGGGGTGAAAGAGACTTCCGGACTCTGGGCGCTGAACATGTTGATACCGAAGTCGGCCTCGCCGCTGATCACCCTCTCCAGTCCTTCCTTGGCACTCACATCGAGTATCCGGATGCGGATGCCGGGCCAGGCTTCGCTGAATCCACGGATCACACTAGGCAGGAAATAGAACGCCGCGGTAGGGATGCAGGCAATGGTGACCGTACCCTTCTGATGCGTGGCCAGCTCTCGAATGCCCAGGATCGACGATTCGTACTCCTCGATCATGCGCCTTGCCCTGGGAAGGAAGTCCGTGCCGATGGGGGTCAGCCGTGTTCGTCGGGTCGTGCGTTCCAGCAACTCGACTTCCAGGAGTTCTTCGAGCTTCTGAATGCGGCGGGACAGCGCTGGCTGAGAGAGGTGGAGGCGTTGTGCAGCTTCGTGAAAGGAACCCTGCTCTGCGACCAGAATAAAGGCTTGTAAATCGAGGAATTCCAGGCGATGTAACATGTCGTTTTTCTTGCATGGGATGAAGTGTATTAATGACCATAGCACATTAATGCGTTTTTCGAATTGTTCGCCGCCTTTATTTGCATTTGAGGCATAAAAAGTGCGCTGACATGCTCATATCACTACTTTTCGACGCGATATGGCATGACGATGATGAATAGCATTCCCTGCATGATCATGCGCGGTGGCACCTCCAGAGGCCCTTTCCTGCGCATGAGGGACCTTCCCGATAACCAGGCGGCGCAAGCCGAGATCCTGATCAGCCTGATGGGATCGGGCCATGCTCTGCAGGTCGATGGCATTGGAGGAGGCGATCCGCTGACCAGCAAGGTCGCCATTGTGGAGCGTTCATCGCATCCCGAAGCGGATGTCGACTACCTGTTCGCGCAGGTCGATGTGCTCAATCGGCGTGTCGACTTCAACCCGAACTGCGGCAACATGCTATCGGCCGTCGGTCCGTACGCCCTCGAAACGGGTCTGGTAGAGCTCCAAGAGGGGACGACTACCGTTCGGGTGCGCAACCTCAACACCCAGCGGTTGATCGAGTGTCATGTGCCGACACCAGGGCGTCAGGTCGCTTACGAGGGCGATACGACGATCAGCGGCGTTCCCGGATGTGCCGCCGGTATCCAGCTCAGCTTTTTGGATATCATCGGCACCAAGACGGGCGCGCTGCTGCCGACCGGTAACGCCATCGACACGATAGATGGCCTCAAAGTCACCTGCCTCGATGCTGCTACTCCCATCATGATGATCAACGCGGCCGATCTGGGGCTCAGTGGCCGGGAGTCTCCGGCTGAACTGGACGCGCATCCTGCCATGCTCGAGCGGCTGGAGTCGGTTCGTCGCGAGGCCGGTCTGCGAATGGGGCTGGGGGATGTCAGCCAGAGTGTCTTGCCCAAACCGGTGCTGGTGTCGGCACCGGTCGACGACGACAGCACGTTATGTACTCGCTATTTCGTGCCTCACCGCTGCCACAAGGCCATTGCCGTCACTGGCGCTATTGCGGTGGCCACGGCTGTCAGTGTGCCGGGCACCGTGGCTAATCGCATCGTGGTTGAGGCAGGGAAACTGGAGGTTGATGGTCAGCTGTCACAGGTCAGCTTGGAACATCCTTCTGGACTCATCGGCCTGGATGTCGAGCACCGCAACGGAAATCCCGTCGACATTGCCCGCGTCTCCCTCATTCGTACCGCCAGAAAGATCATGAGCGGGACCATTTTCTACTCACTTCCCTCGGCTCCCGGTCAAGATATGCTGGCATCAAGGGCCAGCTAAATACTTGCATCCGCTGGGATGACCGTCATCAACCATGACAACTACAACACAATAGGAGTAACGCCATGCCAATCAACAAGACTGCAACTGCTTGCCTTTCGCTCGGGAGACTCAAGAAAGCGGTACTGTTAGGGGGAGCGATTGCTGGACTGGGATTGACGACAGCTGTTCAGGCTCAAGACGTCGAGGTGCCCGGTAACATCAAGTGGACCATTCCCTTTGGTGTGGGCGGGGGGACAGACGTTTGGGCGCGATTCTTTTCGCCCTGGCTCAGCGAGTCTCTGTCAGGAGAGCCGACCATCATGGTCGACAATGCGCCAGGTGGTGGCTCGATCAACGGCGCCAATCTGTTCGCCGTGCGTGCCAAGTCGGATGGTAGTGACTGGTTGGGGACCTCGGCCTCGACCCAGTATCCGGCCATGCTCGGCGATCCCCGCGTGCGTTACGACTACAGCGACTGGACGCCCATCCTGGCCACGCCGACGGGGGGAGTGGTCTATGCCCAGCCCAGTCTTGGTGAGTCGGCCGACGCGGCGTTGGATGCACTGCTGGAGGAGCCGGTCAAATTGGCAGCGCAGAATCCCACCGGCGTCGAACTTCCGGTGTTGATCGCCTTGGACATGTTGGGCGCCGACGTGCAAGCCGTGTTCGGCATGCGCAGCCGGGGCGAGGGTCGCCTGGCATTCGAGCGTGGTGAAGCCGATATCGATTTCCAGACGACTTCCGCTTATCTGAGCAACGTCGAGCCGCTGGTGGAGGCTGGCAAGGCAGTGCCGCTATTTTCGCTTGGGGTGCTGAACGACGAAGGCAAGATCGTGCGCGATCCGACTTTTCCGGATTTGCCCACTTTCAATGAGGTCTATCAGGCGCGGCATGGCGAGGCACCATCAGGCAATGAATATGAGGCATTCCGCAAGTTCTTTGCCTCCGGCTATGCCTTGCAGAAGCTGATCATGGTGCCGAAGGACACCCCAGAAGCCTTGATCGACTCCTATCGTCAGGCGGCCCGTGACTTCGTGGACACTAAGGCGTTCAAGGAGGCGGCTGCTGCTCAATTGGGACCTTACACACCGGTTATCGGCGAAACCGTCCAGCGCCACCTTGATGATGCCATGTCCATTGATGATGCCACTCGCGACTGGCTGGCCGACTGGTTGCAGTCGGAGCACGGAGCCAAGATCTAACAAATAGTGGAATATGCCGGCCTTCGGGGCCGGCAGCCCCGGCTCCTCCTGATCACACAATATATGAGCCATACGCCATGCTCGATATTCTTCTCTCCAGTCTGGGCCAGCTCTTCACACTGTCCCATCTGCTCTTCATGGTGCTGGGCGTGCTGGTCGGCCTCGTTGTCGGCATCATTCCCGGTCTCGGTGGCATCGCCGGCATGTCGCTGCTGTTGCCCTTCCTCTACGGTATGGAACCGAGCGTGGCCCTTGGCATGCTGATGGGCCTAGTCGCCGTGATTCCCACGGGCGATACCTTTGCCTCGGTACTGTTGGGTATCCCCGGCTCCAGCTCTTCCCAGGCGACTGTCATCGATGGCTTCTCGCTGGCCAAGCGCGGCCAGGCGGCACGTGCGCTGTCCAGTGCCTTTCTGTCCTCGATGATCGGAGGCATCATCGGTGCCGTCATCTTGACCGGCTTTATCTTGATCGCCCGACCGCTGGTGCTGTCGTTCTCTTCCTCCGAACTCTTCATGCTGACCTTGCTCGGCCTTTCGATGGTGGCCGTGCTCTCCGGGCGAGACCTCTTCAAGGGGCTTGCCGCCTGTGGCCTGGGCCTGCTGGTGGGCGCCATCGGCATGGCGCCGGCCACCGGTGAATTTCGCATGAACTTCGGGCTCGACTATCTCTACGACGGCGTGCCGTTGGTGGTGGTGGGGCTCGGGATCTTCGCTCTCCCCGAAATCGTCGATCTACTCGTGAAACGCGGTTCGATCGCCGAAGAGCCTTGTAAACTCGGCGAAGGCTGGCGGCAAGGCATCCGAGATGTCCGTGAACAACGTGGTCTCGTCGGGCGTTGTGCTGCTATCGGCAGCCTGATCGGCACCATCCCTGGCCTGGCCGGCTCGGTGGTCGATTGGCTCACCTACGGCCATGCGGTGCAAAGCGCCAAGGACAAGTCCGAATTCGGCAAGGGGGATATTCGCGGGGTGATAGCCCCTGAATCCGCCAACAATGCCTGCGCTTGCGGGGCCATGGTACCGACCCTGTTGTTCGGCGTACCGGGCTCGGGCACGGCTGCGGTGTTCCTCGGTGGGCTATTGTTGCTCGGCCTGCAGCCGGGGGTCGGCATGATCGAGACACATCTCGATCTGACCTACACCATCATCTGGTCGCTGGCCCTGGCCAACATCCTGGGGGCCGCGCTATGCCTGGTTCTGGCGCGCCCTGTTGCCAGCCTGACTCGAGTCCCCTTCGCCACGCTGGCGCCTCTGATCACGGTGCTGATCATGTTCGCCGCTTTCCAGGCCACGCGTTCCACGGGCGATCTTCTCGCCCTGGGGGCGGTGGGCATTCTGGGCGTGCTGTTCAAGCAGGCGAATTGGTCGCGTCCTGCCTTTCTCATCGGCTTCGTATTGGCGCCGGGGGCGGAGGGTTACTTCTACCAGGCGGTACAGTTTCAGGGGGCGGATGCCTTCATGCGTCCTGGTGTGTTGATCATTGGTGCCTTGATCCTTGCGGCTCTCTTCATTCCCTTGCTGCGTTCGCTGTGGCTCAAACGTCGCCAGGTCTCTACGGGCGGCGCTGCCTCCACGGACCGCACCGAAACTCCTACCCTCGGCGTGATCGACATGGTGCTCTTCGCCGCCTTGCTGGGCACGGCAATCGTTGCTTGGCTCAATGTGGCTGACCTGACCTTGATAGGTGGCATCATGCCCCGGCTGGCCATCGTGATCCTCGCCGTTTCCTGTTTGATGGAGATCGCTCGTTGCCTGATGCATCGTCCTCAGTGGCAGCCTCAAGCCATCGGCCAACAAGGGCTCTGGCTGGCAGGCTTCTTCGCTCTGGTCGGTGTCATGCAGCTACTGGGCTTTATCACCGCGGCAACGCTGTTCTGCCTCGTGTTCCTCTTGGGCATCGCGCGTCTCAAGCCTTGGGTTGCGGTTGTCATGGCGCTTGGGGTTACGGCCTTTCTGGCCGGCATGGCCGAGTTCCTGACGCTGACCTATCCGAGCGGGCTGGTCGATCCCTGGCTGTTCGGTTGAAGCATCGCTGTCATACACGTGTCGCGGACCGATTTGGGTATTTGGTCTGAAGGTAGCGTGAACACTGCACCACGCAGAGCGTATCTGCTTGGTGCAGTGATGTACTGGTCGCTGGGTGTGTGGCGGCGTGGTGGCGGTGAGCTTAAAAATCGGTGACTAGCGGAAGAGGTTGTCCACCAGGTCGGCGCCGAGGCCGACTTTGTCGTAGTGGTCGCGGCAGAGGGCGATGTAGTCGTGCACGTCGAAGTGGCCGCAGGAGTCGCCGTTCTCGTCGAGCCAGATGAGTGGGCCGGTGACGATGAAGAACACGCGCATCGGGTCGGGGTGGTCGTAGGCAACGAGGGTGTGGCCTTCGCCGGGCGTTTCGTAGATGAAATCGCCAGCGGTGGCGACCCAGTCGTGCTCCAGGTAACCCCATTTGCCCGAGATGGTGTAGGCGAAGACTTCATGCGGGTGGTAGTGGCGGTTGACCAGCCCGGCGCCCTTGGCCATGAGGACATCGCACCAGCGGTTTTGCGAGGGCGAGATCCACAACGGTCGGGACGAGACGGTCTCGGAGAACGGTACGTAGTAGCGCTCATCCTCGGTGGGCGCGTTGGCGATGTGAACCTCGGGTCTGGCATCGGGCTTGAAGCTTTCGGCGATGGGGGCGAGGTCCTTCCAGAATTCGGTGGTGGCGTGGGTCGGCATGTCAGGCTCCTGTGCATTTTTGGATGTTCTCTACACAGTCATGCCCGGTTCCGTGCGGGAGATAAAGTAGGCTTTCGCATGGGGGGAGTGGTCGTGGTGGCTTTTCCTCGACGGCGCTACTCTGAAGGGGCCTGTCTGTCCAATCACCCTTCGCGTTCGAGGTGCGTTCTCATGGCCGATCGTATTCTGGTTTTCTACGGCTCCTACCGGTCCGACCGCGCCGGCATTCGGCTCGCCGACTATATCGTCTGTGCGTTGAAGAATCGCGGCGCCGATGCCGAGCTGGTCGATGCCAAGGCCGTCGATCTGCCGATGCTGGATCGCATGTACAAGGAGTATTCCAAGGGCGAGGCGCCGGCACCGATGGAGGCACTGGCGGCCAAGATTCGCGAGGCCGATGGTTTCATCTTCGTCACTGGCGAATACAACTGGGGCATGCAGCCGGGTCTGAAGAACCTGACCGATCACTTTCTGGAAGAGTGGTTCTGGCGCCCAGCCGGTATCGTCAGCTATTCGGCCGGCCGTCTCGGCGGTGCTCACGCCAATCTGGCCTGGCACGGGACTTTAGCTGAGATGGGTATGGTGGTCATTTCCAGCACGGTCGCAGTCGGTCAGATTACCAATACGTTGGACGAGAACGGCACGCCCGTCGGTGAGGCTGGCAAATCCTTTGAACGTGCGTTTGGCCGATTTGCGGATGATCTGACATGGTGGATCGAGGCGAGTAAACGCCAGCGCGAGCACCGGGCCCCACCATTCTAGGTCATCCTCTACCAGCTCGACGTCAGCCGGCTCCCCAGTAAGGCGCTTTCCCGCCGAGAGTTGGCCTTACCCCAGCAATTGTGGGTTGAGCTGCTAGACGGTATAGATCAGTGCCGTGTCGAATCTGCGCCGAGGCCATGAACGTGAATGACCCATGACAATGCGCGTTGGCGGATATCAGGCTTCGACGCGCTGCGGTTCGGGCACGTCTACGGCCTGGTGCAAAGTGTCGACGAAGCGGGCCAGGGCGGGCGTCCAGGTGGCGGGCTCGGGTGCGGCGAAGTAGGTGTCGATTTCTGCCAGGGATGCCGGCAGAGCTAGGTAGTGGATGCCAAAGCGGTGCTGGTGGGCCTCGACCGTGCTCAAGGGGAGCACGGTATAGCCCATCCCGGCGGCGACACAGCCGAGCATGGCATCCAGGCTGCCGAACTCGAAGATGCGTGCTGCGTTGACGCCATGGGAGGCCAGTAGCAGCTCGATGCGCTGGCGATAGCTACAGCCTTGGCGAAACGCGAGGAAGGCGGTAGCCATCAGCTCTTCCGAGGTGGGCATTGCGGTCATGGGCTGGGGGCCGACCAGTACGAGGTGTTCGCTGAAGGCCTTGAGTAGATGATAACGGCGATGTTTGAGACCTCCCGCGATGAATACGCCATCGACGTGGCCCGCCATCAGCATTTCGATGAGTTCCGCCGTGGAACCAGTGTGTAGCGTGATATCGATCTCGGGGTGGGCGGTATGGTATGCCGTGAGGATTTGGGGAAGCCGTAACGCGGTGGTGGTTTCCATTGCGCCGATCCGCAGTTGTCCATGCGTCTTGTCGCTGCCCTTGAAGTGCGATAGCGCTTCATCATGCGCAGACAGCATGCGCTCGGCATACGCCACCAGCGCTCGTCCAGCAGAGGTCAGGCGCGTCTGGCCTGCTCGATGGACGAGCTGGGCGTCGAGTTCTTCCTCGAGCCTCTTGAGATGGGCTGTCACGTTGGATTGTACCGTATGCATCCTGTCGGCGGCGGCCACGAAACTGCCGGTTTCGGCCACGGCCATGAACAGGCGTAACGATTTGAGTTGCATGCGGTGTCTCCCTGCCAGAAAGGCACTTATCTCTAAAAACGATAGCAGGTATCAGGATAAATCGCTTTTAGGAAAGTGGGTATTGTACGTACGCTGTTCTTGTGACGGCCCGCAAAGAAACGACGCCTCCAGGCGCATTTACCCTGCTTATGGTCGTGTTGCGCTCGTAGGGGCCTGGTGCTGATCCTCCTCAGCCATGGCATGCAGGGGCGCCACGGCCATGGAACCCTCCAACCTGGGAGACAGTAATGAACGACATCGACTTAGCCAATCGGGCAGCTGGCATTCTTAATGACAACCTTTATGCCAACATAGCGACGTCGAAAAACGACGTGCCATGGAATACACCTGTCACCGCCTTGCCGGATATGGATTTAAACTTTTTCTGGTCGTCTTGGGTTCAGGCGGAACATTCCAAGAATATCATTTTTAATAACTCGGCCTTCATGACCTTCTATGATTCGACACGCGCGAGGGGGACCAACAACCTCATGTGTCTCTACCTGAGGTGCACTGCGAGAGAGGTGTCGGATATCGGTGAGGCAAAAAAGGCATTTGCGCTGTTATATCCCAATGATCATGTTGATCTAGAAAACTTTCTTGGCGATGGCATAAAGCGGTTCTTCTGCGCTGAGCCTCAGCAAGCCTGGTTGAACTGTCTGTCTGAAAAAGAACTTGAGCCGACGACGCTAAAAATGAGAACAGAGGTTTCTATTGAAAGCATCAAGAGCGCCATGGCCTAGAATTGAGCCATGGCGCGAGATCTATTTCCAAGTATTGACTGAGGCGCAGGGTGGGGCCATGTAGGCCGCACTGATATGGAGGGGGAATGTCGGACTTATCTCAGGTGCTATCCGAATGCTCAACTCAGCAACTGTGGGTTGAGTTGCCAAACGGTGTAGGTCAGCGCCGTAGCTAGTGTCACCCAAGCCAGATAAGGCACCAGCAGCAGCCCAGCCAGCGGGCGCACACGCCAGAAGGCGATGAGCGTGGCGAGGATCATGCCCCATAACAGTATGACCTCGACGAAGGCCAGCGCCCCCTGGTGCCAGACGAAGAACAGCCAACTCCATAGTGCATTGATGGCGAGATGCACGATGAACAGCGTCAGTACGCCCTGGTGCCGACGCCAGCCGCCTTCCCGCCAGACCAGCCAAGCGGCGACGCCCATCAATGCAAAGAGAGTTGTCCACACC
>NZ_JAKGAK010000018.1 GCF_023061185.1 Chromohalobacter beijerinckii
CAGCCGCCACTACACGGGCACGGTAAAGGCCTGTGGCCTCACGCAGGAGTTCACGACGCCATATACACCGGAACAGAACGGGCTCGTGGAGCGCTTCTTCCGCTCCTTGAAGGAGGAGTGCATCTGGCTTCACCGTTTCGAATCGCTGGGCCAAGCCAGGGTCGTGATCAATCGCTGGATCCGGTACTACAACGAAGAGCGGCCACATCAGTCTCTGGACTACGTGGCACCCCGAGCACACCCCGCATTAACGGCGTAGGGTGTGCAGAAACCAGGGGGTCATTACAATGTGGCCCCGAGCACATCCCGCATTACCGGCGTAGGATGTGCAGAAACCAGGGGGTCATTACAATCTGGCACCGTGAGCCGGATTATTCAGCCTTCGGCGTCAAGGTACGGCAACGCATAAATCAATGCTGGTAAATGTCAGCTATTGTTTTCAAAACAAAATCAGGGAATATTGGAGAGGAATCTAGTGATTCTCTAGATGTTTCACCAGTTAGCACTAACAGGCCACGACATCCTATATTTCTGGCCAACAACATGTCAGTATGCAGCCTGTCTCCTACAATAAGACTATTAGAAGCCTCTATAGAGTTAATCATGTCCGGGCTTGGTTTTCCAAAAGTCTTTACAGGACATTTTTTTGTAGTGGTTTTAATCATGTCAACCAAGGAACCGATATCAGGAATCGGTCCATGCTCGGAAGGGCAAAAAGCATCACAGTGTGTAGCTAAATAGTCGACGTCAGAATTGATGTATTTGCATGCCTGGACCAATTTTGCATAGGTTAATTCAGTGTCATAACCTACTATTACATATTCTGGGCTATCTGTGTCCACGTTGAAATCATGCTCTCTGAAAGTATTGACTAAGCTTTCCGTCCCTAGGACGTAAATCTTAGTTACTTTGTTTTTTTTTAGGAATTCAATAACTCCGTCAGTTGACAGGATGATTTCCTGTTCGGAAGCGTCTACCCCCAGTTCTTTTAAGCGATCAACATAGTCAGATTTGTTTTTGGATGAGTTGTTGGATAGATAGTATATTTTTTTGCCTTTTTCCTTTAGCGCTAGAATCGCTTCGGACGCGCCCGATATAGGGTTGCTGCCAACATAAATTGTGCCATCCAAGTCGAAATAGACATTTTTAATATCTTTGATTTTGTCGTCGAAATTTGAAAAAAGTCTATCTGCTAGAGCCAAGTCGTTGTAATTGTCAATTTCGACCCATCTATCGCCGGCGATATCAATAGGGTGGAATTCCAACGCACTCTGGTTGAGAAGCGACTGTAATGCGACTTCAGTCCAGTCCTTAAGATTTTTTTGCTCTTCGATGATATGGCTTATTTTTTTAAAAAATACACTGCTGGCTTCGGCAGAAAACTTATAAAAATCAATGGAGCACCCATGGGATTTTTCTTGGCCTATGGCTTTAGAAATATCATTTATTTGGCCACATGCCGACAAGCTGACTTTCATAGACTCCTCGTTATACAGCGAGGAATCTATGGCAATGGCGTTTGCGCTATTGAAATTAGCTAGCTTGCTTACAATGCATTTATCAATGCAGAGGTCGGCGTTATTTAAAATAAAACTTTTTCCAGCCGCATATTTTTTGGCCAAATATAAAGAGTACATATTGTTTGTTTCTTCATAGTGGGAATTTTCTATGAAGTTGATGGTTAGGCCTTTTATATGCTTGCAATACTCCTTTATGGCTTTCCCCTCGTAACCAATTATTATTAGTATTTCCTTGATACCAGCTTCCTGGTAGGCATCTAGCTGATACTCAAGTAACGGCTTACCAGCGCTTTTTACTAAGCATTTGGGTTTTTCATTTGTCATTGGCCGTAAGCGCGAACCAATACCAGCAGCAAGGATTATTCCGATCATGTCTTTCCCCTGATAACTCGATGTCAAACTCATTTGTCATGTAAGGCGGCATTAAGATGAGTCGTGACCTGGTTGAGCAATTCATCGTTCGGCAAATGCTGCTGAGAATGCTCGGTCGTGGCCAGAGCTTTCCTCAAGTTACCTTTTTCCCAGTGAGAAAAAACGCGTGAATAAGCATAGCACTGGGTGAGCAATGAAAAACCGCATAGGTTTTTTGCTGCGATGACGGTATCGAAGTAAGGATCTGGCGTTTTCCAGTCTCCATAAATGACTTCTAACCAAGCTTCCGGGTTAACCAAAGACCATATGGGTTGGCCTGTTGGTGACTCATCTTTGTATAGTTCTATGTCAATGTATTTTGTGTTACGACTCCATTCGTAAGGAATGTTGCTCATCCAGAAGCCTGTGAAAGTATCACCAGTTTTGGGGTCGACGACGAATCCCGAGAGATCTAGCGATACTTTTTTTACAGGATGGAAGAAAGCCCTTGGATTAATAAGGTTGTTTATCTCAAGCGGCACCCAGCCATTGCGTTCCAAGCACTGACAAGCATTTTCCATTTCGGATTGAGGTAGACCAAAGTCCAAGTCCTTATCGAAAGGCAGCAGCTCTCCATCACGTACTAAGCCTAGCAGGGTCCCATACGAAGCAAAGGCATGAACACCAGATTTTGCTAGAAGAGACAAGGTGTCCCAGAGTAGCTCTTCCGTGCTTTGTTTTCCAAAGTCTGTTCTTAGTCTATGCTCTTTCTTTTTTGTGGGGTAATTTAGCCTCAGCCGCAAGGCTTCTTTGTATGAATCTACAGCTTTAGGTAGCTCTCCAATTCTTTGGTTGATGCTTCCATAAGCGACATGAACCGCTGGGCTGTTAGGTGCTATTTCTAACGTTTCCTTGAGTGTTGATAAACTCTTTTCAAGGTCGTTGTTTTTCATGTAAGCTTGCCCTAGTTCAACTAGAGCAGATGCCATTTTTGGGCTTAAATATACTGCCTTTTCAAGGTTTTCTATCCCTTCCTTTAATAGTTTTCCTTTGACTTGGAGCTTTCCAATTTCCAAGTAAGGAGTTGGGTTGCTAGGGCTTAAACCAATAGCTTGCTTGTAGACTTGAATGGCAGTCTCAGGCTGATTTTCTTTGCTTAGGGTGCGGGCTCGGTTTAAGTATGAATTAATCGCACCTGTTTCCTTGTTAGCTTTCCGCTGAGATGCTTTTTTCTTAGACATTTTTTTGAACTCCCTCATGTAGCATGCTTAGTTCCTTGCTAAACTCACTCCCCCAAGGTGGTGGTGTGTATTCAGAAGTAAAGACAAAAG
Organism: Chromohalobacter beijerinckii; assembly: GCF_023061185.1. Taxonomy (GTDB): domain Bacteria; phylum Pseudomonadota; class Gammaproteobacteria; order Pseudomonadales; family Halomonadaceae; genus Chromohalobacter; species Chromohalobacter beijerinckii. The sequence continues at coordinate 3,203 of NZ_JAKGAK010000018.1, forward strand.
CACCTTCTTCTTCGTCAAATTGGCTAATATATCCTCGCGATAAAAGATAGCTTTTTGCTCTTTCGGAAGAACCTTCCTCTAATACTTGATATGTTAGGTCATGTATATCAAAGACGGTATCCAAAAGGAAAGCGATTTTTTCTCTTTCATTGGATGTTAAGTGCTTTGATCTTTCTGCATCAGGTACAAAAATAGCATCATAGGTGACCGTTCTTGTACTTTGATCCTTTTCAAGGGGCTTCTCTGAGACCATATGTGTTGCTTTTTGAGTTCCAGAAAAGCAATGAAAGCGTAAACCAAAGCTAGCCATGAGCTCATTAGCGCGAGTCCAGCTCGTTTGCCCATCATGTGTAAAAGTAAAAGGAATTTGTATATTACACAACAAGGTTTTTTTTAGTTTTTCCTTACCATGAGTGATAATTATTTCAATATCATTATAACAATCCAATGACACCCAATCGAAGCTTTCCACCCCAGTGATACTATCCAGCGCTATGGTATTTACGGGTAGTTCGCTGAGCTTTGTGATTTTATGGGCAAGAGAGGCAGGTAGGTCGCTATTAAGAACTGGTGGAAGAGTGCCGCTTAGCGTCGAGTCCAAGCATGCGAATAAAGTGCTAGGAGTGCCATCCCCGAGCGTGGTGTTTGGAAACACCTGCAGTCCATCAATATCCGAAAATTGACTTTTTCCATGAAGCGTGCTTGCCGTGTCTAGTACTATAAGCTCAAGAGCACCAAACTCCATGATCTGCATGAAATTCTTATAGCAAGGTAAGTTTCCGCCATTGTCAATTGCAATGATCTTGCCTTCAAGCCTCCACCCAAATTGGGTGTTGTTAACACCTGCATTCGGATTGGGCATGTGCTTCTCCATAATATTAGCTTTAACTGTGGATGCTAATTGCAATACTGGTTTGTGTTCTAGGCTATCGGCTCGCAAGAGAATCTCTTACGAAAAAAAGGCCCCCTTTTGGGAGCCTTTTCGATGGACGGGATGCCCATTAGGCAGCCCTCATCATCTAACCAACTATTAACCCAGCAGTGACAGGGCGTTCTGCGGTAGCTGGTTGGCCTGAGACAAGACAGACGTACCGGCCTGCTGCAGAATCTGGTTACGCGTCATGTTGGAGACTTCATCCGCATAGTCGGCATCTTCAATGCGCGAGCGTGCGGAAGAGAGGTTGGTCTCGGTCGTGCTCAGGTTGGTGATGGCCGAGTCAAAGCGGTTTTGCATGGCACCCAGCTCGGAGCGCTGGCTATCAACATCACTGATTGCGCTATCGAGTGCACCTAGAGGGCTGCTTGTCTTAGACCCGTTGCCCTGCAATTCGCTCTCAGCAGTGACTGTCATGCTGGTAATTTCGCCATCATCGTTGGTTTCGGTTGTGACCGAGGCTGCGTAAGTGGCATCAGTTGAACCAGTCCCTTCGATGAAGAAACTACCATTTTCATCAACGCTGAGGGAGGCGCTGGAATAACCGGAGGGCAGGCCGTCAAAGGTAGCAGAGCTGATTGCTGTACTACTCCCTGAAGCCAACTCTGCCCCAAGAGCGGTGGTGATGCCGCTTGCAGCGCTACTGAGGCTGCCGCTATAACCATTGACATTGAAGTCACCGAGATCCAGTTGCTCAGCGTTGACTTCCTTAAGGTTCATGGTGATAGTCTGGCCATCCTCGGAACCGACCTGAATGTCCATTTCCTGATTTTTGGCGAGAACATCAACGCCGTTGAAGCTGGTTTCTTCGGAGATACGGTCGATCTCGCCCAGGCGCGCGTCGATCTCGTCCTGGATGGAGTTCAAATCTTCCTGGCTGTTGGTGCCGTTTTCGGCCTGAACCGTCAGCTCACGCACACGCTGCAGGTTGTCGTTGACCTGGTTCAGTGCGCCTTCGGTGGTCTGGGCGACAGAGATGCCGTCGTTGGCGTTGCTCTGTGCCTGGCTGAGGCCGTTGATCTGGCTGCTCATGCGGTTGGCGATGGCCTGGCCGGCGGCATCGTCAGCGGCGCTATTGATCTTCAACCCCGAGGACAGACGCTCCATGGATGTGGAGAGAGCGCTCTGTGACTGGCTCAGGTTCTGCTGGCCGATCATGGCCGTGATGTTCGTATTGATCACTGACATGTGATGTTCCTTCCTCTCTGTTGGGCTCCATTGGCCTGCCGTCGGTAATTCCGGGGCTTGCCACAACGGCGCCGTTGGCCGTTACCTCATTTATCGGCGCAGGGGGAATTTGCTTTAGGGGTGAATTGCAAATTTTTTCAGGGGCCGTGGCTGGGTATACTTAGCGCCTCTTCATTCACCCGGTCATTCACCCGGAGCTTGCGCCCGTCATGCCCTCGCTGGATATCATGCTCGACCTTTCACTTGAGACGTGTCGCTACCATTACGAAGGCGCCATGCAAACCGTGATCGCCACCAGCGTGGATGGGCGTCGGGTGAGCTTTCCCGCCACGGCACTGCGCCGCATCGTTACGCCGGATGGCGCGCACGGCGTGTTTCGATTGACGTTCAGTGAGGAGGGCAAGTTCATGTCGATGGTGGCGGTAAGGCGTTGGGAGGCGTGATCTTCTAACTACCGCGGCTATACCTCAACACGGCTATGCCTCAAAACACGGAAAGCAACCCGAAGGCTGCTTTCCGCTTCAGAACGCCGTGTCACGATGTTTGGAGAGCGACGCGCCGCTGGTCGGGTCAATGCTTCAGTTCGGCTCGCAGTTCACGAACCTGGGCAATATCCAGATCCGCGGCCTTGGCAATGGCATCATCGGTCAGTTGTGTATCCCGAATCAGATTGCGAGCCGTCTCCAGTCGGCCTTCCTGGCGGCCTTCCTGACGGCCTTGCTGAAGACCTTGCTGTTTCCACTGTTCGGGCCATTTCTTCGCACGTTCGGCTAGCATGTTGTGCACCTCGCTTAAGTCATCGAGCGCCTGCCACTCGATCTCTTCGTCTTCAGGTACCCAGCTGGGTAGCAGCACGCGCCGGATCCAGATGACAAAGTGCCGGCGTAGCTGGGTCTGTTCCGGCGCCTGGAGCCATTGTACCAGCAATCCGATCAGGTCGATGGCATCCTGCTGGCTCCTGTGATGTTCCAGCCGAAAGATGGCCGAGACGACATTCCGGGTTTCTTCCGACCACTGCTCATTGGCAACGATTGCCCCTTCGTCCAGCAACAGATAAGGGAGAGTCGGCCGGTAATGTTCCAGGCCGCCGGGTACGGGTTGGACCAGTTCGGCGACGTCGAGCGCCGCGTTCCAGCGCCTTTCACCATTATAGAGCACGATGGGCAGCACCGGCGGTAGTTTGCCTTGCCGGGTCAGCTTGTTCTGCTTGACCAGGTCCTGATAGAGCAACCCGACATAGGTCATTATGCGTAGCGACATGAACGGATCGACGGTGCTCTGGAACTCGATCAGCAGATAGACGTAGAGCCACTCGTCGCCAAAGCGAACGCGCCAGATCACATCGTCCTCGCGGTCACGGAGGTCGTCGGTGACGAAGGTGCTGCTGACTTTCTCCAGCGAGTCGAAATCCAGGCGTTCGACCCACTCCTCTTTGACGAAGCCCGTCAGAAGGTCGTGGACGGTTCTCGGCTCGCTGAACAGGAGCTTGTAGCTTCTATCGTGTTGGTTGTTCATGGCAATCCTCTTTCTCCTCTGGGCGTAGCGTACCATGGCAGGGCATGTGCCTTGCCCAAGGTCACCGCCGACGTTTTTCTCTCCCTAAAGGTAAAGTTTTATTAGCCTTTGCCGACATTTATAGGGGCGGTGCGTTACGCCGCCGCTCGATGCGAGGCCGCATGGCTTTGCGTCGCGATGAAATAAATGACCAGAATGCGCGGCATGCCCCGTACTTTTAGTGCGGGGAAGGATAGCGCGGGCCGCAAAGCGGCCCTCAATGCGGGCAGTTCTGCTGCTCGATATATTGGCGGACCACCGAGATCGGGGCACCGCCAACACTCCCGGCGAAGTAGCTCGGGCTCCACAGGGCATTCTTCTGGTACGCCGGTTTCACTAGCTCAGGGTGCATCAGCTTGAGTCTTCGGCTAGATACCCCTTTCAAGCTGTTTACTAAGCGAGACAACGCCACCTTGGGTGGGTAATTCACCAGCAGGTGGACGTGATCATCTTCACCGTTGAACTCCACCAGTTCCGCCTCGAAGTCGGTACATACGCGGCGGAACAGCCCCTCAAGGGATTCAAGATGCTCGGCACCAAAGAGCCTGCCCCTATACTTGGTAACAAAGACCAAGTGTGCGTGGAGCATGAAAACGCAGTGTCTGCCGGTTCTGTAGGGTTGTTGGTTATCCATAGACCAAGTATATTCTAGGTCATGAAACAGACCAAGACCCTCAAGGTTCGAGTGAAGGATAAGCACGCCGCCGAGCTTAACCGCATGGCGCGTAGCGTGAACTTCGTCTGGAACTACGTGAACGAACTAAGCTCGCGGTCGATCCGAGAGCGAAGGGTCTTCTTGTCTGCGTACGACATCCAAAAGTACACCAACGGAGTCGCCAAGGAGCTTGGCCTTCACAGCCATACGGTGCAGGAGGTTGGCAGGGAGTACGCGACCCGCCGCAAGCAGTTTCGCAAGTCCCGCTTGGCGTGGAGGAAGTCCCGTGGCGTGCGCCGTTCGCTCGGTTGGGTACCCTTCAAGTCAGGTGCAGCCAAGTGGAAAAGCGGTCAGGTGTTCCACAACGGCAGCTACTTCAAGGTTTGGGACAGCTTCGGCCTGTCGAAGTATGCGTTCCGTTCCGGCAGCTTCAGCGAAGACGCGCGCGGTCGCTGGTATTTCAATGTAGTGGTCGAGGTCGATGTACAGCCGTCCGTCGGCCAAGGGGCTGTCGGAATCGACTTGGGCCTGAAGGACGTGGCGACCTGTAGTGATGGCAAGCGGCTAAAGAGTGGCCGCTTCTACCATGATCTTGAAGACAAGCTGACCACGGCTCAACGGGCACGCAACAAGCGGCGTGTGAAGGCGATCCACGCCAAGATTAAGAATCGGCGCAAGGATGCGCTACATAAGTTCTCCCGCCGGCTGGTCGACCAGCACGGCGAAATAGTGGTGGGCGATGTCTCGCCCACCAAGCTCGCGAAGACCCGCATGGCCAAGTCGGTATTGGATGCCGGATGGGGCCAACTGAAGACGATGTTGGAATACAAGTGCGATCACGCAAGCATCGTCTTTCGAGAGGTTCGCGAGGCATACACCACCCGTACCTGTTCATCGTGCGGCTCGCTCAGTGGGCCACAGGGTGTAAATGGGCTGCGAGTAAGAGACTGGATGTGCGTGGAGTGTGGTGCGCTACACGACCGGGACGTTAACGCGGCCCGGAATATCCTCAGTCTCGGGGCAGGACGTTGCCCTCAAGAAGTTGGAATCCCCGTCCTTTAGGGCGGGGAGGACGTCAAGGGGTGCGCCTCGTACAAGCATCGCAATCAGATGGAGGCGTTCAATACGTCTTATGTGGCGGGGGATTATCAGGCAGCGATCGAGGCGATGGCGCCGTCTTCCTTGATGCCCGGCGAGCCCGACAAGGAAGAGCAGGTACTGGAGCTACTGCACCAGGCGGAGGCCTATCGCCTGGCGGGGGAGCCGCAAATGGCCATCGATCTCTACGATCAGGCCGAAGCGGGCATGAAGCTCAACGACACCGACAACTTGGCCGAGAAGGGGGCGGAGAACGCCTTGGCGGTGCTGGTCAATGATGCCCAGCGAGATTACCGGCCGATGCTTGCCGAGGCGGTGCTGGTGAATACCTATAAAGGCCTGGCGTTCTTGCAGCTAGGTAACGATGCCAGTGCGCGGGTTGAGTTCAACCGTGCCGATGATCGCACGCGGCGGGCGGTGGCTGCTTTTGCTGAGGAGATCGCCGAGCAAAAGGCGGCGCTCAAGGAGCAAGCGGAAGCCGATGCTAACCGCGAGCAGCAAGCCATTCAGCAAAGCCTCGATAGCGACGCGCTGCATGAGAGCGTCGCCCAGCAATACGGGGCCCCCTCGCAGTGGGGTGTTTACCCTGAATTCATCGTGCCCTCGGCCACCTATCTGCATGGCTTGTACTTCCTCGCCAGTGGTGAAAGCGGTGACATCGACCGCGCCGCGACCTCGCTTTCGCGCGTGGCGGCGATGTCCCCTGAGAGTGAGCCGCTCGCCGCGGATGCCGAACTAGCGCAGGCGATTGGCAGTGGCGAGACAAGCCGTGAGCGCATGGGGCAGCGGGTCTGGGTGGTCTATGAAAATGGCCTGGGCCCGGTCGCCGAGGAAAAGCGCCTCGATGTGCCGTTGCTGCTTTTTCATGGCAATACCCAAGCACCCGCCTATACAGGCATCGCCTTGCCCGACTATGCCGATCGCCACGCGGTGGGCGATGCGCTGTCGTTGGTCGATGCCCAGGGGCAGCGTTACGCCCCCGAGACGTTCGCCTCGATGGGCAAGGTCGTACAGACCGAAATGCAGTCACGCTTTCCCGCCATTCTGGGGCGCTCGGTAGCCTCGGCGGTGGTGAAGGCGCTGATGCAGAACGAGGCGACCGAACGCCTGGGCGTGGCTGGCCAGCTTGGCTCGGCGGTGCTCACGGCGATGACCACGCAAGCCGACCTGCGTAGCTGGCAGGCGACACCGGATCATTGGGAAGTGGCGCGTTTCGCGCGGCCTGCCTCGGGCGAGTTGACGCTCGAGACACCGTCGGGGCCGCTGGGTGATCTGAACCTGCCGGGCGGGCGTTATGTGCTGGTGGTGAGCCGCATCGTCAATGACACCATGCAGCGTCTGGATACCGACCAACTGGTGAAGAAGATTCGCGTGCAGTTGCTGCGCTCCGGCCGTGTGGTGACGACCACGGCGGTGGGCATCGACGGGCCCGAGGATGAGATGAACCAGCTCACGCGCACATTGCGGGATTCCGAGGAGTTCGACCAGCGCGGAGTAGAAAAGAAGGGCACCTTGCAAGCGCCGGACCTGAGTCTTTCCGGCAAGATTCTCCAGCGCAATCGCCGCGTGGCGGATGAGCAGCAGGTGGAGTATTACATGCAGCTGACATTGACCGACCTGAGTAGCGGCTTAGCGCTGTGGGAAAACGAAACGCAAGTCATCAAGCGGGGCTCCGATGCCTCGGTGGCATGGTAAAAGGAGCCTTCTCATGAGCATGTTGTCGTCTACGTCACCGTATAAAGGGTCGTACAAGCCGCTTGTCGCCGCCATTGGTTTGGCCTGCCTGGCGCTGGCGCCGATGAGCGCGTTCGCGCAGTCGGGCGATGCCGGTTCTGATGCGGCGTCCAACACGACACCCTCGACCTCAGATTCTTCCGCCCCAGATTCCTCCGCCCCCGCTTCACAGGAAGAGTCGCCATCGCCGTTCATGGCGGTGAAAGAGGTGTCGAACAGCGGCGAGTTGATCCAGCGTTTTCTCGAGCAGCGGGGCTGGCAGCAAGGGCCGCATGCAGGCAATCCGAGTGGTGGCAATCTAGTCGTGGCGACGGAGAGCATCGCGGCGGATCCGTCGACCATCGAATTTAGCCAGGCGCGCTTGATCGCCACCGAAGAAGCCTTCCTCAAGGCGATGGGGGAGCTGGTCTCGCAGGATGCCGTGAACGTCGGCAAGACCATGGCGGACCGCTTCATGAAAGATGGCCTGCCCGAGGAAGTCAAAGATACCACCGGCCTGGATGCCTTGGGCGAGGCCGTGGCGAGTCGCCTGGCCGAGAGCTCGGTACAGGCACTCAACAAGGTCATCGAGGAGCTGGGCGGCGATGCCAGTCAGCTACCTCAGCTCAATATCGCCGAGCGCAAGCAACTGCTGTATGACGAGTTCGTGACCAGCACGACCTGGCAGGCAATGGGTCAGCTCTCGGGCGTCGGCGTGTTCGGGTTGGTGGAAGAAACCGGGGGCGATGGCCCGGTGAACAACGGCTCGGTGAGTATCGTCGTGGTGCAGTCGCCCCGCTTCAGCGAGTTGGGTCGCCAGCTGCGTAACGGCGGCGGCGCGCCGGCCCAGGCGTTGCCGGTGGCTTCGGTGATGGAGGATTTGCGCCCCATGCTGGATGCCGGCACGCCGATGCTGGGGCTGTTCGGCGTTCAGCCGGTGGTCAAGGAGGGGCGTTTTGGGTTGATGTCGTTTGGCATGAGTGCGCCAGCGCTGGTGCGCGGCACCATGCAAGAGTACGAGATCAACGCCGAGATGGAGGCAGCACGCCAGAGCGCCAAGCTGATGGCGGATGGCTGGCTGGCGCAGTTCGCGACGATGACAGTGCAGGGCCAGAAGGAAAGCAGCAAGCGCAAGCTACGCGAGCAGGTGCGTGAAACGCGTGGCGATGGCACGTCGCGCATTCTGACCCAAGAAGGCATCGGCCGCATGGTGCGCAATGTCATGCGTTCGGAATCGCAGGCCAACTTGAAAGGCGTGCAGACCATCGGCCAATGGAGCACTCCCGATCCGCAGACCGGGCATCCGTATCTGGGTTACGTCAAATACTGGTCGCCGGGCACGGCGGCGAGTGCCGAGGCGCGCATGGAAGCACGTAACAACCCGGGTAGCGATGGCGCGGCGTCCACGTCTGGCGCGTCTTCGGAAGATAGTACGACGACGCCCGAGAGTTCGCGTTCCACTGGCTCGTTCGGGGAATGGTAATGGCGCACGCACAGAGAAGCGCATGGCGCGTGTGGCTGCTGATCGTCGCTGGCGCGCTGGCGTGGGCGATGCTTGCCGCGCCGGCGTGGGGCGGCGTCGAGATACGCCAGGTTGAGGCGAAATCAACGGGGGCCACGCGTGACGAGGCGATTTTCAATGCCTTGGGCGAGGCCGTGCGTCAGGTGCACGGCGCTAAAGTCGACGCCAGCCGCGAGATTCGTCGCTCCATGCAGCGTACCTCGGTGCGTGACGAGCAGGGGCATTCGACTACCGTCGAGCAGTCGTCGCGCTACGACAGCGGCACCCGCGTGGAAAGCCAGGGGCTGATCAGCGGCTATGAGGTGCTGGGCGTGTCGCCGGCCATGGGTGGCGGGCAAATGGCGCATCTTCGTGTGAAGGTGCCGGTCTACCGTGCGCCCGGCTCGGCGGCGCAGTCCAATCGCCAGCGCTTGGCCGTTTACCCGGTGGAGATCGACGCGGACCGGTTGCGTCTGACCGGTGAGCGCCTGGCGCCGGGAGATGCGTCGCGGCGACTGACGCAGTCTCTGGTGCGGGCGTTCGTCGGCTCGCGGCGCTTCTCCGTGCTGGATCGTGACATGCGCGACGCCATCGCGGCCGAGCAGCGTTTCGTGGCCTCGGGGCAAGTCCCGCTTGAGCAAAAAGCCATGTTGGGACGCAACCTGGGCGCGGACTATTTGGTCACGAGCCGCCTGACGGGCATGGACATGGCGCTGAAAACGGTGACCAACCCGGTTTCCGGCGAACCTTCTCAAGAAGCCACCGGCGCTGCGACGCTGGAAGCGCGGGTCGTCGTGCCGGCGACAGGCCAAGTCATGTGGAGCGAGACGCTGAATGTCTCGCTGGATGATCTGGGCATCGCGTCGAGTTCGGGGGACTTCACGCAGCAGGTGTTCGATGCCTTGGGGAGCGAGCTGACCTTCCGCGCGTTGAACGTGATCTACCCGCTGCGTGTCGTGGAAAGCAGAGGCGATGAGATCGTGCTCAACCAGGGCGGCGCCATCGTCCAGGCCGGGCAGCGCTTCGGCGTGTTCGACATCGGCAAGCGTTACACCGATCCTTATCACGGCGAAAGTCTGGGCCCGCGCGAGAACTGGACGGCGGACGTCGAGATCACCCGGGTCACGGATAAGATCGCATATGCACGCATCATCAACGGCCAAGTCGAAGGTGATGGCCAAGTGCTACGCCGCACCGCCACTGGAAAGGAAGCAAGAGAGTCGGAGCGCGCGGCCCAGCGCGGTACGCGTGAACGAGTGTGCCTGCCGATGGACCCGTGCTGAGCGGGAACGAACGATCATCAGCAGTACTTAAACCGAGGCATTGCCTCGGTTTTTTTATGCCAGGCATAAGGATTGTCGTAATGGAACATGTAGGCCGCCTTCGAAACATATGCCAACGTGCACTTGTTAAGAATTGCTGATATTGATATCTAATACTAACGGCTGTAACTGAATATGAGGCTTATGCCATGTCGATGAAGAACCCTCCGCACCCGGGTAGGATGCTGCGGCGTCGTATCGTTCCGGCCCTGAATATGAGTGTGACCGAGCTAGCGGAAAAGTTGGGCATGTCTCGCAACTCGGTGTCTCGAGTATTGAACGAGCACGCTGCCATTTCTCCAGATTTCGCCGTTCGCCTTGAGTCTGGCGGGATCGGTGAGGCGGCGCATTGGCTGCGCATGCAGGCCGCCCATGATCTCGCCGAGGCGAAAGCGAAAGAAAAAAACCACATCGAAAGATTCGCTCAGACCGCGTAAGTCGCGGGGTAGGCGTGAAGCTAGACATTTAAGCGGTCTTGCCAACGCCTAGGCGAGTGTCGTCTGTCGGCTCTTAGCAGAGCGTCGTTTCAGGTGATGAGGTGCCGTCAGCCATGAATGGTGTCATTGGCATCCAGCTAATCCTTGATGCATCCTTGACCGAACGGACAGCATGAGGTGGAAGACGCGATGACGACGAGCGAGACGGCGATGACGACGTGGCTGCGCGCACTGCCCAAGGCGGAGCTGCATCTGCATATCGAAGGCACGCTGGAGCCGGAGCTGATGTTCGCTCTGGCGGAGCGCAATGGCGTAACGCTGCCGTACGACTCTGTGGAGGCGGTGCGCGCGGCGTACGATTTTGAGGATCTGCCGTCGTTCCTCGGTTTGTATTATCAGGGCATGGGCGTGTTGCATACGCAGGATGATTTCTATGATCTGGCGATGGCGTATTTTGCCCGCGCGCGGGAAGACGGTGTGGCGCATGTCGAGCTGTCGTTCGACCCGCAGGCGCATTTGGTGCGCGGCGTGCCGCTCGAGGCGCCGTTTGAGGGGTTGCTGGCGGCATGCCGCGAGGCCGAGTCGCGTTACGGGATTTCCTCGGCACTGATCATGAGCTTTCTGCGTGACCGTGACCCCGCCGAAGCGCTGGAGGTGTTCGAGCAGGCGACGCCTTGGCACTCGGCGATCGACGCGGTGGGGCTCGATAGCGCCGAGCGCGATCATCCGCCGGGGCGTTTCGCCGAGGTGTTCGCGCGGGCGCGGGCGCTGGGCATTCCCGGCGTGGCGCATGCTGGGGAAGAGGGGCCTGCCGCGTATATCCGCGAAGCCTGGGAGGCGCTCGAGGTATGCCGAATCGATCACGGTGTACGCTGCCTGGAAGACCCCGAACTGGTCGCACGATTGAGCGACGCCCGCATACCGTTGACCGTGTGTCCGCTTTCCAATGTCAAGCTCAAGGTAACCGACTCGCTAGCCGAACATCCGCTGCCCGCTCTGCGTGAGGCGGGGCTCAACGTTACCCTCAATTCCGACGATCCCGCCTATTTCGGCGGCGGGATGCTGGATAACTACGTCGCCTGTCACGAGGCCTTCGGCTGGACGCGGGACGACTTCATCGATATGACTCGCAACGCTTTGCAAGCCGCTTTCATGGCTGAAGAAAGGCGCGAGGCGCTGCTGGAACGGCTGGCTTGATTTCTAATAACAAACGTCTTTAACGAAAAGGTTCTTCGCAGACCAGCGTGAAACGGTAAGGCCCCACCATGCTCACCGCTATCGGGAATAAATTCCCTCCCACAAGGACAAGCTAACCGGCAGGGGGTTGTGGGAGCGAACTTGTTCGCGATGATCTGTGCCGCATTTCCCAGCAAAGTGCGATGAACCGAAAAAAGCCCCATCCAAATGGATGGGGCAAAGCTTTGTACGCAGAGATGAGGCCATTGGGATGCAGCTTCGTCTCACTGCGTATATTACCCGGATATAGGCTTTACCATAGCGATGAATTAGTGCCATTAATCTACGTTAATCCTTGTAAGTAGCTGTATTGCAGCGGTGAAGACAACGTGGTGGTGGCGTGGGCGGTCGGCGCTGGTAGTGCGTGGTATGTCGCGGCCGATGCAATGGTGGCATTTGAGCGCGCGCGGGCGTTGGGGCGTCAGTGGGTAGCGCAAGACGGATCAGTAGCAGGCTGAGAGCAACGGCGATGAGGTCCATGGCATGACTCCCCTGGGGCGTTGAGCATGCCATTAGTATGGTTCATTTCGGTAGGTTTCTCATGCCTGTATGCAAGGCGAGGGGAGAGGCTGCTACAGCGTTTGAAGAGGGGCGTGCTTGGACAATAGGCTGAGTCGATGCGCGTGTTATACCCGCGAGCTGATGCGGTTGAGGCCTTTGTGCCGTGAGCGTCCATCGGCTTCGTACATCGTGCTGCCAGCGGCTTCTTTCAGGAAGTTGAGCATGCGCTGGTTCTGTTCCATGCGGTTCATGGCCAGCAAGCCGTTGATGCGGTTGAGCTGACGCGCCTCTTCACCGGTACTGCGCAGCTGATGCCAGCTGTCTTGTCGCGCTACCTCGGTGGCGGCGCGTTCGGCGCTTTGGCGGCTTTCGCCGTGGCCTTGTTCATGCAACAGGCGGCGGCGTTCGGCGTCGAGCGTTTCCAACTCGGCGGCGACTTGGGACTTCGCCTCGGCGAGGCGTTCCAGCTCGGGACCATCGACCTCGCCCTGGGACAAGGATTGCCGCTCTTCGCGCAGCAAGGTGACGAAGCGCTGCATGGCGTCGAGTTGGCGGTCCAGGGTTTCGGCGAGCGACATAATGGCGTCCCATCCATCCTTTGGTTTTGTGCCGGGTATCAGGCCGGCGTGTAGTCGAACCGAGATTAGCGGGCCGACGTGTCGCCGAGCATATCGCGGACACTATCGATCAAGCCATCGGCGATCTTGCCGGTGTCGAGTTCCATCTGACCATCGCTGATGGCCTGGCGGATCTCGTCGACACGAGCAGTGTCGATGTCCTGGCTGGTGTCGGCTTCATTGCTCTGACTCAGCGTGGTGATGCTGGCCGGCGAATCGGCTTGCGCGGTGTCATCGCCACGGCGTGTACGCTGGGCGGCGTCACTCTGCTCACTCTGGGCGGCCTGAGTCGGCGGATGTAAGTTGGAAATTTTCACAATTGGGCTCTCTTGCAGCGCGGGCTTGTACCCTTTATCGGCCACGTTAATAAAAACTGTAGGGCACTGACCGCACCTTTTTGAATGAGGTGAGCCACTGCCACGCTGCCAGTATTGTAGCGTCTGTTGACGTGTCTATCAGTAACGGACCGCGAGTCTTCCCCGTGCATCCACCTGGCCTCGAAGTACTTTCCCATCCGGCATGCGAGCGCGGACCGAGTCGCCTTTGCCGCCATTGTTCAATGCCTCGCCTTCGCGCGTCACCGTAAAGTCCTCACCGCCTGCGATGAGCGTCACGGATTCGCCGCGATGGACGAGATAGGGCTGGCGAAGCCTGTCGCCGCGCAACGCCATGCCTTTGGTGAGCCGCTGGGTGATGACTTTGCCAATGGCCTGGCTCGGGTCATCAAGCGCGTTGCGAGGGCGGCGCGAGACATCGGCGCGTTCCCAGTCGAGCATATCGGCGCTCAGTTGTTCACCGCGTTTGATGGCCGTGGCTGCCACTAAAAAGCGCACGCTGGCCGAGACGGTCGCTTGCACGTAACGCACCTGTTCATCGTTGCTGCAACGTATGCCGACCATGACGCGGCCTTGTGGGACGCCATCGCGAGGTAGGAACGGCTGCGGCGAGCGGCATTCAGGAAGACGCGAGGTGTCGCTTTTAAGCTCGACGCCGACATCGTCTCCCAGGGACGCGGCCTGACTCATCAGGAAGTGTCGGGTGACCTGGGCGATGGCGTCATCCGACGCAGCCAACGCTGTGGGCGTTGCCGCTATTGCAAGCAGGCCCAGCACGAGCCCGACCGCCACGAGCCTGGGTCGCCGCGCGAGACTGAATGCCCGAATTGCGTTGAGGATGCGCTGCATTGAGTGAGCCTGAATGAGTGCCGAGGTCGATGACCTGATTCTAGTGGGAGTCAGCGTCAGGCAAAGGTGGAAATGGCGCTCAAATGTCGGCTTGTTTAGTCGTTTGCAGTGACGGCGGCGCGGCTATTCTGCATCGTGCAAATTTCCCCATGTCTAGCGAAGGGGAACGAACCGCGAAACGAACGCGATGACAGGGACACAGGGCATGATCGACAAGCTTTCAGGCTACCTGGATCACCACCAGGAGGCGCTTAGCCTTCGCCACGAGCGTCAGAAGGTATTGGCCAACAATATCGCCAATGCCGATACGCCGAATTACAAGGCACGTGATTTCGACTTCTCGGCGGAACTGGACCGCGCCATGGAATCCGGAGGGAGCGGCCGGGAGGGTGGCTTGTCGCTTACCACGACCTCCGCGCGTCACATACCCGCGCAGGCGTCGGGCGGTGGCGGTGTCCACGATCTGCTGTACCGCGTTCCCGAGCAGCCGAGCCTGGATGGCAACACCGTTGATATGGATCGCGAGCGCGCCGCGTTCGCCGACAACGCGCTGCGCTATCAGGCCAATACGACGATTTTGACTAGCAAAATCCAGGGCATCAAAGGTGCCATGCAGCCTGAAAGGTAAATGATCGCTATGTCCATGTTCAGCATTTTCGATATTTCCTCCTCGGCGATGAGTGCGCAGTCACAGCGCATGAATGCCACCGCCAGCAACATGGCTAACGCCGATAGTGTGGCCGGCCCCGATGGCGAGCCCTATCGCGCCAAGCACGTCATGTTTCAGGCGCAGTCTCAGGGCGGCAGCGAGGTGGGCGGCGTGCGCGCGACCGAGGTGGTCGAGGACGATTCACCACCGCGTATGGAGTATCGCCCCGAGCATCCCTTGGCGAATGAAGAGGGCTACGTGGCCATGCCGAACGTCAACCCGGTCGATGAAATGGTCGACATGATCGCGGCGTCGCGTTCCTACCAGGCCAACGTCGAGGTCATGAATACCAGTAAGTCGCTGATGAGTCAGACGCTCACCATCGGACAAGGTTAACGGAGAGAAAAATGGCTAGTTCGGTTATCGGCAGCAATACGCTTGCCTCGATCAACGGTACGCCCAATGCCAACGCCGCGAATGAAACGCGTACTACCGGCACGGAGTCTTCGGGAGATCTCAACGAACGCTTCATGACGCTGTTGATCACTCAGCTGCAAAACCAAGATCCGACGAAGCCGATGGACAATTCGGACATGACGGCGCAGTTGGCACAGATCAACACCGTCAGCGGTATTCAGGAACTCAACGACTCGCTGGGTGAGATCAACAATCAGATCGATGCCGGCAAAACGCTGCAGGCTTCGTCGCTGATCGGCCAGGGCGTGATGGTGCCGGGCAGCACCGTGCGCGTGGGTGAAGGCGAAGATGGTAGCGTCGTGGCCACCCCGCTGGGCGCCGAGCTGGCCACGGGCGCCGATGAGCTCGAGATTACCATCACCAATGGCTCTGGCCAGGTCGTCCATAAGAGTGTCGAGGAAAACGTACCGGCGGGCGTGCAGGCCTTCGACTGGCCGGGCACGGGCCTGGATGGCAATGCCGTGGCCGAGGGCGCCTATAACGTCGAGATGACGGCCAAGGTCGGCGGCGAAGAGGTTCCCGTCACACCGCTCAATTATGCCTTGGTACAAGGCGTGACCTCGGGTGAGAACGGTCCGACCCTCGATTTGGGCACCTCCGATAGTGTCGCCTTAGAAGACATACGTCAGATTCTTTGATCACGATTTGAATCCAAATTAACGCGGGGAAGGGAAAATGGGCTTTTCACAATCATTGAGCGGGGTCAACGCGGCCTCGTCGCAGTTGGACACCATCGGCAATAACATTGCCAACTCGCAGACCGTGGGCTACAAAAGTTCCTCGGTACAGTTCGCCGATATCTACGCCAACAGCCAAGGGTTGGGGACGCGCGTCGCGGACACGGTGCAGAACTTCGGTACCGGCAGTCTCGAAACCACCGGGCGTAGCCTCGACTTGGCCATCGCCGGCGATGGCTTCTTCCAGTTTTCGCAGAACGAGCAAATGGCGTATTCGCGCAATGGCCAGCTCACCATGAGCGCCGACGGTTACTTCGAGAATGCCCAGGGCGCGCGCCTGACGGACCAGCAAGGCGAGCCGCTGCAGGTAACGGAGTTTAGTCAGGGGGCTCAAGAGACGGTTGGGGTCGACACGCAATTTAACTTGAATGCCGAAGCAGACGAAATTGACCGTGCTACGGTCCCTTTTTCTCAAGATGATAGCGACTCTTACTCTTACGTTACCAATGCCGGCACCGTGTACGACTCATTGGGTGTCGCGCACGATATGAGCCTTTACTACTCCAAGACAGGGGCTAATACGTGGAACGTGCGAGCTGCGCTCGATGGTGAGATGGCTGCTGGCACGGGGGAAACTATCAGCTTTAATACCAATGGGCAGATCCCTGATGGTGATCAGACAGCTTTCAACTTTGACTTTGGTGATTTAGGGAATGGATCAGCTAATCCCTTTGATTTCGAAGTTGATTTGGCGGGAACTACCCAGTATGGCGCTGAGTTTGAGCTGAGAACTTTTGCTCAGGACGGTAATGCCTCGGGCACCTTCGTGGGCGTGGATATCACCGAGAACGGTGAGATCCTGGCCAACTACTCCAATGGCAATAGTGGCGAAGTCGGCACCATCGGTATGGCCAACTTCCGCAATCCTGCCGGGCTGACGCCGGAGGGCGACAACCTGTGGACGGCGACCCAGGAGTCTGGCGCGGCATTGCTGGGCCAGGCCGGTACCGGGCAGATCGGGAGCCTGGAGTCGGGCACGGTGGAAGCCTCCAACGTGGACCTGACGCAGGAGCTGGTCGACATGATCATCGCCCAGCGCAACTTCCAGGCCAACAACAACGCCATCCAGACCCAGTCCGATATTCTGGAAACGGTCACCAACTTGCGTTAACGCCTAAGCCGGCCGGCCGTTTCGGCCGGCTTCATTCGTTGTGAGTCGAGCAGGACGATCAGCATGGATCGGATTATCTATACCGCCGGTAGCGGCGCCAGCCAATCGATGAATCAGCAGGCGGTGGTCAGTCACAATCTTTCCAACGTCTCGACACCGGGGTTTCGCGCTGAACTCGACGCGATGCGCGCGGTGCCGGTGGAAGGCGACGGCCGTCTGGCGACACGTACCACGGTAGCGGCGACGACGCCGGGCACGGATTTTTCACCGGGCAATATGAATGCGACGGGGCGGCGTCTGGATGTCGCCATGCAGGAAGATGCCTTCCTTGCCATTCAGGATCCGCAAGGCGGCGAGGCCTACACGAAGCGTGGCGATCTGCAGGTCAATGCGGATGGCATGTTGACCGTCAAGGGCGAACCCGTCATGGGCGACAACAATGCCCCGGTCGTGGTGCCGCCGGATGCGGATTTCTCGATTGGCTCGGATGGTTCGATCAGCGTGATCGAGGCCGGTGCCAACCCCGATGAAATCGCGCAGGTGGGGCGTTTGAAGCTGGTCACGCCGGACCAGCAGGCATTGACGCGTGGCGACGATGGCTGGTTCCGCCTGCCGCCGGGAGAAGATGCCGACATAGCGGCACCGCAACCTCAGAACGAGGATGCGCGTCTGCAATCCGGCGTGCTGGAAGGCAGTAACGTTAGCGCCACCGATGCCATGGTCGCCATGATCGACGGCGCGCGTCGCTACGACATGCAGATGAAGGTGATCGAGAGCGCCGACCAGAACGCACAACGCGCCAATAGCTTGTTGTCGATTCAAGCCTAATCGCGCTAACGAATTTCCGGCATCGCCCCGCGGTGCCCTCTAACAGGTAAGAGTCATGATTAGATCGCTGTGGACGGCCAAGACGGGGCTTGAATCCCAACAGGTCAAGCTCGATGTCATTTCCAACAACCTCTCCAACGTGTCGACCAATGGCTTCAAGCGCTCGCGGCCGGTGTTCGAGGACCTGCTCTATCAGAACGTGCGTCAGCCCGGTGCGCAGGCCTCGGCGGTAGATACGCTGCCTTCCGGCTTGCAAGTAGGGACCGGGGTGCGCCCGGTCGCCACCGAGCGTTTGCATACCCAGGGCGGCTTGCAGAACACCGATAATTCCAAGGACCTGGCCATCAATGGCGACGGTTTCTTCGCGGTACAGATGCCCGATGGTGGCACTTCGTATACCCGTGATGGCAGTTTCCAGATCGATGAGACCGGCCAGATGGTCACCGCCGGCGGTTATCCGCTCGATCCGCCCATCGTGATCCCGGAAAACGCGCTGTCGGTGTCGGTTTCTCAGGATGGCGTGGTCTCCGTGACCCAGCCCGGCGATACCGCGTCGCAGGAAGTGGGCCAGCTCATGGTGTCCAAGTTCATCAACCCCGCCGGCCTGCAGAGCATGGGCGAGAACCTTTATCAGGAAACCGATGCTTCCGGGCCGCGCAATGATTTGATTCCCGGCATGGAAGGCGCGGGCCGGTTGTATCAAGGCTACGTCGAAACCTCCAACGTCAATGTGGTGGAGGAGATGGTCAGCATGATCGAGACCCAGCGTGCCTACGAAATCAACAGCAAAGCGGTGGAAACGTCCGATCAGATGCTGTCGCGCCTGACGCAGCTGTGAGGAGTCGCGTCGTGACCGGAGTGGACGTAGAAAGAGGGAAGAGCATGGGCGCACTGATGTCTGGACGCAGTGGGTTGGGCCTGTCGGTGCGCGTGCTATGCCTGCTCGTGCTGTTGATCATGAGCGGCTGTGCGCAGTTGCCGCATGAGTCGGTAGTGCCCGATACCGGCCCGGTGACCTATCCCGAATCGCCCATGTCGCAGCCCAACGGGGCGATCTATCAGGCGCGCTATGGGTATCAGCCGCTCTTTCAGGATCGGCGTCCGCGTCAGATCGGCGACATCATCACGATTACGATCAATGAAGATGTCAGCGCCAGCAAGGATTCTTCGGCCAATGCCAACCGCGAGGGCAGCATGGGGTTGGATCTGGAGACGATTCCCGACCTGATGAGCTTCCTCGAGGATAACGGTATGGATGTCTCGGGCGAAAACGACTTCGAGGGTACTGGCGGCGCGAGTGCCAGCAATACGTTCACCGGCACCCTGACAGCGACGGTGGTGGATATTCTGCCTAACGGGAATCTCAGTATCCGTGGGGAAAAGCGTATCGCCATCAATCAGGGCACCGAGTACATCCGCTTCTCTGGGGTTGTCGACCCTCGCTCGGTGACGACGCAGAATACCGTTCCCTCGGGGCAAGTGGCCGACGCACGCATCGAATACGTGGGTGACGGCTACATCAACGAGGCGCAGCACATGGGTTGGCTCCAGCGTCTCTGGCTGAACATTGCGCCTTTCTGATGAGTGCGCCTTTCTGATGAGTACGCCTTTCTGATGAGGATGAGATACGCCATGAGAAGTTTGCTGCGCTGGATGGGCGTGCTGTTGTTGTGTGGTGTCTGCGCCGCTCCCGCACAGGCCGAGCGCATTCGTGACCTGGCGAGTTTCGCCGGGGTGCGCGAGAACCAGTTGGTGGGTTATGGCCTGGTCGTGGGGTTGGACGGCACGGGTGACCAGACGACGCAGACGCCGTTCACGGGCCAGACGTTGATCAATATGCTGTCGCAGTTGGGCGTGAGTATTCCCGAAGGCACCAACATGCAGTTGCGTAACGTGGCCGCGGTCATGGTGACGGCGCAGTTGCCTCCCTTCGCGCGTCAGGGCCAGGAAATGGATATCACCGTTTCCTCGATGGGTAACGCCGACAGCTTGCGTGGCGGCACGCTACTGATGACGCCGCTGCGTGGGGTGGATGGCAACGTCTACGCGATGGCACAGGGCAACTTGCTGGTCGGTGGCGTGGGCGCTCAGCAGGCCGGCAATAGTGTTCAGGTCAACCACACGGCGGCCGGGCGTATTCCCGGTGGGGCCACGGTCGAGCAGGAAGTGGCCCTGCGCTTGGGGCGCGGTGATGGGACGCTGGACCTTTACCTCAATGAGTCTGACTTCACGACGGCGCAGCGCGTCGTCGAGGCCATCAACCAGGACTTCGGTGAGCCTGTGGCCGCGGCGATGGATGGCCGCTTGATCCGTTTGAAATCGCCTAGCGATAGCAACTCGCGGGTCAATTTCATGGCGCGCATCCAGAACCTGGACGTTACGCCCAATGCAGGCCCGGCCAAAGTCATCGTCAATTCGCGTACTGGCTCGGTGGTCCTCAATCGTGAGGTGACGCTGGACCGGGCGGCGGTGGCGCACGGCAATCTCTCGGTGACCATCGATTCCACGCCTCAGGTCAGTCAGCCCAATCCCCTGAGCGACGGCGATACGGTGGTGGTGCCGGATGCGGACATTTCCATCCAGCAAGAAGGCGGGGCGCTGCAAATGGTCAATACCAGCGCCGAACTCATGGATGTCGTCAATGCCCTCAACGCGCTGGGCGCTTCACCCCAGGATCTGATGTCGATTCTGCAGGCGTTGAAGTCCGCGGGCGCGCTCAACGCGGAACTGGAGATCATCTGATGAGTGTCGATGGACTCAGCAATCAGTTCGCCCTCGATGTGCAGTCGTTGTCGCGGCTCAAGCACACGGCCAGCAATTCACCCGAGAAGGGACTTTCCCAGGCGGCGGATCAGTTCGAGGCGGTGTTCCTGCAGATGATGCTCAAGAGCATGCGCGATGCGATTCCGCAGTCCGACCTGCTCAGCAGCAATGAGACCGATACCTATACCTCGATGCTCGATAAGCAATGGGCACAGAAGCTCTCGGGGGACATTGGGCTCTCGGACATGCTAGTCGAGCAATTGCAGGGTCGAGGCATTGTCGGTCGCGATGACGACGTGACGCGCAGCGATCTGATTGCCGGTATCCCGCGTGGCACGCCGCGCGTATTGAGCGATCCGGTCGTATCCAAAGATACAAAGGATGACGCTGTGACGCAGGCATCCGATACCTCGTCTGCAAGATCGACGATGCCGGAAGTGGCGGAAAGTCGTGAGACACGGCCATCGGTGGCGGCAACCAATACGGGCGAGACGCGTGCGGCGCCGCATGTCGAAGAATTCCTGTCGCGCTTGCGTGAGCCTGCCGAGGCGGCCGCCCAGGAGAGCGGCGTGCCGGCGTCCTTGATTCTGGCGCAAGCGGCTTTGGAAACCGGCTGGGGTGAGCGTGAGATCCCCACCCGTGATGGCGGCAACAGCCATAATCTCTTCGGTATCAAGGCTAGCGACGGCTGGGACGGGGATGATACGAGTATCATGACCACGGAGTATGTCGATGGCCGGGCTCGCCAGCAAAGCGATGATTTCCGCGTCTACGACTCCTTCGAGGCTGCCTTCAAGGATTACGCCCAGTTGATTGGTAACAACCCGCGTTACGCCGGCGTGGTCACCGCATCGACACCGGAAAACGCGGCGCGCGCATTGCAGTCCGGCGGCTATGCCACCGACCCGAACTACGCCGATAAGGTGATCGATGTGATGGCGCAGATCGATGAAGGCCTCGCGAGCGGCTCAACGTTGGCCCGTGCCACCGAGCCCTTTGGCGCCGACGCAGAAGCTGACAATGCCGATCCCTATGGCGTGTCGCGCATGCCCACGGGCATTTTCTGAGCCTCCGCATGGATTTTTCCTCAAGTCGTGCGCGGTCTTGCCGATACAACAAGTAATCACTATTCGTCGTGCCGGCCATCTTCGATAGGGCCCGGTACCCCTAGCCAGGAAAACGTGTCATGAGCATTTTCTCGATCGGCCTGAGCGGCCTAAGTGCGGCCCAGACAGCGTTGTCGACGACCAGCAACAACCTGAGCAACGTCTACACCGAAGGCTACAATCGTCAGTTGCCGATTCTCGGGGAAAGTTATAGCAATGGCTCGACGGGCACCGGGGTTTCGGTCGACGAAGTGCAGCGCCAATTCAATAGCTACATCACCGAGCAGTACAACGACGCCAACAGCCAGACAAGCGCCCTGGAAAGCTATCAGAGCCAGGTGTCGCAGATCGACAACCTGCTGGCCGATAGCGATGCGGGGCTAGCGCCCCTGATGCAGGACTTTTTCTCCAGCCTGGACGATCTTTCCGGCGCGGCATCCGATCCCGCGGCCCGCGAAGGAGTGTTGGGTACGGCGTCGTCCATGGCGGCGCAGTTTCGTTCTTTCGACTCTTACCTAGGCGACATGCGCAGTAGCCTCAATGGTCAGCTCGAAGGGACGGTGACGGACATCAACAACACTGCTACGCAGATCGCCTCGCTCAATGACCAGATCACCCAGGCGCGCGCCAAGTCCGGTGAAGAGCCCAACACGCTGCTCGACAAGCGCGACAAGCTGGTGTCCGATCTCAATGAATTAGTGGGCGCGGACCTGAACGTTCAGGATGGCGATACCTACAACATCAACCTGGAAAATGGCCAGCCGCTGGTGTCAGGCACGCGGAGCTATGACCTCGAAGCGGTGTCTTCCAGCGAAGACCCGTCGCGCACGGTGATCGGTTATCGCGACGCGGCGGGCAACGTCAACCAGATCGATGATAGCGCCTTCGAGAACGGCGAACTGGGCGGCTTGTTGTCATTCCGCAGCGAAACGCTGGACAGCGTGCAGAACCAACTGGGCCGCATGACGGCGGTGTTGGGGTCGGAATTCAACGCCGTGCATGAGCAAGGTGTCGATCTCAACGGTGAGGATGGCGAGGCCTTTTTCAATGTTGGCTCGCCGCGCGTGATGAGCAATAGCGAGAATGACGGTAACGGCGAGATCACTGCCGAATATGGCGACGTCAATAAGCTGACCTCGAGCGATTACCGTATTACCGCCACCGAAGATGACGGTGTGTACGAATACGAGCGGCTTTCCGATGGCAAGACCGGCACGCTGCCGGACCCGGATACCGGTGAGATGACAGTGGATGGTGTCGCCCTGAATGTGACCGGTACGCCGGAGGAAGGCGATACCTTTATGCTACAGCCCACGCGCACCGCCGCGCAGGACTTCGAAGTGGCGATCAGCGAAGGCTCGGAGATCGCCGCCTCGAGCAGTGGGGATGGTGACGATAGCAACGGCGAAGTCGGGAGCGGCAACAACGAAAACGCATTGGCGCTGCTCGACTTGCAGAGCGAGAAGATCGTCGGCGGAACATCGTCGGTCAGTGACGCCTACGCCTCCCTGGTCAATGACGTGGGTAATACCACCAACATCACGCAGGTCAATCTGGACGCGCAATCGGGGCTTACCGAGCAACTGCGCGAGTATCAGCAGTCCGAGTCCGGTGTGAACCTTGATGAAGAGTACGCCAACCTGGTCCGTTACCAGCAGTATTACCAGGCCAATGCGCGGGTCATCGACGTGGGCTCCCAGGTTCTCGATTCGGTTCTGCAGTTGCGTTGATGTCGCTGATCGAGCGGCGCAGTAATGTTGGATTTCGTTTCCAAAGACAATACGACGCTGGGTGAGCACAGCGTGGTGACGAGGTAAGAAAAATGCGTATCAGCACCGTGACGATGTACGAGCAAGGCGTTTCGGCGATGAATCGTCAGCAAGCCGATTTCACGCAGGTTGGTCAGCAGATCGCCTCTTGGAAAAGTGTGGTGAATCCTTCCGACGACCCGCGCGCAGCTTCGCGGGCGGTGGGGGTGTCGCAGTCTTTGGCCGTCAATGAGCAGCAGGAAAGTAGTCGAACGAGTGCACGTAACTCTCTTAGCCAAGAGGAGAGCGTCCTTAATAGCGTCAGCGATGCCATCGGTTCGGCCAAGTCACTGGTCGTGCAAGCCGGTAACGGTACCTTGAGCGACGCCGACCGCGAGTCGCTGGCCTCCGATCTCGAAGGTGCCTATGAAACGCTGATCGGGCTTGGCAACACCACCGATGGTAATGGCACCTACTTGTTCAGCGGTTATCAGGATAATGCCAAGGCCTTCTCGCGGACTGATGGCGGCGACGGCGTCGATACCATAAGCTATGAAGGCGATCAGGGCGTCAAGAAACAGAAGATCGATGCCGAGCGCTCGATGAACACCAGTGATACGGGTTCCGACGTGTTCATGAAGTTCTCGTCGGGAAGCGAATATATCGCCGAAGCCGGTGAAGACAACACGGGGAACATGACTTTCTCTGGGCCGGATGTCGTGGATCCCCAGGCAGATAGATATGGGGAAGCCTTCACCATTAATTTCAGTGTCGATGGTGATGACATTACCTATGAAGCGTACGACGATGATGGCAATACTGTTGACGTCCCCTACGAAGAGGGTAAGTCCATTACATCGAATGGCGTACGACTGACCTTGGAAGGCAAGCCGGAAGACGGTGATTCGTTGACCGTCACACCGGGTGGCGATATGAATGAGCAGCAGGCCAGCCTGTTCAAGACCATCGGTGATACCATCAACGCCTTGCGCCAGCCTGTCGAGACCGACGCCGATCAGGCGGCACTGGACAACACTCTGTCTACCGCGAGCCGCAAGTTGGATGCCTCGCTGGATAATGTGCTGACCACACGGGCTTCGGTCGGCGCGCGCATGAACGAGTTGGACGCCTTGGACGATGTCGGTGGCAACCGTGAGATTGCCTATGAGCAGACGCGCTCCGATCTAGTCGATCTGGATTACAATTCGGCGATCTCCGATTATATGCTCAGCCAGGTAGGGCTGCAGGCGTCACAGAAGTCGTTCGCCGATATTCAGCAGATGTCCTTGTTTCAGTATCTGAACTAGGCACCGGTCGAACGCCATAGACCGTGCGAGAGCAAAACGCCACGTCCTTGCGGACGTGGCGTTTTACGTTTAGTAGGGTGTTCAAACCCTAGCTAGCCACCCGCTAGACGCTGCACCACCTCCTGCATCATATGCAGACTGTCGCTGAAGACGATCTCCAGAAAGCGCAGCAGGTCCGGCATTAGTGTCATTAGCAGCACGAGGCCGGTGGTCAGGGTCATGGGGAAACCTATCGAGAAGATCGACAACTGCGGCGAGGCGCGGTTGAGCACCCCAAGCGTCAGGTTGATGATCAGTAGCGAAACGATCAAAGGCAATGCCAGCAGCACACCGGACTTGAAAATTTCACTTCCCCAGTAGGCGATGAGTTCGCCAGCGCTGCCATCTACTCTGGGGCCACCGATTGGCAGGGTCTGAAAAGAGTTGGCGAGTATCTCCAGCGTCATCAAATGCCCGTTGAGCGCCAGGAACATGAGCAGAGTGATCATCTGAAAGATGCGCGACAGCACCATGCTGTTGCCCACGCCCGGCGTGAAGAAGGTCGCAAACGCCAGCCCCATCTGCAGACCGATGAATTCGCCAGCGGCCTGCACCACTGCAATGGTCACGCGCATGACCATTCCCATGGCGACGCCGATCAGCATTTCTTGAATCAGAATGCCGAACGCCGCCACCGAGAAGATCGGCGTGTCGGGCATGGGGGGTAGCGTCGGTGCGATGACGACCGCCAGCAGTGCCCCTAGAACGATCGACACCTGGCGCGGTACGCCGTGCTGGTTCCAGATCGGGGTCGCCGAGAGGAAGGCCAGGATGCGCACGAACGGCCAAAAGAATAGCGTCAGCCATTCATGCAATTGGTCGAACGTTACCTGAACCATGGGTGTCTAGCTGACCATCGTGGGTAGGTTCTGAAATAGCTCGCGGGTAAAGTCGACGATCGTTTGGATCAGCCACGGGCCTGCCACGACCAAGGCGCCGAAAACGCCCAGTATCTTGGGGATGAAGGTCAAGGTCATCTCGTTGATCTGCGTGGCCGCTTGAAACAAGCTGACCAACAGGCCGATCAACAGGGCCGTCATCAGTAGGGGACCGGCGAGCATCAGCGTGACTTTCATGCCCTGGTACGCCAGTCCCATGACCATTTCGGGGGTCATGGCAGCGTCTCCTTAATATCGGTGGCAAGGGCGTCGTCGGTGTACGCTCATGCCGTATATCGGCCTACATATAGAAGCTTTGGGCCAGCGAGCCGATGAGCAAATTCCAGCCGTCGACGAGCACGAATAGCATGAGCTTGAAGGGCAGAGAAATCGTCGCCGGTGGCACCATCATCATCCCCAGTGCCATCAACACACTGGCGACCACCAGGTCGATGATCAGAAACGGAATGAAGATACTGAAACCGATCTGGAACGCGGTCTTGAGTTCGCTGGTCATGAAGGCAGGCACCAGCAGGCGCATCGGGACATCTTCGGGGCCCTGCATTTCATCGGCGTCGGCCATGCGCGCGAAGAGCGCCAGGTCGGTTTCGCGCGTCTGGGCGAACATGAACTCGCGAAACGGCTGACTGCCTTGCTTCATGGCTTGTTCGAGGCTGATCTGGTCCTCGGAGAAAGGCACCCAAGCCTGTTCATGCACGCGGTCGATGACCGGCGACATGATGAAAAACGTCATGAACAACGCCAGGCCCAGCAGTACCTGGTTGGGCGGCGTCGATTGGGTGCCGATGGCGGTACGCAGCAGGCTCAACACGATGATGATGCGAGTAAAGCAGGTCATGCCCAGGAGCAGCGCGGGCAAGAAGGCCAGCGAGCTGAGCAGGAGCAACGTCTGCAGGCTCAACGACCAGCGTTGACCGCCGTCGCCGGTGGGTTCGGTGACAATGCCCGGAATTTCCTGCCCCCAGCCCAGCGCGGGCCAGACAAGTAACAGCAATGCCAGGCCACGACGCAGCATGACGGCGACGTCTATCCGATTGAGCATGGCAGCGACGTTCATCGATCGGATTCCTTGTCCGCAGTAGCCCCGTCCTGAGGTCGCGAGGAGGATGAGTCCGGCGATTTGCGTCCGATATTCTGCGCCAGCGCTTGGCGAAAGCGTTGGGCAAAGCTACCGCTAAGCGATGCCGGGGACGTCGGTTCCGGTGTGTCGCTCGCCTTGGCGGCCGGCATATCCTTGAGCAATGTGACTTGGTTGCCGCCGACGCCCAGTACCAGCCAGCGTCCGTCGATCTCGACGACGGTGACGCGCTCGCGTTGGCCGATGGCGGTGTTGGACACCACTTTGACGTGTTGGGACGCGCGCAGACGCCCCGGTGTCAGTCGGCGCAGCAGCCAGGCACATAGCAATATGATGGCGACGATCAACGCCAGAGAAAGGGTGGTCTTGCCTACCCAAGCCATTCCCATGGCGGCGTCACCGCCACCGTCGAGCGAGACGGCCGCCTCGCGTGCGCTATCGGCGACACTCATTTGTTCAGCTTTTTGACGCGTTCCGAGGGGGTGATGATTTCGGTGATACGGATGCCGTACTTGTCATCCACGACCACGACTTCCCCCTGCGCGATCAGATAGCCGTTGATGAGAATGTCCATGGGTTCGCCGGCCAGGCCATCCAGCTCGATCACCGAGCCCTGGGCGAGCTCGAGCAATTGCTTGATGGTGATGCGCGTACGCCCTAGCTCCACGCTGAGTTTGACCGGGATATCCATGATCAGCTCGAGATCGCGCGGCGTCGTGCCGGCTGCTCCCTCGTCGAGCTGCTTGAACACTTCATGATCGGCGTTTTGCGCGCGTGATGCGTTGTCGCCCGATGTGATTTCGGCGCTTTCTTCTTCGGTCGACTGCTGCTCGGCCATTGCTGCCGCCCACAGGTCTTCTTCCGCGTCGGCGGCGCTTTCATCAGTGTCCTGTGACACATCGGTGTCCTTGGACGCATCTTGCTCTGCCATGGCGTCGGCCCACTCGTCCTCGGTGCCTTTCTGATCGGGGTTCTTGGAATCAGTCATCTTTCGGATCCTTCGCTGCAACTTGGCTCGAGCCGTGTTCGATGAGGTGCCGAACGCGCAATGCGCGTTGGGATTTTTGGCTGCCGTAATCGCACGTCATCACGGGAATACCGTCGACGCTGACATTCACCGCCTCGGGCAATTCGATGGGGATGATGTCACCCACCGACAGCTCGGTGATGTCCCGCAGACGCAAGGGAATGTCGACGAAATCGGCGGTCAGCTCCACGTCCGAGTGGCGAATCTCGTGGGCCATACGCGCCTCCCACTGCTGCTCCTCGTCGGGATGCGTGTCGTGCAGAGGGCTGGCAAGCGTGTCGCGGATCGGCTCGATCATCGGGTAGGGAATGCAGATGTTGAACTCGCTGGAGAGATTGCCGACCTCAACGCGGAAGGTGCTGTTGACGACGATCTCGTTGGGCGAGTTGGTGATGTTGGCGAACTTCACCTGCAGTTCCGAGCGTGTGTATTCGATATCCAGGGGATAGACCGATTTCCACGATTCGCTGTAGCCATCCAGCGCCAGCTTGAGCATGCGGTGGATGATGCGCTGTTCGGTGCGCGTGAACTCACGTCCCTCGGATTTGGTGAGGAAGCGTCCATCGCCGCCGAACAAGTTGTCGACCACCATAAAGACCAGGCTGGGCGGAAATACCACCAGCGCCGAGCCACGCAAAGGTTTCATGGTGATCAGGTTGAGGTTCGTGGGCACCGGGAGGTTGCGCGAGAATTCGCTATAGCTTTGATAGCGAACGCTTTCCACGGTGATGTCGGCGCTACGCCGCATCAGGTTGAAAAGCGCCACGCGAAACTGGCGGGCGAAGCGTTCGTTGATGATGTCCAGCGCATGGAGCCGCTCGCGTATAATGCGATGCTGCTTGGCGGGATCGAACGGACGCACCTTTCCCTGGCGCGAAGCATCGTCTTCGTTCGCGCTATCCTCGTCACCGCTCACGCCCTTTAGGAGCGCGTCGATCTCTTCCTGCGAGAGCAGATCGTCTTGGGACATGTCGTCTTATTGCACAATGAATTCGGAAAATAGCACGCCGGTGACGTCCAATGGCGGCTGCGGCTCGGCCAACGGCTCGTCGAACAGCGTCAGAATCTGATTGGCAAGGTGTTGCTTGCCCTGTGGCTCGATGAGAGACCCGGCTTCTTGGCTGGATAGCAGCATCAGCAAGCGACTGCGTACCTCCGGCATGTATTGCTCGAGAACCTCTTTCGTCTTGTCGTCGCCCACCTTCAATGAGAGTCCGACATAGAGCAGACGGTCGCTGTATTCGTCATCTTGCAGGTTGACCGTGAACGGTTCGATCTTGACGAAAATCGGCGCTGGTGCTTCCTCGGGCTCGCTCGGCTCCTCGTTGGCCGATGCCTCCTGGCGCGAGTCCATGAGCAGGTAGACACCAATGGAGCTGCCGACCGAGAACAGGACAATCAGGAGTCCTATTAGCCATAGAGACTTGCCGCGCTTGTTGGTTTTGGCCATCGTTTATGTCATTCGCTTCGGCGTAGATGAGTGGGCCGAGTATGGCGATAGGAAGCGCTATTCGATTGCTCGAATAGAAAGCTTCACGCACGCCACTTCGGGCTTTGTCGAGACGTCCATCGACGAACGCCTCTCACGTGTTATCGGCAGCTAGGCTCAGGCATAAAGGCTAATTCCCGAAGACGCGATATATTGCAGTGGCGTCTCGGTTAGACTCGGCATGTCAGCGTTCGCGTCACCGGCAGCGAACAGTCCCCCTTGGGCGTCACCGCGAGAGCCGGGTTGGCCTTGTTGCTCGCCGGATTGCTGCTGGAACTGATCCTGCTCACCGACGGAGGTCTCGCCCAGGGAGATCCCGCTATCGGCAAGGGCTTCGCGCAATTGCGGGATCGCTGCTTCAAGGGCATGACGCACGGCACCATGAGCGGAGAAGAACTGCAGGTTGGCCTGTTGCTGATCGCCCATCTTGAGTGAGACGCTCAATGGACCGAGTTCAGCGGGGTGCAGCCGCAATTCGACTTGTTGGTCACCGCGCTGTGCCATGCGCACGACCTGCTGGCCGAGTGACTGTCCCCATTCGGCCATGCCGACCTGAGGCGTGAGTGTTGCGGTGGCGGATGCACCGGCGGCGCTGGCCGCAGAACTGGCATTGGCGGCGGCACTGGAAGTGGCATTACCCGAGGCGGCGTTGTGGCCCAGATTGGTGAACAGCGATGAGTCACTGCCCTGTCGCTCGAGGCCCTGCTGGCCGGTCAGCGTGTCGCCACGTTGTGCATCGGCGACGGCCTGCGCCTGTTGCACGAGGGTGGCACTGAAGGCCGCCGTCGGGGAGACCTGGCCATTGCCTTGTGACGAGGCGCTCTGTGCATTCTGCATCAGTTGGGCGAGGGACTGCGTGTCTTGGCCTGTACCCGCATTCGTGGTGGCATTGGTCAGCCGTGCCATGAGGTCTTGGCGCGAGAGGGCATCGCCCGCGGCGTCCTGCATGCCGCTGGAGGATTGCTGAATGAGCAGCATGCGTTGCTGGATGTCGTTGAGCGAAAGATCGCCACTTTGGCTGGCAAGCATGCCGGCACTGCCCTGAGATTGAGCAGTGCCAGTGGCCGCAGCGTTCATCGGCAGCTGCGCGGCAAGTAGTGCCGCCATAGCGTCATCGGCGAGCTTCGAATCGCCCTGTTGCGCATCGCCGCCCAATGCTTGCTGTATCTCCGCCAGTCGTTGCGTCAGGGCCTCTAGCTGGCTGGGGTCCCCGCTTTCGAGCCAGTCGCTGAGCAGCTTGGCGTCATCGCTGTCTTGCATCAGCTCGTTGAGCGCCGTGACGAGGTCGTTGCCGTCCTGGCTTGCGGTGTCTTTTGACAGTAACTCGGTACCAGCATCGGTCTTGGCATCCGAGCCGCCACGCGCCTTGCCCAGGAGGCTCGCAAACGGTGAGGCGCTGTCGTCGGCATTCTTGCCGCCACGCGTCTCACCCGCGTTGCCAAGGTTGGTCGCGGAGGCTTGATTACCGCCTTGAAGGTTGGTGAGCAGGGCAATATCCATGAGCATGCCTCGTCAAAAGCGGTTATTGGAATGCGTGGTGTTCGTCGAGGTGACGTCGAGGCCACGATCGTTTTTTTGGCGACGCGACATGCGCGCCGACATCTCATCGAAGAGCTGCTGCTCACGCCGTGTGGCGCGTTTCTGTTCGACCTGTTCGCGGCGTGACACCAGCGTATCGTAAGTGTTGAGCTTGCGTCGCTCGCCTTGCCACGCTTGTTGCTGGCGATCGAGCTGGCGTTGTTGGTCGTTGAGCACCTTGCGCTGGCTGGCGATGGCCTGATCGAGGGAGGCCAAAAACTGTTGGTAATTGTGCCAGTTGGCGGGCTCGATGCCCTTTTCCATGTTCTTATCGAGGCGCTGACGATACTCGTGTCGATAGTTCAAGAGCTGGTCCAGGCGCTGTTGCGTTTCCTGCAGACTGCGACGGGAATGCCCCACCGACTGTGCCGCCTGGTCGCAGGTTTCCTGCGCCAGTTCCTTGAGCGTGGATAGCGGAGAGCGTGCGTTCATGAGAGCTCCTTACCGCGAGGCAGAGTGAATGACATCAGCGCGTCTCCGGAAATAGCGATGCCAGGGCGTCCAGCGTCGCAGTGACATCGGCTTGTTCGTAGATTCCCTGCTGGAGGAAACCTTCGAGACGCGGATAAAGCGCGACGGCGCGGTCGAGCTGCGGGTCGTGCCCCGCAGCGTAAGCACCGACGCTGATCAGGTCGCGATTGCGTTGATAACGCGAGAAAAGCTGCTTGAAGCGGTTCGCTCGGCGCTGGTGAGCGCCCTCGGTGATTTCGGTCATCGCGCGGCTGATCGAGGCTTCGATATCGATGGCGGGGTAGTGCCCGCTTTCTGCGAGATCCCGCGAGAGCACGACGTGGCCATCGAGAATGGCGCGTGCGGCATCGGCGATGGGATCCTGCTGATCGTCGCCTTCGGTCAGCACGGTATAGAAGGCGGTGATCGATCCGCCGCCGGGTTTGCCGTTGCCGGCACGCTCGACGAGCCCGGGTAAGCGCGCGAAGACGGATGGCGGATAGCCTTTGGTGGCGGGTGGTTCGCCCACGGCGAGGGCGATCTCGCGCATGGCCATGGCGTAACGTGTCAGGGAGTCCATGATCAACAGGACGTTACGCCCTTCGTCGCGGAAGCCTTCGGCGATGCGTGTGGCGTAGGCGGCGCCTTGCAAGCGCTGCAGCGGCGAGACGTCGGCAGGCGCAGCGACGACTACGGCGCGCTCGCGTCCCTCAGTGCCAAGGATGTTTTCGATGAAGTCCTTGACCTCGCGGCCACGCTCGCCGATCAGACCGACGACGATGACATCGGCTTGGGTGTAGCGCGACATCATGCCGAGCAACACACTCTTGCCGACCCCCGAGCCTGCGAAAAGTCCCATGCGTTGCCCACGACCGACGCTCAACAGGCCGTTGATAGCGCGAATGCCGACATCGATGACGGACTCGATGGGAGCCCGGTCAAGCGGATTGATGGGGCGCGTGTTCAAAGGCGCATGGGGCGCGTTTTCCAGTGAGCCCTTGCCATCGAGCGCGCGGCCGTTACCGTCCAGCACGCGTCCGAGGAGTGCATCGCCGAGAGGAAAACGGCGCGCGCTGGCGGCATCGCGCTGATTGCTGCCCAGCGTCAGCACACGTGCCCCTGGCACCAAGCCTTGGGTGTCACCAAGTGGCATGAGGAACAGCCGATCGCCGGCAAAGCCGACCACTTCGGCTTCGGCATAGTCGGTATGTCCATGCTGGGCGAGTTCCACCAGGCACGCACTGCCCAGGGGCAGGCGCAGGCCGGTCGCTTCGAGCACCAGGCCGGTGGCACGCACGATCTTGCCGTAGGGGCGGCGTGAATCCAGCCCCTCGATACGCTGCGCGACCTTACCCAGGGCGCGCTCCCAATGGGCGCCGTGGGAGGTCTCGTTGTGCGTGTCGGCAAGGTGCGTCTCAGTCATCACTGGCCTCCGGCCCCGTTGTCGATGCAGGCGCGACGTGGCGCTGGCGACGTTGATTCAACGCGGTTTGCCAGCGAGTCTCGAGCGTGGCATCGAGCCCGCCGGTGGCGCTTTCGGCACGGCAACCGCCACGTTGCAGCGAGGCATCTTCGTGCAGCGTCCAGTGGGCCGCTTCGAGCTCGTTGCCGACATGGTCGTTGACAAGAGCAAGGTCGTCGGGATGTAGCCATAACTGAGTGGAGCCGTCGAGCACGGGCTCCTCGTGGAGTAGCTGGCGCACGAGCGTTACGACATGTTCGGGCGTGGCGACCAATGCTTCATCGGCTAGATGCTTGCCGGTAAGCATGGCCAGTTCGACGAGTTGATCGGCGAGCTGGGTGTCCATTGTATCCAGCGCGGTGCGGAACTCGCCGGCCAGTCGAGCGAGCGGGGCGAGGGCGTCGTCGAGCTGGCGCTTGGCCTCCTGGTCGCCTGTCTCGCGACCCTCTTGGAGCCCCTTTTCGTAACCGGCCTGACGGCCTTCTTCGAAACCGGCGTCGTAGCCTTCGCGATAGGCGCTTTCGCGGGTCTTGTGGTGCAGTGCCTGGCGTTCTTCGATGAGACGCTGACGCTGTTCTCGCCGGCGTTGTTCGAAGCGTCGCGCACGGTCGAGCTGATCGCTGCCATCGCCACCGGAACGCGGTAGCTCGTCCATGCGCCAGGGGCGCCAGCGTTGCTCGTCGGGCGTATGGATGACGGCATCGGATAGCGGCTTGTCAGACATAACTGTCGTCGCCTCCGCTCAGCACGATCTCGCCGTTGTCGGCAAGGCGGCGAACGATCTGGAGAACCGCTTTCTGCTCGGCCTCCACCTGTGACACGCGTACCGGGCCGCGGGCTTCGAGATCTTCCCGCAGCAGGGTGGCCGCACGTTGCGACATGTTCTGGGTGATCTTGTCGACCAGGGCTTCCTGCGCCCCCTTGAGGGCCACCACCAGCGAGTTGGTATCGACTTCCTTGAGGATGAGCTGAATACCGCGGTTGTCGATACCCAGTAGATTCTCGAACAGGAACATCTCGTCGATGATGCGCTGTGCCAGGTCGTCGTTGTGCGCCCGTACGGCATCGATGACCAGCTCTTCCTGAGACGAGTTCATCAGGTTGAGGATCTCGGCGGCGGTTCTCGCGCCCCCCATCTTGCTGCGCTTGACGTTCTGGCCGTCGAGCATGCTGCCGAGTACTTCGGTGAGCTCTTGCAATGCCGCTGGCTGCACGCCGCTGAAGGTGGCGATACGCAGCACGACATCGTTGCGCAGCTTCTCATCCAGCTGCTCGAGCACGTCGGCGGCCAGGTTGCGGTCGAGATGGATGACGATGGTGGCGATGATCTGCGGGTGCTCATCGCGAATCAGCTCCGCCACGGTCGTGCTTTCCATCAAGTTCAGCGCGTCGATGCCCGAGGCGGAGCCGGTCGTCTCGAGGATGTCCTCGATCACGCTATTGGCGCGCTCGCTGCCCAATGCCTTGGTGAGCACGGTGCGTATGTGCTCGCTGCTGTGCAGGTTGACGGCGGAGAACTGGTCTATCTCGTCATGGAATTCGCGCAGGGCCTCTTCCATGTCCTCGTGCGAGATTTGGCTCAAGGAGGCCATCTCCAGGCTGATTTCCTGGACCTCTTTGTTGCTGAGGTACTTGAAGACCTCGGCGGCGCTGTCCTCGTCCAACGAGAGCAGCAGAATTGCGCTTCGGCGAGCGCCACTCATCTTAGTCATGGGAACCCATCCACCCTCTGACGATCATGGCGACGAGACGCGGGTCTTCCTGCGCGATCTCACGTACGTCTCGGAGGTTTTGCTCATAACTGGCCGAGCGCCGCTCGCGGCGCTTCTGTGGCGGCGCCGGCGGTTCTGCCTCGGCGCCAGCGGTCTCGGCTTGAGTAGTCGCGTAGGCGTCGGTACCGCCGCCCGCACCAGCGCCAGCGGCGTTCGGCGTGGCGGGTGTAAAGGCGGGGCGCTCGGTCTGGCGTTGAACCAGCGGACGCAGCACCTTGAACCACAGGAATAGGGCGACGAGGCCGATCAGCAGGTATTTGCCCAACGTGGCGGCCAGCGACCACAGCAAGGTGGATTCCCACCATGGAGATTCGGGGCGCTGCTCGTCGGTATCTTCGAAGGGCGAGTTGACGACCTCGAGCTGGTCGCCACGTGCTTCCGAGAAGCCCATGGCCTGTTGTACGAGGCTGCGGATGCTAGCGATTTCGTCGTCGCTCAAGGGCACGCGCGTCGGGTTGCCGTCCTCGTCGACACCGTCGCGGTAGTTGACCACGATGGCGGCATTGAGGCGTTCGATGGCACCGGTCTGATGCTGCACGTGTTCGACCTGGTGATCGACCTCGTAATTAATGGTGTTGTCGCGGCTTGTACGCCCCAGGGTGGCGTTTGCCTGGGTTGCGGCGGCGTCGCCATCTTCGGCCTGAGCGTTATCGTCTTGTGCGTCGTCGCCTTCGCCATCGCCCGCGTCGTCCTCCTGGGGGGGCGTTGATGGGGGAGGCGGCCGTTCCCGGAGGCTGATTGCTCAACGCGCCAGGAATCCCCATGGCCAGGTCGGAATCGCCGCTATAGGTGATGCTCGATTGCTCGCTGCGTACGGCGGCTTCGTTGGGCGGTTGGTTGGGGGAATAGGTTTCGCTGGTGCCTTCGCGCTTGGAGAAGTCGAGCTGAGCGGAGACTTCGGCCTTGACGTTCCGCGCGCCAAGGATGGGCGCCAGGATCGATTCGATGCGCTCGGCATAGTTGCGCTCGACGCGGGATACGTAATCCAGCTGTGTGCCGCTGAGCGCGTCGTTGCCATCGCTAGCCGGGGAGAGTAGCCGTCCCGCCTGGTCGACCACGGCGACATCGCCGGTGGCCAGCTCGGAGACGCTGCTCGAGACCATGTGCATGATCGCCTGTACCTGGCCTTCACCCAGGACGCGACCGCGTTGCAGGTCGAGCATCACCGAGGCGCTGGCCGGTTCGCTTTCGCGTACGAAGACTGAAGGTTTGGCCATGGCGAGATGGACGCGGGCTTTGGAAACGGGGCCCAGGTCCTCGATGGTGCGCGACAGCTCGCCTTCGAGGGCGCGCTGGTAGTTGACATGCTCGGTGAACTGACTGATGCCGAACGACTGCTCGTCCATCAGTTCGTAGCCCACGCCGGAGGCTTCCGGCAGGCCTTGTTCGGCGAGCTGCATGCGCAGCTTGTTGACCCGGTCGGCAGGCACCAGCAGTGCCTGACCGTTTTCGCTGAACTCGTAGGGCACCCCCATGCTGTCGAGCTCGGCGACGATCTTTCCGCCATCTTCTTGGGTGAGCGTCGAGTAAAGTACGCGGTAATCAGGGGAGCTTGCCCACATCAAAAGCGCGGCGATGATCGCGACACACGCGGCGGCGGCGATAATCAGCGGTACGCGCGGATTACTGCGCAGTCGATCGACAAACGATTGGGCGTTGCCCGTGGCGGCGTTGCCTTGACGTTGTCCTGACGTACCTTGGTTGGCCTCGGTCGAGGAGGATGCTGCTGTGCTCATGTCATCCTCCGGCAACGCCGGGGTAGGCACTGAAAAGGTCCAGCGGCAAGCATGGGGGTGTCCAACTCCAGAATTCTGCGCATCGTTTGACGTCTCGTGACGGTGCGATCGATACCGTCACGAGACGTATGTTTGATGACCGCCATTATGTGTAGCTAAGAAAACCCTAAAGGGTGGAAAAGCCGATGTTTTAGGTCCCAATTGCAGATATGAGGCAGGCCAGGTTGCTGATAAGGTTCAGCAACGTATTCCAGAGCTGTTCGATCGGCGGAGAAAATTCATGAGTGCACCTGCCATTTCACAGGCGCTTCAGCAAATGCAGTCCATGGCCAATCAGGCGAGCCAGACGCCTGGGAGCCAGGTCAATACGTCGGTCGGCGGCGGTGGTTTTACCGGCGAATTGCATAGCGCGATTTCACGTATCAATCATTTGCAACAAACCGCCAATGCGCAGGCAGAAGCTTTTGAGGCGGGGGCGCCGGGCGTGGAGCTCAACGATGTAATGGTCGATATGCAAAAGGGCAGCATCGCCTTCGAGATGGGCAAGCAGGTACGCGATCGCGTGGTTACTGCCTATAAGGATGTCATGAATATGCAGGTGTGACGCATTAGCGTGTCATTCAGGCACCGTCATCCCCGGCGGTGCGACGCGTCTTGGCTTTTCTGCGAGTCGCTGCCTCCCTATCGATAACGCTACAACACCTTATCTAGCGGTAACGCTGCAAGAAGCGCGCATCGATATAGCGCTTGAGCCGCAAGGCCAAGCGACCCCCTCGCCAGTGTTCTCCGTAAAGTGCCAATCCCTTGTCGTGCATGTCGATGATGGCCAATGCCGTTGCCGGTGGATGGTAGTCGCTTAATGGTGCGCCATTCTGCAAGGCAATCAGATTCTGCAGTAGCACGGGGCCTTGGCGGACGCCTTCGATACCGCGCTTGGGAAGGCTGCGATCGATCAGCGAGGCGCAGTCGCCGACGGCGAAGATCGTCGCGTGTTCCTCACTTTGTAGTGTCGCCTTGATGCGGATGCCGTTGTCGTCGAGCGCCAGTGGCAGGTCGGCGACGCAGTACGCGGGGCGCAATCCCGTGGCGAGGACGATGTCGTCGGGTGAAACATCGAGGCTGTCGAGCCAGCCGGCGCCGCCGTCGAACGCCACGTTGGGATGCCAGTCGACGCCCAGGCGCGAGAGCTGACGGCTGGCCCATCGCGACGCGGCGTCTGGAGCGTTGGGTATGAGGCGTGGGTGGCGCGTGACAAGGCGAATATCGTTGTCGTTGGCCCCTAGGCGTTTGCTCAACCCCGCTAGGTTGGCGGCCATTTCCACGCCGGAAGGCCCGCCGCCGACCACGACCATATGCAAAACTCGGCGCTGCTGAGCGGCATCGAGTACATGCTGGCGTAGTGCGTCGAGGCGCTCGATGGGTTTGACGTGCCAGTAACGTGTGTTGCCCCAGGTAGGCACGGTCGAGCCGGTCGGGGTTGGCGGGACGACGTCGCTGCCCACATTGAGTGAGAGTACGTCGAATGCGATGTGATGACCGTCAGCCAGGAAAACATGCTTGGTGTGCACGTCGAGTGCCACGAAAGGCGCTGTGACATGCTCGATGCCATGGCGTGCGGAGAGGGCGGCGATATCGAGGCTGCAGGCATCACGCGGCGCGCCCCCGAGTAGTCGTGCGGCCATGCCCGAATACCAGAAGCGCGTGGGGGCTACGAGTGTGATGCGATAGCCGGCGCGACGTAATGCAGTAGCATGTTTCAGCAAGTGGAGGTGCGCGTGACCGGCACCCACCAGCACCAGGTGCGTCGTCATGAAGGCGTGTTTCCTCGGGCCAGTCGGCCGCCGCGCGACACGTCGTGGCGGTCATGCACTCACTCTAGACGATGTCGGTGCCGTGACGCTTGTCTTACTTGGCGCCAGCGTACCTGCCTTGCCAAGCGGAAAGCGAATACAGCGCCAGCCCGAACCAGATGAGCACGAAGGTGATGAGTTGCAGCGTGCCTAATGGCTCGCGAAAGATCAGCAGTGCGATCAAGAATTGCAGAGTGGGGTTGATGTACATCAAGAATCCCACTGTCGACAGACGTAGACGACGCGCGGCCCCGGCGAAGGCCAGCAACGGCAGGGCCGTTAGGGCGCCGCTCGCGATCAATAGCAGGGTGTTGTGGGCGGTGCCACCAAAATGGGATATACCGGCCATCTCGAACCAAGCCACGGCAAGTAAGCCGAGGGGCAAGAGTATCAGTGTCTCGACGAACAGCCCCGAGAGCCCATCCAGGCTGACTTGCTTGCGCAACAGACCATAGGTGCCGAAGCTTAGAGCAAGACAAATGCTGATCCAGGGTAGGCCGCCGAGACCCACCAGTTGAATGCCGATGGCGACGACGGCGATGGCCACTGCGGCGCCCTGGAGGCGTGACATGCGCTCGCGCAATACCAGCATGCCCAGCGCCACGTTGATCAGCGGCGTCATGAAATAACCGAGGCTGGCCTGGAGGACGTGGTGGGTCTCCACGGCGTAGATGTAGAGCCCCCAGTTGAAGCCGATGAGCAAGGCGCAGCCGAGTACCCGCACTAGCAGGCGTGGCGCGCGCAAGGCGCTCCTGACGGGTTGCCAGCGCCCCAGGAGGGTGACTACGAGGACCAGAAACAGACACGCCCAGAGGATGCGGTGGGTCAGGATTTCCCAAGCGGGCACACCATCGAAAAGCGCGAAAAAAAGTGGAAAGCAGCCCCATAGCGTATAGGCGATCACGCCGAATGCAACGCCCTTGGCAGCGTCTTTATCGGCGGCGGTCTTCGATGCGGAAGACGTGTCTTGCGTGGCGCTTTCTCTGGCATTCTCTTGGGCCATGGGGACCTCAACGTGGGGCGATGATGCCGAACAGGCGAACGCTAATCTAACATGGACGAAAGGGGCTTGCCGCTGCCCTGAGCTGGCCTTCAGACTGAATCTTCAATCCGGGAGGTATGTGATGAGCGAATTGCGTACGACGCTGGTGCAGGCTGACCTGCGCTGGGAAGACCCCCAAGCCAATTGCCGCTTGCTCGAGGAGCGCCTGGGCACGCTCTCGTCCGAGGATACGGACTTGATCGTGCTGCCGGAAATGTTCGCCACGGGGTTCACCATGAACTCCCGCGAGATGGCCGAACCCATGGCGCAGAGCGCCACCGTTGGCTGGATGGTCGAACAAGCCCGCCAGCGTGGCTGTGTGGTGACCGGCAGCGTGGCCGTTGTCGAAGACGGAGAGTACTTCAACCGTCTCGTCTGGGCGCGCCCGGATGGCGATATCACGTATTACGACAAGCGCCACCTGTTCCGCATGGCCGGCGAGCACGAGCGCTATGGCATGGGCAGCGAGCGCGTCATTGTCGAGCTCAAGGGATTTCGAATCCTGTTGAGTGTCTGCTACGACCTTCGGTTTCCCGTATGGCTGCGCCAGCAGCCCGCACCGGGCGAACATTTCGAGTATGATGCGTTGCTGTGCGTCGCCAACTGGCCCGCGCCTCGCCGTCAACCTTGGCGGACCCTGCTACAGGCACGTGCCGTCGAAAACCTCTGCTATGTGATCGGCGTCAACCGTGTGGGGGAAGACGCCAAGGGGCTGGCGTTCGCGGGCGACTCGATGCTCGTCGACTTCAAGGGTGAGCCCTTGATCGACGAACCGCGCGACGTACCCTTCATGCGTACCGGCCACCTGGATCGCCAGGCGCTGAGTACATTCCGTGACAAATTTCCGGCCTGGATGGACGCCGATCGCTTCCAGGTCGAGGAGTGAATTTCCTGCATGCGTCTCGACCGTTTTTTAAGTGAAAGTACCGAGCTGACGCGCTCGCTAGCCAAGAAAGCCCTGCACCGCGGCGAGGTCGAAGTGGATGGCGAAGTGATCAAAAATGCCGCCTTCAAACTCGATGACAAACAAGACGTACGCTGGATGGGGGCCCCATTGGCCTTGGTGGGCGTGCGGTACCTGATGCTCAACAAGCCCACGGGCTATGAGTGCACGACACGGCCGGGGCGCTACCCCTCGGTGGTAGAACTGCTGGATGTCACCAAGCGCGAGCGCCTGCACATCGCAGGGCGCCTGGATGTGGACACCACCGGGCTCGTGTTGATCACCGAGGACGGCCAATGGTCGCATCGACTGACATCCCCCAAACGGCGCTGCGACAAGCATTACCTCGTGACGCTGGCCCAGCCACTGATGGACGGGGCGGAAGACCTCCTGGCAGCGGGGTTGATGCTGGAAAGGGAAGATAAGCCAACATTGCCTGCGCACCTCGAACGTCTGTCGGCGCCGGACGAAGGCGAACTCGTTCAGGCGCGCCTGGTCATCCAAGAAGGCCGCTACCATCAGATCAAGCGCATGTTCGCGGCGTTGGGTAACGAGGTCGTGGCGCTGCATCGTGAACGAATCGGCGATATCGTCCTCGACTCAGCGCTAGCGCCGGGAGAGTGGCGGGAACTTACCGAGGCGGAAATCGCTTCCATCTAGTTTATACCGTTATCTTGTTATGCGCTTATCGCGTCTTAACCTGACAAGCCCATAACTGGCCTCTGAAAAAGTTCGTCAGGTGCCGAAATGCAATCCAGAGGCCTCGAGAAGGCGCTTGGTATATGCTTCTCGAGGCTGCCTGAGTAGCGTCTCGCAGTCGCCTTGCTCGACGATCTCACCATCTTTGAGCACCACGATTCGGTGCGCCATGGCGCGCACCACGGCGAGGTCATGACTGATGAACAGATAACTCAGCCCGCGTCGTGCCTGAAGGCCGCGCAGCAAGCTGATGAGCTGCTTCTGCACGCTGCGGTCGAGCGCTGAAGTCGGTTCGTCTAGTACGAGTAGATCGGGTTCGAGAATGATGGCGCGCGCCACGGCGATACGCTGGCGTTGGCCGCCCGAGAACTCATGCGGATAGCGCGCTGCGCAATTCGCCGGCAGGCCAACTTCTTCAAGGGTGGTGGTGACGCGCTGCTCGATCTCCTCGTCGCTGAGAGCTGGGTGATGGAAGCGTAGCCCTTCGCTGACGATATCCATGACCGGCATGCGTGGCGAGAGCGAGCCGTAAGGATCCTGGAAGACGACTTGAAAACGCCGCCGACGGCGGCGTAGCGCGTTGCCGCGTAATGTATCCAGGCGCTCACCATCGAAGAGAATCTCGCCGTCGGCGGCGGTCAGGCGTAGAAGCGCTAATGCCAGGGTGGTCTTACCGGAGCCGGATTCCCCGACCAGGCCCAGGGTTTCGCCGCACGCCAGGGTGATATCCAACGGTTGGACGGCCACGAAGGGGGCGGGACGGCGCCCGAACCAGGACTTGCTCCGCGTGAAGGAGACGCCGAGGCGGCGTGCTTCGAGCAGCATCTTGCGTGCCGCCGGCAACGGCGCGGCATGGCCATCGGGGTTGGCGGCGAGCAGGTGTTGGGTATAGGCCGCGTGAGGGGCGTCGAAGACGCGTGTGACGCTGCCACTTTCGACGAGCCGTCCATGCTGCATGACATGCACGCTGTCGGCATGCCGGCGCACCAGATTGAGATCGTGGGTGATGAACAGCATGGCCATGCCATTGGCGTCGCGTAACCGTGCCAGCAAGGCCAGAATTTCCTGCTGCACGGTGACGTCCAGCGCCGTGGTCGGTTCATCGGCAATGAGAAGCTGCGGTGCGTTGGCAATGGCCATGGCGATCACCACGCGTTGGCGTTGTCCACCCGAGAGCTGGTGAGGGTGCGCCTCGAGCATTTCGTCGGGGCGCGGCAGTTGTACTTCCACCAGCAGTTCCCGGGCGCGCTGGCGGGCGGCGCGACCACGCAATCCTTGATGTAGGCGCAAGGTTTCGCCGAGTTGTTTGCCGACCGTGTGCAAGGGGTTGAGCGAGGTCGTGGGCTCCTGGAACACGAAGCCGACCTGCCCGCCGCGCAGCGCATTCCAGCGCGCCTTTGGGAGACCGTCGAGCGATTCTCCCAGGAGCCGGCGCGTGCCGTCGACCTTGGCGCTGGGCGGCAACAGGTCGAGCGCGCCGAGAGCGGATACCGACTTGCCGGAGCCCGATTCGCCGACCAACGCGGCGGTTTCGCCACGGCGTATGGTGAGTGACAGGCCCTCGACGACGCGCATGTCGCCGAAGGCGATGCGCAGGGCATCGAGTTCGAATACGACGTCGTCATTGGCCATGCGCGGTTCTCCCGGGTAGGTCATCGGTATCGGCGGTAGTCGATGTGGTGGTGCTGGGAACGTGGCGCGGATCGAAGGCATCACGTAGCCCTTCGCCGATGAAGACCAGCAGCGAAAGCATGATGCCAAGACTCAGGAAGGCCGTGATGCCAAGCCAGGGCGCCTGCAGGTTGTTCTTGCCCTGGGCGACGAGTTCGCCCAACGAGGGTGAGCCTGGCGGTAGGCCGAAGCCCAGGAAATCCAGCGCGGTGAGCGTGGTGATCGCCCCGGTGAACAGAAACGGGATGAAGGTCAGGGTGGCGACCATGGCATTGGGCAGCACATGGCGCCACATGATCAGGCGCGAGGGCAATCCCATGGCGCGTGCCGCGCGCACGTACTCGAGATTACGCGCGCGCAGGAATTCGGCGCGCACGATGTCGACCAACCCCAGCCAGGAAAACAGCAGCATGATGCCCAGTAACCACCACAGGTTGGGCTGCACCAGGCTGGCGAGGATGATCAGCAGGAATAGCACTGGCATACCCGACCAAATCTCGATGATGCGCTGGCCGATCAAATCGACCTTGCCACCGAAATAGCCCTGTACGCCGCCGAACAGGACGCCGAGCGCCATGGAGCCCACCGTTAGCACCACGGCGAAGACCACCGACAGACGAAAGCCATAGAGTACACGGGCGAAGACGTCGCGGCCGTGGTCGTCGGTTCCCAACCAGTGGCGTACCGAGGGCGGCGAGGGTGCAGGCCCCGTCAGCTCGCGATCCAGCGTATCGTAGGAGAAGGGCACGGGGGGCCATAGCATCCAACCCTGCGAGGAGATGCTTTCCCGGACGACAGGGTCGCGGTAGTCGGCTGTCGTGGGGAGAAAACCGCCGAACTCGGTTTCAGGGTAATCGAATACCACCGGGGCGTACCACTGGCCCTGGTAGTGCATGACGATGGGCTTGTCGTTGGCGACCAGTTCCGCGCCCAGGCTGACGATCAGCAGCAGGACGAAGGCCCACAACGACCACCAGGCGCGCCGGTTGCCGCGAAAGATCTGCCAGCGGCGGCGGGCGATGGGAGACGGTTGCGCGCGCTTGCGAAGTGTCATCATGCCTCCCGCGCCGCGAAGTCGATGCGAGGGTCGACCCACACATAGGTGAGATCCGAGATCAGCTTGAGCACCAGTCCGATCAAGGTGTAGAGATACAGAGTGCCGAAAATGACCGGATAATCGCGCTGCATGACGGCTTCGAAACCAAGTAATCCAAGGCCGTCGAGCGAGAAGATCACCTCGATCAACAGCGACCCGGTAAAGAAAATGCCCACCAGCGCTGAGGGGAGCCCTGCGATGATGATCAGCATGGCGTTGCGGAACACGTGCCCGTAGAGCACACGGTGCTCACTGGCGCCCTTGGCGCGTGCGGTGAGCACGTATTGTTTATGGATTTCGTCGAGGAAGCTGTTCTTGGTCAGCATGGTGAGCGTGGCGAAACTGCCGATGGCCGAGGCCAGCACGGGCAGCGCGATGTGCCAGAAATAATCCTGGATCTTGCCCCACCAGGAAAGGTCGGCGAAGTCGGGCGAGGTCAGCCCGCGCAGAGGAAACCAGTCCAGATAGCTGCCGCCGGCGAATACCACGATCAGGAAGATGGCGAACAAGAACCCCGGCACGGCGTAGCCTACGATGATCAGTCCCGAGGTCCAGACATCGAAGCGCGAGCCGTGGCGCAGGGCCTTGCGTATGCCGAGTGGTATCGAAATCGAATACACCAACAACGTCGTCCAGAGTCCCAGCGAGATCGACACCGGCAGGCGTTCAACGATCAGGTCGATCACCGGTCGCCCGCGAAAGAAGCTATCGCCGAGATCGAAGGTGGCGTAGTCGGCCAGCATGCCGAAAAACCGTTCCACAGGCGGCTTGTCGAAACCGAATTGCTTTTCCAGTTCTGCTTCGAGGCGTGGGTCGATGCCGCGTGCGTTGCGGGTATCGCCACCGGTTGTCTCGCCGCCGCCTTCCAGGCGCGTGCTGGCATTGCTGTCCATGCCCTCGAAGCGAGCCAGCATCTGATCGATAGGACCGCCCGGCGCCACCTGCACGATAATGAAGTTGAGCAGCAAGATGCCCAGCAGGGTGGGGATCATCAGCATCAGGCGGCGTAGGATGTAATTAGCCACGATGTTGTCCTTAGCGTTCGCCGCGTTGGCGTTGCTCTATCCGGGACGCGCGCTGTGGATCGACCCACCAGCTCGATAGATCGAAGGTGTATTCGGGGAAGGGCTGGGGATAGCCGAACTTGTCCCATAGTGCCACGCGAGTGCCATCGAGGTGCCATTGGGGAATGACGTAGAAACCCCAGCGCAGTACTCGGTCGAGGGCGCGCGCGGCGGTGTCCAGTGCCTGCCGACTGCCGGCACGAATCAGACTATCGACCAGACCGTCGATGGCGGGGTTCTGCAGGCCGATCAAGTTGCGGCTG
Organism: Chromohalobacter beijerinckii; assembly: GCF_023061185.1. GTDB lineage: Bacteria > Pseudomonadota > Gammaproteobacteria > Pseudomonadales > Halomonadaceae > Chromohalobacter > Chromohalobacter beijerinckii. The sequence goes on from NZ_JAKGAK010000018.1 coordinate 48,027, forward strand.
CGTGGCGCGTCGGCGTAGTCGCTGGTCCAGAATTCGCGCTGTTCGTTACCTGGATTGGCGGACTGTGGAAAACTGCCGAGAATCAGGTCGAAATCGAAGTTGCGCTGGCGCGTCAGGAACTGATTGACGTCGACCACGCGCAGGTTGGCCTCGATGCCGAGACGCTCGAGGTTTTGAATCAGCGGCAGGGTCACGCGTTCGAACTGAGTATCGTAGAGCAGGAATTCGAGGCGCAGCGGCTGTTGGGTCTTGCGGTTGACCAGCGTCCCATCGCGAACCTCATACCCGGCGTCGCGAAGCAGTCCCAGCGCTTTTTTCAGGCGTGCTCGCAGCCCTTCGGGCCGGGGAGCAGGGAGGGGCGTGTCGAAGACATCCTGAGGCAGGCGATCGCGATAGGGCGCGAGTAGCTCGCGTTCGGCATCGCTGGGTAGGCCGCTGGCTTCCATTTCGGAGCTTTCGAAGTAGCTATCGGTTTCCTCATAGGCGCCGTAAAAAAGATGCTCGTTGAGCCAGTCGAAGTCGGTGGCCAGCGTCAACGCTTCGCGAACGCGGCGGTCCTGGAATTTCTCGCGCCGCAGGTTCATGACGAAGGCTTGCATGCCGGCGGGCTGAGCGTCGGGGACGACCATGCGTTTGATGAAGCCTTCCTCTCGAGCGGGGGTGTCGTAAGCGGTGGCCCAGTTCTTGGCGCTGCTTTCTCGGCGTAAATCGAGATTGCCGGCCTTGAAGGCCTCCAGCGCCACGGTCTGATCCCGATAGTAGTCGTAGACCAGACGGTCGATATTGTGCCGCCCACGGTTGATGGGCAGGTCGCGCCCCCAGTAATCTTCGACACGTTGATAGACGATGCGGCGCCCTGGCGAGAGGCTCTCGACCGCATAAGGGCCGGACCCCAACGGCTTGTCCAGCGTCGGCGCAGCGAAGTCGCGCGAGTCCCAATAGTGTTTGGGTAGCACCGGAAGCTGGCCGAGGATCAATGGCAACTCACGCGAATTGTTATCGCTGAATTCGAAGCGCACGGTGTCGTCATCCAGCGCTTCGATCTTGTCGACATCGGCGTAGTAGGCGCGATAGAACGGCTGCCCCTCGTCGCGTAGCAGGCGAAAGCTGAACACGACGTCTTCCGCCGTCACGGGGTGGCCGTCGTGGAAGCGTGCTTGCGAGCGTAGATCGATTTCCATCCAGTGGCGGTCGGGATCGAGGCGGATGCCGCCTGCCAGTAGCCCATACATGGTGAAGGGCTCATCGGCGCTGGCTTCCATCAAGGTATCGTAGACGTGGTTCAGACCGTCGGCTGGGTTGCCTTGGATGATGAAAGGGTTGGTCGAATCGAAGCTACCCTGTGCGGCGCGCCGCATTTCGCCACCCTTGGGGGCATCCGGATTGGCGTAGGGCAAATGCGAGAAATCATCGGGCAGGGCGGGTGCGTCGTAGAGCGAGATCCCCGCGACGGTTGGCACGTCTGCGACTGGCTCGGCCAGTGCCGCGAGGCTGGTCGCCCATAGGCAAGAACCCAACAGCAAGGTGAGAACGAACGAGGGCATCAACCGATTCCTTGAAGCAAGATGCGCAGGGGCCGGTGAAGCACCGGCCCGCTTGCTAGCCTACCCTAGCGGTGTCGCGCTGAGTAGGGGCATCGCTCAATGCGCTCAGCGAGCGGCCTGACGCAAGGTCAGACGTTGGCCGGGTTGTAGATAATCGCTTTGATCGAGCTGGTTCCAGCGTGCTAGATCGCCGACGCTGACGTCATGGCGCGCCGCGATACGCGACAGGCTATCACCCGGCTTGACGCGCACTTCGCGTGTGGTGTCGTGACTGGCCATGCTAGGGGAATGGCCGGTGGTTGGGACCATCAGCGATTGCCCGATGCGCAATGAATCGCCGCTGATCGCGTTCTGCTGACGTAGCACGCTGATGGGAATGTCATGACGCGCGGCGATGCCGGAAAGGGTGTCGCCACGTTTGACCACGTAATGCGCCTTGGTCTGACGTTTCTCGGCAGGCAGCGTGTCGAGCTTGGCGAGAAAGCGCTTGCGGCTGTCGGCGGGAATCACCAATTTGGCGTTTTGATCGGGGCGTGTCGCCTCGCGACGAAAGGCCGGGTTGAGTTTGCGCAGTCGTGCTTCACTAACGCCGGCGAGCTGCGCGGCATCGGTCAGCGCGAGTTGGCCCTTGGTTTTTACTTGGGCAATGGCGGGGCGATCGGGAATGTCGGGTAAAGTGACCGCGTAGCGCTGCGGATCGGAAACCACCGCGGCCAACGCCAGCAGCTTGGGCACATAGTCCATGGTTTGACTGGGCAGCGAGAGATGCCAGTAATCGATGGGCTTGCCTTGGGCGGCGGCCCGCTCACGTGCGCGGTTGACCGTCCCCGCGCCAGCATTGTAAGCCGCCAGGGCAAGTTCGAGATTACCCTCATACCATTGGTCGGCGAGTGTCTGCAGATAATCCAGAGCGGCGGCTGTCGAGGCGACGACATCGCGACGGCCGTCATACCACCATGTGTCGGTCAGGCCCATGGCCTCGCCAGTGCCCGGCATGAATTGCCAGAGTCCTGAGGCGCCGCCGGGATGGGCGGCGGTAGGATCGTAAGCGCTTTCGATGAATGGCAGCAGTGCCAGCTCGGTGGGCATGTCGCGCGCTTCGAGCTGACGGGTGACCCAGCGTAGCCAGGGGCGCGCGTTTTGGGCGACGGACGAGACGTATTCGGGATGCTCGGAAAAGTAGTCGAGCCAGTCTTTGACGCGCGGATTCTCAATGTCGTGGGGCAATCCGAAGCCGCTTTTAAGGCGCGCCCAGGCATCGGCTTGCGTGGCGCTTTGAAGCTCTAGCGCTTGCCAGAAGGTCGCATGGTGCGCCGATGCAGCCGTGTCGTCGCCGGTCGGTGAGCCACTGTCCGCTAGCGCGGGTAGTGACAGGGGGATCAGAAAAAGACCTCCCGCCAAGCCCAAAGCTTGGCGGCGGATCGATCGAACGTGCATGGGAAGCGAACCTCTCTAGGGCGGTGACATCAACTGGGCATGGTGTTGCTAGAAGCGGTCTTTCCATGCGCGCAACGTGGCAAAGGCGCTACTGGCGTCGTCGGCATTGCCTTGTTCGGCTACTGCCTTGAGCAGGCCGGGTTGGTCGATGCGCAAGAAGGGATTGATCTGGCGCTCGGAGCCGATGTTGGTGGGCAGCGTGGGCCGCTCCAGCCGGCGTGCTTTTTCGCACTCCTCGAGGTAGGCGTCCCGCGTGGGGTTGTCGGGCTCGGCAGCCTGAGAGAAGCGCAGGTTGGCCAGCGTATATTCGTGTCCCGCGAACACCATGGTGTCGTCGGGCAATGCAGCGAGACGCTCAAGCGAGCGCTGCATCTGCTCGGGCTCGCCTTCGAACAAGCGCCCGCAACCGGCCGAGAACATCACGTCGCCGCAAAACAGCAGTCCTGGCGTTCCGGGGGCGTAGAAGGCGATATGGTCGAGCGTGTGCCCGGGGACTGCTAAGACTTCGAAGCGCCGTCCCTGCACGCGGCATTCGTCATCGTCGCCAACGACTTCTTCAACGGCAGGGATGGCCGCGTTGTCGGGGCCGATTACGCGTGGCGCGTAACGTTTGACCAGTGTTTCGATGCCGCCCGTGTGATCGTGATGATGGTGGGTGACCAAAATCGCCACCAAGTTCAAGTTTTCGCGTTCCAGGTATTCGATGACGGGTTGCGCGTCGCCGGGATCGACGATCGCCACCTTATCGCTGGCATCCTGGCGGAGCAGCCAGATATAGTTATCCTGGAACGCGGGAATTGGAATCACGGTCAACATAATACGCTAGACCTCGGCAAACGTCGGAAACACGCCTAGCGTCACGCCATGCGCGATGGCGGACGGCAGCGTAAAATGCGACAACCTTGGGGGGGAATGGGCCGTCGTGTCAAATTCGCATATGACAATGACGTTGGCGCAGGCCGTCCGCGAGGGGCGCCGCTTCTGGGGCTCCGAGGGTGGCGTTGCATTATGGCAGGCACAGCGTGCCTGCCTGGGACCACTCTGCGAGTCGCGCTTCGGGTCTCACAGCTTGCAACTCGGCATGGCGTCGCGGCTGACCGACATGTGCCCGATTCGCCATGCGATGAGTTGGGCGCCGACACGCGCCTTGGCTCAGGATGATGCCACCTTGGTGTGCGATCCAAGCACCTTGCCGCTTCCCGATGAAAGCCTCGATCTCGTGCTGGTGCACCACCTGTTGGAGGTAATGCCCAACGCACACCACTTGGTGCGTGAGGCGGCACGGGTCACGCGCGATGATGGCATGCTGGTGGTGATGGGCTGGAATCCCTTCGGCGCCGATGCCCTGGGGCATTTATCCCCCGCCAGTCGGCGTCGTTGGCCCTGCAAGGGGCGATGGCGGCGCAGCGGCCGGTTGCGGGAGTGGCTGGCGTTTGTCGATTTCGAGATCGACCGCGTAGACTACTGCGGCTTTCGCCTGCCTGGCGGGCATATACACAACTTGGGACTCGAAACGCTGGGGCGCCGCTATAATCTTCCCTTTGGGGGATGTTATCTGATCGTCGCCCGGCGTAAGCAGATCCCCGTACAGCCGGTGCGCACCTTGCTGCGCCGCGATTCAATGGCGGGCAACTGGCTCGGCCCCGCCGCGCTTCATCGCGATCACGGCGGGCGCTCGGGCCGCGCCACGCACGCCCACGACGATAGGATGGCCGAGGTTGACTGATACTCCCACCGTGGGCGATATGCCTCACGTGACCATTTATACCGACGGCGCCTGTCGCGGTAATCCCGGGCCCGGTGGTTGGGGCGCGGTGCTGCGTTATGGCCAGCACGAGAAAACCCTTAATGGCGGCGAGGCCGAGACCACCAACAATCGCATGGAACTGATGGCCGCGATTCAGGCGCTACGAATCTTGACGCGTCCCTGCGAGGTGGCGCTATGGACCGATTCCGAGTATCTGAGAAAGGGTATTACCCAGTGGGTCCATGGCTGGATCAAGCGTGGCTGGAAGACCGCCGCCAAGAAGCCGGTCAAAAACGCCGAATTATGGCGTGAACTACTTGAGGAAGCCCAGCGTCATCGCATCGAATGGCGCTGGGTAAAAGGACACAGTGGCCACGAAGGTAACGAACTGGCCGATACGCTCGCCAACGCCGCCACCGACGATGTACAGGCGGCTCAGCGGCGGGCCATGGCAGGAGAAGAGTAAGCAATGCGTCAGATCGTACTGGACACCGAAACGACCGGCATCGATCCCAAGGATGGGCATCGTCTGATCGAGATTGGGGCGGTGGAGGTAGTCAATCGCCGGTTGACCGGTAATAACTTTCACCAATACATCAATCCCGAGCGCGATATCGATCCCGAGGCCGTAGCAATACACGGTATCACCAATGAGCGCGTTGCCGACGAACCCGTGTTCGCGGATGTTGCCGATGCTTTCTGGGAATACATTCGCGGCGGCGAACTGGTAATTCACAACGCAGCGTTCGACGTCGGCTTCATCGATCATGAATTCGGCCTGCTGCAGAATAAACGTGGTGGGCCGCGGCTGGGCCCGGTCGCGGAGCACTGCGGCGTGCTCGATACGCTCGCCATGGCGCGTAAGTTGCATCCAGGGCAGCGCAATAGCCTGGACGCGCTGTGCAAGCGTTACGCCATCGATAATGGCCGCCGAGTACTCCACGGCGCCTTGCTCGATGCGGAAATCCTGTCCGATGTCTACCTGGCGATGACCGGGGGGCAAACGGCGCTTTCACTCGCCGGCGTTGAAGGGGGCGATGACGCGGAGGGAGCGAATAGTGTCAGCGGCATTCGCCGCGTGGCGCGGGAAGGCGTAACTTTAGCGGTGACGCGGCCCAGCGAGGCGGAATTGAATGCGCATAGAGCCAAGCTCGACGGCATTCGCCAGGCGGCGGGTGAGTGTCATTGGGACGCGTTGGACGAGGCGTCGCAGGGGTCGTCATGACGATCACTTCGACACCGACATTCGTGAGGGAGCTGCCCGGCGCAGATACGCCGCGCTGGGGATATTGGATTCGTTTCGGCGAATCGGGTATCGCCCCAGGTGAAGAGGGGGGCATTCTACAGTCGCCCGGCGCTTGGCCGGAACAAGCCATGCCGCTAGGAATGTGGCAGGGCTTGCCAGTCGCGATGGCGCATGAGAGCGGCGAGGCAGGCTGGCCCCCGGCGCGTGACTGGCTGGCGCGCTTGCCCGCCGCACAGGGCGATCTGCTGGCCACGGCGCTGCAAGTCAACGCCTGGGCGCGTGACCATCGCTTTTGCGGCCGCTGCGGAACGCCGATGCAGCGTCTATCGCACGAGTTTGCCATGCAGTGCAAGGCGTGCGGCCATCGCAGCTATCCGCGCATCTCGCCGTGCATCATCACTTTGGTGACCCATGGGCGAGACCTGTTGCTGGCGCGCAACGCGCGTTTTCCCGCCCGGCGTTATTCCACCCTGGCAGGGTTCATAGAGCCGGGAGAAACCGCCGAGAACGCGGTGCGGCGTGAAGTCCATGAGGAAGTCGGGGTCGAGATCGGGCGGGTCAGCTTCTTTCGCAGCCAGTCATGGCCGTTTCCGCATTCACTGATGCTGGGTTTTTTTGCTGAGGCAGCTAGCCGACGCATTCGCATCGATGGCGTAGAGATTGCCGATGCCGCTTGGTTCACACCACGCCATTTGCCAGAACTGCCCCCTAGTCATTCGATTTCGCGTCAGTTGATCGAGACGCACCTCAGCGCGGTGGCGATGCGCTGAGGTGTAACGACGAAAGAAAAGAGCGGGTCAGCCGCTGGGGAACAGGCTGGTGAGCTTGCTGGCCAGCATGACATTGCCGGCGGCCTTGAGCTTGCCGCTCATGAAGGCTTGCATGCCATTGATTTCGCCGCTCATCACGCCTTTCAGAGTCTCGGTGTCGGTGGTCAGGCTGACGGAAGGGTCGTCGTGTTCGCCTTGCTGAACGTCCAAGGTGCCGTCCTGAATATGCAGGTAGTAGTCATCGGCATCGCTGATGTGGAACTGGAAGATATCATTCATGCCCCGGGCGGCGGCAGGATCGAAGCGCGACTGAAGTTTTTCGATGACGGTGCTGGCGTCGGCCATGATCGGTCACTCTATGGTGTTAATGGAAGCTCCAGCCTATTTCAAACAAATGTTTCATACAAGAGCTGGATTGATTGTCATCCAAGCATGAGGTAGCGACGTGATTGAATGGATAGCGGAATACGCCTTGTTTGCCGCCAAGCTGGCGACACTGGTGATCGCCCTGGGTGTGCTGATCGTGTTGGTGGTGTCTATTAAGCAGCGTGCCAGTGGGCAGCAAGGCGATGATAACCGTTTGCGCGTGGTGGCATTGAATGAGCGCCAACGGCAGCGGCGTGAATCGCTGCGCCTGGCCGGGATGCCGCCCGCTCGGCGGCGCCGTGCACAAAAAGCGTTGCGCAAGCAGGAAAAGGCACGCCGCAAAGGAAAGGATGATGCACCTGACGAGGTGCCATCGCGAGTGTGGGTGCTCGACTTCGATGGCGATCTCAAGGCATCGCGTACCCCGCAGCTGGCGGAGCAGGTTTCACTGTTGTTGGGTGAATTGCAGGCCGAGGATGAAGTGGTCGTGCGTCTTACCTCGGGCGGCGGCTTGGTGCATGCCTATGGGCTTGCCGCTGCACAACTCGACCGGCTGCGCGATGCCGGGGCGCATCTTACTGTGTGTGTCGATAAGGTCGCCGCCAGCGGGGGGTACATGATGGCGTGCTGCGCGCATCGTTTGATTGCGGCGCCGTTCGCTGTCATTGGATCGATCGGGGTCGTCGCGCAGGTGCCCAACGTGCATCGCCTGCTCAAGAAACACGATATCGATGTCGAGCTGCTCACGGCGGGGCGTTACAAGCGGACCTTGACCGTGCTCGGGGAAAATACCGACGAAGGACGCGCCAAGTTTCTTGACGATTTGCAGGAAACGCACGATCTCTTCAAGCGCTACGTTGGCGAGCGGCGTCCGGCGCTGGACGTCGACAAGGTGGCGACCGGCGAAATCTGGTATGGCCGTCAGGCCCTCGAGGATGGCTTGATCGATGAGATCGCCACTAGCGACGGTTATCTTGCGGTGCGCATGAAGGAGGCGCAGGTTCTACATGTGAGGCTGGAACCGCACCATTCGCTGTTGCAGCGTGTCGGCGTGGGGGCCTCGATGGGGATCGAGCGTCTGGGGGATAGCGTCATGGAGCGCTTGGAAGCTAGCGGTTGGCAGCGGCGCTGAGCCGCTGCCAGGGCCTATCAGCGGGATTTGCCGTAGAGCGCGACCAGTGAATCGATCACAGTGCGGGCCTCGTCGCCTGCCAGTGAATAGTAGATGGTCTGCGAGGCACGGCGTGTGACCACCAGGTTCTCACGACGCAGGATGGCCAGGTGCTGCGAAAGCGCCGACTGGCTGAGGTTGAGCTTGCGATTTAGTTCGGTGACCGAAAGCTCGGCGTTGTCGAGCAGGCACAGGATGCGCAGGCGGTTTTCGTTGGCCATGGCCTTGAGTAGCGTCGTGCCTTTGTCGATGGCGCTGTAACCAGCGTCGATCAGGGCGGAGGCAGGCTGGAGCGGGCGCATATTGTCTCTCCTACGTTGGGATTGGCTGCCGAGGGGCGAGGGATAGGCGCCCCGCGGCAAAGGGATGCTCGTGTGTCGAATGACCGTCTATGTCCGGCGTATCCTTTCACCTATTGGACAAGCAGTCATTCCCTGTTACTCATTCTTGATTTAGTGAATCATCAATAACTTCGCCAGCCTTGTCCAAGGTAGTCTTCAACGGTATTTCATCGGTTAGGGCGCGGTGTTGTCGGCAGGCCGTAGGATGGGGCACTGCAATGGCGATTACCATCTCGTAAGGCACTGAAGTAACGACGATAGTTCCTTTTCGTCTGCGGTGCTCGACGATGGACGCGTTACCCCATGGCGAGAGCAAGCAAAACGTCTCGCTGGTCGGCATCGGTGAAATCCTTTACAATCCCGCCGCTTTCGCTCGGCGTCTTTCACGCCGTCCCGCCTTGAGGGTTCCCTTACCCCTCGGCCTCTTTCGGCAACTAAAAAGGTGCTACATGTTTGTGCTCGATTCTCGCCAAGCGCGCCGCTTGATGGGGTGGCTCGTGAGTTTCCATATTGTCGTCATCGCGGCCAGCAATTACCTGGTGCAGTTGCCGTTCTCGATGTTCGGCGTGCACACTACTTGGGGAGCCTTCAGCTTTCCATTTATCTTTCTCGCCACCGACCTGACCGTGCGACTGTTTGGCAAGCGCCGGGCGCGCACGACCATCGCGCGCGTCATGCTTCCTGCCTTGCTGATTTCCTATGTGGTGTCGGTGCTGTTTCAGGATGGCGCCTTTCAGGGGGCCTCGGCGCTGGGTGATTGGAACCTGTTCGTGGGGCGTATCGCGCTGGCGAGTTTCATGGCCTACGTGCTGGGACAGTTGCTGGACATTCACGTCTTCGATCGCATGCGGCGGCTGCGTGCTTGGTGGGTGGCGCCGGCGTTTTCGACGCTATTGGGTAACCTGGCCGATACCTTCGCGTTCTTTGCCATCGCTTTCTGGAATGGGCCCAATGCGTTCATGAGCGCCCACTGGGTCGAAATCGCCTGGGTGGATTATGCCATCAAGCTGAGCGTCAGCCTGGCTTTCTTCCTGCCGTTGTATGGTGTGTTGCTGGGGGCGTTGACGCGCCGCTTGGCGCATGTCGCCGATGCCTCCGAGCAGGTGTCGGGGCACAATGCCTGAAACGCCTCTGGTACTATGCCGGCATGACTTGAATGGCTGACGAGGCAAATTGTGGAATTACATCATGTCGATACCGGCGGCGCCGGGCGCCCACTGGTGGTGTTGCACGGCTTGTTCGGCAGCGCCGACAACTGGCGCTCGCATATCAAGCGTTGGCAGGAAAGCCGCCGCGTGATCGCTGTCGATCTGCGCAACCACGGAAAATCTCCTCACCAGTCAGGCATGGGCTATGCCGCTCAGGCGGCGGACGTCGACGCCTTGCTGGATCGTCTGGCGATCGACAGTTGCGATCTGCTGGGTCACTCGATGGGGGGTAAGGTCGCCATCACCTTGGCGCGTCAATCGCCTGAGCGTGTCGCGCGCTTGATCGTTGCCGACATCGCGCCGATTGCTTATGAACATGGTCACGAAGCGATCTTCAAGGCCATGCGTGCGGTCGAGCGGCAGCCGCCTGCGGACCGCAAGGAAGCCGACCGGATCATGGCCGGATTCGTCGAGACGCCGGCAATACGGCAGTTCTTGGCGACCAACCTGGTTCGTGGTGAGAATGCCACGTTGGAGTGGCGCGTGGGGCTCGACGAGATTGAAGACGATTACGCCCATATCGTCGCAGTGCCGGACGGAAGCGGCGCTTACACAGGGCCGACGCTCGTGCTGCGTGGCGAGCGTTCCGACTACGTTGGCGATGATGTGTTGCCGGCGGTCGAGTCGGTGTTGCCGGAGGCGCGTATCGAGACCATTCCCGATGCGGGGCATTGGCTGCATGCCGAGCAGCCCGAGGCGTTTCAGGAAGCCTTGGCACGCTTTCTAGCGGTATGAAATGGCGCACCGGCCATGCGAGAAAAGCCTTTTCGCATGGCCGGTGCGGCTTGGGGTCAAGGCTGGCTGAGATCGACGGCGAGGCGTGACAACGGGCTCTTGGCCTTGATCTGGCCGCGCTCTAGCAGAAACGACTCGAAGGCATCGTAGCGATGCCCATCGAGAGCCGCAGGCCGCAAGGCGAAGCGTGGAATGGTGTTATACCAGGCTTTCTTGTTGACGGGTGTGTCCAGCGCCGGATCGGAGGCTTTGAAGGCTTTCCAGCCCTCGTCGGGATGGTTGATGATCCATGCCGTGGCTTCTTCGACGGCGGCCATGAAACGGGTATAAGCATCGCGATTCGCATCCAGGGTGTCGCGATTGGCGATGAAGATCAGTTCATCGTAGGTGGGGACGCCTTCTTCCTCGATATAGAAAGCTCGCCCCTTGACGCCTTCCTGCGCCATCTGTGCCAGTTCGAAATTGCGAAATGCACCAGTAACGGCATCGACCTTTTCGCCGATCAGCGCCGGTGTCAGGGCGAAGTTGACGTTTACCATCTCGACGTCCTCCGGCGCCACGCCATTGTGCTCGAGCATGGTATTGAGCAGCACTTCCTCGACGCCGCCTACCGAATAGCCGATGCTTTTGCCGGCCAAGTCTTCCATGCTCTCGATGTCGCTATCGGCGCGTACCAGCGTGATGTTGAGCGGCGTTGCGATCAGAGTGCCCACACGCACCAATGGCAAGCCCTGGTCTACTTGTAGGTGTAACTGAGGCTGATAGCTGATGGCCATGTCGATCTTGCCGGCGGCGACTAGCTTGGGAGGGACGCTGGGATCGGCGGGTGAGATCAGCTCAACGTCGAGCCCGTGGCGCTCGAAGAAGCCGCGTTGTTGGGCGATGACCAGGGGGGCGTGCGACGGGTTGGTGTACCAGTCGAGCATGACTTTCAGGGATGTCGTCTGCGTCGTGTCGTCGTCATCTGCAGCCCATGCCGGGCCGGAAGCGATCAATACCAACGCAAGGCAAGCTCCCATGAAGCGTCGAGTCAAACGTAGCATGTGATGTTCTCCTGCGGATCCCCGCCCATTGAAGCGTGGCGGGCATTATCGTTATCGCCGTGAAAGGCGGCGTATGGGGCGTTGCCACGTGGTGGCGGACGCTGCCCCGGGCGGTTGTCAGCTAGTAGCGCCAATGCGGTCTTCATGCCATGGCATGAGGCGTCGCATGACGGCGTCGGTAGTGAAGTAGAGTGCGACCCCGAAGGTGACCAGAATCAGCAAGGCGGCAAACATCAGGTCGACCTGCATGCGCGCGTTGGCATCGAGCATCAAATACCCCAGGCCCTGGCTGGAGCCAACCCACTCGCCGATCACTGCGCCGATGGGGGCAGCGCTGGCGGCCATGCGCATGCCCGATGCCAGCGCCGGTAAGGCGGCGGGCAGTTGGATGCGCAATAGCCGGCGTCGACGGTCGGCCCCTAGTGTCTGGGCTAGATCCAACCATCCTTGTGGCGTCTGACGCAGGCCGTCGTAGCATGTCGAGGCGACCGGAAAATAAATGATCAACGTGGCCATGACGATTTTCGCGGTCATTCCATAACCCAGCCATAGCATGAGAATAGGCGCGAGGGCGAACAAGGGCACGGCTTGGCTGATCAGTAATATCGGCAGCAGGGTGCGCCGCAAACCGTGAAAGCGCGCTAGGGCCAGTGCGGTGCCTAGCCCGCTGATGCACCCGATGAGTAGCCCCGCGACGATCTCGATCACCGTGATACCGGCATGATGCCACAACAGTTGCTGGTGCGACGCGAACGCTTGCATGACAGACAGCGGCGAGGGCAGAACATAGCCGGGAACGCCGGTGACGACGACGAGTACCTGCCATAGCCCGAGGATGGAAAGAATCCCCAAGAGGGCGGGCCAGAGACGCTTGAGTACGCTCATTAGGTGCTCCCCTCGTTGTTGGTATGAGGGGCAGAATGAAGGCGCGCCACCAACTGCGATTGCATGCGCTGTACGTCGGGTGCGTCGAGCGCGCGGGGGCGCTGCCCGCCAGGAACCTCGAAGTCGCTTAACGACGCCGGCTGATCGCTTAGTATCAGGATGCGATCGCTCAGGCGCAGGGCTTCGAGCGGATCGTGCGTCACCAGGAGCACAGTACGCCCGGCCAGCAGGCGTGCGGCGAGTTCATGAAGCTCCAAGCGAGTGATGGCGTCGACGGCGGAAAAGGGCTCGTCCATCAATACCACCGGTGCGTCCTCGAAGAGTGTGCGTGCCAGCGCCACTCGTTGGCGTTGCCCGCCGGATAGCGTCTTGGGCCATTGCTCGGCCTTGTCGCTTAGGCCGACCTCGTCGAGCAGGGTCATCGCGCGCTGACGTTGCGCCGCCGTGGGGCGCCCACGCAGCGCAGGGCCGAGCAGGACGTTGTCGATGACCTTGCGCCAGGGAAGTAATTGATCTTGCTGGGCCATCCACGCCAGGCGGCCGGCCAACGGGCGCTGATCGCTAGTGGTGAGGGTCAAGGCGTGAGTGTCGGGAATGGGGAGGTCGGCGATCATGCGCAGCAAGGAGCTTTTGCCGCTGCCGCTGCGGCCGAGCAGCCCCGTCCAACTGCCTGCCGCGAAGGTGGCTGAAAGGCCATCGAATAGCCATTGCCCCGAAAAGGCGAGCCGCGCATGGGAAAGAGAAAAACCGAGGGACGTCATCAAGGCTCCATGAATGGGGCGAAGGACGTGCCGACGGCACGCTCTGGTATTTCCTCCGCCGGTGCTAACCGGATCAGGTTCCAGGGTTGCGCGTGGCGCTCTCAGCCCATTGCGTGATGGGCACCCCTATCCAGAGACGATTATTGTATCCTGATACGGCGGCGACTGCCCAGACATGCCAGAGTCGCCGTCTCGCTATCGCTTGGGCTGGCAGGAGTGTGCATGTATCCCGATCCCGCATTGACGCATCGCGTCGAGGTCTTCACCGGTCATGCGCTGGCCCCATTGCCCTTGGCTTGGGATGACAGCGCCAATTGGTTGTGGCGAACGCGTGATGAGGCACCGCGGTTGCTCAAGCTGGCACGAACGCACTCGGCCCAGGACCCATTCTGGCAGGGGATGGATCGGCTCTTCGGCTTCGACCGTTGGCGCTGTCCCGAGGCGCTGACGCGCTTGGCCGGCGCCTTACCGACACATTTGCCACTTCCACCATTACCTTTGACGTATTTGGGCGCGCTGCATCAGACGCCGCTCTGGAGCCTGCCGTGGAGCGATGGGGCGCCGGCCCGGATGGGAGAGGTATTTGCTGAACTTTTGGGAAGTCAGTTGGGGCATCTGCATCGCGAAACGGTGTCGGGCTGGGGGCACCCTCTGGAAACAGTTTGGACGCTATCGCAGTGGCCGCGACGGGCGCGCGACTTTTTGAGACACCACCCACGTTGCGCCGATTGGGGGGCACTGCCCGATTTTCCTGTGCCCTCACGCGCGGTGTGGTGCCTGCCCGATTTGCGTGCCGATCAGTTCCTGAGCGGTGCCACCGGCTGGCTATGGAGTGACTGGGAAGCACTGGTATGGGCGCCGCTCGAGTTCGATCTATGCGTGGCTGAACTGCTCATGACGGAAGGCGCCGAGCGAGATGCTTTTGTCACCGCCTACCGGCGACAGTCACCGAATGTTGCGCTTGGCGAATATCGTCAGGGTATGCGCGCTCTTATCTGGGCCATGCGATTACAGGGCGATATCGACTGGCATATCTTGGAATCGCATCCTGCCTGGTTGATGTAGATAACAGCATGGCGTGTCGGGACATGGCATACTAGGCCCTTGAATTTAGGGAGATAGTCGTTAGTCGTGGATACCATCAACAGCCTTTTTTTGTTTTCGGGATTTCTAATTGCGCTCAGTATCGTCGCGAGCCGCGTCTCGTCGCGCATCGGTGTGCCGCTGTTGGTGCTGTTCCTGGGGTTGGGCATGATGGCTGGCGAGGAAGGCGTGCTGGGCATCGAGTTCGACGACTATTCGCTGGCTTATTTGATTGGGCACCTGGCGCTGGCGATGATCCTCCTCGATGGCGGCTTGCGTACGCGCCTCAAGACGTTTCGCGTGGGTCTCAAGCCGGCGCTGTGCCTAGCGACATTAGGGGTCTTCGTGACCAGCGGGCTCGTTGGCCTTTTGGCGACTTGGATATTCAACCTTTCCTTAGTGGAAGGCCTGCTGGTGGGGGCAATTGTTGGTTCAACGGACGCTGCAGCGGTCTTTTCGATGCTCAGCGGTCAGGGGGTAACGCTCAACGAGCGGGTAGGCGCGACGCTGGAGATCGAGTCGGGCACCAACGACCCGATGGCGATCTTCTTGACCATCACCCTGGCCGAAGTGCTGGTAAACGGTGCCAGCGGTGTCGGGCACACGCTGATGACGTTCGCCTCGCAGTTCGGGTTGGGCTTATTGTTCGGGGTTGGGGGTGGCTGGTTCGCTGCCAAACTGCTGCGCTGGCTCGATCTGGCGTCGGGGCTCTATTCGCTACTGGCGCTGGCATCGGGGTTTTTCATCTTCGGCTTGACCAGCGCGGCTGGCGGTAGCGGTTTCCTGGCGATTTATCTAGCGGGCTTGATGATCGGAAACCAGCCCGGGCGGCACCTCACGCATATTCTACCGGTCCACGATGGCTTGGCGTGGCTGAGTCAGATCGGGCTTTTCCTGGTGCTGGGTTTGTTGGTGACACCCAGCGAAATGATCGATTACGCCATACCGGGCGCTGTCTTGGCGCTGGGTCTGATTTTCGTGGCGCGTCCGTTGGCCGTATTGGTTTCGCTCAAGCCGTTCTTCAATTTTCGCTGGCGGGAGCTCGGCTTCATTTCTTGGGTGGGCTTGCGTGGGGCGGTGCCCATCGTCCTTGCCATATTCCCGGTGATTGCGGGGGTCGAGAATGCGACGCTGTATTTCAACGTCGCCTTCTTCGTGGTGCTGATGTCGTTGTTGATGCAGGGCGCCTCACTGGCACGGGTGGCGCGTTGGATGCGGGTCGAAGTGCCGGCCGGCACAACGCCCAATCGCCGCGGCCCGCTGGGGGTGTTGCCGGAGAACGATTATGAAATGTTCGTTTACAAGGTCGAGAACGAAGCGCTCGAGGACGTGCCCATTCGCCTGCTGCGCTTCCCGTCAGGGGCCTTGATTTCCGGCCTTTTTCGCAAGCACACCATGCTGCATGCCAAAGGAAGTACGCGGCTGAAACTTGGCGATGTCATTTGTGTCATCGGTCGCAGCGAAGATCTGGCGGCGCTCAATCGCTTGTTCAATGGGGATGCCACACTCAAGCGTGAGCGCGCCTTCTTCGGCACCTTCACGTTGGATGGAGAAGCCGTCATGAGTGATGTGGCGGACGCCTATGGACTGACTTTAAGCGCCGGAGAACAAAACATGACCCTGGGTGAGTTCGTGTCGCTGCGCGTCGGCGGTCATCCCGTGGTAGGGGACGATGTCGATTGGCATGGCTTTCACTGGGTCGTCAATGCGGTGGAAGGTAACCGGGTGACTCGGGTTGGGTTGAGGCTTTATCACTGAGCCAGGAACTTGAATGCAATAGCGCACAGTACGTTATCTTGTTCTACGCTGAGTAGATTGTTTTTATCCTTCGGAGTCTGTCATGTCCATGCCCCAGCGGCGCCTCTATCGTTGCCGCGCTTGTCAGGTCGAAGTATTCATCAAGGCAACCCGGCGACCGCTGGAAGCAAGGTGCCCTGAATGCAAAGCGAGTGATTTCGAGAGCGTCGAGATGGCCGGGGCACATCCACGTGCCAGTGTCGATGGGCTGCTGGCGAAGGCGTTGGAACTGGAAGGCGGGGAATCGCGTGACTTCGCTCGGCGTTCTGAAAAGTCGGCCTTTCGCGATATTTAATTACTCCTTGCGGTGTTTTGGTTAGTTGATAAGGAGCCGTTTGCGTGATTCAACGGCACGGTCCCAATGAGTGCGGCCGCGATTTCATTGTCAGTGATATCCACGGGCAGCTGGCGCTGCTTCATGAACGGTTAAACGCAGTCGGTTTCGATCGGCAACGAGATAGACTGTTCAGCGTCGGGGATCTGATCGATCGTGGCGCCGATAGCCTCCAGTGTTTGTCTCTCGCCCTCGAGCCTTGGTTCTACGCCGTACGTGGCAATCATGAAATGCTGGCGTATGACGCCTTGCTGGGCGAGGAAAGAGGCAGCCTGAAAGCCCGCGATGCGTGGATGATCAACGGCGGAACCTGGGCCCTGGAGTCGGGATTGGCCGAGGCGCAGGCGATGTTACAGCAGGCCTTGCCTTGCATGCCCTATGCGCGTGAAATATCAGTCGCCGGTAAGCGTCTCGGCATTGTCCACGCTGAACCGCCGGCGGACTGGCGGGACATCGTAACGCCTTCGCAGGACCAGCTTTGGGGAAGAACGCGCATCCGGCGCGGTAACGAGACCCCGGTCAGCGGCATCGATGCCGTGGTGGTAGGGCACACCATTGTGGAACGCCCCTTGTGGCTGGGGAACGTCCACTACATCGACACCGGCGCCTTCACGACCGGGAGGTTAACGCTCATCGAAGCACGCACGCTGATGAGTCGTGTCGGATCGTAGCTAATGTAACAGTGCAGTGTAACGACAGTGGGATGTAACATCCCAAACGAAAACGCCCCGAGACCAGTAAGTTACTGAAATCTCAGGGCGCTTTGATGTAGTGGCGGAGGGACAGGGATTCGAACCCTGGGAAGGCGCAAACCTTCGCCGGTTTTCAAGACCGGTGCATTCAACCGCTCTGCCATCCCTCCGGCTTACGGCGGTGTATACTACCAGCATTCAACGAGTCGTCAAGACTTTTTGTGCTTTCAATGAGTTAAAACAAC
>NZ_JAKGAK010000019.1 GCF_023061185.1 Chromohalobacter beijerinckii
ACACGGCGGCGACACATCGTTATCTGGAGCGTGTCGCCGAGGAGCATGCCGATATTCTCGAGGCGATTCTCGCCGGCGACTCGGACGCGGCCCGCGATGCGATGCGTCATCATCTGAGCCGTGCGAGTAATACCTATGCTTCTTATCGGACGTGACGCCTGGTTGGCGCATGGCGGCCCTTATCCTGCGACCTTGGCGTCTCGGATGGGGCCCGGGTCGACATGTTCATTCGAACGCTTGTGGGTAGCGACGCCTGGCGCGGGCCAGCCGATAGATGGTGATAGCGTTGGTAACGAATACCAGCGCCTCGGCGAGCATGCCGCCCACTGAGCCCACCAAGGCATGGCTGAGAAACCATGACAATGCTGCGAGCCCCAAGCAGATGCGCATGGATATGCCGTGGAATAGAAACATACCCACCGTTCCCACCGTCATCGCCACGATGGCAGGCACGTCTGCCCAACCTTGCCAGGTCAGCAGTGCCGCCAAGCCGCTGGCGACAAGCACGCCCGCCATGACACCCTTGCTGCCCGGATAGCGCCGGGCGAGTGCGATGCGCACGATCACCAGCACCGTCAACGCCGCTGCCGTCCAGCTCTCGAAGAGGATGAACTGCAACGCGAAGGCCACATTGGCGGAGAGCAATAGACCCATCAGCCGCTCATCCCGCTTACTGGCAAAGGCAAGCAGGCAGAGTATCAGCGAGATCACGCCAAAGAATTGCCCAGCGAGTGCGCTATAACTGTCAAGCATGCAGCGGCTGACTCCTTGTCATGGCCATATTCACTTAATCGCAGTTTGCGATAAGGGGCGCAAACCTTCGGCAAATATCGTGAGTGAGGTGATTAGTGAGTGGCCGGTTTTAGATCCAGCCTATCAATTTCAGTATGAACACTCCGGCGCTAAGGGTGAACAATGAGGCGACGGTAGTGATGACGATGATATTGGCGGCGAGTTTGGCGTTGGCGTGCGCGGCCTTGGCCATGACGAAACTCGCCGCAGCGCCGGGGCTACCGAAGAAGAGAAAGAGAATGCCCAGCTCGCGCCCACGATAGCCGAGCGCGAAGGCGCCCAATACGCCTAGAAGGGGGAGCCATACGACCTTCCAGAGGCTGGCATCCAGTGCAAGGCCGCTACTCTGTTTGACGGAGGTGAACGACAATGTACCGCCGATACAGACCAAGGCCAGCGGTAGAGACATGGCGCCGAAATAGTCGCCCGAGGTGAGCAGCCATGCGGGCAGGTCGATATGGAAATACGCAAAGGGAATCGCCAATAAGACACCCAGGATGAGCGGGTTCTTGGCAATATGTTTGAGAATCGCGCCGATGCCCGATCGTGCACCTGCGCTGTAATAGGCCAAAATGATCGCCGATAAGACGTTGTACACGATGATGATGCCGCCGACGAGGATGCTTCCTAGCGACAACCCGTAGTCGCCGTACTGGTTGGCGGCAAGGGCCAAGCCGACGATTCCGCAATTACCGCGGAAAGCTCCTTGCGTGAAAACGCCGCGCTCGGCATGGGGGCAGCGCCAGATGGACCAGCCCCAGGCAAGGAAGAAACTCAGTACCGAAAAGCCTAGGAAGTAGACGATCAGTCCCGGCTGCAGGGCGACGTCCAGATCGGCGCGCACGATACTCAGGAAAATCAGAGTCGGCATGGTGGCGCGAAACACCAATGCCGAGGCCATGGAAATGAAATGTGCGTCGATCCAGCCGATGCGTTTGAAGACGATTCCCAGAAACACCATGGCGAAGACGGGAAGCGTGACTTGCAGGGTATGCGAGAAGACGGCCAGCAGGTCCATGCGCGATCAGCTTCCTTGTCTTGCTAGTACGAAGCCCACGATGATGGCAGCGGCCACGACGAGCCAAAATAGGGTATTGCGCAGGCGAGTGGGACGGGGTGGTCGAGATTTTGGCACGCAGGATTCCTTGTTCCTTGGTCGGCTTGGGAAACGAAAAGGTTTATGGTAAACCCGTTAGCCTGCTAGGCCCAGTGCCGCGCTTCAAACGCCCCATGACCGATGAAGACGGTGGCGTGGCGAGCGGGCCCTCGATCGATCAATTATGGGAGTCCTCATGCGCGAACCCGAATCTCTGAATCTGGCCCATGGGCGCCTCGCGGCCCTGGCCTGGGGCGACGCTGACGCGCCCGTGTGGTTGGCGCTGCATGGCTGGTTGGATAACGCCGAAAGCTTTTCGCGCTTGGCCCCGTTGCTAGTCGAACGTCTGGGGATTCGCATCGTCGCGATCGACTTCCCTGGTCATGGGCGCTCGCAGCCGCGTGCCGAAGGCGGCGACTACCCGATCTGGGAATATACGTTGGACGTGTTGGACGCGCTCGATGCATTGGGGCTCGATAGTGCGCCGCTGCTCGCGCATTCGATGGGGGCGGCTGTCTCGTGTCTGGTGGCGGCCGCGATGCCGGAGCGTGTCGAGCGTCTGGTGCTGCTCGATGGCCTGGGGACATTGACTACCGAGGTCGACGATACCGCCAAGCAACTGCGCATGGGGTTGATCCAGCGCCGTCGCTCGCGTTCCACGGTGCCGCGCTATCCCGACGAGGCCACTGCGATCGCGGCACGCGTGGCGGGCGGTGTGACGCCCATCGATACCGACACGGCTACGCCCCTGGTGCGCCGCAACCTGGATGTGGAAGACGATGGCCACGTACGCTTACGCTCCGACGGTCGCTTGCTGCGCCCCTCGTTGGTGCGCTTTACCACCGAGCAGATGCTGTCGTTACTGAATAACATCGAAGCCCCGGTACTGTTGATCGAAGGCGAGCAGGGTATTCTCGCCGAGCGTGCCTACGCCCAACGTGCTCGTGACGCCATCGCTCGGCTCACGCGCGTGCTACTGCCCGGTGGACATCATCTGCATCTCGAAGCGCACGCCGTCGACGCCGTGGCCGAGGCTATCATCGCCGACTCGAATGAGACGACGAGGCGTCATGTTTGAAGGAGAAGGCTGACATGGGCAAGCGAGTGGCGTTGGTACTGGGCAGTGGTGGCGCGCGGGGCTATACGCATATCGGCGTGATCGACGAGCTAGTGGCCCGCGGATACGAGATCGCCGCCATTTCGGGCTGCTCGATGGGCGCCCTGGTGGGCGGTATTTATGCGGCTGGCCAGCTTGATCGATACCGCGACTGGGTGTGTCAACTGGATTACTTCGATGTGCTCAAGCTGGTCGACGTAACCTGGAGCCCGATGGGGGCGATGCGTGCCAGCAAGGTGATGAACAAGCTCGAGAGCCTGATCGGGGATATCCGCATCGAGGATTTGAGCATTCCGTTGACGACCGTGGCCACCGACCTCAATCGGCAGAAGGAAATCTGGTTCCAGAGCGGTCCGCTTTTGCGCGCGATCCGTGCCTCCATCGCGGTTCCTGGCATCATCACGCCGGTGCATCTGGATGGGCATGTTCTCGTCGATGGCGGTTTGCTCAACCCATTGCCGATCATTCCCACCGTGGCGGTTCACGCCGACCTGGTAGTGGCGGTCAACTCCACTGCGCAGACTTCCCGACAGGTGACGCTCGAGGAAATGCTGCCGCCCGAGGAAGCGGCCCAGGAAGAAGCACGCGAACGCGAGCGCGAATCGCGCGGACAAGGATTCGGCGGCTGGCTGGGCGGTGTGCGCGAGCGTGTGCAGCACATGTTCGGCAACGGCCAGGAAGACGGCGAGGATAGCGAGTCCTCCGAACAAGCGGCGACCGAACGCGCCTGGGGCAAGCTCGACATGATGCTGGCCTCATTCGATATCACTCAGGCGGCATTGGCTAAATACAAGGTGGCCGGGTATCCCCCCGATATCTTGATCGAGGTGCCCAAGAGCGTCTGCGGTGCCTATGAGTTTCATCGTGCCGAGGCGCTGATTCAACTGGGGCATCACCTGGCCGCGCAGGCCATCGACCGTTACGAGGGGGATCGCGACATGACCGTGACCGGAGGGGACGTGACTGAAGCCAAGTATCATCCACTGATGACCCCTGCCAGACGCAAGCCGAGTTGAAGCTTGGGTGTGTTAAAGCTTAGGTGTGTTACAACTTGGCTGTGTTGAAACTTAGATGTTGGATATTCGTGGCCGGTGGCGGTCGGT
Organism: Chromohalobacter beijerinckii; assembly: GCF_023061185.1. Lineage (GTDB taxonomy): Bacteria > Pseudomonadota > Gammaproteobacteria > Pseudomonadales > Halomonadaceae > Chromohalobacter > Chromohalobacter beijerinckii. The sequence continues at coordinate 4,109 of NZ_JAKGAK010000019.1, forward strand.
TATACGGCATCACCGCGCCGACGAAGCAGGATATAGACCGCCCCGGTTCCACCATCCGCATCGCGTGCCGAGCAGAAGGCGAGCACGGCGGGCCATTCGCGCAGCCATGCATTGACGTGGCTCTTGATGACGGGGTAATCATCGTCCTTACCCAGTAGCGATGCGCGGGCCTTGCCGTGTATGACGAGTACACAACGCCAGCGTTGCCCGTGGGCGTCGTGAAGGAACGTTTCGAGCTGCTCGCGCGCCTCGCTGACGGTGTAGCCGTGGAGGTCCAGGCCGGCTTCCCATTCGATATTGCCGCGCTTTAGTTGTGTCCGTGTGCGATAGGGAAGATCGGGGACCGCGAATTCCAGTGCCTCGCTGGGGCGCACCGGCTCGACGCGACCATCACTGGTGCGACTGGTGGGGGCTTGGGTGTCGGCGCTGGTGGCGGCGGCACGGCGCTCCGCCACGGCCTCGTCGTCGCTGCGACGCGGGCGTCCGGTATCGGCGCGGTTGGTATGCAGGCGGTGCACACCGGCGTCTTCCAGCGCTTGACGAAACACGTTGATCTCGGCGTCGTCGGGCTGGCCACGGCGTCGGCTCATGACGAAACTCCCCAGGCGGCACGGTCGGTTGAAAGGTTACCCAGTATAGCGACTTGCCCACGGCTGTGAACCGGCGCGCGCTCCGGGTACAATCGCCGATTCCATGGAACCGCTTAACAGGATGCTTCGTGCCCGCTTCCCGACCGACCGACGTTTCCACGCTGACCCTTGACGATGCGTCACTGGCCGAAGGGCTGGTGTCGCTGCGTGATTGCCTGCGCTGGGCGACCAGTGAATTCAATGCCCACCGCTTGCACTTCGGACATGGCACGGCGAGCGCATGGGACGAGGCGGTGGCACTGGTGCTGGGCGCGCTGCATCTGCCTTGGGATGTCGACCCGGCGGTGCTCGATGCCCGATTGTTGCCGATCGAGCGTCGCCGGGTCGTGAGCCTGGTGCGCCAGCGCATCGAGCAGCGCACACCTTTGCCGTATTTGCTGGGTGAGGCTTTCTTCGCCGGTTACCCTTTCGAGGTCGACGAGCGGGTACTGATCCCGCGCTCGCCGATCGCCGAGTTGGTCGAGGACGCCTTCGCAGCCTGGTTCCCCCAGTGGTCACCGACGCGGGTACTGGACTTGTGCGCCGGTTCCGGTTGTATCGGTATCGCCACGGCGCTTTACCTGCCCACGGCCGAGGTCGACCTGGTCGACATCAGCCCCGAGGCGCTGGCGGTGGCCAAGGCCAACATCGTGCATCACGATGTTGGTAAGCGCGTGCGTGCGGTGACCTCGGATTTGTTCGCCGGCGTTGCCGGTCAGCGCTATGACATCATCGTCTCCAACCCGCCCTATGTGGATGCGCGTGACCTGGCGGGCATGCCGGCCGAGTTTGGCCACGAGCCAAGCCTGGCTCTGGCGGCGGGCGACGATGGGTTGGATATCGTGCGCCGCATGTTGCGCGAGGCGCGTGAGCATTTGACCGACGATGGCGTGTTGATCGTCGAAGTGGGCAATTCCGCGCGGCATCTCGACGCGGCGTTTCCCGAAGTCCCGTTCTTGTGGCTCGAGTTCGAGCGGGGCGGCGAGGGCGTATTCGCGCTGACCGCTGCCGAGCTCGACCACTATGCGGCATCGTTCGCCTGATCGTTGAGGAGCGCGGAATGTCCGGCAATACCTTTGGCAAGTTGTTCACCGTCACGACCTTCGGCGAGAGCCACGGCGAAGCGCTAGGCGCCATCATCGATGGATGTCCGCCGGGGCTCGAGCTCGATGCCTCGGATTTGCAGCATGATCTGGATCGGCGTCGGCCGGGCACCTCGCGGCATACTACGCAGCGCCGCGAGCCCGATCAGGTACGCATCCTCTCGGGCGTTTTCGAGGGCGTTACCACCGGCACGCCGATTGGGCTTTTGATCGAGAATACCGACCAGCGCTCCAAGGACTACTCGAAGATCAAGGACCAGTTCCGCCCCGCGCATGCCGACTACACCTACCATCACAAGTACGGGATTCGTGACTATCGCGGCGGTGGACGTTCGAGCGCCCGCGAGACGGCCATGCGCGTCGCTGCCGGCGCTATTGCGCGCAAGTACCTAGCATCGCAAGGTATTCGCGTGCGCGGCTACATGAGTCAGCTGGGCCCCATTGGCATCGACTTCAAGCAGTGGGAAGCGGTCGATAGCAACCCGTTCTTCTGTCCCGACCCGGACAAGGTCCCTGAGCTCGAGGCCTTTATGGATCAGTTGCGCCGCGACCAAGACAGTGTCGGCGCGCGGATCACCGTCGTTGCCGAGGGCGTGCCGGTGGGGCTTGGTGAGCCGGTCTTCGACCGCCTGGATGCCGACCTGGCCCACGGCTTGATGAGCATCAACGCGGTCAAGGGGGTGGAGATCGGCGACGGTTTCGCCGCCGTGGCAAGCCGCGGCAGCGAGCATCGCGATGAGATGACGCCCGAGGGTTTCCTCTCCAACCATGCCGGGGGCGTGTTGGGTGGCATTAGTTCCGGTCAGGCGCTGGTGGCGCATCTGGCGCTCAAGCCGACCTCCAGCATCACTCAGCCGGGGCGTTCGATCGACATCCACGGTGAGGCCGTGGAGGTGGTCACCAAGGGACGGCACGATCCTTGTGTCGGCATTCGAGCCACGCCGATCGCCGAGGCGATGATGGCGCTCACATTGATGGATCACTTCTTGCGTCACCGCGCGCAGAACGCGGATGTCGAAGTGGACACACCACGCTTGTCGTGAAGGCTACTTGATAAGCGTCATGCATCACGAAGCCCGCCTTGCCCAGGCGGGCTTTTTCGTGGGGAACGCTCTCGTTTCGCGCAAGGCTCGCTACACTGAAAGGAGCAAGCAACGGGAGCGTCTCATGAAAGTCCATGTCGAGTTCGATCTCACCCCAGCCGAATTTCGCCAGGCGATGGGGTTGCCGGATGTCGAAGCCTTTCAACAAGAGTTGATGACCCATATTCGCCAGCAGATGGACGCTGGGGCGGAGGGCTACGATCCCTGGAGCCTCATGCAGCCTTTCCTACAGCAAGGCATGGCACAGGGTGTCGCCAATTTCGGGCACTACCAGCAGATGTTGATGGATATGCTGCGTCAAGCCGATACACAGGGTGACGAAACGGCTCACAATTCGAAACGAAAAAAGTCCTAGAGTCTTGACATATGGCAATTGCAAGCTCAAAGGGGTGGGACTATTATTTGTGCAGTGCAGCATAACGCGCACTGGCCTTGCCTAGATCCTCCAGGAGGAATCCGTCATGCAGGACAAAATGTTTAGTGCCTTCTCCGAACAGACGCGCGGCTTTTTCGAGCCCATGCGCAAGTTCAACGGTCTGATGCTGGACAACATGGAGCGGATGACCGAATACCAGCTCGATGCCATGAAGCGCTATAGCCAACTGGGCGTCGAGCGTATGCGGGCGGCTTCCGAGGTCAAGGATGCCGAGGACGCACGCGATTTCACCACCCAGCAGGCCGACATGCTGAATTCGCTTTCCAAGCAAATGCTCGAAGACGCCCGTGCGATGGCCGACATCAGCCTCAAGTTCAAGGCCGACCTGGAAGAGATGATGTCCGAAACGGGGCAGCAGGCTGCCGATCAAGCCTCTGAGAACATGAAGGCGGCGTCCGAACCCGCCAAGGCGGCGAGCAACAATAGCCAATCGTCCTCTTCACGCAGTAGCAGCACCAGCAAAAACAAAGAATAGAACAGCAGGCACCACGTGCCGTGTCCCCGGCAGTCGCGAAGACAGGCGGCTGCCGACGGCGCGCATGCGCGTGAACCGTTTTGCGATGCGGGGAGATGACGTATGTGGCAAGGGCCCGAGGAAGGCAATGATGCCTTCGCTGACCCGCACGCCTGGCAACGTCAGGTGAGCGAGTTCGGTGAGCAATACCAATCCCTCATGCAGGAAGCCTTCAATCGGTTGTGGCCCAGCGACGCGGGTGCTTCGGTGTATGCCGACATGCAGGAGAGTCTGCGTATCGGCGCCGAGGCCATGGTTTTCAATGCGCCGGCGGTCTATACCGTGCAGATGCGTCTGGCGCAGGATCAACTGCGTGTCTGGCAGAATGCTCTGCGGGAGCTCATGGGCGAGAATGTACCTGCAGTGATCGAGCCGAGTCCCGAGGATCGACGCTTTCGCGATGATGCCTGGCACTCGCATCCCTTCTATCGCTATATCCTTCAGCAGTATTTGCTCTTCGTGCGTGCCGTCGACGAGTTGTTGGCGAATCTCGGCGGATTGACGCCCGAGACACGCCATCAACTGGAATTCTATGCGCGGCAGTACGTCAACGCACTGGCGCCGAGCAACTTCGTCTCCACCAATCCTGAAGTGGTCCGCAAGACTCTCGAAACACGAGGACAAAACCTCGTCGAGGGCCTCAAGCGTTTGCGCGAGGATCTGGCCAATTCCGCCGAGGGACTCAACGTCGCGATGAGCGACCGCAGCGCCTTTCGGTTGGGTGAGAACCTTGCCATCACACCGGGCGAGGTGGTCTTCGAAAACGATTTGATGCAACTGATTCAGTACAACCCGAGTACCGAGGAGGTCTTCAAGACGCCGCTGCTGATCGTGCCGCCCTGGATCAACAAGTATTACGTGCTCGACTTGCGCCCGGATAACTCGCTGGTGAAATGGCTAGTGGCGCAAGGGCATACGGTGTTCATGATCTCATGGCGCAACCCCGGGCCCGAGCAGCGTTACCTGACCTGGGCCGATTACATGCAGTCGGGGCCGGTCGCCGCCATGGGCGCCATCGAGCAAGCCTGTGGTGAGAAATCCGTCAACCTGTTGAGTTACTGCATCGGCGGCACGCTGGCGGCGACCACGGTGGCGTATCTGACGAGTAGTCTGCGTGGTCGCAAGGTGCGTTCTGTGACCTACATGGCGACGCTGCAGGATTTCAGTGACCCCGGCGAGATTGGCGTGTTCCTCAGTGAGCCGGTGCTGGCGGGCATCGAACGTCAGCTAGCGCGTGACGGCTACCTCGATGGTCGTGCCATGGCGTTTTCCTTCAACCTGCTGCGCGAGAACGATCTTTTCTGGTCGTTCTATATCAGCAACTATCTCAAGGGCGAGGCGCCAGCGGCGTTCGATCTGCTGTATTGGAACAGCGACGGCACCAACCTGCCGGCGGGCACCCATGGTTGGTACCTGCGCCACATGTATCGCGAGAATCGTCTCGTCCAGCCCGGCGGCATAGAGCTCGATGGCGTCAAGATCGACCTACGGAAGATCTCGACACCGAGTTATTTCGTCTCCACGCGCGATGACCACATCGCCAAATGGCGAGGCAGCTATTTGGGAGCTCGACTGCCTAAGGGGCCGGTGACCTTCGTGCTGGGGGGCGCGGGGCATATCGCGGGAATCGTCAATCCACCGGCGAAACGCAAGTACGGCTACTGGACCCATGATGAGATCCCCGACGATCCCGATGCCTGGCTCGAGTCGGCGACGTTTCAGGAGGGATCCTGGTGGCCGCATTGGCAAGCCTGGATGACCGACAACCGCTATGCCGATCCCGACAAGACGGTCGCGGCGCGTCATCCGGGAGAGGGCGAACTGAAGCCCATCGAACCCGCCCCCGGCCGCTATGTGCGGCAGACGATTCCCGAGGTGTTGGGTGTTAAACCTGCTGAGGACGACAGCTCGTCGTCATGATGGCTGAGTGCCCTCAGCGCTTGACGGGAAAGAGGCGCACCGGGACCACCGGTGCGTCTCGCGACTGCAGGCGGTCGTCGCTGGGCGCGCAGCCGAAGAAGCGCCGGTAGGCACGGGAGAAATGCTCCAGAGAGCCAAAACCGGCGCAACTGGCGACTTCTGCCACGCTCAGGTCGGTCTGCTGCAGCAGTCGATGCGCGCGATTGATGCGCAGCCAGAGATAATAACGAATCGGCGTGACGCCGAGTTCTGCCTTGAAGCGCCGTTCCAACTGGCGAGCCGAGAGCCCGACGAGGGCGGCTAGTGCCGGCGCCGAGAGCGGCGTTTCCAGGGTGCGTCGCATGGTGCGAATCACCTTGCGCAACTGCGCCGACGTCTCGACATGGTGTTCGGGCGCCGCCGACAACTGTTCGCTGTCGTCGCGACGCTGGCGGCGTTCCAGCAAGTGATTGCGCAACTCCTCCATGTAGGGCGGCTCCACACGTGGCGTGAGCCAGGCGAACATCATGTCGAGCACGGCGGTGCCTCCGGCGCAGCTCAGCCGCTGGCCCGCGATGCGATAGAGGTCGCTGGTGGCCTGGATGCGCGGATAAAGCTCGCGAAAGCCTTCCAAATTATCCCAGTGCACGGCCACCTGATGCTCGTCGAGCACGCCCGCCGCGGCCAGTACTTCGCTGCCCATCTCGATGCCGCCCAACGCCACCCCGGCCGCCGCACACTGGCGAAGCCACATGGCGATACGCTTGTCGCCGGTATACGTCTTGGTCTCGAAACTGGCGAGGACGAACACGCTGTCCAGATCGGCCGGTGCCGGCCACTCGGTGTCCACGTTCAGGGGGACGCCGTTGGAAGCGGCGACCGTGGTATCGCTGCCCAATAATTGCCACTTGAAGCGCGGCTCTTGGGCCAGCCAGTTGATGATGAACAACGGATCCAGCATCGCCCCCAGACCGGCAAAGGAAAACTGCGGCATCAACAGGATCGCGATGCGCTCTGGGGTTGGCGTTGTGCGCTGCGTATTAATCACGATAGTCGGGGGCGTCGCGGTCGAGCAGGCGCATCAAGGCGGCAAGATGCATGTGCGCCGAGCCTTGCGTCAGATAGTCCTCCCATTGCTGGGCGGTCTTGCGCGCGACCTCGGGCGCGACGGGACGCACGGGAAGGCCGCTGGCACGGGCCACCAGATAGGAGCGGCAGGCGCGCTCGAAGTAATAGAGGTTGTCGAAGGCTTCGGCGACGTCGTGGCCGGTGGCGACCACGCCATGATTGCCGAGCAGGAGGATCGGCGCCGTGCCGGCCAACTGACCGAGGCGTTCCGCTTCTTCGTCGAGCCCCATGCCGTCGAACCCGGCATCGACATGCACTCGCTCGAAGAAGCGCATGGCGTTCTGTTCCACCGGGGGTAGCTCTGGCGTCTCCAGGCAGGCCAGGGCGGTGGCGTAGAGCGAGTGGGCATGCATCACGCATCCCACGCCGCGGCCCTGACGATGCATGGCGCCGTGAATGGCCCAGGCGGTGGGATCGATGGATTCGGGACGTTGTGCGGCGCTGGCATCCACCTCGACGAGGTCGCTGGCACGCATTTCCGCGAAATGACGCCCTTCGGGGTTGACCAGAAAGCGCCGGCCGTCCGCCTGGGTGGCCAGGCTGCAGTGATTGGCGACGCCTTCGTGCATGTCGAGGCGGGCCAGCCAGCGGAACGCGCAGGCCAGTTGTTCGCGGGGGGGTACCGGGAAGCTCGGTAGCGGTCGTCATGTATCGCTCCTGTGGCGATGGCGAAACCGAGGCCATCAATAGTGGATCCAGCGCGTCTTGAGCGCCATGTATTTGTGCATGCCGGCCAGCGCGTAGTCGCGGCCGATGCCGGATTGCTTCATGCCGCCGAAAGGCGTCTGCGGGCTGACGGCATCGACGCCATTGACCGTCACGGTGCCGGCCTGCAGGGCATCGCAAAGGCGATGGGCGCGTCCCAGGTCGGCGGTCCACAGGGACGCTGCCAAACCATACTGGCTGGCATTGGCCAATGTCACGCCCTGGTGCTCGTCGCTGAAGCACGTCACGCTGAGCACGGGACCGAAAATCTCCTCCTGGAAGAGCCGATGATGCGGTTCGACATCGGTGAATACCGTGGGGGCGACGAACAAGGCGCCGCCCGCCGCCTGCAGCGTCTCGCCGCCGCACAACAGCGTGGCCTCGCGCTTGCCGACCGCCAGATAGTCGCGAACCTTGTCGAACTGTGCCTGGCTGACGAGCGGGCCAAGCGTCGTCGCCGGATCGAGCGGGTCTCCCGGCACGAGCGTCGCGATACGTGCCTGCAGGGCCTCGAGGAAGCGCTCGGCGATGCCCTCTTGCAGCAACAGGCGCGAATGCGCCGAGCAGACCTGGCCGGCGTTGGTGAAGATACCGGCCACGGCGTTGTCCACGGCGGCCTCCAGATCGGGGCAATCGTCGAACACCAGATGCGGGCTCTTGCCGCCGCATTCCAGCCACACGGGTTTCATGTTGGATTCCCCCGAGTAGACCAGAAAGCGTTTGCCGATCTCGGTGGAGCCGGTGAAGCCGAGCGCGTCGACACCTGAATGCCGGCCCAGCGCTTCGCCGGCGACATGCCCGTATCCCGGCACGACATTGAGCACACCGGGCGGGAGGCCGGCCTGGGTCGCGAGTTCCGCCAGACGCAGCGCGGAAAGCGACGATTCCTCGGCGGGCTTGAGCACCACGCTGTTGCCGGCGGCCAGCGCGGGCGCCAGTTTCACCGCCGCGTTATGCAGGGGAAAGTTCCACGGGACCACGGCGGCAACGACGCCGAGAGGCTCGTGGGCCACCGTGGCCTGTACGTTATTGGGGCTGGGCGCGAGCTGGTCGTAGCATTTGTCCTGGAGCTCGCCGAACCAGTCGAAGAGCAGGGCCGCTTCCTCGACGTCGTCCAGGGCTTCGTGAATGCACTTGCCGACCTCCAGACTGTCGAGCAGGGCCAGTTCCTCGGCGTGGTCGCGCACCTGAGCGGCGAGCGCCTGCAGGCATCGGCGGCGTGTCGTCGGCTCGGCACGTGACCAGGCACCGAGCTCGAACGCGCGGCGTGCCGCGTCGACCGCGACATCGATATCCTCTGGGCCGCAGGCCGTGATATCTGCCAGCGACGTGCCCGTCATGGGGTTGATCGACGCGAGCGATTCACCCTGGCGCGTCATATAACGGTGACCGTCGATGTAGGCCGCGCCATCCAGCGAGAGGGCGGCGGAACGGTGTTGCCAGTCGGCGTGGGTGGTGGGTAGGGGAGAGGAAGACATAACGTACCTTGGCGATTGTTGAATGGGCGTGGAAAGCGCTCGCGCCGACCTTACAGGTCGAGCACCAGGCGTTCCCCCTTGGGACGCGAAACGCAGACGTAAATGATGTCGTTGGCGGCTTTTTCGGCATCGGACTGAAGAACGTCGCGATGCTCGACCTCGCCTTCGAGCACGGGGATGCCGCAGGTGCCGCAGGCGCCTTCGCAACACAGGCTGTCCGGCGCCGCGCCGGCGCGCGCGAGGCCGTCGAGCAGGGTTTCGTCCTCGGCGAGCGTGAACTGCATGTCGCTGCGTGCGAGCTCGATCCGGCAAGGCGTGGTACGCGCTGCCGGCGCTTGCGATGCGCCGCGGAAGCGTTCCATTTGCAGTGCGCCCGGGGGCCACGCCTGTGCCGCGTCGGTCAAGGCGCCCAGCAGGCTTTCGGGGCCGCAGGCATAGACCCCGGTCTCCGGCGCGTAGTTGCCCAGCAGCGCTCGCGGTGCGAGCCTTCCCTGCGTGGCGGAGGCGTGCAGGTGCAACTGCGATGCGGGCAGGAACGCGCGTAGTTCGTCGAGGAACGCCGCCTCGTCCCGGTGGCGCACCAGGTAATGCACCTCGACCGTATCGCCCCGCTCGACGAGTCGGCGCGCCATGGCGACGAGCGGCGTGATGCCGATCCCGCCTCCGATCAGCCGGTAGTGCTGCCGGTCGTCGGCGAGAGGGAAGCGATCCTGGGGCTCAGAGACGCGCAGCCGTGTGCCGATACCGGCCTGTTCAGCCAGGAAGGCGGATCCCCCGCGCGAGGCCGGATCATGCAGCACGCCGATGCGATAGCGACCGTGACGCGCGTCGTCCAGCAGCGAATAGTGACGTACCAGGCCATTGGGAAGGTGCACCTCGAGATGGGCACCCGCCGGGGCCGGCGGCAGGGCGTCGCCATCGGCGGCGGCCAACTCGATCTGGTAGATAGCGCTCGATAGCCGCTGGTGGCTCTCGATCACGACGTCGAATGGCGTCGCGGTCATGGCATGTCCTCCTCAACGTTGCTGGTGTTGCCAGTCGTCATGCAGCCAGAAGGGAGCATCCGAGGGCGCCGGCGGCGCATGGCCGAGGATCATGTCGCTGGCCTTTTCGGCGATCATGACGGTCGGCGCATTGGTATTGCCGCTGACCACGCGGGGCATGATCGAGGCATCGACCACACGCAGACCATTGATGCCATGCACACGAAGCTCGGGGTCGACCACGGCTTCCGGGTCGTCGGCTGGGCCCATCTTGCAGGTGCCGGCGGCGTGATAGCCGGTTTCGGTGGTAGCGCGCGCCCAGGCATCCAGTGCCTCGTCGCTCTGGCAGTCGGCACCGGGGGAAATTTCCTCGCCCCGCAAATCCGCGAATGCCGGCTGCTCGACCAGTTCCCTGACGCGACGCACGGCCGCGCGCATGTCGGCGCGATCGCGCTCGGTGGCCAGGTAGTTGAAGACGATCTCCGGCGCTCGTGCGGGGTCCGCGCTCCTGAGGCGCACGCGGCCCATGCTCGTGGGGCGCATCAAGTCGATGTGCACCTGGAACGCATGCTCGCGCAGGCTTTCGGTGGTGCCGGGCGCGATGGCCAGAGACATGAACGTCAACTGAATGTCGGGATGCTCGACCCCCGCCCGCGAGCGGATGAAGGCGCCGGCGTCGAACTGGTTGCTCGCCGCGAGGCCGCGCCGGTCGAGGAACCAGCGCATGCCCAGCCACCACTTGCGGGGGGCGTAGGTCCAAGGCGCATGCGAAACCGGCTGGCGGCAGCGGTACGCCACCACGGTATCCGGGTGGTCGCTGAGGCGGCGGCCCACGCCCTCGAGCGTATGCACGCGAGGAATGCCGCAGCGGGTCAGTTCGTCGTCGGGGCCGATGCCGGAGATCATCAACAACTGGGGGCTGTTGATGGCGCCGCCCGCCAGGATGACCTCGCGGGTGGCGCGTGCCCGGTGCAGAGTGTCGGCGTGGCGATATTCGATGCCTTCGGCACCGGTCTCGCCGATCAGCACGCGCTGGGCCAGTGCGTGGGTGACGACTGTCAGGTTGGCGCGCTTTTCGGCGCGCGCCAGGTAGCCACGCGCCGTGCTCCAGCGCCTGCCCGCGCGCGTCGTGCGATCGACACGACCGAAGCCTTCCTGACGATAGCCGTTGAGGTCGTCGCTGGCGGCATAGCTGGCTTCCTCCCCGGCGGCCAGGAAGGCTTTCGCCAGGGGATCCTCGGGGCGCCCGGCACTGACATGCAGCGGCCCCGTCTCGCCATGGTAGGCATCGGCCCCCAGTTCGTGGGTTTCAGCACGGCGAAAGTAGGGCAGGACGTGCCGGTAACCCCAGCCGGGACAGCCGGCGTCTTCCCAGACATCGTAATCGCGGGCATGACCGCGGATGTACACCATGCCGTTGATCGACGACGAGCCGCCTAGCGTGCGCCCGCGCGGCGTGGCAATGTGCCGTCCGTCGAGGTAGGGCTCGGGCCCCGACCAATAGTGCCAGTTGAAGCGTGGTCCATCGATGGCCGCCCCCATGGCGGCCGGCATGTCGATGGTCCATGAGCGATCGCGGGGGCCGGCTTCGAGCAGCAGCACCCGGGATTCGCCATCGGCGGTGAGCCGGTCGGCCAGCACGCAGCCGGCCGATCCTGCCCCGACGATGATGTAGTCGTAATCTCGATGAGTCGTCATGCAAGCATCCTGAGGCGAAGGGCGAGAGTTCAACGCGAGGCCTGGTAGGCGTCTTGTGCACTCGTATTACCATCCGCGGTGGTCACGCCCTCGAGCCAGGCGTTGACCCGCTCGGGATGCGACTGGATCCAGGTCGCGGCGACCGCTTCCAGCGGCTGGTCCTCGCGGCTGTAGGCGTAGACCCACTGGTCCTGGACGGCGATGGGCACGACCATGTTGTCGAGAAAGGCGATGACGTTGGGGTGGCGCTCGGCGAAGTCGCTGGCGACCACCGTGGACACCGAGCTGGCGTCGCCCCAGAGGTTCTCGGGGTCCTCCAGGTAGCGAATGTCGAAGTCGACGTTCATCCAATGCGGTTCCCAGCCCAGGAAGGCGACCCATTGCTCGTTACGGATGTCGCTTTCGACCTGCGACATCATGCCGGTCTCGCTGGACGCGGCGACCCGCCAGTCATCCAGGCCGTAGGTGCCGTCATCGATGGCGTTCTGCATCAATTCGTTGCCGACGTTGCCCGGCTCGATGCCATAAAAGGTGCGGCCGAAGCGTTCCGCGTGCTCGGCGAGATCGGCCATCGAGTGCACACCGGCGTCCCAGACGTATTCGGGCACCGCGAGCTGAAAGCGCGCGCCGTCGATGTTCTTGACGACTTCGACCAGCTCGCCGGCTTCCAGGCGAGGATCGAGCATGCCGCTTTGCGACGGCCGCCAGAGCGCCATGTTGACGTCGAGATCGCCGCTCGCCATGCCTTCCAGGATGATCGACGAGCTGGCTTCCCGCAGCGAGGTGCGATAGCCGAGCGTGTCCAGCAGTTGTCGCGCCACTTCCGACTTGACGGTGGCGCCGGGCCATTGCGGCGTGCCGAAGCGGACCGTGTCGTCCTCGGCCTGGGCGAGCCCGAAAGGCGCGAGCAGTAGCGCGCCCATGGCGCCGCCGAGCAACGTGGACGTCAAGCGGCCCAGCGGGGTGCGGTGTCGGGGGATAGCGGTCATGGGAGTCTCCTCGTGATGTGTTGTCGTTGTGTTGCCGTCAGGTGCGGCGAGCGGGCCTGCGCGAGCTCAAAAGCCGCACACGCCGCCACCGTCGACGGACAGGATGGCGCCATGGGTGAAACCGGCCTGGGGAGAGGCGAGATAGAGCACGGCATCGGCGATCTCTTGCGGTTTTCCCATGCGTTGCAGGGGCGCTCGTCGATGGGCCGCGTCCAGGTAGGCGTGTGGCTCGCCGCTGGCCTCGGCGGCGTGCTGGATCATGTCGGTCTCGACATTGCCCGGGCACACGCAGTTGATCCGTATGCGGCCGGCCAGCTCCAGGGCCAGGGCGCGGGTCAGGTTGACCACGGCGGCCTTGGCACCGGAGTAGACGCTGCTCGGTGGGAAGCCGATCAGGCCGGCATCCGAACCCAGGTTGACGACGTTGCCGCCACTGGCCTCCAGGTGCGGTAGCGCCGCCTGGAGGCAGAAGAAGGTGCCGCCCACGTTGACGCGGAACGTGCTGTCCCAGTGTTCCTGCGTGACCGCTTCGAAGGGCACTTCCTCGAAGACGCCGGCGCAATTGACCAGGATGTCGAGCCCACCGAGGCGCGCGACGGCAGTTTCCACGACCGCCCGGCACTCGGCCTGGGTGCCGATCTCGCCCACGGCGGATTCCACCGTGGCCGAGGCAAGCTCGGTATTCGCCAGCGAATCGCGGAACGCCTCGACGGAGGCCTCTCGGCGCGCGCCGATGGCGACGCGCGCCCCCTGTTCCAGAAAGCGCCGTGCCGTGGCGGCGCCGATACCGCGGGCGCCGCCGGTCACCAGCACGCGTTGACCGGTGAATGTCATGACGGCGCCTCCTGGGGCGTGCTGGCGTCACCGTGCAAGGCCTGGAACACCAGGCGGTGAAAGTGCAGCACCAGGTGCTCGCTTTCGTTGCTGCGTGCGGCATCGATCATGTAACGGCCTTGGTCGTAGCCCAGCGAGTGCAGGCCTTTCTGCACGCTGATGTTGAGCTCGATGTCCTCGGGGCCGAGTTCTTCGTTCATCCAGCGCATGCTGGCCTTGGTGACTTCCGGCAGCGTGTCGTGCGGGGTGTAATACCCGAAGCGCAGAATCGAACGCTCGGCATCCAGCGGGATGATCATGAACGTGCCCATGCACTGCGAGAACGGGAACTGGTAGAAGGTGTTGTGCGGCCAGATGCCGATGTTGAAAAAGCCGTCGCCGTTGCCGGGCGGGCGATCCAGCGACACGCCGTAAGCCTGCTTGGCATCGGCATTGGGCGGCGCGCCGTAGGTCCACCAGTTGTCGTGATGGGTCAGGCGGTAGCCATCGAAGTCGATCAGGGCGGCCAGGTCGACGTGGTGGGGCCCCGAAAGCTGGAAGTGATAGCCCTCGATGGAGTTGTCCATGATCACTTTCCAGTTGGCCGGGACGATGACGTCGTCTTCCTGGATCAACTGCATGGCGTCCAGATCCGGAATCGCCTCGCGTATGGCGGCCTCGGCACCGGGGAAGAGTGTCTGCATGTCGGTGGCGTTGGGATCGAGATTGAAGTAGACGCCCCCCGCGAAGACTTCCAGGCGCACCGGCGGAATGTGGTAATCATCGACATTGAAGGCCGCGATCCGGTCGCTGCGAGGTGCGGCGCGTAGGCTGCCGTCCAGCCCGTAGCACCAGGAATGATAGGCACAGCGGATGACGCCTTTCTGAACGCCGCGCGTCTCGTTGAGTAGACGGTTGCCACGGTGCTGGCAGACGTTATGAAAGGCATGCAACTCGCCTTGGCGGTCACGTATCACGATGACGCTCTGATCGAAGATCTCACGCACCACGAAGGCGCCGGGCTCGGCCAGCTCGTTGACATGACAGGCGAAATGCCAGGCACTCATGAAGATGCGGTCACGTTCGGCGGCAAACAGTTGTGGGTCGTAGAAATAACGGGACGGAAGAGTCAGTGCCTTTTCCGCGGGCTGCTCCGCCCACGCTTGGGGAGTCGTGTCGGTCATGTCCTGCCTCATGCAAGCGGTTTGTGTCGTTGGTCTGGCACAAGGCTAAGGCGGCGCCGAACAGCTCACATGATGTTTTCTGACACGACGTGGCGGACCGATTGATAATAAACGGCGTTTTTGCGTCGCTATAGATCAAATAAGAGTGACGAAAAAAGGCGAACCGCCTGGCTATCTTGCGGATGGTCTTGATCTTTCACGACATGGGGTTTCACGACCAGCCTCGGGCCGTCGTGTCCCGGGCGTCGTCGAGCATACCTAGCATAGCCCTGGCGGCATTGGAGAGAGTACGGCTCTTGTGGAACAGGTATCCCAGCGGACGCTGGATGGGACGATGATCGATGGGCATGACCTCGATCTCGTCGTCGATCATGGTCTCGGGCAATACGCTCCAGCCCAGGCCGATGGCGACCATCATCTTGAGGGTTTCGAGGTAGTTGGTGGATAGCGAGACGTTCACTTGCAGGCCGTCGCGGGCGAAGGTGTCCACCACGATGCCCCGGGTGAAGGTCAGATGCCCCGGCAGCACGGCGTCGTAATCGGACAGTGCCGACAGGGCGACCGTGTCGCGTCCGGCGAGGGCGTGCTCGCGTCCGCAGACGAAGCGCAGCTGGTCGATCCACACCGGCACCACCGTCAGCGCAGGATCGGGGACCGGGGCCAGCGTGACCACGGCGAGCTCCAGGTCGCCGTCCAGCACGCCTTGGTAGGCTTGTTCCGAGTCCAGGAAGCGCATGTCCATGCGGACGTCGGGATGCGCCTGAGTATAGGCCTTGAGCAGCGGTGGCAGACGGTGTAGGCCGACATGATGGCTGGTGGCCATGGTCAGGCTGCCGCTGACGTCGCCGCTGAGGTTGGAAAGCGCGCGGCGGCTGTCGTCGAACATCACCAAAATCTGGCGGGCACGCGGCAGCAGGGTGTGACCGGCCTCGGTAAGCGTCACGCGGCGGTTGAGTCGGTCGAAGAGCTGCGCGCCGACTTGCCCCTCGAGGCCCGCGATGCGCTTGCTGACGGCGGGCTGTGTCAGGTGGAGCTGCTCCGCGGCGAGCGAGAACGAGCCGTGATCGGCGACCGCGAGGAAGGCTTGCAGGCTTTGCGTATCCATGAACGCGCTCTCTTGGGAAGTATTCTATTTTGGAATCCAAAGCATAAATAACATGAATTGCGTTTATCCATAAGCCCCCTTAGGCTTAGGGGCATCAAGGTTGCGCCGGTTATCGCGGCGTGTAGCTAGCGACATGTTGCAAGGCGACATTTTGCAAGACGACATAGAGCGTCATCGCCCAATCTTCCCGGTCGGGAAGGCACGAGTGGAGGAGATTCCATGGCAGGCCAGACTCTTTACGACAAGCTCTGGTCGCGGCACCTGGTAAAGGAACGCGACGATGGCACGGCGTTGATCTACATCGACCGTCACCTGCTCCACGAGGTGACCTCACCGCAGGCCTTCGAGGGGCTGCGTCTCGCCGGACGCAAGCCGTGGCGGCTGGATACCAATCTCGCCACGCCGGACCATAACGTGCCGACCACGCTCAAGGAGCGTGCCGAGGGCAACGCGGGCATCGTTGACCCGGTCTCGCGCATTCAGGTCGAGACGCTGGATGACAACTGCACCAGCTTCGGCATCGAAGAGTTCCGCATCAACGATGCGCGCCAGGGCATCGTACACGTGGTCGGGCCGGAGCAAGGCGCCACGCAGCCGGGTATGACGGTCGTCTGCGGCGATTCTCACACCGCCACACACGGCGCCTTCGGGGCTCTAGCACATGGCATCGGTACCTCTGAGGTCGAGCACGTGCTGGCGACCCAGTGCCTGATCCAGCGCAAGATGAAGAACATGCAAGTGCGCGTCGAGGGCGAGCTGGGTCTCGGCGTGACGGCGAAGGACATCGTGCTGGCGGTGATCGGCAAGATCGGTACCGCCGGCGGCACAGGCTATGCCATCGAGTTCGCCGGTAGCGCGATTCGCGACCTGTCCATGGAAGGCCGCATGACCATCTGCAACATGGCCATCGAAGCTGGCGCGCGCGTAGGGCTGGTGGCGGTCGACGAGACCACGGTCGAGTATCTGCGTCGGCGTCCCTTTGCGCCCAGTGAGGAATACTGGGATGCGGCGGTCGCCGACTGGCGCGAGCTGGTCTCCGACGACGATGCGCCGTTCGACAAGGTGGTCGAACTCGACGCCGCCGAGATCGAGCCGCAGGTCACCTGGGGAACGAGCCCGGAAATGGTCGCCGGTGTCGGCGCGCAGGTACCGGATCCTGCCGCCGCCGGCGACGAGACTGTGCAGCGCGGCGTCTCGCGTGCCCTCGAGTACATGGGGCTTCACGCGGGGCAGCAGATCACCGATATCCAGCTCGACAAGGTCTTCATCGGCTCGTGCACCAACTCGCGCATCGAAGACTTGCGCGAGGCGGCCAAGGTCGCCAAAGGGCGCAAGGTGGCGGATTCCATCCAACTGGCGATGGTCGTACCCGGCTCCGGGCTGGTCAAGCGCCAGGCCGAGGAGGAAGGGCTGGACAAGATATTCCTCGAGGCGGGATTCGAATGGCGCGAGCCGGGGTGCTCCATGTGCTTGGCGATGAATGCCGACAAGTTGGGGACCGGCGAGCATTGCGCTTCGACGTCCAATCGTAACTTCGAGGGACGCCAGGGCTACGGAGGCCGCACGCATCTGGTGAGCCCCGCCATGGCTGCTGCCGCCGCCATCGCCGGGCACTTCGTCGATGTGCGCGATTTCGGGGCCGAGCGCGCCGCCAACGATGACAGCCAAGTACAGGAGGCGTGAGCATGCGACAGTTCGATCGTCATCAGGGCCTCGTGGCGCCCATGGATCGCGCCAACGTGGATACCGACCTGATCATTCCCAAGCAGTTTCTGAAGTCGATCAAGCGCACCGGCTTCGGCCCCAATCTGTTCGATGAGCTGCGCTACCTGGACGAGGGCTATCCGGGCCAGGACGTCGCCAACCGCCCGCTCAATCCGGATTTCGTGCTCAATCAGACGCGTTATCAGGGCGCCAGCGTATTGCTGGCACGCCGCAACTTCGGCTGCGGCAGCTCGCGCGAGCATGCCCCCTGGGCACTGGAAGACTTCGGGTTTCGCGTGATCATCGCGCCTAGCTTCGCGGATATCTTCTTCAACAATGCCTTCAAGAACGGCCTGTTGCTGATCACGTTCGACGAGGCCACGGTGGATCGGCTATTCCGGGAAGCCGAGGCCGAAGAAGGCTATCGCCTGGATGTCGATCTGGAAAAGCAGCAGGTCACCACACCCAGCGGCGAAGTGCTGACCTTCGAGGTCGACTCGTTCCGCAAGCATTGCCTGCTCGAAGGGCTGGACGATATCGGCCTGACCTTGAAGGACGCCGACGCTATCGATGACTTCGAAAAGCGTCATCGCCAGGCGCGGCCGTGGTTGTTCCGCCAGGCCGGATGACGCCGGCGGTCTTTGAATAACAACAACGCTGGACACAACCGATAGGGAGGCCCGGCTCAATGAGTCGGGATGGCAGGGAACGCCCATCTTCCCGTGGTCGGCGTCGCGGCGCCGGCCACCCACGAACCAATCATCACGTCATTCATGATGATGTGTCGAGTTGCGAGAGAGTACGCCATGAGTCGCAAGATTCTCGTTCTGCCGGGCGACGGTATCGGCCCGGAAATCACCCGCGAGGCGGTCAAGATCCTCAACGCGTGCCGCGAGGCGGGCCTGGAAGCCAGCGTCGAGGAAGGTCTGGTCGGCGGAGCGGGTATCGACGCCCATGGCGTGCCGTTGCCCGACGAGACGCTGGCGCGTGCCAAGGCGGCCGATGCGGTGTTGCTGGGCGCCGTGGGCGGCCCCCAGTGGGACAAGATCGAGGATCTGGCCAAGCGTCCGGAGAAAGGACTGCTGGGGCTGCGCAAGAACCTCAACCTGTTCGGTAACCTGCGTCCGGCGCTGTTGTATCCGCAATTGGCCTCGGCTTCGAGCCTCAAGCCCGAGATCGTCGCCGGGCTGGACATCATGATCGTGCGCGAGCTCACCGGCGGCATCTATTTCGGTCAGCCGCGGGGCATTGAGGAGCGCGACGGCGAGAAGGTCGGCTTCAATACCTATATCTACGCCGAGCACGAGATCGAGCGCATCGGCCGCGTGGCCTTCGAGATGGCGCGCGCACGCGGTGGCAAGCTCTGCTCGGTGGACAAGGCCAACGTGCTCGAGGCCACCATCCTGTGGCGCGAGGTCATGGAGCGACTGGCGCCGGAGTATCCGGATGTCGAACTGTCGCACATGTACGTCGACAACGCCGCCATGCAGCTGGTGCGCGCGCCGAAGCAGTTCGACGTCATCGTTACCGGCAACATGTTCGGTGATATCCTCTCCGACGCTGCGGCGATGCTGACGGGCTCGATCGGCATGTTGCCCTCGGCATCGCTCAACGAACAACGTCAGGGCATGCACGAGCCCTGTCACGGCAGCGCGCCGGATATTGCCGGGCAAGGCGTCGCCAACCCGTTGGCGACGATCTTGTCCGTGGCCATGATGCTGCGCTATTCCCTCGAGGCGCCGCAGCTCGCCGAGCGCATCGAACGCGCCGTGGGTTCGGTGCTCGATCAGGGGCTGCGTACCGCCGATATCGCCTTCGAGGGCACGGCCCCCGTCTCGACCCAGGCGATGGGCGATGCCGTGTTGGCGGCATTCCAGGCGCAATGAGCGCGGCTCACGTATCATGGCCGTACGCCCATTCGTAGATTTCAGGAGGACGACACATGCTTAGAGTCGGTTTTGTCGGTTGGCGAGGAATGGTGGGGTCCGTCCTCATGCAACGCATGCGCGAGGATGGCGATTTCAGCGGCCTCGAGCCGGTGTTCTTCACCACCTCCCAGGTCGGCCAGCCTGGCCCCGACATCGGGGTTGAAGTGCCGCCCCTCAAGGATGCCCGTGACCTGGAGGCCCTCAAGAGTCTCGACGTGGTGGTCACCGCTCAGGGTGGCGACTATACGGAAAGCGTCTACCGCCCGCTGCGCGAGGCCGGCTGGCAGGGCTATTGGATCGACGCCGCCAGCACGCTGCGCATGGCGGACGAGGCGACCATCGTGCTCGACCCGGTCAACCGCCACGTCATCGAGCGCAGTCTCGCCAATGGCGGCAAGACGTTCGTGGGCGGCAATTGCACCGTCAGCCTGATGCTGCTGGGCCTGGGCGGTTTGTTCGAGGCCAATATGGTGGAGTGGATGACCTCCATGACCTACCAGGCCGCATCGGGCTCGGGCGCCAAGCACATGCGCGAGCTACTTTCCCAGATGGGTGCCCTGCACGGTGCTGCGGCATCCTCGCTGGCCGATCCCGGCAGTGCGATCCTGGATATCGACCGTCAGGTGACGCAGACCATGCGCGGCGGTGATTTTCCCACCGAGCAGTTCGGTGAGCCACTGGCCGGCAGCCTGTTGCCGTGGATCGACAAGGCGATGGACAACGGTCAGAGCAAGGAAGAGTGGAAAGGCGGGGTCGAGAGCAACAAGATTCTCGCCACCGGTGACTCGCCGATTCCCATCGACGGCTTGTGCGTGCGCATCGGCGCGATGCGTTCGCATAGCCAGGCGTTCACCATCAAGCTCAAGCAGGATGTGCCGATCGACGAGATCGAGGATCGTCTAGCCAAGCACAACCAGTGGGCGAAGGTGATTCCCAATGAGAAAGACGCCACCTTGAGCGGCCTGACACCGGCGGCCGCTACCGGCACGTTGGACGTGCCGGTCGGGCGCTTGCGTAAGCTGGCCATGGGCGGCGAATATCTGTCCGCCTTTTCGGTGGGCGATCAGCTGCTGTGGGGCGCGGCGGAGCCGCTCAAGCGGATGCTGGGCATCCTCCGCGAGCAGCGTTGATCGGGTCGCCGGTCAGGCAATGAGAAGGGCGCCCAAGAACGGGCGCCCTTCTCGTTTTAGGCGAGTGTGCGACGTGTCAGAACTGCGCTTCCTCGGTAGAGCCCTTGAGCGCGGTCACCGATGATACGCCGCCTTGAATGATGTTGGTCATGTCGTCGAAGTAGCCGGTACCGACTTCCTGCTGGTGGGCGACGAAAGTGTAGCCACGCTCGGCCGCTTCGAATTCAGGCTGCTGGACCTTCTCGACATAATGCTTCATGCCTTCGCCTTGGGCGTAGGCGTGGGCGAGATCGAACATGTTGTACCACATGTTGTGAATGCCGGCTAAGGTGATGAATTGGTAGGTGTAGCCCATATCGGCCAGGGCTTTCTGGAAGCCGGCGATCTCGGCGTCGTCTAGATTCTTCTTCCAGTTGAACGACGGCGAGCAGTTGTAGGCCAACAGCTGATTGGGATATTCGCGGTGGATCGCATCGGCGAAACGCTTGGCCTCGTCGAGATCCGGCTTGGCGGTTTCGCACCAGATCACATCCGCGAAGGGCGCGTAGGCCAGGCCTCGGGCGATGGCTTGATCGAGCCCGGCGCTGACCCGGTAGAAGCCTTCGGCGGTGCGCTCGCCGGTGATGAAGGGCTTGTCGTAATCATCCACGTCGGCGGTAATCAGATCGGCGGCGTTGGCATCGGTGCGCGCGATGACTAGCGTCGATGTGCCTGCCACATCGGCAGCCAGTCGTGCAGCGACCAGTTTCTGCACGGCTTCCTGGGTCGGCACCAGCACCTTGCCCCCCATGTGGCCGCATTTCTTGACCGCGGCGAGTTGATCCTCGAAATGCACGCCGCTGGCACCGGCACGAATCATCGCCGTCATCAGTTCATAGGCGTTGAGCACGCCGCCGAACCCCGCCTCGGCGTCGGCGACGATGGGCGCGAAGTAATCGACGAAGTCGGCATCGCCGGGGTTGGCGCCTTTCTGCCACTGGATCTGATCCGCGCGGCGGAAGCTGTTGTTGATACGCTCGACGACCTTGGGCACCGAGTCCACCGGGTAGAGCGACTGGTCGGGGTACATCGACAGGTAGCTGTTGTTGTCGGCGGCGACCTGCCAGCCTGAGAGATAGATCGCTTCGATACCCGCCTTGACCTGTTGCATGGCTTGGCCGCCTGTCAGCGCGCCGAGACAGTTGACGTAGCCTTTGCGAGCCTCGCCGTTGACTAGGCGCCAGAGCTTTTCGGCGCCTATCGTGGCGAGCGTATGCGCTTCATTGACGCTACCACGAAGCCTTACGACTTCCTCGGCACTATACGGACGCGTGACGTCCTTCCAGCGCGGATTCTCGTTCCAATCCTTTTCCAATGCGGCGATTTGCTGTTCGCGTGTCTGGGACATGTCGCTTGCCTCTTGGTCATCGTGAGCGTTTAGAGCGTGCCCGAAAGGGCATTTCACGTTCAGCCGAAGTACGATATTTTCCGCTGCGGTACGCGTAATGACGCGGATATTGCGCTGCGGTAAAACAACCGTTTTAACCTCGGCTTTAGAGAAAATATGACGCACACAAGGCGTGGCAACAATGCCTAGTTAGGCGCAGGAAACGTTGTAGTTTGACTACATGACGCCCGAATGGCGCGGCATCATGTAGCTTTTTTCCGAGGGGTAAGAAAGGTCCAAGACAACTTATTGAAAACGCAGGCTCATATGGTAATGGGGGATGTTGGCATCGAGGAACTCATCGCCATACGCGGTAAAGCCCAAACGTTCGTAGAAAGGGATCGCGTAGGTCTGAGCATCCAAATGCACGGTATGGTGGCCGGCTTCGCGGGCCACCACGAGAATCGCTTCCATCAAATGCAGGCCTAGCCCTTGGCCGCGGGCTTCCTCGAGAATCGCCACGCGCCCGATATGGCCATCCGGCAAGAGGCGCGCCGTGCCCACGGCGCGATCATCGACATGGAGCAGGAAATGCAGACATTGCGGGTCGCGGCCATCCCACTCTTCCGACTGGGGAACGTTTTGCTCCTCGATGAACACGACCTTGCGGATCGCGCTACACGCCGAACCCAGCGTCTCCCAGTCACCGTTGGTGATATGCCGTTCACTCATCGTCGTTTTCCTGCGTCTCGTCTTGCCAGTGGAGGCTGCCTTGACTGACCAGCTTGGCGAGTAGCGTCAGCGCCTGATCATCGAGGTGAGATGCCAGCGTGGCGGCATGCAGTGGCGTGGTATCGGCCAGCAGACGCGCGAGACCAGGCGGGCAGTCATGGCCGTCGCCATCCGTGAACAGCGTGGTGCGGCCGTTCTCCTCGTGAAATGCGAAGCGCGAGCCCAGGGCGCGTTCCAAGTAGTGTCCCTGTGACAGCCCCTCGGTGATGGCGTCGCTGTCGGTGGGTGTCTCGAGGGGCGCGAGCTGATCGGCATACTTGGGTTGGGTCATTACGCGTCCGAACCATTGTGTCATCTGCGCCGGATCGTCGATCACCGACAGCACCAAGGTGCGCAGACGCGCGATGGCGTCGTCATCGACGCGGCCGGCGTGTTCGATGGGGCGCAGATCAGGGTCGGTGTAGCGCGAGGTCTCGGACTGCATTTCACCGAGATAGTCGGCGAACGAGGTGATGATTTCGTCGGTTGAGGGCGCGCGGAAGCCGATCGAGTAGGTCATGCAGTCGGCGCTCTGGCTGACCCCGTGATGGGCGATACGCGGTGGCAGATACAGCATGTCGCCGGGCTCGAGTACCCAGTCCTCGCCAGGGGCGACCTCGAAGCGTTCGAGCATGCGCAGGTCGACGCCTGAGACGATGGGGGCGTCGTCGGGCTGCTCACCACCGAGTTGCCAGCGCCGCTGACCGCTGCCCTGGAGCAGGAAGACATCGTAGCTGTCGACATGGGGGCCGACACTGCCCTCGGGCGGCGCGTAACTGACCATGACGTCGTCGAGGCGCCAGCGCGGCAGGAAATCGAAGGCTTCGAGCAGGGCAGCGACCTCGGGCACGTAATGATCGACGGCCTGGACCAGTAGGGACCATTCCCGGTCGGGCAGGCGCGCGAAGGTGGCATCATCGAAAGGCCCATGGCTGACCTGCCACGGCTTGTCGGGGCCATGCGCCTCGACGAGTCGGGCTTCGATGCCGTCTTCACAGGCCAGGCCGGCGAGTTCCTCCGGGGCAAGCGGCGACTCGAAGTCAGGGAATGCGCCACGAATCAGCAGCGGTTTTTTCTGCCAGTAGTCACGCAGGAAAGTCTCGGCGGTCAAACCGCCGAGTATCGATAGGGGAGTGTCGCTCGACATAAGAATCTCGGGACTCGAAAGGGATGAGTGGGCAACCGCGACCATGTGTGAAGCTTGAAGAGCGGCGCTGCGCGCCTGGAAGCCGGAAGAAACGGCTT
Source organism: Chromohalobacter beijerinckii (assembly GCF_023061185.1). Lineage (GTDB taxonomy): Bacteria > Pseudomonadota > Gammaproteobacteria > Pseudomonadales > Halomonadaceae > Chromohalobacter > Chromohalobacter beijerinckii. Next base: position 28,020 of record NZ_JAKGAK010000019.1, read on the forward strand.
GGCACCGTTGGTAGCGAGTTCATGATGCCTTCCAGCTTCCTGCTACTTATAGCTTGCGAGCTTGCTCGCTGGCATTCCCGATATAGGTGGCCGGGGTCAGTGCCTTGAGCTCGGTCTTGACGTCGTCGGGCAATTCCAGGCTGTCGATGAAGGCCGCGAACCCGGCCTGGTCGACTCGCTTGCCGCGCGTCAGGGTCTTGAGCTTTTCATAAGGCTTTTCGATACCGTAGCGGCGCATCACGGTCTGGATCGGCTCGGCGAGGACTTCCCAGTTCTGATCGAGGTCCTCGTCGAGGCGGGCCGGATTGGCCTCCAGCTTGCTGACCCCTTTGAGTGTGGCCTGGTAGGCGATCAGCCCGTATGCCAGGCCTACGCCGAGGTTGCGCAGTACCGTGGAATCGGTCAGGTCGCGCTGCCAGCGAGAAATCGGTAGCTTCTCGGCGAGGTGGCCGAGCAGGGCGTTGGAGAGGCCGAGATTGCCCTCGGAATTCTCGAAATCGATGGGATTGACCTTGTGGGGCATGGTCGAAGAGCCGATCTCGCCCTCGACGGTCTTCTGCTTGAAGTAGCCCAGCGAGATATAGCCCCACACGTCGCGGTCGAAGTCGATCAAGATGGTGTTGAAGCGCGCGATGGCATCGAACAGTTCGGCGATGTAGTCGTGCGGCTCGATCTGCGTGGTATAGGGATTGAAGGTCAGCCCCAAGTTCTCGACGAAAATGCGTGCGTTCTCGACCCAATCGATTTCCGGATAGGTGGTGAAGTGGGCGTTGTAGTTGCCCACTGCGCCGTTGATCTTGCCGAGGATCTCGGCGGCTTCGATCTGCTTGAGCTGGCGGCGCAGGCGATACGCCACGTTGGCCATTTCCTTGCCCAGCGTGGTGGGGCTGGCGGTCTGGCCGTGGGTGCGCGAAAGCATGGGTTGCTCGGCGTGCTCGTGGGCCAGGCGCTCGACCGCGGTGACGATCTCACGCAGCGTGGGCAACAAGGTGTCGAGGCCACCGCGCAGCATCACCCCGTGGGAGAGGTTGTTGATGTCCTCACTGGTGCAGGCGAAATGGATGAACTCGGTGACCGCATGCAGCTCCGGAAAGTCGGCGACCTTTTCCTTCAGGAAGTACTCCACCGCTTTGACGTCATGGTTGGTGGTACGCTCGATCTCCTTGATGCGTTCGGCGTCGGCGACCGAGAACTCACTCACCAGCTGGCCGAGAAAGGCCGTGGCCTGTGCCGAAAGCGGCGGCACTTCAGTAATCTGCGGATGTGCGGCGAGACGTTCCAGCCAGCGGACTTCGACGGTCACGCGGGCACGAATCAGGCCATACTCGCTGAAATGCTCGCGCAGGGCCGCAGCCTTGGCACCATAGCGACCATCGACGGGGGATAGGGCGGTGAGAGCGGAAAGTTCCATGGATGTCGTCTTCCGGGTCGTGGATCGAATCGCGCGGCGAGGACCGTTAGCGGTCGTCGAGGGCATTGAGTGATTTCTTGATGGACTGACGCTGAAGCAGCAGCTTCCAGCGGCGGCCGCCTTGCTGGTGCCAAAGCAGGGCGAAACGTACGCCCGTCAGCAAAGCAGCTCGCACGCGCTCGGGCATCATCCTGCTTTGCAGCAAGCTGGGGTCGCCTTGGACGACGATGCGGTAACGAAACGTGGACAGCGTGTCCTGATAGAGCTGACCGAGACTGGCGATCACGTTTTCGTGCGTCTCGCCGAAATGCTTGGCTTGGCCCTGAACGCGCCCCAGACGCTCTCCCAGCGAGGCTAGCATGGCATCGTCCTTGCGCAGCTTCTGCATCAGCAGCACCAGCGAGAAGCCGTAACGCATCACGGCGGGGTCGTTGCGCTGGCGATCCATCACCGCGCTGAGGGTGTCGATGCCCAGACGCAGATTGTTGTGATGGCCGCCGTAGATCGCCGCGAAGCTTTCTGGGTTGGTTTCCAGCGTGGCATGAATCAGCGTGTTCCAGGCGCGTTCGTCGCACTGCCCAGTACGGGCCAGCTCGTCGACTACCGCGGCGGCCTGGAAGACCCCCGCCAGGGCCAGGGCCTGGCGAGCGACGGCGCTTTGTGGTGCGCTTTGAATCGGGGTGGGCGTCATGCGGCGTTGTCTCCTTGGCGCGCGTGTCGGTTCCATGTCTGGCGAATGACGCCGCCGCCCAGGCAGATATCATCTTCGTAGAGCACCAGCGACTGGCCCGGTGTGACGGCGCGCTGGGGATCGTCGAAGAATGCTTCGATACCGCCGTCTTCGAGCACGCGAACCTGACAGGCGACGTCCTGCTGACGGTAGCGGGTCTTGGCTTGGAGACGTGCTTCCGGTGCCGGCGGCTGACCGGCGACCCACTCCACGGGCTCGGTGCTCAGGCTGTCGGTGTACAAAAGCGGATGGTGCTTGCCCTGCACGGCGACCAGGACGTTACGCTCGAGGTCCTTGGCGGCCACGTACCAGGGGGCGTCAGGATGGTTGGGCAGGCCGCCGATGCCCAGGCCCTGGCGCTGTCCGAGGGTGTAATACATCAGCCCCATGTGCTCGCCAATGACCTCTCCCTCGGGCGTTTCGATCGTGCCAGGCTGTGCGGGCAAGTACTGCTTCAAGAAGTCGCCGAAGCGCCGCTCACCGATGAAGCAGATGCCGGTAGAGTCCTTCTTGCGCGCGGTGGCCAGACCATGGCGCTCGGCGATGGCGCGGACCTCGCTTTTCTCCATCTCGCCGACCGGGAACAGCGTACGCGCGATGGCGACTTCCGGTACGGCGTGCAGGAAGTAGCTCTGGTCCTTGTTGGCATCCAAGCCTTTGAGCAGGCGCACGCGACCGTCACGCTCGCCGTTGCGCACGTAATGCCCGGTAGCGATGCGTTCGGCGCCAAGCATTTCGGCGTATTCGAGGAAGACCTTGAACTTGATCTCGCGGTTGCAAAGGATATCCGGGTTGGGCGTCCGCCCGGCCTTGTACTCGGCGAGGAAATGTTCGAAGACGTTATCCCAGTACTCGGCGGCGAAGTTCGCGGTATGTAACCGAATGCCGAGCTTGTCGCACACGGCCTGGGCATCGGCAAGGTCGTCCTTGGCGGTGCAGTACTCGGTGCCGTCGTCCTCGTCCCAGTTCTTCATGAACAGGCCTTCGACCTCGTAGCCCTGCTCCAGCAGGACGAGGGCGGTCACGGACGAATCGACGCCGCCGGACATGCCGACGATGACTTTGCACGCGGTAGCGGCCCCCGCGGTGGAGGATTCCGTGGCGTGAGACATGGTCACTCTCGAATGGGTTGAGGATGGATTGATGTTCGGGGCGATATTATACCTGAAACCGGCTTCGTGCTTCGAGCTTGAGCCATCAGCGCTCGTGAATTGAGCCATCAGTGCTCGTGAATTGAGCCATCAGCGCTCTTGAATTGAGCCATCAGCGTTCGTGAATCACATCGAGCGGAAACTGGCGTCCGGCCTTGGCGTCGCGTATGCGCTTGAGCACCAGCGGGCTGCGCAGGCGGTGCGCGCGTTCTAGCGCCTCGATTTCGTCGAGCGTGAGCCAATGTGCGGCGACGATGCCACTGTCCAGGTCGTTGCCCAGATGCGCCAGGGGAATTCCCACGAAGGCATGGCTGTGAAACGTCAACTCATTGGGGGCGGTATACACGTAAAGCCCCAGATAGCCGGTCAACGTGATGTGCCAGGCAGCTTCCTCGCGGGTTTCGCGTTCGGCAGCCTGGGTCAGACGCTCGCCGGGTTCGAGGTGGCCGGCGGGCTGGTTGAAGAGGCTGAACGGGCCGCCCTTGTCCTCCTCGACCAGCAGGTAACGGCCCGCGCGTTCGACGACGCTGGCAACAGTGACGTGTGGCGTCCAGCGGCTCATCGACGCCTCCGTTGGCGCTTATCGGGTGTGCGGGCCTGGGGGCGCGGCGCATGCAACGTCTCCTTACGCCAGGCGCCCGGCGCGAGGTCGTCGAGGCGCCACGGACCAATGGCGACGCGGACCAACCGCAGCGTAGGATGACCGACATGTGCCGTCATGCGGCGGACCTGCCGGTTGCGGCCTTCGTTGAGGACGATTTCGAGCCAGGCGGTGGGAATGGCCTCGCGGTAGCGTACCGGCGGTTGGCGTGGTGCGATACCGGGTGCCTCGAGACGCCGCACCTGGGCGGGACGCGTTGGGCCATCTTTTAGCGTGACGCCGCTGCGCAGCGCATTTAGGGTCGTTTCCCCGGGCGCGCCTTCGACTTGCACCCAGTAGGTTTTGGGCTGCTTGTGACGCGGATGGCTGATGCGGTGGGCCAGGGCGCCGTCGTCGGTCAGCAGGAGCAGGCCCTCAGAGTCGTAATCGAGACGCCCGGCGGGGTATACCTCGGGGACGTCGATGACGTTGGCGAGCGTTGCCCTGCCTTGCGTATCGGTAAACTGCGAGAGCATTTGATAAGGTTTATGCAGCAGGTACAGCGAACTCATGGGCGGTCTCGGACCTTTCGACAAGCAGCGGCGATGGGCAAAGCCTACTCCGCACTCGGGGCGCGATGCCATACTTGCTCCTGTCAGGAGTGGGCTTTTTCGTGGTGTCTACCTTGTATCCATGCCCAGCCGGCCGCACATTGAAGAGACCGAAGATAGGCGGCGGTGATGGCCCCAGGGCTTCGTATTGCCTATCCGGCGCGCACTTACGGAAATTTCCATCTATGTTTGAAACAGAAAGCCCATTCGTACCTCGAGCGCCTGACGCGGCGGTCATCCTTGGCATGACACGACCGCCTGGCGAGGATCCCCACGAAGACCCGGAGGGCGACGTATCGGTCCAGTCGGCGGACCCAGAGCTGGCTAAGCCGCCGATGTACAAGGTCGTGCTGCACAACGATGACTTCACTCCCATGGAGTTCGTCGTCGAGGTGCTGCAAACCTTCTTTGCGTTGGAGCGGGAGAAAGCCGTGCAGATCATGCTTGTCGTGCATACTCATGGCAAGGCGACCTGCGGCATCTTTACCCGTGATATCGCGGAAACCAAATGTCATCAAGTCAACGAGTACGCACGCGAATGTCAGCATCCGTTACTGTGCGATATCGACGAGGCGGACTGAGACGGCACTACTACGTTAAGTCGTGGTCCAAGGTAGCACTTGCATAACCTCTGTTTGTGCCCGATTGTGAAAGTGCCGACAGACGCCATAGGCGGCTAAGAGGGGATTGCCATGTTGAGCAAAGAACTTGAACTCACCCTGAACACGGCCTTCACCGTGGCGCGCTCCAAGCGCCACGAGTTCATGACCGTGGAACACCTGCTGCTGGCGTTGTTGGACAATGCCTCCGCGGCCGATGTGTTGCGAGCCTGCGGCGCCAATCTCGAAAAGCTGCGCGCCGATCTGCAGGACTTCATCAATTCCACCACCCCCTTGATTCCCGACGATCAGGAAGATCGTGAAACGCAGCCCACGCTGGGCTTCCAGCGCGTACTGCAGCGCGCCGTCTTCCATGTGCAATCCTCGGGGAAATCGGAAGTCACGGGGGCCAACGTCCTGGTCGCGATCTTCTCAGAGCAGGAAAGTCAGGCCGTCTACTTCCTCAAACAACAGAATGTTGCGCGCGTCGATGCGGTGAATTACATCGCGCATGGCATTTCCAAGGTTGCCGGACATGGGCAGTCTCCTTCCTCTCATGAAAGTGAAGAGGCCGAAGAGGGCGTGTCGGAGGGTAGCCCCCATCCGCTGACGGGCTATGCCACCAACCTCAACGAACAGGCGCGCCTGGGCAAGATCGATCCGTTGATCGGTCGCGACCATGAGCTGGAGCGCGTGATTCAGATCCTTGCGCGGCGGCGCAAGAACAATCCGTTGCTGGTGGGCGAGGCCGGTGTCGGCAAGACCGCCATCGCCGAAGGCCTGGCCAAGCGTATCGTCGAGGAAGATGTCCCCGATGTGATCAGCGATGGTGTCGTCTACTCGCTGGACATGGGGACCTTGCTGGCCGGCACCAAGTACCGGGGTGACTTCGAGAAGCGGCTCAAGGGGCTGCTGGCCGAGTTGCGCAAACAGCCTAACTCGATCTTGTTCATCGACGAGATTCATACCGTGATCGGTGCCGGCGCCGCATCGGGCGGCGTCATGGACGCCTCCAACCTGCTCAAGCCGCTGCTGTCTTCGGGCGAGTTGCGCTGTATCGGCTCGACCACTTTCCAGGAGTATCGTGGCATCTTCGAAAAGGATCGTGCCTTGGCGCGGCGCTTCCAGAAAGTCGACGTGCCCGAGCCGACGGTGGACGACACCATTCGCATCCTCAAGGGGTTGCGTGGACGCTTCGAGGAGCATCACGCGCTCAAGTACACCGATGGTGCGCTGGACAGCGCGGTGCGTCTGGCGGATCGTTATATCAACGATCGCTTCCTGCCGGACAAGGCCATCGATGTGATCGACGAGGCGGGGGCGCATCAGCGGTTGTTGCCGCCGGAAATGCGCGTCTCGACCATCGATGTCGACCAAGTCGAGGCAGTGGTCGCCTCCATTGCACGGATTCCGCCGAAGAGTGTCTCCAGTTCGGACCGCACCTTGTTGTCGAATCTCGAGCGCGATCTCAAGATGCTGGTATTCGGTCAGGATGAAGCCATTACCAGCCTCTCGGCGGCGATCAAGCTATCGCGCGCGGGGCTGAAATCGCCCGACAAGCCAGTGGGCAGCTTCCTGTTCTCGGGGCCGACCGGTGTCGGCAAGACCGAGGTGGCGCGCCAGCTGTCGCAGTTGATGGGCATCGAACTGGTGCGCTTCGATATGTCCGAGTACATGGAGCGCCACACGGTGTCGCGTCTGATCGGCGCTCCTCCCGGCTATGTCGGATACGACCAAGGCGGCTTGCTGACCGAGGCGATCACCAAACAGCCGCATTGCGTGCTGTTGCTCGACGAGATCGAGAAGGCGCACCCCGAGGTCTTCAACCTGCTGCTGCAGGTCATGGATCATGGCCGCCTGACGGACAACAACGGTCGTGAGGCCGATTTCCGCCATGTGATCGTGATTATGACCTCGAATGCCGGGGCCGAGCAGATCGCTCGGCGCTCCATCGGCTTCCAGACACAGGATCACTCCTCGGATGCCATGGAAGTGCTGCGTAAGACCTTCTCGCCCGAGTTCCGCAATCGCCTGGACGGCATCATCCAGTTCCATGGCCTGGCGCCCTCGGTGGTGCGCAACGTGGTCGACAAGTTCCTGGTTGAACTCCAGGCGCAACTCGACGAGAAACGCGTTCAGTTGGATGTCGATGAATCGGCGCGAGCCTGGCTTGCCGAAGAGGGCTACGATCCGGAAATGGGGGCGCGTCCGATGGCGCGTGTCATCCAAGAGAAGCTCAAGAAGCCGCTTGCCGAGATGATCTTGTTCGGCGACCTCGCCGAGCACGGCGGCGTAGTCTACGTCACCATTGAAGAAGGCGAGCTACACTTGGAGACGGAGGCGGCTGTGGCCTGAGCAACCGCTCAACTCACACCGTAACGCCGCACGCTTCACGCCCTGTCGTCATGACGGGGCGTTTTTCGTGGGCGCAGTGGCAAGCCGACAGCGCGAGTGCGCCGTGATGATGGCTCAGCGGGCGCGGTAGACGATGCGACCCTTGGAAAGATCGTACGGGGTCAGTTCGACCTTGACCTTGTCGCCGGTCAGAATGCGGATGTAGTTCTTGCGCATCTTGCCGGAGATGTGGGCCGTCACGACGTGCCCGTTTTCCAGTTCGACTCGGAACATGGTGTTGGGAAGGGTATCGACCACGACACCTTCCATTTCAATATGGTCTTCACGTGCCATATTAGGCGTTTCCTCGTATTGCGTTGAAAGCTTCTTCGTAAGTGCGCCACGGTTTGCGTTGCCGTTGCCAGCACTAATTACCGACCGTGGTCAGCGTCGATTTTGAAGATAGCCCGATATTCTGCCGCATGCCGAGGGTTAAGGCAAAAATCATGTGCATGATGTTACGCTGACATCATGATGAGGGAGTATCGGATAGGGGGATTCGACGCCGCCAATATCGGCCATCGAGGTATTCTAGAGGCTGAAAATCCTGCTTGTAGCGCATCTTGCGACACTGGCGAATCCAGTAGCCGAGGTAGACGTGGGGGAGCTCGAGCCGACGCGCCAGCTCGATCTGATGGAGGATCGAGTAGGCGCCAAGAGAGCGGCGCTCGAATTCCGCCCCCGGGTCGAAGAAGGTGTAAATGGCCGACACGCCATGGCTCAGAAGATCCGTCGCCGCCACGGCAAGCAGTTGGCCCTCCAGACGAAATTCGATCAAGCGTGCGTAGGGGTGATCCAGGGTCAGGAAGGTGCGGTATTGCTCGTGGCTGGGCGGGAACATGTCGCCATCGGCGTGGCGGGTGCGAATGTAACGTGCATAAAGCGCATAATGTTCTTCATGGAAAGCTGCCGGCCGTATGCGTGTTTCGAGGTCGGCATTACGTGACATCAGCTTACGCTGCGTGCGAGAGGCCGCGAAGTCTTGCACCGGGATACGCACTGAAATGCAAGCCCGGCATCCCTCGCAGTGTGGGCGATAGAGATGGCGGCCACTGCGCCGAAAGCCCAGCAACGACAGCGCGTCGTAGACGCCTTGACCTGGCTGTTCCTGAGGGTCCAGAAATAGCGTGGTCGCCTCGCGGTCTGGTAGATAACTGCATCCATGCGGGACCGTGAGGAAGAAACGCAGATCTCGCGTGAGTTGGGACGGCGTGTTGCTGCTCACGTTGGCTTCGGCTCTTCGACTGGGAAATGATCGGGCGTAGAGGAAGACCACAGCATCGGTGATCCATGACTCTCCACATATTGGTCAAGGTAGTCGATGAATGTTGAACGGGCGATGCTGCGTGCGCCAAGACTGGCCAGATGGGGCGTATGCACCTGACAGTCGATCAGTCGCCCGCCGTGTGCTGCCAGATGCCGTGCAAGATGCACCAGCGCCACTTTCGACGCATCGGCGACGCGGCTGAACATCGACTCGCCGAAGAACACGCCGCCCAGACCGATCCCGTAGAGACCGCCGACCAGCTCGCCATCGCGCCATACCTCCACCGAATGGGCAATGCCTTCAGCATGCAAGCGGCAGTAGGCGTGGCGCATCTCCGGGGTGATCCAGGTGCCTGCGTAGTCTTCGCGAGGGGCGGCGCAAGCGTCGATGACAGCGCTGAAAGCGTGGTCGAAGGTTACCGTGAAACCGGCGTTGCGCAGGCGCTTGGCGAGGCTGCGGCGCACGTGAATCTCGTCAGGAAACAACACCAGACGTGGGTCGGGACTCCACCACAGGATGGGTTCACCCGGTGCAAACCATGGGAATATGCCGCGTCGATAGGCGCAGCGCAACCAGTCCGGCGAAAGCTCGCCGCCGGCAGCAAGCAGCCCGTCGGGCTCGCGTAACGCTTGTTCGACGGGTGGGAAACCGACCCGGTGGGGAGGTAACCAAGGCAACATGGGCATGCGTCTCTGCTGATATCGTTCAAGAGGGAGTTTCAGCGTACGCCAGGTATGGCATCGATAACTACCCGCTTCGCCTCCCAGCCGCGTGGCGTCGCCCTTTCGCGACAACGAGAGGTATGGTTTTTCCCCTGTGACGCAGCGCATGGGGTGGGTATGATGGCAAACCAGAAAAGCCCATCGGATGAGATGCGAGCCGTTTTTTCGTACGTGAACGATAGTGGACGGCACGCGTCGGGTAGTGTCGGCAACATTAGGTATCGCCATACGTGGCGCAAGGGGGATGGCCACTTGAGTGTCAATGGAAAACGCAACGAGCGTGGACAAACAGCGTCCCAGGCCAAGGAGCAGGCGCGCCGAGTCGTAATGCATTTGCAGGGCGTGACGCGCGAAGGTGCGGCCATCGTGCTGCTTGCTATCTGTGTCTTTCTCCTGTTGTCGCTTTTCAGCTATGTGCCTGGCGACCCGGGCTGGTCACATAGTGGCCCCAATCAAACGATCAATAACTGGATGGGCCCCGTCGGGGCGTGGTTGTCGGATGTGTTGTATTCGCTATTCGGTGCTAGCGCCTTATGGTGGCCAGGCATGTTCGGCTTCGCGGCCTGGCGGATGCTGCGTGCACGGGAAGTGAACATCGCCTGGGACCCGACGGTGCTTTCGGTACGTACCAGCGGCCTGGTACTGCTATTGCTGAGCACGACCACCTTGGGGGCGCTGCATTTCTATCATCCCGACAGCGAACTGCCTTACGCGGCGGGTGGTATTCTCGGCGAAGGGCTGGTCGGTGCCCTGCAGCCCTTGCTCAACATGCAGGGCACCACACTGGTCTCGCTGGTGGCTTTCATGTGCGGTTTTACCCTGTTCACCGGCATGACCTGGCTGGCAGTCATGGATGAACTCGGGCGTGCCATGTATCGCCTGCTGGCGTGGAGCATTGCCAAGTGGCGCGGGAGTCGGCAACGTCTCGCTCAGCGGCGTGATGCCTACGACGATGACGACATGGACGCCGCCGAGGCTGATGCGCCATTGGAGGAGGATGAGGCGCCGGCGGACGAGAAAAAACGCCCCTCGTGGTGGCAGCGCTGGCGCGCGTCACGGCGCGCCCCGCAATTGGCAGGTGCGACCTCTGAGCCATCGTATGCAACGGCCAGTGAGCGCCGTGTGGAACCGTCCTTCGAGACCACCGAGCCCACGCTTGAAACCTCTGCTTGGCGTAATGATGGCAAAACCGATATCCCCTGGGATGTTCCTGAGCATACGCCCTCTGCCAAGCGCCCGGATGCTGCCTATACGGCCCGCCAGCGTGCCGATGACGAGCGGGCCGGCTTCGCCGCCTCGGGTGCACCACAGCGCCATGCGGCCACTACCACAGCGCCGCATGATCGCTCTCTCAACGAGCGTGGCGAGAGCGAGAAACCTCGCCCCACGGAGCATGCCTCCGATGAGCCTGACGTGACGTCTCAGACGCCGTCCCAAGCGGATACGAGCTCTACGGCCTCGATGCGCGCCGATGTTACCCGACGGCGTGTTCCTGAACCCATCCCGGAGCCGCTGACCGCTGACGACGATGACGACGTTCCGCTCGGCGATTGGGGCATCCAGGCCCGCCGCGACGATGATGACGTCGGAACGGCGCCCCCCGCCACGTCAGCACGCGAGTCGGATGACGCTTCGACGACGGCGTCCGAGGATGCCACGTCGCCGGAACCCGCGCCCGAAGCGCCGTCGGAGCCGCCACGCCCCCGCATCAGCTGGGACGACGAAGCCCCGGAAGCACGCTCATCGGCACCGGCCTCGGCGCCGCCCGAGCCCGAGGTGCCGGATGCGCCTTCGGAGGATCTGTCACGGTCAGCGCCGCGTGGCCAGGTAGAAAGCGCCCCCGGGGAAGCGCCCGACGTGCGCACGGCCGAGCCGTCGGCGAGCGAGCCGGAAGGCGATGATGAGGCTCCGGCATTGTGGACGGTGGAGCATCTGCAGAATCAGCGTCCCGAGACCGTACCATCGACCGAGCCCGAGGGGGCGTTGCCCACGTTGCGGCTGTTGACGCCGACCGGTGAGCAAAAACCCAATTATACCGATGAGCAGTTGGCGGACATGGCCGAGCTGCTGGAAACGCGGCTGCGTGAGTATGGTGTCAAGGCAGAGGTCGTCGACACCTGGCCGGGCCCGGTCATCACCCGTTTCGAGATCAAGCCCGCCGCTGGGGTCAAAGTCTCCAAGATCAGCAATCTATCGAAGGACTTGGCGCGTTCGCTGATGGTCAAGAGCGTGCGCGTGGTGGAGATCATCCCTGGGCGTCCCACGGTAGGGATCGAAATCCCCAATCCTAACCGCGCCATGATTCGGCTGCGCGAAGTACTGGACTCGGATGTCTACCAGCAGGCCGATTCGCCGGTCACCATGGGGCTGGGGCAGGATATCGGCGGTAATCCCGTGGTCACCAATCTCAATAAGATGCCACACCTGCTGGTGGCCGGGACCACGGGGTCGGGCAAGTCGGTGGGCGTCAATGCCATGCTCATCTCGATGTTGCTCAAGGCGACGCCGGATGAAGTGCGCATGATCATGGTCGATCCCAAGATGCTGGAACTGTCGGTCTACGACGGCATCCCGCATCTGCTGGCGCCGGTGGTTACCGACATGAAGGAAGCCGCCAACGCATTGCGCTGGTGCGTGGCCGAGATGGAGCGTCGCTACAAGCTGATGGCGGCGATGGGGGTGCGTAACCTGGCCGGCTTCAACGCTAAGCTCGACGAGGCCGAACGCCATGGCGCCCAGGTTGCCGATCCGCTATGGGAGCCGCAGCCGTGGGAAATGCATCAGCAGCCCCCGGTACTAGAGAAGTTGCCGTACATCGTGGTCGTGATCGACGAATTCGCCGACATGTTCATGATCGTCGGCAAGAAGGTCGAAGAGCTGATCGCCCGGCTGGCGCAAAAAGCTCGTGCTGCGGGGATCCATTTGATCCTTGCCACTCAGCGTCCCTCGGTCGATGTGGTCACCGGCCTGATCAAGGCGAATATTCCGACGCGGATGGCGTTCCAAGTCTCCTCCAAGGTCGATTCGCGCACCATTCTCGACCAAGGCGGAGCGGAGAACCTGCTCGGCCACGGCGACATGCTTTATCTACCGGCCGGCGCCGGCATGCCGACGCGTGTGCATGGGGCCTTCGTCGACGACGATGAAGTGCACCGTATCGTCGAGGACTGGAAACGGCGCGGCGAACCGGAATACGTCGATGAGATCCTTTCGGGAGGCGTCTCGGCCGATGCCTTGACTGGGCTCGAGGCGGAAGGTGGCGATGGTGACGACCCGGAGCGAGACGCGCTCTACGATGAAGCCGTGCAGTTCGTCACCGAGTCACGTCGTGCCTCGATCTCGGCGGTGCAGCGCCGCTTCAAGATTGGCTATAACCGGGCTGCACGCCTGGTCGAGACCATGGAGTCGGCAGGCGTCGTGTCGTCGATGGGCACCAACGGGGCCCGCGAAGTGCTGGCATCGCCGCCCGCCGCCGATCATTGAGCGCGTAAGCGCTCTAGAGGCCAGTAAAAAGTGCAAAGACGATGGACGTCGCCTCGTGCGAAGCAACTTTTTCGCCCGAGTTGGCGTCACATCGAGTAATGCAGGATGAGCAAACAAGGAGTGGTAATGAGAACATTCAAGCTGGCCTTGGCCCTGGGCGCGGCACTCGCGTTACCTAGTATGGCGCAAGCGGATGGTGTGGAGCGTTTGACGGACTTGTTGGAGCCGCTGGAAAGTTATTCGGCGGATTTCGAACAGCAGATCCTCGATGGAAGCGGCCAGCGCCTTCAGAAGGTCGAAGGTCACATGTGGTTGTCCCGCCCCGGCAAGTTTCACTGGGAAGTCGATGCTCCATACCAGCAGGTCGTCGTCTCTGACGGCGATAAGGTGTATCTCTACGACCCCGACCTACAACAGGTCAGCGTTCGCCCGCTCGATACGCGGGTGACGCATACGCCAGCGTTGTTGCTCTCGGGAAGCGCCGAGGCCCTGACCGAGAACTATGAGGTGACCAGTCGCCAAGAATCCGGAAGCGAAACCTTCACGCTCATACCGAAGGCGCCCGACACATTGTTCGAGAGTCTCGAGCTTACCTTCGAGGATGATCGCCTGGAGGGCTTGCAGATGGAAGACAGCACCGGTCAGCGTACAGCGATTAACTTCGATGACATCGACGTCAACGAAGACATTTCGGCATCGCGTTTCGAATTCGAAATTCCCGATGGGGCGGACGTCATCCGCGAAGGCGGTTGACCGACGTCGTCTACTGATACGCCAGGTCCGCGTGGCTTGGCGTTTTGCGTTTCATAGCACGCTTGCCGAGAGTTCTTGCGGCAGGCGAGTATCCAGACGAGGAGGAAGGCCATGCATGTCATCGTCGATTTATGCGTCGTGCCGCTGGGGGTAGGCGTTTCGGTGGGAGAACATGTCGCGGCTTGCCAGCGCGTCATCGAGGCCTCAGGGCTCGAGTACCGCATGCACGCCTATGGCACTAACATCGAGGGCCCGTGGGACGATGTCATGGCGGTGGTCAAGGCGTGTCATCAGCGCGTGCACGAGATGGGCGCGCCGCGCATTACCACGACGTTGAAGATGGGAACCCGCACCGACCGCGAGCAACACATGGATGACAAGGTGGCCAGTGTCGAGCGGCACCTGCAGTCGCCTTGATTTGGGTCCATGAGACGCGTCTAGAGTAGTGGCTGAGCCTCTGGCGAGGGCGGCATCAGCCAAGCGCTGCTCATGTCGAGCAGGTGGGCAGTCAAAGCGTCCAATGTGTCGCCGCCGTGACGCCAGTGATGCCAGTACAACGGCACATCGATGTAGCTATCTGCGTCGAGATCGACCAGACGCCCCTCACGTAGTTCGCGTTCCACCTGCCGTTCGGGAATCAAACCGTAGCCCATGCCGGCCAAGGCCAGATGCACGAAGCCTTCCGAGGACGGGCACAGGTGGTGCGGAAAGGATTCCTTATAGCCTCGCATCTCCAGATAACGATGCTGAAGGCGGTCATCGGGCCCAAACACGATGGCAGGCGCCTTGCGCAAGGCATCGTGCGTCAGCCCTTCGCTGAAATGGCGTGACACGTAACCGGGGCTGGCGATGGCACGGTAGCGCATGCTGCCCAGGGCGTGCGCGCGGGCACCTTGAACGGGGCGCGGTGTGGCACAGATGCAGCCGGCGACCTCGCCATCGCGCATGCGCTTGAGCGCAACGTCCTGATCCTCGACGATCAAGTCCAATAAAACGCCTTGGCGCCGACAGAAGTCGCCGGTGGTCGGCGACCACCAGGTGGCCAGGCTGTCGGCATTGATGGCGAGGCGCAGGCGTTGTTCGCGTTCACCCAGCGCGGGGATCTGATCGAGCAGGTCATGCTCGAGCAACCGAACCTGTTGCACATGGTTGAGTAGCCGTCGACCCAATGGGGTCGGGGCGAGCTTGGGCGCGCGGACCAGCACCGGTTGTCCGAGGCGTGCTTCGAGCAATTTGATGCGTTGCGAGACGGCGGACTGGGTGAGTCCCAGGTAATGCGCGCCGCGTTCGAACCCTCCCTGGTCGACCACGACGGCCAGTGCTTCAAGAAGTTTGTAATCGAGCATCAGTAAACGTTATCACCCATTCCTTGAATTAATTTAACTTATCTATGTAGTCAAGCGTATTCTGCGCCACTTATCAATGTCTTCCTGGTGAAAAGGAGGGAACGGATATGTGGGGCTCCTGGCTCAATGGTCTGTTCGTGGGGGCGGGGTTGATCATCGCCATCGGCGCGCAGAATGCTTTCGTACTTCAACGCGGACTGATGCATGAACATCCCTGGTGGGTAGCGACCGTATGTGCATTGTGCGATCTGATACTTATCGGTGCGGGCGTGCTGGGGCTGGGTGCCTTGTTGACATCGCATGCGGGGCTCATGCAAGTGGCGCGCTGGGGCGGCGTGGCGTTCTTGAGCTGGCAGGCGTGGCAAGCCTGGTGTCGCGTGCGTCGGCCTTCCTCGCTCAAGGCCGATGGTGAGACACGACCTCGCTTGTGGGGTGTGTTGATGGCGACGCTGGCCGTGACCTTGCTCAATCCGCATGTGTATCTGGATACGGTGATCATGCTCGGCGCTATCGGTGCACAGCAAGCAATGCCAGAAGCCTTCGTGATCGGTGCGGCCATGGCTTCTTTTGGATGGTTCTTCGCTCTCGTGGGAGGTGCGGGCTGGTTGGCGCCGCGTCTGGCCAACCCGCGTGCCTGGCAGGCCATCGAAGGTGGGATCTGCGCCATACTGTTATTAGTGGCATGGCAACTGGCGACGGCGCCCTTGGGTGCTGCCTGAGCTTGCTACCAATGTCATCCCATAAGATTCAAACGAACGCTTGACTTGGTGCTTGGCGGCGCTTAATTTCAAACGAATGTTTGATGTCCTCGGGATACCTGCCCGTACCGTTCAGGAGCTTCAAGATGCCCAGTTATCAGGCGCCGCTACGCGATTTTCGTTTCGTGATGGACGAGATTCTCGATTATCCCCGTCATTATGCCCAATTGCCCCAGGCTGATGAGGTCACCCCGGATGTGGTGAGCGCGATTCTGGAAGAGGGCGCACGCTTCACACGCGAGGTGCTACTGCCGCTCAACCGAACCGGTGACGAGCAAGGGTGTCGACTCGAAGGTGGCGAGGTGCTGACGCCTTCGGGATTCAAGGAGGCCTATGCCCAGTACGTGGAAGGCGGCTGGCCGAGTCTAGCCGGCGATACGGCCTATCACGGTCAAGGGTTGCCGACCTCGCTTGGCATGATGCTCTCGGAGATGGTGTGTTCGAGCAATCTGGCGTGGGGCATGTACCCGGGGCTTTCCCAGGGCGCCGCCGATGCGCTTCGCCATCATGGTAGCGTCGAGCAGAAAGCGCAGTATCTGACCAAGCTCAATGATGGCACTTGGACGGGCTCCATGTGCCTGACCGAGCCGCAATGTGGCACCGACCTTGGCCTGATCAAGACCCGGGCGCGTCCCGACGAGGCGGGGGGTTATCTCATCACCGGGACCAAGATCTTCATCTCCGCGGGCGAGCATGACCTGGCCGAGAACATCGTGCACCTGGTCCTGGCCAAACTGCCCGATGCACCGGAGGGTACCAAGGGGATTTCCCTATTCGTGGTGCCCAAGTATCTGCCAGATGCCGAGGGCGAAGCCGGTGAACGCAATGCCGTAAGCTGCGGTGCCCTGGAGCACAAGATGGGTATTCACGGTAATGCCACTTGCGTGATGAACTTCGATGGCGCACGGGGGTATCTCGTTGGCGAACCCCACAAGGGGCTAGCTTGCATGTTCACCATGATGAACGTGGCGCGCATCGGCGTTGGCATCCAGGGGTTGGGGCTGATGGAGGTGAGCTTTCAGAATGCCTTGGCCTACGCCCGTGATCGTCTGCAGATGCGTGCACTGTCCGGTGCGCGAGAAACTGACAAGCCAGCCGATCCGATCATCTCGCATCCCGATGTTCGCCGCATGCTGCTGACCCAGAAGGCGCTGGCCGAGGGCGGTCGCATGCTGGTGCTGCATGCCGCGCAACTCGCGGATCGGGTCGAAGGCGCGACCTCCGACGTCGAGCGCGAAACGGTCGAAACCGAGCTGGGCTTGCTGACGCCCATCGTCAAGGCGTTTTTGACCGAGGTGGGGTTCGAGGCTACCAATGAAGGCGTGCAGGTCTTCGGGGGGCACGGCTACATCCGCGAATGGGGTATGGAGCAGTACGTGCGGGATGCCCGCATTACACGGCTCTACGAAGGCACCACGGGTATCCAGGCCCTCGACCTGCTCGGCCGCAAGGTGCTGATGAGCCAGGGAGAGGCCTTGAAGCCCTTCACCAAGCAGATTCACAAGTTCTGCAAGGCCCATGAAGCGAACGATGCCATGGCGGAGTTCGTCATGCCCTTGGCGAAGCTCAACGCCGAGTGGGGCGATCTGACCATGGCGGTCGGCATGAAGGCCATGCAGGATCGCGAAGAAGTGGGCGCCGCAAGTGTCGATTACCTGATGTATTCCGGCTACGTCACTCTGGCGTTTTTCTGGGCCCGAGCGGCGCAGGCAGCGCATCAAGCCCTGGCCAGTAACCCCGACGATGCGGCGTTCTATCGTGCCAAACTCGAGACCGCCCGCTTCTATTATCAGCGTTTGTTGCCGCGTACCCGCGCGCATGCCGAGATGATACGCGCCGGTAGTGAGACGTTGATGGCCATGCAGGCTGAGGACTTCGGGCTCGGTTTCGCCATGTGATCGTAGCCTCGGGCTCGCATACCTGAACGATGCTTGGCGGACCTTTGTGGGGTCCGCCTTGTTTGTCTATTGCGAAAGGGGATGGAGTTTGTGCAAGTAACCCCTGCCAGGCAGAATAACACCTTGGTTTCGTCAAGGATGCGAACGCACCATGTCCCCCGGACAAGATCCCGGTTCCCAGAACCTCCCTCTCAACTTGATGCTGACCTTGGCGTCTTTGGTGATCATCGTTGGCGGCATGCAGGCCGGCGCCGACTTGCTGATTCCCATATTGCTGTCGCTGTTCATCGCCGTTATTTGCACATCGCCGGTGCATTGGCTGCATGAGCGCGGTCTGGGCATGCGGTTGTCGGTGTTGGTCACGTTGCTGATACTCGGCGTGTTGGTGACCCTGTTGGGTGCACTGCTCGGCAATAGTTTCACGACCTTCATGGACGCCTTGCCCAAGCTGCAGGAGCAGCTGCAAGAGCACTATCTGACCGTGCTGCGATGGCTGGCGGGGCAGGGGATATCCATTGATCCCAAGGGTGTCTCCGAGCTTCTCGATGCCTCTCGGGCGACCGATTGGGTTCCCGTCTTCCTTGGCAGTGTGGGTAATTTGCTCTCGCAGAGCGTTGTGATCATGCTGTTGGTGATCTTCATGCTGTTCGAGACATTGGAGTTTCGCAACAAGGTCTCGCAAGCCTTGCTCAATCCGGCGCCGAGCCTACAGCGTTTCACCGAGTTCAGTCGCAATCTCAAGCGCTACCTAGCCATCAAGACGGTAATCAGCTTGGTGACCGGCGTACTGGTGTGGGGCACGTGCATGTTGATCGGTGTCGACTTCGCGCTGTTGTGGGGAACCTTGGCGTTCTGTCTCAACTATATCCCCAATATCGGCTCGGCCTTGGCGGCCGTTCCTGCCGTGCTCTTGACCTTGGCGATGCCGGAAGGTGGCCCCTTCAAGGCGATGCTGCTGGCGGGTGCCTATCTGGCGATCAATTTCCTCATGGGAAATATCATCGAGCCCCGGGTCATGGGACGCACGATGGGACTTTCCACGTTGGTGGCGTTCTTGTCGCTGGTGGTATGGGGATGGATCTTCGGGCCCGTGGGCATGTTGCTGTCGGTACCACTGACCATGACGCTCAAGATTGCCCTGGATAGTCATCCCGAAACGCGTTGGTTAGCGAAATTACTGAGCCCTTCTGAACGCGTGCGCCGCCGTCGTGCCGAGATGATATCCCCGGAACCGCCTCCCGAGTAACCATGCCCCCGACCACGCCTGTAACGACAATCGCCCCGCATGAGCGGGGCGATCGTTGGCATACTTCGACAGCTTAACGCCGTGACTTCAGGCGTTCTGATCGATGAACTGTGTCAGTTGTGACTTGGACTGTGCGCCGACCAAGGAAGCCACCTTGGCGCCGGACTTGAACATCATCACGGTCGGAACACCGCGCACGCCTTGCTCGGCGGCGATTTCCGGTGCGTCGTCGACATTAATGCTGACGACCTTGAGACCACCGGCTTTTTCATCGGCGACTTCATCGACTACGGGGGCCATCATCTTGCAAGGACCGCACCACGGTGCCCAGAACTTGAGCAGTACGGGCTGTTCGGCGTTGACGACTTCCTGCTCGAAGTTAGCGGAGGTGACATCGACATTATTAGCCATTACGAATCTCTCCAGTATTCCATTGCGCTTTTGCGAGCGTAGATGAGGCGATGGTAGCCGCTGACCATGGCCCTGGCAAATGCCCCATCGGTATGGTGACAATAGCATCAGCCTATCATGTTGGCGCTTTTCCACGCACCACCACGGTGCGGTATTGCCAGGATGTCGACGCTCTTCTACTCTCGCACCATATGCTTTAAAGTAATCACAAATTTAAATTTTATGCCATAAAAGATTGCCAGGTCGGGAGGCATCGCTCATGAAACTCCAGCAACTGCGCTATATCTGGGAAGTTGCCCGGCACAACCTCAATGTCTCCGCCACCGCGCAGAGTCTGTTTACTTCTCAGCCGGGTATTTCCAAGCAGATACGCTTGCTGGAGGATGAGCTGGGGGTGGAAATCTTCGCGCGTAGCGGCAAGCACCTGACCCGCGTGACTCCGGCCGGTGAGGCGATCATCGAGCTGGCCGGCAAGGTGCTACGCACCGTCGACAATATCAAGCACGTCTCGCAGGAGCACAGCGACGAGCGGCGCGGTAGCCTATCGATCGCCACTACACATACCCAGGCGCGTTATGCCTTGCCGCCGGTCATTCACGAGTTCCGGCAAAAGTATCCTGATGTCGCCTTGCACATGCAGCAGGGCACACCCAAACAGATCGCCCAGATGGTCAGTGAAGGGCAGGCCGATTTCGCGATCTGCACCGAGTCGCTGGAGCTTTTTACTGACTTGGTGCTATTGCCATGCTATCGCTGGAACCGCTGCGTGCTGGTTCCTCAAGATCACCCCTTGGCGTCGGTAGAAACATTGACGCTCGAAGCCTTGGCCGAGTATCCGCTGGTGACCTACCTGTTCGGCTTTACCGGCCGCTCGCAGCTCGACGATGCTTTCAAGGCACATGATCTGACGCCCAACGTGGTACTCACTGCCGCCGATGCCGATGTCATCAAGACTTACGTTCGCCTGGGGCTCGGCGTTGGGATTGTGGCGCACATGGCGGTCGACCCTGTCGTTGATCGTGACTTGGTGGCACTCGATGCCAGCCACTTGTTCGCCAGCTCGACGACCAAGATCGGCATTCGTCGTGGCACCTTCATGCGCGGCTTCATGTTCGACTTCGTCAATCGCTTCGCCCCCCACCTCGATCGAGACAGCATTGAAGCTGCGCTGGCGGCGGGGCCGCGTCACGAGCAGGTTCTGTTTGAAGGCATCGAGTTGCCGGTGCGCTGAGAGCGGCCTGTTAATACGAGAATGCCGATGCCCCGTGGAGGCGGCATCGGCATGGCTCGCATTCGTGTCATCTATTCGATGGTTAGACTCAGCGTCTAGTGCTGAAGGTGCAGCCCGCACTCGCGCTTATCTTCCACCTTGGTGGGGTCGAAGTAATCGAAGTTGTTGGGCAAGTCGTGCTTCTGTAGGTATTGATACATGTCCTTGGCCGTCCAATGCAGGACCGGGGCGACCTTGATCAAGCCATCCTGATTAATCGATACCGGCTGCATCTGGGCACGCTCGGCGGTGTCTTCGGCGCGCAGCGCGGTGAGCCAGACACGCGGTGCGGCCTCGCGCAGCGCCCGCTGGAACGGCTCAAGCTTGACTTCCTCGGTGAACGCCGCGTGGCGCGGATCGTCGATAGTCGGAAACTCACCCTCGACGGCATCGCGATGCCCGCGTGAACGTCGGGGGTGATAAATCGTCAAGTTGAGGCCCAACTGTTGGCTGGTCTCTTCTGCGAAGCGATAAGTGGCCTCGGTGTTGTAGCCGGAATCCATCCAGACCACGGGGATGTCCGGCTGTACCTGCGTGATCATATGCAGGATCACCGCTTCGAAGGGCCGGAAGTTGGTAGTGCAGATCGCCTTGCCATCGAGCGAGAGCGCCCAGCGAACCAGAGCCTCTGGGTCGTGACCAAGCTCGCGATTGATGGCATCGATATCGAGCGACATGATGATCTCCTGTGGAAGGTGGCGTGAAGTCTGTCGACTTCGACGAATGGCCATACCCTAGCAAATCGCCAAAACGATCCCCCAATATCGATTGGTTCGAAGCTTATATGCCTTTAACGAAGGCAGTGATTGTCCTGTTAGAACCTAACTGCATGAACGTGAGCGGTCATCGTCCCAGGGGGTGAATCGCTGTAAGGGGCGTAATACGGGGCGGCTCGTCGTCCGGCCATTCGATGTGTGCCTCGATGGCATAGACATCGCGCAGACGTGCATGGGTCAGGACGTCGCCGGGAGTGCCGCTGGCGGCGACACGGCCTGCCTTGAGCATCCATACATGCTGGGCGAAACGCGCCGCCAAGCTCAGGTCATGAATGGCGATGACGATGATGATATGGCGCTGCGCAGCGAGGCGGGTCAGCCAGTCGAGCACCTGCAATTGATGATGAAGATCCAGCGCGCTGGTCGGTTCGTCGAGCAGTAGCAGTGAGGGTTCGCGCGTCACGGCTTGGGCAATGGCGACTCGTTGTCGCTGCCCGCCCGAGAGCTGGTTCAGTTCGCGCTCGGCCAGCGGCTCCAACTCAAGAGCCTGAAGCGTCGCCTGCACCTTGAGCAGTGCGCATTCATGCGGTTCGTGAATGCAAGTACGGCGCGCCAGCAAGACGGCTTCGAACACACTGAGCACGGCACGTGAGCCGAGCTCTTGAGGTAAGTAATAAAGATACCGGGAACGTCGTTCGAGCGATAGCGTCATCAATTCCTGGCCATGCAGCATGAGCGAGCCGTCGGCGCGCTCGAGACCGGCGATGGCCTTGAGCAGTGTCGATTTTCCCGCGCCGTTAGGGCCGACCAGAGCGGTGATCTCGCCGGGGCGTGCCTCGAGACCGGCGATGCCCTCGAGGACGGATGTGCTACCCAAGTAGCAATCGAGACGGCCGAGCGTGAGCGTCATCCCCACATCTCCTTGCGGCTGCGTAGGATCAGCGAGACGAAAAACGGTAGCCCGATGAGTGCGGTGAGCAAACCGATGGGCAGCAGAATGCCGGGCACCAGGGTTTTTGAGAGGATCGAGGTGACGGACATGATCAATGCCCCGCTGAGTGCGGACATGGGCAGAAAGACGCGTTGGTCCTCGCCGACCAGCAAACGCGCGATATGCGGGCCCACCAGGCCGACGAAACCGATCGTCCCAACGAAGGCCACGGCGGTGGCGGCCAGCAGCGAGCAGCACAGCAGGATGCGCAGTCGCAAGCGCGCGACATCGATGCCCATCGCCTGGGCATGAAGGTCACCCAGCCGCAGCGCGGTGAGTCGCCAGCCAGCATGCAGAAATACCGGCAGCGTCACGCAAAGCGCCAGCGTCGCCAGGCCGACCTTGCTCCAACTGGCCTTGCCGAGACTGCCCAGTGACCAGAATACCAGTTGTTGTAGGGCCTCTGCGGAGGCGACGTACTGCATCAATCCGAGCATGGCGTTGAAGAAGAACATGATGGCGATGCCCATCAACACCAAGGTCTGCACGCTAACACCTCGCAAGCGGCTGACACCCCAAATGACCAGCGACGCGGCCAGGGCCAGCAAGAACGCGTTGCCGGTGACCAGTAACGTATCGGCGAAGGGCACGATGCCCACGCCGAGGGTGATGGCGAGCGCAGCGCCGACACTCGCCGCCGAGGAAATGCCCAGCGTGAACGGGTCGGCCAGGGGGTTGTTGAGGATGGTCTGCATTTCGGCGCCGGCGAGAGCCAGGCTGACACCGACGACTATGGCCATCAACGCCACCGGCAGACGAATGTTCCACACGATGACGCGCAGCGCGTCCGATGCATCGCCTGGCGCGACGAGGGTCATGAGCACATCGCGCAGCGAGTAGTGGCCCGGGCCGGTGGCGATATCGACGATAACCATGGCAAGCGTCAGCACGGCGACGCCGACGATGAGACGACGCTGGCGCCGCCGCCGCGTGCGATACCGGGTGACACTATTGATGGCAGAGGACTCAGGCATTGCGGTTGTCATTCGCTCAGGATACGCGATTCGTCGCGCTCATGGGCCCCATCGGCGCCGAGCGCCTCCATCAAACGCGAGATCTTTGCCAGTGTCTCCTGATACTCGGCCTCCTCGTCTGAGTCGGCGACCAGACCACCGCCGCCCCACAGGTGGAGTTGACCGGCATCCGCCACGGCGGTGCGGATGGCGATAGAGGTGTCCATTCGCCCGCGCGTATCGACGTAGCCGATGCTCCCGCAATACACGCTGCGGCGACTGGGTTCGAGGTTGTCGATGAGTTGCATGGCGCGGACCTTGGGCGCGCCGGTGATCGAACCGCCGGGAAATGCTGCTCCCAGCAGATCAAGCGCATGCCGTGTCTCATCGAGCTCACCGGTCACCACGCTGACCAGGTGGTGGACGTTGGCGTAGCTCTCCAGGCCGCATAATTGGGGGACGCGGACGCTTCCCGGCTGACAGACGCGCCCCAGATCGTTGCGCAGCAAGTCGACGATCATCACGTTTTCGGCGTTATCCTTGAGGCTGTCGCTCAGCTCGCGGGCGTAGTGCTGATCTTGAGTAGAGGTGTTGCCGCGCGGCCGAGTGCCCTTGATGGGACGCGTTTCCACGCGTCCTTCGACGACTTCGAGGAAGCGTTCCGGCGACAACGATAGAATGCCCTTGTCGTCCCAGGCGAGATAGGCGCCATAAGGCGTCGGCGTTGCTTGGCGCAGCCGCCGATAGGCGTGCCATAAATCGCCTTGGTAGTGGGTGCTGAAACGCTGGGCCAGATTGATCTGGTAACAGTCGCCGCTGCGGATGTAATGCTGCACGGCACGGAAGCGCTCGCCGTAAGCGGCGCGGTCGAGTTCACCTCGAAAGGGGGCCAGCAGCTTAAACGGCGGGGCTGGCGATGGCGTGGCTTGTAGCCATGCCAACACTTGGGCGCGGCGCGCCGGCGTAGCCACGAGCCAGGCTTGGCGGGTGTGATGATCGTGGATGAGGGCCCAGTCGTAGAGTCCGACACGGCTGTGGGGCAGCGTGACCGCCTCGCAAGCATGGCCTGAAAACGCCTCCAGATGCCGCCCGAAATCGTAGCTCCAGTAGCCGATCAAACCGCCTAGAAACGGCAGTTCACTCGTCATGTCGGTGGCGGGAAGACGCTCGAGCAAGGCACGCTGAGCGGCGAGCGGATCATCGGGAAGGTTCGCGACGTCACTAGTGACCTGGCCGTCTCGGTTCACTTCCAGCCATGCGATGGGGTCGCTGGCGAGAATGTCGTAACGCCCGCCGGGGGCCGCTGGGAAGCCACTATCCAGCAGTACGGCGTCGGGGCGACGGCGCAGACGCTCGAAGCGTGCCAGTGGATCGCCATGATAGGGCAGGGGCGTCAATTCGAGTGTCGGCATCGGTGCAGCTTCCTGTCGCGGGCGACTCATTTTAGGGAAGCTGGCCGGATTTGTCCGCCCATGAGCGTGTGCGGATAATGACGGCCATTCAACGCCCCAGAGGCGCGACACATAGAGGATGATGAATATGACAACGTCGCTGGACGAGGGCGAGTTGCGGCAAGGCACGCTGGCGCGCCCGGATCAGCAGTGCCATTGGCGTCGCCTCGAGCGTCGAGCAGGCGCGGGGAAGGTCGTCATGCTGCACGGTGCCGGAGTGGCGGCCGAGCTGACCTGGAGACCGATGGTGACGTATCTCGATGCCTGGCGGACGTTCCTGATGCCCGACTTGCGGGGCATGGGGGCGACGCGTGCGGCGGATGGCCGTGAGCGGCCTTTCTCGCTGGATGAAGTCGTCGACGATGTCGAAGCCTTGCTCGACGCCCAGGATATCGATCAATGCGATGTCATGGGCTATTCGTTTGGCGGGCTGGTAGCGATGCGGCTCAAGCAGCGCTTGGGTACCCGCATCGGACGTATGATGCTGCTCGAGCCGGCACTTCTGGAGCGCGAAGACCGCGCGACCATGGTGCGAGTGCGCGAGGGCTATGCCGAGGCGGCACGTGCCATGCGCGAGGCGTCGACGCCGGAAGCAGGTATCGTCGCCTTTCTGGATTTGATTGCACCACATCGCTCGCGCAACCCACGGGCCGAGCGCATGATGATACGCCGCCTCGCGCACCGCCCACTGGGGTTCGCCAATGCGCTGGATTGCGTGACCGATGCCGTCCGGCATCTCGACCGCGATGCCTTGCTCGAGGCGCAACATGATGTGACGAGTGTCGTGGGAGGCAAAAGCCTCGCGGCCATGCAAGCCTATCACTCAACATTGGCGCAGCGACGGTCCGACTGGCGCTACATTGAACTGCCGGGCACTGACCATTCTCTGCCGTTTCAAAAACCCCGGCGGCTCGCCGGCCTGTTGCAAGAAGCACCTTCATTTAACAAGGGTGAAGATGGTTGATTGTCGACAACATGCTCACCGGTGAGTGCTGGTTATGCGGCGAAAGGTGTAGTAGCGCCAGGCTTCAGGCAGTTGACCCTTTTGGGGTAGATTACTAAAGTAATACTTATTCTTTATTGTCGACAATTAAATGACGCTTCCTACTTTACCTCATAACGCTGATTCTCATGATGCTTGGCAATCGGCGACTGGTCATGACGACGCTCCCGAAGTGCGCACACTTGCCGAGCGCGTCTTTCACCAACTGCAAAGCGCCATCGTGCGGGGTGAACTGGCCCCCGGAGCCAAGATCACCGAGCCGGGGTTGGCCAAGACCTATGGCATCTCTCGTGGCCCGTTGCGCGAGGCAATGCGTCGCCTGGAAGCCCACCGCTTGATCGAGCGTATCCCGCATGTCGGTGCACGCGTAGTCAAACTCTCCATGCGCGAACTGCTGGAGTTGTTCGATCTGCGCGAAGCCCTGGAGAGCATGGCGGCGCGTCTGGCAGCGCGACACATGACGGCGCCGGAAATCGCCGGACTGCGCGATGTGCTGGCAGTTCACGAGCGTCAGGAGGACCTGCAGCGCGACGAGGCCTATTTCCAGCGAGAGGGTGACCTGGATTTCCATTACTGCATCGTGCAGGGCAGCCACAATCGCATGCTGATGACCATGCTGTGTGACGACCTTTATTACCTAGTGCGCCTTTACCGCACGCAATTCAGTGCCAGCGGCGCCCGTCCGCAGCGTGCCTTCGTCGAGCATCATCGTATCGTCGACGCCATCGAGGCGGGCGACGAGGAGCTGGCCGAACTCTTGATGCGTCGCCACGTCAGCGCGTCTCGCGAGAATGTCGCCAAGCATTATGCCGAGACACTCGATGAGGAGCAGGCGTCCCAAACCCGTTTCGAGGAGAATACGACGTCATGAGCCATCCCACACCGGGCGTCCGCTTCCGCGCCGCGCTCGACGCGCATCGTCCCTTGCCGATCGTCGGCACCATTAACGCGTATACGGCTCTCATGGCCGAAAAGGTCGGGCATCCGGCGATTTACCTCTCCGGGGGCGGCGTGGCCAATGCGTCCTTCGGCTTGCCCGATCTGGGCATGACCACGATGAACGATGTCGCCGAGGACGCACGGCGTATTACGGCGGCCTCAGACACGCCGCTGCTGGTCGATATCGATACGGGGTGGGGCGGGGCATTCAATATCGCGCGCACCATCAAGGAAATGCAGCGCGCTGGCGTGGCGGCGGTGCACCTGGAAGACCAGGTCGCGCAGAAGCGCTGTGGACACCGGCCCAACAAGGCCATCGTGTCGCAGCAAGAGATGGTGGACCGCATCAAGGCGGCAGTCGATGCGCGTCTGGATGACGATTTTTATTTGATTGCGCGTACCGATGCCTTCCAGAAGGAAGGCTTGGAAGCGGCCATCGAGCGCGCCAATGCCTGTCTCGAAGCCGGTGCCGATGCCATCTTCGCCGAGGCCGTGCATAGCCTCGAGGACTACCGTGCATTCTGCACGGGCGTCAATGCGCCGATTTTGGCCAATATCACCGAGTTCGGCGCCACGCCATTGTTCACTCAGCAGGAACTGCATGACGTGGGCTGCCGCATGGTGCTGTATCCGCTGTCGGCCTTCCGTGCCATGAATGCCGCGGCACTCGAGGTGTATCGCAGCATTCACGACAATGGGCATCAGCGCGATGTCCTCGACAAGATGCAGACGCGCGATGAGCTTTACGAGTTTCTCGATTACCACGCCTTCGAGCGCAAGCTGGATGCCTTGTTCGACGAGGACCAGTGAAACGGTAGGTGTGGCTGGCGCTATCAGCGTAAGGCAACAACGATAACGATCTGGCACAAGGAGGCTCGCCATGGCGGATAACACGCCCACCAGTACCGGCTTGCGCGGCATGAGCGCCGGCAGCACTGCGTTATGTACCGTTGGCCAGTCCGGCTCCGGGTTGACGTATCGTGGCTATGACATTCACGACCTCGCTGAGCACGCGCGCTTCGAGGAAGTCGCCTATTTGTTGTTCAAGGGCAAGTTACCTAACCAGAAGGAGCTGGACGCCTACGTGGCCAGGCTCAAGTCGCTGCGCGGCCTTCCCGCATCGCTGAAGGCGGTGCTCGAGCAGATTCCCGCTGATGCCCATCCGATGGACGTGATGCGTACCGGGGCCTCGATGCTGGGCAATCTCGAGACGGAGGAAGGCTTCGCCGAGCAGCAGGATAAAAGCGACCGGATGCTGGCGGCGTTCCCCTCGATCATTAACTACTGGTATCGCTTCAGCCATGACGGCGTGCGCATCGATACCGAAACCGACGATGACTCGGTGGGCGGCCATTTCCTGCATTTGCTGCATGGCGAGCCCGCTTCTGAGTGGCATGCACGGGTGATGAACGTCTCGTTGATTCTTTACGCCGAGCATGAGTTCAATGCCTCGACCTTCACCGCCCGAGTGTGCGCCTCGACGCTGTCGGATATTCATTCCTGCGTGACCGGCGCTATTGGCTCGCTACGTGGCCCATTGCATGGAGGAGCCAATGAAGCGGCGATGGCGATGATCGAGGACTGGCAAACACCTGAAGAGGCCGAGCGCGAGCTGCTGGGCATGCTCGAGCGCAAGGAAAAGATCATGGGCTTCGGGCACGCGATCTATCGCGAATCCGACCCGCGCAACGCCATCATCAAGCAGTGGTCAAAGCGCCTCGCGGATGATGTGGGCGACACGCGGCTCTACCCTGTCTCCGAGCGTGTCGAGGCGGTGATGTGGCGTGAGAAGAAACTTTTCTGTAACGCCGACTTTTTCCATGCCAGCGCCTACCACTTCATGGGCATTCCCACCAAGCTGTTCACTCCGATCTTCGTGTGTTCGCGCCTTACCGGCTGGTGTGCCCATGTGTTCGAGCAGCGCGAGAACAACCGCATCATCCGGCCTAGCGCGGACTATGTTGGACCGGCGAAGCAAGGATGGCTACCGATCGGGCAGCGTCAATAATACTGGCTTCGAGCTTCGAGCTTCGAGCTTCCGAGCCTGACTTCAAGGAATCAACATGAGTGCCAACGTCGAACAGAACCAGCGCCCTGACTACGATCCCGAGCTGCAGGCGATCGCCGATTATGTGCTGGAATATCGTGTCACCGGTCAGGAGGCACTGGAAACCGCCCGCTACTGCTTGATGGATACACTGGGATGCGGCTTGTTGGCACTGCGCTTTCCCGAGTGCACCAAGCATCTAGGGCCTTTGGTCGAGGGGACAGTGGTGCCCCACGGTGCGCGGGTACCAGGCACCCAACTGCGTCTCGATCCGGTCAAGGCGGCCTGGGATATCGGCGCCATCATTCGCTGGCTGGATTATAACGATACCTGGCTGGCGGCAGAGTGGGGGCATCCCTCGGACAATCTGGGGGGAATCCTGGCGGTTGCCGATCATCTGTCGCAAAAGCGCGTGGCCGAAGGCGAGGCGCCGCTGACCGTTCGTGACGTACTCGAGGCGATGGTCATGGCTCATGAGATTCAGGGCGTGCTGGCACTCGAGAACTCGTTCAATCGGGTCGGGCTCGATCACGTCGCCCTGGTCAAAGTCGCCTCGACGGCGGTGGTCGCCAAGTTGATGGGCGCGGATCGCGAACAGCTGCTTGCCGCGTTGTCGCATGCCTTCGTCGACGGCCAGAGCCTGCGCACTTATCGGCATGCACCGAACGCCGGGTCACGTAAGTCCTGGGCGGCGGGCGATGCAACTTCGCGTGGCGTGCGCCTGGCGGATATCGCCATGCGTGGCGAAATGGGTATCCCGGGTGTGCTGAGCGCACCGCAATGGGGCTTCTATGATGTGCTGTTCACGAAGACCAACAAGGACCAGCAGCTCAAACCGGAAGATGATCGCCACTTCCGTATCAGTCAGGAGTACGGCTCCTATGTCATGGAAAACGTGCTGTTCAAGATCAGTTTTCCGGCTGAGTTCCATGCTCAAACCGCCTGCGAAGCAGCCGTAACGCTGCATCCTCAGGTCAAGGGCCGCCTGGACGACATCGACAGGATCGTGATCACCACTCATGAGTCGGCGATTCGCATCATCTCCAAACAAGGGCATCTGGCCAATCCCGCTGACCGCGATCATTGCCTTCAGTACATGACGGCCGTTCCCTTGATCTTCGGCCAACTGGTCGCCGAGCATTACGAAGATGCCTTTCATGAGTCACACCCGATCATCGATCAATTGCGTGACAAAATGGAAGTGGTAGAGGACGCGCGCTATACCCGCGAGTATCTCGAGGCCGACAAGCGCTCCATCGCCAACGCGATTCAGGTGTTCTTCAAAGATGGCAGCAAGACCGAGCAAGTGGCTGTCGAATATCCCATCGGCCACCGTCGGCGCCGGGAGGAAGGTATGCCCCTTCTGGAAGAGAAGTTTAGCGCTAACCTCGCGACTCGCTTCCCGGCACGACACTGCGATGAGATTCTGGCGCTGTGCGCTGATCAGGCGTGCTTGGAAAGCACCCCTGTACACCGCTTCGTCGACCGTTTCGTAATCTGAGCAAAAACCCCTTGCGTTCGCGCCGGCGGATCCGTAAAGTACGCATCCGCTGCCGGCGACGGACTTCGTGGCCAGCGGTGAAAGGGTAGCGCAAGTGGCTGACGTGCTTGAGAAATTCAACCCTTCGGGTGGCTTTCTCGCTTGACAGTGACGCCGGATTCGGTAAAATGCGCCGCACCTCGAAAGGCCTCTGATGACGCCGCGGTTCAAGGCGCTATCAGCGATTGTCACCTCGGTTAACGCCTTGACAATCACGGCACTTTCGGTAGAATACGCCTTCCTTGCGAGGCGCCCG
>NZ_JAKGAK010000002.1 GCF_023061185.1 Chromohalobacter beijerinckii
ATCCTTGATCCGGTTCTCCATGTCACCCCGGGCACAGTACTGCTCGTAGTAAAGCTTGAAGCCATCATCGTAACGGGAACTGATGATAAACCGGGGATTAGAGCCTAACTCGCCTTCTTCTAGGCGGGCCACCACCCAGCGTGAGTATTTCCAGGAGTGGGCTTGATACTGGAAGCGGAACGTCCCCGCTACTTTCCCTCCCACCTGCCATTGGGTCTTGCGCACCAGCATCATGGGGACGTCCACTTCCTTGAGCAGCCGGCTGTTCTTGGCGATTCCCACGATGTAGTCGACGTGATGCCGATCACACCAGTTCAGCATCCGGGGACGACAAAAGTGGCTATCACCTCGTAACACGATGCGCGTATCGGGCCAGTATTGACGGATAAAGCGTACCAGTAAGGCGAGGATCGCCCAGCTATGGCGGCTGTCGCTGCGGTCACTGGTGCGCAGATAGCTCACCAGTAAGTGGCGCCCACAGAAGACATACAGTGGGAAGTAGCAGTGGTGATCGTAATAACGGTTAAAGAACTTGCCGGGTTGCTCGCCATGCACGGGGATGTCGGTGCCATCAAAGTCCAGCACGATCTCCTTTGGTGGTTCGTCATGCTGTTCAATGAAGTGATGCCACAGCAACTCATGGGCCTTCACTATTGCTTGCCGATCGGCGTTCTGCTCCACCCGGCACAGCGTCGACTTGCCTGCCAGCGTATCCTCTTCACCGAGCGCTGTCTGAAGGGCCTGATCATAGCGCAGGGCCTCATGGTCGTTGAAATCTTCATAGCCAGCGGCGACACCGAACACCCGCTGACGAACCAAAGTGTCGAGCTTATGACGAACCTGTTCCGGTGCGCGGGGATCATGAAGCACGGCGGCCAAGCGGCGTGTCAGGCGATGCTGTTTATCGACTTCACGAAGCAGGAGTAATCCGGCGTCCGACGTAATGTGGCCCCCGGAGAAGTCGGCTTCAATTTGGCGGCGTGAGAGTGGCGAGAAGGTCAGCTTTTCAGGTACCATTTTGGAAGCGGCTGTTGGTGCTTGATGGATTGGTTAGGTTCTTGAAATCATAGCACTTTCAGCCGCTTTCTTTTATACCCTGTGAGAAATCCGGGCTAGCGTCAATGAACCAGTTTTCATGACAGAAGTTAAAGGTCTTGGCGTGCCCGCAATTGCTGCTCTACGATATCGACGAACGCACGTGTTCGTGTCGAAATGCTTTGCCTATTCGAATGGATCGCGACGATTTATAAACGGCTAGCTGTGGAAAGCGCGATGCGGGCCGAAGGTATAACTACAATTTAGTGATCGCTCAGTTTTGTACATAGCAAGCATTCGGCCGCATGTTTGTTGAAAAGCAAAACCTCAGTCGTTTAGTGTATCGATAATGCTTGACGGGGTGCCGGGCGACCGGCTGAGAGATGCAAGTCCGTGAGTCGGGCTAGCGCATTAACCCGTTGAACCTGATCCGGCGAATGCCTGCGCGTGCAGGCGGGTACTGGCGTAGGGAATCAAGCGGGCCTGTGGCAACACATCTGCCTGTCCCCTGTGGCCTGCCTCCGGATCCTACTTGCCAACGACCGGAGACGATCATGGCCTACAGTTTCGACGATCTAAAAAATACGTGTGCGGCCGATTGGCAGGCGTACATCCAGCACGAGTTCGTGCGCCGATTGGGCGCCGGTACGCTCGAGTCGGATGCTTTTCGCTATTATCTTCAGCAGGACTATCTGTTTATTCAGCATTTCGCGCGGGCGTATGCGCTGGCGATCTATAAAAGCCGCAACATGGCGGATCTGCGCCAAGCCTTTGATGGTCTCAAGGCCATCGTCGATACCGAGCTGACGCTGCATGTCGACTACTGCCGGCAATGGGGCATCAGTGACCATGACTTGGCTCGATTACCAGAAGACCGGGCCACCATGGCCTACACGCGCTATGTGCTCGATGCCGGCAATCGGGGCGATTTACTCGATATGCACGTGGCGCTTGCCCCGTGTCTGGTGGGCTACGGCGAAATCGCCAATATGCTAAACAGCGAGTCCACGACGGTACGCGCCGATAACCCCTACGATGCCTGGATCGCGATGTATGAAAGCGATGCATTCCAAAGCGCCATGCACAGTGAAATCGAATGGCTAGACGAACGACTGGCCGGTGTGACCGAGCAGCGCTTTGAAGAACTCGTGGGTATTTTTCGAGATGCAACCCGTCTTGAGATCGACTTCTGGCAAATGGGGCTCGATTGGCGATCTCGTAGTCACTAATTAGATCAACCCGTATTACGGCTCGTGTTGGCGATAGGTCTCTTGCGGTTGAAGATATAAGCGCTGTCGGCGCTGTTGGATCAGCATGATAGCCCCGATCAGGGCGGCGATGACGCCGGCACTGGCGCCGACGCTCATCGCCCAGCGTGGCCCAGCGTGGTCGGCGAGCCAGCCGACGATGGGGGCGCCAAGCGGCGTGCCACCCATGGTGATCGCCATGCGCAACGCCATTACTCGGCCACGCATCATCGGTTCCGTCGAGAGCTGAATCAGTGCGTTGGACGCGGTCATGAAGGTCAGCGCGGCCAAGCCCGTCAGCATCAGGGCGGAGGCGAAGAGGTATGCGTTGGGGGCAAGAGCTGCCAGGCCGCAGCAGACACCGAATCCCAGAGTAGAGAAGCACAGTAGCCGCATGTGTGGGCGCTCGCGCTTGGCTGCCAATAGCGCACCCGTGACCGAGCCGACGGCTAAGGATGAGGTTAGGAACCCGTACTGCCCCGCCTCGCCATGAAAGGCGCGTACCGACATGGTGGAAATATAGACCGCGAAGTTGAAGCCGAAGGTGCCGATCATGAAGAGCATCAGCAAAATGGCTTTCAACTCGGGGCGCTGCCAGACATAACGGAAACCTTCCGTCAGTCCGCCAGTGTTATGCCTTGGCCGGGCGACGGGGAGCAGTTCATCTAGCCGCAGTAAACATAGCGACCCGAGCACGGCGGCGAAAGACGCTGCGTTGATCATGAAGACCCAACCGCTGCCGAAGGCAGCGATCAACAACCCGGCAACGGCAGGGCCGATCATCCGTGCAGCGTTGAAGGAGGTCGAGTTGAGGGCCACTGCGTTGGAGAGATACTTTTCGCCGACCAGATCGTTGACGAAGGTCTGTCGTGCGGGGGCATCGAAGGCCGTGACGCAGCCGAGCCCCAAAGCGAAGAGGTAAACCTGCCAAAGTGTCACCACGCCGGTGAGGGTGACCAGTCCCAGCCCTACTGCCAATAGCCCCAGCAATGCCTGAGTGAGAAGGATTAGCCGGCGGCGGTCGAAATGGTCGGCGGCGTAGCCGGTCAGCGGAAGCAGCAGCAACTGTGGGCCGAACTGTAAGGCGATGGTAATGCCCACGGCGCTGGCATCGTGGTCGGTGAGCACGGTTAGTACCAACCAGTCCTGAGCGATGCGCTGCATCCAAGTGCCGATATTGGAGACCAGGGCGCCGATGGCCCATACGCGGTAATTGTAAAAACGTAGCGAGCGAAAAAGGCGGGTATCGCTCATGCCGTGCATAGCAGTTGACGGGAGAAGGAGGTCGTACGGTTTGAGTTGTTGTGCATAAGCGTTTTGGACTGGTTGAAGGATCGGAGTGACAGCGTTAATCCGCTAACGACCGTTGTACCACGGCCTGGCCTCGCGCATGATTCAGACCATGGTGGCAACGCCCCGATTCGATATTTCTGAGACGAGAGAACATCATGCCGCAATATGCCGTAGTGGCCTACGATTACACTGATGCCGAGGCGTTGGATC
The DNA here is from genome assembly GCF_023061185.1 of Chromohalobacter beijerinckii. GTDB lineage: Bacteria > Pseudomonadota > Gammaproteobacteria > Pseudomonadales > Halomonadaceae > Chromohalobacter > Chromohalobacter beijerinckii. The sequence continues at coordinate 3,786 of NZ_JAKGAK010000002.1, forward strand.
GCCGCCTGGCCAACCGCGAGGCGCATTTGGCGGGCGTGCGCGCGCTTGCCCAAGAGGGATGTTTCCTGAGTGGCGGGGCGATCCTGGATGACAACGGCAAGATGGTTGGCTCTAGCGCGCACTTCCAGTTCGCCGACCGCCAGGCGTTGGAAGCATGGCTTGAGATAGAACCCTACATGACCGGTCGCGTATGGGAGCGAGTCGATATTCGCGAAGTGAAACTGTTTGACCCGAGCACCTGAGCGAGACCATGTCCGATAGTCCGTTACCACTGGCAGCCACCGTGCGCGAAACGCTTGAAGCGGCGCCGCGAGAGAAGCTCCCCATGACCTACCAGGACGTCGCCGACGCGCTCGGCTTGCAGCCACCGCGTACCATCCAGCGTGTCGCCCAGGCGTTGGAGATTTTGATGCGTGAAGACGCCGCTCAAGGACGTTCCTTCATCGCCGCGCTGGTGGTTAGCCGCCGTGCGCCGCACATGCCGGCACGTGGCTTCTTCGAGTTAGCCGTCGAACTGGAGCGGTTTCCCGCCGATAGCTCCTTGCATGCTCAGGCATGGCGAGACGAGTACCAGCGAGCGATGACGCGGCGTGAATAAGTGCTTGCTTGTTCTGGCTTATACCAGGATCTACGTTTAGAGGGCTAAACACGTTTTGCCGTACAAGGACGTCTTACACACCACATGGAGGTGAGCATGGTTCGCAAGGTCGCGATTCACGCACAGTCCCAGACACTGCCGGGTAGCGAAGCCGAGATGGACCCGCCGGCCGAGATGATCCGTCCCGGCTACCGGGGGGCGTCGAAGCTGGAAGGCAAGATCGCCTTGATCACCGGCGGCGACAGCGGCATCGGTCGCTCGGTGGCGATCCACTTCGCGCGCGAGGGCGCCGATGTAGCGGTGGTCTACCTGAGCGAGCGCGAGGATGCCGCCGAGACGCAGCGCTTGGTGGAAGCCGAAGGGCGTCGCTGTCATCTGATCGAGGGCGACCTGGCGGAGGCCGAGTTCTGCCGTCGCTGCATCGACGAGACGGTGCAGGTCTACGGAGGGCTCAACATCTTGGTCAACAATGCCGGTACCCAGTGGGTGTGCCAGGACCTGACCGAGCTTTCCGACGAGCAATGGCGCTCGGTGTTCGAGACCAACATGCACAGTCAGTTCTATCTCGCCAAGGCAGCGCTGCCGCACCTGGGCGAGGACGATGCCATCATCAACAATGCCTCGGTCAATGCCTATATCGGGCCGGACTTCCTGGTCGACTACTCGGCCACCAAGGGGGCCATCGTCAGCTTCACGCGCAGCCTCTCGAACCAGGTGGTGGGGCGCGGCATTCGCGTCAACGCCGTGGCGCCCGGGCCGGTGTGGACGCCGTTGCAGCCGGCGACACTGGGCGCCCATGACCCGCAATGGCTGGAAGGCTTCGGTGAGGAAACCCCGATGGGGCGTGCCGGGCAACCCAGCGAACTCGGACCGGTATTCGTCTTCCTGGCGAGTCTCGATGCTTCCTTCATCAGCGGCCAGACGATTCATCCCAATGGTGGTACCGTCGTCAATGGCTAATGAAAGCCAACGTTTTCGTCACTCGAGGCGCGCAAGGCATGGCAGATAATACGCATTCACCGGCACGGCGCTGGCTGGACGCCGAAACGCATCACCACTGGCTGACCCGGGAAGGACTGAGACTGCTCGAGTTCCACCGTCAGGCACGGCTGCCGAGCGGTGGGTTCGCGCCGCTGGATGGCGATGGGCGAATTCCCGAGGGTGCGGGTGCGGACACCATGATCACCGGTCGCATGGCGCACAGTTACGGGTTGGCGGCGATGCAGGGTGTGCCCGGTGCAGCGTCGTTGGCCGAGCATGCCATACGCGCCTTGAGCGGTTTGCTGCGCGATGAAAAAGATGGCGGTTGGCTGGCGGGCGACCCCGCCATGACGGCGGACCGTACCAAGCAGTGTTACCTGCATCATTTCGTCGCCCTGGGCGCCGCCACGGCTCGTCAGTCGGGCATCCCCGGCTCAGCGGCGCTGCTCGACGAGGTGGTCGAGGTCATCGAGACGCGCTTCTGGTCGGAGGACGAGCAAGCCTTCGTCGAGAGTTATGCACAAGGCTGGCGCGAGTTGGCGGATTATCGTGGCGGCAACAGCAACATGCATGGCGTGGAGTTGTGCCTGGCATTGGCCGATGTACGCGATGAGCCACATTGGCTGGATCGGGCGTTGGCCATCGTCGAGCGGTTGATACATCGACACGCGGCGCCGCGCGACCATCGCATTCTCGAGCATTTTCACGGCGACTGGGCCGAGTGGCCGGACTACAACGTCGAGCAGCCGCATCACGACTTCTATCCGTATGGCGCCACGCCCGGACACGGTTTCGAATGGTCGCGCCTGATGTTGCATCTGGAGGCGGCGTTAGAGGCGCGTGGGCGTGATGCGCCCACCTGGCTGTTTGCGGATGCCGCTGCGCTGTTCGAGGCCAGCCTGCGTGACGGCTGGGCCAGTGACGGTGCGCCTGGGTTGGTATACACCGTGGATTGGCAGGGCCAGCCCAGCTCCAGGCGGCGCCGCCACTGGACGCATGCTGAAGCGTTGGCAGCGGCTGGGGCCTTCCTGCAGTGCACCGGCGAGGCGCACTACGAGCATTGGTATCGCCATGTGTGGGACTTCATCGACACCACCTTCATCGACCGGACGCGTGGCGGTTGGTATCAGGAACTGGATCATCGTCTCGCTACCGACCCGGCCGAAGGCGACGTCAAACCCGACCTTTATCACGCCTACCAAGCCACCTTGCTGCCGCGTCTACCGCTGGCGCCCGCGTTGGCCGTGGCGATCGAGCGCTTGTAAAAGCGTCTTGTTCTTTTGGCCGGCGGACACATGAGTTCGCCGGCCAGCTTGAACCACCCACCTCGCGTCCCAATGATTATCAGACTACCTTTTCAGGCGACTGGATACGTCCCGCCGCTTGGCGAGGCGTGATCCGACGCACAGACCAGGAGGCTTCATGAGCCAAGAGACCGAGTACACCCCACCCCGTGTTTGGATCTGGAAGAGTGAAAGCGGTGGCAAGTTCGCTAGCATCAACCGCCCGATTGCGGGGCCGACCCATGAGAAAGACCTGCCGGTGGGCGAGCATCCGTTCCAGCTTTATTCGCTGGCCACGCCCAATGGCGTCAAGGCAGGGATCATGTTCGAGGAGCTGCTGGCGCTGGGCCATCAGGGCGCCGAATACGATGCGTGGTTGATTAACATCGGAGAGGGCGATCAGTTCGGCAGTGGCTTCGTCGAGGCCAATCCCAATTCGAAGATACCGGCGCTGATGGACCACAGCACCGATACGCCGACGCGTGTCTTCGAATCGGGCTCGATTCTTCTGTATCTCGCCGAGAAGTTCGGGGAGTTCCTGCCCAAGGAGCATGTGGCGCGCACCGAGGCGCTCAACTGGCTGTTCTGGCAGATGGGCAGTGCGCCGTTCCTCGGCGGCGGTTTCGGGCATTTCTACAGCTATGCGCCGGTCAAGCTCGAGTACGCCATCGACCGCTATGCCATGGAGACCAAGCGTCAGCTCGATGTGTTGAACCGGCACCTGGCGGAGAACCGCTATCTGGCCGGCGACGCATACAGCATCGCCGATATCGCCACCTGGGCGTGGTACGGGCAGTTGGTGCTGGGGCGTCTCTACGATGCTGCCGAGTTCCTGCAAGTGCAGGAATACACCCATGTCGTGCGCTGGGCCGAGGAAATCGACGCACGCCCGGCGGTGCTGCGTGGGCGGATGGTCAATCGCACCTTCGGGGAGCCGGAACTCCAGCTCCACGAGCGCCACGATGCCAGTGATTTCGAGACTCGGACCGAGGACAAGCGTTAAGCTCTGCCTGACAAGTGTCTGCGCTCAGCCATACGGCGTTAAAAATTGGCTCAAAATACTCATTTACACCTCGTAAACTCCGTTTTTTCGCCAATTTTTGCCTTGTCTGGCTATCGCTCGCCGACTTTTCAGAAGAGCTTAGGCATAACGCTCGCGCCGTCAACGAGCGCTACTTCTCCAGCAGTTCCGCGACCGAGTTGAGCACTTCGCGGGGGCGGAAGGGGTAGCGCTCGATTTCCTCCCGCGTGGCGATGCCGGTCATTACCAGCACCGTGTGCAGACCGGCCTCGATGCCGGCGATGACGTCGGTATCCATTCGGTCGCCGATCATGCCGGTGCGCTCGGAATGCGTGCCGAGTTTGTTCATGGCCGAGCGAAACATCATCGGGTTGGGCTTGCCGACGTAATAAGGTTCGCGCTTGGTGGCGGCGGTGATCAAAGCCGCGACCGCGCCTGTAGCGGGCAACGGCCCTTCGGGACTGGGGCCGGTGACATCGGGGTTGGTGGCGATGAAACGTGCACCGCCGTTGATCAAACGAATCGCGCGGGTGATCGCTTCGAACGAATAGCTGCGGGTTTCACCGAGCACGACGAAGTCGGGCGCGATATCGGTCATCACGAACCCAGCTTCGTGAAGGGCGGTGGTCAGGCCGGCTTCGCCGATCACGAAGGCCGAACCGCCAGGGGCTTGGTCGCGCAAGAAAGCGGCAGTCGCCAGGGCGGATGTCCACAGCCGGTCTTCGGGGACATCGATGCCTAGGCGTGTCAGCCGGGCGCTGAGGTCGCGCGGCGTGTAGATGGAGTTATTGGTGAGTACAAGAAAGGGCGTGCCATTGGCGCGCCATTGGTCGATTAGCTCGACCGCGCCGGGTAGGGCCCGATCTTCGCCGATCAGTACGCCATCCATGTCCGTTAACCAGCAGTCGATCGCGCGTTCGCTCATCGCTTTGATGTCCTGTTGCTGAATCGATGCGACCAGCATAATGGTAATGTAGCGCCGCCGCAGCCTCCATGTCGGGTATTTTGCCTAACATGAGGCGAAACGCGGTGTCGGCCAAACAAGGAGGAGCGGGAGCGGTGAAAGCAATGTGGCAGGCCTATACGAAGAGCTCATTGATCCTGAGGGTCACGATTGCGCTGGTGCTTGGCGTCGCCGTGGGCCTAGTGGGTGGCCAGGATGTCGCGGATTGGCTGGCGCCATTCGGTGATTTGCTACTGAGGCTGTTGAGGTTTCTGATCGTGCCCATCGTGCTGTTCACGCTGATGGTGGGCATCAACCAAGCCAGCGCCGGCAGCATGGGGCGCGTCGGACGCAAAGTGTTCGTCTACTATATCGGCACCTCGGCGCTGGCGATCGCCGTGGGGTTGACGGTGGCTTCGCTGTTTTCCCCGGGTAGCGGGATGACGCTGGATAGCAGTGCCGAGGTGTCGGTGCCGGAGAACCCCGGTATTGCCCAGGTACTGCTTGGCGTGGTGCCGGATAACATCATTGGGGCGTTCGCCGAGTTGAACTTGCTGGGTATCATCTTTACCGCCATTGTCTTCGGCATCGCCCTGTTGAAGCTGCGGACGTCCGAATCGCATGGAGCGCTGGCCGAGCAACTGTACCGTATTATCGAGGCGCTCAACGAACTCACGCTCAAGGTGATGTCGGGCGTTTTGCATTACGTGCCGATCGGCGTGTTTGCCATCGTTGCCGGCACGGTGGCTGAGCAGGGGATGGAAACATTGCTGTCGCTGGGCGACATGGTGCTAGTGCTTTATATCGCACTTGGTGTGCATTTGCTGCTCTATTGCGCCTTGATGGGGGCCTTCGGAGTCAAACTGCGGCATTTTTTCCGCGAGGCCCGCACGCCGATGGCGACCGCCTTCGCCACCCAGAGTAGTTCCGGGACGTTGCCACTGACGTTGGATGCCGCGCGCCGCATGGGGCTGTCGCGGAGCACTTACGGCTTCAGTCTGCCGCTGGGGGCGACCATCAACATGGATGGTGCGGCGATTCGCATCGCGATTTCTGCGGTGTTCGCGGCCAATGTGATCGGCGCGCCGCTAGACTTCATCAGCATGCTGGAGATCGTGCTGATCGGCACGCTGGTGTCCATCGGCACGGCGGGCGTGCCGGGCGCCGGCATCATCATGATCGCCACGGTGTTCTCTCAGGTAGGATTGCCCATCGAGACGGTGGCGTTGCTGACCGCCATCGATGCCCTGGTGGGCATGGGCTGCACGGCGCTCAACGTCACCGGAGATATGGTCGGTGCTTCGATCATCTCCCGCAGCGAAGAAGACGAACAGCGCAGCACCTGCGTCGATGCGTCGCGCTCGTGAAAGCGCGCGGCGATGACATTGCCCGCTATGCTGGGCATCTGAATTCGTCCTGCGCGCCTGATCGAATGGCATGCGACGGTGTAATTTGTCACGGGAGATGTCATGCAGTGTGAAGCACAATCCGACGCTTCGGCTCTTGAGATGCGCGACGTGGTGGTCGTCGGCGGTGGCGCCAGCGGCTTGACGGCCGCACGCGCGGCGGCCAGGCGAGGGCTAAACGTCACCTTGCTTGAACGCACGCCACAGGTCGGCGGTAATCTGCGTACCCGCCGCGACGGCGACTGGCAGATCGAGCTCGGCCCCAACACCCTGATGATGAAACCGCCGCTGCATGCGTTGCTCGATGAGCTCGGCCTGCTCGACGAGGCGCAGCCTGCCAATCCGACTGCGCGGCGGCGTTACATTGCCTATCGAGGCGCACCGGTGGCGCTGCCGTCCCATTGGCTCAAGGCGCCGATCAATTCGCTGATCGGTCCGCGAGGCGTGGGCGCGTTGCTGCGCGAACCGTTTCAACGGCGTGCACCGCAGGCCGAGGAAAGTCTGGCCGATTTCGTCACGCGTCGCTTGGGGCGTCGCGCGCTCGATCATCTGGTCGATCCTTTCGTTTCCGGTGTTTACGCCGGTGATCCCGAGCGGCTCTCGGCGCAGGCGGCGATGCCCCGGCTGGTGGCGTTGGAGCGCGAGTATGGCTCACTGGTTCGCGGGGGGTTGGTGCGGCTGCGCCAAGCGCGCCGTGCGGCACCCGCCTTGCCGCGCGAGTGGCGTGGCCAGTTGGTGAGCTTTCCCTCTGGTCTGCAACGCCTCGCCGAGCGTTTGGCCGAGGACATCACCGCTCAGTCCAGCGCGGCGATCCACTGCGAGTGTGAGGTTAGTGCCGTGTATCGCGAGGGTGAATACTGGCGTGTGGAGACGGCCTCGGGGCAGGGTTTTCGTGCGCGAGAGCTGGTGCTGGCGGTCCCGGCGCCCACGGCCGCCGCGCTACTGGCACCGCTCGACCAGGACATGGCCGCGCCACTGGAGGCGATCGCCTATCCGCCGGTCAACGCCGTGTCAGTAGGGTTTCGTCGTGCCGATATCGCCCATCCGCTGGATGGTTTCGGCATGCTGATTCCCGGTGTCGAGCATCGCCAGACCCTGGGCGCGCTATTTTCTTCGACGCTATTTCCCGGGCGCGCGCCTTCCGAGCATGTATTGCTCACCGCGTTTCTCGGTGGCCGTCGCCAGCCTGAAGCTGCCGAAAGCGATGATGACGCTCAGGTGGCGCAGGTCGTCGCCGATCTTCGTGACCTACTGGGTATCAGCGGCGAGCCGGTGTGGCAGAGCGTAAGCCGCTGGCCACAGGCGATTCCTCAGTACGAGCTGGGGCATTTTGAGCGTATCGCCGCCCTCGAAACGGCACTCGAGCGTCATCCAGGCCTCTCGCTCATTGGCAACTGGCGCGATGGTATCGCGGTGGGAGATTGCTTGGAGAACGGGCGGCGTCTCGGCGAGCGGATCGCCGAGACGCTCGGCACCTAGCCGACGGCGTTTTACAGCCGGACCAGCATCTTGCCGGTGTTGCCGCCTTCGAAGAGCTTGAGGAACGCGTCGGGTGTGCGTTCGAGGCCTTCCTCGACGGTTTCCCGATAGTCGATCTCGCCACGCGCTACGAGCGGGCCGATCTCTTGCAGGAACTCGGGGTAGTGTTCCCAGTTTTCGGCGTCGAGGATGATGAAGCCTTCCATCCGTGCGCGACGGATCAGCAACCGGGACAGATTGCTGGGGCCGGGCGTGGGCGTTTCCGCGTTATAGCTGTCGATCAAGCCACATACCGCGATACGCGCTCCGACGCGAATGTTGTCTAGCGCGGCTTCGAGACAATCGCCGCCGACGTTTTCGTAGTAGACATCGAACCCATCGGGGCTGGCAGCCTTGAGGTCGGCGCTGAGCTGTTGCGCGTCTTTGCCGCGATAGGTGACCGCGCTCACGCCGAGCGATTCCAGCCATTCGAGTTTTTCTGGTGCGCCGGCGATACCCACGACATGACAGCCCTTGGCCTTGGCCAATTGCACGGCCAGGGAGCCGACGGCACCGCTCGCTGCGCTGACCAGCACGCGCTCGCCTTCCTTGAGCTGGGCAATGCGGTTGAGCCCCGTCCAGGCGGTCATGCCCGGCATGCCGAGCACGCCGAGAAAGGCTTGTGGTGGCACGTCGAGATCGGGCAATGCCTGCAAGCTATCGCCGGGGACCTGGGCGATATCGCGCCAGCCGCCCATGTGCACGACGCGGTCTCCGGGGGTGAAGCGTTCGTCGCGCGATTCGAGCACCTCGCCGATGGCGGCGCCTTCGAGCGGCTCGCCCAAGGTGAAAGGCGGTACGTAAGTCGTTACGCCGTCCATTCGCCCGCGCATGTAGGGATCGACCGACAACCAGAGGTTTCTCAAGCGAACCTCGCCTGCCGCAAGCTCGGGCAGTTCTTGGGATTCCAAAGTGAAAAAATCCCGAGACGGCAGGCCTTGCGGATGGGAATGAATGGTGAAGTAGCGTGATTCCATGATGTCTCCCGCTGTGATGACAGGCACGTTGGATGTTGCACACTCGGATGTGTGTGCACGTATTCATGAGATGGGCATGATGGTGGCCGTACGCAAGGGACGTTTCAGGGTGACAGTCTGATAGTCTGTCGATGATGCTCTTCATTTAAGGATATTGCATGAAACGAGTAGTTGCTGGCTTGAGTGTGTTGCTCGCCGTTATCGTCATTGCCGGTTGCGCCATGCAGAAAGAACCCGACTCCGCACGACCGGACGAGCCTCTGGTGAACACGTATTGGAAGCTGACGGAGCTGGAGGGCGCGCCGGTCGAGGTCGTTGCCAATCAGCGTGAGCCGCATTTCGTCTTGCATGCCGATCCGGCTCGCGTCATGGGATCGACGGGATGCAATCGCATGATGGGCAATTATCGTGTAGAGGAAGACAGGCTGTATTTTTCATCTCTGGCCACTACACGTATGGCATGTGAGCAGGGCGTCCACACCGAGCAGCGCTTTCTCGATGTGTTGAACGCTACCGACGAATGGCGCGTCACGGGCGAGCATTTGACACTGTTGGATGCGCAGCACGAGACGCTCGCGCGCTTCAAGGCAGTGCATTTGCAGTAGTGTGTCAACAGAGGAACAAACGATGAATCGACGTTGGTCTAGCATGGGGCGCCGCGGCCGGTAGCGAGAGCGCTGCCAATAGCGTGGCCTGCGTTGTGGCGATATCCATTAGGACATGAGGATGTCGTCACTCGGTTATTGGTGAGGGAGGATCGGCCCGGCTAGCGTGAAATGGTGAAGCGTCGCATTGGGTGGCGCTGAGATGCGTTATCGAGGGGCCGAGGATGACACGATTTCAGACGATTCCGCGATTGGCGTTGGGCATGGGAATGACATGCTTGGCATTAAGTGCGGCACAGGCAGACGAGATGACTACACAGACTCTTTCCGTCGAAAAACAGAGTTTCGGCCAACTTCCCGATGGCCGTGAGGTCGAGGCGTATCACCTAAGCAACGGCAATGGCATCGACATGCAGGTGATTACCTACGGCGGCATCATTACCTCTCTGAGCACCCCGGACGCGCAGGGCAATGTCGACGACATCGTGCTGGGGTTCGATTCCCTGGAAGATTATCGTTCCGAGGCATACCGTAAATCCAATCCCTACTTTGGCGCCCTGATCGGTCGTTACGGCAATCGTATTGCCGAGGGGCGCTTCACGCTCGATGGCACGACCTACGAGCTGGCAACCAACGATGGCCCCAATCATCTCCACGGGGGCGATAAAGGGTTCGATAAGCGACTTTGGCAGGCGCATTCCTTCGAGAACGACACTGGCGTCGGCGTCGAGTTGCGCTATACCAGCGAAGATGGCGAGGAAGGCTATCCCGGCACGTTGGAAACTCGCGTGCGGTATACGCTGACCCCTGACGACAAAATGATCATCGACTATCACGCCACCACCGACAAGGCGACGCCGGTCAATTTGACCCAGCACAGCTACTTCAATCTCGAGGGCGAAGGCAGCGGGCCGATCACCGACCATCGGTTGATGCTCAATGCCGATGCTTTTACCCCGATTGGGGACACGTTGATTCCGACGGGGGAGATTCGAGACGTGGCGGGTACGCCGTTCGATTTCCGCGAGGCCACGGCGATCGGGGCACGCTTAGGCGATGACAATACCCAGCTCGAATACGGCCAGGGCTACGATCACAATTTCGTTTTAGTGCGTGACGAAGCGGCTGCAGGAGAACTGGTAACGGCTGCCCGCGTCGTAGCGCCGGACAGTGGCCGCGTGCTGGAGATCGCCACTACCGAGCCAGGGATTCAATTCTATTCGGGGAATTTTCTCGATGGCACGCTGACCGGCAAGGGGGGCGAAGCCTACGAAAAGCGTGGCGGTTTCGCACTGGAAACTCAGCACTTTCCGGATTCTCCCAACCAGGCGGATTTTCCGTCGACGATCCTCAAGCCTGGCGATACGTATGAGTCGCGCACGGTATGGCGCTTTGCCACGCAGGGCGACGACAGCTGAACGAGGTCAGGGGTGCGCGTAGCACGCCGCCCAGTCCAAGGCTTCACCGAGGGGCAAGGCAGGGCTGTAAAGAAAGCCTTGCCCCATGTCGCAACCCATGGCGATGAGTTTTTCCTCGGTGGCGCGATGCTCGACGCCCTCGGCGATCACGCGGCGGTTGAAACTTCTGGAAAGCGCGATGATCGCCTCGACGATCATTTCATCCTCTGGGTCATCCAACATGCCGAGGATGAACGAGCGATCGATCTTGATCTCGTTGGTGGAGAATTTGCGCAGGTAACTCAATGAGGCGAAACCGGTGCCGAAGTCATCGAGAGAGAGCTGCACACCCAGTGCCTGACATGCCTTGATGTTCGATGCTGCAAGACCAGCGTCATCGAGTGCCGTGCTTTCGAGAATTTCGAGCGTCAGGCGTTTGCGAAACGCCATGTCATATCGGCTTAGTGTGTTGTTCAGATGGTCGAGAAACTCGTCGTTGAGAAAATGGGACGGGCTCAAGTTGATGCTGATGGTGTAAGGCAGGCCTTGTGCCTGGAACGTTTCGAGGGTCGATACTGCCTGGTTGATGACATGCTTGCCGAGTTCGATGTCAAGCTTAGTATGTTCGATATAGGGCAGGAAACGCCCCGGATATACGAGCTTGCCGGATGGATGATGCCAGCGTATCAAGCACTCGAACCCCGAGACGACCCCGGTCTTGTAATGTAACTTGGGTTGATAGAAAAGTTCGAGTTGATCGTTGTCCAGGGCATGCTGCACTTGCTCTCCGATGGCGAAGCGCTCTTGCTGGGAATGATGACTCTCAAGGTCGAAGAAGTGATAACGGTTCTTGCCCGTTTCCTTGGCGGTATACATGGCTTGGTCGGCATGACGTAGCAGTAAATCGCTATCCGAGTCATCGCTTGGAAAGCGTGTTATCCCCATGCTGGCGGACAACTCGATAACGTGCCCTTGAAGATGCATGGGGTGGCGCAGTTGATCGAGGATATGCCGGTAGGTTGTTGGGTGGTCTACATCACGGAGAATGATCACGAACTCGTCACCACTCAGTCGGGCGATGACATCGTGATGGCGTACGGCGCCGCGGAGTCGATCTGCAACGCATCTGAGCACCTCGTCGCCGACGGCGTGGCCTTGGCGGTCGTTGATCGCCTTGAAGTCATCCAGGTCGAGAAAACACACTGAAATCGAACCGCGCCGGTGTCTTGCAGCAGTGAGCTCATCCTGGAACAGTTCATTGAGAAGATAACGGTTGGGCAGGCCCGTGAGGCCATCGATATTGACGGCTTCATGCAACCATTGCTTTTTCTCCTGATTGATAGCGTTGAGACGCTCGCGCTCGAACAGGGTTTCCACGGTCTGTAAGAGCGGTGACAGCAAGGCAATCAATGACGGTGGATATCCCTCGCTGCGGTTGGCAATGCCGATCAGTCCTATCTGTTCGTTCCCGGTATGTAAGGGAATGCCCATGTAAGTGTGGATGTCGGGATAATGGCCTGGAAAAAGAAAGGGCAATTTTAGAGGCGACTCGAATGTCCGACTGACGGTATATCGAGTGCGGATGGGAAGGCCTAGAAGTTCATCGAGTCCGTCGATAGGTACGTACGTATCGGCGTCGATTCTCGCGCTGACGTTGGCCGATTGGCACCGTACAATACCGGATTGGGCCGTAATACGAAGATGAGATTTCTCATGCGCTTTATCGTCAATCTCCCCGACGAAGCCCACTTGACTACCCGTTAAATGCAATAACTCTGAGAGTAACGCTTCATGAGCCGTCGTTTTCTCTTCGCTGGATAAGAAAGCGTCTTGTACACGTTGAATGGCGTACGCCATTTTTTGTGTGTAAACGTCATAGTATGTGTCGGTATCAGTGCATACGCGCTCGATTTCCTCCTCCAATATCGCTGCCAGACTGCGCAGGATGCTGAAGTCCATGCGAGATGCATCACGTGGAGTAGAGTCAATAAGGCATAAGGTTCCGATCTTGAAGCCTGTGGGGTCGCGCACGGGTATGCCGGCATAGAATCGAATGAAGGGCGTGCCGGTAACGAGTGGGTTTTTACAGAAAAGAGGATCGTTGGCTGCATTTTCAACGACATAAATACTATTTTGTTGGATAGTATGATCGCAAAAGGCATGTCGTCGAGGGGTCGTTTCTATGCCAAGATTTTGCTTGGACTTGAACCATTGACGCTTGGCATCGACGAGCGTGAAGAGCGTGGTATTGACTTGATAGTGCTGCTTTGCAATACGCGTCAGACGGTCGAAGCGTTCCTCCGGGAGGGTGTCCAGAAGCCCGGTTTCATGCAGTGCATGAAGTCGACGTTGCTCATGTCGTTTTAGCGCCACAATGCCATCTCCCGATGTCTAGAATGCGCAACCGTTTGTTTGAATTCAGTGAGACGTCGTACGAGACGCTTAGCCGATCCACCTTCCCCCTGTATCATGGTTGGTCCACCCGGAAGCACCAGGGCATATAGGGGCTGAATCATGAACCGTCCAATCAGCGCACTGAATGGATAATTCAATATTAAAGTGAACAACGATTCAACGCGAATTGAATCATTGATTCAAATTCAGCGTATGAATGAAAAAACCATGTTCGCCGAACGCCTTCAAAAGGCCCTTGTTGCCGCAGGCTATGAGCCTCGCCCCTCGGTACTTGAACGCGAGTTCAATCTCCGCTACTGGGGAAAGCCGATTACATTCCAAGCGGTACGGCGTTGGCTTCGTGGTGACTCCATTCCTGCCCAGGATAAACTTCAGGTGCTTGCCGAGTGGCTGCGTATCGAACCGCATGTGTTGCGCTATGGAGATGAGAGTGAGCGAACGCTTTACGCTACGCCCAATGAATTGGATGTCGTGCCGGTCTGCGGAGACGAAGCTGAAGTGCTGAAAATTTATCGTAGCTTGCCTAGCGAGCAACGTAAGGTGCTTCGCCATGTCATCGCCACATTCGGTAAGGCGAATACGTCCAACGATAACGAGGAGACGTCGTGAGTGAAACCGTCAAGGTGTCTAGCCTCATTCTCCACGGTGGAGGCAGGGGCGCTTTGAGGGTGTCAGTGAAATCGCAAGTTTTGGACCGCGCCGTGTGTTAAGCGCTATGAAACTTCTTGATGACGAAGATACTTGCAGGCTATCGAGCGGGGCGGTGTGATTGAGTGTTGCCCATGGCGATCCCTTGCCATGCGGGGCTTGGCGGGCTTCTTTGCCACGTTCTAGATGGCTGAGAAGAGGCTGGCAATGGCCTTTCTAGCCGTCTGGGCAACTCGGTGTAGGTAGACAGTCACTGCGGTTATTTCCTATACATGAAGCGGGGGACGGGAGGTCCTCCAGCCAGATTGCACTATCGCGCCAGCGGTTCGATCCCAAGGCCAGCGGTTCGATTCCAGGGAAAGGGCGTAGCGGCATGCTGTGCCACATACGAAAATGATGGGGAGATATTATCGTGACGCAAGACAATCGCAAGCCGACGACGACAGATGCCGGAATTCCAGTGGCCAGTGATGAGCATTCGCTGTCCGTGGGGCCTGACGGTCCGCTCGTTCTGCACGATCACTATCTCATCGAGCAGATGGCGAACTTCAATCGCGAACGGATTCCCGAGCGCCAGCCGCACGCCAAGGGCAGTGGGGCATTCGGTCATTTCGAGGTGACCGACGATGTCAGCAAGTACACCAAGGCGGCCGTCTTCCAGCCTGGCACCAAGACCGACGTACTGATCCGTTTCTCCACGGTAGCCGGTGAGCGCGGGAGCCCCGATACGTGGCGCGATCCGCGCGGGTTCTCGATCAAGTTCTACACCAGTGAAGCGATGACTGTCAAGCTTGTTGGAACCTGGAATCAGGCGGCTTCTAATCGCTGATCCTGTTGAACCAGCGGGTCTTCCTGGTCGGGGTTCAGCCAGACTGTCCGGCGCGGTGTCCAGTTGCGGGTGGCACTGCTCCACCGCCCGGGATGTTGCCGTTTCGCCTCGGCATAGATGGCGCCTCGCCTTGCCAGCACCTCGTTATCCAGGCCGGCATGCCGCTCACCCGGGGTGACGAACCGTATGGCGCTGTGGCGGTGTTCGTGGTTGTACCAGTGCACGAAGCGCGTCACCCACTGCTGCGCCGCTAACAGGCTCTCGTAGCCGTCCATCGGGTAGTCGGGCCGGTACTTGCAGGTCCTGAACAGCGACTCCGAGAAGGCGTTGTCATTGGAGACCCGAGGGCGGCTGTACGATGGGGTGATGTTTAACCGCTGCAGCGTCGCCTGAAGCGTCGAGCCTTTCATGGCGGAGCCATTATCGGCGTGCAATACCAGTGGCTGGTTGATGCAGCCTTCCCGCAGTACGGCACGCTGGATTACCTCGCTGCTGTTGGCCATGGATTCCTGGTCGAAGACCTCGGCATCGACGATTTTGCGGCTGTAGATGTCGATGATCATGTACAGGTAGTAGAACTGCCCACGCACCTGGGTCGGTAAGTAGGTCACGTCCCAGCTCCAGCAAGCATTGGGGCGTGTCACCCGGTGTCGCTGTGGGTCGCCCTTGGGACGTGGAGCGCGAGCGCGGCCACGGTGGTGCTGCTCACCATGCTCCCGGAGGATGCGGTAGTAGCTGGACTCTGACGCCACGTAGCGGCCTTCTTCGTCCAGCAGCCGCGGCACGATCTGTCCGGGCGGCAGGCTGGCGAACTCAGGACGATGGCAAATCTCCAGCACCTGCTGACGTTCCTCCGGCGATAGGGCATGGCGCGGGACAGGCCTCACCGCTTTAGGCCGGCGATCCTGATCACCCCGCACCCAGCGGCGATACGTGTTGGTACCGATGCCGAGCTCTGCACACGCGGCTTGCAGGCGGGCTCCTTCGGCGAGGGCCTCATCGATCAGCTGTATGGCGTCCTGGCGATCTGAAGTGCTGATCATTCGTCCTCGTCCCCCCAGATCGCTCGTGCCTTTTTTCGCAATGTCAGTAGTGCAGCGGTTTCCGCCAGCGCGGCCTCCTTGCGGCGGAGCTCGCGCTTGAGTGCTTTGTTCTCCTGGCGCTCCGCCTTGCGTGCCTCACTCTGCTGCTTGGTGGCGGCATCGCTTCGGTCGTTAGCGCCTTCACAGCTCGCACGCCAGCGCTGGACCTGCTCGGGATAGAGGCCACGCTGCCGGCAGTATTCGGCACGCTCAGCCTCGCTGAGGGCCGCCGTCTCCAGAACGGCGTGGAACTTGTCCTGCGAGCTCCAGCCTTCGGGATCATCGCTCTGGTCAGGTAGCAAACGGCCTGCTTGTCGAGCCTTCTTGCGCCAGTTGTACAGTGTCGCAGCGGAGATGCCTTCTTCCTGGGCCACTTCTGCCACCGTGCGGTTGTGCGGTGGGAGCAGCTTCTTGAGGATGGCTTCCCGGCGCTCGTCGGAGTACTTCATCGGAACCTCATCACGCCCCATATGGTTCAGAGTCTAACAGCCGCTGAAACTCCAACTAGCGTGACAGTGGGGGGAAGGCAACTACGACATGGTGGGGAACAACACGCCGGTGTTCTTCATCCGTGACCCGATGAAGTTTCAGCACTTCATCCGCTCCCAGAAGCGTCGCGCCGACAACAATCTGCGCGACCACGACATGCAATGGGATTTCTGGACGCTGTCGCCGGAGTCCGCGCACCAGGTCACCTGGTTGATGGGTGATCGAGGCATTCCCAAGACATGGCGGCACATGAACGGCTATTCCAGCCACACTTACATGTGGGCCAATGCTCAGGGCGAGAAGTTCTGGGTCAAGTACCACTTCAAGACCGATCAGGGCATCGAGTGCCTGACCCAGGAAGAAGCCGATCGCCTGGCCGGTGAAGACGGTGACTATCACACCCGCGATCTGTACGACGCCATCGGGCGCGGCGATTACCCGAGCTGGACGCTCTACATGCAGATCATGCCGTTCGCGGATGCCGATACCTATCGCATCAATCCGTTCGACCTGACCAAGGTCTGGCCGCATGACGATTATCCGCTGATCAAGGTCGGCAAGCTTCAGCTGAATCGCAACCCGACCGACAACCATGCCGAAATCGAGCAGGCCGCCTTCGAGCCCAACAACCTCGTGCCCGGCATCGGCATCAGCCCGGACAAGATGCTCATCGGTCGCGTGTTCTCCTATGCCGATGCGCACCGCGCACGTCTCGGGGTCAACTACAAGCAGATCCCGGTCAACGCGCCCCAGGCGCCCGTGCATAGCTACAGCAAGGACGGGGCGATGCGCATCAACAAGGTATCCGATCCGGTGTATGCGCCCAACTCCAAGGGCGGTCCGGCGGCGGATGGCGAGCGTTATCCCACCGATTCCACCTGGGAAGCCAATGGGCAGATGGTGCGCGCACCCTATGCCTTGCGCAAGGATGACGATGACTACAGCCAGGCCAACGACCTGATCAACAAGGTCATGGACGATGCCGCTCGCGATCGTCTGGTCAACAACGTGGTCGGCCATGTCTCCGACGGCGTCGAGGAACCGGTGCTGTCGCGCGTGTTCGAGTACTGGAAGAACATCGATGCCGAGATCGGTCGCCGCATCGAAGCAGGGGTGAAAGCGAACAAGGCCGGATAACGACGTACCGCGCCTGATTCGTTGGATCGACCGCACGGCCCGCTTCTTTTCAGGGAAGCGGGCCGTGCTTTTGTTAAGCTCGTGGTTAGTGCCGGGATTGGCTCGTAATGGCGTGGGGTGTCGTGTCAGCGCTTGGCATCGGCCAGCTGTTGACGGCGATAGTCGCCCTGACGTTCGAACATCCAGCCTGGATACTCGGCGGGGAGCGCGCTGACGGCATCGAGCTCGGCGAGTTCCTCGGTGCTCAGTGTGACCTGTGTGGCGGCGATGTTGTCGTCGAGTTGGTCGACGCGCTTGGCGCCCACGATGACACTCGTCACCGCTGACTGATGCAGCAACCAGGCTAGCGCGACCTGGGCCACGGATACGCTGTGTACCTTGGCGATCTTGGCCATGACATCGATGCAGTCAAAGGCACGCTCTTTATCGACTGGGGGGAAGTCGAAGTTAAGGCGACGGCTGCCCGCTTCGCCCTGGCTGTCGCGCGTGTACTTGCCACTCAAGAAGCCACCCGCGAGTGGGCTCCAGACCATCAGCCCGAGGTTTTCGCTCTGCAGCATGGGGATCAGCTCACGCTCGAGATCACGCCCGGCAAGGGTGTAATACGCCTGCAGCGACTCGAAGCGAGCCAGGCCGTGACGTTCGGCGATGCCGAGTGCCTTCATGATCTGCCAGGCCGCCCAGTTGGAGACCCCGACGTAACGCACGTGACCGTGCTGCACGAGGGTATCGAGTGCGCGAACGGCTTCCTCGATGGGGGTGGCGGGATCGAAGCCGTGGATCTGATAAACGTCGAGGTGGTCGAGCTGCAGGCGTTTCAGGCTGGCTTTGATACCTTCCATGATGTGATAACGCGACATGCCACGTGCGTTGACGCCCTTGCCGGTTTCGCCGAACACCTTGGACGCGACGACGATCTCATCGCGCGGGACATCCAGATTCTTGAGCGCCTGGCCGATGATGATTTCAGACTGGCCCTGGGAATATACATCGGCGGTGTCGATGAAGTTGATGCCAGCATCCAGCGCGCGGCCGATCAAGCGCTCGGCATCGCTTTGCTGCAAGTCGCCGATCTGACTCCAGAGCTCACCCTGGCCACCGAAGGTCATGGTGCCGAGGCACAGTTCTGAGACGAACAAACCGGTATTGCCAAATGGTTGATAACGCATGAAAAACTCCTGACGGTGGTGAAATCGACCCTCGTAGGTAACCGCCGTTGTAGCCCGTGGCGCTGATAAGCGGCATGGGACAAGACGACTTCCCTCAGTATGGACGCTATGAAGACAGACAAAATGCGCGATTCTGTCGAGTTCATGCCCGATTCTGTAATCGGCTCATCGGCCCTTTCATCATGTTTTCCCGCCCGAGAGGGTAAGAGCGTCCAGCGCAGACCCACGCTTCCATTACTGGTTATCGTCTATAGTGGGTCATGCGCAACACGATGGAATCGTGTCAGGAAGGACAGCCGGGCTAACCTCGGCCTATCAGGGAGGAAGGATCTTGTTCTGTGAGGCGAATGTATCGATCGCACGCCGTCTGGCGGGCGGTGGCGTCATGTTGGGCGTTCTGGCGGTGCTTGGCGGTTGCCAAGCATGGTCGCCGGCGCCGGAAGGGCTGGATGTCGAGCGCGTGGAGAAAAGCTTCGTCGAGGGTGATTGCCCGGCAGGACGTTGTGCGACCATCGAGATCGAATCGCTGCGTTTACCCGGAGCACTGGGCCTGAGCGAGCGGCTGCGAGATGCGCTGCTGAGCATGGGCTCGGGTATCACTAATGGTGAAAGCGAAGTGGTGGCTGCGTCCTGGGAAGAGTATGCGCAGACGTTCTTCGACGAGGCCAAGGCGGCGCGGAAACGCGTGCCTGAATTGCCCGGCTACCAGGCGGTCTTCAAGGCGGAGGTCTATGACCGGCATGCCGATCTGACTACCATCAAGCTCGATAGCTACGTGTTCACCGGCGGGGCGCACGGTATGCCGCTGACGCAGTTCATGGTCATCGACGAACGCGAGCGACGCGTGGTGACACTCGATGACATGCTGCGCGAGGGCCAGACGTCCGCGTATCGCAAGGCACTGTCGCGCGCGCATCTACGTTGGCTGGAAGAACAACAGGCGGGTGCCGACTTTGTCGAATCCTGGCCGCTGAGCATGAACCGCAACGTGGCACCGTTTGCCGATGAATGGCGGGTGCGTTACAACGCCTATGACATCGCGCCTTATTCTTATGGGCAGCCGGAGCTACGCATTCCTGCCCAGGCGCTCGAAGGAATCGTCAAGCCGCGCTATCTGGAGCGCTGACGGCATGCGTTAACCGGGAGGGTGTCGCTGACGGTCGTGTCTCGTGAGGGCGATCGTCGCAGGCGGTGATCGTACGATCAGGCGTTCGAGTCGTGCTCGGGCTTGCCTTTTTGCTGGGCCGAGGCCATGGCTTCCAGCTCCTCTTCGCTCATCGAGTCGTACATCGACTTCGCGGCTCCCTCTAGCTCACTGGCCTTTTTCTCGCCGCGTTTGGCGGCGAGCGCGGCACCGGCAGCCATTTGTTGGGCCTGAGACTTGGCGGGCATATCGTCACCTCTTCCGTGATGGCGCTTCAATAAGCGTGGCTATCTTAAGCCAAGATAGACGCTGCCACGGGCATCGCAATATCACGATGGTGACCGTATGTGTCCCGACCGACACGAGCCAGGCATCTAGTGCTCTTTTATTATTCCTTGCGCTGCTTGAGCTGTTCCTTCAGGGGGCCAGGCACCTTCTTGATGATCAAGCGATCATGCTCGGCGTCGAATTCGATACTGTTGCCGAGCAAGTGAGAGTCGAAGCTGATCGAGACACCGCTGGCGCGCCCTGTGAAGCGCCGGAATTGATTGAGCGCACGCTTGTCTGGCGGGATCTCTTCGGAGAGCCCGTAATCCTGATGGCGAATGTAGTCATAAAACGCCTTGGGATGTTGCTCGTCGATGAGTTCGGACAGCTCGTCGAGGGTTACCTTTTCGCCGTGCTTGGCCTGGGTGCTGGCGTAGTCGATCACGGCATCGGTCTTCTCGCGGCTGGCGTCGTCGGGCAAGTCCTCGCGCTCGACATAGTCACTGAAGGCCTTGAGCAGGGTCCGGGTTTCACCGCTGGCATCCACGCCTTCCTCGACGCCGAGTAGTTCGCGGAAGCCTTCGGCGAACTTCTTGCCGCCACGATCCTTGATGAAAGATACATACTGCTGTGAATGGCCGCCTTGCCATTGGGCGAGGTCGATGCGCACGGCGAGCATCAATTGGCCAAGATTGAGCTGAGGCGTTTCGGTCACTTCGAGGGCATTGTCGATGGCAAAGCCCTGGCGATGATGGAGAAGCGCTACGCTGACGTACTGCGTTTCGCCGTGCTGATAATGCACGAATAGCAGATGGCCACCCACCGAGAGGTGGGCGTCGATCAAGGCATTGATGCGCTCCGCCATCCGCGCGCTCCAGGTGACGAAATCGATCGATCCGGCTAGATACTCCGAGAGTCCCGCGGCGAAGGCGCTGCTGCCGGTCTCGCCGAAGTGACCCCACGCCTTGGGCTTGGCATGAAAGCTGTCATTGACACTCGTCAGCAGTGCCTCGAGAGATGCCGTCGATGACGGTGCGTGCTCGGCGCAGGTCAGCATGGCGGGCGTCTCGGTATCGGGCTTGTCGATGCGATGGATGGTGCTGGTCAGAATCGGCATGGTGGCATCTTGGTGAAAACGAAAACGGGCATGATAACGCGCAGCACGGGCCAGCTTCTAAGGCCTGTCTAGGGCTTGATGTTGTAACCGGTCTTGAAGATCCAGCCGACCAGCGCCAGGCACAGGCCCAGAAACACCAGGATCATGAGCAGGCTGGCGCCGACACTCACATCACTGATGCCATAGAAGCTCCAGCGAAAGCCACTGACCAAATAAACGACTGGGTTGAACAGCGTCACCGTCTGCCACACAGGGGGCAGCATGTCGATGGAGTAGAAGCTTCCTCCCAAGAAGGTCAGCGGCGTAATGATCAACAACGGCACCAGTTGTAGTTTCTCGAAGCCCTCCGCCCAGATACCGATGATAAAGCCCAGCAGGCTGAAGGTAAGGGCGGTGAGCGCCAGGAACAGCAACATCCAGAATGGGTGGTCGATACGCAAGGGCACGAAGAAGCTGGCGGTGACGAGAATGATCAAGCCCAGAATGAGCGACTTGGTGGCCGCCGCGCCCACGTACCCGAGAACGATTTCGAGATAAGAGACCGGCGCCGAGAGTACCTCGTAGATGGTGCCGGTGAACTTGGGAAAGAAGATCCCGAACGAGGCGTTGGAGACGCTCTGCGTGAGAAGCATCAACATGATCAGCCCGGGCACGATGAAGGCGCCGTAGCTGACGCCTTCGACTTCCTGAATGCGCGAGCCGATGGCGGCGCCGAAGACCACGAAATAAAGCGATGTGGAGATCACTGGCGAGACCAGGCTTTGCAGCAACGTGCGCCACGCGCGTGCCAATTCGAAATGGTAAATGGTGCCGACCGCGCGGAAATTCATGCGTCCTTCCTCACCAGATTGACGAAAATTTCCTCCAGCGAACTTTGCTCGGTGTGGAGGTCCTTGAATCGAACGCCCGCCGCTTCGATATCGTTGAGCAGGGCGCTGATGCTTGCTGGCGTCGAGTGTTCGTCAGGTGACGCGGCGTAGGTATAGACCAGTACGTGGCCGTCGTCGGCGAGGCTCAGAGGATAGTGCGCCAGCGTCTCGGGAATGGACGCCAGTGGCGTCTGCAGATCGAGCCGCAGCTGCTTGCGGCCCAACTGGCGCATCAGGGCGGCTTTCTCTTCGACGAGCACGATCTCCCCATCGTTGATCACGCCGATGCGGTCGGCCATCTCCTCGGCCTCTTCGATGTAGTGCGTAGTCAGGATGACGGTGACGCCTTGGTCGCGTAGCGACCGCACCACGTCCCACATGTCGCGACGCAGCTCGACATCGACCCCGGCGGTAGGCTCGTCGAGAAACAGGATCTGCGGCTCGTGCGCCAGCGCCTTGGCGATCAGTACCCGGCGTTTCATGCCGCCCGAGAGCGTGATCATCTTGTTGCGACGCTTGTCCCACAACGACAACGACCTG
Source organism: Chromohalobacter beijerinckii (assembly GCF_023061185.1). GTDB lineage: Bacteria > Pseudomonadota > Gammaproteobacteria > Pseudomonadales > Halomonadaceae > Chromohalobacter > Chromohalobacter beijerinckii. The sequence goes on from NZ_JAKGAK010000002.1 coordinate 26,221, forward strand.
AGCACACGCTCGATGTGCGCAGAGTCGGCGCGCTTGCCGAACAGGCCACGGCTGAAGCTGACCGTGTTCCAGACCGTGGCAAAGGCGTCGCTGGTCAATTCCTGCGGGACTAAGCCGATCTGCGCGCGCGCGGCACGGTAGTCGGTGACGATGTCGTGGCCGTTGACACGGACCTGACCGTCGCTGGCATTGACCAGCCCGCAGATGATGCTGATCAGGGTGGTCTTGCCGGCACCATTGGGCCCCAGCAGAGCGAAGATTTCGCCATGCTGGATATCCAGGTCGATGCGTTTGAGCGCCTCGAAGCCCGAGGCGTAACGCTTGGTCAGCCCCTGAACGGCGATCACCGAGGGCGTGGCTTGCAGGGTGTGGGCGCGTTCGGCGGGGCGAGTTTCGGTGGCAGTGGCGTCTGCGATGTCATGACTCATGCGATACCGGGCTCCCGTGGAGAATGGGACGATCAGTATAGGCGTGCGCCGGCATGCCGTGGCCGGCGCTCACCTGATCGGTAAGTACGTCGTCGGCGAGTGCATCGTCGACGAGGCCGGGTCAGTCTTGCCGCTCGGCGCTGTGGTAGATGTTCTGAACGTCATCGAGATCGTTGAGGGTAGCGAGCAGCTTGTCGAGCATGGCCACGTCATCGCCGACGACGGGGGTCGTGGTCTGCGGCAGGAACTGGATCTCGTCGGCTTCGAAATCGAGCTCACCGAAGGCCTCGGCGAGGGCCTGCTTGGTCTTGGCATATTCGGTATGAGGCGCGAACACGGTAATACGATCGGTTTCGCTCTCGATGTCGGTGACATCGACATCGGCCTCCATCAAGGCTTCCAACACCGCTTCCTCGTCGCTACCCTCGAAGGCGAGGATCGCGCAGTGATCGAACATGTGGCTGACGCTGCCCGGGGTGCCGAGTTTGCTCTTGGCCTTGTTGAAGCAGGCGCGTACGTCGCCGAAGGTGCGATTGGGGTTGTCGGTCAGGCATTCGACGATGACCATGCAACTGCCCGGACCGAAGCCTTCGTAGCGCGCGAGGGAGTAGTCCTCGCCGCCACCGCCCTTGGCCTTGTCCAGTGCCTTGTCGATGACGTGCGACGGGACTTGGTCTTTCTTGGCGCGTTCGATCAAGCCACGCAGGGCGAGATTGCCTTCGGGGTCGATTCCGCCGGCTTTGGCGCAGACGTAAATCTCGCGCCCGTATTTGCTGTACACCTTGGTCTTGGCGTCGGCCGTCTTGGCCATGGATTCCTTGCGGTTCTGGAAAGCCCTACCCATGTCATGCCCTATCAAATGATTCGCAACGCACAAGATTCTACGCAACATCGCCGGTCGAGGCAGGTTTAATTTTGCGTAGCCTGCGTTTGGCCTTCGACGATACGCCGTCCCCTACAGTCGACGCTATGCTTAATGCGCGCTCACCTGTAGCTTAGGGAGTCTCTATTTGCCACCTTCATCGGAAATGCGTATGTCGATGCGATCCTTGCCAATGCCGTTTACCGCTCGCTCCGTCTGGCACGTCATGCTGTTGCTGTGCCTTGCCGTCTCACTGACGGGCTGCGGTATCAACAATATTCCCACGCTCGACGAGCAGGTGAAGTCGGCCTGGTCGCAGGTCGAGAACCAATATCAGCGGCGTGCGGACCTGGTGCCCAATTTGGTGGAAACCGTCAAAGGCTTCGCCGATCAGGAACAGGAAACGCTGACGGCCGTGATCGAAGCGCGCTCCAAGGCGACCTCGATCAACATCGACGCCGACTCGTTGGACGATCCCGAGAAGCTGAAGCAATTCCAGCAAGCTCAGGGCCAACTGACCGGGGCACTGAGTCGCCTGATGGCGGTTTCCGAACGCTATCCGGAGTTGAAGTCGAACCAGAACTTCCTGGCGCTGCAATCACAACTGGAAGGCACCGAGAATCGCATCGCCGTGGCGCGTCGCGATTTCATCCAGGCGGTCGAGCAATACAATACCGAAATTCGTACTTTCCCCGGGCGACTCTGGCATGGCCTTTTGTATAGCGACATGCCGATTCGCGAAAACTTCGAAGCGACTGCCGAGAACGCCGATCAGGCGCCTGAGGTGGAGTTCTAATGAGGCATTGCATCCGTCTGACATGCTTGATGCTGCTGTGGGCCTGTGCCCTCAGCGTTCAGGCGCAGGACATCGAGTTTCCCGAGCTGACCGGGCGCGTGGTCGATCAGGCCGATCTGCTGGATGCGTCGACTCGAGATGAGTTGAGCGGCATGCTCGCGGCGCACGAGGAAGACACCGGCGAACAGGTCGTCGTGGTCACGCTGCCTGATTTACAGGGTGCGCCGATCGAGGAATACGGTTACCAGCTGGGCCGTCACTGGGGCATCGGCCAGGAGGGCGAGGACAACGGCGCTCTGCTGATCGTCTCCATGGAAGAGCAGGCCATCCGCATCGAGGTTGGGTATGGCCTCGAGGGTCGCCTGACCGACGCACAGTCCTCGGCAATCATCACACAGCAGATCGCCCCGGCGTTTCGTGAGGGCGATTACGCGACCGGTATTACCCAAGGTACGGAAGCGATCATTCAGGTCCTGGGCGGCGACCCGATGGCCGATGCGCCTCCTGCCGGATCGGCTTCCGGGCAAGATAAATCGCGCGATGTCGGCGGCGCATCCGTGGCGTTTTTCGTCATGTTGATGATCGTCATGGGTATCGTACGCGGCATCGGTGGTGGCGGACGCGGCGGGCGTCGTCGCGGACGCGGCGGTGGCTTGCTCGGCGGTCTTCTGCTTGGCGGCGCCATGGGCGGCGGTTTCGGAGGCGGCGGTGGCGGCCTCGGAGGCGGCGGCTTCGGCGGCGGCGGTGGTGGTTTCGGCGGGGGCGGTGCCTCCGGTGGCTGGTAGATCAACGCAAGGGACATCACCATGGCATTATTGAGCGACAGCGAGCAGCAGCAGGTGCGTGATGCGATTACGCACATCGAGCGCGATACCGACGCCGAACTAGTCACCGTACTCGCGCCGCAGGCCGACGATTACACTTACATCCCATTGCTCTGGGCAGGGATTCTGTCCCTGTTGATCCCGGGGGCGATCAATTATTTCCCCCAATGGCTGGGTACTTCGGAGCTGTTGATCGTGCAGTGGGCGTGTTTCGCGGTGCTCGCGATTGTGTTTCGGCTGCCGGCGGTGACGACGCGTCTGATCCCGCGACGTGTGCGCTTCTGGCGGGCCGCCAATCTGGCAAGGCGGCAGTTTCTCGAACAGAACCTGCATCACACCCAAGCCGGCACCGGCATGCTGATCTTCGTCTCCGAGGCTGAGCGCTACGTGGAGATCCTGGTCGATCGCGGGATTTCCAGCCGCCTCGACGACGAAACCTGGCAGGGCATTGTCTCGACCTTCACCCAGCAGGTAAAGCAAGGCCAGACGCTGCAGGGCTTTCTCTCCTGTATCGAAGCATGCGGTGAGCACCTCCGAGAGCATGTGCCCGCCACGCACGAGCGCAACGAACTTCCCAATCGTCTGGTCGTTCTGGAGTAAACGCCCCTTGCCTCGCGGCGATTCGTCACCATCATCTAAGTAGGACGCTTGCGGGGCGCCTCATGTCGGATGCGTCCCGCAAGCACAGGATGACAGCATAGGAGAGCACGATGAACGTCGTCACATTGCGTAGTCCGGGTGGGCTGGATCAGCTCGATGTTCACGAACGCGAAGCGCCGGGCGAGCCGGGGCCGGGCGAGGTGCGCGTGCGAGTGCATGCCAGCTCGCTCAACTACCATGATTACGGGGTTGTCGCCGGGGCCATGCCCACCGAAGACGGCCGTATTCCCATGTCGGATGGGGCCGGTGTCGTCGAAGCCGTGGGTGAAGGCGTTGAGGAATTCACCGTGGGTGACCGCGTGGTATCGACGTTCTTCCCAGGTTGGCTCGAAGGGCCGGCACGGATCGGCGACTTCACCACCACGCCTGGCGATGGCGTCGATGGCTACGCCCGTGAGCAGGTCGTGCGTCCGACGACGTGGTTTACCCACGCACCGCGCGATTACGACCACGCCGAAGCGGCTACCTTGACTACAGCCGGATTGACCGCATGGCGCGCACTCGTGGTGGATGGCAAGCTCAAGGCGGGTGACACGGTGCTGGTGCTGGGCACCGGCGGTGTCTCGATCTTTGCCTTGCAGTTCGCCAAGCTGATGGGCGCCACGGTGATAGCGACCTCGTCCTCGGACGAGAAGATCGCACGGCTTAAGGAACTGGGTGCCGATCACACGCTCAACTACAAGACCGAGCCGGAGTGGGGCAAGCGCGTTAAGGCACTTACCGGTGGCCGGGGCGTCGACCATGTCATCGAAGTCGGTGGCCCTGGCACGCTGCCGCAATCCATCGACGCCGTGCGCATCGGCGGACACATCTCATTGATTGGCGTGCTCACCGGACGCGGCGGCGAAATTCCTACCGCCAAGCTGATGGCCAAGCAGGCGCGTCTGCAGGGCTTGATCGTAGGTAGCCGGCGCGATCAGATTGAGATGATCCGTGCCATCGACGCCAGCGATCTACATCCGGTCATCGACCGCCGGTTCGCCCTCGACGAGATCGCCGAGGCGTTTCGTCACCAAGAGGCAGGGCGTCACTTCGGCAAGATCTGCTTGGAGTTCTGATCTTTGCTACCCGAGCAGCAGCGCGCCGTAGCCGAGCCCGAAACACACGACGAACGCCGGGTGAACCCGGGTCGCCAGGAGTAATACGCCGGCCACGCCGCCGATGATCGCGGTGTGCACCGCGCCGGCGGTCTCCAGCCCTTCGGCGAGAAAGCGCCACGTCAGATAGGCCATTAGCGTCATCACCACAGGGCGGACCCACTGGCTCATCGACTTGACCTTGATCGAGTCGCGGTAGCGATACAGCGTGCCCAGCGCGATTAGCATCAGCAGCAGCGACGGCGCGACGGTGGCGAAGGTGGCGATCAGAGATCCGGGTACGCCGGCGACATCGTAGCCGATGTAGCCGGCCATCTTGGTAGCGATCGGGCTGGGCAGCGCGTTGCCTAGCGCCAAGGTCTCGGCGAAAGCCTGTGAACTCATCCACCCATAGCGGCCGACCACCTCGTTCTCGATCAGCGGGATGATCGCCGGGCCGCCGCCGTAACCGACGATGTTGGGGATGAAGAACGCCAGGAACAGGTGCCAATAGATCATTTGTTCGTCTCGCTGGTCGCTTGCTGCGATTCGGGGCGCAGTAACGCTGCGATCAAGATCGCGCCGATGACCAGCCCCGGGTGCACATCGAGCCAGTAGATCAGCCCACCGGCGATGGCCCCCATCACCAGCGTCACAAGCCAGCCAAGGCTGGCCCGCGACTTGGTGAAAAAATCCCAGGTCAACTTGGCCATCATCACCATGACGACGGGGACCACGCCCTGGCCCATGCCCTGCACCCAGCGCTGGTCGCCGTGACGGGCGTAGAGTCCGAGTAGCGCGATCATTGCAATGATTATTGGCCCGATTACCGCGATGACGGCATTGAGCGCGCCCAGACTGCCTCCGACTCGGTAACCGATGTAGCCGGCCATCTTGGTGGCGATTGGGCCGGGCAGTGTATTGCCGATTGCCAGCACGTCGGCGAATGCCTCGTCGTCCATCCAGGCGTGGCGTTTGACTACTTCTTGATGAACGAGAGGGATCATCGACGGACCGCCACCGAAGCCGAACAGGCCGATGCGCAGGAAGGCCATGAATAGCTGGGCTTGAGTACGCAGCATGATCACAGCACCGCGATGCTGGCGTCGGTGCGCGGCTCGGTGCCGCCGCAGTAGATGCCGCTGTCTGGGTCGCGGATGATCATCTGCCCGCGGCCGAAGCCGCGTGGATCGTGGTCGATCTGCATGTCGTGACCGCGCTCAGCCATGGCTCGTATGAGTGGGGCCGGGTAGTCGTGCTCGATGCCGATGCGCTTGCCACCCATCCACTGCCAGCGTGGTGCGTCCAACGCGGCTTGAGGGTTGAGGCCGAAGTCGATCAGGTTCATCACTACCTGGACGTGGCCCTGGGGCTGCATGAAGCCGCCCATCACGCCGAACGGCCCGAGCGGCGTGCCGTCGTCGCGGGTCAAAAAGCCGGGAATGATGGTGTGGAAGGTCTTCTTGCCCGGCGCGAGCACGTTGTCGTGGTTCGGGTCGAGGCTGAAGTTGTGGCCGCGGTTCTGCAGCGCGATGCCGGTACCCGGTACCACTACACCGGAGCCGAAGCCGTGGTAGTTGCTCTGTATGAACGAGACCATATTGCCGTCGCTGTCGGCGGTCGCCAGGTAGACGGTGCCGCCGGCCTGCGGGGTGCCTGGGGTCGGGTCCAGCGCCGATTCGCCAATCAGTGCGCGGCGCTCTCGCGTATAGGCGTCGCCGAGTAGCGATTCGACGCTATGGGTCATGTGCTCGGGTTGGGTGATATAGGCCTGCCCATCGCTGAAGGCCAGCTTCATCGCCTCGAGTTGGCGGTGCATTACTTCGGGATTGTCGCGGCTGTCGATCTTGAAGCCCTCGAGTATGCGCAGCGCCATCAGCGCGACCAGCCCCTGGCCGTTGGGCGGAATCTCCCAGACTTTATGACCACGGTAGTCTGCCGCGATCGGCTTGACCCATTCCGGCTGATAACCGGCAAGATCTTCTGCACGCAGATAGCCACCGGTCTCGCGGGAGAAGGCGTCGATGCGCTCGGCCAGCTCGCCGCGATAAAAACTCTCGCTGTGGCTTGCGGCGATGGCTTCCAGGGTTTTCGCCTGCTCCTCGCAGCGGTGCCACTCGCCGGCGCGCGGGGCATGCCCGGTCGGCGCGAAGGTCTCGAACCAGCCTGAGGTAGCGGTATCCGTTAGATGTTTGCGGAAGGTCTCCTCGGCGCGTTGCCAGAGACTGGCGATGACCGGCGAGACTGGAAAGCCCTCTCGGGCTAGGCGGATCGCCGGGGCGAGCAGCGCCTGAAAATCGAGCTTGCCGAAGCGCTGCGATAGTTCGGCCCATGCGGCGGGAATGCCGGGCACAGTCACCGGCGTCCATCCGTAAAGCGGCATGGACTCGAATCCGGCCTCGGCGACCGCCTGTGGGGTCAATGCGGCGGGGGCGGTGCCGCTGGCGTTTAGACCGTGAAGTTCCCCGTTGCCTGCATTGTCATCGGCTATCCAGACCAGCGCGAAAGCGTCACCGCCGATCCCGCAACCGGTGGGTTCGACCACGGTGAGCGCCGCTGCGGTGGCGATGGCGGCGTCCACTGCGTTGCCGCCCTGAGCGAGAATGTCACGGCCAACCTGGCTGGCTTGTGGTTGGGACGCGGCGACCATTCCGTGTTTGGCATAGGTAGCGCTGCGCTGGGAAGTGTAGGGCGTTGCCTGGGAAAAGGGCGTCAACATGCCGTCTCCGATCGATTGTTATGTTATAAATCGTTTTGAATGAAAAAATCGATTTTGTTGAGATGACTATGGCGCGCAATTTAATTAACGTCAATATGGGATTTTGGCAAAGGGCTTACTGCACTGAGGCAAATCCTTGCTCGCCGAACGGAAACACATATCGCCAGCCATTACCTTTGAACTTGATAAGAGAACCACGCCATGACCGCATCGCCATCGACTAGTCGCGACATGGCCTCGAGCCGAATCTTCGAGACACTCAAGCAGGACTTGATTCGCGGACGTTTCGCGGCGGGTGAGAAGCTCGCCATCAGCGCCCTCAAGGACCATTACCGAGTGGGGCTCAGCCCGCTGCGTGAGGCTCTCAACCGACTGGCGGCCTACGGCCTGCTCGAGCAGGTCAACCAGCGGGGGTTTCGAGTCCCAGCAATGGAGCTTGAGGAGCTAGATGACATCGCGGGGCTGCGCGCTCAGCTTGAATGCATGGCGTTGACGCAGGCTTTTCAGGCGGGAGATTCAGAATGGGAGTCACAGGTATTGGCGGCGCATCATCGGTTGCGCCGTGCCGACGAGCATCCTGAGCAAGTGGAGGAATGGGAGCAAGCACACCTGCGCTTTCATCGGGCGTTGCTAGCGTCGTGTGGTTCGCACTGGTTGTTACGCTTCATCAAACAATTACACGACCAGTTCGACCGCTACCGGCGCCTGGCGCCGCCCAATCCGGCGGTGCGAAAGGCGCTTGATCGCCAACATGGCGAGCTGGTCGAACTGGCACTGAGTCGAGACATTCGCGCCGCGCGGGCATTGCTCGATGATCACATCCGGCTGTCTCACAGTGTTGCCCGCGGTTGTTGCGAGTTACCGGCATCCGACGACGATACGTGAGCCGTTGGCGCCGGTAGCGCCACGACTCACGATTGACGTGACTTATGCCCCGCCTTGGGTGCCGTTACCGCGACCCCGTCCGCCACGACGACGGCGCGGGCGGTTTTCGCCGCCATTGCGATCGCGGGATGCATTGCTGTTGCGTGAGTCGTTACCGCCTGAGTTGCCACCGCGACGTTGGCCGTTGTCGCGTCCGTTACCGTTGCGCTGGCCTCCACCGTTGCCACCGCGCGGCGGGCTGGTGCCCTGGCCGCTGACGAGTGCTTCGCTGGGCTCGAAGCCGGCGATGGTTTGGCGTTCCAGCGTCTGGCGAATCAGCCGCTCGATTCCCGCGAGCTCCTTGCCTTCTTCGGGGCTGACCAGCGACACCGCGTGGCCGCTAGCACCTGCGCGTCCGGTACGTCCGATACGGTGGACGTAGTCCTCGGCGACATTGGGTAGCTCGAAGTTGACCACTTGCGGGAGCTGATCGATGTCGAGGCCGCGCGCGGCGATATCGGTTGCCACCAGTACACGAATATCGCCGCTCTTGAAGCCGTCGAGGGCCTTGGTGCGCGCATTCTGGCTCTTGTTGCCGTGAATCGCAGCCGCCTCGATACCGGCGTCTTCGAGCTGGCGACTCAGGCGGTTAGCGCCATGCTTGGTACGCATGAAGACCAGCACTTGCTGCCATTGATTCTCGTGGATCAAGTGTGTGAGCAGCGCCGGCTTGCGGGTCTTGTCCACCGGGTGGATCCACTGCGTGACCGTCTCGGCGGTGGTGTTACGCGGCGTGACCGAGATTTCCACGGGGTCATTGACCATGCCCTTGGCGAGCGCACGGATCTCCTGCGAGAAAGTCGCCGAGAACATCAGGCTCTGACGCTTGGCGGGCAGGGTCTTGAGGATCCGACGGATATCGTGGATGAAGCCCATGTCGAGCATGCGGTCGGCTTCGTCCATCACCAGTACTTCCAGCGCATCGAAACTGACGGCCTTCTGGCTATACAGATCCAGTAGTCGACCCGGCGTTGCCACCAGGATATCGACCCCGCCGCGTAGCTTGGCGATCTGCGGGTTGACCTTCACGCCACCGAAGACCACTGCGCTGCGTAGCGGCAGGTTCTTGCCGTATGCCTCGATATTGGCGCCGATTTGAGCAGCCAGCTCGCGGGTCGGCGTGAGAATCAGCGCGCGGACCTGCTTGGCGGGTGCGCGCGTGCCGGCGGAGAGGCGTTCGAGGATCGGCAGCGTGAATCCGGCGGTTTTGCCGGTGCCGGTCTGGGCGGCAGCCATCACGTCGCGTCCCTCGAGAACGGCGGGGATCGCCTTGGCTTGAATCGGCGAGGGTGTCTCGTAGCCTTGCTCGGCCACGGCATCCAGAATCGGAGCGGAAAGCCCCAAGGAGGTAAAGCTCATGAAGTCGTCTCGGTGGCTGCGAAGTGGGCCAGAGTAGGCGGGCAGCGGGCGTGCAGCTTACCGGATATGAGCTAGGCATGCCACTTTAGGCGTATGAGCGTAGGCACTGCTCAAGCCGTGTTCAGTACCCAGGCGCGAAATGCACGCATGGGCTCGGTCAGGTGGCGATGTTGCGGGGTGAGCAGTGACAGGCATCCCCGACTGGGCAGCGTATGCGGCAGTGCTTGCACCAAGTTGCGCTGTGCCAGGTCCGCCTCGAGCAGGCGGGTCCAGCCCAAAGTGACGCCTTGCCCGGCCAGGGTGGCATTCATCAGCAATTGGAAGCTGTTGGCACGCAGGCTATGTTCTGGGGCGTGCCAGCGCAGCCCTTGCGCCTGGTACCAGCCTTCCCAGGTCAGCCAGTCGTGATAATGATCTTCGACGACCATCAACGTGTGACGAGCGAGCAGGTCATCGGCATCGCGGATGTCCCCATGACGAGCCAGGTAGGCCGGACTGCATACGGCGGCGACATCCTCGTGGGAGAAGATCGCCTCGGCGTCGAGGCCGGTAGGGTCGACCTCGTGAGGAACGTGATAGTAGATGCCCAGATCGAACTCGGCGAGGTCCAGGCGGTGAGGGTCCTCGACCGTCAGGATGCGGATCTCGATATGCGGATGCGCACGCTGGAAGTCGGGAAGCTGCCGCGCCAGCCAGATCGAGGCAATGGTGGGGCTGGAGGCCAACGTGAGCTGACGGTCGTCGCCGCGACGCCGCAGGCGCGCCGTTTCGTCGCGCAGGTCACGCAACAGGCGCTGCACCACGCGAAAGTAGTGTTCGCCGGCGGGCGTTAAACGTAGGCCTTCGTAATGACGTTCGAACAGTGGCCGGCCCAGGTCGTCCTCGAGCCGCTTGATCTGGCGGCTGACCGCGCTCTGGGTCAGGTGCAGTTCGCTGCCGGCCTGCGTGAAACTGGCATGCCGCGCGGCCGCCTCGAAGGCACGCAAGCATGCCAACGGCGGTAACGCATCACGGGAAGACATAGACGTATCCGGGGCCATGAAACGACCCCGGAGCATAACATGCACGCCGCCGGTCAGATGGCCGTGCGTGGAATCTCGCGCTGCCATGACTTCTCGCTGACCAGTGTCTCGCCCTCGTGGGCGATTTGCTCGGCGCTGAGGTAGAAGGTGTCTGCGTCGCAATGCAGGTGATAGCGACTGGTCACCTCGACGGCGAACTGACCGTCGCCTTCATCGCGGCTGGCACGATAGACCCATTCGATATCGGCACGTGTCCGTGTGGCGTCGGTCGGGTGACTGCTGTAGACCTCTTTTGCTTTTTGCTCGATACGTAAGCCGTGATCCTCGAAGCGAATGTCGCCCATGTCGTCTTCCACGGTGACGGTTACCTCGCCACTGCCGACGTCTTCGCTGAGAGTGCGCTTGGGCTGCCCGCCGCGAAGTGTTTCGACGCGACACGGCGCGGCGCTCTCCGGTGCTTCGAATGGCATCGGGATGTAAGCCGCTTTTGAACATGGCAGCTCGAGTGTCGGCATGCCCGACTGAAGCGTCAGGTCCGAGCGCTTTTGGGGCGACCACACAAGCGGAAAACTGGCGCTGGAGAGTGCCACGCGCAGTCGGTGTCCCTCGGGCAGGCGATAGCCGATCAGATCCAGCGGCACGCGAACGTCCATCGGCTTGCCCGGTACCGGTGGCGTAATCGTGCCCGGGTCATCGCGCAGATTGAGATTGAGCGTACCGTAGGTGATCAACGCGCTTTCGCCGCTGGGGGCCACGTCGCACAAGCGCACGTGCAGTTGGCCGCACGCTTCGGTGCTGGTGACCGACACCGCAAGCCTCGGTTGGCCGAGAATATCGAGCCCTTCGATGTAGGGCGCCGAGTCGAAGGTCAACGACAGGCCGTCGTCGCGACGCTGGTCGGGGGGAAAGTCGGCGCCGAACCACAGCGGAATGTACTCGCCCTGCAGCGAGCCTGTGGTCAGCGGGGAGGCGATTTGTCGATCATTGCTCAACCGACCATTGCTCCCCAGGCCGTAATCGCCGAGTACCAAGGACTGCATCTCGACCTCGTCGCTGGGCGCTGGCCAGGCTGAGGTCCGCACCCACTTCCCCGGGCGCTCGAGGTACTTCGGCGCGGGTGGCACGCCATCCTGCAGATAGAAGGTGCACGCGGGCTCGTCCATGATGCCGGTGTCGGTATCCTTGAGCCAGTAGTCCCACCAGCGCAGCGCCTCCTGCAGAAAGCCGATGGCCGGGTCGGGGATCGCAAAGTGTGGATACTTGTGCATCCACGGCCCGATCAGCGCCTTCTTCGGGCATGAGAGATTGTCCATCATCCGCGGGATTGTGTTGATGTACGAATCCGCCCAGCCGCTGATCATATAGACAGCCGCTTCGATGCCGCCTAGCTCTTGGTGATAGCCCTCGCAGATCGAACCATGTTTCCAGTAGTCGTCACGATGCTGATGCTCGAGCCAGGTTTCCGCCAGCAGCGGCATGTTGTCGAGGCGATGCTTCCACATCTCGCGCCATCGATCGCCGACCAGCGCCGGATCGGGCACGGCGGCGGAGAAGCTCAGCATGGTCGCCGCCCAGCCGAGGTTCTCGAGCAGCATGTTGCCGCCCTTGTAATGGATGTCGTCGGCGTAGCGGTCGTCGGTGGAGCACAGCGTGATGATCGCTTTGAGTGGCTCGGGGCGTAGCGCGGCGAGTTGCAGGCTGTTGAAGCCGCCCCAGGAGATGCCCATCATGCCGAGCTTGCCGTCGCACCAGGGTTGATTGGTAATCCAATCGATCACTTCCAGCGCATCACGTTGCTCCTGCGGGGCATATTCGTCTTCCATCAACCCGTCGGACTCGCCGTTGCCGCGCATATCGACCCGAATGCAGGCGTAACCGTGGCCGGCGAAATAGGGATGAGTCAGCTCGTCGCGCACCGCCGTGCCGTCGCGTTTGCGATAGGGCAGGTATTCGAGGATCGCCGGCACTGGCTTCGACTCGGCATCCTCGGGCAACCAGATACGGGCCGCTAGCCGCGTGCCATCGGCGAGCACGATCCATTGGTTCTCGATCTCGCGCACGCGGTGTGGAAAGTCGTGCTTGATGTTCATGCGTCGTCCTTGGAAGCGTGAGAAGAAGAAGGCGGTGTGGCGAGGCGCTCGGGGTGTTTCAGCCAACGCCATAGCGAACCCGTGGCGAGCAGTACGATGATCAGCGCCGGCAGACCGCCGAGATTGGAGAGCATCTTGATGCCGTCGATTCCCACGAAGCTGACCATGACCCAGGACACGATGCCGACGATGACGCCCCACAAGACCTTCATCGACACGCCGGTGTTGAGATCCGAGTCGGCGGTCAGCCCGCGTGTGCAAAGATTGCCGATGGCATCGGTCTGCGAGTCCGCCGCCGTGACGTAGGAGATGTAGGCAATGAACAGCAGCAAGGGAATCCAGACACCGGCGAAAGGCATCTGTCGAAACAGCTCGTAGAGCACGTTTTCCACGCCGCGATCATTAAGAATGGCATGCAGGTCGACACCGGTATGGGCCTGAAAATAAAGCGCCGCGCCGGAGAAGATGATGACCCAAGCCGAGGCGAAAAGTGCTGGATAAAACAGATTGACGCGCAGAAACTCGCGTACCGTGTAGCCGCGTGAAATCTTGCCCAGGAACAGCGCCGCCATGGGCGCCCAGGCGAACCATACCGCCCAATAGAAGATCGACCACCACTGTGGCCACTGGTCCTCGCCGGCGGTCCCGGTGAACAGGCTCTTGGTGAAGAAGCCATCGAGATAGACGCCGAAGGATTCCACGCCCAGCGAGAGCATGAAGCTCGTCGGCCCCACCACGAAGATGAACACGCCCAGAATCAACAGCAATATAGCGTTCAGCGACGATAGCCGCGCGATGCCTTTCTGCAGGCCGCTGGCCGCCGAAATCACGAAGGTCACTACGATCAGGGCAATGACCACGCCCAAGCGCAGGGGGCTGGCCTCGCCGCCCAGGTACTGGCCTGCGCCGCCGGCCAGCGTCAGCGCGCCGGTGCCCAGCGACGATGCCATGCCGGCCACCAGGGCGTAGAGCGACACGGCATCGATCAGACCGCCGAAACGCTTGACCTTGGGGCCGAAGACAGGCTCCAACATGCTCGAGATCGAGAAGCGCAGGCGCAGGTTGTAGAAGGCCAGGGCGAAGATCAGCGCCGGGACGGCATAGATGGCGTAGGGCGTGAACGACCAGTGCAGGAACATGGTCGACATCGCGAACAGCATGGCATCGCCCGAGCCGGCCTCCAGGCCCAGCGACTCGGGCGGCGACATGAAGTGATACAGCGGCTCGGCGGTGGTCCAGAACAACACTCCCACGGCCAGGGTGGTGCACAAGGTGATCGAGAACCAGCGCAGCCGCGACAGCATGGGCGTTGCCTGCTCGCCGCCGATACGAAGTTGACCCAGCGGCGAGAAATAAACGATGACGGCCAGCACCAGCAGGTACAGGCTCCCCAGGCTGAATAGCCACGCAAAGTTATCCAGGATGGCATCGTTGAGGGCGCTGGCGGTGGCCAGGAAGGCATCGAGATTGACGTAGCTGGCGATCACCGCCGCCAGTAGCACCAGGAAGGTTGGCCAGAAAACCAAGGGCCGTAGCGATGTTTGCATCACCCAGTCTCCGTTTGTCGTTATCGTATGGCGCCATGCGCCGATAGCATGGCATGCCACTCTACCGGCACACGGGACGCTACGCTCAAACGCTACTTGGTAATGGGGGTATGCATATGACGCATGGCATGCGCGCCATGGCGACGTGCGCCGACGCGTCCGCTAGCATGGTCACTTACGACCGTTATGCGAGAAGCGCCTCGATGAACCCTGAAGACTTGCAAAAGCTCGCCACGCGACAGATGCCTTTCGGCAAATACGCAGGCCGGCTGATCGCCGATCTTCCCGGCCCCTATCTTGCCTGGTTTGCCCGGCAGGGCTTCCCGCAAGGGGAAATCGGGCGACTGCTCGCCCTGATGCATGAAATCGACCACAACGGCCTCAACGCGCTGCTCGAACCGCTGCGTGCGTCATCACGGCGTCATGAATAGCCGTCGAGCGTAAGGTGAGGCGCCTACATCACGCCGGTGGCAGATTCTCCGGCCCGAAGGAGTCAGGCAGTAACTGCTCCATGGTGTAGTGCTTCAGCGGATTGCCGTCGCCGTCGAGGACGACGATGACGGTGTCCGGCGTGGCAAATTCGCGAATGCGCTGGCGGCAATCGCCACAGGGCGTGCAGAGATGCTCGCCGGGGCCGATGACGTACAGCGTGACGATCTCGCGCTCGCCCTGGGCGATCATCGCGCCGATGGCACCGGCTTCGGCGCAGAGGCCCTTGTAGTTGGCGCTTTCCACGTTACAGCCCAGGTAATGCCGGCCGCTTTCGGCAATCAACAAGGCCCCCACCGGATGGCGGGAATAGGGCGCATAAGCGCGCTCGCGCGTCTCGATCAACGCTTGGCGCAGCGCATCGGAAAGCGGCGCGGGGGACGTCTCAGCCATGGGTGGTTTCTCCCGCGTCGCGGAGCAGGCCCTCGAGGGTGATCGCCATCATCTCGTGAAAGCCGGTTTGGCGCGTCTGCGCGTCGAGGGCCTCACCCTTCAGGATATGATCGGACACCGTGCACACGGTCAGCGCACGAGCTTGGAGCTCGGCGGCGACGCCGTACAGGCCGGCGGCTTCCATCTCGACGCCGAGAATGCCGTGGCGCTTCATGACGTCGAACATGGCGTCGTCGGGCGAATAGAAAAGATCCGCCGAGAACAGGTTGCCGACCTTGGCCTGGATGCCACGCGCGCGTGCAGCGTCGACGGCGTGACGTGTCAAGTCGAAGTCGGCGATGGCGGCGAAATCGTGGCCCTTGAAGCGCGTACGGTTGACCCCGGAATCGGTACACGCGCCCATGCCCACGACGATGTCGTTGACGGCCACGTCGTCGCGCACCGCGCCGCAGGAACCCACACGCACCAGGCGCTTGACGCCGTACTCGGTGATCAGCTCCTTGGCATAGATCGAGATCGAGGGAATGCCCATGCCGCTGCCCATCACCGAGATGCGCTGGCCTTGGTAGGTGCCGGTGAAACCGAGCATGTTGCGCACCTGATTGACGCACTCGACGTCGTCGAGAAAGGTCTCGGCAATGAATTGGGCGCGCAGCGGATCACCGGGCATGAGCACGGTATCGGCGAAGGCGCCTGCGGGGGCATCGATATGCGGCGTCGACATGGCATCAGTCTCCTGTTGTCGTCGTGGTGGAGGCGGCGGGCGCCGCGCCCAGGAAGTCGCTGCCGTGGGCCATGGGCGCGAGACCGAAATGCGTCGCCAGACTCTGGCCGATATCGGCGAAGGTCGCCAGACGACCGGCCTCGTCGCCCAACGGTCCCGGCGCCAAGTTCGCGCCACTGGCAAGCACGGGGACTTGTTCGCGGGTGTGGTCGGTCCCCGTCCAGGTCGGATCGTTGCCGTGATCGGCGGTGAGGATCAGCAGGTCGTCGGGACGCAGCTTGGCGAGTATTTCCGGCAAGCGCCGGTCGAAGGCCTCCAGGGCTGCGGCGTAGCCATCCGGGTCGCGCCGGTGGCCGTAGAGCGTGTCGAAGTCGACGAAGTTGGTCATCACCAGCGTCTGCTTATTCTCCAGTGAACGCTCGCCGGCCTCATCGATGGCCTTGAGCGTCGCGTCGAACAGCGCGTCATGGCCGTGGGCCTTGAGCACTTTCGAAACGCCGCAATGGGCATAGATATCGCCGATCTTGCCTACGCCGAGTACCGTGCCGTCGTCGTGCAGCTTTTGGAGTACGGTCGGCGTGGGGGCTCGATGGCGTAGTCGCGGCGGTTGCCGGTGCGCTCGAAGGCGTCCAGCGTTTCGCCGACGAAGGGGCGGGCGATGACGCGACCGATGTTGTAGGGCATCAACAGCTCGCGGGCAATCTCGCACAGCGCATACAAGCGCTCCAACCCGAAATGGGTCTCGTGGGCGGCGATCTGGAACACCGAGTCCGCTGAGGTATAGACGATGGGCTTGCCAGTGGCGATATGTTCTTCGCCAAGTGCCTCGAGGATCGGCATGCCGGACGCATGGCAGTTGCCCAAAACGCCGGGCAGGTCGGCGCGCTCGATCAGCGCTTCCAAAAGATCGGGCGGGAAGCTCTGCGTCTTGTCGAGAAAGTAACCCCATTCGAACAGCGCCGGGACGCCGGCGATTTCCCAATGCCCTGAGGGCGTGTCCTTGCCCGAGGATATTTCGGCCGCTGCCGCGTAGGCGCCGTCGAGCGTATCGGGTGGGGTGATGCCTGCTGCCCACTCGCCGGTGGCGAGATGATGCGCGTGATAGAGGCCGAGGCTTGCCAGGTTGGGCAGGGCGAGCGGTCGGCCGGCAGCGGCACGGTGACGCGCGATATGGCCTAGCGTATCCGCCCCTGCATCGCCGAAGGCGGCAGCATCCGGGGCGTTGCCGATGCCGAAGGAATCAAGTACCAACAGGATGGCGCGTGTCATGACAGATCCTCCTTACGCAGGGTGGCGTGGATCGGCGCCGCCGGCGTGACGCTACCTGCCTCGCCGAGGGTGAAGGCTGCGCCTAATTGGCGTGTGACGGCCTCGGCATCGGCTTGGCTGGCGGCGTGGAGGCGCAACAGTGGTTGGCCGGGCTCGACGCGCTGGCCGAGTGCGGCGATTCGCGAAAGCCCGACGCGATGGTCGATGGCATCCCCGGCGTTGCGGCGACCGCCGCCCAATTCGACGACGCCGAGCCCCAGTGCGCGGGTGTCGATGGCGTTGACGGTGCCGGCCCGAGGCGCGACGACATCGGTCGTGAAGGGCGCTGGCGCTAAATAGTGCTCGGCGCGTTCTGCCAGATCGCTCGGGCCGCCGAGGCCATGCACCATGCGCGAAAAGCGCTCCAGTGCCTCGCCGGAGGCCAGGGCGGTTTCCAGGCGCGTTGCGGCGTCGGCGGCATTGGTGGCGAGACCGGCTTGCACGAGCATTTCCGTGGCCAAGGCATGGGTGACCTGATAGAGGCGGCTATCGCGACCTTCCCCTCTCAGCAGACGCAGCGCTTCGTGCACTTCCAGGGCATTGCCGGCGCAGTCGGCGAGCGGCTGATTCATGTCGGTCAGCAGCACGCTGGTGGGCGTGCCGGCGCCGCTGCCGATGGCGACGATGGCTTCGGCCAGTTCTCGGGAGGCCTCGGCGGTGGGCATGAAGGCGCCGTTGCCGACCTTGACGTCCATGACCAGGGTGTCGAGCCCGCAGGCCAGCTTCTTGCCCAGAATCGAGGCCACGATCAGCGGCAGCGACTCGACCGTGGCGGTCACGTCGCGCACGCCGTACAGGCGCTTGTCGGCGGGGGCGAGGGTGCCGGTTTGACCGATGATCGCCACGCCGACGTTTTTCACCAACTGGCGAAAGAGATCGTCGTCGGGTGTGACGTTATAGCCAGGAATCGCTTCGAGTTTGTCCAGCGTGCCGCCGGTGTGGCCGAGCCCACGCCCCGAAATCATGGGTACGTGGCCGCCGCAGGCAGCGATCCACGGGCCCAGTACCAGTGACACGAGATCGCCCACGCCGCCGGTGGAGTGCTTGTCGAGCACCGGCCCGTCGAGGCCCAGATCGTGCCAGCGCAGGACTTGTCCAGAGTCGCGGGTGGCCTCGGTCAGCGCGATGGCCTCCTCGCGGTTCATGCCATTGAGCACGACCGCCATGGCGAAGGCACCGATCTGAGCATCGCCCACGCTGCCATCGGCGACGCCGCGCATGAAGGTGTGGATGGCGTCGGCGTCGAGGGGTTCGGCGTCACGCTTACGGCGGATGATGTCTTGAATCAGCATGGCGATAACCGTGTTGTTGTTTGTCGTTGCGATGTCTGCCGTTGAATGTCGATATCTGCCGAGGCGCGTTCAGTAACCGTCGCCGGGCGCCTTGGCCTCATCGCCATCCAGCGTGGCGAGCAGGGCATCGAGCAGCCCCGAGGCGCCGAAGCGGAAGTGCGCGGGGCTGATCCATGCCTCGCCCATGATCCGTGCGGCCAGGTCGAGATAGGCCTTGGCATCCTCGGTGGTACGAATTCCGCCAGCGGCCTTGAAGCCCACGTCGCGGCCGCTGTCACGAATCGTTTCGAGCATGATCTCGGCGGATTCGAGGGTGGCGTTGACGGCAACCTTGCCGGTGGAGGTCTTGATGAAGTCGGCACCGGCGGTAATAGCGATCTCCGCGGCCTGACGGATCAGAGCGGGATCCTTGAGCTCGCCGCTCTCGAGGATGACCTTCAAGGTCGCGCCGCCGCAGGCTTCGCGGCAAGCCTCGACGAGTAAGCGGCCGACATCGGGTGCGCCGTCGAGCAGGGCCCGGTAGGGAAAAACCACGTCGACTTCGTCGGCGCCCGCGGCCACGGCGAGACGTGTCTCGCGCGCGGCGCGTTCAGCGTTGGGGGCACCCTCGGGGAAATTGGTTACCGTGGCGATGCGAACATGCCGGGTCAGGCCAAGGGCGTCGAGTTCGCGTTGGGCGTCCTCGATGAACGCTGGATACAGGCACAACGCGGCAGGGCGACCGGCGGGCGTGTCGGCACGGCGACATAGTGCCTGGATACGGGCACTGTCGTCATCGTCATTGAGCGAGGTGAGGTCCATCAGGGCCAGGGCCTGACGGGCAACGGGCTTGAGATCGGTCATGGGCGTGGGTCCCCGAGTGGCATGCGTCCGGGCAGAGCCGGGGCATGGGGCGATGAGTCGGTCGTGCTGCCGACCGTTGAGCCGGGCGGCGCGAAAGAAGTCACAGACATGGTAATGTCCTTGTATTTATCGTCGAGCCATCTTTGTTAATTTTCTAACAGAAATTTTGTGGCTAAGCTAACAAAATGTGCCGGAGAAGGGCGAGCGATCTCGTCGACCGGTATGCCGAGGGAGATGTGCAAATGAATAGCCGCAGTGCGGCGCGCCTTCAATGGCTACAGGACACCCTGCGCGCGGAAGGCATGTTGCCGATTGCCGAGGCCGCCCAGCGCTGTCAGGTATCGGAGATGACCATACGCCGCGACATCGCCGCCAGCCAGGACACCATCGTCTCGCTGGGCGGGCGCTTGCTGCTGGCCGAGCATCCACAGGTTGCCACCGGATACGACTTCGCCACTCAGCAGGACAGTTTCGCCCAGGCCAAGCAGCGCATGTGCGACGAGGCGGCGCGTATGGTCGAGGCCGATGACACGATCTTCGTGGATTGTGGCACAACGCTGATCCCGTTGTTCGCCCAGCTAGACCCCAACATGCCGCTGACGGTGGTGACATACGCGCTCAACGTCGCCAATGCCATCGAGCAAATGGCATTACCTCACGTGCGTCTGGTATTGCTCGGCGGGCTCTACTATCCCGTGTCGCAATCCTTCGGGGGCGAGGAGCTGGTCACTGCGATTCGTCGCTTGGGTATCAACAAGGCGTTTATTTCCGCCGCTGGCGTGCACGTCGATAAGGGGGTGAGCTGCTTTCACTTCCACGAGGTGGTGCCCAAGCAGGTGGCCTTGGAAACCGCCGTGCAACGCATCCTCATCGCCGACGAGAGCAAGCTCGATCGGGTGCGCCCGGCGTTTTTCGCTGACCTCGAGACCTTCGATGTGATGCTGACCAGCGGTGCGGCGGGCGAGGCATTGCGTGACACCCTGGTGGCGCGGCCGGGGCACGCTTGGCCGACGCTCAAAGTGGTGTGAGGGTGCGCGAATGTGTGCGGATCAATAGGCGCGGGGGCTGTTCGGGACAGGCATGACGTTTTCTCTTTCTCTGGTGTTTCTCGGCGTGGTGTTTTTTGCCTCGGCGTTGTCCGGCGTTTTCGGTATGGCGGGCGGCTTGATCCTGATGGGCTTTCTGCTGGCGTGGATGCCGGCCACGACGGCCATCGCCGTGCACGGTATCATTCAGATGGGCTCCAATGCCTCGCGTGCCTGGCTGTCGAGACGTTACATCGATTGGCACATCGTGGCGTGGATCGTGCTGGGCGTGGTGATCGCGGCGCTGTTGCTGGCCAGCGTGCGTTATACCCCCAGCGAGAATGTAGTGCTGCTTTTGATCGGGATCATGCCGATTCTGGTGTGGTTGCCGCGTCGCTGGTTCCGGTTCGATGTCTCGCGGCCTGTCGATGCCATCCTGTGCGGCCTGGTAGCCGGCGGTTTAACCATCGCCGCTGGAGTATCGGGGCCGACCATCGATATCGGCTTCGTGCGCACGCGGCTCGACCGGCGCACGGTGGTGGCCTCCAAGGCGGCGATTCAAGTCATCGCGCATACCATCAAGGTGGTGTTTTATTTTCAGGCGGTATTGGCACTG
This sequence comes from Chromohalobacter beijerinckii, assembly GCF_023061185.1. Classification (GTDB taxonomy): domain Bacteria; phylum Pseudomonadota; class Gammaproteobacteria; order Pseudomonadales; family Halomonadaceae; genus Chromohalobacter; species Chromohalobacter beijerinckii. The sequence continues at coordinate 47,218 of NZ_JAKGAK010000002.1, forward strand.
GAGCGGGGGCAGTGGGGCTGGATCGTGTTGGCGATTCCCTTGAGTTTCCTGGGGACGCGTTCGGGAAACGCCATCCTGAAGCAGCTCACCGATGCCAGCTTTCGTGGCTGGACGCGCTGGTTGGTTACCCTGGTAGGTGGTTACTACGCCGTGCGTGGCGTGATAGGGCTTATCTGAGTGTCGTGTGCTGTACGGGAGGTGGCGTGACGAGCGCCTCGAAGGCCTCGGCCGGGGCGGGGCGTCCGTAATAATAGCCCTGATAATGATGACAGCCGAGCTGCGCGAGAAAATCGCGTTGGGGCAGGGTTTCCACGCCTTCGGCCACGGTTTTTAGTTGCAGGCTGTCGGCCAGGGCGATGATTGTCTTGACGATAGCGGCATCGTTGGCCTCGACCAGGACATCTTGCACGAAGGAAACATCGATCTTCAAAGCATTGAAAGGCAGACGCTTTAAATAGGCCAGCGACGAATAGCCAGTGCCGAAGTCATCCAGAGAAAAACTCACGCCGTGGTGCTTGAGCTGCATCATCTTCTCTATGACGCCCTCGACGTTGGCGAGTAGCAGGCTCTCGGTGAGTTCCAGGGTCAGGCGTTCGGGCGGCGCTTTATGATCGGTGAGCGTGGCCAGCACCTGGGCGACGAAGTCGTGCTTCTGAAACTGGTGCACGCTGACATTGACGGACAGCTGCAAGTGGGCCAGGGCCGGATCGGTGGACCAGCGAGCCAGCCGCTCGCATGCCTTTGCCAGCACCCATTGTCCGATGGGCACGATCAAACCAGTTTCTTCGGCGAGGGGAATGAATGCGCCCGGGGAGATCATTCCACGTTCGGGATGCTGCCAGCGTATCAACGTTTCAGCCCCGATGATGGTGCCTTCGGCATTGACCTGAGGTTGGTAGTACAAGCGCATCTGCTCGTCATGGATAGCCTGGCGCAGTTCGGTTTCCATCCATACGCGATCATGCAGGGCGGCTTCCATCTCGGGATGGAAGACATGACATGCGTTGCCACCGTCCTGTTTGGCCCGCGAGAGTGCCAGACTGGCGCGTTTGACCAGCTCGTCCGTTGCCACGTCGTCGTCACCGAACCACACCCCGCCCAGGCTATGCGTCGTAGTGTGTGAATGATCGTCGAGATCGTACACGCCGCCGATGACCTGTCGCACGGTGGTCATGTGGTGTTGCAGTTCGGCAAGGGCGGCGTCGGGATCGGATGGCAAGCCGCTCACCACCAGAGCGAATTCGTTGCCGCCCAAGCGTGCCAGGTCGTGTTCGTGACGAGCGAAACGCTTGAGACGGCGCGTCACATGGCGCAGCAGCATATCGCCGGCGGCATTGCCCCGGGAGTCGTTGAGCGCCTTGAAGTTGTCGACGTCGAGCATGATCAGCGCACCGCTTTGTTCCCGCGTGTGGCTTGCGGCTTGCACGGCGTTGAGGCGCGCATAAAGGGTCTGGCGATTGGGCAGGCCGGTCAGCGTCGAGAACGTACGGTTGCTGAGCACGATCCGGCCTTGCTCATCGAAGAGTAAGAAGGCGTCGTTGATGGCGGCTATCACCTCCATTAGTTGCTCCCGCGACATGACGGACTGGCGCTGATGGCGCTGCAGCCGCCGAGCGATGAACACCCAGAGACCGGCAATCATCAACAATAGGGTGACGATACCGCTGACGCTTACACCCAGCCAGGATGCAGGCGCCACCGCTTGTTGAGGAACAGGCGTCGCCGTGGGCAGATAATAGGTGGCCGACATGGCGGTATAGTGCATGCCGCTAATGGCCAACGAGATGCAGGCGGCGACCCCGAAAAGACGCCGGTCGAGGTGTGTCAGGCGTCGCTGGCGAACGCAGTAACGATGGACGAGCATCGCTACTACGCCGAGCGTCAACGCGACGCCGAGCGACATGAAGAAAAGGGTCGCGTCATAGCGCACTGTGACGGGCATGAGCATGGCCTCCATGCCCAAATAGTGCATGGTGCCGATACCCGCCCCCAACATCAGTCCACCCAGTACCGAGTAGCGCAGCGTCGCGACAGGGCGGGCCATGATGCGTAACGCGTAGCCGCTGCCGAGAACGGCGGGAAGCAGTGATAAGAACGTCAGACCCACATCGTATTGCATGGGCAACGGCAGGCGCAGGGCCAGCATGCCGGTGAAATGCATACTCCACACGCCAAGCCCCATCATGCAGGCGCCGGCGATCAACCAGACTCCGCGGCGTAGGCGGCTATCGGCTTCTTGCATACGCTCGCCGATCAGCAGGCCGAGCCCTGCGGCGAGCCACGCCACCAGACAGGACAACACGATCAATCCCGGCTCCCATTGGCCCTGGATGACGTTGTCGAAGGAGGCAGAAGCGGTGAGTTGGATCATGCGGTCAGCGCTTTCCAGGTCAGGCATCGTACGACCACGAGCGGTACCGTGCCGTGATGCATCGATGAATGGCGTGCAGTAGCAAGCAAGCGCCGTGCAGGCCCCCTCAGAATAACGTTATCGGCTGTTGGCGTCGCCACTTGAGATATCAAGATGCGGCGGGGGTGGCGCGTTGTCGGTCCTCAAGCGGACTGCGACCGAAATAGCGTTTGTAATCGCGGCTGAACTGCGACGCACTTTGATAACCCACCTGAGTGGCCGCCTGCGCGACCTGGTGCCCCTGCTGGGTGAGCAGAGCGCGCGCCTTGAGCAGGCGCAGGCGCTTGAGGTACTGCATCGGCGCGAGTTGTGTGGTGCGTTTGAAGTGATGATGGAAATGCGAGGCGCTCATGTTGACGCGTTGCGCGAGGGCGTCAACGTTCAGGGTCCGGGTGTAGTGACGGTGCAGGAATGTTAGCGCCTCGGCGATGCGCGAATATTGGCCATGATAGGCAACCAGTTGACGCAATGAGGCGCCCTGCGGCCCACGCAGCGCGGTGAACAGGACTTCACGAATGCGCCCATCGCCAAGCGCGGCGGCTCGATCGGGATCGTCGAGGCAATCGATGAGCCGTGACACGTTTTCTTCCATGTCGGCGTCCATGGATACGGCGGCCATGGGAGCGGGCATGCGCGTGGACATCGTCGATGGCAGGCGCGCCACCAAGTCGCTGAGCATGGCCATATCGAGGCTCACCGATAAGCCCAGCAAAGGCTTGGTATCGGAAGCGTGCGTCTCGCACTCGAACGGCAGTGGCATGGCCTGGATCAGATAGTGGCCGGCGCCGTAGTGAATGATGCGTTCGCCGAGATACCCGGTCTTGTTGCCCTGGACGATGATCACCAGGCTCGGCTCGTACATGAGAGGCGTGCGCGGGTGGCCACAATGCGAGGCGATCAGTTGTACGCCGGGCAGTGTGGTGGACGTGAAGCCATCCCGAGTAGTCAGCGGCGCCAAGCGCGCAGCCAGCCGAGTCTCCGGGGGAGACGCGGGGTCCGCCTCGACAGTGGTCAAATGAGAGGGCAGTGGCTGGGTCATGAGGTGGCTCCTCGGCTATGGCGAACACGCATAAGGATAACATCGTGCATGAAAAATGCCGTCTATACGGCGATTCAGAGGGTAATGTAAGAGCTCTGGGCAAATATCACACAGAATTGGGCATGGAGGAAATCGCCGGCGGCGCCCACACTATTGGCGTTCGCGACCCAGGCTGGGTAACTCTCCTAGCCGGTACGCGGTTGCACTCACCCTTCATAGGATATTCGCTATGCCACAAGCTACGGGCTATGCAATGCACTCTGCGGAGTCGGCACTCGAGCCGTTTTCCTTCGAGCGCCGCACGCCGCGCCCCGACGATGTCGCCATCGAGATTCTCTACTGTGGCGTTTGCCACAGCGATCTGCACTTCGCGCGCGACGACTGGGGGATGGCGCAGTATCCGATCGTGCCGGGCCACGAGATCGTCGGCCGGGTCACGTCCGTCGGCAGCGATGTCACCAAATTCCAGGAAGGTGACGTGGTCGGCGTGGGTTGCATGGTCGATTCTTGCCGTCATTGCCAGGCGTGCGGCGATGGTTTGGAGCAGTACTGTGCCGAAGGTTTCACCATGACCTACGGCAGCCCCGACCGCCATGACGGCAGCCTTACTCAGGGCGGCTATTCCGACCGGGTCACTGTCAGCGAGCGTTTCGTGCTGCGCATGCCGGAAGGTATCGACCTTAAATCCGCCGCGCCGCTACTGTGCGCCGGTATCACCACCTATTCGCCGCTCAAGCATTATGGCGTCAAGCCGGGCCATAAGGTTGGCGTCATCGGCATGGGCGGCCTTGGCCACATGGGCGTCAAGCTGGCCCAGGCGCTGGGCGCCGAGGTCACACTTTTCACGCGCTCCGAGAGCAAGGTCGCCGAGGCCAAGTCCAACGGCGCCGATCACGTGGTGGTCTCCACCGACGAGGAGCAGATGGCGGCGGTCACCGAGACCTTCGACTTCATGCTCGATACCGTGCCTAATGAGCACGACCTGAATCCGTACCTGCAAGCCTTGAAGTACGACGGTACGCACATTCTGGTCGGGCAGATGCAACCATTGGAGCCCGGAGTGGCGGGCGCCAACCTGATCTTCCGGCGCCGTGTGCTGGCCGGTTCACTGATCGGTGGGATTCCCGAGACTCAGGAACTGCTGGATTTCTGTGCCGAGAAAGGCATCACCTGCGATGTCGAGATGATCGATATCCAGAACATCAATGAAGCCTGGGACCGCATGCAGAAAGGCGACGTGCGTTATCGCTTCGTCATCGATATGGCATCGATGCAGAACGGCTGAGCAAGTCGCGACGGCTTACCCAGTGATCGTGTCAGGCGCGGGCTATGTCCCGCGCCTTTTTTATGGATGCGCTCAGTCCCGCTGACGCGTCAGCCCTTCCTGGGCCACCGATGCGACCAGCCGTCCGGTTCGGTCATAGACGCTGCCGCGTGCAAATCCGCGTGCCCCACCGGCCCACGGGCTCTCCATGTCATACAGCAGCCAGTCGTTGATGGTCACCTCATCGTGGAACCACAGGGCGTGATCGAGACTCGCGATCTGCAGCCGTGGGTCGCCGAAAAAAGTGTCGTGCGAGACGAGGCTGGTGGTCAGCAGATTGAAATCTGAGCTATAGGCAAGAAGATAGCGATGCAGGGAGCCGTCCTCGGGCAGTTCGCCCGCGAGGCGGAACCACAGGCGCTTGCGCGGCATGTCGGTGATGGTATCCGGGAAATGCAGAAACTCGATGGGATGGCCGTCGAAGCGCTGTACCTCGGCGCCGGCTTCGATCAGCGCCTGGGGTGACTCGAGGTCGGGCATCTCGCGCTGATGGCCAAAGCCCGGTTCCTCGCCCTGGAACGAGGCGCTGCAGAAGAAAATGGTCTTGCCGTTCTGGATAGCGCTGATACGCCGGGTGGTGAAACTCCCACCGTCGCGTACGCGATCGACCTGATACACTACCGGGCGCTTGGCGTCGCCAGGGCGTAGGAAGTAGCCGTGCAACGAGTGGGCGCGGCGCGTCGCATCGACCGTACGGGTGGCGGCGGAAAGCGCTTGGCCGAGCACCTGACCGCCGAACAATTGAGGAAGGCCGAGATCCTGGCTACGACCGCGAAACAGGTTTTCCTCCAGGGTTTCAAGGCCCAATAGGTCGACGAGGGTGGCGAGTGGTTGCGTCATGCCGGCATCCTTATGATGGCTCGTTTTCATACGACTGTTCCAATTCTACCAGCATACCGGAGTGCCCCTGTGATGCGCAGCGATACCTTCTACATGCACCGTGCTTTGGATCAAGCGCGGATGGGATTGGAGGCAGGCGAGGTGCCGGTGGGCGCAGTGGTGGTCGAGCCCAGTGGCGAGATCGTGGGGGCGAGTTTCAATGCTCCGGTGTCGTGTCATGACCCGAGTGGGCATGCCGAGGTGCGCGCCTTGCGCGATGCCGCTACGCATCTGGGCAATTACCGGCTGGATAGCTGCACGCTCTTCGTTACCTTGGAGCCTTGCATGATGTGCGCTGGGGCGATCATCCATGCGCGCGTGGCCAGGGTCGTGTACGGTGCCGCCGAACCCAAGAGCGGCATGGTCGAGTCACGGGCCAACTTGTTTGCCCAGCCTTGGTTCAATCATCGTGTCCAAGTGGAAGGCGGGCTGTTGGCCACGCGTGCGACGCGACTCTTGCAGGCCTTTTTCGCCGCCCGGCGCGACTGAACTAGGCACTGGCCGAAAAGTGCCTGCGCTCGACCATGCTGCGTTAAAAATTGGCTCAAAGTACTCATTTAGCATTGTAAACTCCGTCTTTTCGCCGATTTTTGCCTTGCCTGATCATCGCTCGTCGACTTTTCAGACAAGTCCTAGAGCACTGGGGGAACGGTGTCGAAAGGCGTTCCCTGTAGCATCGAATCGTCGCGTTCGCCGAGCTGGTGAAACTGGCGCCGGCTGCGATCCACGTAGTTGAGGATTTCGTAATAGCGACGAATGTTGCGCACGTAAATCACTGGCTCGCCGCCACGTGCGTAGCCGTGATGGACCTTGCTGTACCACTGGCGCTTCTGTAGCAGGGGTAATGCCTTGCGTACGTCTGCCCAGTTGTAAGGGTCGCCGCCCTGCATTTCGGCGATCTTTTGAGCATCGTAAAGGTGTCCCAAGCCCACATTGTAGGCGGCAAGCGCCATCCAGGTACGGTCCGGCTCGGTGATCTCTTCCTGCAGGCGCTCCTTCACATGGCCGAGGTAGATGGCGCCGCCTTCGATGCTCTGCTCGGGGTCGAGTCGGTTGCTCACCCCGACCTCGGCGGCGGTGGCGTTGGTCAGCATCATCAGGCCGCGCACGCCGGTCGGTGAGGTCGCGCGCGGCTTCCAGTGCGATTCCTGGTAGCCCAGTGCCGCCAACAGTTTCCAGTCGAAGCCGGAATCGCGCGCCGCTTGCTTGAAAGCGTCTTCATAGCGGGGCAGGCGGTTCTGGGCATGACGGATGAAAAGGCTCGCACCCACGTATTCTAGGTAGTTGTCGTGACCGAAGTAGCGTGCGGCCAAATCCGCCAAGTCACCGTGCTCTCTAAGACGCGCGATAAACTGGTTGGCGGCACGCAGAAGTGCCACGCCACTGTTCTTGGGTAGAGCCCACACGAGGCTTTGCGGCTCGCCCAGAGGAAAGCCGCTCTCGACGTCGGGAAAGAACAACCGATTGAGCTTGAATTGGTGGGCATAGACGACGGCGGCATCGAGTTCGCCATTCTCGACCATTTCGATGAGGTCGGTGACTTCCAGTTCGTCGGTTTCTCGCCACGTCAACTCGGGGAGGGATGCCTGCAGGTCACGTAACGCGTGGCCAGTGCCCGAGCCGCGCAGCGCGGCAATATCTAGTCCCAGGAGGTCTTCCGGTGCCTTGGGAGGGATGATGCCATGGTGATAGATGACCATGGGCTGCATCGACATGATCGGGCGGGTGTAATTCACGCCAGGTTCGGCGGGATCGAGTGCCAGGGTGGCGGCACCGACGTCGGCACGGCCATCGCGCACGGCACTGAGCACCTCGCCGATACTGCCCTGACTATCGATCGACAGACTGACGTCCAACGCCTCGGCGAATTGCCGTGCCAACTCGTATTCGAACCCCGTCGGGCCGTGGCGCCCCTCGTAGTAGGTCGACGGCGTATTGCGGGTGAATACCTGGATAAAATCACGCGAGAAAACCTCCGACAACGCGGCGTCCCGAACTGGGAGCGTACGGCCGTCAGGAATCAGCAGCGCCAGTAGGGCGACGAGTGCGGTCGCAGCTGGACGCATATAGCGTAAGAGAGCATCAAGCATGCCAGTTCTAGTCAGCGATGAGAGGGGCCACCTTAGCGGGCGTTGTGCCTTGTGTCACCTGGCGGCGATTCCACGCAATGGATGGGGGCGTGAAGGCGTCTTCGCCCGTGAGCGGCTTTTCCATTATCATGGGGGCTCATTGGCCGCCGCCCGCGGCATCGTCTACTTGCTGTCCCAGAGGCCCATTCGACATGCTCGAACTGCGAGGAGCGCCCGCCCTTTCCGCCTTCCGTCATGCCAAACTGTTAGCCGCGTTGCGTGATGCCGTGCCCGAGGTCGAGGCGCTGCATGCCGATTACGTTCATTTCGTCGATCATCAGGATGCGCTCGATGACGCGGCGCAAGAGGTACTGGCGCAACTGCTGAGCTACGGCCCCGTCCGTGATGGCGGAGATGCCGATCACGAAGGACATCTGTTGTTGGTCGTGCCACGCCTGGGCACGCTATCGCCGTGGTCATCGAAGGCCACCGATATCGCCCACAACTGCGGTTTGACGCAGATTCGCCGAATCGAACGCGGCATTGCCTACCGTGTGACGCTCAAAGGTTCGCTCGACGAGGCGGCCTTCGCGAGTTTGGTAGCGGCGCTTCACGATCCGATGACGGAAACGGTGCTGTCCAATTCGAGTGATGCGGCCAAGCTCTTCGAGCGCCATGAGCCGGCGCCGCTGGGCCGCGTCGACGTGCTCGGTGGTGGGCGTGCCGCGCTGGCCGAGGCCAATGATGCCTTGGGGCTGGCGCTGGCCGACGATGAGATCGACTATCTGCTCGATGCTTTCCAGGGGCTCGATCGCAATCCCACCGATGTCGAACTGATGATGTTCGCGCAGGCTAATTCCGAGCATTGCCGGCATAAGATCTTCAATGCCGATTGGCATGTCGACGGCGAGGCGCAGCCGCATTCGCTGTTCAAGATGATCAAGAACACCTATGCGTGTTCCAGCGACGGTATCCTTTCCGCCTATAGCGATAACGCCGCCGTGATTCGAGGCACCGAGGCCGGACGCTTCTTCGCCGCGCCCTGGCTGCCGGGTCGCGAGCAGGAAGCGCGCTACGCGGCGACGCAGGAGCCCATCCACATCTTGATGAAGGTGGAAACCCACAACCACCCGACGGCTATAGCGCCGCATCCCGGTGCAGCGACCGGCGCCGGCGGCGAGATCCGTGATGAAGGCGCCACGGGCGTTGGCGGCAAGCCCAAGGCCGGGTTGACCGGGTTTGCGGTCTCCAATTTGCGTATCCCCGAGTTCGTACAGCCCTGGGAAGCGTTCGACTACGGCAAGCCCACGCGCATTCAGTCGGCGCTAGACATCATGTTGAAGGCGCCCATCGGTGGCGCGTCGTTCAACAACGAATTCGGCCGCCCCAACCTGACCGGCTTCTTCCGCACTTTCGAGCAGGACGCAGAGGGGGCCGGGGGCATCGAGCGGCGCGGCTATCACAAGCCGGTGATGCTGGCCGGTGGCTACGGCAATATTCGCGAAGGCCATGTCGCTAAAGGTGAGATCCCGGTCGGCGCCAAGCTGATCGTGATGGGTGGCCCGGCGATGCTGATCGGCCTTGGCGGTGGCGCGGCCTCGAGCATGGCCTCGGGTGCCTCTAGTGAGGATCTCGACTTCGCCTCCGTGCAGCGAGACAACCCGGAAATGGAGCGCCGCGCCCAGGAAGTCATCGACCGCTGCTGGGCGCTAGGCGATGACAACCCCCTCTGCTTCATTCACGACGTGGGCGCCGGCGGACTCTCCAACGCCTTGCCGGAACTGGTCAAGGATGGCGGTCGCGGCGGACGTTTCGAATTGCGTGACGTGCCCAATGCCGAGCCTGGCATGAGCCCGTTGGCCATCTGGTGCAGCGAGGCCCAGGAACGCTATGTGCTGGCGGTAGCGCCGGACGACCTCGAGGCGTTCGATACGCTGTGTGCGCGTGAACGCTGCCTGTACGCTGTGGTCGGCGAGGCCACCGAGGCGCACCATTTGGACGTCCGCGACGGCCATTTCGACACGCGTCCCGTCGACCTCCCCATGAGCGTGCTGTTCGGCAAGCCGCCCAAGATGTCGCGTTCCTTTGAACGTCAGTCGCTGACCCTGCCGGGACTGGGGCTCGACAACCTCGACCTGCGCGAGGCGCTGGATCGCGTTCTGCGTCTGCCGACGGTGGCCTCCAAGAGCTTCTTGATCACCATCGGCGATCGCTCGATCACGGGCATGGTGGCGCGCGATCAGATGGTCGGCCCCTGGCAGGTGCCGGTGGCCGACTGCGCGGTGACCACGGCGAGTTTCGACACCTACGCCGGTGAAGCCATGGCGCTCGGCGAGCGGCCGCCGGTAGCACTGGTCGATCCGGCAGCCAGCGCCCGCCTGGCGGTGGCCGAAGCGATCACCAACCTGGCAGCGGCGCCAATCGCCAAGCTTTCCGACATCAAGCTCTCCGCCAACTGGATGAGTGCCGCCGAGCACGTTGGCGAGAATCAGGCATTGTTCGATGCCGTACATGCCGTGGGCATGGAACTCTGCCCGGCGCTGGGCATTGCCATTCCAGTGGGCAAGGACTCGATGTCCATGCGTACTGCGTGGCAATCCGATGATGAGGAGAAAAGCGTCACCGCGCCGCTGACGCTCGATATCACTGGTTTCGCGCCGGTCACTGATGCCCGGCGTACCGTGACGCCGCAGTTGCGCCTGGATCAGGACGAAAGCGACCTGATTCTCATCGACCTGGGGCGTGGCCAGAACCGCCTCGGTGGTTCAGCATTGGCGCAGGTGTATGGGCAAGTCGGTGATGTGTGTCCCGATCTCGAGGATGCCGAGGACCTCAAGGCCTTCTTCGCCGTCATTCAGGGTCTCAATGCCGATGGCAAGCTGCTCGCCTACCACGACCGCAGCGACGGCGGCTTGCTGGTGACCTTGCTGGAAATGGCCTTTGCGGCGCGCGGCGGGTTAGAGATCAAGCTCGATTGGCTGATCGACGACTCCTACGAGGCCTTCGACGCTTTGTTCGCCGAGGAGCTGGGCGCGGTGATTCAGGTCAACCGTCGCGATACCGAGTTCGTGCTTGCCCAACTGGCCGCGGCCGGTCTCGAGACCTGCGGTGTGGTGGCGCGGCCGCGCTACGACGATCAGGTGCGCGTCACACTCTTCGAAGAGCCGCTTCTCGAAACCACGCGGGCCATCGCGCAGCGTACCTGGACCGAGACCAGCTACCGCATGCAGGCGTTGCGTGATAATCCGGATTGCGCGAAGTCCGAATTCGACGCCTTGCTCGACCTGCGCGATCCGGGGCTTTCGGCGCAGCCTAGCTTCGATGTCGACGAGGACATTACTGCGCCCTATGTCGGGCGTGGCGAGAAGCCACGCGTGGCGGTGCTGCGCGAGCAGGGTGTCAACGGCCATGTCGAGATGGCGGCGGCCTTCGACCGCGCCGGTTTCGCGGCCATCGACGTGCATATGAGCGACATCCTCGAGGGTCGCGTCGATCTGGAAGACATGAAAGGGCTGGTCGCCTGTGGCGGCTTCTCCTACGGCGACGTGCTCGGCGCCGGCGGTGGCTGGGCCAAGTCAGTGCTTTTCAATAGCCGCGCCCGCGATGCCTTTGAAGGTTTCTTCCAGCGTGATGACAGCTTCTCGCTAGGTGTGTGCAACGGTTGCCAGATGCTTTCGCAGCTCAAATCGTTGATTCCCGGTGCCGAGAACTGGCCGCGTTTCGTGCGCAACGAGTCCGAGCAGTTCGAGGCGCGTGTGAGCATGGTCCAGGTCGAGAAGAGTCCCTCGATTCTGCTGGCCGGGATGGAAGGCTCGCGCCTGCCGATCGCCGTGGCGCACGGCGAGGGCCGCGCCGAATTCCGTGACAGTGGTCACTTGCGTGGCATGCAGACCAGCGATCAGATCGCCATGCGCTATGTGGACAACTACGGCCAGGTAACGACGCGTTATCCCGCCAATCCCAATGGCTCTTCCGCGGGCATCACGGGGCTGACCACGCCGGATGGCCGCGTGACGATCATGATGCCGCACCCCGAGCGCGTGGCCCGTGCGGTCACCAACTCCTGGCGTCCGCCGGAGTGGACGCAGGACGGCGCGTGGATGCGGATGTTCCGCAATGCCCGCGTCTGGGTTGGTTGATGTAGGGATTGACGCCAGCGTCGTGGCGTGACGATGAAAGCCGGCTTGCCCCATGTTCTATACGACGGGGCAAGCCGTTTTTTATACGGGGGAGTCACTTTTACTGGGTATATCTGCCAGGGTTTCGCGATTTCAGGCGTGAAAAAGGGAGAGCGTTAAGCCCTCTCTTCAGATCGTGCGTAGGACGGTAAGGCCATCAACAGTAGTGTCCTTGCTGAGCTCGTCGTGACCACCTTTCAGGTTTCCGGATAAAGCGACCAATATCTCGTCCGAATCCTGTCGAGACAGAGTCTGAGCTCGCCATCCAACGCACGATCTTCGACCACCGGGGCGAAGCCTTCGCGCAGGGTGTCGACCATGGCGGCGAGCGGGACGGGAAGGGGGTCGCCGCGCAGATGAACGCCTTGGAGTCCGGCGAGCAGCGCGGCGGCGGCGACCTGTTCGGTGAGTTCGAGCACGCGCAGGGCGTCGCGGGCGGCGATGGTGCCCATGCTCACCTTGTCCTGGTTGTGGCACTCGGTGGAGCGCGAGAAGACGCTGGCGGGCATGGTGCCCTTGAGCGCTTCGGCGGCCCAGGCGGAGGCGCCGATCTGGACGGCCTTGAAGCCGTGATTGATCATCGCGCGTTCGGCCGGGGCGCCGGAGAGGTTGTTCGGCAGGCCGTGGTTGTAGCGGGTGTCGACCAGCAGCGCCAACTGGCGGTCGAGCAGGTCGGCGACATTGGCGGTCAGCGTCTTGAGACTATCCATAGCGAAGGCAATATGGCCGCCGTAGAAATGGCCGCCATGCATGACGTCTCCCGCATCCGGATCGATCAACGGGTTGTCGTTGGCGCTGTTGAGTTCGGTCTCGATGAAGCCGCGCAGCCAGCCGAGGCTGTCCGCTAGCACGCCCAGCACATGCGGGGCGCAGCGCAGCGAATAGCGATCCTGCAGGCGCTGCTGCGGTGGCAGGCTTGCCACGTCCAGATCCGCTCTCAGCCATGCGGCGACACGGGCTTGGCCGGGGTGCGGTTTGGCCGCGAACAGCCGCGCCTCGAAATGATTGGGATTGCCGCGCAAGGCCGCCACGTTGAGCGCGGTGATACGGGTGGCGAGTTTCAGCAGGTATTCGGCGCGGCCGAAAGCCTGACACGCCAGCGCGGTCATCACCGCGGTGCCGTTCATCAGCGCCAGTGCTTCCTTGGGGCGCAGCGTGAGCGGTTCCCAGCCCAGTTCGGCGTGCGCCTCGGCTGCTGTTCGCACTTCCCCCTGCCAGATCACCTCACGTTCGCCACACAGCATGGCGGCCACGTAGGAGAGCGGCGTCAGGTCGCCGCTGGCGCCAACCGAACCTTCTTCGGGAATGCGGGGCAGCAAGTCTTCCTGGAGGCAGGCATGAAGACGATCGAGCAGCGCGAAGCGTACGCCGGAAACGCCCTGGCAGAGCGACTGCAGGCGAGCGGCGAGCACCGCGCGCGCCGATTCGGAGTCGAGAAAACGGCCTAGTCCGCAGCCATGGAATGTATATAGCTGACGTGGCAACGTCTCGACTTGGGAAAGCGGAATCGCGGTGACACAGGAGTCTCCGTAGCCGGTGGTGATACCGTAGATTTGCCCTTCGCGATCGAGCATACCGTCGACGATCGCCGCTCCCTGATCGATTCGCTTGCGCCAGAGCGGATCGGTGTCGAGTTTGGATTCCACGCGGCGCTCGGCGAGGGTGATGATCGAATCGATGGATAGCGGCTCGGGGCCGAAAACGACAGGGGAGACGGAGATTGGCATGGAAACGACATCCGAGGAGAAGAAGATCGCCGAGTCTAGCTTGGTGATCCGGTCGTGAACCAGCGGATGCCGTTGGACAAAGGTGGAATATGGCGATTATTCCGACCTCAAGTTGGTCTTACCGCCGTATAGAAAAAGCGTACCGATGGCTCGTCAGCGAGCAGCGGTGCACTGCCTTCCTTGAAGGGTGCGTAGTGGGGCATCTGCATGTGGTGCTCGAAGGCGTCGCGGTCGCGATAGACTTCGTGGAGTACGACGAGATTGTCACTGCCTTCCGGCGTCAGCACGTCGAAGGCCAGGCAGCCTTCCTCATTGGCCAGGGATTCGTTGGCGTCGTTGTGCGCCAAGGCGAGAAATGCGGGTATTTGGCCTTCTTTAATACGGAACTCGGCGAACACTACGAAATGGGATTGAGTCGAGGACATGAAGGATCTCCGAATAACGGATGTCAGTGAAAAGTACCGATAACAATCTCAGATGTCTCGTGGCGCGTTGTCCGAGGTTCCGAGATGGGCTTCCAGCTCGTCGAGCAGATGACGGTAGTCGGCGACGAGATGGTCGTAGCGCCCGAAATCATGGTCGCATTTTTTGCAAAAGACATGATATTGACCCTCGCGACCGGGAGGGAAACGCTTGGCGCGACTACCGCATTCAGGACAATCGGGACTGCTTGGTGCTTGCATAGGGCCTCCTGGCTGGGAACATTAATGCGATACGGGTGGTCGTGGGCATCCGCGCCTCAATCATGACGTCGGGGCGCGGGGGAGCGAGATCAAGGTCTGTATTGCCATCTAGCCGATCTTGTCGCCGGTGGTAGGATGCGCTTTTTTGATTCGATTGGAAGTTTGCCATGAGCGCGCCCTCGCTTCGTCCTTATCAGCAACAGGCCGTGTCCCGGGTCGTTGAGCACTTTCGCGAGAGTGACGATCCGGCCGTGGTGGTGTTGCCGACCGGTAGTGGCAAGTCGTTGGTGATCGCCGAGTTGGCGCGTCTGGCTCGGGGGCGCGTACTAGTGCTGGCCCACGTGCGCGAGCTGGTCGAGCAGAACCATGCCAAGTACCTGGCTTACGGCCTGGAGGCGGATTTATTCAGCGCTGGCTTAGGGCGTAAGGAGAGCGAGCGTCAGGTGGTCTTTGGCTCGGTGCAGTCCGTGATCAATAGCCTGGCGCGTTTCGAGGCACATGACGAGTGGGGCGCGTTCACCCTGTTGGTCATCGACGAATGTCACCGCATTCCCCCGCCTGTCAGTGACGACGCCCGCCCGAGTAAGGCGCCGTCGAGCTATCATCGCGTGATCGCGCATCTGCGCAAGCACAATCCGCGTCTCAAGGTGCTGGGGCTGACCGCGACGCCGTATCGCCTGGGGCAAGGCTTCATCTATCACCGCCATCATCATGGCATGGTGCGTGGCGACGCCGAGAGCTTCTTTCAGGATTGTGTGTTCGAGCAGCCGCTGCGGCTGATGGTCAAACAGGGCTATCTGGTCGCGCCCAAGCGCGTGGATGCAGCGCTCTACGCCGAGGATGGTCGGCAGACCCGTTACGATTTCTCGCGCCTGGTACCGGGACGCGATGGCGGCTTCGAGGAAGCCGAGTTGAATCGCGTCGTTCAGGGGCATCGAGCGACGCCGGGCATAATCGCCGAGGTTATCGAGCAGGCGCGCGAGCGGTGTGGCGTGATGATCTTCGCGGCCACCGTGGCTCACGCCGAGGAAATCGTCGGTTACCTGCCGGCCGAGCAGGCGGCGTTGATCGTCGGCTCGACGCCGACGAAGGAGCGCGAGCGCTTGATTGCGGCCTTCAAGGCGCGTGAGATCAAGTATCTCGTCAACGTGGCGGTGCTGACCACCGGATTCGACGCGCCGCACGTGGATTTGATCGCCATCCTGCGACCCACGGAGTCCGTCAGTCTGTATCAACAAATCGTCGGGCGTGGGTTGCGCTTGTCCCCTGGCAAGGAAGACTGTCTGATCCTCGATTACGCGGGCAATCCCTGGGATTTATATGCGCCGGAAGTCGGCGAACCGCGCCCCGATTCAGACTCTGAACCGGTTCAGGTGGAATGCCCGGCGTGCGGGCACGCCAATCTGTTCTGGGGCAAGCGTGATGGCGATCTGGTCATCGAACATCACGGCCGCCGCTGCCAAGGTCTGGTGGAGGACGCGGATGGCCAGCGCCATCAGTGCGACTTTCGCTACCGCTTCAAGGTATGCGATCAGTGCGGCGCGGAAAACGACATCGCCGCGCGGGCTTGCCATCAATGCGGTGAGCGCATGGTCGATCCCGATGACAAACTCAAGGCGGCCTTACGACTCAAGGAAGCAAAGGTGCTGCGCGTGTCGGGCATGCAGCTGCAATCGGTGCTCAACGGGCGAGGGCTACCACGCTTGAAAGTGACCTATCACGATGAGGACGGCGCCACGCTTGATGAATGGTTCGCGCTGGAAACGCCCGCGCAGCGTCGCGCCTTCACGCTGGCGTTCTTGCGCTACCACCTGCGCGCCCCGGGCAGCGATTGGCAGCCACGCTCGGCGGATGAGGTCATCGCCGACGAGCATCGACTCAAGGCCCCGGATTTCGTCGTGGGACGCAAGGTAGGCCGCCATTGGCAGATCCGCGACAAGCTTTTCGACTATGTGGGGCGCTATCGTAAGGCTGATGGGTGATGCGTCATCAATATGCGCATTCTTTGTAATTGCTAATGCGATAGTGCTATCAAGGGGTTATGATGAAAGGGCAAACCCACTAGCGGAGAAACGACATGACTTGGACCACTCCGGCAGTCAAAGAGATCTGCATCGCGCTGGAAATCAACGATTACATGCCCGCCGAATTCTGAGGCGGCGTTGTATATTCATGTACTCGGGGCGGCCGCCGGTGGCGGCCTCCCTCAGTGGAACTGTCGTTGCGATGTATGCCGGCTGGCGTGGGCGGGCGACCCGCGCGTCACGCCGCGAACCCAATCTTCTCTGGCCGTGAGCGCCGATGGCCGCTCGTGGGCCTTGATCAATTGCGCCCCCGAGGTGCTGACCCAGATACGCCGGACCCCTGCGCTGTTTCCGCGGCAGGGGCGGCGTGACACTCCGATAGCCTCGATCTTGCTGACCAACGGCGACGTCGACCATGTCGGCGGTCTGCTGAGCCTGCGTGAAAGTTCGCCCTATCGCCTTTATGCCACGTCGGAAATTCATGCCGCGTTGCGCGACAGCCCGATCTTTAACGTCCTCAATCCTGATCATGTCGAACGCGTTGGCGTCGACCTGGAGCAGACCCTGACGCTCGCCGAGGGGCTCGAGGCGCGCATATTCGCGGTGCCCGGCAAGGCGGCGCTGTACCTGGAGGGCGAGGACCCCGACATTGGCAGCGAAGGCGAGGCCACCGTGGGCGTGGAGTTTCGCGTCGGCGCGCGGCGTGCCTATTACATTCCCGGTTGCGCCGCGCTGAACGAACGCCTGGCGGCACGTCTCGAGGGCGCCGATCTGGTGCTGTTCGACGGCACACTATGGCGTGATGACGAGATGATTCGCGCCGGTGTCGGCCACAAGACGGGGAGCCGCATGGGGCACATGTCGATGGCCGGCGAGTCGGGCAGTATGGCCGCGTTGTCGTCGCTGAACATCGGACGACGTGTCTTCGTTCATATCAATAACACCAATCCGGTCTTGATCGACGATTCCCCGGAGCGCCGGGAGGCCACGCGTCACGGGTGGGAGATCGCCCACGACGGCATGGAACTGGAATGCTGATGAGTGATATTGAAACCCCGATCCACGAGGCGCTGAGCGCGGACGAACTGGAAGCACGTTTACGAGCGATCGGCGAGCAGCGTTACCATCATCGCCACCCCTTTCAGCTCATGTTGCAAAACGGCGAACTGAATCGCCGCCAGGTACAGGCGTGGGCCCTCAATCGCTATTACTATCAGTCGATGATTCCGCTCAAGGATGCCTCGCTGATCGCGCGCCTCGACGACCCGGCGCTGCGCCGCGCGTGGCGCGCCCGGCTGGTGGATCACGACGGTGAAGCCGAGGGCGAGGGCGGTATCGCGCGCTGGCTGAAGCTCACCGACGGGCTGGGGCTGGATCGTGAGATGGTGGTCTCGACCCGGCGGATTCTGCCGGCCACGCGCTTTGCGGTGGAGGCCTATCTGCATTTCGTGCGCGAGCGCAGCGTACTGGAGGCCATCGCCTCGTCGTTGACCGAGCTATTTTCACCGCTGGTGATCGGCCAGCGGGTCAGTGGCATGCTCGAGCACTACGACTTCGTCTCTGCCGAGACTCTGGCCTATTTCGAGCCACGTCTGACTCAGGCGCCGCGAGATGCGGAAATGGCTCTCGATTACGTCAAGCTACATGCCCGCCGACCGGATCAGCAGCAGGCGGTGCTCGACGCGCTGATCTTCAAGTGTCAGGTGCTGTGGACACAACTGGACGCCTTGCATCACGCCTATGTCGCGCCCGGCCATGTGCCACCCGGGGCCTGGGATGGCGAAGCGCAAACAGAGGCGTTATGACGGCAATTCAGGAAAGCGACATCGTGCGCCTGCCGCGCGGCGTCAGGCTGCGTGAAGATAAGCAGCGGGGTGGCTGGGTATTGCTGGCGCCCGAGCGTGTCTTTCAGCTCGATGGCATTGCGCAAACCGTGGTCAGCCAGGTGGACGGCGAGTGCAGCGTAGGCACGATTATCGATCGGCTGTGCGAGACCTATCAGGCGCCGCGTGAGCGTATCGCCGAGGACGTGACGGCCATGTTCGCTGGGTTGGTCGAGAAACGTGTCCTGGAGGTCGCATGACACATTCGCAAGCGTATGACGTGCAGCCGCCTATGGGGATGCTGGCGGAGTTGACGCACCGTTGCCCGCTGCAGTGCCCGTACTGCTCCAACCCAGTGGCGCTGGAACGCCGTCGCCAAGAGCTGGATACCGCGACCTGGCAACGCGTCTTCGCCGAAGCCGCCGAGCTTGGCGTGCTGCAAGTCCATCTCTCGGGCGGCGAGCCCGCGCTGCGCCCCGACTTGCCCGAGCTGGTGACGGCCTGCGTTGACGCGGGCTTGTATTCCAATCTGATCACGGCCGGCGTCAACATCGACCGCCCCCGGCTGGAGACCCTGGCGGACGCGGGCCTCGATCACGTTCAACTGTCGTTTCAGGGCGCCACGCCCGAGGTAACCGATCACGTCGCCAACATGACCGGCGCCCATGCGCGCAAGCGTGCCTTCGCCGCCGAGGTGACGGACATCGGGTTGCCGTTGACGTTGAACGCGGTGATTCACCGCGCCAACCTGCATCAGATCGATGAATTCGTGGATCTGGCCGTGGAATTGGGTGCGCGGCGTCTGGAGATTGCCCATGCGCAGTACTATGGTTGGGCGCTGGTCAATCGCGCGGCCCTGATGCCGAGTCGCGAGCAGGTCATGGAAGCTGTCGAGCGAGTGGAGGCCGCGCGTGAGCGCCTGCAAGGGCGTCTGGTCATCGACGCCGTGGTCCCGGATTACCATGCGCGGCTGCCCAAGCCCTGCATGAATGGCTGGGGACGCCAGTCCCTCAACGTGACGCCCTCGGGCAAGGTGCTGCCGTGCCATGCGGCGGAGACGATCCCGCACCTGGAGTTCTGGAATGTCGCGGATCATGGGCTGCGGGAAATCTGGTACGACAGCCCGGCCTTCAACGCCTATCGCGGTACGGATTGGATGCCCGAGACTTGCCAGAGCTGCGAGCGCAAGGAAATCGACTGGGGCGGCTGCCGTTGTCAGGCGCTGATGCTCACCGGCGATGCAACACAGATGGACCCGGTGTGCGAAAAGTCTCCGTATCACGACGAGGTCCAAACCTTGGCGGTGCGCGATGCCTCGGGTGCGTCCGAGTTCACTTATCGGCGCTTTGCGCGGACGACCGAGAGCGCCTGACGGCCCATCGACACGTCTTGCATGACGCGGGCGTGTTCGCCTCCCGGCAGCCTTGCTACACTGCGCGTTTGTCGAAGGTCGCGCCGTGAGGCGCAATCGAGGAGAGCGTCACGCGTGAGTGATACCGCCGAGCCCGTCAGTGCCGATACCGCCTTGGCCGCGTCCCAAGCGGCGGTATTGGCGCGCCTGCACGATCAGCCCATCACCGAGCTGCCGGAAGATCTCTACATTCCGCCCGAGGCGTTGCGTGTCTTTCTCGAAACCTTCGAAGGGCCGCTCGATTTATTGCTGTACCTGATCCGGCGTCAGAACCTCGACATCCTGGGTATCGACGTAGCGGCGATCACGCATCAGTACATCGAATACGTCGAGCTGATGCGTGCGCTGGAGATCGACCTGGCCGGCGAGTATTTGCTGATGGCGGCGATGCTGGCGGAGATCAAGTCGCGCACGTTGTTACCGCGTCCACCCAAGGGGGAGGACGAAGACGCCGAAGACCCGCGCGCCGAACTGATCCGCCGCCTGCAGGAATACGAGCAGTTGAAGCTGGCCGCCGAGGGATTGGATGAATTGCCGCGCGAAGGGCGTGATTGGGTAACGGCGCAGGCTGCACTGCCCACGCTCGAGACCCGCGTGGTTCATCCCCAGGTCGAGCTGGATGAGCTTCTGCACGCCCTGTCGGGACTGCTCAAGCGGGCCGAGTTTCAGCAGTCTCACCAGATCAGCCGCGAGGTACTATCCACCCGCGAGCGTATGCTACGTGTCATGGAACAGTTGGACGGCCAACGTTATACCCCGTTCGAGGCGTTGTTCACGCTCGAGGAGGGGCGCGCGGGCGTGGTGGTGACTTTCATGGCGATTCTCGAGCTGGCCAAAGAGGCGATGATCGAGATCGCGCAGAACGCGCCGCTGTCGCCGATTCATGTGCGTGCCCGGCTGGTGGCTGAAGCGGTCGACGACAGCCCCGCGACGGACGATGACGATGGCGGAGAAAGCGCCTTCGCCAATGCCGAAGAGGATCCCTGATGAACGAGGCGACGACGTCTCTCGACGAAGTCTGCGAAGCGGCGTTGTTGGCCGCCGGCGAACCGCTGACTTCCGAACGCCTGGAGAGCCTGTTCGATGAGCGTGAGCGCCCATCGCGTGGTGAGCTGCGCGATGCCTTGGCGCGTCTCGGCGAGCGCCTAGAGCATAGCGCTCTGGAACTCATCGAGACCGCCTCGGGGTTTCAAGTCCGCATTCGTGCACGTTTTTCGCCTTGGATATCGCGGCTGTGGGATGAAAAGCCGCAGCGTTATTCGCGCGCGTTGCTGGAGACCTTGGCGCTGATCGCCTATCGTCAACCCGTCACCCGTGGCGATATCGAGGAAGTTCGCGGGGTCTCGGTGAGCAGCTCGATCATGCGTACCCTGACCGAGCGGGGATGGATCCGCGTCGTGGGGCAGCGTGACGTACCGGGTCGGCCCTCGGTCTATGCTACCACGCGTGCTTTTCTCGACGACTTCGGCCTCAAGACCCTCGATGCTCTGCCGCCGATGCACGAGCTCAAGGAATTCGAGACACGTTTCGAGGAAGCTCTGGGACACGATAAGGAGGCGCTGGGGCACGATGATGCGGATCATTCATCGGCGCGTGACAGTCACGCCGACAACGTCGAGAATACGACACCGGTAGAGGATGCGTCGCAGGCAACGTCGTCATCCGAGGCCGAGCTAGATACGACAGATACGACGACGGCCGGGATGGCCGACGATCAGCACGCCGGGACGGCGTCCGAGCGGTCGGGAGTGAGTTTCGCCGAACTCGAAGCTCGCCTGGCCGAACGCGCCCGCCGACGGGAAGAGGAAGCCGGAGCATCGCCTGCTGAGGGTGACGCCAACACTTCCGACGTGGCGGACGCGGAACATTCAACAGACGAGACAACGTTCGATTCATGAACACGCCTACCGAAAAATTGCAGAAGGTGCTGGCCCGCGCAGGCTTCGGCTCGCGCCGTGAGATGGAAACCGCCATCGCCGATGGCCGCGTCAAGGTCAATGGCCAGGTCGCCACACTGGGCGATCGCATCGAGACGCGTGACCGGGTCACCCTCGACGATCGCCCCGTCAGCCTGCGCGATGCCGAGGAAGTGCCGCGGCGCGTCATCATGTACAACAAGCCCGAGGGCGAGCTTTGCACGCGCCGCGATCCCGAGGGGCGTCGGACTGTCTTCGATCGCTTGCCACGTCTCAAAGGGGAGCGTTGGATCGCCATCGGTCGCCTGGATATCAACACCAGCGGTCTGTTGCTATTCACCACCGACGGTGAGCTTGCCAACCGCTTGATGCATCCCTCCACGCAGGTCGAGCGCGAATACGCGGTACGCGTGATGGGCGGCGTTCGCCCGGAGAACGTGACTGCCATGACCGAGGGCGTGATGCTCGAGGATGGTCCGGCGCGTTTCACCGATGTTCAGGAGTTCGGCGGCGAGGGCATCAATACGTGGTTCCACGTGGTGATTCTCGAGGGGCGCAATCGCGAGGTGAGGCGTCTCTGGGAGTCTCAAGAGCTCACGGTGAGCCGTCTCAAGCGAGTTCGTTACGGCAACATCTTCCTCGATAAGCGCGCCAAGGCGGGTGAATGGGTCGAACTTTCCCAGGAAGAGGTGGACGACCTGGCGCAACTGGCAGGTCTGTCGGCGCGCAAGGTACCCGCGTTGACGCCCGACGAGCAGAACCGTTGGAGCCGTGATAAGAACAAGCGTCGCCCGGTCAATGCGATGCGCAAGCCGAAGAGCTCGCGGCGCTCGCGGTGAGCGGCTTTTCAGCAAAAAAATCTTGTCAATGTCGAGTGTTATCAGTACTATGTGCGCCCTATCGGGACGGGTCGTTAGCTCAGTGGTAGAGCAGTTGGCTTTTAACCAATTGGTCGTAGGTTCGAATCCTACACGACCCACCATCGGCAATCGCCTTTGAATGGCGTGGTGCGATGACACGTTTCGAAGACCCGGCGGCGGGTCGTTAGCTCAGTGGTAGAGCAGTTGGCTTTTAACCAATTGGTCGTAGGTTCGAATCCTACACGACCCACCATTGCCGCCGACAACTGTCTGAAAGGACAGGTTATGGGTCGTTAGCTCAGTGGTAGAGCAGTTGGCTTTTAACCAATTGGTCGTAGGTTCGAATCCTACACGACCCACCAGCATTCAACCCCGTCTCGCATGAGTCGGGGTTTTTGCGTTCTGGGCGCTTGTGGCGGTGGCGACATTCGTGTGAGCACGATGCTGGCAAGCCGGCATCGACGGGCAGTATCATGAAATCGGGTGCGGTGTGTCCGCGAAGAGATCGCGGCGCGACGCTTCTCGTTATGCAGGGGGAGCCCCTGCCAGTCACAGTGGTAGACACGATGACGATCATGACACCGAAAGCGCCTGAGGCAGCCTCGTCGCTGGCCCGTGCGTACTGCCCGGTCACGCCGAGTGCACAGGCGCGTGCGCAGACCGAAACGATCAAGCGTTTGTTGAGCGAGCGTAATGCCACCTTGGTGGCGCATTACTACACCGACGATGCCATTCAGCAACTGGCCGAGGAAAGCGGCGGCTGCGTGGCCGATTCCTTGGAGATGGCGCGCTTCGGCGCCCGACATCCGGCCACGACCTTGGTGGTGGCCGGCGTTCGCTTCATGGGCGAGACCGCCAAGATCCTGTCCCCCGAAAAGCACGTGCTGATGCCTACGCTAGAGGCGACTTGCTCGCTGGACGACGGCTGTCCAGCGGATGAGTTCGCGGCGTTCTGCGATGCGCATCCCGAGCGCACGGTCGTGGTCTATGCCAATACCTCGGCGGCGGTCAAGGCGCGCGCGGATTGGGTGGTGACCTCGTCGATCGCGGTCGAGGTCATCGAGCATCTCCACGCCCGTGGCGAAAAGATCTTGTGGGCGCCGGACAAGCACCTGGGACGTTATATCCGCGAGCGTACTGGTGCCGACATGCTGCTCTGGGATGGCGCCTGCATCGTGCACGAGGAGTTCAAGGCTCAGGGCGTGCTGGATCTCAAGAAGGTCTATCCCGATGCCGCCTTGCTGGTGCATCCCGAGTCGCCGCTGGGGGTGGTCGAACTGGCCGACGTGGTGGGCTCGACCTCGCAGTTGATCAAGGCCGCGCGCGAACTCGACCAGCAACGCCTGATCGTGGCCACCGACCGCGGTATTTTCTACAAGATGCAGCAGGCGGTGCCGGACAAAACGCTGTTCGAGGCGCCCACGGCGGGCAATGGCGCGACTTGCCGGAGTTGCGCGCATTGCCCGTGGATGGCAATGAATGACCTGGATCGCCTTGAGCGCGCCCTCAGCGAAGGCGGTGGCGAGATTTATATCGAGTCAGCGCTACGTCAGCGTGCCCTCAAACCCTTGGAGCGGATGCTGGACTTCGGACGCTGACACGCTGGCGCCGCCGTCGCGAGTAGTCAGCGTGTCTCGGTATGGACCACGCGCATCGATAGATCGACGGCCTTGACGTCCTTGGTCAGCGCGCCGATGGAGATGCAGTCGACACCGGTTTCGGCGATCTCGCGCAAGGTCGCCTCGCTGACATTGCCGGAGGCTTCCAGGCGGCTGCGTCCGGCATTGCGGGCGACCGCTTCGCGCAGCGTCTCGAGGTCGAAGTTGTCGAGCATGACGGTATCGGCCCCGGCTTCCAACGCGGCGTCTAGCTCGTCGAGCGTTTCCACTTCTACCTCCACTGGCAAGTCGCTGGCGATGCGGCGTGCGGCCGTCACCGCTGCGGTGATGCCGCCACAAGCGGCGATGTGATTTTCCTTGATCAGGAAGGCGTCGTGCAGGCCCAGGCGATGATTGTGGCCGCCGCCGCAGGTGACGGCGTACTTTTGCGCCAGACGCAGGCCGGGCAGGGTCTTGCGGGTGTCGAGCAGTGCCACGCCGGTGCCGGCGACCCGTGCGGTATAGTCACGCGTGCGCGTCGCCGTGCCAGACAGTGTCTGCAGCAGATTGAGGGCCGCGCGTTCACCGGTCATCAGGCTGCGTGCGGGGCCTTCCAGTTCGAGAAAGACCTGATCCGGCGCGAGGGCGTCGCCATCGGCGGCGTGCCAAGTGAGCTTGACGCTTGGGTCGAGACGCCGATAAAGCTCGTCGACCCAGGCCACTCCGCACAACACCGCATCCTCGCGGGCCACGACGCGTGCCCAGGCCCACTGCTTGGCGGGGATCAACTGCGCAGTGATGTCGCCGGGGCCGACGTCTTCGGCCAGCAGGCGGGCGGCACTGGTGCGGATGTCCTCCGCGAGAGCTTCGCGATATTGCATGTCGGGCGCCTTCCTTTGATGTGCGACAATATGTGCATTATATCGGGATCACGACGGTTCGGTCATGGGCGCGTTGACCATCTGGGTTCTTGACGCCGGAGACATCCCGAAAGACGCGTCTCGAGAAGACAGGAGCAGGTATGCGGGTCGACAATCACTGGCTGATCCCGGCGCGACACGTCGTCTCGCCCAATCACAACGCGCGCCCCGAGGGCGAAGTGTCGGCAGTTGTCCTGCACTCCATCAGCCTACCGCCGGGATGCTTCGGTGGCGAGGCCATCGAGCGTTTGTTCACCAACCGTCTCGATCCTGCCGCGCATCCCTACTTTGCCACGATTCACGCCTTGCGAGTCTCGGCGCATGTGCTGATCCGCCGCGATGGCGAAGCGGTACAGTTCGTGGGCTTCGACCGCCGTGCCTGGCATGCCGGACGCTCGCGCTGGTGGGACGGGCATCGCGAACGTCGCGAGCTCAACGATTTCAGCATCGGCATCGAGTTGGAAGGCGACGATATTCATGCCTATCGCGACGCACAATATCGCTGTCTGGTGCGCGTATTCACCGCCTTGCGAGCACAATATCCTGCTTTGAGTGTCGAGCGGATGACCAGTCACGCGCATATTGCGCCGTTGCGCAAGACCGACCCCGGCCCGGCCTTTGACTGGGCCTATTTTCATCGTTGTCTCGAGGAGATGGTGGACACAGCGTCCTGCTGAACTGCATGCGTGTAAATTCACTACATCGTGTAAGACTTTGTTGTACCCCTGCGATGTCTCCTAAACGGGCATGGTCAATAAGCATTTTGCAAGTCGCTTGCGGCCTATCGAATTGGCAGCAGACGGCGTTTGCGGTA
Source organism: Chromohalobacter beijerinckii (assembly GCF_023061185.1). Lineage (GTDB taxonomy): Bacteria > Pseudomonadota > Gammaproteobacteria > Pseudomonadales > Halomonadaceae > Chromohalobacter > Chromohalobacter beijerinckii. The sequence continues at coordinate 72,893 of NZ_JAKGAK010000002.1, forward strand.
TCGTCGTGCCCTGAATTCGTGCGTCTTGCACGCCCCTCTGTAAGGAAATTACAGAAAGTTTTCTCGGAGACACGACCCAAAGAAGGTCGCGCCCGCACTGAAGAGCGCCACAGGCCCCATCGCGATGCGTAGACGGGCCATGACCGACATACAATCTTCATTCGGAGAGACGTCTATGAGTCTGGAGGCAAGAAACGATCTCGATCCGATCGAAACCACGGAATGGCTGGATTCCTTGGCCTCGGTCATCGAGCATGAGGGCGAAGAGCGCGCTCGGTACATCATGAGCCGCTTGGCGGATCGTCTGCGTCGCGATGGCTCTTCACCCCCCTTTTCCGGGACCACGCCGCATCGCAATACCATTCCGATGCATCGTGAAGCCAAGATGCCCGGTGACATGTTCATCGAGCGCAAGATTCGCTCGGCCATCCGCTGGAATGCGATGGTGCAAGTGTTACGCGCCAATAAAAAGCACAAGGGCCTGGGCGGTCACATCGCCAGCTATCAGTCCAGTGCCACGCTCTATGAAGTGGGTTTCAATCACTTCTTCCGTGCTGACAATGGCGACCACAAGGGCGATTTGCTGTATATCCAGGGGCACGTCACGCCGGGCATCTATGCGCGTTCGTTCCTGGAAGGCCGTCTGACGCAGGAGCAGATGGATAACTTCCGTCAGGAAGTCGATGGCGAAGCGCTGCCTTCTTACCCCCACCCGTACCTGATGCCGGATTACTGGCAGTTCCCTACGGTCTCCATGGGACTGGGGCCGATCCAGGCGATCTATCAGGCCCACGTGATGAAGTACCTGCATTCGCGTGAGCTCGAGGATATGAAGGACCGCAAGGTCTGGGCCTTCCTCGGTGACGGCGAGTGCGATGAGCCGGAATCGCTGGGTGCGCTGCATCTGGCCAGCCGTGAGAAGCTCGACAACCTGATCTTCGTCATCAACTGCAACCTGCAGCGTCTCGACGGGCCGGTGCGCGGCAACTCGCGCGTCATCGATGAGCTCGAAGGGGTCTTCCGTGGCGCCGGTTGGAACGTGATCAAGGTCGTCTGGGGCGGCCAGTGGGACCCGCTGTTCGAACAAGACACCAAGGGCATGCTGCAAAAGCGCATGGACGAGGCGGTCGACGGCGAGTACCAGAACTACAAAGCCCAGGGTGGCAAGTACACCCGCGATCATTTCTTCGGCAAATACGATGAAACGGCGGAGATGGTCAAGGACTACTCCGACGAGCAGATCTTCCGTCTCAATCGTGGCGGCCACGATCCGCAGAAGGTCTACGCGGCCTACCATGAAGCGGTCAACAACGCCGGCAATCGTCCCACCGTGATCCTGGCGCACACCGTCAAGGGCTATGGCATGGGCGGCGGCAGCGGCGAGGCCGACATGGAAGCTCACCAGATCAAGTCGATGGATACCGACGCGCTCAAGACGTTTCGTGACCGTTTCGGCGTGCCGATCTCTGATGAGCAGATCGAAAGCGGTGACATCCCGTATTACAAGCCCGACGACGATAGCCCGGAGATGAAATACCTGCATCTCCAGCGCGAGAAGCTGGGTGGCTTTTTGCCGGCGCGCAAGAACGATTTCGAGGCACTCGAGATCCCCGGGCTCGACGATAAGATGTTCGCCAGTCAGCTCAAGGGCTCCGGCGACCGCGAAGTCTCCAGCACCATGTCCTTTGTGCGTGTGCTCAACGGCTTGGTCAAGAACAAGCAACTGGGCTCGCGCGTGGTGCCGATCATTCCCGATGAAGCGCGTACCTTCGGGATGGAAGGCATGTTCCGTCAGCTCGGCATCTACGCCGCCGAAGGCCAGAAATACGAGCCGATGGATGCCGGCCAGATCATGTACTACCGCGAGGACCAGAAGGGTCAGATCCTCGAGGAAGGCATCACCGAAGCCGGTTCCATCTCTGCGTGGATCGCGGCGGCGACGGCGTATGCCAACCACCATCTGCCGTTGATTCCGTTCTACGTCTATTACTCGATGTTCGGCTTTCAGCGTGTCGGTGATCTGGTCTGGGCCGCCGGCGACCTGCAGGCGCGCGGCTTCATGATCGGCGGTACCGCCGGGCGCACGACCATCAATGGCGAGGGGCTGCAGCACCAGGACGGCCACAGCCATATCCTGATGTCGACCGTGCCATCGTGCCGTGCCTACGACCCGTGCTATGGCCACGAGGTCGCGGTGATCCTGCAAGATGGCCTGAAGCGCATGTTCCAGGACAAGGAAAACTGCTTCTACTATCTGACCGTGATGAACGAGAACTACCCGCACCCGGAGATGCCGAAGGGCAGCGAGGAAGGCATCGTTCGCGGCATGTACCTGCTTCAGGAAGGCAAGAAGGACGGTCGCAAGAAGCAACCACGCGTGCAGCTCATGGGCAGCGGGACGATCCTGCGCGAAGTCGAAGCCGCCGCCGAGATGCTGGCGGAAGAGCACGACGTCGTCGCCGATGTGTGGAGTGTGACCAGCTTCAACGAGTTGCGCCGCGAAGCGCTCGAATACGACCGGCTGCAGTTCCTCGACTACGATGAAAAGCGTGAGAAGCCGTGGGTGTCACAGCAGCTGAAAGATGTCGAGGGGCCGGTCATCGCCTCGACCGACTACATGAAGCTCTACGCTGATCAGATTCGTGCCTGGGTACCGAGTGACTTCCATGTGCTGGGGACCGATGGTTTCGGGCGTTCCGACACGCGTGAAGCGTTGCGTCGTTTCTTCGAAGTCGACCGCTACTACGTGACCATTCAAGCGCTGCGCGCGCTGGCCAACCGCGGTGAGATCGACGCCAAGGTCGTCAATGATGCCATGAAGAAATATGGCATCGACCCCGCCAAGCCCAGCCCGCTGGTGTCTTGAGCCCCGTTGATGTCTTGGACCTAAGGGTCCCATCAAGGTGCCGTCACCGCCTGAGTGCGGTGGCGGCCATGGCCAGATTGCCTGGCCTGGTCGCGTCACCCGGTCGGTATCGAGGACCGGAGCGATCAGGCCACCAGAATGGAAAGGAGCGCGACCTTGAGTAGCGAAATCATCAAAGTTCCCGATATCGGCGGTAGTGAAGGCGTCGAAATCATCGAGGTGGCGGTATCTGAGGGCGATGTCATCGCGCCCGAGGACACCATGATCACGCTGGAATCCGACAAGGCCAGCATGGATGTCCCTGCGCCCAAGGGCGGCAAGGTCGTCAAAGTGCTGGTCAAAGAAGGCGACAGCGTCTCCGAGGGCGACGATATTCTCGAGCTCGAAGCGGAAGGCGGTGGCGACGATGCCGGTGACACGTCCTCGCAGGACGAGGATCAGTCACAGGACGAGAGCGCCGAGAAGCAGGAAACGGCTGAGCCCGAAAAGGCGGCACCGAAGAAGAAATCTACCGGTGGCGGCAAACGCACCGTCGAGATCAAGGTGCCGGATATCGGCGGCAGCGAAGGCGTCGAAATCATCGAGGTTCCGGTCAGTGAAGGCGATGAGGTCAGCGCGGAAGACTCGCTGATCACGCTGGAATCCGACAAGGCATCGATGGACGTGCCGAGCCCCTACAGTGGCAAACTCGTCTCGCTGGCGGTCAAGGAGGGCGACAGCGTCTCCGAAGGTGACCTGATCGGCAGCATGGAGATCGCTGGCGAAGGTGACGACGAAGACGACGATACCGACGAAGCGCCGGCGGAAGGCGACTCTGACAGTGCCGAGTCGGACGCGGACACCGAGGATCAAGACGCCGGCGAGGATACCGAAGAAGGCGGCGACGAGGGAGGCCGCAAGGAACTCCGCGTCCCGGATATCGGTGGCAGCGAGAACGTGCCGATCATCGAATTGGCGATCAGTGAAGGCGACGAGATCGACGCGGAAGACACGCTGATCACGCTGGAATCCGACAAGGCCTCCATGGACGTGCCCAGCCCCTACAAGGGCAAGGTAGTCGAGGTCTCGGTCAAGGAAGGCGATAGCGTCTCCGAGGGCGACCTGATCGGCTATATTGAGGCGGCCGGCGCTCCGGGGGTCGGTAGCAAAAAGCCGGCCAAGAAAGCCGATGCCGGTAAGAAGGCCGACGCTAGCAAAGCGGACCAGAAGGCTGACTCCAGTCAGCAAGCGTCTAGCGCCTCCAAGTCGACGCCGTCTACCAAGCAATCCACGGGCGAGCCGAGTCCCGAGGCGCGTCACAAGCAAGGCGACGACAAGACGGCGGGTGCTCATGTGCATGCCGGGCCGGCGGTGCGCATGCTGGCGCGCGAGCTGGGCGTCGACCTGGCCCAGGTCACACCCACCGGGCCCAAGAATCGTGTGCTGAAGGAAGACGTGCAAGGTTACGTCAAGAACGCCCTGCAGCAGCGTTCCAGCGGGGCCGGAAGCTCGGCCGCGCCGAGTGGCGGTGCGGGTATCCCGGCGGTGCCGGACATCGACTTCAGCCAGTTTGGCGAGGTCGAGGAAAAGCCCATGGGCCGACTGATGAAGGCGGGCGCGGCCAACCTGCATCGCAGCTGGCTCAATGTGCCGCACGTCACCCAGTTCGACGAAGCGGACATCACCGAACTCGAAGCCTTCCGTAAGTCGATGAAGGACGAGGCTGCCAAGCAGGACGCCAAGCTCACGCCGCTGCCGTTCATGATCAAGGCCTGTGCCTACGCCTTGCAGAAGTTCCCGCAGTTCAACGTCAGCCTGAAGAGCGACGGCGAAACGCTGGTGCAGAAGCATTACGTGCACATCGGCATCGCCGTGGATACGCCGGACGGCCTGATGGTGCCGGTAATCCGTAACGCCGACCAGAAATCGCTGATCGAGCTGGCCAAGGAATCGGTCGAACTGGCCGGCAAGGCGCAGTCGAAGAAGCTCAAGCGCGAGGAGATGAGCGGTGGCTGCTTCACCATCTCCAGTTTGGGCTCCATCGGCGGCACCGCCTTCACGCCCATCGTCAACGCCCCGGAAGTCGCCATCCTCGGCGTTTCCAAGGCGCAGACGAAACCGGTGTGGGACGGCGCGGAGTTTGCCCCAAGGCTGATGATGCCGCTGTCGCTGTCCTACGACCACCGAGCGGTCAACGGCGCCGACGCGGCTCGCTTCACGGCCTTCTTGGCCCAAGCGTTGAGTGATATTCGTCGCCTGCTGATGTGACCCAGTCGCGTCGACGATGTGACAAAAGCGGCCCTTGCGGGGGCCGCTTTTTTTATATCGCGATAAACGGTGACGTCTGTGACGCGCGCGACGAAAGTACAATGCTTCAGGCAACTCCATGAAAAAAGCGAATTATGGCGCCTAGAGCAGGTCTAGCCCGGGGCGGGCGTGCTTGTGCCGCTTGAGCCGTGCAGGTATCGTCATGGGCCATTCCCAAGGCGATGGCGTGTGCTTCATGGAGCATGCCATAGCTAATAACGAACATGTGATGACTCGTTCAAGGAGCACTATCGATGCGTTTGATCTTGTTGGGCGCCCCGGGCGCAGGCAAGGGCACCCAGGCCCAATTCATCTGCGAGCATTTCGACATTCCGCAGATCTCTACCGGCGACATGTTGCGTGCGGCGGTCAAGGAGGAAAGTGAACTGGGACTCAAGGTCAAAGAGATCATGAACAGCGGTGGTCTGGTGTCCGACGATATCATCATCTCGCTGGTCAAGGAGCGTATCGCCCAGCCGGATTGCGCCAACGGTTTCTTGTTCGATGGTTTCCCACGCACGATCCCCCAGGCCGATGCCATGAAAGATGCCGACGTAAAACTCGACCATGTGCTGGAAGTGGCCGTGGATGACGAGGAAATCGTCAAGCGCCTGGCCGGCCGTCGGGTTCACCCGGGCTCGGGACGTGTCTATCACGTCGAGTACCAGCCGCCCCAGGAAGAGGGCAAGGATGACGTGACGGGTGAAGCGATCGTGCTGCGCGACGACGATCAGGAATCGACCGTGCGCAATCGTTTGTCCGTCTATCATGAGCAGACCGAGCCGCTGGTGAAGTATTACCGCGAATGGGCGCAGCAAGACCCGCAAAGCGCGCCAACCTACCACCGCGTGGAAGGTACTGGCAGCGTCGAGTCGATCCGCCAGCAGGTGCTCACAGCGCTCGAGGGATAAGTTTCTCCCCGCCGTGCGGCTTTTCAGTGGGAGAGAACTTGTTCCCGATAGGGGGCTGCCAGCTTCCATCGTGAATAAATTTACTCCCACTACGTCATGTCCTGGCTAGAATCTGAAAGAAGCTAGCCATGACGCCAAGGCGTTTCGACATGCCTGCGGGCATCATAGAGTCACGCTCTGGGCCAGACCCTGGCCCTTTACCGTCTCGTTGACGACCTGCGTCAAGATTGCATCGGGCGGTGCGCCGGGCGTTTTGCCAATGACTGATGGCACGTTTATAGTGCGTGCTCACCCGCTGCTCAATGATCGCCGATGCCTACTCTGTTGGCCCTGGATGCCTCTACTAGCGCCTGTTCTTGCGCCCTGTGGCGCGATGGCCATGTCATCTCCCGTTATCGTGACGCCCCGCGTCAACACACCCAACTGCTGATGCCGATGGTCGATGACGTGCTGGCCGAGGCAGGCGTCGGTCTCTCCGATCTCGATGCGTTGGCTTACGGTCGTGGGCCGGGCTCGTTCACCGGCTTGCGTATCGCTGCCGGGACGGCGCAGGGGCTGGCTTTCGCACTCGAGTGTCCCTTGATCGGTGTATCTACTTTGGAAGCCCTGGCGCTTGCTGCGCATCGGCGTCTCCATGCGCGCTATGTGGTGGCGGCAATGGACGCGCGCATGGACGAGATATACGCCGCTGCCTATCGTTGCCACGACGGCACGCTCGAGCCACTCGTGGAGGAAGCCGTGTTGATACCGGAGCGGTTGCGCCTGCCTGCGGCCTTTCACGATGTCGACTGGGTTGGCATCGGCTCGGGCTGGACCTTACGCGAGCGTATGCCCGTCGAGGTGCAATCGGCGCTCGGCCAATGCCTGAGTGAGCCGCAGCCTGCCGCCGAAGACATGGTGCGACTGGCGGCACAGGCCTGGGAGGCGGGGGAGCGTCCCGCCGCCGACGAGGCGGTCCCGGTGTATTTGCGCAATGAAGTGGCGTGGAAACGCGCCTAAGCGTTTCTTAAGCTCCCGAGAATAATAATGGCGTGCTCGCACGCTCGTACGCAGCGTCATTTTTTCGTTGCTTCAAGGACATTTCATGGATTGGTTGCACGTCGTTGCGCTGGCCATCATTCAAGGCCTTACCGAATTCCTGCCCATTTCGTCATCCGCTCACCTGATTCTCCCGTCGCAGTTGCTGGGCTGGCCCGATCAAGGATTGGCCTTCGATGTGGCTGTACATGTCGGCTCGCTCGCCGCGGTGATGCTGGTCTTCCACCGTGAAGTGACTCGAATCGTGCGTGATTGGGTGTCGCAGTGTCGCGGCGGGCCGGCAACGCCGGAAAGCCGCCTGGGCTGGGCGGTGATTATCGGGACGCTGCCGGCCGTGGTCATCGGTTTCTTGCTGGAAAACGTCATCGAGTCGTACCTGCGTGCCTCGTTGGTGATCGCTATCACCACGCTGCTCTTCGGTTTGCTGCTGTGGTGGGCGGATGTACGCGGTAGCCGCCGCCATGCGTTGACCGCGATGTCGCTGCGCAATGCGCTGATCATCGGGCTCGCTCAGGCTTTGGCATTGATACCTGGGACGTCGCGGTCGGGGATTACCATTACCGCCGCCTTGCTGTTGGGCTTTACCCGCCAGGCCGCCGCGCGTTTCTCGTTCTTGTTGTCGATCCCACTGATTCTCGCCGCTGGTTCGCTCAAGGGCATTGAGCTTGTCGAAGCGGGCGAGGGTGTGGCCTGGGGTACGATCATCGCGGGGACGCTGATGTCATTCGTCGCGGCGTGGCTGTGCATCAAGTTGTTTCTCGCCGCGCTGGATCGCATCGGCATGTTGCCGTTCGTCATCTACCGTCTGATTCTGGGCATCGTTCTGTTGGTGTGGGTTGCATGAACGAATCCGTCGTCGCCATGGGCGAGCCATTGCGCGACCTGGCCGCGCGGCTGGGGCTGCCCTGGCAAGCCGAGGGTGACGCCACCGCTGCCTTGCGATTGGTGATGACGCCTGAAGGATTGGCGCTATCGGGTGAGGCGCGGCGCTACGGTGCGCCGATTCGGGTCGACTTCACCGCCGGCAAAGTCGCGCACCGGCGCCGCTTCGGCGGTGGGCGTGGGCAACTGATCGCCAAAGCATGCGGACTGGCGCACGGTGTGACGCCGAGCATCGTCGATGCCACGGCGGGGCTGGGGCGTGATGCCTTCGTGCTGGCGAGTCTCGGCGCCGAGATTTTATTGATCGAGCGCGTGGCGGCGATATACGCCCTGCTCGAAGATGGCGTGCGGCGTGCCCGAGCGGATGAAGAGGCCGCCGAGATCGTGGCGCGCATGCGGGTGGCGAATGGCGATGCCGCGCGTGAGCTGGCGACGCTGGTGGCGCTTCACGACGTTGCGCCGCAGGTGGTGCATCTCGACCCCATGTTCCCACACCGTGACAAGAGCGCGTTGGTCAAGAAGGAGATGCGCGTCTTCCGCGAACTGGCCGGTGACGATGACGACGCGTCACGTTTGCTGGAGGCTGCCCTGGACGTTGCTACGCACCGGGTAGTGGTCAAGCGCCCCCGCCGCGCGCCGCCGCTTGAGGGCCCGGCACCTGATCACGTGCTCGAGGGCAAGACCAGTCGCTACGATCTCTACGTGCATCGCAGCCTGAAATCCGCGTGACGATAATTTTCACGCACCTGATACTACGATGACCGGCGATTACTACGATGACCGGCGATGTACCAACTGGGTCAGGCGGTGGTGCAGGCTGGGATCGAAGAGTGCTTGCCCGCGACGCTGAGCGTTTTCGAGCGAGCTGTCATAGCATAGTTTGTCGTTTTCCTGCCATAACCAGCCCTGAGACTCGAGGGTGTCGAGCAAGCCGCTGAACAGGCGTTTGTCGAAGAACTCCGGTGCGTTGAGCCCGGAGAGCAGGGTGAGGCGTTCAGCCAACTGACGGCTTTGTTCCTCTAGCGCCTCGCGGGTCAGGGTGCCGCTTCCTTCGCGTAGCAACACGGCCAACAGCAGATAACCGCGCTCCAGGGTTGGCTGTACCAGCCGACCTAGCAGGCGTAGATGCTCGCTGCTGGCCAGGTGCCCCGCCGGGCGCTCCCAACCGTGATCGGTCTCAATCAGCAGGTCTTCGGATGCGAGTGCCGCCAAGGCGCGTTCCAGCCGCGTTGCAAAGGCATCGACGGGCAGGTGAAACTCATGCGCGAGTACCGGCCACGCGGGCCCCAAGAGAGTCAGCAGCTCCTCGGTATTGAAGCGTGCGTTATGCCGATACGCGAAGGCGACCAGTGCCATGTCGATGTACAAGTGCAAGACGTTGTTGCGATACCACGTCAATAAAGTGGCCTGTTCTGGCGTGGCGAGTACGAGTTCGCCGAGTGCCTGCTGGCGGCGTTCGATGAACTCCAATTGAGCGGTATGGGCGATCCAGTCCCGAGGCTCGCCTTCGGGCAGAGTGATTCGCTCACCGCCCGGGAGATGCTGCCTCAAATCCACTAGCAAGCGCATATGACGCTCGAGCAGGTCGGCCTCGATGGCGTGGTGCGAATTGGCCAGAAGCCCCAGGGCGACCAACGAAACCGGCGTGATGGCTGCTGCCGCGTTGATGCGCTGGCCCAGGCTGGCGCCCAGCGCGGGCACGGCCTGGTTCAGCCAGTCGGGGCGTGTTTGGCGGCGGTTGTCTCGCCAATCGGGTACCTGGCGGTCGAGAAAGCCGCTGAGCATGAGCGGCTCGCCGACATTGACCGTGACATGCCCGTATGACTGTCGCAGCCGGCGTACGATGCGCAACAGGTCGAAGGGCGACTCCTTCTTCTTGTGCCCGCCACGCAACTCCTTGAGGTAGCTACCGCTTTCCAGCACCTTCTCGTATCCCACGTAGACGGGAACGAAGGCGACCTCGCGGCGGGGGTCGCGGGCGAAGGAGCGCAGGGTCATGGCGAGCATGCCAGGGCGCGGCGCCAGCATGCGCCCGGTGCGCGAGCGTCCGCCCTCGATGAAGTATTCCAGTGGGTGCCCGCGCGAAATCAGACGATGCACGTATTCGTTGAATACCGCTGCGTAGAGGCGATTGTCACGAAAGCTGCGGCGCAGGAAGAACGCCCCTCCTCGACGTAGCAGCGCGCCGATTACCGGCATGTCGAGGTTGCGGCCTGCCGCGATGTGCGGCGGCATCAATCCCTCGCGAAATAGTGCGTAGGACAACAAGAGATAGTCGATATGGCTGCGATGACAGGGCACGTAGATCAATTCGTGATCGCCGGCCAGCGCCTTGACGTCATCGAGCCCGTTGACGGTGACGCCGTCGTAGAGACGGTTCCAGAGCCTGCGCAGCAGTTGGTAGAGGAAGCGCAGTACCGGGTAGGAGGTGTTGGAAGCGATCTCGCGGCCATAACGCAGTGCCCGGCGTGTTTCACGCTCGGGGCTGGTGCCACGGGCGGTGGCCGCGTCGGAGATCGCCTGGCGCACTTGTGGGCTGTCGACCACGCCGCGGATCAACGTATTGCGATGCGAGAGATCGGGACCCAGCACACGGGCGCGTACACGACGAAAGTGAACGCGCAGCACGCGTGCCGTCTTGCGCTGGGCGACCGGTAACGGACGTGTCTCGATCAACGTGCGTAGTTGCAACGGGGCGCCGATATGTACCTGCACGTGCTTGCCATTGACCGCCATCGACAAGAGTCGGCGCAGGCGTCCGCTCCACTGCCAGCTATCCGCCGCGAGCAGTTTCCAGAAGCCGAAGTCCTTGCCCGGGGCGCGTCCCCAGAACACGCTTACCGGTACTAGCTGGACATCTCGATCGGGCGCGTCGGCTAGCTCTGCCAGCAAGGTGTCGAGGTGCAGCGAGCGTCGTCCGTGTACCTGCGTCAGCCCGCGACTGAGCCGGGGTAGGGCGATACAAGCGGGAAGGCGTGTCTCGCCGAGCACGACACTGCCTCGGGCACTGGGAAGGCCCTCGCGGCGTGTCATCAGTTCGAGTGCCAGCCTGTCCGAGAAGGCGGGGTGCGGCAACACGTAGAGTGTGGGCCGCATGGCATCGAGTGTGGGCTGCTGCGCTTCGACATGATGGTAGTCGAGCCAGTGGTCGAGCAGCCTGCGGCACAGGGCGCGCAAGGGAGCGAGGAACGTGCGTAGAACAGCCATCCATTAGCCTTGAAGGAACGCGATGAAGCAGTATAGCCAGTCAGGCCGGGTAGGCCCAAGGCTGGCGCTTTTCAGCGACGTTGCAAACATGCGTCAATGGTGCATGATCAAGCCGCCGCGCAGGCGGCGAATTCAAGGAGACACCATGCGCGGACGTTGGCAGGTAGGCAATCGTTTCACCTTGTTGCCGGAAGGCAAACGCTTTCTTCCCGCCTTGTTTACAGCCATCGATGAAGCGCGCGCCACGCTTTATCTCGAATTGTACCTGATGGAATCGGGAACGCTCGCCACACGCGTGATCGATGCCTTGTGTGCAGCGGCCGGGCGCGGTGTCACGGTGCTGGTACTGCTCGATGGGTATGGTTCGATGAAGCTCGCGCATGCTGACCGCGAGCGTTTGCGTCAGGCCGGCGTGGCGCTACGTTTCTTCAATCCGCTGGCCTGGCATCAACTGGGCAAGAATCTGTCGCGCGATCATCGCAAGCTGCTGATCGTCGACGAGAAGCTGGCTTTTACCGGTGGTTTCGGCGCCGTCGATTCCTTCGTCGAGGCGTGGTATGAAGTCGCCGTACGTATCGAGGGGCCGGTCGTCGCGGATTGGGTCGGCCTGTTCGCGCAACTCTGGGAGTCGCCATTGACGCGCCGCAAGGCGGCGCCGCGTCACTGGCCTACCTCGCGCTCCATCGCACCACTCACGGAGAATATGCGCGGACGGATGATCAGCGGGCGTGGGCATCGTTACCAGGCGATCCGGCATTCGCTGCATCAGCGTATTGCCACTGCCGAGCGGCGGTTGTGGCTGTGCACGCCCTACTTCGTGCCGACCTTCAGCCTGCGCCGGCGCCTGATCCGCGCCGCGCGCCTGGGCCTTGACGTGCGGCTATTGCTGCCGGGCTCGCGCCACGACCATCCGAGCATTCGCTATGCCGGGCAACGTTTCTACGCGCGACTTTTGCGGGCCGGGGTACGCATCTACGAGTTTCAGCCGACCTTCATTCACGCCAAGTTCGTGCTGGTCGACGATTGGGCGTCGATCGGCTCGTGCAACTTCGATCACTGGAGCCTGCAGTGGAATCTCGAGGCTAACCAGGAAGTCGAGGATACGAGATTCGCCCGCGACGTGGCGGCTCTGTTCGAGCGTAACTTCGCCGCCAGCGAGGAAATCCATTGGGAGCAGTGGCGCTATCGCCCCTGGACTCAGCGCTGCCGTGAGTGGGTTTTCGGCACCCTCAACGGGTGGATGACGCGGTTGCGCTGAACGCGTGCCTAGCGGCGACCCTTACTGCCTGGGCGCCCGGCGGGTTTCTTCTTGCGCGGCGTGGGCTTGGGTTTTTCCTCGGGAACACGGTAGTGCAGATAGAGATCCAGGATCAGCTCGGGTAGCTGCTTGACGAGTGCTTCGGCCCGGGCGTCGTCGGTGATCAGTTCGTGCATGTCGGGTTCGTCTTCGAAGAGGCCCGATAGCGCCATGAAGGGGAGCAACAGCTCCGCGACGCGGGCTTCGTCGTGCTCGAACCAGGCGCCTTCATGGAGAAACACACCTTCCATGAAGCCAGCGCACCAGTCGCCGATGGGCGTTTCTTCGGGCGGCAGGCCGTCGAGTTCCAGGTCGAAGGGCAGCTCCGGCAGGTGACCATGCTCGAGCGCATCGATGGCGTTTTGCTTGAGCGCTTCGCACAGGCCGAGCATCTGTTCGCGCTGCGCGGCGTCGGTGAATTGCGGCTCGCCGTGAAAGAGTTCGGCGATCCAGGTGGCCGCCGGGGTTTCGACCGGCGCGATCGCCAGGGCGACGAGGAATCCGTGTGCGCCAATCAAGTCGAGCGCTTCGGGATCGACGTGATCGGATTCCAGGAAATCGTCGAGGGTCTCGAGCGCTGTGTCGTCGAGCAGTGGCATGGGGGGCGACGTCTCGGACATGAAAAGCCTCTTGAAAGGGAGCGGTCGGTGAGTGGTGGACGCCTGTCGCGTTGCGCGGCATTCTAGCATCCCATGATGTCTGTCACCTTGCCCTCTCCCGATAATGATTGGTTAGTGTCGCTCGATGAGCCGGCCCTCCACGAAGCGTTATATGAGCGCGTCGAGGCGGCTTGGCGCGTCGCTCTCGATGTTCATCCTTCCCTGCCGCGCCCCGCCGTGTGGTTGGACCTGCGTGGCAAAGGGGCTGGCCAGGCGCATTTTTCGCGCGGAGGTCTACGCTTCAATCCGGTCCTGCTGCGCGAGAATCGCCAGGCGTTCATGGAAGACGTCGTGCCGCACGAGATGGCGCACTGGCTGGTCTTTCATCTCGATGGACCGCCCACCCGTCCGCATGGTCATGAATGGCGGACCGTCATGCAGCAGCTCTACGGTTTGCCGCCACGTACCACGCACCGTTTCGATGTCTCCCGGGCGAGTCCCGCACCTTATCGTTATCGTTGTGGCTGCGACACCGAGCATCATTTTTCCGCGCGACGCCACGCTCGGGCTCGACGTGGAACGGCGTACCACTGCCGATATTGTCGACAGCGACTTCGCTTCGTTGCGCAAAACGCTTGTGACAATGACGTAACTCAATGAATTAAAAAGAAAAATCGGTAATACCAAGGTCTGATAGGGAGCCAGGGGGGCTAGGGGTATATGCTGGTGACACATTCTTGGACGGTCACGTTGGCAAGCGTGTGGCCGATCATCCATTTCTCGACCTTTGCGAGGAAGCCATGACCGAACAGCAGAAAGTCTACCCGGTGGCGGAGGATTTCGCCGCCAATGCTTGGGCGGATAACGAGACGTATCTGAGCCTTTATCAGCGCTCCGTCGACGATCCCGAAGGCTTCTGGGCGGAACAGGCCGAGTCTCTGGATTGGTTCAAGGCGCCGACCAAGATCAAGAATACTTCATTCGCTTCCTCCAACGTGGATATTCGCTGGTTCGAGGATGGCGAGCTCAACGCCGCCTACAATTGTCTTGATCGCCATCTCGAGACCCGCGGCGATCAGCCAGCGATCATCTGGGAAGGCGACGATCCGGGGCAAGACAAGACCATTACCTACCGCGAGCTGCATGCTGAGGTGTGCCGCTTGAGCAACGCACTCAAGGAAATGGGCGTCACCAAGGGCGATACCGTGACGCTCTACATGCCGATGATCCCCGAGGCATCGGTGGCGATGCTGGCGTGCGCGCGTATCGGTGCGGTGCACTCGGTGGTCTTCGGCGGCTTTTCGCCGGATGCCTTGGCACAGCGCGTGGTCGATGCCCAATCGCGTGTGGTAATCACCGCCGACGAGTCGGTGCGCGGTGGCAAGCATGTGCCGCTCAAGGACAACGTCGATGCTGCCATGACCCGCGACGGCACCGATATCGTCGACAAAGTGCTGGTGGTGCGCCGCACCGGCGGCGAGATCGAATGGCACGACGACCGCGACGTCTGGTACCACGAGTGGGTCGAGCGCCAGTCCAGCGAATGCGAGGCGGAGAAGATGAACGCCGAGGATGCGCTGTTCATCCTCTACACCTCTGGCTCCACTGGGCGTCCCAAGGGGCTCAAGCACACCACCGGCGGCTATCTGCTCTATGCGGCGCTGACGCATCGCTATGTATTCGATTACCACGAAGGGGAAGTGTACTGGTGTAGCGCCGATGTGGGCTGGGTCACCGGACATAGCTACATCGTCTATGGCCCGCTGGCCAACGGCGCGACTACGTTGATGTTCGAGGGCGTGCCAAGCTATCCCTCGCATGGTCGCCTCGGCGAAATCATCGACAAGCACCAGGTATCGATCCTTTACACCTCCCCGACCGCGATCCGCGCGTTGATGGCGCATGGCGAGAACATCATGGATTCCAGCCAGCGTGACAGCCTGCGTGTGCTGGGATCGGTGGGCGAGCCGATCAACCCCGAGGCCTGGAGTTGGTTCCATCGTGTGATCGGTAACTCGCGCTGCCCAATCGTCGACACCTGGTGGCAGACCGAGACCGGCGGGATCATGATCACGCCGCTGCCGGGGGCCACCGATCTCAAGCCGGGCTCCGCCACGCGGCCGTTCTTCGGCGTGCGCCCGGCGCTGCTCGACAATGATGGCAATGTGCTCGAAGGCGCTACTTCGGGCAACCTGGTGCTCCTCGATTCTTGGCCCGGTCAGGCGCGCACCATCTGGAACGATCACGAACGCTTCGTGCAGACGTACTTCTCCGCCTATGAAGGCGTCTATTTCACGGGTGACGGCTGCCGCCGCGACGAGGATGGCTACTACTGGATCACGGGCCGCATCGACGACGTGCTCAACGTCTCCGGGCACCGCATGGGCACCGCAGAGATCGAATCCTCGCTGGTGGCACACAGCGCCGTGGCTGAAGCCGCTGTGGTGGGGTATCCCCACGACATCAAGGGGCAGGGCATTTACATTTACGTGACCCTGGGTGACGACGTCGAACCTAGTGAGGAGCTACGCAAGGAATTGACGCAATGGGTGCGCAAGGATATCGGGCCGATCGCGACGCCCGATGTCATTCAGTGGGCGCCAGGGCTGCCGAAGACCCGTTCCGGCAAGATTATGCGGCGTATCTTGCGTAAGATAGCCGCTAACGAGTGCGAGGGCTTGGGTGATACCAGTACGCTGGCTGACCCGAGCGTGGTCGATGAGTTGATCGAGCACCGCGCCAATCGTTGATACGCGTTGGGGTGGGTATCTAGCGTCGGTTCGTTCGACACGGGGCGGCACGCCAGCTCGCCTCGGGTGCCCGCCCGACTTTCGCCGGCCGATGGCCGGCTTTTTCGTGCCACCAGGAACGTTCGGGGGTGCGTCGACGCAAGGCTTGGGTATTGTCTACAGCATGGGGTAACATGCTGAAAACAAGAAGTGAACCTGATGCTTGCCGATGACAATCGCGGCACGACCGTTCGCTCCAGGGGGATCCGGAGGAGACACAATGGCTTTTGCCCAGAAATTCATCGTCGCCGATGACCACCCGCTATTTCGTGCCGCGCTCAACCAGGCGTTGCGCCAAGTAGCGCCACAGGCGGAGATCGTCGAAGCCGATACCATGGAGGCGACGTCCGACATGGTGATGCGCCATCCCGATGCCGACCTGATCTTGCTCGACTTGCACATGCCGGGCGCACATGGCTTTTCGGGACTGATCCAACTGCGCGGTCAGTCGCCCGAGGTGCCCGTGGTCGTCATTTCGGGCAGTGAGGAGCCGCCGGTAGTGCGTCGCGCCATCGACTATGGTGCCTCGGGTTTCATTCCCAAGTCCTCGTCACTGGATGTTATCGCCGAGGCGATCCGCCAAGTGCTCGAAGGGGAGGTCTGGTTGCCCGAGGAGATGGCCGATGTTCTCGGGGAGTCGAACGAAGATGAAGCGCGCTTCGCCGAGGCCATCGCCTCGCTGACGCCGCAACAGTTTCGTGTGCTCAACATGTTGAACGAAGGCTTGCTCAACAAACAGATCGCCTATGAGCTCAATGTCTCAGAGGCGACCATCAAGGCGCACGTTACGGCGATACTCCGTAAATTGGGGGTGCATTCGCGCACGCAGGCGGTCATCGCCGCACAGAAACTCGAGGTCGAACCGCCCAAGGTCGAGTCCTAGAGCGCCTTAGCGGCAGCATACGAGGCCGTGTGAGAGACAAGAAGCCGTTCCCTTGGTTTTTAAGGGAACGGCTTCTTCGTATCTGTGCGCGCTCTCAGGGCATGCAAGACAGCCTATGAAGGCGGCTGGCGGCCCAGGAAATCGCGCATGGCGTTCACGGTTTCTTCACTGCAGTGATGCTCGATGCCTTCGGAGTCGGCACGTGCGACTTCTTCGGGCACACCGAGTGCCCGCAAGGCATCGAGTACCACCCGGTGGCGTGCCATGACGCGCTTGGCGAGCGCGTCCCCCTCATCGGTCAGGAATATCCCGCGATAGGGGCGAGCGACAGCAAGCCCGTCGCGTTTCAAGCGTGCGATGACTTTCGACACCGCCGCCGCGCTGACGCCGAAACACTCGGCCAGATCGCTGGCACGTGCTTCGCCCAGTTGCGTATGCAGATGCGCGATTTCCTCGACATAATCCTCGACCAATTCGGTCTGATGATCCTGCCGGACGCGTTTGAAATATTCGTGCTTGGGCTGAGACTTCATGCAACCCCTGCTTTCAGTGTCCCGTGAACGTAGAAAATAGCACGTACGCGTTGAGGGCGACGATCAACGTGCACACAATACCGCCCACCACGGTTACCGATTTGTGATTGACCAGGTTGCCCATGATACGGCGATTGGCGGTGAAAAAAAGCAGTGGGATGAGTGCGAACGGAATTCCGAAGCTAAGAATCACCTGACTGGCGACCAAGGCCTTCTGCTCGGACACGCCGAGCATGATGATCACCAGCGCCGGCAGCATGGTCACTAGACGGCGTAGCCACAGGGGGATCGTAAAGGCCATGAAGCCTTGCATGATCACCTGTCCCGAGAGCGTACCGACGATGGACGACGATAGACCAGCGAGTAGTAGGGCGGCGCCGAAAACATGGCTGGCCGTGACCTGGCCGAGCATCGGTGCCAGTAGTTTATAGCTGTCACTAATGGTGGCGACATCAAGATGGCCATTGGCATGAAAGGCAGCCGCCGCCATGGCCAACATGCTGAGGTTGATCATGCCGGCGATGGCCATGCCGATGATGACATCCAGGCGGTAGTAACGCATCAAGCGTATGCGATGGGCGTCGTCTTTCACCTGAATCCGTTGCTGCGACAGTGCCGAGTGCAGGTAGATGACATGCGGCATGACCGTAGCGCCGAGTATGCCCGCTGCCAGATAGAGCGAATAGCTATCCGGGAAGCCGGGAATGAGCAGACCCTCGAGCAGCGGCGTCGGTTGCGGCCGGCTGAGCACCAGCTCGAGAATGAAACCGCCCGCCACGGCCAGGATCATGGCGCCGATGACGATTTCCATGAGTCGGAAGCCGTAGCGGTAGAGATGCAGCGCCAGATAGGTGATCGCCCCGGTGAGCAATGCGCCTTCCATCAATGACAGCCCAAACAGCAGGTTGAAGGCCAGCGCTGCGCCGAGAAACTCGGCGAGGTCGGTGGCGATGGCTACGACCTCTGCTTGTATCCAATAGGACCAGACCACGGGGCGTGGATAGCGTGCGCGAATCACCTGGGGCAGGTTGCGCCCGGTGGCGAGTCCCAGACGTGCTGACAGGGTCTGGATCAGCATGGCCATCAGGTTGGCGACGAGCACTACCCACAGCAGTGTATAGCCGTAGCGCGATCCCGCTTCGATATTGGTAGCGAAGTTGCCGGGGTCGATATAGGCCACCGCCGCGATTAGTGCAGGACCGAAGAAGGCCGTCCATCCCCAGCGTTGTGCCTTGCCGTTGAGTGTCGATGCCGCTTGCGCGCGTATTGCGCTGTCAGAAATTGTACTCAGCATGGTAGCAACTCTAAGTTAACCATGGTTAATCGAATGTCTGAAGGTTAACTTAGAGACCCAGGGTTGGCCAATAGCGGTTGGGTCGAGAACCGATTGAGTTTGACTATTACCGATACTCGGCCCTGAGCGTCCGCGCTAGCGATCCTGACGAGCGGCACGATTGGCTTGCAGAGTGCGTGTCAAAAGTGCCCGCAAGGCGGCGGGGCGCACCGGTTTGAGCAGCAATTGATAGCCATTGCGGCGAATCTCCTCGGCGACCTCGTCGGTACGGTCGGCGGTGATCACGATACCGGGAACGGGGCCCTCGCAGAGCTCCTCGAGCGCTTCCAAGGCCATCAAACCAGTGACCTCGTTGTCCAGGTGGTAATCGGCGAGAATAGCCTCGGGATCGCTGTCCAGATGGCGCAGAACCGACTTGGCCCCACCGATGGACGTGGCGGTGAAGACTTCGCACTCCCAGCCCTCGAGCATCGCTTTCATGCCTTCGAGAATCAGGGTCTCGTTGTCGATGCATAGGACTCTAGCGCCCGCGAGTTTGTTGCCAGGACGCCGCGTAGGCGTGTCCTCGGTACTTTTTTCCTGCTGGCGTCCCTCGACGCGAGGCACCGACACAGAGAATACGGTGCCGATATTTTCCCACGAACGAATCTTGATGGGATGCTCGAGCACTCGGCTCATACGGTCGGCGATGGACAACCCGAGCCCCAGGCCTTTCTCGCTTTCCTTGTGACGCGAGGCCTGATCGAGGCGCCGAAATTCCTGGAAGATTTCCGTCTGCTTGGCCTCGGGAATGCCCGGACCGGTATCCCAGACCTCGATGCTCAATTGCTCGCCCTGGCGCCGGCAACCCAGCAGCACCCGTCCCTGCTGTGTATAGCGCAGCGCGTTGGAGAGGAAGTTCTGCACGATGCGCCGCAACATCTGGGCGTCGCTGTCCACCCAGGTCCCGGTGGCAACGACATCCAGGTCGAGCCCGCGATCCGTAGCCATGACTTCGAACTCGGCACGCAGCGGCCGCAGGATGTCGGTCAGCGGGAACTGCGTACGGCGAGGTGTCAGGGCGCCGGCATCGAGTTTGGAGATGTCGAGCAACGTGCTCAAAAGCTCCTCGGCGGCCTGTAGCGAATTGTCGATATGGCCGATGGTATGACGCAGCTCCTCGGCCTCGACCTGCTGCCCCAGTGCGGAGGTGAACAGGCGCGCGGCGTTGAGCGGTTGGAGCAGGTCATGACTGGCGGCGGCCAGAAAACGTGTCTTCGAGGCGTTGGCCTCCTCGGCGACCTGCTTGGCTTGGCGCAGCGCCGACTCGGCCTCGGCACGCACGCGGTTTTCCTGGCGCAGGGCCGCGTTGGCTTCCGATAGCGCCTGGGTTCGCTCGCGGACGCGTTCCTCGAGATTTTCGTTGGTTTCGCGTAGGGCGATTTCTGCCAGACGCCGCTCGGTAATGTCCTGATAGAGAGCGAAGAACCCGAGCACGCTCTCGCCCTCGCCGAAGTGGGGCGTGTAGGTCACCAGCATGTAACGCACACCGCCGTCGCCGTCGTCCTGTGAGATTTCGAAGCTCACCCGCTCACCGGCCAGAACACGATGCATCCACGGCGAACGTTCGCGGATGACCTGGGCGGGCATGACGTGGTCGAAGCGTTCGCCGATCGCTTCGTTGCGGTCGATGCCCATCGCCGCTTCATAGGCACGGTTGGTGAAGAGGTAGCGGCATTCCTTGTCGAAATAGGCGATCAGCGCCGGCACATTGTCGGTGTAGATGCGAATGTTGTTCTCGGAGCGAATCAGCGCCTCTTCGGTGCGTTTTTGCTGAGTAATGTCCTGGTAGGTGTAGACGAAGCCGCCGCCTGGCATGGGGTTGCCTTGAACCTCGAGCACCGTGCCGTCCTGGCGGTAACGCACGTAGCGGTGAGGTTGCCCCTGGCGGATGTTGTCCATCAACAGCTCGACGTGCTCCTCAGGGTCGCCAGGGCCGTATTCGCCGTTATGCGCGTTGTAGCGCAGAATCTTGTCGAACGGCGCGTTGACCCGGATCAAACTGTCGGGGAAACGAAACAGCTCCAGATAACGCTGGTTCCATACCACCAGACGCGCGTTCTGATCAATCACGCTGATGCCCTGGTTGATGTTCTCGATGGTCGCTTGCAGCAGGGCGCGGTTGAACTCCAGCACCTGCGAGGCTTCGTCGACGATCGAGATGACATCGGAGATGCCAATGCCCCTTCCTTGCAGCGCCGAATTGACCACGATGCGTGCCGAGGACGCCCCGAGTACCGAGGACAATAGCCGTTCGGTGAACTGAATGACGTCGATCGAGGCGCGGGTATTGTCATCCACAGACTGGCCGCCACGGCGTGAATAGTCCTCGAAGGCGCGCTGTACTTGGCTGGTCCCCAGGAAGCGCTCGCAGAGAACCTTGAGATCGCCCACCGTGGTGGCCCCGGTCCAGGGGCGGTTGACCGAGGTCTGGCGGGTTTCGACGCTATCGACGAATAGTGAGGCTTGGATGCGCTCGACGACGCGCTGTGGGGTGATCTGAGAAACAAAGATGTAGCAGAACAGGTTGAGACCCAGCGAGAGCATCACGCCATGGGTGAAGCTGTCACCCACGTTGAGCCCGAACAGATGCGTCGGTGCCAGCCAGTCGAGCCCCAAGGGACCGCTAGTCAGCCAGGTCATCGGCAGCAATTCGGCTTGCACCAGCGCCGGTAGCAATAGTGTGTAGGCCCACACCGCGAAACCAACGTTCATGCCGGCAATGACACCGAGGCGGTTGCCACGTTTCCAGTAAAGCCCGCCCAGCAAGGCAGGCGCGAATTGGGCGGCCGCGGCGAATGACAGCATGCCCGTCGAGGCCAGGGTGCTGTATTCGGCGATCAGGCGATAAAAGATGTAGGCTAGCAGCAGGATGACGACGATGGTCGCGCGTCGCGCACGTAGTACCAGCTTGGCGTAGTCGCCTTCGGTGACGAACCAGCGTAGACGGAACAGTACCGGGATGATGATCTCGTTGGAGATCATGATCGACACCGCTACGGCGGCCATGATGACCATGCCGGTCGCTGCCGAGAGCCCGCCGATGAAGGTGAGCAGTCCCAGCCATTCGCTACCGCCGGCCATGGGCAGCGCCAGCATGAAGGTATCGGGATTGACGTCGCCATCGGGAAACATCGTCAGGCCCGCTGCAGCGATGGGTAGCACGAAGAAGCCGATGGCGGCCAGGTACACCGGAAATAGCCAGCGGGCACGCTTGGCGTCATCCGTATGAGTGTTTTCCACCACGGCGAGGTGGAACTGGCGCGGCAGGCAAAAGATGGCCAGCATTGCCAGCAGCGTCTGTGCCCAGAAGCCGTGGCCGAAATCCTGCTCGGTCAGTTGGCGTTGCAACTCCAGATAGGTATCGGCGCGGCCGAAGAGGTCGCCGAGGCCGTCGAACATGCCCCAGGTGACATAGGCGCCGAGGACCAGAAATGCGAGTAGCTTGACCACCGATTCGAAGGCGATGGCGTGAATCAGCCCCTCGTGATGCTCGGTGGCATCGGTATGTCGCGTGCCGAAGAGAATGGCGAACAGCGCCATGACGGCTGCGATATAGAAGGCCGTATCGCCGAATACAGGGGCACGAGTCAGGTCGGCGCTGTCGGTCAGCACAGTGAACGCCGAGGCCACGGCCTTCAGTTGCAAGGCGATGTAGGGCAGCGTGCCGATCAAGGCCACTAGACTGGCGAACGCTGCCAAGGACTGGGTCTTGCCGTAGCGCGAAGCGATGAAGTCGGCTATCGAGGTCACGTTCTGGCGTTTAGCGACGCGGATCATCTTGGCTAACACAGGCCAGAACAGCAGGAAGGTCAGAATCGGGCCGACAAAGATGCTGGCGAATGACCAGCCTGACGTAGCGGCCTCGCCGACAGCGCCGTAGAACGTCCACGACGTACAGTAGACCGCCAGCGCGAGGCTGTAGACGATGGGGCGCCGTCTGCCCGGTCCATGGCGCTTGGCCTGGCTGTCGCCACGCCAGGCGATGGCAAACAATACGGCAATGTAGATCAGCGATACGACGATCAGTAGCCAGCCAGCAAACATGCTCTCTCCCCTATGTTTGCGGCCATTCTAGGGTAATCCGCTGGCGCGCGTCAGTCGTCCGTATGATCAGGAGGTTTCACATAGGACCTGGTAAAGCGGGGTGTCGGTGCCAATGTCATGCAGCGCGGAGGCATCTGGTTGACGCTCATCGCCGACCAGCGGCACCCATTCCCGTTCACCGCAGTTCATCAGGTAGGCCTGATGGGTCACGCGGTCCGTGACCTGTTTCTCGAAACGATAGAGGATGAATTCCACCATGTGTTGGCCGTTGGCCTCGGTGGTGCGTAAATGATCGCGATCGATTACCTCGAAGGCGACGGGTAAAGGGAAAAAATACGTCCAGGGGCGCCAGAACATTGAATCGTATTTGACGTCGACGACCTCGGCGGAGTCGGGCAGTTGCTGCTGCTTGGAGGCTAGCCAACTGTATTCATAGTAGATCTGATAGCTGATCATTCCTACGCCTGCTAGTGCCGGCACGATCCAGCGGGGTAAGCGCTTGCCGCTAAGTTGTCGCAGGATCAATCCGATCCCCGCCGCGCCGAGGCCGGCAAATATCACCGCGATCAATTGCCAAATCATAATGTCTCCCTGCAACGAAATCGGGCTTCCCCGTGGGAAGCCCGATGATGTGACCCCATGGCCCGGGCCCGCCGAGCCAGTGGGTATTATGGCTTAGTGGTTGACGGCACCACCAGCACCTTTGGGATAGCGCACGCTTTCCACCAGTTCCTGAATCTCCCGAGGCGGTTCCTCGGACGACTTGGAAACGAGGTAGGCCACTGCGAAGTTGATGATCGCACCCACCGCGCCGATGGAGAGCGGTGAAATGCCGAGTACCCAATTTTCAGGCGTGTCCGCCAGATTATTGGTGCCGGGGATGAAGAACCAGCCTTTGTAGATGAAGATGTAGACCAAGGTGAAGGTCAGCCCTGACAACATCCCCGCGATGGCTCCCTTATTATTCACCCGCTTGGAGAAGATCCCCATCATCAGCACCGGGAACAGCGAGGCAGCGGCGATGCCGAAGGCCAATGCCACGACCTGTGCCGCGAATCCTGGGGGATTGGCACCGAGGTAAGTGGCAACCACGATGGCGATCGACATCGAAATACGAGCCGCTTTTAACTCCCCTCGTTCCGTTATGCCTGGGTTTATGGCCCCTTTTATCAAGTCATGACTAATCGCCGAGGAAATGGCCAGTAGTAGCCCGGCAGCGGTAGAGAGTGCCGCCGCCAGACCGCCGGCGGCGATCAGCCCGATGACCCAGGAGGGCAGGTTAGCGATCTCCGGGTTGGCGAGTACAAGAATATCGTTGTTGACGGTTAACTCGTTGCCTTCCCAACCACGGTCCTCGAAATCGGCACCATCGTTGTAGAACTGAATGTTACCGTCGTTATTCTTGTCCTCGAAGGTGATCAGCCCTGTTTCTTCCCAGGTCCTAATCCAATCGGGACGATCGCCGTAGGCGATGGCGTTGGAGGCGGCGGCGTCGTAGTTCTCGACCTGACCGGCCATGTCGGGATAGATGGTCGTCATCAGGTTCAAGCGTGCCATGGAGGCCACCGCCGGCGCGGTCAGGTAGAGCAAGCCGATGAATACCAGGGCCCAGCCGGCTGACCAGCGCGCATCCGCCACCTTGGGAACGGTGAAGAAGCGCATGATGACGTGTGGCAGGCCGGCCGTTCCGATCATCAGCGAAAGCGTGAACAACACCATGTTGAGCTTGTTGTCCACCATCGCCGTATAAGCATCGAAGCCCAGTGCGGTCACCACTTCGTTGAGCTTGGACAGTAGCGGTTCGCCCGAAGCACTATGATCGGAGAACAGGCCTAGCGGCGGAAGCGGGTTGCCAGTCAGTTCCAGCGAGATAAACACTGCCGGAATGGTATAGGCGACGATCAGGACGATGTATTGAGCCACCTGAGTGTAAGTGATGCCTTTCATGCCACCCAGCACGGAATAGAAGAATACCACGACGGCGGCAATGATCAGGCCGGTAGTCGCATCGACCTCAAGAAAGCGTGAAAAAGCGACGCCAGCGCCGGCCATTTGACCGATGACGTAGGTCAGGGACGCCACGATTAGGCAGACGACGGCAACCATGCGTGCCGTGCGGCTGTAGAAGCGGTCGCCGATGAATTCGGGCACCGTGAACTTGCCGAATTTCCTCAGGTAAGGCGCCAATAGCAAGGCCAACAGCACATAGCCACCGGTCCAGCCCATTAGAAAGGTGGAGTTGGCATAGCCACCAGCAGCAATGAGACCCGCCATGGAAATAAAGGAGGCGGCCGACATCCAGTCAGCCCCGATCGCCATGCCGTTGGTGATCGGGTGTACGCCGCCACCGGCCACATAGAAATCCTTGGTTGAGCCCGCCTTGGCCCAGATGGCGATGCCAATGTATAGAGCGAAAGAAGCGCCGACGAATAGGATATTGATGGCAAATTGACTCATGCTGGCTTACTCCTCGAGTCCGTATTGCTTGTCCAGCCGGTTCATCTTCCAGGCATAGAAGAAGATCAGGCCAATGAACGCCAGAATGGAACCCTGTTGAGCAAACCAGAAGCCCAAGTCAGTGCCACCGACGGGAATGCTGGATAGCAGCGGACGCAGCAGGATCGCGCACCCGTAAGAAACGAGTGCCCACACGATCAGACAGCCGGTTATTAGACGCACGTTGGCTTTCCAGTAAGCTTCGGCATTGGATTTTTCATCTGCCATGGTGTCGCTCTCCACTGGTAGGGATATGTTGGTGTTGTGATGAGAGTGTGCGAGACGCTTCAAAGCAATCGCAGGTATAGAACACTCTGTAGGGTAACGTCATTGATACGATAGTGGCGCTAGACTTTTATCGATAATGACTGTGCTGTCCGTCGAGTGTTAACTACCTGGGATTGCCTTGAATAGCCATACTGATGATAGTGGCCAATGACGGCGAAAAAAGAACTCCATACTTTGGTATCAAGCCATTAGTTTAAAGAGTCATTTTTTGAATTATCATGTTTTTCATGAGGTTGTGATAGGGAGTGAGGATTTGTAGCAGGCTTATAAAAAAGGCGTAAGTGAGCCTGGTGGAGCATAAGTCAATGGCGGTTTTTGGGATGCGATATCAGCGTAGAACGATAGTCTATGTGTCGTAATAAAAGTCAGCTTTGCTACTCTTGATCACGTAATATGGTAAGCAATCTTTCGGCCGTGTTACCGAAAAGTATAAGGAACATGAAGCGGTAATGATGACACCAAGTCGTGCCAGGGTCGGCACAGGACGAGGGTACTACCATGGTCGACATCAACCTCTCGCAACCACCTTTCAGCTTGCTCGATGAAAAAGGGCGGCAGCGTGTCCGGGACGGAGTCGATCTCGCCTATTTCAATGAGGGCGAGGTCATACTCGATGCCGGCCAACCCGGCGAGCATGTATTCCTGATTCACAAAGGTGAAGTGGCGGAGCTCGATCTCAACGCTAGCGAGAGGGAGCGGCGTATCGGCCACTACACGGCGGGCGATCTGTTTGGGGCGATCAGTATCCTCAACGGTACGAGCCGTTATAGATTCCAGGCCGAGCAGGAAAGCCTGTGCTATTTGCTACCCCGCCGGCTTTTCGAAGATATTTGTACCGCGTACCCCGCCTTCGATGACTACTTCCGCCAGCACTTGGCCGAAAAGGCGCGCCATGTGCTCGAGCGGCGGGCGGAAGGGGGCATGAGCATGGCACGCTTCATGCTGGCACGGGTGGCGGAATGCATGCGCGAACCCGTCGTGGTCGACGGGCATACCACGATTGCCGAGGCCGTCACGCACTTGCGCGAGCGTCATGCCGATAGCTTGCTGGTCAGCCATGCGGGGCGCTGCGGTATGGTCACCAAGACCGATCTTCTCGATGCGTTGGTTCAGCAAGGCTTGCCGCATTCCGCCGAAGTGGGCGGCATCGCGCATTTCACGCTGATCACCTCGCATGCCGACGACTATCTCTTTACCGCGTTGGTGAGCATGACGCGCCATGAGGTGGCGCGTGTCGTGGTCATGGAGGGCGCGCAGGCGGTGGGCGTCGTCGAGTTGACCGATGTGCTGGGGTATTTTTCGAGCCGCGCCCATGCCGTTAGCCTGCAGATCGAGCAGGCGGAGGATATCGAGGCGTTAGCGCGTGCCAGCGCGCGTCTGCCTCAGTTGATTCAGACATTGACGGCGCAAGGCGTGAAGTTGCGCTTCGCCATGGAGCTGCTGGCGGCGCTCAACGGTCGGATCATCCACAAGGCGTTCCGGTTCTTGATGCCTGAGGATCGTCAGTCTCAGTCATGCCTGCTTGTCATGGGCAGCGAGGGGCGCGGTGAGCAGATTCTCAAGACCGACCAGGACAACGCTTTGATCCTGGCCGACGGTAGCGACTGGCCGGGGATCGAGGCGGCGATGCAAGGGTTGACCGATACGCTGGGCAGGCTCGGCTATCCGCCTTGCCCGGGCAATATCATGGTCTCCAATCCGCAGTGGGTAGCGAGCGAGTCGGCATGGCGCGGCAAAATCGCCCGCTGGGCTTCGAGTCGCGATCCGGATGCATTGATGAATCTCGCCATCATGCTCGACGCCCATGCCATCGCCGGTAACGCGAGCTTGCTCGAAGGTCTTCGTGAGCACTTATTCGCACGCGGCTCCCACGATGAGTTGCTGCTGTCGTACTTCGCGCGGGGCGTATTGCGTTACTCCACGCCGCTGACCTTGTTCGGCACTCTCAAGCGCCCGGAGCATGGCATCGACATCAAGAAAGGAGGAATTTTTCCCATCGTGCATGGCGTGCGCACGCTGGCGCTGGAACGCCGGGTCGCCGCTACCTCGACGTTTGCGCGTCTCGATGCATTGGTCGATGACGGTCGCCTCGACCGGCCTTTCGCTGACGATCTGGGCGAAGCCATGGCACTGTTTTCCGAGCTGCGCCTGCGTCAGCAGTTGGAAAGCCTGGAGGGCAACGACGCGTCGCAGGAGCCCAATCGCGTGGTCGTTCAGCGTCTCAGCGGCTTCGAGCGTGACTTGCTGCGCGAGGCGTTGCATACGGTCAAGGAATTCAAACAACGCTTGTCACAGCGTTTTCATCTTGAATATTGAGGTGCTCGTCAGGCAAGGGCCGCGAGTGGGTCGAGTCAAACCCCGCGGACCATCGTCAGAGGCATACGGGAGGTTGCGATGATAAAAGCATTGCGTCGTGCCGGTGATCGGCGCCGCCAACTGGGCGGGCACCACGCCTGGCGTTTCGAGCCGTATTGCGGCAGCGAAGTCATTGCTCTGGATTGCGAGACCACCGATCTTGACCCGCGGCGTGCGGAATTAGTGGCGCTGGCGGCGGTCAAGGTGCGCGATGGACGTGTTCTGACCAGCGAGTCGTTGGACTTGCGCCTGCAGCGGCCGGAGAGCTTGTCGGGCGACTCCATCCGCATTCATGGCTTGCGCGGTGTCGATCTATGGGGCGGCGAGGCGTTGGGCGATGCACTCGACCGTTTGCTCGATTTCATCGGCAATCGCCCGTTGGTCGGCTGGTGCATCGATTACGATGTGGCAGTCATCAATCGTCACCTGCGTCCGCGTACGGGATTCGATCTACCCAATCGGACGCTGGATGTCTGTCGGCTGTATGTGCGTGAACGTCGGCGCGTGCAGCCAGACATCGAGCCGGATGTGCGTTTCGAGGCTATGAGCGAGGCCTTGGGCGTGCCGGTCATGGGGCGCCATACAGCGTTGGGCGATGCCGTGACCACGGCACTGATGTATCTGCGCCTGTGTCACGGGCGCGCGATCAGCGCCTGAGCGGCTGGGCCCGATACTTCGTCGTAGTAGCCTGCGGTGATAACATGGGGTGCTTCACTCACCACGGCAGGCCAAAGCGCTATCGTCATGCATGCACTCAACGGCCAAGACAAACTGGCATTCAATAAGTTGCAAAAACGCCTGCGGCGCCAGGTGGGGAACGCCATCGTCGACTACGGGATGATTCGAGACGGCGACAAGGTCATGGTATGCCTCTCCGGCGGAAAGGATTCCTACACCATGTTGGATATCCTCATGAACCTGCAGCGTAACGCACCCGTTTCGTTCGAGCTGGTGGCCGTCAACCTCGACCAGAAACAGCCAGGGTTCCCCGAGCACGTGTTGCCCGAATACCTGGACGGCGTGGGCGTGCCTTATCACATCGTCGAGCGCGATACCTATTCGGTGGTCAAGGAGAAAACCCCGGAAGGCAAGACTACCTGCGCGCTTTGCTCGCGCTTGCGGCGTGGCACGCTCTATGGCTTCGCCGAAGAGATTGGGGCCAACAAGATCGCGCTGGGCCATCACCGCGAGGACATGCTGGAGACATTGTTCCTCAACATGTTCTTCGGCGGCACACTCAAGTCGATGCCCCCCAAGCTACTCTCCGACGACAATAAGAATGTCGTCATTAGGCCCTTGGCGTATTGCCGTGAGGCCGATATCGCCGAGTACGCCGAGTGGCGCGAGTTTCCGATCATTCCCTGCAATCTGTGCGGTTCGCAGCCCAATCTTCAGCGCCAGGTGGTCAAGGAGATGCTCGCGGAGTGGGAAGAGAAACACCCAGGGCGCCTGGAGGCGATGTTCAAGTCGATCACCAATGTGGCGCCGTCGCAGTTGGCCGACCGCGACCTCTTCGATTTCGTGGGGCTGGAAGACAAGCAACGCGAGTTCCAGAGCAAGCGCATCGAGGCACTCGACGTGCTGACTCGCGAGGCTTGATGCTCACTCGCGAAGCGACGTCTCGCCGCGCGCTAAGGCAGCGAGGCGCTCGCCTTCGAGCAGCGTAATCTCGCGGCGCGCTACTTGGATCAATCCGGCCTGCTGAAAACGACTCATTAGACGGCTGATGGTTTCCACTGCCAGGCCTAGATGATTGCCGATATCGGCACGTGCCATGGGCAGGCGAAAACGAATAGGGGAGAAACCGCAGCGCTTAAAGCGGTGTGATACGTCGATGATGAAGCTGGCGAGGCGTGCCTCCGCCGTGTGGCCGGCGAGCCGGCAAAGCCAATGCCGGTCGTCGTGAAGCTCGCGGCTCATGCTGCGGTAGAGCGCATGGCGCAGCTCGGGTAGATCAACGGAGAGGCGGTCCAGTTGATCGAAGGGAATCGCGCATACGGCAGTGGTTTCGAGCGCTTCGACGAGCCCCGGATGACCACCGCTGGCGAGGCCATCCAGACCGACGAGTTCTCCGGGCAGGTAAAAGTGCGTGATGCGCTCCTCGCCGTGGGCTTGCGCGACGCTTTGCTTGAGGCTGCCGCAGCGTACCGCGAAGAGGTGCGTGAAAGGCGTCGTGGCGTCGAAGAGCGTGTCACCGCGCTTGAGGGGCGCACGTCGTCGGATGATGGCGTCGAAGTCGTCAAGATCGTCGAGCCCCAGTGCCAGTGGAAGACACAACGAGTTGAGCCGGCATGTCTGACAATGGGCATGCATCGGCGAGGCCGGAATGGCGTTGTCGTCGGTCATGGCGTTTTCTCCTAGGGCGAACCTACCTTAGGTTAGCGCGTGTACCCCGTCAAAGCCGCATAGTGACGCACCCTACCACCCAATGAGACACGGCTGATATGAGCTTCGAAAATGCCTATGCCGCGACGCCACGCTCGCTGACGTCGCTGCACGCGAGCGGCGTTTCGTCCACCATCGCGGCGCAGCATTATTACCTGGACGGCCTGGGCCCTCTGGAAGTGCGTGGCATGCCGTGTGTGGGACGTTTGTTGCTGACCCATGGCGCTGGTGCAGGGCAGACGTCGCGCTTCATGCAGCGCTTGCGAGAGTCGCTGGCGCTGCATGGTGTGCAGGTTTGGGCCATCGACTTCGCCTACATGCAGCGGGTATGGCATGAAAATCGTCGGCGTCCGCCGCCGCGTGTCGAGAGCCTGGTCGACGAACTGGCCGCATGGCGAGACGCGTTGACGTCGCTTGCCGGCGAAGCGCCATCGCCGCTGTGGCTGGGGGGCAAGTCGATGGGCGGGCGCGTGTCGAGTTTGCTGGCGGCGCGTGACGAGGCGCCGGGCTTGGCGTTATTCGGTTATCCGTTTCATCCCCCCGGCAAGCCCGAGCGCACGCGGTTGGCGCATTGGCCGAACCTGACCTGTCCCACCTGGGTATTGCAAGGCACGCGGGACCCGTTCGGGACGGAGGGCGAAGTTCGTGAATATGCCTTGCCGGCGACGGCGCATGTACATTTTCTCGACGATGGCGATCATGATTGGCAGCCGCGACGGCGGGCTGGGCATGATCAGGCGGCGTTGATTGAGGAAGCAGCGCGTGTCGTGGTCGCCGCCATGTCAGCAAGTGAATGAATCAGATGAATGTAATCGGTTGACTTTCCACAGCCTCTCTGTAGAATGCAGCGCCACGTGACCAGGGGTGGTTAGCTCAGTTGGAAGAGCACCAGCCTTACAAGCTGGGGGTCACTGGTTCGAGCCCAGTACCACCCACCATCGCGTGAAATGCGTTTCAAGTGATGGGGACACGTAAAGAAGAATATAGCGGACCGGTAGTTCAGTTGGTTAGAATGCCGGCCTGTCACGCCGGAGGTCGCGGGTTCGAGTCCCGTCCGGTCCGCCAGTTCTTCATCGGAAATCTGACAATGTGTGGTTAGCGTTGTATTCAGCGGACCGGTAGTTCAGTTGGTTAGAATGCCGGCCTGTCACGCCGGAGGTCGCGGGTTCGAGTCCCGTCCGGTCCGCCACGATTTCCTCGCCTAAGCGTCATTGACGATACGGCATGCAGCAGCAATAGCAGTACCTAGTATTATGCGATCCGGGTGGTTAGCTCAGCTGGTTAGAGCACCAGCCTCACATGCTGGGGGTCACAGGTTCGAGTCCTGTACCACCCACCAATCCGATTCAAATCGGACAATGCGGACCGGTAGTTCAGTTGGTTAGAATGCCGGCCTGTCACGCCGGAGGTCGCGGGTTCGAGTCCCGTCCGGTCCGCCACGATCGCCATCGGCCAACCCCGAGTCATTGACTTGGGGTTTTGTCGTTTGGGCCTTTCTTTTTCATGCGCGGATGCTCCTGTCGCGCTGCTTCCTAAGCGTCTTCCTCGACCGAGATCGCGTCGTTCTGATGTGCCTGGCACCAGGCGAGGGCCTGCGGATAGACGTCTTTCACGGCATCGGGGTGCGTCAGCATGTCCAGGTGGCCGTAATCTCGCCCCTGACCGTTCTCGCGTCCCAGTACACGTAATACATGCCGATGCGGGCCGCATTCCTCAACGAAGCGTGCCACGTCTCGCGGGTGCCCCAGCGCCCGGTCGCGATGCCCGGCCAAATGCAGCGTAGGTGGCAACCCGCCCTGGGCCAGGGCGGCAACGTAATCGAAGTCATCCTCGGGGTCCCGCCACGCCGTCTCGCGCACCCAGGCGACGCTGTCTGCGTGGCTGGCCGCGTATTCGTCGTCGCTGCCCCAGCGTAGCGAGCGTGCCGGCAGATAACCGCACACACGGCGTGCCAGCGGCGCGAGCCCTTTCCAGATCAGGTCGATATAGAGCCATTTGCTGGGGTTCTGGACCCGCACTCGACGCTTGGTGCCGAAATAAACCTGGCTGGCGATACGCTCGCGACTGCCGGGGAAGCGCGCCAGGTGCGCAGCGATCAAGACGCCACCCCAGGAATGCGCCATGACATGGCAGCGCGATTGCCCGCTCAGGTTCAGACAGGCGGCCAGTGCGGCGGCGACTTCGTCGATGACGACCTCGCGCTGCGAGAACGATACGCCGCGTGCCGGACGCGGCGAGGCGCTGCTGCGACCGCGTTGATCGATCACCATGACCTCGTGGCCCTGCTGGGCGAGCCAGGGTGCCATTCCCTTGCCGCTACGGCTGTGGAAGATGCGCCCCGACTCGATGGCGCCATGCCAGCACAGGATGGGCAGGCCGTGTATGCGCTCTGGCTGAAAGCGGATGAGATTCAGCTCACCGCCAGTGGCGATGGGAATGCGGTGTTGAGAGCTTTGATAGTCCATTCGGGGCTCGCTTGTCTCGCGTGAGAAGGCAGTAATGCCTGCGCCCTTGGTCGGGATTGTCTCCCGTGGCGCCTTCGCTACACTGTTCATACAGTTGTTTGAAAATGTATGGTGGTTTAAAACCGAGTGCAAGCGAGGACGCGCCGTGACTCAGTATCCGCATCTCTTCCGCCCATTGACCGTGGGGCCCGTGACGCTCGATAACCGCATCCTGATGGGCTCGATGCATACCAATCTGGAGGAAGCTCCGGATGGCTTCGCGCGCCTGGCGGCGTTCTATGCCGAGCGGGCACGAGCGGGCGTTTCGTTGATCGTCACTGGCGGTATTGCACCGACTCCCGAGGGTGCGGTGTTCGAAGGCGCTGCTAAATTGAGCGAGCCGCAAGAAGTCGAGGCGCACCGGCAGGTGACCCAGGCGGTGCACGCCGAGGGCGGCCATATCTGCCTGCAGATCCTGCACGCCGGACGTTATGCTTATTCGCCTGCGCTGGTGGCGCCCTCGGCGCTCAAGGCACCGATCAACCCGTTCACGCCCCGTGCGTTGAGCGGCGACGAGGTGACAGAGCAGGTCGAGGCCTACGTCAATTGCGCCAAACTGGCTCGCGAGGCGGGATACGACGGCGTCGAAGTCATGGGATCGGAAGGTTATCTGATCAATCAGTTTCTGTGTCAGCGCACCAATCACCGCGACGACGAGTGGGGCGGAGCGTTCGAGAACCGCATGCGCTTCGCGGTGGAAATCGTGCAGCGCATTCGCCGGACACTGGGCGATGACTTTTTGATCATCTTTCGCCTGTCGATGATCGATCTGGTCGAGGACGGTAGCAGTCATGATGAGGTCGTGGCCTTGGGGCGCGCGATCGAGACGGCGGGCGCCAACCTGATCAATACCGGGATCGGCTGGCACGAGGCGCGGGTGCCGACCATCGTCACCAGCGTGCCTCGGGCGGCGTTCACGGAGGTGACGCGACGGCTGCGTGAGGTCCTCACGGTGCCGCTCATTGCCACCAATCGCATCAATATGCCCGAGGTCGCCGAGCGCGTGCTGGCCGAGGGGCATGCCGACATGGTCTCGATGGCTCGCCCCTTTCTCGCCGATCCTGAATGGGTGACCAAGGCGCGCGAGGGGCACGAGGCGTTCATCAATACTTGTATTGCCTGCAACCAGGCCTGCTTGGATCATACTTTTCAGGGCAAGTTGACCTCGTGTCTGGTCAATCCGCGCGCCTGTCACGAGACCGAATTGACGCTCGCGCCCGTGGCGATGCCGCGTGACATTGCAGTGGTCGGCGCTGGACCGGCGGGTCTGGCGACCGCCGTGTCGGCGGCGCAGCGCGGTCATCGCGTCACGCTTTTCGAACGTGAGGCCGAACTCGGTGGTCAATTTCGCTATGCGCAGCGTATTCCCGGCAAGGAAGAGTTCCGCGAGACACTGCGTTACTACCGCAGCATGCTTGAGTCACTGGACGTGACGGTGTGCCTGAATACCTTGGCTAAGGTGGAGCGCTTGCAGGACTTCGATGTCGTGGTGCTGGCATCGGGGGTCGCGCCGCGGGCGTTATCGTTGCCCGGTAGCGAGGACCCGCGCGTGATGGACTATCCCACGGCGATCATGCACCCCGAGCGTGTCGGCACGCGCGTGGCGATCATAGGCGCCGGAGGGATCGGCTTCGATGTCGCGGAGCTCTTGACCCATGCCGAGCACCCTGCGTTGGACCGCGATGCGTGGTGTGCCGAGTGGGGCGTCGACTTATCGTTGGCGGCGCGAGGCGGCCTCGTTACACCGCAAGCGCCGAGTGTGCCCCGCGAGGTAACCCTGCTCCAGCGCAAGACCAGCAAGCCTGGCAAAGGGCTGGGCACGACCACTGGCTGGGTACATCGCGCCGCGCTGCGCCAGCGTGGGGTGCGCATGCGCAGTGGCTGCGAATATCTCGGCATCGACGCTGCAGGGCTGCATATCGTGCGTGACGGACAACAAGAATGCCTCGATGTGGAGACGGTCGTGGTGTGTGCCGGCCAGGTATCGGTGACGGATCTCGAGGCGCCGCTGTCGGCAGTCGGCTGCGAGGTGCATGTCATCGGCGGTGCGCAGGAGGCGGCGGAGCTCGATGCCAAGCGAGCCATCGATCAGGGAACTCGCCTGGCGGCACGCCTATAAGAGGGTGTTTACAAAAGGACTGCGCTCGCCCGTTTTGTAACTCCCCCTCTAAGAAAAGTACGTGGGTAAGAAGGCGCGTGCTGGCAGGCTTCCGGTGAGAGGCGGCGATGAGTAGACTGGATCGGGACGCAATTTTTTGCAGGATAACGGCAGGCGTTGGCACCCGGCGCCTGGCGTTGCGTTTCAAGCGTCTCTCCTTCTCGCCACATATGAGGACAACAAGGCATGGAATCCGACTGTACGCCGCGTTTTCTGGCCAGCGACAATACCTCCGGCATCTGTCCCGAGGCGCTCGACTATCTGTTGCGCGCCAACGCTAGCGATGATCTTGCTTATGGTAATGATGCCTGGACCCAGAAAGCTGCTGACCGCTTTCGTCGTTTCTTCGACTATGACTGCGACGTTTTTTTCGTCTTTAACGGCACCGCCGCCAACTCGCTGACGCTTGCCTCGATGGGGCAGAGCTATCACAGCGTCATCTGCCATGAATTGGCGCATATCGAAACTGACGAGTGCGGCGGGCCGGAGTTCTTCTCCAACGGTGCCAAGCTACTGACATGCTCCGGTGCGGATGGCAAGTTGACGCCCGAGGGAATCGAGTCGTTGGTAACGCGGCGTAGCGACATCCATTACCCCAAGCCGCGCACGATCTCGCTGACTCAGGCCACCGAGGTGGGCACCGTGTATACCCGCGATGAGTTGATGGCGATTCGTGCCATGGCGGATAAACATGGTCTGCACGTGCATATGGACGGGGCGCGCTTCGCCAATGCCTGTGCCTCGCTCGAGGCCACACCGGCGGAGCTCACCTGGCAGGCTGGCGTCGATGCGTTGTGCTTTTCGGGGACCAAGAATGGCTTGCCGATGGGCGAGGCAGTGGTGTTTTTCAATCACGCTCTGGCGGAAGATTTCGGTTACCGCTGCAAGCAAGCGGGGCAACTGTCCTCCAAGATGCGCTTCATCACTGCACCTTGGCTGGGGCTGCTGGAAAGCGGCGCCTGGTTGCGTAACGCTGAGCATGCCAATGGCATGGCACGTTATCTCGCGGAGGGCTTCGCTGCTTTGCCGGGAGCTGAGTTGATGTTTCCCGCCCAGGCTAACAGTGTCTTCGTGACGTTGCCCGTCGCAGTCCTCGAAACACTGCGCCAGCGCGGTTGGACGTTTTACACCTTCATTGGCGCGGGCGGCGCGCGTTTCGTCTGTGCCTGGAATACCACTCAAGCATTGCTCGATAGGCTGCTCGACGATGCGCGCGACGCATTGTCGGCCGCCTAATCGACACGCCAGGGCGAGGGCATTGATGTGCTCTCGCCTTGCCTGCCTTTTTCGGATTTCAACGAACCAATGGCCGTTTGTGGGCTCTCATGTCCAGGGCCGTGCCGCTTCGTTGAAAGGAAATGCGTTTCGTACCGCCCCTTTCTTCTTCATCCGTCTACGCTGATACATAGACAGTCCAGAATCCGATGAGCGACCCCGCGTCGTGAAAGGAGGCGTTTGATGAGTATCTTCGATCATGTTCAGAACCGTTACGAGCGCGTTCAGCAAGAGGAGATGAGTCTTCAGGAGTATCTGGAACTCTGCCGTCGGGAGCCCAGTGTCTATGCGAGCGCGCCGGAGCGCATGCTCGAGGCGATCGGCGAGCCAGAGGTCATCGACACCGCCAAGGATTCGCGGCTGTCACGTATCTTCAGTAACAAGGTCATCCGTCGTTACCCGGCGTTTTCCGAATTTTACGGCATGGAAGAGGCCATCGAGCAGATCGTGGCGTATTTCCGACACGCTGCGCAGGGGCTGGAAGAGAAGAAACAGATTCTGTATCTGCTGGGGCCGGTAGGCGGTGGCAAATCTTCGCTGGCCGAAAGGCTTAAGCTGTTGATGGAGCATGTACCGTTCTATGCCATCAAGGGCTCGCCGGTCTTCGAGTCGCCGCTGGGGCTGTTCTCGCCGGAGGAAGACGGCGAATTGCTGGAGAAGGAATATGGTATCGCACGGCGCCACTTGCGGGCGGTGATGTCGCCATGGGCCGCCAAGCGCTTGCAAGAATACGGCGGTGATATCTCTCAGTTTCGTGTCGTGCGGCTCTATCCGTCGCGTCTTAACCAAATTGCCGTCTCCAAGACCGAGCCTGGCGACGAGAATAACCAGGATATTTCCTCGCTGGTGGGCAAGGTCGACATTCGCCAGCTCGAGCTCTATTCCCAAGACGACCCGGATGCCTACAGCTTCTCCGGTGGCTTGTGCAAGGCCAACCAGGGGCTGATGGAATTCGTCGAAATGTTCAAGGCGCCGATCAAGGTCTTGCATCCGTTGCTGACGGCGACGCAGGAGGGTAACTACAACCCCACCGAGGGCATGGGGGCGATTCCTTTCGATGGCGTTGTCCTGGCGCACTCCAACGAAAGCGAATGGCAGACGTTTCGCAACAACCGCAACAACGAGGCCTTCCTGGATCGCGTCTACATCGTCAAGGTGCCGTACTGCCTGCGTGTTTCCGAAGAAATCAACATCTACAAGAAGCTGCTCGAACATTCGTCACTGAATGCCGCGCCCTGTGCACCGGACACGCTGCGCATGCTGGCGCAATTCTCGGTACTTTCACGCCTCAAGGAGCCTGAGAATTCGAGCATCTATTCCAAGATGCGGGTCTATGATGGCGCGAACTTGAAGGACACCGATCCCAAGGCCAAGTCGCTACAGGAGTATCGCGATGCGGCCGGCGTCGACGAGGGGATGGAAGGTCTGTCGACGCGTTTCGCCTTCAAGATTCTCTCCAAGGTCTTCAATTTCGATACCCATGAAGTTGCTGCCAATCCAGTGCATTTGTTGTATGTGCTGGAGCAGCGACTCGAACAGGAACAATTGCCCAAGGAAACCTTCGAGCGCTATCTGCGTTTCATCAAAGAGTACCTGGCGCCGCGTTACGTCGATTTCATCGGCAAGGAAATCCAGACCGCCTACCTCGAGTCGTACAGTGAGTATGGGCAGAACATCTTCGATCGCTACGTGACCTACGCCGACTTCTGGATTCAGGACCAGGAATATCGCGACCCCGAGACTGGTGAATTGTTCGATCGACAGGCGCTCAACGAAGATCTGGAGAAGATCGAGAAGCCGGCCGGTATCTCCAATCCCAAGGATTTTCGCCACGAGGTGGTCAACTTCGTATTACGCGCACGTGCCCAGAACAACGGCATGAATCCCAGTTGGCAGTCCTACGAGAAGCTCAAGGGCGTGATCGAGAAGAAGATGTTCGCCAACACCGAAGAGCTTTTGCCGGTGATCTCCTTCAACGCCAAGGCCTCGACCTCGGATCAGAAGAAACACGAGGACTTCGTGGCGCGCATGGTCGATAGGGGATATACCGAGAAGCAGGTACGCTTGCTGTCGGAGTGGTATTTGCGGGTTCGTAAGTCGCATTAATCGCCCGGATGTGCCGGGCATTCACTGGCGTCGGCCCGGTCTTGCCATCGCCGGCGATTGGACAAGAGGAGGTCGCCATGACCTACTTCATTGATCGACGCGCCAATGCCAAGCACAAGAGTGCCGTGAACCGGCAGCGTTTCCTGCAGCGCTACCGCAGTCATATCAAGCGCTCGGTGGAGGAAGCGGTCAATCGGCGCTCGATCACCGACATGGAGCGAGGCGAGAAGGTTTCGATCCCTGCCAAGGATATTTCCGAGCCGGTGTTTCAGCACGGCCCCGGTGGCTCACGCACGATTGTCAGCCCTGGCAACAAGGAATTCGTCGAAGGGGATCGGCTGCGGCGTCCGGGCGGTGCTGGGGAGGGCGGTGCGGGGGAAGGCGGTGCGTCCAATCAAGGCGAGGGCATGGACGAATTCGCGTTTTCCTTGAGCCGCGAGGAATTTCTTGATTTCGTCTTCGACGGTCTGGCGCTTCCGCATCTGGAGCGTAAGCAACTGCGGGATCTCGACGAGGTGCGACCGGTACGGGCCGGGGTTACCCGCGATGGCGTGCCGTCGCGGATCAACATCGTGCGGTCGATGCGCGAGGCGCAGGCCCGGCGTATCGGCATGCGGGCGCCTATCAAGCGTGCCTTGCGTGAAGCCGAGGAAGCGCTTCAAGAAGAGGAACGCAAGGACCCGGTACTACGCAATCCGACGCGCATTCACGAGCTCAAAGCCGAAATCGAGCGTCTTGAAAAGCGCTTGGAGGCGGTGCCGTTCATCGATACCTACGATTTGCGCTACAACAACCTCGTCGACCAACCCCAGCCCACCAACAAGGCAGTGATGTTCTGTGTCATGGATGTCTCCGGCTCCATGACACAAGGCCACAAGGACATCGCCAAGCGTTTCTTTTTGCTGCTGTATCTCTTTCTGGAGCGCAACTACGAGAAGGTCGAGCTGGTGTTCATTCGTCACCACACCGCGGCCAAGGAAGTCGACGAGGAGGAATTCTTCTATTCCCGGGAAACCGGGGGGACCATCGTCTCCAGCGCGTTGACCCTCGTCGATGAGATCATCACCCAGCGTTATTCGCCCGCGCAGTGGAATCTCTACGTCGCTCAAGCCTCCGACGGCGACAACTGGGACGATGACTCGACGACCTGTCGAGACCTACTCATGTCGTCGTTGATGGCCAAACTGCAGTACTACACCTATGTGGAAATCACGCCGCATTCGCACCAGGCGCTGTGGGAGGAATACGACCGCGTGCAGGCGCACCACCCTGAGCGCTTCGCGATGCAGCAGATCGTCGAGCCAGGCGATATTTATCCGGTCTTTCGCAAGCTGTTCCGCAAGCGTATAGCGCAATGAGGCACCGCGCCGAGGAGGTGACATGAGTACCGTATCGACCCCCATTGCCACCGGTTCGGATTGGAATTTCGAGATTCTGACGGCCTATGAACGCGAAATCGCCCGGTTCGCCAAGGAATATCGCCTGGATATTTACCCCAATCAGATCGAGATCATTACCTCCGAGCAGATGATGGATGCCTACGCCAGCGTGGGCATGCCGGTGGGTTACCATCACTGGTCTTTCGGCAAGCAGTTCCTGTCCGTCGAACAGGCTTATCGGCGCGGTCAGATGGGGTTGGCCTACGAGCTGGTCATCAACTCCGACCCCTGTATCGCCTATCTCATGGAAGAGAACACCTTGATGATGCAGATCCTGGTCATGGCGCATGCGTGCTACGGCCACAACTCGTTCTTCAAGGGCAATTATCTGTTTCGCACCTGGACCGATGCCTCGGCGATCGTCGATTACCTGGTGTTCGCCCGCAAGTACATCGCCGAATGCGAACAGCGTCACGGCGTCACGGCGGTGGAACAGCTCCTGGATGCCTGTCATGCCCTGCAGAACTACGGGGTCGATCGTTACAAGCGCCCCTCGCCGATCTCCTCGGAGGAAGAGGCGCGCCGCCAGCAGGAACGTGAAGCCTATCTCCAGGCGCAGGTGAACGCCCTGTGGCGCACGATTCCGGGGAAAGCGCCAAGCGATGAGTCGCAGGCGTTCGTGGAAGATGGCGACGATCCGCTGGGACTCCATCAATACGGGCATTATCCTCCCGAGCCGCAGGAAAACCTGTTGTACTTTCTGGAAAAGAACGCGCCGCTTCTCGAATCGTGGCAGCGGGAAATAGTACGCATTGTGCGTAAGCTGGCGCAGTATTTTTATCCACAACGCCAGACCCAGGTGATGAACGAGGGGTGGGCGACGTTCTGGCACTATACGTTGATGAACCGGCTCTACGATGAGGGGCTGATCGACGAGGGTACGATCCTCGAGTTTCTGCATTCGCATACCGCCGTCGTGCAGCAGCCGGGGTTCGATAGTCCGCATTTCAACGGTATCAACCCCTATGCTCTGGGGTTTGCGATGTTTTCAGACATCCGACGGATCTGCGAGGCACCCGACGAAGAAGACCGCGAGTGGTTCCCGGAGATCGCCGGCAGCGACTGGCTGGAGACGGTGCATTTCGCGATGCGCAACTTCAAGGACGAGTCGTTCATTCAGCAGTTCCTGTCCCCCAAGGTGATTCGCGATCTCAAGCTATTCAGCCTCGACGACGACGATCGCGATGAGATGCTCACCATCAGCGCCATTCACGATGAGCGTGGCTATCAGCGCGTGCGCGAGGCGCTTTCCACGCAATATGCCTTGTCGCTGCGTGAGCCCAATATTCAGGTCTGGGAGGCCGATATTCGTGGCGATCGTTCGCTGACCTTGCGTCACGTCCAGGATGCACGCCGGCCATTGGGCAAGACTCTGTATCCGGTCTTGCGCCACCTGCATCAACTGTGGGGGTTTGCGGTCAAGCTGGAATCGGTTGAGGACGACGAGGTCGTGCGCCGCTATCAGTGGCCGCTCCCCGGTGACGCGCGAGACAGTGGCTGAAACGCGTCGCTAGCCGCGGCGCGCAGGGCTGATATACTGGCGCTCGCGCCGTCGGCGAAGTGTCGTGCCGGTGCGTCTTTGAGCGTGCCGGCCGTAGGCTGGCGCGACGCCCCGAGTGCAGTAGGCAGTGTAGGAGAGTGTCATGCAAAGCGCGGTGATTTTGATCGACGTGGAAAAGGGCCAGATCAATGCGGTTGCCCAACGGTTGGCCGAGCTGGAGGGTATCAGCGAGGTGTTTTCCACTTGTGGCCGTTATGACCTGGTGGCCATCGCCCGCACGCGCGACTTCGAGTCGCTGGCGCAGCTCGTGACCGAGCGCCTGATGGAGGTCAAGGGCATTCGTGAAACGGAGACACTCAACGCCATGCAGGTGCATTCGCGTCACGATCTCGAAACCATGTTCTCGTTGGGTTGGTAGCGGCGTCCTCGTCGTCTAGGGTAATCGCTCACTTCACGTTTCGTTTTCGCAGGACAAGGATACGTCGCCGGCATGATCGCCGTTATTTCCTATCAGTTTCGGCGCTTAGTGCGTGGCGCGGGCATTTCCTTAATCTTCGCCGTGGTGGGATCCGGCCTTTGGTATTGGCAGGAGCGCGATGTTCGCGACCGGCTTAGCTGGATGGGCGTGCCCGAGTGGCAAACCACCAGTTGGCAGGGGTTCAATCGGGTGCTGCGCAGTGACGCCTTCCTGGTAGGGTGGTCGGATATTCGGGTCAGCCCTTTATGGGTCAGTTATGCGCTCCATGAAACGCCTGATGCGCCGATCGGTGATCGTCCGCACGGTTTTGCGCGGGACTGGCGCTCGTTGTGGCCGGTCATCTCTGACCAGTACACGCACAGCGGCTACGACCGTGGCCACCTGGCCCCTAACTATGCCATTGCACGCGTACATGGGCGTGCGGCCCAGCTCGACACCTTCCAGATGACCAATATTACGCCGCAGCGCCCCGATTTGAATCGGCGCGTTTGGCAACGTCTCGAAGAGGTCGTGATGGATGATTTTCTGCCACGCTTCGAGCAACTTCGCGTGGTTACCGGTCCGGTCTTCGATGGACGCTTCATGCATCGGGTGGGGTTCACCCAGGTGCCATCGGCGTTTTACAAAATCATCGTGGTGCCTGGAGAGCACCCGCGGGCATTGGCGTTTTTGATTCCGCAGACGGTGAGTGGCGACGAGCCGCTCGACCGCTTTCTGGTCAGTATCGACGAGCTCGAAGCAAGAACGCGGCTCGATTTCTTCCCGCGTTTGCCGGAAGGCGTCGAAACGCCCTTGGAAGCGAATATCGAGACAAAGGGGTGGGCATTGCAACGCGTCGCACGGCGGCCCGGGCGTTACCAATAGCAGTCGTTATCAATAAATAATAGAGGTATTACAGAGAGGGGCGTTCACAGAAAGGGGAGTACGACACTTCGTAAAGCAGCATGCACGGTGGTGCCCAGGAGAGGACTTGAACCTCCACGTCCATACGGACACTAGCACCTGAAGCTAGCGCGTCTACCAATTCCGCCACCTGGGCGTGACATGCACTTTACTGATGTTTCTGATGGTGCCCGGAAGAGGACTTGAACCTCCACGTCCATACGGACACTAGCACCTGAAGCTAGCGCGTCTACCAATTCCGCCATCCGGGCGTTGCCTCGCATCGGTCTGGCGGGAGATCGATGGTGCCCAGGAGAGGACTTGAACCTCCACGTCCATACGGACACTAGCACCTGAAGCTAGCGCGTCTACCAATTCCGCCACCTGGGCAAGGCGCGGTGTATATTACCCATTTTGAGCGTGAATGCAAGCCACGAAACCATGCTCCATGCCTTGTTTCGTGAAAGGCAGGTAGCCGCCATGGTTGGGTCGACTGGCTGTGCCCGCTATACTGGCGGCATGATTGAATTTCATAACAACGCCATCGGCGCACGACGTTTACTTGCCACCTCGCCTGTAAGGAAGTCATTACCATGAATCATTGGAAGCTCAGTGACGATCCGCATGCGGAACGTGAAGCGAGTAAATACGATAATCCGGTCCCTAGCCGCGAATACTTGTTCGCTCGCCTGGAAGAATACGGTAAGCCCATCACACCCGAAGATCTCAGTCGCATGCTGGCGGTGGACGACGAAGAACGTCTGGAAGGCGTGCGTCGGCGGCTTGCCGCGATGGAGCGTGAAGGTCAGATACTCCGCAATCGGCGCGGAGCCTTCGCGCTGATCGATAAGCTCGATCTTATCAAGGGGCGGGTACAAGGCCACCGTGACGGCATGGGCTTCTTGATCCGAGAAGACGGCAAGAAGCCCGATCTGGTGATGCCGCCACGTCAAATGCGACGTGTCTTCGACGGCGACCAGGTGCTGGTGCGTGTCAGTGGCCGCGACCGGCGCGGGCGCGACGAAGCGACCATCGTCGAGGTCATTGCCCGCAACACGCAGTCGCTGGTGGGTGTCTACCGCCAGAATACCGCCGAATTCGGCGTGCTGATTCCCGAGAAATCGCGCATCACCCAGGAAGTCATCATCCCGCATAGTGTCAGCGGCGGTGCGCGTGACGGACAGATTGTCTCGGCCCGTAT
Source organism: Chromohalobacter beijerinckii (assembly GCF_023061185.1). Taxonomy (GTDB): domain Bacteria; phylum Pseudomonadota; class Gammaproteobacteria; order Pseudomonadales; family Halomonadaceae; genus Chromohalobacter; species Chromohalobacter beijerinckii. The sequence goes on from NZ_JAKGAK010000002.1 coordinate 116,632, forward strand.
TACCCAACAACCGGCGACGCGCGTACAACCGGTGGGCGAGGTCACGGAGGTGCTCGGCGAGCGCATGGATCCCGGGATGGAAATCGACATTGCCATCCGCAGTTACGAGATTCCTGCCGAATTTCCGCCCGACGTGCATGCCGAGATAGCGGATATGTCGACGTCCGTGGACGAGGCCGACAAGCAGCACCGCATCGACTTGCGCGACGTGCCGTTGGTAACCATCGACGACGAGTCCGCCAAGGACTTCGACGATGCCGTCTGTGCTTGGAAGACCAAGTCCGGGAGCTGGAAGCTGCTGGTGGCGATCGCCGACGTGTCACACTATGTTCGCCCGGGCAGTGCGCTGGATCAGGAAGCGATCACGCGCGGTACCTCGGTCTACTTCCCCGGCCAGGTCGTGCCGATGCTGCCGGAGTTGCTCTCGAATGGGTTGTGCTCGCTCAATCCCGAGGTCGACCGTCTGGCGCTGGTCTGCGAGATGAACATTTCGCCGAATGGGGCGATCAGCCGTTATCGTTTCTACGAAGCGGTCTTTCAGTCCCACGCGCGCCTGACTTACAACAAGGTCGCCGGGATCCTAGATGATGAAGGCCCTGAAGGCGATGCACTGCGTGAGCAGTATCGCGATCTCGTGCCGTCGCTCAAGAACCTCAAGAGCCTCTACACGGTCTTGAGGGAAGCCCGTGAAGCACGTGGCGCCATCGACTTCGAGACGACCGAGACGGAGATCGTCTTCAACGATGCGCGCAAGATCGAGAAGATCGTGCCGCGTTCGCGCAACGACGCACACAAGATCATCGAAGAATGCATGCTGGCCGCTAACGTGGCGACGGCGCGTTTTCTCGACAAGCATGATCTGCCGGCGCTGTACCGCATCCACGAGAAGCCCTCGCCGGAACGCCTGGATAAGTTACGTCTGTTCCTTAACGAGCTGGGGTTGTCTCTGGGTGGCGGCGACGATCCCTCGCCGCAGGACTATCGAGACCTCGCCGAGACGATCAAGGGCCGCCCTGACGCTGACGTCATCCAGACGGTGATGCTGCGTTCGATGAGTCGCGCGGTCTACTCGCCGCAGAACGATGGTCACTTCGGTCTGGCGTATCCCGCTTATGCGCACTTCACTTCGCCGATTCGGCGCTACCCGGACCTGCTCGTGCATCGCGCCATTCGCTCGGTGATTCGTGGCCCGCGGCAGACCAACACGGTACTGCGTGCCGAGGGCGCGCCGGTGGAGCCGCCTAGCAAATGGGCACCGTATAGCTTCGAGCAAATGCTCGAACTCGGTGAGCATTGCTCGATGACCGAGCGTCGTGCCGACGATGCCACGCGTGACGTGGAGGACTGGCTGAAGTGCGAGTTCATGTCGGACAAGCTCGGTGAGATCTTCGAGGGCACCATCGCCTCGGTGACGCAGTTTGGCGTTTTCGTGCGTCTGGACGACGTCTATGTCGAGGGCTTGGTCCACGTGACCTCGCTGCCGTCCGATTATTATCACTACGAGGCCGAGAAGCACCGTCTCAAGGGTGAACGTAGCGGCATGTCCTATCGACTGGGCGATGGCGTCACCGTGCAGGTAGCACGTGTCGACCTGGACGATCGCAAGATCGACTTCGAGCTGGCCGACGAGAAACCACGTCCGCAGAATCCTGCTCGGCGCAAGAAATCCTCTACCGGCGGCGCATCGGGACGTGGCAAGCAAGGCGCAGGACAAGCCGGTAACGCGACGAAGAAGGAGCGTGATGGTAAGCCGCGTCGGCGTTCGCGAGGCGGCAAGGGCAATGGTAAGAGTGACAAGCATTGAGTAAGCGCCATGCAACGGGCAGTGGAGCATCATGAAAGCTAAACCTTCCCGGGCGCGCATCGCGACGCCTGAGGGCCTGGACGCCGTGTATGGCGTGCACGCCGTGCGCGCATTGTTCGAACGTGGCCAGCCGCCACGCGAGCTCTGGTTACAGGAAGGGCGTGCCGAGGCACGTTTGGATAGTCTGCTGGAGAGTGCCCGTCAGGCTGGCACCAAGTGCGTCGGCGTCGCCCGAGAAACGCTGGATGGCGTGGCAAAAGGCGCCGTGCATCAAGGCGTGATTGCCTTTGCCCCGCCGCTGCAGGCCGAAAGCGAGGAAGCGCTGTGGTTTCGTCTCGGCGCTTGGCAGCAGCCGTCTCCGCCGTTGCTGTTGATTCTCGATGGGGTGACCGATCCGCATAACTTCGGTGCCTGCCTGCGCAGCGCCGATGCGGCAGGGGCGCACGGTGTCATCGTGCCCAAGGACAAGGCCGCGCCCCTCAATGCCACGGTGCGCAAGGTTGCCTGCGGTGCTGCCGATGCTATGCCCGTTTATCAGGTCACCAACTTGTCGCGGGCGATGGCGCGCCTCAAGACGCATGGGGTATGGATCGTCGGTACGGCGGGTGAGGCGATGCAAAGCCTTTACGAGGTCGACTTGATGGGGCCTGTGGCCATTGTCATGGGCGCCGAAGGCAAAGGCATGCGCCGGTTGACGCGTGAGGGCTGCGATCTACTCGCCAAGCTGCCCATGACGGGTAGCGTGTCGAGCCTCAATGTCTCGGTTGCCACGGGTGTGTGTCTGTTCGAAGCCGTGCGTCAACGCCATGCTTCTTGATGCCCTTTCGGGCGAGACAAGTTGCAAGCACGCGGGGTGATCACTACAATTGGTCGGCTTTCCGGGCATCGTTTCGCGTGTCCGGAAACATTGAGACTTTCTCTCCTTGCTTCTCGCGGTCCTGTAGTCCTTGTACTTGGTACTTGTGAATGACGGGCCTCGTGGAAGCTGTCAAACCGTAAGGAGCTATCATGCGTCATTACGAAATCGTGTTCATGGTCCACCCGGATCAGAGCGAGCAGGTGCCGGCCATGGTCGAGCGCTATACCGGGCTCGTTACCGAAAACGGCGGCACTGTGCACCGTCTGGAAGATTGGGGGCGTCGTCATCTGGCCTACCCGATCAACAAGATCCACAAGGCCCACTATGTACTGATGAACATCGAGTGCAGCGGCGAAACTCTCGACGAAATCGAGAATATCTTCCGCTTCAACGATGCCATCATTCGTAGCTTGGTGGTGCGTTGTAAAGAGGCGGTCACCGAAGCGTCTCCGATGATGAAGCCGGCCGAAGAAAAGCCGCGTCGTCGTGAAGAGAAAAGCGAGCGTCCGAACGCTGAGCGTTCCGAAACGAACGCTGATGCCGACGCCGAAGCTGAAGCCAACTGATTCGTACCTCTGGAGGATAAACCATGGCACGCTTTTTCCGTCGCCGTAAGTTTTGCCGCTTCACCGCCGAAGGCGTGAAGTACATCGATTATAAGGACCTTGATACTCTCAAGTCTTATATCACTGAAACCGGTAAGATCGTACCCAGCCGCATTACTGGCACCAAGGCTCGTTATCAGCGTCAGCTGTCCACGGCCATCAAGCGCGCTCGTTATCTGGCGCTGCTGCCCTATACCGACAGCCACCAGTAAAACAAGGCGACTGGCGCGATGCAGGCACTGGCCCGTTGGGTAATGCGCGGTACGCCGCAGGCGGCGATGGTCGCATTGATTGCGGCGTTGATTCCCTGGTTGTTCTGGCTGAGTGCCGCCGTTGCTGCGTTGGTGACGTTACGTCGCGGCTTGGGCCCTGGTCTGCCTGTTGTGATTGCCGCTGCGTTGCCAGCTGGCTGGTGGTGGGTCCAAGGGGATGCCGTCCCGCTTGCCAGCGTTTTGTTGGTAACGCTGATGGCGACCATACTGCGCGCGCGGATGCGTTGGGGGGAGACCCTGATTGCCGGCATGCTGGTCTGTGTGGTGCTGGTGCAGTCCGGTATCTTCCTGCCACCGGGTGGGGCGGGTCCGCTGCTCGAGCAGGTACGCCAGAATTCGGCAGACGTCGACGCCATGCTCACCGAGTTGAGTGCTCAGGGTGTCTCCAGCGAACAGCTGGCAGGCATGTTGATCGGCGGCGTTACAGGGCTAGTGGTACTGCTTGCGGCAGTCGCTTGTTTGGCACTAGCGCGTAGTTGGCAAGCCGGGTTGTATAACCCCGGTGGCTTTCGTGACGAGTTCCATGCGCTGCGCTTGAACACCAAAGAGCTTTTGTTGCTGGTGGGCGTTGGCGTATTGGGCGTGCTGGTATCCATGCCGATGGCAACGATGCTGGCGTGGATACCCTTGCTCGTGGCGGGCATTGCGCTGGTGCATGGTTGGATTGGATTGAAGGGGATGAGCGGGTTCTGGTTGGTCGGCTTTTACGCATTGCTGCTGACGACCTGGCCCACGATTCTGGTTGTGCTGTTGCTGGCCGTTGTCGATACTTTCGCGGATTTCCGCGCACGCTTGGCCGGCAACCACTGATGAGAGGTTAACGAGATGGACGTCATTCTGCTCGATAAGATTGGCAAGCTGGGTAACTTGGGTGACCAAGTCGCTGTCAAGGCCGGTTACGGTCGCAACTACTTGGTGCCTTACGGTTTGGCCGTGCCGGCCACCAAGGAAAACGTTGCCGCTTTTGAAGCGCAACGTGCCGAGCTCGAAGCGCAAGCCGCAGAGCGTAAGTCCGAAGCCGAAGCGCGCGCTGAACAGCTGGCTGAAATCGAGTTGTCGTTGGTCGCCAAGGCCGGTGATGAAGGCAAGCTGTTCGGTTCCATCGGCCCGCGCGATCTGGCCGACGCACTGACGCAGGCGGGTCTCGATGTGGTCAAGAGCGAAGTGCGCATGCCGGAAGGTCCGATTCGCCGGACCGGTGAGTATGACATTACGCTGCAGCTGCACGCGGAAGTCGCTACTAGCGTTCGCATCGTAATCGTGGCCGAGTAAGCGACCACCGCCAGGCGACGACATGCCGGCATGGGGCGCGAAGGGTAACCTTCGCGCCCTTTTTGTGCCATGAGCCAAGGTTTTGGGGTACGTGAAGGTACGGTTTATGAGATGCAACGGTATGGCTATCACGGCATCATAGGGGTGACCGACACGGTTAACGTGTGGGCTCTCGCCGACCTTCGATATCGACCGGTCAGGAAACGAGCATGAGCGAATACGTCGAGCACGACCAGGAAACCGCGGCTCTCAAGGTGCCGCCGCACTCGCTGGAAGCTGAGCAATCAGTGCTCGGCGGGCTGATGCTGGATAACAGCGCCTGGGATACGGTCTCCGAGCGTCTGACCGCCGACGATTTCTATCGCTACGAACATCGTCTGACCTTCAATGCGATGGCGCAGCTCGCCGAAGCAGGGCATCCGCTCGATGTGGTCACGCTCTCGGAGGCGCTGGAAAACCGCGATCAGTTGGAAGGTGTGGGCGGACTGGCTTACTTGGCCGAGCTGGCGCGCAACACGCCATCGGCGAGTAACATTCGCGCATATACCGATATCGTGCGCGAGCGTGCCACCTTGCGTAAGTTGATCCAGGCCGCCAATCAGATCGCCGAAGGGGCCTTTGCTCCGCAGGGCCGGCCCTCCGATGAGTTGGTCAACGAGGCCGAGCGCCTGGTGTTTCAGATCAGCGAGGATCGTCCCAAGACCGGTGGGGCGATCGGCATGAGCGACCTGCTCAGCAAGGCTGTCGATCGTATCGACGAGCTTTTCAACATGCAGGGCGAGATGACGGGGCTTTCTTCCGGCTTCCGAGACCTGGATGAGATGACATCAGGGTTACAACCGTCGGATCTGGTGATCATCGCCGGACGTCCTTCCATGGGCAAGACGACATTCGCCATGAATGTGGTCGAACATGCGGTCATCTCTAGCGACAAGCCGGTAGTGGTGTTTTCCATGGAGATGCCCGCCGATGCCTTGATGCTGCGCATGCTGTCCTCGTTGGGGCGTATCGACCAAACGCGCGTGCGGACCGGGCAGTTGGAAGACGAAGACTGGCCGCGCTTGACCTCGGCGGTCAATTTGCTCAAGGACAAGCAGCTCTTCATCGACGATACGGCAGGGCTTTCACCCAACGAGATGCGTTCACGTACTCGGCGTTTGGCGCGCGAGCACGGGAACATAGGCATGATCATGATCGACTATCTGCAGCTCATGCAGATCCCTGGCTTTTCCGAGAACCGTACCGGTGAGATTTCCGAAATCTCGCGCTCGCTCAAGGCCTTGGCTAAAGAGTTCAACTGTCCGGTCGTCGCGTTGTCGCAGCTCAACCGCTCGCTCGAGCAACGGCCCAACAAGCGCCCGGTAATGTCGGATCTTCGCGAGTCGGGGGCTATCGAGCAGGATGCTGACGTCATCGCCTTCGTCTATCGTGATGAAGTCTATAACCCCGACAATCCTGACAATCATGGCTTGGCTGAACTGATCATCGGCAAGCAGCGTAACGGTCCGATCGGGACCGTTCACATGGCCTTCATTGGCAAGTACACACGCTTTGAGGATCTTGCTCCCGATAGCTACGGTCAGCATATGGGCTAGTGATGATGGCAAGGCAAACAGGCCGGTGTTGCCTTATAATGCCGGCTCGCAAGTGAACAGGAGGGGAGATGGCGAGCGGATTTCAACGTGGCAAGAAACGTACCCCGAAACTCGAGGGGCGCGGCCAACTGGAAAGCGTCGAGCGTGAAGGGCCGTTCAAGGAATGGTTGGGGATGCCCGATCTCTACCGTTATTCCCTGGTCGTCGATGGTGAAACCTACAGCTATCAGACCGAAGACGCCGAACTTCCCGTCTCGGTCGGTGACCGTGTGGTGTTTCGTTACAAGGAAACCCGTGCGGGAAACTGGGTCGATCGAAATTCGCTCGGGGTGGCGATCGATCCCTCCACCTACCAGCGAGATTCTTGAGGCGTTAGTCTCGGTGGGCCAATGTCACATGAACGTCATGTGGCGTTGGCCTAATGAGACCCATGACCGATACTCTTGCTCCCGCTTCCAGTGATCAGTCGTCTGCACCGGCGCTATCCGATGTTGTGCGTGAAGAACGTATCGACGTTCATTTCCAGCCTATCGTGGCTATCCGCTCTGGGGGCGTATTCGCTTATGAAGCGCTGTCGCGTGGCCCCAGCGAAAGTATTTATGCCCATCTTCTGACGATGTTCGAAGCGGCCAGAAAGCAATCACTGCTAGCGCCGCTGGAAGCCGTCTGCCGACAGCATGCCATTACCGCTTGGGCGGCGGAAAGGCTCGACGAGCTGTTGTTCATCAATGTCTCTCCCGAGGTACTGCTAGATCCTCAGCATCGCAATGGTGAAACCCTGCGTTTGCTCACACGGCTGGGTATACCCACGCACCGCCTAGTAATAGAGCTTACCGAACAGTCGCCGGGCATCGACCCCGATCTCATGGCGGAAGCCGTGCGTCACTATCAATCGATGGGATTCACGATTGCGCTGGATGATCTGGGCGAGGGTTATGCAAGCTTGCGGCTCTGGTCACAAATTCGCCCTGACTTCGTCAAGCTTGATCGGCATTTCGTGAGTGAGTTGGATCGTGACTATGTCAAGCGGCGGTTCGTACGGGCATTTTTGGACGTTGCTCACGGGATGGGGTCTCGCGTGATCGCGGAGGGCGTCGAACGTGAAGAAGAGCTCGATTGCTTGCACGAGCTGGGTGTGGACTACTATCAAGGCTGGCTGTTCGCGCGGCCATCACCGACACCGAAAGCTGAGCGTGCCGCGCTGAACGAGCATCTTGCACACTTGGTCGCGCGCCAGAAAAGCCCCTCGCAGACAGGTATGGGTCGGCATATTTGCAAGGTGCTTCCTTCGCTTGGCATAACGGTAACGGTGGCCGAGGCAAGCGAGCGCTTCAGTTCCATGGCGGATGTAGGGGCGATGGCTGTGGTCGATGATCAGGCCATTCCCATTGGTGTGCTCACGCGTGAGGCAGTGATGGCGCTGGTGGGAAAACGCTTCGGCTTCGATTTGCATGGCCGAGACCCAGTGACCAAGGCGATGCATGTAGCGCCGTTGTGTGTCGAAGTCACGGAGCCGCTCGATCAAGTATCGCGCAAGGTGACGGGGCGAGGAATCGACCAACGCGACGAGCCATTCGTGGTTACCCAGCACGGGCGCTATGTGGGCATGGGTCAGTTAGTGGCGCTGCTGCAGCAAATCACTGAGGAGAAGGTGGCGATCGCACGCCAGGCCAACCCGCTGACCCAGCTGCCAGGCAATGCGCCAATCCGAGCGGCGCTCGATGACTTCGTCGGCGAGCGCAAGCCATTCGTCGCCTGTTATTTGGACCTCGATTATTTCAAGCCATTCAATGATCGTTTCGGTTATGTCATGGGCGACCAGGTGCTGCTGGATGTTGCAGTCACGCTGGATACCATGAAAGGTCAGCACGATTTCCTGGGACACCTGGGAGGGGGCGACTTCGTATTGTTGCTTGAGTCTCGAGAAGACTTGCATGGCTTCCTTGCGGCCTTGCAGCAAGCATTCGTGGCGCGTTTTACGCCCCGTCTGCCTGTTGAGGTGGTTCGAGACAACGGGTTCATGGCGCAAGATCGGTTTGGGCAGGAGCGCTTTTTTGCGTTGCCACGCCTGTCGGTGGCGGCATTGTGTGTGCCCGCCGGTCAGGCTCCGCATAGCTTTGGCGATTATTGGAGCTCTCTCAAGCAAAGCGCCAAACGTGCTGTCAATGGGCGACTTGTCGTAAGGTTCAAGGAGGAAACGTTAGCGTCGAAACACGGTCTAACTCTTTAGTTGCGTACTGGCATCAATGTTGGAGTCATTAATGCGGCGTGCAACGCGACATGCACCCCTTGCCTCTACCAGACTTATTGCAACATGCCTGTCATCTGAACAAGGCAAGCTGGGCGTACGCTGTGGTAGGTAGCGTATGTCGTGTCGAATTTTATTTTCTCAAGGAGAACGCTATGGAAATCAACGAACTCAAACACTTCGTAGATGCGGAGCATAACTTCGAGATTCGCGTTATCAGCCACGCGGGCAGTCGTCTGTACCGCGTTGAGGTGGAGGACATCGAAGGTCAGCGCTACCCGCTGATGCGACGTGGCAAACCAATGTTGTTTCGTGCCTTGGACGATGTCTATGCCGAGCTCAAGCAGGCAGGGATCCATCGTGCTTATCTCGTACAGTGGGTTGCCCATGATGAGATGATCGGTCGTGACACGCATTATCAATCCCCGCTGACTTCGCGCATGCCGTTGGTGTTTTGATCTCTCAAGCATGACTCACACAATGCGCGTTAAGCGCTCCATTCACCCACCGCAATGCTGAATTGATAGCCCGGCGAGCAGCCGGGGCCTGGGTGCGAAGGCACCGGGCATCCCTCCTTCTTCACGACGTTATCCTCTATTATTGCCGCGCGTTTGTTCAGGGCATGCCATGTAGGCAGCTCAATGCCGTGCTAAAGCTTAGACGCATCTTATGCAGGTATTATACAAATCGTTCTCATAGTATAACGCGATAAGCTTAACGTGCCCGTGGCTTGTTACACTGATAGGCCACGGTCTTTTACAGGAGAAGTTTCAATGGGGTCAGCTCCCTTCGGTGTCATGCTCGTCAATCTTGGCACGCCCGAGGCCCCGACGGCGTCAGCGGTGCGTCGCTATCTGGCGGAATTTCTCGGCGATCGACGCGTGATCGACCTGCCGCGCGCCAAGTGGCTGCCGATTCTGCATGGTGTGATCCTGCGCATTCGGCCGCCGCGTGTCGCCAAATCTTATGCCGCCGTGTGGGGGGAGGATGGCTCGCCGCTGCTAGCCATCGGACGCCGCCAGCAACACGCGCTGAAAGAGCGACTGGCGACGCGTATGGACACCGAAATCCCCGTCGAGCTGGCAATGACCTATGGCAAGCCCAGTATGGAGGAAGCTGGCCTGGCGTTGCGCGACGCCGGGGTTGAACGCATCCTGGTGCTGCCCCTGTACCCGCAGTTTTCCGCCACGACGACGGGGGCGGTATTCGACCGCTTGGCGCGCGCACTGGCGCCGTGCCCTCATTTGCCGGAGTTGCGTTTCGTGCGTGACTACCATAACCATCCGGCTTATATAGGGGCGCTGGCAGAAAGCGTTCGCGAGCATTGGGCGGCGCATGGCCGGCAACCGCGACTGCTGTTTTCCTATCACGGTATCCCCAAGCGCTACGCCGATGCCGGCGATCCTTATCCACGGCATTGCGAAGAGACCAGCCGTCTGGTGGCCGAGGCGTTGGGGCTCGAGGCGAATGAATGGCGACAGACTTACCAGTCGCGCTTCGGGCGCGAAGAATGGCTCAAGCCGTATACCGATGAGACCTTGAAGGCATGGGGCGCCGAGGGTCTCCAGGGTGTCGACGTGATCAGCCCCGCCTTTGCCGCTGATTGTCTGGAAACGCTGGAAGAGCTCGAAGTCGAGAATCGTGGTTATTTCGAGGAGGCGGGCGGCGGTACCTACCAGTACATCCCCGCGCTCAACGATCGTCAGGATCATATCGATCTGCTGGCCTCGCTCGTCGAGCAGCATACCCAGGGTTGGTAACAGACCTCTCGCTTTGTGTCGTTCCTCGATACGCAAGACGCCCGATGGCATAAAGCCATCGGGCGTCGTCTGTTGGACGTCAGGCGCAGTTCAGGGCAGTTTGGAACTGCCTTGGGGCGTTTCCTCGAGAGTGCGCTCATCGTCGTCTTCCTGAAGCTCCTCGGGGTTGCCGCGGGTCCTAGGGTCGCGTTCGAGCTTCTGATGCAATGCGCTCTTGCTCAGAAGATGTGCGGAGACTGGAGCAGTAATGAACAAAAAGATGGTGATCAGCAGTTCGCGCAGGCTGGGACCGCCGTCGAGCAGGCTGAAATAGGCGATCGAGGCTAGTAGTACACAGCCTACGCCCAGCGTGGAGATCTTCGAGGGACCGTGCAGACGCATGTAGAAATCCTTCATGCGCGCCAGGCCCAGCGAACCGATCAGGGCAAATATGCTACCGGCGATCAGGAAGAAGGCAATGATGCCTTCCATCAGGGTATATAACGCGATCATGATCCCTCCACTATTCGATAATATCGCCGCGCAGCAAGTACTTGCATACCGCCACGGTGCTCACGAAACCAAGCATGGCGATCAGTAGCGCCGCCTCGAAATAGGTGCGATGCCCCAGCCAGATACCGAACAACACGATCAAGGCGATGGAATTTACGTACATCGTATCCAGCGCCAGGATGCGGTCGGGTAGGCTGGGGCCGACCGCGACCCGGTATAGGTTGAGCACGATTGCGATTGCGAAAAGCGCCACGCTGATCTTGAGGGCAAAATCTAGCATTCGAAGATCTCCTTGAGCGGGCGCTCATAGCGCTCATGGATATGACGTTTCATGTCGCCGATATCATCCACATCCAAGACGTGGATCAACAGGGTCGTGCCATCCATACGCAGATGCGCCGAGACCGTCCCCGGTGTCAGGGTGATGGTGCTGGCCAGCATGGTGATCGCGAAATTCTCCTGTAGCTCGAGCGGATATTCGACGAAGGCAGGACGTGCTCGCCCTAGCGGGTCGAGTATGACCTTAGAGGCTTCCAGATTGGCGACCACGATATCGAGCAGGACCCGGAAGAAATAGCGCACCATGAGCCAAGGCTTCTTGATCCGGGGCTGTGCCTCCCAGAAAGGCTTGGTGATCAACGGGATGACGATGGCTAGAAAGCCGCCGAGCAGCCAGTGCCCCAAGGCGACGCCATTCATCAACAGCAGCCACACGATCAGTAGCAAGACGGACAACAGCGGCATCGGCAGCCACTTGCGAGGACGAATCATGCATCACCTCCAGTGTCGCCGCGAGCGATGATGGATTCTACATACGCATCGCGGTCGAGCAATTGGGCGGCAGTCGCCTGGGTGAACGCCGTAATGGGGCCGGCGAAGGCCACCATGAGTGGCGCACAGCTGATCAGCATGAGCGTGCCGGTGACGCGCAGTGGGCCGAGCGTGACACCGGTTTTCTCGCCCGACGCCCGCCAGAAGATGGTGGAGCCGGTGCGCGATAGCGCTATCAAGGAAGCGAGCCCGCTACCCAGAAGAATCGGCCACAGCCAATGCTGCTGGGCTGTCGTTGCTGACTGAAGCAGCATGGCCTTGCCGAAGGCGCCGGACAAAGGTGGCAAACCGGCCATGGCGATGGCGCCAGCGAAGAACATCAAGCCCAGTATGGCGGGCTGCGCCAGCGTGCGGGACTGGACGATGCGCGCCCCTGCCTTGCCGCGCTGCTGTGCAATGGCATCGACCAGCAGGAACAAGCCGCCACTGACCAGGGTAGTGTGAATCAAGTAATATAGCAGTGCGCCCAGCGCGGCTTCGCTGTGCATGCCGATACCCGCCAGCAGGGTGCCCACCGAGACCAGAATCAGATATGCCACCTGGGTGCGCATGTCGCGTGCGGATAGCACGCCTATGGCACCGAGCGCGAGCGTGGCCAAGCCTAGCCACCATACCCACGGCTGGGCGAGATTGGCCAAGGGGCCGGCCTGTTCGCCGAAGATCAACGTGTAAACACGGATGATTGAATAGATCCCGACCTTGGTCATGATCGCAAAAAGGGCTGCTATCGGCGCCGGCGCGGCGGCGTAGGCGCGCGGCAACCAGAAATATAGCGGCAACATGGCTGCCTTGAGCCCGAACACGATCAACAGCAACAGCGCGCCGGCCTTGACCAGTCCCAGGTCGGCGGTATCCAGCGTGGTCACGACCGCTGACATGTCGGCCATGTTGAGCGTCCCCATAGTGCCATAGAGGATGCCCAGCGCGATCAAAAACAACATCGACCCTAGCAAGTTGAGCGCCACGTAATGAAAGCCGGCATGCGTGCGTGCCTTGCCGCCGCCGTGCATCAACAGCGCATAGGAGGCGATGAGCAGTACTTCGAAGAAGACAAACAGGTTGAAGAGATCGCCGGTCAGAAAAGCGCCGTTGATGCCCATCAGTTGCAACTGGAACAGCCCGTGAAAGTTGGAGCCTTGCTCATCGTCACCGGCGCAGGCATAGAGCAAGCTGCCCAATGCCAGTACCGACGTAAGCATCACCATCAGGGCAGACAGACGGTCGAGTACTAAAATGATGCCGAATGGCGGTTGCCAGTCGCCCACAGCGTAATAGCGGATGGCGTCGTCGGTGCTTTCGGCAACCAGTAAGACCCCTACCACTACCAGCGCGATCGTGGAGAGTACGTTAGCGGTGCGGCGTAAGGTTAGCGCGCCGCCACGATGGATCAGCAATGCCACCCCAGTGAGCAGCGGCAGCAGGACCGGCAGAATGATCAAATGCTGCATCAGGACTTATCCTCCCGCGGCTCGTCGACACGGTTGCCGTTGACGTGGTCGCTGCCCACGTCACCGCGCACACGCATGGCGAGGATTACCGAGAAGGCGGTCATGGCGAAGCCGATGACGATGGCGGTCAGCACCAAGGCCTGCGGTAGCGGATCGGCATACTGACCAGCACCATCGCTGATCACGGCCGCACCGTCGGTGGTGAGCCCTCCGGTTGAGAACAAGAACAGGTTGACGGCATAGGACAACAACGTCAGGCCGACGACCACGGGAAAGGTGCGCCCGCGTAGCGCCAGGTACAACCCGCTGGCGGCCAGTATCCCCGTGGTGGTCGCGAATAGCGCTTCCATCACGCTTTCTCCTTCTGCTTGGAGGGGCGGTGCGATGTGGTCACCTTGCCCAGGTTGGCAAGAATCATCAGCGTGGCACCGACCACGGTAAGGTAGACACCGAGATCGAACAGCATGGCCGTGGCCAGCTCCACGTCACCGATCAACGGGATGTGGAAGTGGCCGAAGGCCGAGGTCAAGAACGGATACCCGAAGGCCCAGCTGCCGACCCCGGTCAGCGTGGCGATGGCGACGCCAGAGACGGCGATCGGCTGATACTGAAACGACAAGCGTTGCTGGGCCCATTCGACCCCATGGGCGATGTACATCAAGATCAGCGCCACCGCTGTCACCAGCCCTGCGATGAAGCCGCCACCCGGGGCGTTGTGGCCGCGCAGGAAGATGAAGACCGAGACCAGCAGAGCCATAGGCAGCAGCGATTGGGAAACCGATGCCAGGATCATGGGGTAGCGGTCCGGCGACCAGGGCCGCCCTTCGCTGTCGCTGGAGGGCATGAACAGGCGCAAGCGACTGAGCAGCTTGTAGATGCCGATCCCTGCGATGCATAGCACCGTGATCTCGCCAAGAGTATCGAAGCCACGGAAATCGACCAGAATCACATTGACCACGTTATGCCCGCCGCCGCCGGACACACTGTGCTCGAGGAAGTAGTCTGAAATCGAGTTCAAAGGACGCGTCAGCAGCGCATAGTTGAGGCTTGCCACCACACCGCCGAAGCCCGCCGCGAGCAGGACATCGCGCACGATGCGCGATGCACTCGACTCTTTGGGCGTCTTCTGCGGCAGGAAGAACAGTGCCAGCATCAGTAGGATCACGGTAACCACCTCGACCGCCAACTGGGTCAATGCCAGGTCAGGCGCCGAGAAGCGTGCGAAGGCCAGCGACGCCATCAAGCCGACTACTGAGAGCATGATCAGTGAAATCAGGCGGCGGCGATGCAGGAAGGCCGTCGCCAAACCGGCGAAACAGGTGATCGCGGCACCGACGATGAGCAATGGATCAGCCTTCTGAACGGCCAGCTCGCCTTTCAAGGTTTCGATTCCCATCAAGCTCATGCCAGACACGGCCAGGGCGCTGATGACCACCCACAGCATGTAGCGTTGCAGCGAACCGTTTTCGAGGGTATCGATGCCCCATTGAGTGAAGCGCACCAGGCGTTGAACGGCGCCCTCGAAGATTGCCAGCGAGTTGCGCGATGGGAATTGGCGGTGGAAGGTGAACAGGTGCTGGCGTAGCACGTACACCATGAAGCCACCGATCAACGCGATCGCGCTCATCAGCAAGGGCAGATTGAAACCGTGCCAGATGCTTAGGTGAAGCTCTGGAGCAGGCATCGTCAAGGCGGCATCGGCGGCCGTCGTCAGTATCCCTGTGGCGCTGAAGGCGGGGAAAAGCCCGATAATGATACAAACGATCGCCAGCACCAGGACTGGCAGGCGCATAGGAAAAGATGCCTCGTGTGGCGTTTTTTCCAGCTCGCGCGGTTTACCGTCGAAGAAAGTATTGCGCACGTAGCGTAGCGAGTATGCGGCGGCCAGGATGCTCCCGATGGTGGCTAAAACGGGGATTAGCCACGCCAAGCCGCCGAGAAGCGGTGTCTCAAGTGTCTCGGCGAGCATCATCTCCTTGGAGAGGAAGCCATTGAGCAGAGGAAACCCAGCCATTGAGGCCGCAGTGATGGTGGCCAGCGCGGTAGTCATTGGCATGTAGCGCCATAACCCCTTGAGCTTGCGAATGTCCCGCGTGCCGCACTCGTGGTCGACGATGCCGGCGGTCATGAACAGTGCCGCCTTGAAGGTCGCATGATTGAGAATATGGAAAAGGCCAGCGACCACCGCCATCTGGCTGTTGAGGCCGAACAGCATCGTGATCAGTCCCAGGTGGCTGACCGTCGAATACGCCAGGATCGCCTTGAGGTCGAGCTTGATCAGCGCGAAATAGGCGCCGAACAGCATGGTCACCAGCCCGGTCAGACTGACCAGGTAAAGCCACTCTTGAGACCCGGCCAGCGCCGGATGTAGGCGGGCCAGCAGGAAGACCCCGGCCTTGACCATGGTCGCCGAGTGCAGAAAGGCCGATACCGGTGTCGGTGCCGCCATGGCCTGGGGAAGCCAGAACTGGAACGGAAACTGTGCCGACTTGGTGAACGCGCCGAGCAGAACCAACAGCAGCGCCGGCAGGTAACGCGGGTCCGCGAGGATGACATCGCGGCTGTCTAGCACCGTCTGCATGTCGAAACTGCCCACGATCTGGCCGATCAGGATAAAGCCAGCAAGCAGTGCCAGACCCCCCATGCCGGTGACGGCCAGCGCCATACGAGCGCCTTTGCGCGGTGCCGATTGGTGGCTCCAGAAGCCGATCAACAAGAATGACGACAGGCTGGTCAACTCCCAGAACATCCATAACAGGATCAGGTTGTCTGCCATCACGATGCCCAGCATCGAGGTCATGAAGAGCATCAAATACGCATAGAAGCGCGGCATGTTGTCCGCTTCGGCCAAGTAGTGGCGCGCATAGAGGATGATCAGCAGCCCGATTCCCAGGATCAGCAACACGAACAATAGCGAGAGCCCATCGAGGCGCAAGGCGAGATCCAGGCCCAAGGCTGGCACCCACGAGAAAGCCAAGCGCGGAACCTCGCCAGCGAGCACGCCGGGCGTCTCGCGTAATGTGACCAGCAGTGCGATGAGTGGCATCGCGGCGGTCAACAGCGCGCATTGATGGCGTCGCTGGTTAGAACTCAGCAATGGCAAAAGACTGCCGAGCAGCGGCAACAGCACGATCAGTAGCAATGACATGCAACTTGCTCTTGTCGTTTAACGTTTGAGGGTACCCGCGACCGTCCGGGCGGAGGTTCGGATACGAGTATGGACGGCGGCAGCGCGAACGTCAGTCGCGAACGACGGGTGGGTCCGTCAGATAAGGGCGTCTGATGCCTCGGGGTGCCAGCATCCAAGCAGGGGTGCGGTCGGTTGCATCGCCGGCTGGCATGAGTGACAGACGATGGGCACCGTAATGGCAGGGCATGCGCAGCGGCAGGCAGCCGGGCAGGGAGTGTCCTGTCATGGTGTCTCTCCTCCTTCGGAACGCTTCGGCGCGAAGCTGTGCGTACAGCGGCTTGTATTGCTTGATGATTTGTTGCGTCGGGCGCCAAAACGAGATGGTTGATCGAATGTACCATGTCCCTTCCTGGCCTCGCCATAGCCTTGATGGCGAAAGATGCAGCGGTGCATGCTTTTCAGGGCATGAGGGCTCTGGTGGCGACGTCGTCGCCTAGGTAGCATGGCCCCTACATGGCAGCCATGCCTGCCTGATTTGACCTTCATCGTCGTCATTGACAAGGATCGACATATGCAACGACCCATTTGCAGCCTCGCATTGGGGCTTTTTCTGGCGGGATGCCAAGGCATGGCGACCAGCGATACTGCGGTGTCCTCGGCCCAGGTCGACAGCACACCGGCGAAGGCCTCGAATACCGGCACCAGCGACACTAAGGATGGAGACACTACGGATAAAGAGGTCCGCCAGGATTTCGCTGCTTGGGTAGAGGACTACCGAGAGCATGCGGCTGCGGAAGGCATTGATGCCGTCACGCTGGCGGCTGCCTTCGACGATGTCCGCTTTCAGCCGCGTATTGTTGAGCTCGATCGCTCGCAACCGGAGTTCTCCCGGCAGGTGTGGGCATACTTGGACACGGCGGTCTCCGATCAGCGTATCCGCCAGGGACGTGCAAAGCTCGCCGCGCATCGCGCCGCCGCGATGCGTGCAGAAAACCGTTACGCGGTACCGGCCGAGATCTTGACGGCGATTTGGGGAGTAGAAAGCAACTACGGCAGCCATTTCGGCAGCTTCTCGACCATCGATGCGCTGGCTACGCTTGGATTCGAGGGGCGGCGCCAGGATTTCGCCCGTCGCGAACTGCTCGCGGCCTTGAAGATTCTGCAGAGCGGCGACATCGACCGCGAGCACATGCGTGGCTCGTGGGCGGGCGCCATGGGGCATACACAATTCTTGCCGTCCAGCTTCCTCGCCTATGCGGTCGATGCCGACGGTGACGGCCGCCGTGATATCTGGGGCAGCGTGGACGATGTGATGGCCTCGACGGCCTATTATCTTGAGGAGGCCGGCTGGCAAGCAGGCCAACCCTGGGGCGTGGAAGTCACTTTGCCCGACGATTTTGATTATGCGCAAACCGAGCTGTCGGTGCGTCACTCCAGCGATGAATGGCGGGCCCAGGGCGTGACCGCTCGCGAGGGAGCATGGCCATCGTTCGACGAGGCTTCAGTGATTGCCCCGGCGGGGGCACGCGGCCCAGCGTTTATGGTGGGCCCTAATTTTCGGGTCATCATGCGCTATAACGCCTCCACCAGCTACGCCTTGGCTGTCGCGACACTGGCCGAACGCATTGCGGGAAAAGAGGGCATCCAAGGTGAGTGGCCGCGTGGTCTCGAACCGCTTTCGCGTAGCCAGGTCAAGGAAATGCAACGCCGCCTCAATGCTTTGGGCTTTTCCACTGGCGGCTCGCCGGATGGAATCGTGGGGCCCAATACCCGAAAGGGGCTGCGCGCTTATCAACGTAGCCAAGGTACCACGCCGGATGGCTTTCCCACGCCGGCACTGCTCGAGGCATTGCGCGACGCTTAATAAGCGTGAGCGCATCGTCATCAGGCCTGCGCCGCTAGTGTCAGACGTGGGCAGTACTCATGACACGCGAGGGCGTGGCGGAATCGCTGTCGGCTTCGATCTGCGGGAGAGACGAGGCGACGTGCTGAATGGCGCTGACCACATCATTGGCCCCGGCGCGAATCTTGTCGATGGCTTGTCCGGCTTCTCCAGCCATGCGCACGCCGTTCTCCACACTGCCCAGGCAGGCCTGCATGCCACCGTTCACTTCCTGGGTAAGGTCACGCAGGCTAGCGATGGTGGCGGTGATATCGCGGGTGGCTTGCGAGGTACGTATCGATAACTGACGAACTTCATGGGATACCACCGAGAAGCCACGGCCATGTTCGCCGGCGCGGGCAGCTTCGATGGCAGCGTTGAGCGCCAGCAGGTTGGTCTGCTCGGCTATCTCGTGAATGCTTTCGATCACCGTGGTGATGTCGTCTGAGCGTTGTTCCAACGTGGCGAGCTGTTGCGAGGTACTGGCGACCTGATCGGCGATACGGCGGATTTCGGTGACGGTGTCGTTGATGATGCGCGAGCCGTCGTTCGCCGACGCTTCGGTTGTCGAGGAGATGCGATAGGCCATTTGAGCGCTTTCGTTCTCGCGCGTCACACGGTCGGTAATGTCGGTGGCGAACTTGACCACCTTGTAAAGATGGCCATCGGGATCGAAAACCGGGTTGTAACTCGCTTCGAACCATAGAGGGCGGCCCTGCTTGTCGACACGCTTGAACTGCCCCGACATGAATTCACCGGCATTCAGGTGGGTCCAGAAATCGCGATACTCCTGGCTGGCGGCGTAGTCTTGCGCGCAGAAGATCCGGTGATGGGCCCCGCGGATGTCGTCGAGCGTGTAGCCCACCGTGTTCAGGAAATTGTCGTTGGCGGTCAGGATGTGCCCGTCCGGCGTGAACTCGATGATCGCCATGGCCCGGTCGAGGGCGTTGAGGCGACTTTTCATGTCCTGTTCGTCGCGCACTCGCGCGGTGATATCGGTCGCTGTCTTGACCACGCGGATCACCTTTCCGTGGCGGTCACAGATCGGATTGTACGAGGCTTCCAGCCAGAGAGGCTGACCATCGTGGGTCCGGCGCTTGAAGCGCCCGGCGATGAATTCGCCTTGCCGCAGTCGCTCCCAGAAGGCTGCATACTCGTGGCTCGCGGCCAGCTCGGGTGCGCAAAGGCGACGATGATGCTGGCCGATCAGGTCATCGGCACGATATCCGGTGGCATCGAGGAAGTTGGCATTGGCAGAGAGAATGCGGCCCTCGGGCGAGAACTCGATGACGGCCATGGCGCGGTGAATGGCGTCGAGCACGGCTTCATGATGGTGCGGCGAACGGAATAGGGCCATCTCCTGAGTACCTCTTATTATCCTTGGCGCGGCGTCGTCGTGATTTACCACTGCATATCGACAGTATTGGCCGTAGTTTAAGGTCCCGGCCGCGAATAAGCAAACCGAAGAGAGTTAGCGACTGGGCCGTCTGGCATGGCGCGGCGGTGTGGCGACCGCGTCACCAGGAAACGTTTTAGAACAGTCGTGCGAGCAGGGCGGTCACGGCGGTTTCGACGCGCAGGATACGCTCGCCCAGATGTACACCTTCGAAGCCGAGGGCCGAGAAGCGTTCGACTTCGTAAGGCACGAAGCCACCTTCGGGGCCGACAGCCAACGTGACGGGTTCGTCGAGGCCGCGCGGGCAGGTTTCGGCCATGCCGGGATGAGCGATCAGCGCGCGCCGTCCACTCAACTGCGCGGGTAAGCGATCTTCGATGAAGGGTTTGAAACGCGGCTCGAATGTCACGCATGGCAGGTGCGTGTCGCGTGCCTGCTCGAGCCCGAGGATTAGGTGATGGTGGATCTTTTCGGAAGTAAGTTCCGGCGACTGCCAGTAGCTTTTTTCGACGCGCCGGGTATGCAGCAGGGTAAGCTGTTTCACCCCCAGCGCGGTGACGTGCTCAAGCGTGCGAGCCAGCATGCGTGGACGCGGCAGCGCCAACAGTAGGTGGACCGGTAGCGGTGCAGGGGGTTCGCGATCCAAAGTGACCGTGAAGATCGCGCCCGTGTCATCCAGTGATTGTAGCCTTCCGCGCCCCAGCGCGCCGCCGACCAGCCCCACGCTCAGTTCGTCGCCAGGCACGGCGCGGTGTATGTCGCGCAGGTGGCGTAGGCGTACGGGGTCGCGCAGATGCATGCGCTGGGTATCGAGGCGGTCGTTGTCGTCGAAGAGGATGAGGTTCATGAAAGCTCCGCGAATGGCGCGCGTAGTCTACTATCGTGCCTTTGTGATGTCGTGGGTAGCTTGCGCTGCTCGAATGTCGGTGCACAATGCAATGAAAGCCTCAGTAAGGACTGCGCCGTGCGCGTGATACGCAAATATGCCAATCGTCGTCTCTACGATACTCAGCAGAGTCACTATGTGACGTTGGAGGATTTGCGTCGTCTGGTGCTCGATGAAGTCCCGTTTCGCGTCGAAGACGCCAAGAGCGGTGAAGATCTGACTCGCCCCATCCTGCTGTCGATCATCACCGAGCAGGAGCAGCGCAACGACAACGATGCCGATGTCTTCTCCAATGCCTTGCTCGAACAATTGATTCGCATTTATGCCATGGGGCAGTCTTTGCCGTTGGCCCGTTATCTCGAACAAGGCACGCAACTGATGCTCGAGCAGCAACGCCACATGCAGGATCAGTGGCAGCAGGCGATTCGCCACTCGCCAGTGGAGACTATGCAGGAGCTGGCTGAAGAAAATCTGCGTTTCTGGCAGCGCATGATGCATCAGCATCAGGCGCCCGACGATGATATGCCGGAACGCTGACACCTCGCTCTGTCGTGGCGCACGCTTTCTGCCATAATGGTTCGATCTTTTTCGTCATAGCTCCATAAGGTCTTATCCAGATGAAGGTTTTGATCATCGGCGGCGGTGGCCGCGAGCACGCACTCGCCTGGAAGGCGGCCCAATCCCCACGGGTCGATGCCGTCTTCGTGGCGCCGGGCAACGCCGGCACCGCGCGCGAGTCGAAACTCACCAACGTGGATATCGCCGCCAACGATTTGTCGGGGCTGGAGGCCTTCGCGCATGACAACGGCGTGGAGTTGACCATCGTGGGCCCTGAAGCGCCGCTGGTCGAGGGTGTGGTCGACCGTTTCCGGGCGGCGGAGCTGGCGATCTTCGGTCCGACCCAGGCCGCTGCCCAATTGGAAGGTTCCAAGGCCTTTGCCAAGGATTTTCTCGCCCGCCATGCGATCCCCACCGCGGACTACGCCACCTTCAGCGACGTTGAACCGGCGCTGGCCTATGTGCGCGAGCAGGGCGCTCCGATCGTCATCAAGGCCGACGGGCTTGCCGCCGGCAAGGGAGTGATCGTGGCCATGACGCTGGAGGAAGCCGACGCGGCGGTGCGTGACATTCTAGCCGGTAATGCCTTCGGCGATGCCGGCGCGCGGGTAGTGATCGAAGAATTTCTAGAAGGCGAGGAGGCTAGCTTCATCGTCATGGTGGATGGTGAACATGTGCTCCCCATGGCCACCAGTCAGGACCACAAGCGTGCTGGCGATGGCGATACTGGCCCCAATACCGGCGGCATGGGCGCCTATTCGCCGGCGCCTGTCGTCACTCCGGCGGTCGAGCAGCGCATCATGGATGAGGTCATCCTGCCAACCGTACGTGGCATGGCGGCCGAAGGACGGCCCTATACCGGTTTTCTGTATGCCGGGCTGATGATTTCGCCACAAGGCGCGCCCAAGGTGATCGAGTACAACTGCCGGTTCGGCGACCCGGAAACCCAGCCCATTCTGTTGCGCTTGAAGTCGGACCTGGTGGCGCTGTGCCTGGCAGCGACCCAAGGGCAGCTCGCGGCCCAGCAATGCGATTGGGACACTCGCGCGGCAGTAGGCGTGGTCATGGCGGCTGGCGGCTATCCCGGCGATTATCGCAAGGGCGATGTCATCGAAGGCCTGGACGGCGCCGAGGCCGTGGGCTGCAAGGTGTTCCACGCCGGTACTGCCTTGCGCGACGATGGGCGGGTCGTGACTAGTGGTGGCCGCGTACTATGTGTCACGGCCTTGGGAGCACGCGTCACGGTGGCGCGCGAGCATGCCTACGAAGGGGTGGCGGCGATCGACTGGCAAGAGGCATTGTATCGCCGTGACATCGCCCATCGCGCGGTGGCCCGTGAGCGCGATGACGCCAACGCATGAGGCGTTCGGTATGCCGCTCTACCAACGATAAGCGACGAGCAGGGTACACGACATGGAAGCTGTACGATTGAGCAGTGCCGCCGAGCGCGCGGCCAGCATGCGCCGAGTGTCGAGAGCTTCGCGAATCGGAGAGATGCGCCATGTCGCGTGAGTACCCGATCATCGCGGTAACCGGTTCCTCTGGCGCCGGCACCACGACCGTCAAGCGGACATTCGAGCGTATGTTCGCGCGCGAGGACATTCATGCGGCGTTTGTCGACGGCGATGCCTTTCATCGCTACACACGCGATGAGCTGGCGCGCATCTTCGAGGAGGAGCCCAGCCGCAAGTCCGAACTTTCGCATTTTGCGGTGGAAGCCAATCTGCTCGATCGCCTCGAGGGCCTGTTTCAGGAATATGGCGATCTAGGCATGGGCATGCATCGTCATTACATCCATGCCGAGGACAAGCAGCATATCGAGGCCGGTTATCAGGTGGGTACGTTCACCGAGTGGGAGCCGGTGCCCGGCGGCACCGACCTGCTATTCTACGAAGGTCTGCATGGTGGGCTGGTGACGCATGAATACGATATCGCCAAGCATGTCGATCTACTGGTCGGCGTAGCGCCGACGATGAATCTCGAGTGGATCCAGAAGATTCACCGTGACACCAATCTGCGTGGCCATTCTCAGGAGTCGGTGATCGATACCATCCTGGGGCGCATGCACGATTATGTGCGCTATATACAGCCGCAGTTCTCGCGTAGCCACATCAACTTTCAGCGTGTGCCGACGGTGGATACGTCTAACCCTTTTGAGGTGCAGGACATTCCCACCGATGCCGAGTCCATGGTGGTGATTCGCTTTCGCGACCCGCATTCGGTGGATTTTCCGTATCTACTGACCATGATTCGCGACTCCTTCATGACGCGCCCACATACCTTGGTCGTACCGGGCGCGCGCATGTCGTTGGCAATGGATTTGATTCTGGCGCCGCTGGTGACGCAGTTATTGGATCAGCGCCGCTTCCGCTAGGCACTCTCTGAAAAGCGCCTGCGCTCGATCATACGGTGTTAAAAATAGGCTCAAAAGACTCATTTACTACGTGTAAACTCCGTTTTTTCGCCAATTTTTGCCTTGTCTGATCATCGCTCGTCAGCTTTTCAGATGAGGCCTGGCCAGCTGTTTCTACATCGACACGAAGAGGAAGGCTCATGGATTGTCTGTTCTGCAAGATGGTCGATCGCGATATCGAGCCGGATATCGCCTACGAGGATGATCACGTATTGGCGTTTCACGATGTCAATCCTCAGGCGCCTACGCATATCCTGATCATTCCCAAGAAACACATTGCCACGCTCAACGATATCGAAGAAGGGGATCTAGCGTTGATCGGGCGGTTACAGCATACCGCTGCACGTTTGGCGCGGGAGCTGGGTTTTGCCGAGGACGGTTATCGCGTGGTGATGAATTGCAATGACCATGGCGGCCAGTCGGTCTATCATGTGCATATGCATTTGATGGGCGGTCGTCGCTTCACTTGGCCAGCGGGCTGACCGTAACGCGCCAGCATCTTGCGCGTTTCTTCCCAGCGATGGACGCATCGATGCTACCGGGCCGCTCGCATCTCGAGTGGCCCGGTTTCACGATGGCCGCGTTTTACACTCCGCTTCGTTGCATGGAGACTCCTACATGTCCCGTCAGCTATCCCGCACCGATAACTTGATCCAGCAGTTCGATACCATCCTGCGCACGCTGGTACCGCACGCCGCCAGCGCCTCACGTGCCAACCCCGCCGTGGGCACGCAGGATGCCGAAATGACCGACGCCGAGCGTCGCCATGCTGCGGGGCTGATGCGCATCAATCATACCGGCGAGGTGTGCGCTCAGGCGCTCTATCAGGGCCAGGGGGCAACCGCCAAGCTGCATGAGACGCGCGATCAAATGGAGCGGGCGGCGGCCGAGGAAATCGATCATCTTGCCTGGTGCGATGAACGCCTGCGCGAGCTCAATGACCGGACCAGCTATCTCAATCCGGCGTTCTACGCAGCGTCTTTCGGCATGGGTGCGTTGGCCGGCAAGCTGGGTGACAACATCAGCCTGGGATTCGTCGCTGCCACCGAAGAACAAGTCGGCCGCCATCTCGATGATCACATGCACAAACTGCCGGTGGGCGATCGCCGCTCGCGAGCGATACTCGAGCAGGTGCGCACCGACGAGGCGCACCACGAACGTTGGGCGCTGGAGGCGGGTGGCTCGCGCTTTCCTGCTCCTCTCAAGTTCGGCATGCGGATGATGTCGCAGGTGATGACCCGATCGGTTTATAAGCTATAAGTGCATTGTAGCTATAAGCGCGAAGCCGGACGCTAGAAGAAGTCCAAAAAGCGCCCCCATCCTGGCCAGGCCAAGGTGGGGGCGCTTTTCTTTCAGCTTCAAACTGACGGCTCAGGGCTGAGCCGCGAAACGGTAGGTCAGTCGAGGTTGCGCGAGTAGAAAATCTCCAGCATTTCCTTGCGCAGGCGGTCCTCGATGTTGCGGGCTTCCTCGAAGGTCAGGTCGCGGCGCGTGCTGCCGAACAGATAGTTGTCGAGTTCGAAGTCTTTCAGCAACATCTTGGTATGGAACATGTTTTCCTGATAGACGTTGACGTCGACCATCTGATAAGCACGCTTGGTATCTTCCGCCAGGTAGTCCTGGATGGACGTGATGTCATGGTCGATGAACAGCTTGCGGCCGTCGACGTCGCGTGTGAAGCCGCGCACGCGATAATCCGTGGTCACGATGTCGGAATCGAAACTATGGATAAGATAGTTCAGCGCCTTGAGTGGGCTGATCATGCCGCAGGTGGACACGTCGATGTCCAGTCGAAAGGTGCTAATGCCGTTGTCCGGATGCGATTCCGGATAGGTATGCACCGTGACGTGACTCTTGTCGAGATGCCCGAGTACGGTTTCGGGTAACGGCCCCGGGCCCGGCTCGATATGCTCGGGATCGTGCTCATCGAGTTCGTGCTCGGCGATGAGGATGGTCACGCTGGCACCGTGTGGCTCGTAATCCTGGCGCGAGATGTTGAGCACATGCGCACCGATGATATTGGTGACGTCCTTGAGTATCTGTGTCAGGCGTTCGGCGTTGTAAAGCTCGTCGATGTAATCGATGTAAGCTTTGCGCTGCTCTTCCGTCTTGGCATAGCAGATATCATAGATATTGAAGCTCAGCGAGCTGGTCAGGTTGTTGAACCCGTGGAGTCGGAGATTATCGGTCACGTCCGAGCCTCCCAATTGGCAGGTTGGTACTGAACCCGACGAACAGGCGCCGGAACCCGAGCAGATGCGTATACAGGAAGGCGCGTATTATGCACATCCACCGTGACCGGCGCATCTGTCGATTGCAAAATCTTCCACGCCGCCATGCTCACCATTTCGCCAAGCACGAGCTGCACTGAGTGCTTCATGCCTCGGCGTCGGCGATCTCGTAGGAGTGCGTCATCTCGACGCCGCCGCGCGCGAGCATGATGGACGCGCTGCAATACTTGTCGGCGGAGAGTTCCACCGCGCGCTTGACCTGGGACTCCTTGAGGCCGTGCCCCGTCACCTTGAAATGCACATGGATCTTGGTGAACACAGAGGGAGTACCCTCGGCACGTTCAGCCTCGACGCTCGCCACGCAGTCGGTCACGGAGGCACGCGCCTTTTCGAGAATCTGCATGACGTCGAACGAGGTGCAGCCGCCCAGGCCCATGAGCATCATTTCCATGGGACGTGCACCGGTGTTGCGACCGCCGTGCTCGGGGTTGCCATCGAGAACCACACTGTGGCCGCTGCCGGCCTCGGCGATGAACTGACGGCCATCGGTCCACTTGATGCTGGCTTTCATGGGCTGGGATTCCTCATCTGTCTGCGTGTGCCACGCGTCTGGAGCGTGGCCTGAAAACGTTGCATGGTAACGGGATTGGCGAGTCTGTGTCGCCTCTCGCCGCGAGCGCCGCCATGGTCATTCACTCAATGTGGGGATGCCTGCGGCCGAACTCAAATGCCGCGCAGATGGGCGTCCAGCGCCTCGAGGCGCTCGGGGGTGCCAACATCCACCCAGCCACCGCGATGATGAGTGCCGCCGGTACGTCCCGCCATGATCGCCTCACGGAGCAGGGGCGCCAGCTTTGCGGGCGAGTCGTCAGGCAGTGAGGCGACGAGCGCGGGGTTGAGTATCGCCAGCCCCGCGTAGGTCAGCCGGGGTGTGCTTTCGAGCCGCACGCGCCCCGCGTCGTCGAGGGCAAAGTCGCCCTCGGCGTGATGGTCGGGATTGTCGACCAGTATCAGATGTGCGAGGTCGCCCTTTAGCTCGGGAAGCGTTTCTAGAGCGACATCGCACCAGACGTCGCCGTTGATGAGTAGAAAGGGCGCGTCGCCCAGCAAGGGGAGCGCGTGACGAATGCCGCCTGCCGTCTCGAGGGGCGTCGTCTCGTGGCTGAAGGCGAGCGATACACCGAAGCGTTGGCCGTCGCCGAGCGCCTCGACGATCTGCTCGGCGCGGTAGCTGACGTTGATCACGACGTCGGTGATGCCCGCTGCCGCCAGCCGCTCAAGATGGTGCACGATCAATGGCTTGTCGGCGACCGTCAGCAGCGGCTTGGGACAATGATCAGTAAGGGGGCGCATCCGTTTCCCCAGGCCCGCGGCGAGGATCATGGCCTTCATGAAATACGTTCCTCCAGGGGATGGTCGATGCCCCGGCGGTCGAGTTCGCGGCACAGCGCGGGGGTGAAGGTGGTGTCTATCCAGGTGAGAAATTCACCGTACGCGGGCACTGCCGCGAGCCCTTGCCGTAGATGTGCCAAAAAGTGCGGCAGCCGCTCCAGATAGCGTGGCTTGGCATCGCGCAGTGTCAGGCGGCAGAAAATCCCCAGCACCTTGAGCGAGCGCTGCACGCCCATGGCCTCGACCTGGTGATGAAAGGTGTCGGCGTCGATGGGCGGCAGTCGCCCATCCTCCTGCGCGCGTTGGCGGAAATTCTCGATGAAGTCGGCCATGTGCACCTGTGACCACAGGCGATAGCGTCCGCGTAGCAGCGATACCAGGTCGTAGCTGATCGGCCCTTTGACGGCATCCTGGAAGTCGATTAGCCACAGGGCGTCCTCGTGCAGCATCAGGTTCATGGCATCGAAGTCGCGGTGGACGGCGACCCGGGGCTGGGCGAGGGCGCTGTCGATGAGTGACTCGCGCAGAGCGGGCCAACTGGGCGGTACGGGAATCTCGAGCAGCTTCGTGAGGCACCACTCGGGGAAAAGATCCAGCTCACGCGCTAGCAGGGCGTGGTCATACTCGGGCAGGTCGTCGCAGGGCGCCTGGCGTTGCAGGCGTTCCAGCAGATGCAAGGCACGTTCGAACCAGGTGCGGGCATCGGCATCGTCTCCCAAGTGATGATGCATGACGTCGTCGCCCAGGTCTTCGAGCTCGACGAAGCCGGCCTCGAGATCGACGGCATACAGGGCAGGAACCGGTAGCCGAGCCGCGCGCCAGGCGCGGGCGATGTCCACGAACGCTTGGCTGTTCTCGTGCTCGGGTGGAGCATCCATCAGTACGCGCTGGGTCCCGTCGGGCAGACGGAAACGGTAGTAATGGCGGAAGCTGGCATCGCCGGCGACGTCGTCCAACGGACAGGCGTCGAAGGGCAGGGCGTGTTGCCGGGCGATCCAGCGTTGCAGGGTTTCCGAGCGCTCGTTCATGCAGGCTCCTCGTGGGTTGCGTGTTGACGGGCCTGGTTCGCCGCCGCATGCTGGGCGTCGATTCCCTGGCGCGTCCTTCACTCGTCGCGCATCGCCGACGCTCATGGCGCCGCGTGATACGTCTGCGCGCCGCACTTGGTGTGTCTTCGCAAGGCAGACGCACGCGACAGGGGCTGTATAATACCGATTCCACTCGGCAAGGACACAGAGGACCATGGGCAAGCGATTCTTCTGGACTGCCCTCTCAGGCTTGATGACCGCCGCTGCCCACGCGGCGCCTCCCGCTCCCCTGCCCGCGCAGCAGCTGGACTGGCAGCCTTGGGGCGATAGCGCGCCGCAAGGCGCATTGTGTAGCGGACGCTACGTCGAGCCGGGCTATCAGTTGCCCGCTGGCGATACGCCTCAGCAGATCCGCACGGATTCGGCTGAAGCGGCCTATGGTGACGATGGCGGTACCATGCTGTCCGGTGAGGTAGCACTGCGGCGTGGCGAGACGCAACTCGAATCGCCGCGCGTGCGTGTCAACGCCGCGCGCGATCGCGCTTTCGCCGAGGGTCCGACGGCAGTTCGCAATCCAGGGCTGCTGGTGCGCGGCGGCGATGCCAGCATGGCGCTGGATAGCGACGCCGCCCAAATCGACAATGCACATTACGTCATCCACGATCAGCGCTTGCGTGGCGACGCCATTGAACTTCAACGCCTGGCCGACGGCCGCTATCGCCTCGACGATGCCAGCTTCACCACCTGTGAACCGGGTAGTCGCCTGTGGCGCATGGTGGGCAGCGACGTGACTCTGGATCGTGAAGAGGGCTTCGGTACCGCGACCAATGCACGCTTGGAGATGGGTGACGTGCCGGTATTCTACTGGCCATGGGTGCGCTTCCCCATCGACGACCGTCGGCAGAGCGGTTTTCTATGGCCGACGCTGGGCTTTTCGGGCGATGGACTCGACTACACCCAGCCCTACTATCTCAACTTGGCGCCCAATTACGATGCCACTTTATCACCGCGCTGGATGAGTGAGCATGGTGCCATGCTGGGCGGTGAGTTTCGTTACTTGTTCGGTAACGATCAA
Organism: Chromohalobacter beijerinckii; assembly: GCF_023061185.1. Taxonomy (GTDB): domain Bacteria; phylum Pseudomonadota; class Gammaproteobacteria; order Pseudomonadales; family Halomonadaceae; genus Chromohalobacter; species Chromohalobacter beijerinckii. The sequence goes on from NZ_JAKGAK010000002.1 coordinate 145,809, forward strand.
GGGACGGTCGAAGGGGCCTATTTGGCCAGCGACCGGGGCGGCGCAAGCGACAACCCCAACGATCCCGATGACGCCTTCGAGGACGAGGCGCGCTGGTACATCGATTATCAACATGCGGGACGCTTCTCGTCGCAGTTGGATTATCAACTGGCCTATGGTGCGGCGAGCGACGGGCGCTACTTCGATGATTTCGGCCGCAATTTCGCCGAGCAGGATACCGACCACCTGGCGCGTCTGGCGCGCATGACGTATCGCGGCGATACCTGGCGCCTCGATGCGCGTGCCCAAGGTTATCAAAAGCTCGACTACCCGCTCGATGAGGATGACAAGCCATTCTATCGGCTGCCCAGCCTGAGCGCGGATGCCCGCTGGAGCCAGGACAGCGGCTTCTACCAGGAGTGGAATTCCAACGCGACCTACTTCTGGCGCGATCTCCATGGTGTCGACAGCCAGGGGGTCTGGACGGATGAGGAAACCGGTAACCGGCGTAGAATTCCGCTGCGTGAGGCCGCCAATGGCTCACGCGTGCACTTGACGCCGGCGCTGGGGTGGCGCGCCGATCCCAGTTGGGGGTTTTTCGAGCCCCGCGCGCAGCTTTGGCAGTCGAGCTATCAACTCGATTACGGTAATCGGCAAACCGACCGCGACGAGGATCCTTCCTTGGTGGCACCGGTGTTGTCGATGGATTCAGGGCTGATCTTCGAGCGCGATGCCTCACTGTTCGGCACCGATTGGCGCCAGACCCTGGAGCCGCGACTCTATTACGCCTATGTGCCTGAACGTGACCAGAGCGACCTCCCCGACTTCGACACCAGCGAGCGTGCCGTCTCCTGGGGGCAACTGTGGTCGCCTTACCGCTTTTCCGGCGCCGACCGCCTGGGCGATGTCAACAAACTGTCCTATGGCGCGTCCACTCGCTTTTTGGAAGACGACACCGGACGCGAACGCCTGTCGCTTTCGGTGGGGCAGAGCAGTTACTTCTCCGATCGCAACATCGACATGAACGGCGACCCCGACACATTGCCGGACCGCGAGCGCAATTATCAGGACTGGTACAACGCCACGCGGGACCGTTCGCCGGTAATCACGGAGTTGGAGTGGCAGATGACCGAACGCTGGCGTAGCCGCTATTCCTGGTTCTACGATCCCGATCGGAGCATGACCGAGAAAGCCTCGGCGTATCTGCAGTATCAGGATCCCGCCGGCCACGTATTGAACCTTGGCTACAATTGGCAACTCGAAGGGTTCCAGCCGCAGGACGATGCCGAGGATCGTCTGGGCTACAATCGCGAGGATTACGATGTGTCCTTCGCGTACCAAGCGACGCCGAGTCTGGATTTGATAGGTCGTTTCTTGTATGACAACACCAACGACCGCGCCCTGGAGCAATTGGCGGGTGTCCAGTTCAACGACTGTTGCTCCGCGGTACAACTCGTCTGGCGCGAGTGGGTCGAAGACAATGACACTGCCAATACCATCGATGACGACTACACGGATCGCGGACTGTTCCTGCGCTTCGTGTTCAAGGGCTTGGGTGGCGTTGGCCAGGAAGCCGATAGTTACTTCGAGGAAGCCATCCCCGGTTATCGGGCGACTACCTTCTAAGCCACACTGGCATCTATTCACCGCCGGTTCAGGCATGCACCGGCGACAAGACAGTAACGTAGAGAGGACTTCATGCGCTTGAGATCGTTCGCCTCCCTGGGCTTCATGCTACTGATGGTGTTGACGCCACTGGTGGCGCTGGCACAGCCCCAGCCGCTGGATCGCATCGTGGCGGTCGTCAACAAGGATGCGATCATGCAGAGCCAGCTCGAGGATCGCGTTGCCCAGGTAAGTCAGCAGATGGCCAGCCGCAATGTGCCCGTGCCGGACAAGGAAGACCTGCGCCGCCAGGTGCTCGACCGCATGATTGTCGAGCAGATCCAGCTGCAGATGGCTGATCGCGCCAATGTGAGCATCGACGATACGCAGCTCAATGCCGCCGTGCGCGATATTGCCGAGAATAATGACATGTCACTGGATGAGTTCGCCGACTCGCTTGAGGCAGACGGCATGTCGTTGGCGGCGGTACGCGAACAAGTACGCCGCGAAATGCTGCTGCGCCAAGTGCAGCAGAGCCAGGTGGCCAGCCGCGTCAACGTTACCGATCGTGAAGTGGATCGCTACCTCGAGCAGCAAGGTGAATCTTCCAATACGGCTTATCATCTGGCGCACATTCTCGTCTCGCTACCCGAGTCGCCCACGCCTGAGCAGGTCGAGCAGGCGCAGGCCGAGGCCCGCGATCTGTATCGCCGGCTACAAGATGGCGCCGACTTCCAGCAACTCGCCACGGCGGATTCCGATGGCGAACAGGCGCTTTCCGGTGGTGATCTGGGTTGGCGCCGTGGTGACCAGTTGCCAACGATCTTTGCCGATGTGGTGCCCCAACTCGCCGACGGCGAAGTCAGCGAGCCGGTACGTAGCCCTAGCGGTTTCCACTTGGTCAAGCGCATCGAGACGCGTGGTGGCCAGGGCGAACAAAAGACGGTGATTACCGAGAACCAAGTGCGTCATATTCTGATTGGCACCAACCCGAATCGTAACGACGAACAGGCCGAGGCACTGGCCGAGGACATTCGTCAGCGGATCGCGGGGGGCGAGAGCTTTGCCGAGCTGGCGCAGCAGTACAGCGACGACGATGGTAGCGCCCTCGATGGCGGTGAGTTGGGCTGGGTGCGTCCCGGGCAAATGGTGCCGGCGTTCGAGGATGCCGTAAGCGACATGGACGTCGGCGAGCTGTCTCAGCCGGTGCGTTCGCGCTTTGGCTATCATGTGATCGAGCTTGAAGATCGTCGTCAGAAAGATGTGACGCGTGATGCCCAGCGCGAGCAAGTCCGTCAGACCCTGTTCCAGCGCAAGGTGAACGACGAACTCGAAGCCTGGACGCAAGAAATCCGTTCCGGCGCGTATATCGATAACCGCCTGGAAGACGGCCAGCAGTGATGACGTCTTCTCCGGTGCTGGCATTGACCACCGGCGAGCCGGCGGGAATCGGCCCGGATTTGACGCTGGCACTGGCGGCGGCCTGGCAGGATCACGAGACGCGCCTCGTCGCCATCGGCGATCCCGAATTGTTGGCCGAGCGCGCCGCACGCTTGGCGTTGGCGGTGCGCATCGTCCCGCTGGCCGACGGAGCGCCGGTACCTGCGCCGCGTGACGGTGTCTTGCCGGTGTGGCCGGTGCGGCTGCGAGCCCCCTGCGAGGCCGGTCGGCTCGATCCCGCCAACGCCGCCTATGTGCTCGAAACGCTGGATGTCGCTATAGCGGCATGCTGTGATGGTCATGCCGATGCCATGGTCACCGCACCCTTGCACAAGGGCGCGATCATCGAGGGCGGCTATCCGGGTTTTACCGGTCACACTGAATACCTCCGCGATGCCTGTGGCGTCGAAGAGGTGGTGATGATGCTGGCCACCGAGCGCACCGAGCCACCCTTACGCGTGGCGCTGGCGACGACGCATCTCCCTCTACGCGCGGTGGCCGATGCCATTGATGCCGAGAGTTTACGTCGCGTGACAACGATTCTGGACGCGGATCTACGTCGCCACTTCGGCATCGCGCGGCCGCGCATCCTGGTATGCGGTCTCAATCCGCATGCCGGCGAGGAGGGGCATCTGGGCGTCGAAGAGCGTGATATCATCGCGCCGGCGCTGGCTGAGCTGCGCCGGGAAGGGCTGGATCTCGTCGGTCCCTTGCCCGCCGACACGTTGTTCACGCCACATCACCTTAAAAACGCCGATGCCGTGCTCGCCATGTATCACGATCAGGGCTTGCCGGTACTGAAATATGCCGGTTTCGGCGAAGCCGCCAACGTGACGCTGGGGCTGCCATTGATTCGCACCTCGGTCGATCACGGTACGGCGCTCGACTTGGCCGCGAGTGGCCAGGCAGACGCCGGTAGCTTGCGGGTGGCGCTCGACGTCGCCGCCAGGATGGCCTGCAGCGGCCATGTCGCACCTGAATGAATGCCCGATTGCCCCAAGGAATATGCCACGTCCATGTCCAGTCATCCCCCGGCCCACCAGGCCCGTAAACGCTTCGGCCAGAACTTCTTGCGTGATCCCGGCGTTATCGCGCGCATCGTGCATGCCATCGCGCCGAGGTCCGAACAGCGCTTGATTGAAATCGGCCCCGGGCAAGGCGCGTTGACGGAACCCTTGTTGGATGCCGCTGGCGCGCTGGAGGTTATCGAGCTGGATCGTGACTTGATTCCGGGGCTGCGCGTGCAGTTCTTCAATTATCCGGCGTTCGCCATCCACGAAGGGGATGCGCTCAAGTTCGATTTCGCCGCGCTCGCTGCGGAAGGGGAAACGCCCGGCAAGCCGCTACGAGTTATCGGCAACCTGCCTTACAACATCTCCACGCCGCTGATCTTCCATCTGTTAACGGCGCGCGACGTTATCTCTGACATGCATTTCATGCTGCAAAGGGAGGTCGTCGAGCGTCTGGCGGCGACACCGGGCAGCTCGGCATGGGGACGCCTGTCGGTGATGACGCAGTATTATTGCCAGGTGGACAATTTGTTCGTGGTGCCACCAGAAGCCTTTACGCCGCGTCCCAAGGTCGAATCGGCGATCGTGCGCCTGGTACCGCACGCCGAGCCGCCGCATGTCGCGCATGACGAAGCGTTGTTTGGCGAGATCGTGCGCGAAGCCTTTGGCCAACGTCGCAAGACGCTGCGTAACAACTTCAAGGGGCGTCTCGATGACGCGGCCTGGGACGTGTTGGAGATAGATGCAGGGCGCCGCCCGCAGACACTGCACGTCGGAGAACTGGTGCGTATTGCCAACCATGTCGCGGGAGCGACGCCATGAGTGAAGTGGCCGCCGATATACAGGTGGAGGTCGAGCCTGCCTATCAGGCAAGTGAGTCCGCCCCCGCCGAACAGCGTTATGTCTTCAGTTACACGATTACCGTGCACAATCGCTCGATGCGCTCGATCCAGCTGCTGGCACGTTATTGGCAGATTACTCAGAGCAGCGGCAAGGTGCAGGAAGTGCGCGGCAAAGGGGTGGTCGGGCAACAGCCATTGATCGGCCCCGGTCAGCGCTTTCGTTATACCAGCCGCGCGGTGCTCGATGGTCCGGTGGGCGTCATGGAAGGTAGCTACACCTGTCTGGACACGACCGAGCAGCGCGCCTTCGAGGTCCCCATCGCGGCTTTCCGTCTTGCGGGGCCTAACCAGATACACTGAGTATGGTCGGGAGAAATATGTCGACGTACGCCATCGGCGACTTGCAGGGCTGCTATGCGGAGTTCGCGGCGTTGCTCGAACGGATCGCCTTCGATCCACGACGTGATCGCCTGTGGCTAGTAGGCGACCTGGTCAACCGTGGACCGGGATCGCTCGATTGCCTGCGCGCCGTGAAGGCGCTGGGTGACAGCGCCCGGGTCGTGCTGGGCAACCACGATTTGCATTTGCTGGCGGCGGCCTGGGCCGATGCGCCCCTCAAACGTTCCGATACGCTGCAACCGATTCTCGAGGCCGATGATCGCGACGAGCTTCTCGACTGGCTGCGTCGCCAGCCGCTGCTGGTGCATGATGCCTCGCTCGACGCCGTCATGGTGCATGCCGGATTGCCGCCGCATTGGTCGTTGAAGCAAGCAAGCACCTACGCCGCCGAGGCCGAGGCGGTGTTGCGTGGCGATGCGGTGAGCGATTTCCTGGCGTCGATGTATGGCAATTCGCCGGCGCGCTGGACGGACGACCTTGAGGGAATCGAGCGCCTTCGGGTGATCGTCAATACCTTCACGCGCATGCGTTTCATCGCCGCCGACGGCACACTCGACTTCGATGCCAAGGAAGGGTTGGATAGCGCGCCAGAAGGTTTCGCGCCTTGGTTCACCTATACGCGTCATGACGATCCGCGTATCGTCTTTGGTCACTGGGCGGCGCTTCAGGGCATGACCCCCGACGCGCGCGTGCGTGCCCTGGCGCTGGACACCGGCTGCGTGTGGGGTAGCGAGCTGACCGCGGTTGACCTGGAAAGCGGTGAACGCTACGTCGAGCCGGCCCATCCGCGGCGTTGATCCCGACTCTGCCAAGGAGCATTCCCATGTCCCACGAGAAAAGCTTTACTCATCTTGCCCCGACCACGTTGGCCCAATGGCTCGAGAGTGCCCATGAGCTGACGCTGGTCGATATCCGCGACCCGTTGAGTTATTCGCAAGGGCATATTCCCGGCAGCCATCACCTCGATAACGCCAGCGTGGCGGAATTGTTCGAGCGCGCACCGCGTGAACGCCCCATGGTGGTTGTCTGCTATCACGGCCATTCCAGCCAGCAGGCGGCTACCTGGCTGGCAGCCCAGGGCTTTAGCGATGTCTATAGTCTGGACGGTGGCTTCACCGACTGGGCGGCGCGTCATCCCGAGCAGGTCGAGAGCTGAGCCGATGAACGCGCCTCGCGATGTGCTCGAAGGCTTCGTCGTCTACCGAGTAGGCGGGGCGGTGCGCGATGCGCGTCTGGGTTGGCCAGTCACCGATGAAGACTGGGTGGTGGTCGGCGCCACGCCGAAAGAACTCACTGCGCGGGGATTCATTCCGGTGGGGCGCGACTTTCCGGTCTTCCTGCACCCGGTGACCCATGAGGAGTACGCCCTGGCGCGTACCGAGCGCAAACAGGGCCACGGCTATACTGGGTTCGTGGTTCACGCCAGCCCCGAGGTGACCCTCGAGGAAGATCTGGCGCGCCGTGACCTGACCATCAACGCCATGGCGGAAGACCCTGAGGGACATCTGGTCGATCCTTTCCAGGGCGCGCGGGATCTCGACGCGCGCGTGCTGCGTCATGTCTCCGAAGCGTTCGTCGAAGACCCCTTGCGTGTGCTGCGCACGGCGCGCTTTTGGGCGCGCTACCGGGATCTGGGCTTCGTTATCGCCGATGACACGAAGCGCCTGATGCGTCGACTATGCGACAGCGGCGAAATCGGTCACCTCGTCGCCGAGCGTGTCTGGCAGGAGACCGTCAAAGCGCTGGCTGAGCCGCGTCCCATCGCCTACTTCCGGGCACTGCAAGAGTGCGGGGCCCTGGCCGTATGGATGCCGGAACTGAATGCCGACGCTGCTCTCGACCTTGGTGAACAAGCCATGGCGACACTGCCTGCCAGCGATGATCCTGCGATGTGGCGTTGGGCACGGTTGCTCGAAGCACTGGCCGACGATGTGCGTGAGGCCTTGTGCGAGCGTCTGCGCGTGCCCAATGCGTGGCGCGACCTGGCCCGTCAGGTAGCACGTACCCGGGCGTTGCGGCAGAAGTACGATGATGCCGGGCTGACGGGTGCTGACGTGATGGCCTGGTTCGATGCCATCGATGCCTGGCGGCGGTCCGAACGCATCGCGACGCTGCAACGTTATCTGGCGCTGGAAGCCCCGGACTTGGGCAGGCTCGTCGAGGTTGCCTGGGGGGTAGCGAGCGAGATCGAACCGCGCACGTTGCTCGAGGAAGGTTATCGCGGCAAGGCGTTAGGCGAAGCGCTGGCGCAACGTCGCCTGGACAGTATCGAGAACGCGATCAAGCTGTAGTCCTGGGTACGATCGAGATGCGCGCAACGGGAAGATAAAACCGCGATATGCAAACGCAGAAGGGGCCACCAAGGCCCCTTCTGCGTTTTTATGCGTTGCGCGCGCGGAGGTTACACGAACAGCCCGATGATCAACGCGACGGCAAGCCCCACCAGCCCGATCAGGGTTTCCATCACCGTCCAGCTCTTCAGGGTCTGTGCCTCGGTCAGGCCGAAGTAACGGTTGACCAGCCAGAACCCAGAGTCGTTGACGTGACTGAGTACCGTGGCGCCGGAGGCGATGGCGATCACGATCAAGCCAAGCACTGGACCTTCCAGTCCTAGCGTGGAGATCAAGGGCGCCATCAGTCCGGCGGCGGTGATCATTGCAACAGTGGCGGAGCCTTGAACCACGCGCACGGCGGTGGAAATCAAGAAGGCGAGCAGAATCGGCGGTAGGGCACTATCGGCCATCATCTGGCCCATGACATCACCAACACCGGAATCGATAAGCATCTGCTTGAAGACGCCACCGGCACCGGTGACGAGAATGATGATGCCGGCCGGTTCGAGCGCCTTGGTGGCGACTTCCATGACATTCTCGCGGCTCATGCCACGGCGCGTACCCAAAAAGACGAACGACAGCAGTGTTGCCAGCGTCAGCGCCACGAAAGGATGACCCACGAACGCCAGGGTGGTGACGATTGGATTGTCGTCGGCCAGCACTGCGCCGGAGACGGTGTTGAGCACGATCAGCACCAGCGGCAGCAGAATGATGGCGAGGATCAGCTTGAAGCTCGGCAACCCAGTGCTATCGATCTCGTCTTTGGGCAGCTCCATGTAGTCAGGAATGCCCGCGTCGATATGCTTGGCGATATAACGCCCGAAGATTGGCCCCGCGATGATCATGGCCGGCAGGCCCGCCATGGCCCCGAAGAGGATGACATAGCCCAGGTCGGCGCCGATCAGCTCCGCCACGGCAATCGGCCCCGGTGTCGGGGGAATGAACGAATGGGTAACTGCAAGCCCGGCGAGGAGCGGGATACCATAGTAGAGTAGGGAGCGCCCGGTGCGGCGGGTCAGGGCATAGATTAGCGGCACCAGAATGATGAAGGCGACATCCAGGAACACCGGAATCGCCACCAGAAAACCGGTGACCCCCATGGCCCATTGCGAGCGGTTTTCCCCGAAGCGATTGAGCAACGTGCTGGCCAGGCGATCGACCCCGCCGGAGACTTCCAGCATTTTGCCAAACATCGCGCCAAGACCGACCACGGTCGCGACGAAGCCGAGCGTTCCCCCCATGCCGTCCTGCACGGATTGAAGAATGGCATCGAGATCCATGCCCGTGGTGAGGCCGACGATCAGGCTGACGGTCAACAGCGCGACGAAGGCATGCAGGCGCAGTCGCATGACCAGATACAACAGCAATATGATGCCGCCCAGCGCGGAAAGAAGCAGGGTGGTGGCGTTATCCATGTGAACGAAACCTCTATTGGAGGCGCGACCGGCAACGAGGGGGATGCGGCGATGGTCGCGTTGTGCCTTGGCGTCGGATTTAGGAAAATGCATGTTACCGGTAACATTCCGTGCGCAACAATGCTCCGAAAGGCGAATAGAGAAACGAGGAAAGATGAATATGGACGAATCGACGAGCAATCCGCAGCGGATCATCGTCATGGGTGTGTCGGGCTGCGGTAAGACGTCGGTCGGTGAACGTTTGGCCGAAGCGCTCGATGGGCGTTTTATCGACGGTGATACTTATCATTCGGCGACCAGCGTGGCCAAGATGTCGCGCGGGGAACCGCTCAACGATGAGGATCGTGCCGGCTGGCTGACGCGTTTGTCCGAGTTGGTGCGGGAAGGGCGCGATAACCGGGAAACCGTGGTGATTGGCTGTTCGGCGCTCAAGCGCGAGTATCGTGACTTGTTGCGTGGCGGCGATGATGCGCTGTGCTTCGTGCATCTAGCCGGTACGCGCGAGGTGCTGCTGGAGCGTCTGAAGGCGCGTCAGGATCACTTCTTCAAGGGGGAGGCCATGCTCGATAGTCAACTGGCCACACTCGAGTCACCGGGAAAAGACGAAGCGGTTACCGTTAACATCGATGCGTCGTTGGACGATGTCGTTGCTCTCAGCGTGCAGGGTGTGTCGCAGCGCGGTACCCAGCACGCCTCGTGAGCGAGGCGTGTTGTCAGGTACTTTGACGCAGAGCGATCTCGAAGCCCATGTCATGGCGAGAAGGATTGCGCGGGGCTCCCTGCAAGCGCTCGACGATCAGGCGCGCGGCCTGTTCGCCAATGGCGCGACGAGGCGTGATGACGGTGGTAAGCGTCGGCCAGGTGGCATCGGTGATGTCGAGGCCGTTGAAGCCCGCCAAGGCCAACTGCCCGGGCACATCGAGACGCCGCCGCTGACATTCGAACAAGGCCCCGGCCGCCAAATCATCGTTACAACAGAACACGGCATCCATGTCCGGCCAGCGTTCGAGCATGGCTGAAAGCAGTTCCCCGCCAAGGCGATAGGACGAGGGGCGCGGTGTCGTTTGGCAGCGTTGCGTCGAAAGCCCCGCCGCTTTCAAGGCATCTTCCCAGCCGGCCAGCCGCTGCTGCACTCGGTAATCGAGTCGTGCGCCGCAGAATCCGATGCGCCGATAGCCGGCAGCGATCAAGGCCTCCCCGATAGCACGCCCCGCCACGCGTTGATCGAGGCCGACGTTGATGTCGAGCGGGTTATCGGTTAGCTCCATGGTTTCCACCACCGGCAGACGCGCACGATTCAGAAGGCGTTGGGCGTAGTCGGTGTGTCGGGTGCTGGAGAGCACGAAGCCGTCGACGCCGTAGGCGAGGAAGGTATCGATCAGCCGCTCCTCCTCGAGGATCGAGTACCCGGTGTGGCCCATGAGCACCTGATAGCCGGCCTCGCGGAGCCCTTCATCGACGCCCCGCTGGACCTCGGAGAATACCGAATTGGAGATCGATGGCACCAGCAATGCCACGCTCAGGCTGCGTCCGCTGGAAAGCGCTCCGGCTTGGCGGTTGGGGATGTAATCCAGCACGTCGATGGCTTCTTCGACGCGCAGTCTCACCGTTTCGGAGACGCGCTGCGGCTCGCGCAGGCAACGCGAGACCGTGACTTTGCTGACGCCGACGCGTTCGGCGATATCCTGAAGCGTGACGCGACCCGATGAACGACGCGGCATGTGTGTCCCCATCTCCTTGTTATGTTATGCCGCAATGTTAGCGGTAACGTTTTCGGAGATTAGCATCCTCGTCTGGACATGACTGTTGGGCCATGGTCGCAAGCGGCGTCAGAAAGATAGCAAGAGCAGGATCAACGGCGGCGAGAGTAGCGATAGCAAGAAGCCGTTGACGATGGCGATGGGCACGCAGGCCACGCCACCGTGCTGCTGAATGACGGGCAGGGTGAAGTCCATGGACGTGGCGCCGCCATAACCGATGGCCAGTGGTGTGGCGCGATGGATGACCAGGGGAATGAGCAGGAAGGCGAACAGTTCCCGTGCGAGATCGTTGAAGAAGGCCACGCCGCCAAGCACGGGGCCGAGCTGGTCGCCGATGAGTATGCCGGAGAGTGAATACCAGCCAAAACCGGCGGCCATGGCGAGGCCTTCATTCCAGCGTAGATCGAGCAACGGGGCGGCCAGCAAGCCCCCCAGCAGAGAGCTGAGCGCCACACTAATCGCGATGACCAGACCATGGCGATTGAGCAGGATTTGTTTGAGCGGCATGCCCGAGTTGCGCAATTGGCAGCCGATCAGAGCTAGTAGCAGGTAAAGCGTCCATTCGGCGAGCGGCTCCGCCCAGGCATGTACCGCCCTGGCGTCCCAATGGCTGGCCCCCACGCCGAACATCGTCCCCAGTACGACCACGCCAGCGAGCGACAGCGACCCGAGCAATGCTGAGCCGGTGCTGGTCGGTGCGTTGGCGACGCGCGGCGACTCACCGGCACGCAGGCGGCTGCGGCGTGACAGCCAGGCCAACGCCAGCAAGTTGAGCGGGGTGATGATCGCGAACAAGGTCGCGGCCTGGCCGCTCATGCGCGAGAGCTGGCCCAGCAGGTCCTCGAGGCCGGCGAGACTGACGCCCATCAAGAACAGGATGACGTAGACCGAAGCGTTCACGCCGCGCTCGATCAGGGCCAGAGCGCCGCGATGACGAATCGGGATGAGATAGCCCACGATCAAGGGCAACAAGATCAACAGCAATCCGGCCAGCATGCCCGCTCCTGGGTAGTGTAAGTCGTCTCGGAAGCGGCCACTCTATGTGAGCCGGGGGGAGCATGCAAAAGCTTTTGCTTATGGGCGGTTAGCGCTTTTCATCGCGTTGCAGTTCGGTCAACACCATATGACTCGTCAGCTCGCCGTCGCGGTAGTATTCCACGCTGATCAGCAAGCCGGGTGTGGTCGATGAAAAGGCCAGGCGTAGGCGGCGGTCGGGCTTTTCAGGATTCCATCCATCGATCCAGCGTACTTCGAACTCGCCGGCCGGGACCTCGAGCGTTTGTGGTGCCGCGACGCGATAAGCGAAATGCTCGGTATGTCCCTTGTGGTCGGCATACGTCAGTTCGCATGGCGTGGATTTGTCATCCTGACAGGGAACGTCGTCCAGCTCACGGGACAGCTGGAACAAGGTGCTCTGGCGATCGGGCAGGTCGGTGAGATCGCGTGCCGAGAGGTGATAACGTTCCCCGAGGCCGAGCAACGAATAGCCGCTGGCATAGTGCCAGGCTTGCACGTCCTCATCCTGGAGGCGGAATTTGCCGCGTTCGTAGCCCTCGGCGGTGAGCACGCTGGCATGCATTTCGCTCTGCCAGTCGTTCCCGCCAAGGTGGCTCAAGCGATGCTGGATATCGGCATCCGGCCAGCCGTCGAGGCTCAGGTGATAAGTGGCGCTGAAAGGGATAGGCGTGTTCTGGGCGTTGGCAGCGCCGGCCAGGCCGCTCAGGACCACCACCAGCACCTGCATCACTAGGCGCGATAATCCAGGCATGGGTTCCTCCGCCGTTGGGCTTTGAGCATGTGGCGATGAATGCAGCCGGCAATGGATGGGGGAGCAGGGCGTGACAGGCTTTCGCGTGCGATGCGCCGCGTCAGGCGCTACGCTGAAAGTAGCGGCATGGTATCACTTTTCTCTTCCCTTTCAGGAGGCTGACGCATGGCCAGCATACTGTTGATCGCCGGGGATTTCGTCGAAGACTACGAAATCATGGTGCCGTTTCAAGCGTTGCAGGCGATGGGGCACAGCGTCGAAGCCGTGTGCCCGGACAAGAAAAAGGGCGACAGTATCAAGACGGCGATTCACGACTTCGAGGGCGACCAGACCTATTCCGAAAAGCCCGGCCATCACTTCAGCCTGAATGCTAGTTTCGCCGATATCGACGCTTCCGGCTACGACGCGCTGGTGGTGCCGGGTGGACGCGCCCCCGAATATCTACGTCTCGATGAGCGGGTACTGGCGTTGGTGCGTCATTTCATGGAAGCCGACAAGCCCGTTGCCGCGATCTGTCACGGCGCGCAGTTGCTCGCCGCTGCAGTATCGCTAAGCGGACGACGTGTCTCCGCCTATCCTGCCTGTGCGCCGGAGGTGCGCTTGGCGGGCGGCGAATTCGTCGAGCTCGCGGCGGATCAAGCAGTGACCTGTGGTCGGTTGGTCTCGGCCCCGGCCTGGCCAGCGCACCCCGAATGGCTGAAGCAGTTCAACGTCTTGCTTTGAGTGTCCGAGTCGGGTGCTCGGCCTGTTTTAGCGCATGGTGTCGAGGTCGTCGCGGGTGGGCAGCGCCGTGTAAGCGCCGGGGCGCGTCACGGCGAAGGCCCCGCAGCGGCAGGCATGCTGAATGGCATCTCGCAAACGGGTCTCGTCTTGGCACCAGTCGCCGAGCGTGGCGGCGGTGACATCGGCCTCGGCTAGTTGCGCCAGCAGGCCGCCGACGAAGGCGTCGCCTCCGGCGGTGGTGTCTATGGCCGTCACTTCGGGCGGTGTGACATGAATGACCTTGCCAAGCCGATGCACGACGACCGGGGCTGGCCCATCGGTGATCACGATCAGGCGCACGCCAGCGGCCAGACGCCACTGCAACCAGGTATCGGCGTCGTGATCGCCGCGCAGCAGATCAAGCTCCTCGCGGGATAGTTTGAGCAGGTGTGCATGGTCGAGCAGGGCGGTGACACGGCCAATATCGACGCGATTATCGGGCCAAAGATTGTGGCGTAGGTTGGCATCGACGCTGATCAAGGCACCGCCGCGCCGAGCGATGTCGGCGATGCTTAGTGTGGTCTCGGCGATTGCGTCATCGGTGAGGCTGTTGCTGCACAGGTGCAGGATCGCCGGCTCGGCGAAGATGCCCGCGGGCAAATGCTCGAGACGATAAAGCAGGTCCGCCGCGGGTGGTCGGTAGAAGTCGAAACGCCGCTCGCCCTGGGCGTCGCGCGAGACGAATGCCAGGGCCGTGCGCGCCTCGCGCGTGCGGCGAACGTCCTCGACCGAAACGCCATGACGCGCGAGTTCCTCGACGATAAAGTCGCCGAAGCGATCCTCGCCGAGCATGCCCAGGAAACGGCTCGTCATCCCCAGGCGGGCACAGGCCACAGCGACATTGGCCGGCGCGCCGCCCGCATAGGGCGTGAAGGTTTCGGGGATGTCGTCGGTGGCACCATCCAGTCGATTTGACAGCATGTCGACGAGTGCCTCGCCGAAGGCAATGAGCGGTGTCATGACGTCTTTCCCCGTGATTTCTTGTTGTTGTCCGATGCCTTGCCGTTCGGCGCCGATGCAGGAAAGTGCTCGCGGACCAGCGACAGCAGGCCTTGGGTCGAGGCATCGAAGTCCCCGACGTTGGTGTCGATGCGCTCGCTGATCTCGCCGGCGATACGCTTGCCGAGCTGTACGCCCCATTGATCGAAGGAGTTGATGTTCCAGATCACCCCCTGGACAAATACCTTGTGTTCGTACAGCGCGATCAGTGCGCCAAGGTTCTTGGGCGTCAATTCATCGAGCAGCAGTGTGCTCGAGGGGCGGTTGCCAGGGCAGCTGTAGGGATCGAGCTGGCTGCCGTCCTGGCTGCCTTCCATGAAGGCGTTGGCCTGCGCCAGCATGTTGGTGAGCAGGGCGAAGTGGTGATCCTCGAATTCCGGCTCGGGCTTGAGCGAGGCGATGAAGTCGATGGGCACGTAGCGCGTACCCTGGTGCAGCAGTTGAAAGAACGCATGCTGGCCGTTGGACCCCGTCTGCCCCCAGACGATGGGGCCGGTCTTGTAATTTACCGGCTGGCCGAAGATATCCACCGACTTGCCGTTGGATTCCATGTCGAGCTGCTGAAGGAACGACGGTAGCTGATGCAAGGCCTGGTCGTAGGGCACGATGGCATGCGTCTCGGCGCCGATGAAATTGATGTACCAGATGCCGATCAACGCCATGAGTACCGGCATGTTCTGCTCGAACGGTGCCTCGATGAAGTGCTGATCCATCTCGTAGGCACCTTCGAGGAGTTCCATGAATCCTTCGAAGCCGATGGACAACGCGATGGGCAGTCCGATCGACGACCACATCGAGTATCGCCCGCCGACCCAGGCCCAGAATTCGAAGACGTTTTCCTCGCGGATACCGAATTCCATCGCGGCCTTGCGGTTGGTCGAGGCAGCGATGAAATGCGCACCAACATCGGCATCTTCGCCGGCATTGTCGAGGAACCAGCGTCGCGCGGTCTTGGCGTTGAGCAGCGTTTCCTGGGTAGAAAAGGTCTTGGTCGAGACGATGAACAGCGTGGTCGCGGGGTCGAGTGCTCTGAGCACTTTCTGGATGTGTGCGCCGTCGACGTTGGAGACAAAGTGAAAGTTGAGTTCGCCGTGACGGTGCTTGAGCAGCGCGCGGCAGGCCATGTTGGGCCCCAGGTCCGAGCCGCCGATGCCAATGTTGACCACGTCCTTGATTCGCTCGCCGCTGTAGCCCTTCCACTCGCCGCTGCGTACTTCTTCCGAGAAGCGCTTGATCTGCTCGCGCGTGCTCTGGATCTCGGGCATGACATCCTTGCCATCAGCATAGACCGGCTCATCGCCCAAATGACGTAGGGCAGTATGCAGGACAGGGCGATCTTCGGTGACGTTGATGATATCGCCTGAGAACATCTGCGCGCGACGCTGGACCAGCGCCGAGTGATCGGCGAGCTCGATCAGTTTGGCGAGCACGGCATCCGAGACGTGGTGCTTGGAGTAATCCAGGAACAAACCGCCGACGCGCAGGCTCATCTTGTCGAAACGCTTGGGGTCGGCGGCGAAATAATCACTGATGCGATCATTGGCGGTCTCGCGGTGGAGACGTTCGAGAGCGCGCCAGGTGACGCTGCGCGTGAGTTGGAACATGGCGTCATCCTTCTTCATGAATCGAGCGGCATGACCACGCGGGTCGGTTGGATGAATCGTGTCAGCTTGCCGTCGGGCCCACAATGCTCATTCGACGAAAGCCGCATGCGAAACGTCGGCTAGGCCACACGGTGACTGCGAGCCTCTTCGAGCAATGCGAACCAAGTGGCCCGATCCAGCGTCAGGTTACTGTCACGGTGCAAGGCTTGAATACGACTTTCCTTGAGGGTGCCGATGACTGGCGCGGGGTGGCCCGGCAAGCGTCGTAGCCAAGCCAGGGCCAATCCGGCGGTGCTCGACTCGAACTCTTCGGCGAAATGCTCCAGCGCGCTGCCCAGGACATCCTCGAAGACCAGTCCTCCACCTAGTGGCGACCAGGCCATAGGCGCAAGGTCGTCGGCGATCACGGCATCATAGAATCCATCGAAAAGCACTTCCGGACGTGCCAGCGACAGCTCAAACTGATGTGCGCCGAGCGGGTGGCGCATGGCGGCCTGCAGGCGTCGCCACTGCTCGGGCAGGAAGTTGGAAACACCCACTGCGCCGACCTTGCCGGCGTCGATGGCGGCATCCAGTGCGGCTGCAGTGGCAGAGGCATCGAGTAGCGGATCGGGGCGGTGTAGCAGGAAGTGATCGAGGCGCTCGACGCCAAGCTGCTCCAGCGAAGCATCGATTCGCGCATTCAGATACTCGGGGGAGGTATCGTAATGCTTGACCCCGAAACGCGATGTGTCACGTGCGGGCAGCACGATATCGGTTTTGGTGATTACCTTGACGCGGGCCTTGAGCGCTGGGCGTCGTGCCAAGGCCTCGCCGAACAGTCGTTCACACTCACGATTGCCGTAGATATCAGCGTGATCGAACCAATCGAGCCCTTCATCGAGGCGTGCTTCGATCCAGTCGGCCAAGCGCGTGGCGCCTGCTAACTCGGGACGCTCGTGAAGGCGCATCATGCCTAGCACGAACGGGACATCGAAAGTCAGCTCATCGCTCATTGCGCAAGGTCCTCTCGGGTCAGGGTGGTGGCCAGGAGATGCTGGGCGCCAGGCACCAGCCATACGGGATCGATGCGTGTACAGGCCGCTTCGATGCACAGGAAACGGTAACCGACGTCGGTGGGCGTGTCGTCGGGCAAGTCGGCGTCGGGATGCCAAACTACCGTGGAGTCGCTGCCTTGCTTGGCAATCTGAAGGCGACGTGCGCCGTCGTCGAGCACGACTGGACGATTGGATTCGTAGATACGATCCAATGGACCGCGCACGCCGAGCTCGCCTTGTTGATGCGCCTCGGAAAAGTCCTGGCGCTTGTCCAGGTAGCGCGCGCCGGCCAAGCCCTCGATACGGCATTGGTGCGTATGCGCGACACTCAGGTAGCTATGCAATGCCGCAGTCAGTTTCACGGGTGTTTCACCGAGGTGTTCGGTAATCAGCTCAACATGCAGGCGCCGGGCGCTAGCGTGGATCATCACACGGGGCGCGAGTTGTTCGTCGAGGCGCGTTGTCGGCGACAGGTGTACTTCAACGCCTTCTTCCTCCTCGTCGATACCGTCCAGTCGCCACTCGGCTTGGCGGGCAGTACCGTGCATGGGGCCGCGACCGTCCGGCGACTCGTCGGCAAACCATGGCCAGCACACCGGAATGCCGCCGCGGATCGTACCCGGCAATGCTTGTGGCGTGGGCGTTACCCACAACCAGCCATCCTCCGTGCCGGGTGCAGGTTGGGCGCCAGCGGCTGGCCCGGCTTCGGGGGCGAAAGGTAAGTCGCCTGCAGCTCGCCCGGGTTCGGGGGCGAAAGGCAAATAGTGCAATATCTGGGCGCCTTGCAGCGAGACCGCCAATTCGCCCCAGTCGGCATTGAACAACAGCACGCGGCGTTCTTGCCATTCGGCTTCGCGCTGCCCCTGAGTCGCATCGAGCAACTGACGCAGGGAATCGGGAATCATGTCACCTCCTCGTTATGTAACGCTTCGCAGGCACCCAGCAGGCCATTCCAGGGTGCCGTGACTACCCACACGGGAATGTGAGCAGTGTACGCGTGCATACGCCCTTTGTCGGTGAAGGCGTCGCGGAAGTGGCTATGGGGTAGCCAATCGAGAAGGCGCGGCAGGATACCGCCACACAGATAGACGCCGCCGCGCGCACCGAGCATCAAGGCCGCATCGCCGCTGACATCGCCGAGGATTTTGAGAAAGCGTTCGAGAGACTGGCGCGCGAGTGGGTCGCCAGCGCGTGCCGCGCCGGTCACCTCGGCGGGCGTGTTGTAGTGGGCAATCTGCTTGGCTAGATACGCATTCGCGCGATAAAGATCCAGCAAGCCTTGACCACAGAGAATACGCTCCACCGAGACGCGCCCGTAGTGCTGGTGAAAGTACGCCAGCAGCTCGCGCTCATGTGCATCGGTGGGCGCGAAGGACACGTGCCCACCCTCGGTGGGAAGGGGTATCCAGTCGTGCTGACCGGGAAAAAGACCTGCCATGCCCAGGCCGGTGCCAGGGCCAAAAATCAATCTTGTGCTGCCTGGCGCGGCTTCGCCGGCCCCTAGCGGGACCAGGTCCTTGGCATCCACGTGGGGAACACCGAGTGCTTGCGCGGTGAAGTCGTTGATGACCTTGAACAGCTCGAAGCCGAACTCCTCGGTGACCTGGCGCTTGGAGAAGCACCAGGCGTTGTTGGTCATGCGGACTTCATCGTTGTGTACGGGGCAGGCGAAGGCGAGGCAGGCTTCGCGGGGTACTTCCGCACCCACCTCGTCGAGGTAGGCGCGAATCGCTTCGGAGAGTGTTGGATAATGCGCACAAGGAAGCGTTCGAATGGCCTGAAGATCGAACTCTCCCGGCGTCACCAAGGCGAAGCGGGCATTGGTGCCGCCGATGTCGCCAATCAAGGCAGGTCGGCTCATTCAAGCATCCTCGCCTTGAATGTGCGCGCCTTGGCGAGCTAGGTCGTCGGCCTCGAAGCCGCCCAGCACGCTGCAGCCTTCCTCGCCGCGCATGGCGAGCTGACGGAAGCCGCCGAACAGTTCGCGCCCCAGCCCTACATGGTAGTGGTCGAGATCGCCGACAGCCTGCTCGCGTTGCGCCCAGGTCTGTGCGTCGAGTTTTACTTCCAGGCTACCGTTGTCGGCGTCGAGGCGCACGACATCGCCGTCGCGAAGCTTGCCCAACGGGCCACCGTCGAGGGCCTCGGGTGTCATGTGGATCGCCGCGGGGACCTTGCCGGAGGCGCCGGACATGCGGCCGTCGGTCACCAGCGCGACCTTATAGCCGCGGTCCTGCAGGACACCAAGATAGGGCGTGAGCTTATGCAGCTCGGGCATGCCGTTAGCCTGGGGGCCCTGAAAGCGGACGACGGCGATGACGTCGCGGTCCAGTTCGCCAGCTTCGAAGGCGCCCTGGAGATCGTTTTGATCCTCGAAAATCCGGATGGGCGCCTCAACCAGGCGATTTTCTTGCTTCACGGCGGAGATCTTGATTACGCCGCGTCCCAGGTTGCCGTCGAGCACCGTCAGCCCACCGGTCGGGGAGAAGGGGTTCGATACCGGACGCAGGACGTCCTCGTCGAGGCTTTGCTCGGGGCCTTCACGCCAGATCAGTTCGCCGTCTTCAAGGAAGGGCTCTTTGGTGTAGGCCGTCATGTCGGTACCGAACGCGGTCGGGATGTCGCTGTGGATGAGCCCGGCCTTGAGCAGTTCACGGAACAGGAGGCTCATGCCGCCTGCGGCTTGGAAGTGGTTGATGTCTGCCTGGCCGTTGGGATAGACGTGCATCAGGCTCGGTGTCACCGCGGAAAGGTCGGTGAAGTCGTCCCAGGTCAAGGTCAGCCCCGCAGCAGCGGCCATGGCCACCAGGTGCAGGGTATGGTTGGTGGAGCCGCCCGAGGCGAGCAGGCCGACGATGGCATTGACGATGGCACGGGCGTCGATCTGCTTGTAGAAAGGCCGATAATCGCCACCCGGCTCGGTGTTGCGAATCGTCTGTTGGGTGGCGAACTGGGTGAGTGCCTCGCGCATCTCGGTACCGGGATTGACGAACGATGTGCCCGGCAGGTGCAGACCCATCATCTCCATCATCAACTGATTGGAGTTGGCGGTACCGTAAAAGGTGCAGGTGCCGGGGCTGTGATAGGACTGCGACTCGGCTTCCAGCAGGTCTTCACGCGTCGCCTTGCCCTCGGCAAACAGCTGGCGGACGCGGGCTTTTTCCTTGTTGGGCAGGCCGCTGGGCATCGGGCCGGCGGGCACGAAAGTGGCCGGCAGGTGGCCGAAGCGCGCCGCTGCAATGAACAGCCCCGGGACAATCTTGTCACATACCCCGAGGTAGAGCGCGCCATCGAACATGTTGTGCGACAGGCCTACCGCCGTGGCCATGGCGATGACATCGCGTGAGAACAGTGACAGCTCCATGCCGGGCTGGCCCTGGGTCACGCCGTCGCACATGGCGGGGACGCCACCAGCGAACTGGGCGGTCGAGCCCATTTGTCGAGCGGCATCCTTGATGGTAGCGGGGAAGGTCTCGAGGGGCTGGTGCGCCGACAGCATGTCGTTGTAGGCCGAGATGATGCCCAGGTTGGCGGAGTTCATCAGCTTGAGCTGATTCTTGTCCTGGCTGCCGCAGGAAGCGACACCATGAGCAAGGTTTCCGCAACTGAGATCGCTGCGGTGGACCCCGCGCTTGTACTGATCGTGCATGCGCTTTTCGTAGAGCGCCCGGCGTTCCTTGGAGCGTTCTTCGATGCGGCGAGTAACGTCGGCAACGGTCTGATTCAGTGGCATGTCAGGACCTCATCAAGTGCGTTGGGTGATCATGTAAGTAAATTTAGCAAAAAATACCTTGATGGTCGTGCGTCTTTTGCCCAAATTAAGGGGATAGCTGTAGTATTCTTCCAAAAGATACTTATCGTATCCTTGGGGTCACGCCAATCAAAGGAGGAAGCCATTATGACGCTGCGTATTGCAATCAACGGGTTTGGGCGTATCGGGCGTAACGTCCTGCGGGCTCTCTACGAAAACGGTTATCGCGACCGCGTCGAGGTCGTGGCCATCAACGATCTGGGCGACCCGTCGCTCAACGCCCACCTACTCAAGCATGATAGCGTGCATGGGCACTTCATGTTCGAGGTGGGGCACGACGACGAGTCGCTGAACGTCGATGGCGACCGCATTCGCATATTATCCGAGCGTGATCCGGCCGCCTTGCCTTGGACATCGCTGAATGTCGATCTGGTCATGGAGTGCACGGGGCTCTTCACCAAGCGTGACGCCGCCGCCAAGCACCTCGAGGCTGGTGCCGAACGTGTGTTGATCTCCGCACCCAGCGGCGATGCCGATGCCATGGTGGTGTTCGGTGTCAACGAGGACGTGTTGACCAGTGAGCATCGTGTGGTTTCCAACGCCTCTTGCACCACCAATTGCCTGGCGCCGGTCGCCAAGGCGCTCAACGATGCGGTGGGCATCGAAAATGGCTTGATGACGACGGTGCATGCTTACACCAACGACCAGAATCTGTCCGATGTCTACCACAAGGATCCCTACCGGGCGCGTAGTGCGACCCAGTCGATGATTCCTACCAAGACGGGCGCTGCGGCGGCCGTAGGACGAGTGTTGCCCGAGCTCGAAGGCAAGTTCGATGGTTTGGCGGTCCGCGTGCCGGTCATCAATGTGTCGCTGGTCGATCTGACCTTTACTGCCGGCCGTGAAACCACTCAGGAAGAAATCAACGCCATCGTCGAGAAGGCGGCCGAGGACTCTCCGGTACTGGCCTCCAACGCCCAGCCACTGGTGTCGATCGACTTCAACCACGATGCGAACTCGTCCACCTTCGATGCCAATCACACGCGCGTCAACGGCCGTCTGGTCAAGGTGATGGCGTGGTACGACAACGAGTGGGGTTTCTCCAACCGTATGCTGGATACGGCACTGGCAATGCACGCGGCCAAGTAAGGTCGTCGTCGGTGACGTAACCACCCCGTGTGGGAGCGTCCGGATACACGTCTCGCGCACTCACGGCTCCGCTCGATCGTTGTCCGTTCGCTCTCGCTCCCCATCGGGTACGTCAGGTACCCGGGAAATCAGGCGCCTCAGGGCGCCTTTTTTCTGCCGGGACACTCAAGATTCGACACCCCCCGGCCGATGTTCAAAGTAAGGCAGCACCGCATTGCCATTGGCGTATTGCAACTTTCGTGACGATGCCTAAGCTCCTGCCCTGTAGAGAATGACGAAAGTGCCATTATGGTTCCAGAATCACGTCATGGTCGGGTTTATCCCCTTCCTGTGATAGACTATGAAGGGCATGCATCATTTCTCATCAACGGAACGGGCATCATGCGCGATTTTGTGCAACAGGCTCATCGGCTAGTCGGTGTCATGCTGCGCGACGGACACCGCAATCGCCAAGGAAAGATCACCGGTGTCGATCAATCGCGTGACACGCCTGCCGTCTACGTCGCTTGGTCGGGGCAGTCCCGTTGCGAGCGTGTGACGTTGAGCATTGAAGAGCTGCGCACCCTGGTGTCGGCCTATCTCGAAACGCATGATCGCCGACCCGTTGAGCAAGCCGAGCCGGAGGCGTCACCGGTCTCGCCGCCGCAGCGGCGCACCGGCGGGGTACGGTAGCCCGCTTGTGCCTTCGTCGAGTCAGCGGTCGTGTGAATTCGTCACGAAGCCTGTGAAGTGGGGCGATGACTCATTATGGACATACCGGCCGCGAAGGGTTTCTCCACGCTTCCCAGCGATTGCGATGCATTGCTGGAGGGCTCTCCCGCCATCCTATATGCGACCGGCCCCGGCTGGTGGCGTAACGATCTGCACTACGTCAGCTATAATCTCGCCACGCTGATCGGCGCTACTCGGGCGCAACTTCAATCTACTCCGACTTTGTGGCTCGAGCATGTGTGCGATGCCCAGGAAGTCGAAGCATGCCTGTTCGCGAGGCTGGCGGCGGGCGAGTCGCGTATTCGCCTGTATTACCGCATCGTGTGCGCCGAAGGGCATGTTCGCCACATGCAAGACGATATAGCGGTGCAGCGTGACGCCGCGGGCGATGTGATCGAGTTGATCGGTTCTCTGGCCGATATCAGCGAGACGCGGGTGGCGCTGGCCCGTCTGGAGGCACTAGCAGACAGCGAGCGTCGTTATCGTTTTATCGTCGAAAATGTCAGCGATGCCATCCTGTTGATGGATGCTGATGGGGAATGCCGCTTCGCGTCGCCGTCGATACGCGACCTGCTCGGGCATCGTCCCGAAACCTTGCATGAGCGTGGATTGTTGGAATTGTTGCCGCCGGATGATGCGCCGCGCGTGCAGCGCCTGATTCACGATGCCTCGCGTCATGGCGAGCCGCTGCGCATGGAGCTCCGCATGCGTCACCGGCTAGGTCATTATGTGTGGCTGGAGACTTGCTGCTCGCCTTATTTGAATCCTGCCAGTGAACGCTACGAGTGGATCCTCGCGGTGGCCCGCGACATTACCGACCGCAAGCATCGCGAGCATCGTCTGCATGAGCTTTCGACAACTGATAGCCTCACCGGGGCGCTCAATCGTGGCGCTTACTTGAGTTGCTTGCGTAGTGGCCTGGAGGCCGCCGATCATGTGTCGCAACGTGTTTCCCTGGTGATTTTCGATATCGACCATTTCAAGACGATCAACGACACTTGGGGGCATGCGGCCGGCGATCTGGTGTTGGCTTGTGTGGGCGAGATATGTCGCACTGCGTTGCGCGATCACGATGTGTTCGGACGCATCGGTGGTGAAGAATTCTCGCTGATGTTAACCAGTCAGTCGCTAAACGACGCGGCGTTGCTGGCCGAACGACTGCGCAAGAAATTCGAAAGCGTACGGGTCGAATTTCATGGCGAATGGCTGAGTTTCTCAGTAAGTTTTGGTGTGGCGGAACGCCAATCCCGCGAGGGGATGGAGTCGCTGCTACACCGTGCCGACATGGGGCTCTATGCCGCCAAGCACAACGGCCGCAACCGTGTGCATCAAGCGCCACCGCAACCCGTATGAACACGACGTTATGCAATTACCCGACTCTCGTATGCCACATCGCCGAGCGTTAGCCGGACACGGCGTAGTAATCAAGGAGAAAAACATGATGCGAATTCTGCTGGCCTGTTTGCTGAGCATGCTGAGCCTCGGTGCCTGGGCGGAGACCGTGGAAGGCCCGAAGGTCGTCGGCGAGACGTTCGAATACTCCACTGGTGGGGAAACGTATCAGGGGTATCTGGCACGCAACGTCAATGACGAGGAGCCGCGCCCGGCGGTGTTGTTGGTGCATGAGTGGTGGGGCCTCAACGATTACGCCAAGTCACGCGCTGACCAGTTGGCGGCGCTGGGTTTCGTCGCCTTGGCGGTCGATATGTACGGTGAAGGTAAGAATGCCCGGCATCCCGACGATGCGCAGGCGTTTTCCAAGCGTGTGATGAGCGATTGGCCGACGGCGCGCGCGAGCCTCGAAGCGGCCATGGCCAAGCTGCGAGAACAGCCCTACGTGCGTGGCGATCGCATGGCGGCGTTGGGATATTGCTTTGGTGGCGGCGTGGTGATGAACATGGCGCTGGCGGGCATGCCCATCGAGGCGGCGATCAGTTTCCATGGCAGCCCTACTCAAGCGGTCTCCGACCCGCAGCCCTTCGATGGCATCGTGCAGATTCACAATGGCGAAGCCGATGGCCTTGTCGAATCGGATGCGCTGGAGTCGATGGCACAGACGCTAAGCGATCAGGGCGCTGAGGTGCGCGTGGTGCAGTATCCGGGCGCCAAGCATGGTTTCAGCAATCCGGGATCCGATGCCAAGGCTGACGAGTTCGATCTGCCCTTGGGTTATGATGCCGCCGCCGACGCGGCCTCTTGGCAATCGGCCCTGGTGGCACTGGATCGTGCTCTCAACCAAGACTGACATACAATCCAGCGGCGCCATGCCGTGCCGCTAGATTGCTGCCGGGCGTGAATCAGGCGCGCCGAGAGAGTGCCAGAACGCGCTTGGCGAGTTCGATCATGTCGGCGTCGCCGGTGTTTTTGTCGGGGACGTCGGAAAGCTTGATCACCGGGATCCAGTGCTGCCCCTCTGGGCGCGCCTCGGTCATCTTGATGACCATGTTCATGGGCGTAACGCCGACATCGTTGGTGAAGTTGGTACCGATACCGAACGCGGTGGTAATGCGCCCACGACAGAAATTGTCGATACGCTCCACGCGCTCGGGGGTCAAGGCATCGGAGAAGATGATGGTCTTAGTGCGTGGGTCGATGCCCATGCGCTCGTAATGCGCGATGGTGGCGGCCGCGAAGTCAAGTGGGTCGCCGCTATCGTGACGCACGCCATCGAAGAGCTTGGCGAACTTCTTGTCGAAGCTGTCGAAGAAGGTGGCTGAGGTGAAGGTGTCGGTAAGCGCGATGCCCAGGTCACCGCGATAGACATCTACCCAATGCTCCAAGGCCAGGCTATTGGCCATCTTGAAGCCGAAGCGCGCACCGTGAAACATGAACCATTCGTGGGCATGCGTACCGATCGGTTTGACGCCATGTCGCATGGCTAGATGAACGTTGCTCGAACCGGAAAAGGTACCGCTCCCGTGATGGCATAGCGAAGCCACGACACGGTCGTGGACGTCATAAGAGTAGCGCCGACGGGTGCCGAACTCGGCGATCTTCAGGCCCATGCGCTTGTAGTGCTCGATCTTGTCGCGGGTGCGAGTATCGATGAGCGCATCCGAGTCGCGCTGACCGTCGCCCATCTGATACCAGATTTCGCTGATCAGCGCCATCAGCGGTACTTCCCAGAGGATGGTGCGATACCAGAGCCCCTCGATGCGCAACGTGAAGTGTCCGCCCTGTTGTACGATTTCGACTTCCTCGGGGTTGTAATGAAACCCCGACAGGAAGTCGAGATACGTCGGGTCGAGATAAGGGCAGGTGCGTTCCAGGTAACGCTTTTCCTCGAGGGTCAGCGACAGATTCGCCATGGCGTCCACTGCCTCGCGTAGTCGCTCGGCGAAGCCAGGGGGAAAGGTATGGTCACCCCGGTTGATAAAGGCATAGCGAGCTCGCGCATAAGGAAAGCGCTTGATGACCGCGCTTTGCATGGTGAACTTGTAAAAGTCGTTGTCGAGGAGCGAATCCAGCATCGTGCATCCTATACGGCGAGGTTCCGAAACGGGGACGCCAGCTTAGCGCAGCTATACGATAGGCACCACTGCCACCGGGCTTTGCGTCGGCTGGTGAAGTGCTTACATGAAGGCCATGACACCGAACATGGTGATCATGAAGCCGCCGAACAATAACAAGCCCGCGATCGATAGCAGGAGTAGTAGGTAACCGAGGATGAGTGCCGCCAGTGCCCAAGCATCGCCTTGTTCATTCGTACGACGGATCTGTCGGCGTGCCAGATGGCCGCAGACGACGCCACCCAGCGCGCTAGGCAACACGAAGATGCCCAGCACACTCAGCGCAAAAGCGACGATGGCCATGGTGTTGAGCTGCGGCGTTGGTGGTGGTGTGGATGGCGCGGGCGTGACGCGGGGCATCGCTTGCTCCAGAAATGGGTTGGCCTCACCCTAGCATGAGCCGTGATATTCGGGAATCCGCTTCGGGAGGCGTGGCGATGGGCGTGAAGATACGGGAACTGACGCGCGTAGCCGATGTCCCGCTCGAAACATGGAATGCGTTGGTAGGCAGGAGTTACCCCTTCCTGCGGCACGAATTTCTGGATGCCCTGGAAAGCACCGGCTGTGTAGACGCCGAGAGTGGCTGGGTGCCGCGCCACCTCTCGCTGTGGCAGGGCGAGCGCCTGGTGGGCGTGCTGCCGCACTATCTCAAGACGCATTCCTTTGGCGAGTACGTCTTCGACTGGAGCTGGGCCGAGGCCTGGGAGCGTGCCGGTGGGCGCTATTATCCCAAGCAGTTGAGCGCCATTCCCTTCACTCCTGCCGTCGGGCCGCGCCTGGCCGTGGCGTCCGACATCTCGTCCGCCCAGGCCATACAGACGGTAGCGGCTTTTCTTGAGGCGCGGGGCGACGACTTGTCGAGTTGGCATTTGTTGTTCGCCGATGAGCAAGAGATTACGCAGTGGCAAGCGCAGTGGCCCGCCCTGTTGAGACGTGAGGCGGTGCGTTTCGAGTGGCGCGATGCCGGTTACGGCGATTTCAAGGGCTTCCTGGCGTCAATGGTGGGAAGACGGCGCAAGGAGATTCGCCGTGAACGTCGCAAGGTCGCCGAACAAGGGGTGAGTCTGCATCGCCTGAGTGGGGACGACATCGATGCAGCCGCATTGGCCCATTTCTATCGCTGCTACCGCATCACCTATCTCGAGCGCGGGCAGATGCCTTATCTCAGCGAAGCATTCTTCAAGCGGCTGCGCGCGACGATGGGCGAGGCGCTCATGCTTGTGCAGGTGCGTCAGGGCGATACGCCGGTCGCTGCGGCGCTCTATCTACGCGGCGGTGATACGTTGTATGGACGCTATTGGGGCAGTGAAGTCGTTGCCGACTGCCTGCACTTCGAAGCATGTTATTACCAAGGTATCGAATACTGCCTGGAACAGGGCCTGCAACGCTTCGATCCCGGTACTCAGGGCGAACACAAGTTGATGCGTGGCTTTTCGCCCGAACTAAGTGTTTCGCTGCATTACTTGCCGCATGCGGGTTTTCGCGAGGCGGTAGAGCGGTTCTGTGCCGAGGAGCGCCAGGCCGTGGGAGACTATCGCCTGGCATGCCGCGAACGCTTACCGTTTCGTCACGTACAATGAGCAGTCACCATCGCTGGGAAGCGTGCCGTGGCGCGGTCATGGAAGGATCATATGAGGAAGGCTAGCGCATGAATTTTTTCTATGAGGCAACGGTACTGCTAGGCGCTGCCATCATCGCCGTGCCGCTGTTTCAACGCCTGGGGTTGGGCTCGATACTGGGCTATCTCGCGGTGGGGCTGCTGCTGGGGCCTTCCGTGCTAGGTTTTATCGCCGAGCCTGAAGAGGTGCTGCATTTCTCCGAGTTCGGCGTAGTGATGCTGTTGTTCCTCATCGGCCTCGAGATGGAGCCTTCGCGTTTGTGGGGCATGCGCAAGCAGCTGTTCGGACTGGGGCTTCTGCAATTGCTGGGGAGTGGTGTGCTGTTGACGCCCATCGGGCTGGCATTGGGGCTGACGTGGGAGCTTGCGGTGCTGCTGGGACTGATCCTGGCGCTATCTTCCACGGCGTTCGCTCTGCAGCTTCTCAATGAACAGCATCGCCTGGCGACACCCCACGGTCAGACGGCGTTCTCCATCCTGCTTTTCCAGGACCTGGCGGTGATCCCATTACTCGCCTTGCTGCCGTTATTCGCGGGCGATCTTAGTAGCCAAGGTAGCGCGTTGTGGCTGGATATCGGCAAAGCCGTGGGCATGGTGCTGGCGGCGATCGTCTTCGGGCGTCTGGTCTTTCCGCGCGTCCTGGCGCTCATCGCGCGTAGCGGTGTACACGAGGTGTTCACCGCTGCGGCGTTGTTCCTGGTACTGGCCCTGGCCTTGGTCATGGAATGGGCGGGGCTTTCCATGGCGCTGGGGGCCTTCTTGGGGGGCGTCATGCTGGCGGATACGGTTTATCGTCATGAGCTGGAAGCCAACATCGAGCCCTTCAAGGGCATACTGTTGGGGCTGTTCTTCATCGCCGTGGGTATGTCGGTCGACCTGGCGCTGGTCTTCGACAACGTAGGGTGGGTGCTGGGCATCACCCTGGGGTTATTGGTGGCCAAACTGGTCGTCATTACGCTGGTGGGCATGGTGGCGCGCCTGCCACGTCAGGAGATCCCGCGCCTGGCGACAGTGATTGCTCAGGGCGGCGAGTTCGACTTCGTATTGCTCAGCGCGGCGGTCAGTGCGGGGGTATTCGATCAGCGCATCGCCAGTCTGTGCATCGCGGCGGTGACCCTGAGCATGGCGCTCACGCCGTTTCTCTATCGTGGCGGTAATCGGCTCGCTGCTCGGATGGGGGAGAACCGCCCCTACGACAAGGACTTCGGCGAAGAAACACCGCCGGTACTGATCGCGGGGCTAGGGCGCTTCGGGCAGATGGTGGCGCGTGTACTCAAGTTGCAGGGCATCAGCTTTACCGCGCTCGACCCCAATATCACCCAGGTAGAGTTCATTCGACGCTTCGGCTCGCGCATCTATTATGCCGACGCCGCGCGCCTCGATGTCTTGCGCTCGGCGGGGCTTGCCCAGGCCAAGTTGCTGGTGATCGCGGTCGACGACGAAGAGGCGGCGCTGACCATCGCGCGGATGGTGCGCAATCATTACCCCCAGCTCAAGGTCTTCGCCCGTGCGCGTAACCGCCATCATGCCTGGCAACTGATGGAAATCGGCGTCGATTCCGTCGTACGCGAGACATTTGCCTCGAGCATGGAAATGAGCGTGGAAGTGCTCAAGGGGCTGGGCTACCCGGGCTCCAATGCGTTGGATGCCGTCCGCACTTTCCGCGACTTCGACAACCAATTGCTGGCGTCGTCTTACACCCATCGCCATGACTCGGAAGCCTTGATGAAGTCCGAGCGCGAGGCCATGGCCGAATTCCAGACGCTGTTTCAGCAAGACTTGAAGCAGCGCGGAGGCAAGGAAGCGAGCGCGGAGGCGGCTCCGGACACGGCGAGTACGCCCACATCGGAAGAACGTTGAGTATGTGTCGCTATCTGTAGCGTTACGGGGCAAGGTGCCCACGGCTCAGGAAAGAGACACCGGTTAACGGGAGGTCAATATGCAGGAATCGCTGCGTGCCGTGCTGGCATCGCAACATCTTGTCGCCCGGGGCGAGCCTCGAGCCTTGGCGGGGGGCGATATCGCCGAGGTCGTCTGGCTGGAAACCGATCAGGGCGCGGTGGTGGTCAAGCGCGACGACCCTGAGGCCCTGGCCGCCGAAGCGGAGGGGTTGCGCGTTCTGCGACGTGCGAACACCGAGCTGAAAGTGCCGACGGTGATCGTCCAGGAAGGAGAATGGTTGATCATGGAAGCATTGGCAGCGGGCGGCAAACGTGACGCAGCGAGGCTGGGCGCGGGCCTGCGCGGATTGCACAGCGTTCATGGCGAGCGTCATGGATGGCCGAGTGATAACCGCTGCGGGCCCACGGCGCAGCGCAACACGCCCTGTGATGATGGGCGCGTGTTTCAACGCGAGCACCGGCTAATGCCGTTGGGCACGGCCTGTGTCGAACGCGGCTTGCTGCCCACAACGCTGCTGGACGCTTTGAGCGATGTCGCCGAACGGCTCGAGACGTGGTTGCCGGACGTCCCACCAAGCCTCGTGCATGGCGACCTGTGGTCTGGCAATGTGCTTACCACGCCCGAAGGGCCGGCCATCATCGACCCTGCTGTCTACTATCATTATCCCGAGGTCGATCTGGCGATGCTGACGCTGTTCGGCGCGCCGGGCGAGGCGTTCTTCGAGGCTTACTGGGATGGCGCTCGCCCCGAGGACTGGGAGCATCGCGAGACGTTGTTCCAGTTATACCCGCTACTGAATCATTTGCTGCTATTCGGTGGTGCCTACCGGACGGGTGTCGAGCAGGCCATCGCGCGCTTGCAATCGACTTAATGTCGCCGGGACGTGCGCCACAGGCGTTGCCACCATGCCTTGCCAAGCGTAGGAGGGGCTACCCGACGAGTGTCGAGAAACGCGGCGATCGGGGCGCTCTGTGAAGCCTTGTCGAGCATGGGGGCATGGCCGCACCCGGGCACTTCGAGGATACGGGTGCTGGGTTGGTGGTAACGCATGGCCGATAGTGTTTGGTGCGACAGGATGTCGGATTGCATGCCGCGTATCGTCATCAAGGGGCAGCGCAGAGCTTTCCAGGCTGCCCACAGGTCGCGTGGCGTGTCATGGACGAATTGCTCGGCGATACGCGGATCGAAATGGTGGCTCCAGCTCCCATCGGGTAAACGCCGAGCACTGCCCAAGAGCAGGCGTTGCCATACCGCCTCGCTATCGATACCGAAGCTCTGGTAGTGATCGCGGATTTCCGATTCCAGTGCCCGCAAGGTCGTGAACCGCTGCGTCGAGATGAAGTGATTCGCCAGGCGTTGCAGGCCTTTCGCTTCGATGGTCGGGCCGACGTCATTGAGGATAAGAGCCGCTACACGGTGGCCGTGTGACGCGTCGGCGGCCAAGAGTAGCCCCAGCAGCCCGCCCATCGACGTACCCAGCCACGGAACGCTCGTGAGTTCGAAGTGATCGAGGACCGCGATGGCAATACGCATGTAATGTGCGTAGAGATAATCGTAGGCGGGAAAGAGCGACCAACTGGAAAGGCCGCGTCCTGGTGTATCGGGGGCGATCAGCCGCCAGCGGGGGCCAAGCAGCCGAGCCAGGAACTCGAAGTCGCCGCCATGCCTCGATAGGCCGTGCCAGGCGATCAATGTCCGTGGGGCATCGGGATGCCAGACGCGCACGGCGATCTCGAGCTCACGGTGCTGGAGCAGAACAAGCTCATCCACGGCGCGGTCCTGAATATCGGCACGTCTTCAGTATAGACGTGATGCTGCAATGCAGTAGAACCTTAGACGCGCCGCGTGATGAGGTAAAACAGACTGTCGATCGCCTCGCCGCCGCTTTCGCGCAGCGAGAAACTATCGGGAGCTCGGAGCCAATCGTGTACCAAGCCGCCGATCATTGAATGCAGCATCAGGGTGGCGGCATCCGGTGCGATCTCGTCGATGAGCAGGCCTTCATCATGAGCCTGTTGAAAACAGCGCCGTACGACTTCGCGGCAATCCGAGGCCAAGCGGTTTTGAAGCTCCACAGGGTTGATGTCGCTGATGAATTCGCAGCGATGCATCAAGATGGTGTGGACACGACATGAACGTGGGCGCTCGAGCATCTCGAAGGCGTGTAGCGTGGCGAGTCGCAGCGTATCCAGCGGTCCTGTGACCTGGCACTCGACGGTGATGTCGTCGATGATCTGCTGGAGCGGCATCTTGACCCGGTCGAGCATGGCATGGAACAGGTCGGCTTTGTTCTTGAAGTGCCAATACACGGCACCGCGCGTCATGCCGGCATGACGTGCGATATGTTCGAGCGAGGTACGTGAGACGCCTTTTTCGAGGAAGACGTCTTCGGCGGCATCGAGCAAGGCTTCTCGCGTGGCCTCGGCTTCGGCTTTGGTTCTGCGGGGCATGGCGTGATCTCGTTGATGAATCCAGCCAGACGGTAGGGATGAGCACCGAGTGGCGAGACTTTTTTAGCCATCATACCCCAAGTGAATGGCATTTACATTCATGTATGTATGCGTGTAGTCTTAGCCATCATTGATCTCGATCAAACAAGGTAAAACACCGATGGTATCCACGACAGGGAATGAGCGCCGGGGTCTTTGGGCCGTGGCGTTGGCGGGCGTTCTGTTGATGGGCTGCGGCAGCGATGAAGATGCCCAGCAGCAGTCAAGCGACGCTTCTTCTCCGCCGCCCAAAAAGGCTCAGGTCATGGAAATGGCCAAGCGCGACATATCGCTCGACAAATCTTATCCTGCCATGCTGCGTAGCGATAATGAAGTGACTGTCGTGGCTCGTGTCAGCGGTACGCTCGAAGAACGGCATTTCGACCCCGGCCAACAGGTCGAGAAGGGCGATAGCCTCTACACGATCGAGCCTGAGGTCTATGAAGCCACCGTGCGCCAGCGCGAGGCGGATCTGCAGAGTGCCCAGGCCGATGCGGAACTGGCGCAGACGAATGCTGCTCGCTACGAGCGCCTGCTCAAGCAGAATTCCGTCAGCGTTCAGCAGCGCGACCAGGCACAGGCCGACCTCAAGGTGGCGCGTGCCAGCGTTGCCCAGGCGCAAGCGGCACTGGATAGCGCGCGTATCGATCTTGATTATACCGATGTCGAGGCGCCGGTGTCGGGCATGATCAGCCTGAGCGAGGTGAATCTCGGCAACCTCGTCAACGATGGCGCCGAGTTGGCGACGATTACGCCGCTCAATCCTCTCGAGGTGCGTTTCCAACTGCCTCAGGAAGAAGCCTTCGAACTACGCCGTCAGCGCGAGCAACAGGGTAAGGAGGCGATTACCGCCGAACTGCAGATTCCGGCATTGCCGGGACAGACCCTCAAAGGGAATGTGGAATTCTTGGGCTCGCGTGTCAGCGAAAGCACCAGCACCGTGCAAGCCAACGCCTTCTTCGACAATCCCGATGGCATGTTCATGCCGGGACAATTCGTGCGTGTCGAGCTGGATGGCGTGAAGCGTTTTGATGTATTTGCCGTGCCCGAGATTGCTGTGACGCAAGGGCTGATGGGCCCTCAAGTCTATGTGCTGAATGAAGAAGGCAAGGTGCGCACGCAGACCGTGCAGCTCGGCGATACAGCGGGACCGTGGATGATCATTACGGACGGAATCAAGGCGGGAGACCGCGTCGTGGTCAGCGACCCAGGCAACATCAGCGCCGGTGCGAGCATCGATCCTCAGCCGTTCGACGGCGATGCCGAAGCGCTCTCGGGTGCCGAAAAAGGCGAGGCTGCATCAGGAAGTCAGACCGAGAAGAAAGGGGCATCCAATGGCGATGGCCATGCCAACGAGGAAGGTGGAGCCTGACGGATGAATATTTCCAACTTCTTCATAAAACGGCCGGTCTTCGCCACCGTTATTTCGATCATCGTGGCGGTGATCGGGATAATGGCGATGCGCGTCTTGCCCATCGAGCAATATCCCAGCGTCGTACCCCCAACGGTTTCCGTGCAGGCAACCTATCCCGGTGCCGATGCCGAGACGGTCTCTAAGACCGTGGCGGCTCCGATCGCCGAGGCGATCAACGGGGTCGAGGACATGATCTACATGACCTCGACCAGTGCCGATAATGGCTCGATGCGAATGAACGTCTCGTTCGGTATCGGTACTGACGGTGATATCAACACGATCAACGTCAATAACCGTGTTCAGCAGGCGTTGTCGCAGTTGCCTGAATCGGTGCAATCGCAAGGGGTCACGGTTGAGCTGAGTTCAAGCAGTATCTTGATGTTGGTGGCGTTGACGTCGCCGACGGATGAATACAACAACATCTACATGCAGAACTACGCCACGCTCAATATCCTCAATGAACTCCGCCAGGTCCCTGGCGTGGGGACGGCCGAGGTGCTGGGAGGCGGCGAGTTCGCTATGCGTATCTGGCTCAATCCGGATAAATTAGCGCAGTACGACATGACGTCGGCCGAGGTGGCCAGTGCCATCCAGTCGCAGAACACTGAAATTCCGGCGGGGGCTTTGGCGCAGGCACCGCAAGACGATCCGCGTGCGTATACGTATACCATTACGGCGCCGGGGCGTTTGGCCGATGCGGATCAGTTCCGCGATATCATCCTACGCACCAACAATGATGGTTCGGCGCTGCACTTGAGCGATGTGGCGCGTGTCGAACTGGGAGCGTCGTCCTATTCGGTCAACGCCAACATGAACGGCGCCACCATGACGCCGATCATGATCAATCAGCAGCCCGGCGCCAATGCCCTGGAAACTGCCGAGGCCGTCAAGAGCAAGATGGACGAGCTATCCGAGCGTTTCCCGCCGGGGCTCGAGTATGACGTGCCTTACGACACTACCTTGTTCATCGATGCCTCGGTGGAGTCGGTCTTCCATACGTTCATCGAGGCGTTGCTGATCGTTGCGGTGATCGTGTTCATCTTTCTGCAGAACTGGCGCACCACGATCATTGCCATGTCGGTGGTGCCGGTATCGGTGGTGGGTACCTTCGCCGGGCTTTACATGTTCGGCTTCTCGATCAACTTGTTGTCGCTGTTTGCCATGGTGCTGGCGATCGGCATCGTGGTCGATGACGCGATACTGGTGGTGGAAAACGTCGAGCGATTACTGGAGGAAGATCCCGAGATCCCCATACGCAAGGCGGCCATTACCGCCATGAAAGAAGTGAGCGGCCCCGTTATCGCGACTTCGTTCATCATGGCGGCGGTGTTTATACCGGTGGCCTTCTTGGGTGGTTTTACCGGCCAGATCTACCAGCAGTTCGCGTTGACCATCGCGATCTCCGTGGCCATCTCGGCGGTCGTGGCCT
This sequence comes from Chromohalobacter beijerinckii, assembly GCF_023061185.1. Taxonomy (GTDB): domain Bacteria; phylum Pseudomonadota; class Gammaproteobacteria; order Pseudomonadales; family Halomonadaceae; genus Chromohalobacter; species Chromohalobacter beijerinckii. The sequence continues at coordinate 180,734 of NZ_JAKGAK010000002.1, forward strand.
TGACCTTTACGCCGGCGATGAGCGCGCTTTTCGTCAAGCACAAGTCAGAAATAGGCGATTCCAAGATCGCGCGTGCCGCTTCGACGCCATTCCGTCTGTTCGATCGCTTCTTCGATTGGCTGACACGGGGTTACATGGCAATCGTACGTTTACTGGTCAAGGCTTGGGTGCTGACGCTGGTATTGGCGGCGCTCATCATCGGTACTTCCTACTGGCTGTACCAGAGCAATCCCTCGACATTGATTCCCGAAACCGACCAGGGGATCGCTATCGCGAGTATCACCTTGCCGCAAGGCGCATCCGTGGCGCGCACCACGGAGTACATGGACAAGCTGAGCGACAAGATCGAGCAGGACCCGGCGGTGGCGTATTCTACGGCGGTGGCGGGCTACGACATGCTGTCCAGCGCGGTCAATACGGCCAAGGGCGTGATGTTCATCACCATGAAGCCGTGGGGTGATCGTGAGGAGTCCGTCGAGGACATGATCGCCAAGATCAATCGCATTGGGGCTGGTCTGGAGGGCGGTACGACCATGGCCTTCAACATGCCGCCGATCATCGGGCTTTCCACCACGGGGGGCTTCACCGGTTATCTGCAGTCCTATGGCGGGGCTGACTCTCAGGAGTTGATGCAGGCTTCCGGTAAAATAATGCAAGCCGCCAACAAGCGTCCGGAGCTGGCCCAGGTGTTCACCACCTTCGATGCCTCGGTGCCATCGTATCGGGCGCGTATAGACCAGGAAAAAGCCCTGAGTTACGGGGTGTCGATCGATGATCTCAATACGACGCTTTCGAATACGCTAGGCAGCGGTTTCGTGAACTATTTCACGTATCAGAACCGCAATTTCCAGGTCTACATGCAGAACGAGGACACGTTCCGGCAAACACCCGATGACTTGAACAAGATCTTCGTGCGTGGCGGCGATGGCGAGCGGATCCCGATTTCCGAGTTCGTGAAGCTCGAACGTCAGTCGGCACCCTCTGTGGTATCGCGCTTCGGGGTCTATCCGTCGGCGCAGTTCCAGGGTGGCCCTGCGCCGGGCTATAGCTCGGGCCAGGCGATCGCCGCGATGCAAGAGGTGGTTCAGCAAGAACTCGGCAACGAGTGGGGCATGGGCTGGACAGGCACGTCCTTCCAAGAGGCCAATGCCGGCAATGCCGCAATTATTGCCATTACCTTCGGCATTCTGATGGTCTTCTTGATCCTGGCGGCGCAGTACGAAAGCTGGGCGTTGCCGCTGGCGGTTATCACGGCGGTACCCTTTGCCTTTATCGGGTCCATCGGCGGGATCGTGCTGCGTGGATTGGATACCAGTGTCTATGTCCAGGTGGGCATGCTGGTGGTGGTCGGGTTGGCGGCCAAAAATGCCATCCTGATCGTCGAGTTCGCCGAGTTGCAACGGCGCGAACTCGGCAAGTCGATCCGTGAGGCCGCATTGACCGCTTCTGAGCTGCGTTTCCGGCCGATCGTGATGACCTCGCTGGCGTTCATCTTCGGGACCTTGCCGCTGGCCATCGCGAGTGGTGCCAATGACACCAACAGCCATCATATCGGCACCACGGTGGCGATGGGGATGGTCTCGGTGGCCGTGTTGGCAAGCTTCTTCGTGCCAGCCTTCTACGCCATGATCGCCAACGCGCAGGTATGGCTGCAGAAGAAACGTGGCGTATCCTCTCATCACGAAGATGACGACGAGTCGTCGGCAACGTCCGGGCCGCCGGCAAACAGCCACTGATTTTCGATTGAATCGACTATGGCCAGGGCCTCGCGCCCTGGCTTTTTTATGTGTGCGTGCATGGTGCAGACGTGCCGGCCGGTTGGTTGCGACGCTCGGCTAGGGCACTCTGTCATGATGGGAAGACGAGGTGAGGTGAGCATGATCAAGGGCGTGGCGCATTGGTACCGAGGAATCCTCCTCTTGTGTGCATTACTAGTTTTTTCCGGCAGTGCGTGGGGCCAGAGTGCATCCCCGCTGGCGGCTCTGTCCGGGGGCAGTAACGGGCAGGCATCACAAGATGAGGTGCCATCGAACGAGCAGGCGCGTGCCTCGTTAGATAGCGTCATCTCGATGCTCGAGGATCAGGAGCGTCGAGACGCCTTGCTCACACAGTTGCGCGAGTTGCGAGCCTCGCTGGAGGGCGCCGATGCTGACGCCGAGCCAGAGTCGCCGCGAGGGCTATTGGGGGCCATTGCGGACTCGCTGACCTCATTGAGCGATTCCGGCGAGGTCGTGACCCCGTTCGAGTATTGGCAACGCCTGGGCGAACGGGCGGGGAGCACTCTGACGCAGCGCGTCGCGTCGCTGGAGTCGTTGCTGCATCTCGTCGGCGATTTCGTCTGGGTGCTGGGATTGTGGGGCGGTAGCGCGGCGCTGATGGTGTTCGGGGGGCGCAGCTTGGCCAAACGTATGGATATGCAGCTCACGCTCAGCGCCGAGCCGAGCACCTGGATGCTGATACGCCATATGCTGCGGCGCTTGCTACCCTGGGGCCTCGCCTTCGGCCTTACTCTGGGTGTCGTGCACGGCATGACGTCCACACTGGGGATGACGCTGGCGATGGTGATCGCTTACATTACCTTGTGCGGGATTCTGTTCACCGCCGTGTGTGAAGTCGTCTTCTCGCTATTCGCTAACGGCCATCGTCGTGTTGCTTTGCGTATTCTGCATCGTCGGGCCGCTCGCTGGCTTTTCATAATTGGCGCGCTGGTCGCCTTGGGCGATGCCTCGAATGCCTCGGAACTGCGCTCGGACTTGGGAGCGTCGTTAGCGGAAATGGTCTCGATGCTCTCCAATGTCACCGCCGCCTTGTTGACGGGGGCGTTTACGATCCGCTTCAAGCGCCCGATCAAGCATCTGATCCGTAATCGGCCCTATCGCTACAGGCGCGATAAGCGTGCCAGCAGTGAATTGATCCAGGTGATCGGGTCATTGTGGCATGTGCCGATTCTGCTCATGGTCGTGGTTTCGCTGGTTGCGATCCTGACATCGGAGGGCGATTCGCGCAGCGCCTTCGCCAAGGCCATCGTGACCGCCGGATTACTGGTAGTGACCCTCATCATCAATGGCCTGATTCATCGCCATGCCGAGCAGCCTTCCAAACTGCGTCGTCAGTCACAGTATCGGCGGCGTCTGCTGCGCTTCGGTTATACTCTGGCGCACTTGGTCAGCTGGTTGGTCTTCGCCGAGTTAGCGATGCGTGTCTGGGGCTTGTCGTTGTTGGCCTTTGGTGGAGACGAGGGCATCAGCCAGCGTATTGGACAATCGCTGATCAGTATCGGCATGACACTGTTGCTGGCATGGCTGGTCTGGATTCTTGCCGATACCGCGATCGAGCGGGCGTTGCTCTCCTCCAAACGCGCTCGCAGCGGGCGCGCGCAGAGCACGCGGGCGCAAACCATCACGCCGTTGATTCGCAATGTGGTCTTCGCCACCATCGTGATTATCGCGGTCATCGTGGCGCTGGCCAATCTGGGGGTCAACGTCACGCCGCTGCTGGCCGGTGCCGGGGTCATCGGTCTGGCAGTGGGCTTCGGCGCTCAGACGCTGGTCCAGGACTTGATCACGGGGCTTTTCATCCTGATCGAGGATTCGCTGGCCATCGACGATTTCGTCGACCTGAGCGGACACATGGGAACGGTCGAGGGATTGAGTCTGCGCACCGTGCGTTTGCGTGACCTGGATGGCATCGTGCATACAATTCCCTTTAGCCAGATCAAGGGAATCCAGAATTTTTCACGGGAATTCGGCATCGCCCTGATGCGTGTCCGCGTGGCGCATCATATGAAGATCGACGAAGCGATCGCTATCGTGCGTGAAGTGGCCGAAGAGTTGCGCCGCGATCCGATGATGCGGCATTACATCTGGTCGCCCCTGGAGCTCCAGGGGGTGGAAAGTTTCGATGCCGGCGCGGCGATTTTGCGTATGCGCATGCGCACGGCGCCGATCATGCAGTGGGACGTGGCGCGGGCTTTCAATCTGCGGCTCAAGCGACGTTTCGATGAACTGGGCATGGAACTCGCCATGCCGCGTATGAGCGTGAGTCTCGAGCAGTCATCGGTCGAGGCTGAGAACCTGCCGACTGCGACTGAGCATGCCACGACGGCCAGTGGCGATGTCAGCGATGCGCCATCCGACACCAGTTGATCGCGACTGCGAAGGTGGTTATCTAGAAAAAAGGGGATGACGCATGTCATGGCGCCGCCGCTAAAGGTATGCAGCAAGCGGCCGATGCTCATAGGATGCTCGCACGCCACGCGGCGATCACCTATAACGAACAATCCAAAAAGCCAGGAGCTGGCATGGCATCATCGCGTTTTACGCCTTTCGAGCGCTTATTGCTCAGCAGCCGTAACGAGGCCGATACGGCTGCGTTGTTGTTATTGGCGTGGCTGGCGATGAGCGATGGACAGGGTACCTTGAGCGACCGCAAACGTACCTTGCTCGACGAGCTCACCGGGGACTTTCGCCACGATCATGGCTATCAATTGATCGTCGACCTGGCGAGTGCGCCGGATTTCGTGGCCTTGCAGCTCGCGGCGGAAGTGTTGCAGCGCTATTATCGGGGGCCGCGCCGGGAAACCTTTCTCCGCCAGGCGATTCATGTGGCAACTCACGAAGGGGCATTGGCGGCCGGCCAGCATCATGTGCTGCGTTTTCTGGCCGACCTGTTGGGCGTAGCACCTGAGACGTTCGAGATCTTGTTCCGAGATGTTGCCGGTTACCCGCTGGCGGTGCCCGAGGACCCTAGTGCCGCGCATTACTGGCGGTCACGCGAGAGTTCCGACCATCGGTATTCCTCTCAGCAAGGCCACCACGGTGCGCATGGTGAAAGTTCTCGGGAGCGTACGGGTGGGGAGCAAGACAACGCGCAAGGTCCGCGAGAGCGTCATCGGCGGGAGCGGCGCGATCGCCAGCGAGAGCATGCCAAGGACAGGCATGACGAAACCTGGCGGCGTGGCTGGCGTTGGCGGCGCGAGGAAGCCGGGCAGCGTGAGCAGGCTCATGGCGGCCAGCATTCGGACGAGGGCAAGCGGCATCGCGAGGGTTTCTCCAACGAAGGTTTTTCCCACGGCGGTGCGTACGCCAATGGACCTGATACGGGTAATGAAAAGGCCCGGCGGGCATTGGCCGTGTTGGGTTTGATGGAAAACGCACAGAAGAGCGAGATTAAGCGCGCCTATCGACGTCTGGCCCAAAAATACCATCCCGATCGCTATCATGCGCAAAGTCAGGAGGCGATGGTTACGGCGTCGCTGCGCTTTCAACGAATTAAGAATGCCTATGATTATTTGATGCGCCAACATGCGTGATCTTTATCGACGATTGGACATACACGTGTCGGCAAGCGACGCGGACATCGTACGGGCCATTGCGCGTTGCGAGAACCAGGCCGTCAAGGTGGCCGCGGAAAACGTCCTGCGCGTCGAATCGCGCAAGCGTGAATATGACCAACTCTATGGCACCTTGACGGGCATCGGGCTGCTGCGTGCGCGCATGGGACTGAGTCATGCACCGTATTGGAAAGGCAGCGTGGCCAACGACTTCTCGATCAGCGCCGATGGCGAGTATGCCCGCTACGCGGAGCTAAAGGCCAAGGTGGGCCGTGCCGTACGCGTCCACGACACTTGGCAGCAAGTGCGCAGGGTGGTGCTATGGGGCGGCGGTGTTTCGCTGGCCACGGGCGCCGGCGTGGCGTTGCTGGTGTTTGCGCCGGATCTTTTCTGATCCCATGCCATGGCGTCGTTGAGGGACCTTGCGCTACCCCCTACAATCGTATGAGCGCTTGCTCAGTCAAGAGACTCAGGGTGCGACACGGGTGCGGCAATTGGTCGCTTCTGTTTCGCCTGATTTTGCTGCAGAATGCCGCCCCGTAGGCTCTTCCTGCTTGTTGCCTGCATTCGAGCGAATAGCGATGCTTTAGCAGGCAGGCGAGGAGTGAGATGGCGTAAGCGATGCGTGCTCGTTTATGGCGGAGACATTCACCATTGTCTAGCATGCGCGGTACGCCCAACCTTCAGAGCGCATCACACTCGTGTCATTGGCAGCCGGGAAACCGGTGGCCGGTCGGGATGTATGCCATGGGGCGTTTCTAAGTGGTCAGCAATGCATGAGCCGACCATTTGGAAACGCTCCAAGTCGCTGACGTTCCGTTGGTGAATGTGCTACGGCATTTTGACCGCCGGGCCTAACGGGTCGCTAGCGGAGGAAAGCATTCAATGAGCAAGCGCTGCAACGTCTTCCCATGCTTGAGTGAGGCCATGCAATGAGAATGAAGAAGAACCTGGGATGGCTCGGTATCCTGCCCTTGATCGCAGTGCTGCTTAGTGGCTGCGACTGGGCGCTCGTGGATCCCAAAGGTCAGATCGGGATAGAACAGAAATCACTGATTATTACCGCCTTCTGGCTGATGATGATCGTGGTGATCCCCGTTATCGTCATGACGGTGGTTTTTGCTTGGAAATATCGGCATAGCAACCATGCCGCCAAGTACATGCCGGACTGGGCGCACTCCAACAAGATCGAAGCCGTCGTGTGGCTCATCCCCTGCATCATCATCCTGTTTCTGGGGATCATTACCTGGAAAACGTCGCACTCGCTGGATCCGCACAAGCCGATCGAATCCGACGTCGAGACCATGGAAGTACAGGTCGTCGCTTTGGACTGGAAGTGGCTGTTCATCTATCCCGAGCAAGGCATCGCAACGGTCAACGAAGTAGCCATGCCCGTCGATGTTCCGGTTCACTTCAGCGTGACATCGGCCTCGGTGATGAACTCGTTCTTCATCCCCACCTTGGGTAGCCAGATCTACGCTATGGCCGGCATGGATAACGACGTGTACCTGGTGGCGAACGAGGCGGGCGTCTACGACGGCAAGTCCTCCAACTACAGTGGCAAGGGTTTCTCGGAGATGACCTTCGATGCGCATGCCATGTCGCAGGATGATTTCGATGCCTGGGTCGACAAGGTGGGTCAGTCGTCCGAAACGCTCTCGTATGAAGGGAGCTACCAAGAGTTGGCGGAACCGTCCACGGACCATCCTGTGGAGTATTTCTCCGACGTAACGTCAGACCTGTACCGCGACATCGTCGAGGGTTTCCATGGTGGCAACGGTGAAAGTGGACACGATGGCGGCCATGGCGAGACGTCCATGAGCGCAGAGGCAGCGGAGTAACATTATGTTCGGAAAACTTGGACTTGACGATATTCCCTATCATGAGCCAATTCTGGTCGTGACGGCTATTGTCATGATGCTGGGTGGCTTAGCCATCGTCGGCTTGCTGACGTACTTCAAGAAGTGGAAATGGCTGTGGACGGAGTGGATCACCTCCATCGACCACAAGAAGCTGGGTATCATGTATTTCCTCGTGGCGCTGGTCATGCTGTTGCGCGGTTTCTCCGACGCCATCATGATGCGTACCCAGCAAGCCATGGCCGCCGGGGGCGCCGAGGGCTATCTACCGCCCGAGCATTACGATCAGATCTTCACCGCGCATGGTGTGATCATGATCTTCTTCGTGGCCATGCCTATGGTCATCGGCTTGATGAATCTGGTTGTTCCGCTGCAGATCGGCGCGCGCGACGTAGCCTTCCCGTTCATGAACAACCTGAGCTTCTGGCTGTTCGTCGCTGGCGTAGCGCTGACCATGATTTCGCTGCTCATCGGCGAGTACGGCAAAACCGGCTGGTTGGCCTACGCACCATTGTCAGGCATACAGTACAGTCCGGGCGTCGGGGTCGATTACTGGATATGGGGTCTGCAGATATCGGGTATCGGGACCACTCTGACGGGGATCAACTTCTTCGTCACCATCCTGAAGATGCGTACCAAGGGCATGACGATGTTCCGCATGCCGATCTTCACCTGGACGTCGCTGTGCGCGAACATCCTCATCATCGCTTCTTTCCCGATTCTGACCGCGACCATCGCGCTGTTGACGCTCGATCGTTACCTGGGGACGCACTTCTTCACGAACGACATGGGCGGCAACATGATGATGTACGTCAACCTCATCTGGGCCTGGGGCCATCCTGAGGTGTACATTCTCATTCTGCCTGCCTTCGGGGTGTTCTCCGAGGTCATTGCGACCTTCGCCAAGAAGCGCTTGTTCGGTTACAACACCATGGTTTGGGCGACGGCTTGTATCACTATTCTGTCGTTCTTGGTGTGGCTGCACCACTTCTTCACCATGGGGGCGGGCGCGAACGTCAACGCCTTCTTCGGAATCGCGACGATGATCATCGCCATTCCGACCGGGGTGAAGATCTTCAACTGGCTGTTCACCATGTATCGCGGTCGGCTGCAGTTCACCTCGCCGGTACTCTGGACGCTGGGTTTCATCATCACTTTCACCATCGGTGGCATGACCGGAGTGATGCTGGCCGTGCCCGGCGCGAACTTCGTGCTGCATAACAGCCTGTTCGTCATCGCTCACTTCCACAATGTCATCATTGGCGGCGTGGTGTTCGGCATGCTCGCGGGTCTGACCTACTGGTTCCCGAAGGCCTTCGGCTTCACGCTCGACGAGAAGTGGGGCAAGCGTTCCTTCTGGTTCTGGATCACCGGTTTCTATCTGGCCTTCATGCCGCTCTATATCCTGAGCTTCATGGGTGCTGTACGTCGCATGCAGTCATACGCCAACGCCGATTGGCAGCCGCTGATGATCGTGGCGTGGGTCGGTGCCGTGCTCATTCTATGCGGTATCGCCTGCACCGTGATCCAGTTCATCGTGAGTATTCGCAATCGCGAGAAGTATGCCGACATCACGGGCGACCCATGGGACGCGCGTACACTTGAGTGGTCGACGTCTTCTCCCGCACCGTTCTACAACTTCGCGCATCTCCCCAACGTCGGCTCCGTCGATGCCTTCTGGGAAGCGAAGAAAGAGAAGGGCATGGCAGCGGACAAACCGACCCAGTACGAAGACATTCACATGCCGAAGAACACCGCGGCAGGACCGATCATCGGTCTGATCAGCATCGTGTTCGGTTTCGCGTTGGTCTGGCATATCTGGTGGCTGGCCGGTGTAGGCGCGGTCGGCATGTTCGTAGCCTTCATGTTCCGTGTCTTCAACGACGACATCGACTACTACGTCCCGGCGGCGGAAGTCGAGCGTATTGAGCGCGAGCACCATAAACGGCTGGAGATGCAGGCGTAATCATGACGACGCAAACTGTTAATCAACATGACGCTCATGCCCATGACGAGCATGAGCACCACGATGCTGGTGCCATGAAGGTATTTGGCTTCTGGGTCTACCTGATGAGTGACCTGGTCATCTTCGGGAGCCTTTTCGCGACCTATGCCGTGCTCATGCAGGGCACGGCGGGCGGCCCCTCTGGGGCCGATATCTTCGAGCTCCCGTTGATTTTGGTCAGTACCTTCCTGCTGCTATTCAGTAGTTTCACCTATGGCATGGCCGTGCTTGCCATGCATGCCGATCGAGTGGCGCAGGTGAAAGGATGGCTGGTCATCACGTTCTTGCTGGGTGCCGGCTTTATCGGGTTGGAAATCTATGAATTCCATCATCTGATTGCTGAAGGCTTCGGACCGGATCGTAGTGCTTTCCTATCCTCCTTCTTCACGTTGGTCGGGACGCACGGCCTACACGTGACCTTCGGCCTGATCTGGATGCTGGTGATGATCGTCCAACTGTTCACGAAGGGTCTTAACGACAAGACGCGCCCGCGCATCATGTGCCTGAGTCTGTTCTGGCACTTCCTCGATATCGTGTGGATCTGTGTCTTTACCTTCGTCTATTTGATGGGAGTTCTGTAATGAGCGATGCACATGCTTCCCACGATGGTGGCAACCACGGCAGCGTCAAGTCCTATGTGATTGGCTTGATCCTCTCTCTCGTGTTGACGATCATCCCGTTCTGGATGGTCATGAGCGGTGGCTTTAGCAATATGGCCGTCGTCGTGACGATCTCGATCATGGCCATCTGTCAGGTGCTGGTGCAGTTGATCATGTTCATGCACCTGGACTTCAAGACCGAAGAAGGATGGAACGCAGGGTCTTTCATCTTCACGGCGTTGATCCTGGTCATCCTGGTAGGTGGGTCGCTGTGGATCATGCAGAACCTGCACGCCAACATGATGCTTGGTGGGTGAGTCGCTCGGCGTGATGCTCAAACCCTACGTCTCCATTACCAAGCCGGGCATCATCTTCGGCAATCTGATCTCCGTGGCCGGGGGCTTCTTCCTCGCTTCTCAAGGAAGCGTGGATGGTGTGCTCTTTCTGGCCACGGTTATCGGGATTGCGTTGGTGATCGCGTCCGGGTGCGTGTTCAATAATTACATCGATCGCGATATCGATCGTCTGATGGAGCGTACCCAAGGGCGTGTCACGGTCCAGGGGCTGATTTCACCCGGTATCACGCTTGCGTATGGCAGTGTGTTGGGCATTGCAGGCTTCTTGATCCTGTGGTTCGGCACCAATGCCTTGGCGACGCTTTTCGCCTTGCTTGGGTTCTTCGTCTATGTCGGACTGTATAGCCTTTATCTCAAACGACACTCGGTCTATGGCACCCTGGTGGGCAGCTTGTCGGGCGCGGCGCCACCGGTGGTAGGCTATTGTGCGGTCAGCGGTCAGTTCGATCTTGGCGCGCTGACGCTGCTTTTGATCTTCTGCCTGTGGCAGATGCCGCATTCGTATGCCATTGCCATCTTTCGCTATCAGGACTATCGCGCAGCGTCGATCCCGGTACTGCCGGTCACGCGTGGCGTGAGGGCGGCGAAGCATCATATCTTCTGGTATATCCTGGCGTTCTTGGGTGCGACCCTGATGCTCACGCTCGGAGGCTATGCCGGATATGGCTATTTCGCGGTGGCGGCAGCGATGGGGCTTTATTGGCTCGTCATGGCGCTTCGTGGTTACCGTACCGGCGACGACCGCGTGTGGGCCAAGAAGGTGTTCATCTTCTCGATCTTCACCATCACGGCGCTCAGCATCATGATGTCGATCGACTTTCAGGTGACCGATACCGAAGTGCTGATGACCTCGCTACGCTGATCTGACGTCCCATGCCTTAAATGAAAAGCCACGCTATATATAGCGTGGCTTTTTCGTCTCAAGCGTGTATTTATACCTCGCGATATAAGTGGCCGCCCTGCGCGCGGAATTTCTCGGCCTGCTCGCGCATGCCGTTGCGGCGTGCGCTTTCAGTCTCGTGCGGATCTTCCTCGCCCTTCATACCTTTGGGCAACCGATCCTTGAATACATGGTCGCGCACTTCATGACTGATCTTCATCGAGCAGAACTTGGGCCCGCACATGGAGCAGAAGTGCGCCACCTTGGCTGAGTCCTTGGGCAGTGTCTCGTCGTGGTATGCCCGCGCGGTGTCTGGGTCGAGTCCCAGATTGAACTGATCCTCCCAGCGGAACTCGAAACGCGCTTTCGAGAGCGCGTTGTCGCGGCGCTGGGCGGCCGGATGACCCTTGGCCAAGTCGGCGGCATGTGCGGCGATCTTGTAGGTAATGATGCCAGTCTTGACGTCGTCCTTGTTGGGCAGGCCGAGATGCTCCTTGGGGGTGACGTAGCAGAGCATGGCGCAGCCGTACCAGCCGATCATCGCCGCGCCGATGCCGGAGGTGATGTGGTCATATCCGGGGGCGATATCGGTCACCAGCGGCCCCAGCGTGTAGAAGGGCGCTTCATCGCAGCATTCGAGCTGCTTGTCCATGTTCTCCTTGATCAGGTGCATCGGCACGTGGCCGGGGCCTTCGATCATCACTTGAACGTCATGCTTCCAGGCGATCTTGGTCAGCTCGCCCAAGGTTTCCAATTCGGCGAACTGCGCGGCATCGTTGGCATCGGCCACCGAACCGGGGCGTAAGCCATCGCCCAGCGAGAACGCCACATCGTAGCGCTTGCAGATCTCGCAGATATCCTCGAAGTGAGTGTAGAGGAAGCTCTCTTCATGGTGATAGAGACACCACTTGGCCATGATCGAGCCGCCTCGGGAAACGATGCCGGTGACACGCTCGGCGGTGAGTGGCACGTAGCGCAGTAAGACGCCGGCATGAATGGTGAAATAATCCACACCCTGTTCGGCCTGCTCTATCAAGGTGTCGCGAAAGATCTCCCAATTCAGGTTTTCGGCGACGCCACCAACTTTCTCTAGAGCTTGGTAGATGGGCACGGTGCCGATGGGGACCGGGGCGTTGCGGATGATCCACTCACGTGTTTCGTGGATATTGGCGCCGGTGGAAAGATCCATGATCGTATCCGAGCCCCAACGGATGCCCCAGGTCATCTTGTCGACCTCATCCTCTATGGACGAACTCACTGCCGAGTTACCCAGGTTACCGTTGATCTTAACCAGGAAGTTGCGGCCGATGATCATTGGCTCGGTTTCGGGATGGTTGATGTTGCAGGGAATGATGGCGCGTCCTGCGGCTACCTCGTCGCGCACGAACTCCGGCGTGATTTCCTCGGGTAAACGCGCACCGAATCCTTCACCCGGATGCTGCTGATCGAGGATGCGTTCAACCTCGCCGCTCCCCAACGCTTGGAGACGCTGGTTTTCGCGGATGGCGATGAATTCCATTTCAGGTGTCACGATGCCCTGGCGGGCGTAATGGAGCTGGGTGACGTTACGATCTTTCTTACCGCGCCGTGGCGCGCGGGTCAGCTCGAAGCGCAACCGAGCGAGCATGGGGTCGTTGGCGCGACGTCGGCCGTATTCGGAGGTGGGGCCGTCGAGGCATTCGGTGTCGTCGCGTGCATCGATCCAATGGCGTCTCAGTTCCGTTAGCCCCTTGCGCAGGTCGATCTTCGTGTTGGGATCTGTGTAGGGGCCGGAGGTATCGTAGACCAGCAGGGATGGGTTCTCCTCATCCTGGCCGGAGGTGCGGATCGGCGACAGCGATATCTCACGGAAGGGGACGCGGATGTCCGCACGTGAGCCTTCTACGTATATTTTGCGCGAGCCGGGTAGCGTCTGAATGGCGTTCTCATCGACGCGGGCAGTGTCGGAAAGAAATTGCGGTGATGTCATATGTGCTCCAGGGCGAGACTTGGGTCAAGCCGGCGCACAGCGCAGGAGGGGGAAACCGGCATGGGCGTGTTTTCGTATCGCGCGGTTTCCGCTTGATCCCTACGCCGGTACTAGCCGGATCAGGTTCGTCGGGATCCGTCGTGGCGCCCGCTTTGATGGCGAACGCAGGACGATCTCAGCCGGTTCCACCGGCACCCCGTCAAGCTGTCGTCTAGAGTCTAGCAAGGTATCGCCCGAATGAAATCCCCCTGTGCGATGCGTGCGACGGACGAGACGTCAAACCCTTGTTTGCATGCTAATGTTCAGGGGAAGCCACCAAAGGAGAGCTGAACATGAAAGTTGGATTTATTGGTCTGGGAGCCATGGGGCGTGGCATGGCGCAGCAGTTACTCGAGGCAGAGCATGATGTGACGGTGTGGAACCGTTCCCCGGAGGCTGCCGAGGCGCTCGCCGAGCAGGGCGCCAAGATCGCCAAGAAACCGGCCGACGCGGCGCGGTGTGAGGTGCTGGTGAGCATGCTGGCGGACGATCAGGCAGCGCATCAGGTGCTGGTCGAAAGCAAGGCCATCGAGGCGATGAAAAAGGGCAGCGTTCACGTCAACATGGCTACGGTGTCGGTGGCTTTCGCGCGCGGTATGGCGGCGCTTCACGAGCGCCTAGGCGTGGGCTATGTTGCCGCGCCGGTGCTCGGGCGGCCGGATGTGGCGGCGTCGGGTAAGCTTAATATCATCGCCGCCGGTGAACCGTCCCAAATCGAGCGGGTCAGACCCGTGCTAGACGCCATGGGGCAAGCCGTATGGCCTTTGGGAGCATCACCCGAGCGTGCCAACGTGGCTAAAATAGCCGCCAATTTCATGCTTGCCAGTGCCATCGAATCGATGGCCGAGGCCTCGACACTGACCCGCGCGTACGGCATCGAGGCCAGCGATTTCCTCGATATCGTCACCAACACGCTGTTTGCCTCGCCGGCCTATCAGGGCTACGGCAAGATGATCGCCGAGGCACGCTTCGAGCCCGCCGGGTTCACGATGAGGCTTGGCCACAAGGATGTCGGGCTGGCCTTGAGTGCGGGTGATGAGCAAAACGTCGCCTTGCCATTGGGCAGTGCGGTGCGCGATCGGCTGCTCGACGCCTTGGCCAACGGCGATGGCGAAAAGGACTGGTCGGGGCTCGCCGAGGTCGCCGCGCGCCAGGCGCATCTAGATAAGCGCTAGACCGTGTTCATGGCGTCAGGCGGTACAGCCCGGTATCACCGTCGTCGGCGGTGAAATATAACGCTCCGTTGTGGTAGGCGACGCCAGCGGGGCGTGCCCAGCGCTCGCCGTTCTCAGCCTGAAAGCCGCTGACCAGGTCGATCACTTCGCCTTGGTGACCGCCGTCCGTGAGTCGAATGCCGACGATCTTGGGCGGTCGGCGAGAGGCACGGCCGCCGGACGCTTGCGTAGCCCAGCTGCTATGGATGGCGGTGACCATATCCACTTGCCAGGGGTTGTCATCAGGCAGGAAGGTCAGGCCGATGGGGGCGCTACGAGCGGCGAAAGTGGTCACCGGTGGTGTAAGCGTGTCACGCCCGGCAGGTGGTGCCGAATCGATGCATTCGTCGCGCTGCCACTCGCCTTCATTCCATTGATACCACGGCATGCCATAAAAGCTCTCGGCCTCGGCGCGCACCAGCAGTTCAGGTGGCGCCTCGTACCCCCAATGGTCGGGGCCATTGTTGTTGAGATATAGCGTTCCCTCGGGGCTCCAGGCCATGCCGATGGGGTTGCGCAGCCCGCTGACGTAGGGTGTCCATTCAGGTGTCTCATGCGTGGGATCGAGGGCCATCACGCCGCCGCGCCGGTCCTCGAACGCAACGTCTTCGGAGATGCGTTGCGCCGAGCAGTTGCCTTGAAGGCCGAGCGCGACATAAAGCCTGCCATCGGGGCCAACAGATAACGAACGCGAGGCGTGGCCGCTGCCGCCGGGCAAGTCGGCGACGCCCTCGAAATCCGTCTCCGTGACGTCCTGTCCCGGCGTATACCTCGTGCGATAGAGTTGGTCAGTGGTCGCTACGTACAAGTAGCCTTCGTGGACCACGGCACTATGCGGGTAACCGGACAGCGGGATTTCCGCATCGACACGATCATAGGGCGGTTGCAGGCGATACAGGCGCCCCGCCTGGGAGCCGATGAACATCTCGTCCTCAGGACCAAAGCTGATCAGTCGGGGCGCGCGTAGCGCGACCTGCTTATCGAGCGTGGCACCGTCGGGGACATTGGCCCGTTCCGCGTTGCCGGCAACCTCCACTGGCGTTAGTGCCTGGGCCTGACCGGAGGCGATCATCATGGCGCCCAACCACAGGCCGGCAAGCGCCGGCGCGCTTCGCCTCAGTGCATGGGTAGTGTGGCGAATGGTCATGCACGACTCCTCGAGAAATTCTCTGGAGAAGTGTAGACAACAATCAGCGATGCGCCCGGGACTCAGTAGATGCGAAAACGTTTGAAGTCGGGATGCTTGGCAGCTTGTTGCGGGGTCTTGCGGAAGCGCTTGTATTCCCACTGGTACTGGGCGGGATCCAGGGCGATGGCGTTTTCCACGCTGGCGTTAACGCCTGTGGCGGAGTGCGCCTCGTCACTGGCATAAACGCGCTCATCAGCGGCCAGAAAGTGGATCGCGAAGCCTTCGCCGCCTGGCAGGCGTCGTGCGATGCCGGTGACCACGCGCGCCTCGGTGCGCGCCACGAGCTTGGGCAGTAAGGTGGCGGTATAGGCGGGGCGCTGAAAGAAATCGGCAAAGACGCCACTACCCCAGCTCGGCTCCTGGTCGGGGAGAATCCCTACCGCCTCGCAGCGCTTGAGTGCCTTGAGCAGCGAGGCGACACCGCGTGGATTGGTGGGGACTAATTGGGCCCCCATGCGTTCGCGGCCATGCCGGATCACCGGATCGAGAGCATCAATCTTGGGAGGCTCGTACATGGCGGTAAATGGGAAGTGGCTGGAAAGCCAGAAGTTGAGCACTTCCCAGTTGCCGTAATGCGGTGCCAGCACGATGACGCCACGCCCCTGGGCGCGGGCGTCATCGAGCAGTTCGCGGCCATGCACGGCGCGGATCGAGGCCTCGACGCGCTCCGGAGCGGCCATCCAGGCAAAGCCCAGCTCGAGCATGGTTGCCGAAGAGTGCGTCAGGCTGTCCCGTGTCAGGCGTCGTTGCTGGCGTGCCGGCATGTCCGGATAGACGTGTCTGAGATTGATGCGTGTCACGTCACGTTCGCGGCGGCTGAAGGTAAGAATCAGCGGGCCGATCAGGCGGGCCAGCTGCCACAGCCGGTGCGGTGTCAAGCGTGCCAGGGTGCGCCACAGCAGGGCGATGGCGCGTGCGCGTAAAGGAGAAGAGACATCTTCGGACATCGAACTCATGGCATCATAGTTTAGGCGGACGATAGGCCTGTATTATACAGATCGCGCGGCGTATGCCCGCCCCGCGGGCATACGATGTCATCTTGTCAGCGGCGCCTTGGTCGGGAAATCTCAATCAGATTGCCATCCGGGTCGCGTACGTGAAGCGTTTCGGCAGCGTGATGTTCACCCGGCCCTTTGTCTAGAGGCACTCCAAGCGCTTCCAGGTGTGCTTTCACTTCTGCCAGGGATAGAGAGCTGCGAAAGCCCATGGTCTGATTGCCTGGCATGGCGGGTTGCGTTTTGTCGGCTGTGGCCTGGACGGCGTATAGGCGCAAGGCGAAATCGTCCAGATAGAGGTCGGTGCGTGTTGCATCATGGTAGCGTGCTTCGAGCCCCAGTACGCGTGTATAGAAATCGATGCTGCGCTCGAGATCGGTGACGTTTACCACCAAATGGTCGATGGCATTGAGCATGGCGGATTGTCCAAAAAGTGACGTTGGCCCCAAGGGGGAAGGACATCATGCACGCTCGAGGCGGTCTGCATCCAGTCGAAAGATGCGCGAGCGTGTGTCACGAGGGTGTTTGCCGGTAAATGCTTGTCGCCGGGCAGATCAATCTACGACGTCATGCGAGGCTCAATGACAGAACGAACAACATCACTGGCTGTTACGCCAGCGTGCCCTCTGTGTGCCGCGTCGCACAGCGTACCCTCGCCGGGCGCGCCGCCACGCACCTACTATCGCTGCCCGGTTTGCGCCTTGATCTTCGTCGCCCCCGAGGAGCACCCCACGGCCAGAGAAGAGCGCGCGGTTTACGATCTCCACGAGAACTCGTCCGACGACCTGGGCTATCGCCGCTTTTTGGCGCGCTTATGGGATCCCTTGCGAGCGCGTCTGCCGCCTGCCTCGCAAGGGCTCGATTTCGGATGTGGGCCGGGACCGACGTTGTCGTTGATGATGGAAGAGGCCGGGCATCGCATGACGGTCTTTGATCCTTTCTATGCGCCGTATCCCGAACGCCTGGCGCGGCGCTACGACGTCATCACCGCCAGTGAAGTAGTGGAGCATCTGCATGCGCCGGGGCAGGTGTTGACCGACTTGATCGCGCTATTACGTCATGGCGGCTGGCTGGGCATCATGACCCAGCGCAGCGATGGCGTCACCGACCTCACCCGCTGGCGTTATATGCATGATTCGACGCATGTCTGCTTCTTCGCCAAGCGCAGTTTTGACTACCTCGCCGAGCAACACGGGCTGACGGTGACGTTCCCGCGTAACGATGTGGTGCTGATGCAGCGGGCGTCGGGCGGTTTCGATTACGAAAAAATAGGAATTCACGTATAAGAGAATATCTTTTTTGTGCTCAGGGGCTCCGCTAGGGGTGTAAGCTTAATGCTGCAAAAAGCACTTTAAAAAGTAAAAACAACTGCATTGTGATTTGTTGTGGCACATAGATTTCGGCTATAGGAGCGATTGGCAAATCTGTTATTGCGTTTATTGTTAGCTTGCTATATACTTTACTCAACGTTCGCAAGCGAACATGAACACGCAAGGAGATCCATCATGCAAGTACGTACCCTTATTGCCGCTATTGCACTCGCCGCTCTGCCGGTTGCCGCTCAAGCTAGCATTGCCTCCGCTGAGGCGCTGCAGGTCAATCATGAAGAGCTACAGGCCAGCCAAGGTGTCGATCAGGCATCCGTGAGCTTCCAGCAGCTCGATACCTCGGGCGCTGACAGCGTGGGCATCGCCAAGGCACGGCACTACATCTCAGTGCACAATACCAAGCAGACCGATATGCCCAACGATACGCAGGATCAGCAGCAGATCGGTCATAGCGCCGACTGGTAAGGTAGCGTTCGACGGCATCGATACGATGCCGTTCGTAAAGATATGAAAAGCCACCCGTCTTTCGAGGCGGGTGGCTTTTTATTGTGCCCAGGGTAGGGAGATTCAAGCGTCGGGTTGATACTTGTACCCGACACCATAGACGGAGCGGATGATGTCGCGCTCGGGGCAGGCGTCAGCGATCTTGCGGCGCAATTTTTTGACGTGGCTGTCTACGGTGCGCTCGGAGACGATGCGATGGTCGCGATACATGTGGTCCATCAGTTGATCGCGGGAGAAGATTCGCCCCGGGGCGTGCATCATGACCTTGAGTAACTGAAATTCGACGGCGGTCAGGCCGAGGTCGTGCCCTTGGGCCAGCGCACGCCAGCCATCTTCATCGAGGTGAAGGGGTGGGGCGCCGGTCGCGTCCTCATGGCGTGGTTGCAGGCGGCGTAGTACGGCCTTGACCCGCGCCACGACCTCGCGCGGACTGAATGGCTTGCAGATGTAGTCGTCGGCTCCCAGTTCCAGGCCGAGTAGTCGGTCGATCTCCTCGACTCGGGCGGTCAACATGATCACGGGCAGCGAGGGATGGTCGTCGTTGATGTGTCGACACAGCGTCAGGCCATCGGTACCGGGGAGCATCAGGTCGAGTAATACCAGCGCGGACGCGTTGCCGTTTAGCCAGGGCATGACCTCGTCGCCGTGGGCGAGATGGTGCGTGGCGTAGCCGCTCTGCTGGAGGTAGTCGGCGACCAGGTGAGCGATCTTGGGTTCGTCTTCGACGATCAGGATAGAATCGGTCATGTGGGACTCCGGCTGGCCTTGGGGGCGTCGTTATCGAGGGCCTCGTCGGCGTGATGCAGGGGAAAAACGAGTGTCCAACGCAAACCGCCGAGCGGCGAGGAAGACGGGGTCAGGGTACCGCCGTGCGCGTCGACGAGCGCGCTGGCGATCGCCAGACCCAGGCCGCTGCCGCCGCTGCGACGGTTGCGCGATCCCTCGACACGGTACAAGCGCTCGGTCAGGCGCGGTAGTGTTTCCTCGGCGACGCCGGGGGCGCTGTCTTCCCAGGTCAGGCGCAGGTGATCGGGATGACGCTCGAGACGTATGCGTAGCTGGCCCGGGGCGTCGGTGTAGGCGCAAGTGTTGCTCAGCAGGTTATTCCACAATTGACGCAGCCGCTGTGGGTCGCCGCGAATCGGCGCTGGGGCGGTGCCGATCTCTGCATCGAGCGTGATTCCACGTGCATTCAACCAGCTGTTTGACTCATCGAGTCGCGCCTGCAGCGTATCTGCCAGGTCGTGCGGGGCCAGGTAGATATCCAGGGCGCCCGCATCACTTTGGGCGAGCAGGCGTAGATCGTCCACCAGACGTTCGAGCTGGGTCACTTCCTGGGCAAGCGAGGCGAGCGTTTCGTCGCCAAGCGGGCGCACGCCATCCTCGATCGCCTCGATTTCGCCGCGTAGGACCGCCATGGGCGTGCGCAATTCATGGGCGATATCGGCGACCCACTGCTGGCGGTTACGACGATTGGCGTCCAGTGTCTCGGCTAGTACGTTGAAGTCGGCGGACAGGCGGGAAAGCTCGTCGTGGCCGCGTTCGGGAAGACGCACGGCGAAATCGCCCTGGGTCATGCGGCGGGTCGCCGCGGTCATGTCGCGGGCACGCCGCCCCAGCCACCAGGCTAGGCCCGCAGCGAGCAGCAGCGAGGCCACCGACAGCGAAGCGACGATGATCGTCATGTTGCGCAACTGGCGCTGCAGGAAAATGCGATCCATGCGCGCCATCAGCTGAGCGGGGGGGAGATAGCCGAGGCGGCCGACGACCTCACCTTGATGCTCGATGTCGATAAAGCGGGGCTGCGGAGGCGGTTCCGCATCGGAAGGTGGTTTGCCGGGTGGCAGTGGGCGGCCGATGATGGCTTCACCCTGGGCATCGAGTACCACGAAATCCCGCGCGTCGCTCAATTCGCGGTCGATACCGCTGGGCGGTTGGCGTTCACCTGGCCAGAGTTGATTGCGTACCAGGCGGTGCCAGGCGCGTGGATCGTCGCGCAGCCAATGCCAGTTGCCATGTTCCTGCCAACGTTCGGCGAGCGCAGTGGCCAGGGTGTCGGCACGATTGGCCTGGGTGCGCTCCAAGTAGTCGATGAAGCCTTGATCAAGACTGCGGGCGATGAGCAAGAAGCTCATGCCGCCGATCAATACGTTGGTCAGCAGGATGGCGGCGAACAGTTTGAGGCTGATGCGCGCGATGCGGGGACGCTTGAAACGCAGCCAGTGTTTCATGGGACGACTCTTGAGGAACGAAACGGCCGTGGCGCGGGCGCATGACCTGATGGTAAGAGCATCATGCTGGACGCCGACGCAAGAAACCGTCACGCAATGTGCAAGTAGTGTGCATCACACGGCCCGGTACCGAGGTGTCAGTCCGGGTGCGAGATCGTGCGGCCACGCCATGTAAAGGCCACGGGCCACAGGTGTTGGTCGCCGTTGGTGAATTGGGTCCACAGCTCGGCATAGGAGTGTCCCGTCTCGGGATGTGGCGTCTGCGGTAGCAACTCGGCGAGTGGCCGTAGCACGAAGGCATGCTTAAGAATCTCGTCACGCGGGAGATCGACGCCTTCGATATGGCCGCACTGATCGCCCACCGTGAGCAGGTCGATATCCAGGGTGCGTGGGCTGAACTTGGGGCTGCCCGGCAGGCGCCCGTTGTCGGCTTCGACCTGTTTGCACCAGGCTTGCAGCTCACCGACCGTGAGGGTGGAGTGGAACGCCGCGACGAGATTGTAAAAATTGCGTCCGTCCTCGAAGCCGACCGGCTCGCTTTCGAAGACACGCGATACCTGCACGTCTTTGAAGGCGTCGGCGAGGGCGTCGAGACAGGCAAGGACGTGGCGCTCGCGGTCGATATTGCTGCCGATGCTGACGGTTACTTGTGTCATTCCTGCCCCCGCGTGATGCGTACGCCTACGCTTGCGGCATTGGCGACTGCGCCGGGCTTGCGAACGGTCAGGCGGAGCCAGGTGATGGCGAATTCCTGGCGCAAGGTATCGGCCAAGCGCTCGGCAAAGGTTTCGACCAGCGCGAATTGATGGGCCTCGGCGAATGCGCCGATACGCTCGCTAATGGCGGCGTAGTCGAGCGTCAGTTGGATATCGTCTCGCTGTGCGGCGGGGCGAATGTCGGTCGCCAGTTCGAGATCCAGCCGCAGCCGCTGGCGAAGGGTGCGCTCCCAGTCGTAAACACCGATGACGGTGTCCACTTCCAGTGCCTCGATCAGCACGTGATCCACGGCGTATCCTCATTAGGTCGGGTGTTCATGCGGCGAAGCTTGGCCAGCGCCTCACGACATTGCAAACCTTAGATTGTACGTCATGGAAGTGGCAGAATCATGGGCGGGGCCTATGCATTGGTGTGCCCGCGCCACGAGGGAGTCCAACCCATGTCTCCAGTCTTGCCTGTCGCTGCCTTGGTGGTGGTCGGCTATTTGAGTGGCTCGCTGCTCGGTGCCGTCTGGGTGTGTCGTGCGCTGGGGCGGCGGGATCCGCGTTACGCAGGATCGCGCAACCCAGGGTTTTCGAATGTCTTGCGCGTGCATGGGGCGGTGCCCGCTGCCTTGACGCTGACGGTTGATGCGATCAAGGCGATGCCGGTGTTGTGGATAGCGCAGCGTGAGGCATTACCGCTATGGATACAGGGTGCAATAGGACTGTCGGTGCTGGTGGGACACAGCTATCCAGCGTGGCATCGTGGGCGCGGCGGTAAGGCCGTGGCCAGTGCTTTCGGCGTGCTGCTGATGATCGCGACGCCGGTGGCTTGGGTGTGCGCTCTATGCTGGGCTCTCTTGGCGTGGCGCTCGCGTACGGCGGCGGTCGCGTCGCTGGCTGCGGCTTTGCTCGCACCCTTGGCTAGCTACTGGCTGGCGCGCGAGGCGACGCTGGTGGTGAGTGCCTTCTCTGCCTTGGTACTGGTCCGCCATGCCTGGAATATTCGCCGTCTGGGGCAGGGCGCTGAATCGGGGCTTGCACGCGCCTCGCGCGAAGAAGGTGACGTCAGGCCACCGGAGGAGTGAGCGTTGCCAGCGGCCAGCGTGGCGTCGCCTGCATGGTCGCGTCGTCGCGCTCACCGGCGAGCAGGCGTTGCGCGCCGACGTAGGCAATCATTGCGCCGTTGTCGGTGCAAAAGCGTCCACGCGGATAAAAAGCCTGTGCCTGACGCTTAGCGGTTGCATGGTCGAGACGCTCGCGCAGGCGATGATTGGCGCTGACCCCGCCAGCCACCACGAGACGTTTGAGTCCCGTGGTATCGAGGGCGCGGCGACACTTGATGACCAGCGTGTCGACGACGGCTTCCTCGAAGGCGCGAGCGATATCGGCGCGGTCTTGATCGCTGAGGGGACCGGCTTCCTGGAGCTTTCGGGCGGTGGTCAAGGTGTGTGTCTTGAGTCCTGAGAAGCTGAAGTCGAGTCCCGGTCGGTCGGTCATGGGGCGCGGAAAACGAAACCGCTTGGGGTCGCCGCGTTCGGCGAGCTTGGCCACCTGTGGGCCACCGGGATAGGGCAGGTCGAGCATCTTGGCGGCTTTATCGAAGGCTTCGCCTGCGGCATCGTCGACCGACTCGCCGAGCAGGCGATAGCGTCCGAGTCCGTGTACTTCGACGAGTTGGGTGTGCCCACCCGATACCAGCAGGGCTACGAAGGGAAAGTCGGGCGGCGTGTCCTCGAGCATCGGCGCCAGTAGATGTCCTTCCATGTGGTGCACGCCGAGTACCGGGATGTTCCAGGCACGCGCCAGGCCGTGCGCGGTCGAGGCACCCACCATCAAGGCGCCGACAAGCCCGGGCCCGGCCGTGTAGGCGATGGCGTCGAGCTGGTCGCCGCGCAGTTCGGCGTCGCCGAGCACCTGGCGAATCAGCGGCAGCAATTTGCGAGTATGATCGCGCGAGGCGAGTTCCGGTACCACGCCGCCGAATTCGGCGTGCATCGCCATCTGGCTATGCAGCGCATCGGCGATGAGGCCACGCTCGGTATCGTAGATGGCGACGCCGGTTTCGTCGCAGGAGGTCTCGATGCCCAGTACCCGCATGTGTCTTGGTTTCCCGCTATCCCGTGAAGCCCGCTATTCTACGCTTTTCGCGGCCTGCGTGGCAGGGGCCGTCAGGTAAAAGCTCGGGTAAGGGCTTTGCAAAACGAGCTTACGGCGACTAGAATACTGTGTTCTGCAAGACTGGGTCGTGCACTCGTCATGCCGTTCGGCATTAGTTAAACGTTGACTGAAGTCGAACCTTGGCTGACTAGGTGTGCGTTCAATCCGAACTCATCTTTCCTAAAGGTAGGTGATTGGTTAATGCCTTCTGTAAAAGTACGTGACAACGAGCCGTTCGACGTCGCCCTGCGGCGTTTCAAGCGTTCTTGCGAAAAAGGCGGCGTTCTCTCCGAAGTCCGTCGTCGTGAGACTTATGAAAAGCCCACCGCAGTGCGCAAGCGTAAGGCTGCTGCGGCGGTCAAGCGTCATGCCAAGAAGCTGCAGCGCGAGCGCAAGCGTTTCGAACGGCTATATTGATCCGTACTAGAAGTGGCCTTGGTCGCTTCTTAGAGGGACGCCAAGCGGCTGCCATCAGGTGGCCGCTTGTTTTTCCCGCCCCGCTGTTTCCGCGATGCCTGGCTCCGTGATTTCCGCGATACAGACAACGTTTCGTCGAGCGCTTCCCCGCCATGGCTGGACAGATACCTCAACGCTTCATCGATGATTTGCTGGCTCGCACCGACGTGGTCGAGATCGTCGGCGAGCGCGTTCAGCTAAAGAAGGCCGGTCGCAACTACTCGGGCCTTTGTCCCTTCCATCAGGAAAAATCGCCATCGTTTACCGTCAGTGCCGAGAAGCAGTTCTATCACTGTTTCGGCTGCGGCGTGCACGGCAATGCGTTGCGCTTCTTGATGGAGTTCGATCATCTGCGCTTTCCCGAGGCGATCGAGCAGTTGGCGTCGCGGTTAGGCCTGGACGTTCCGCGTGAAGGCGATGACGATCCACGTGCCCAACAGCGCGAGCAGCGTCGAGAAGAAGCGGTCAACTTGCTCGAGTTGTCGGCGAGCTTCTTCCGAGAGCGCTTGGTGATGGCCGAGGGGAGTGACGCTCGTGATTATCTCGAGCGGCGCGGGTTGTCCGAAGATATCGTGCGTGAGTTCGGGATCGGCTTCGCTCCAGACAAGTGGGAGGCGCTCAAACGCCATTTGGGTGAGCGTGGCATCAGCGATGCCGTACAGATCGAATACGGGCTGCTGGTGCATCGCGAAGACTCTGGGCGCAGCTATGATCGCTTTCGCAATCGGGTGATGTTTCCGATCCGCGATTGGAAAGGACGCACCATTGCCTTCGGTGGTCGCGTGCTCGGTGACGCCAAGCCCAAGTACCTTAACTCGCCCGAGACGCCGGTGTTCCACAAGGGGCGTGAGCTATATGGCCTCTACGAAGCGCGTCAGGCCAACGCACGGCTGGAACGTATGCTGGTCGTCGAGGGTTACATGGATGTCGTGGCGTTGGCCCAGTTCGGGATTCGCAACGCCTGTGCCACCTTGGGGACCTCGCTTAGCGAAGATCATTTGCAGCGTTTGTTCCGCTTGGTGGGTGAGGTGGTGTTTTGTTTCGATGGCGACCAGGCCGGTCGGCAGGCGGCACGCCGCGCACTGGAGACGGTGCTGCCGTCGATGATCGACGGTCGCCAAGTGCGCTTTCTGTTTCTTCCCGAAGGCGAAGATCCGGACACCCTGATACGGCGAGAAGGCACCGAGGCCTTTGAGAATCGTGTGCTATGTGCCGCACCTCTTTCGGAGTTTCTCTTCGATCAGGCGGCCGAGGGGCGCGACCTCAAGCATATCGAAGAGCGTGAGCGTTTCGTTACCACGGTATTGCGCGCCTTGGAGCGTCTGCCTGAGGGCGTTTTGAAATCGCTGTTGCTGCGCGAACTCTCGCAGCGAACGGGCGTCGAACAAGCAAACTTTCAGGCATTGCTGGCACGTGCCGATAAGACACATGGCCTCCAAGGTTCCGGCATCGCCGAGGCGCAGGAAGAGGCGCTTCCCGAGACGACGAGTCCGCGAGAGGGAGCGTCGGGTGGGCGGCGTAGCGCTCTGAGTCTCGTCGGTCGCTTGCTGCATTTGTTGGTGCATGAACCCGGCTTGGTGGGTCGTTTGCCAGAGTCGCTCGACTGGTGCCCCGACGACGAAGGCGATGGCGCACTGTGTCACGAGGTGGTGCGCTTGATTCGCGCGGGGGGCTATCGCAACGCCCAAGTCTTGCTGGCGCATTTTCATGGCACGCCCGAAGGTGAGCGACTAGCCTGGCTGGCGCGTCGGGAGCTATTGATGCCACGTGACGCACGCGGCGTCGAGGTGGAAGGCCTGGTTGAGGGGTTGCGTCAACGTCATTCGCAGCGTTCGCCGCAGGAAGAGTATGACGCCTTGTTGGCCCGGATGCAGGCTGGGGAGTCTCTGTCTAGAGAGGAGCGCCAGCAGTTGAACGAGCTGCTGATGGAGTTGAAGGGCGGTGCTCGTCCAACATGACGGTCGTGGGGAAGATGCCTGCCGCGACGGGTTGAATTGGCGCAAAACGTCGCCATTTACTAGGCAATATCGAAAAGGGTAGCCGAACACACTAGCACACCTGGATGACAAGACAAATACGACACTGGCAGTAAAATGTCCTTAGCGGCTATACTGGCAGGCTTAGCAGCGTTTCGATCCGTTCGCTTCCAGGTGCTCCATTGTCGAGATAGGGTTTCTATGGCTGGAAATACGCAGCAGTCACGTCTGAAGGAGTTGATCGCTCAGGGTAAGGAGCAAGGTTTCCTGACCTATGCGGAGGTCAACGACCACCTTCCCGAGGATATCGCCGATCCCGATCAGGTGGAAGACATCATCGCGATGATCAACGACATGGGTATCAGCGTCGTCGAGGAAGCACCTGACGAAGATACCCTGATGATGTCCGATCAATCTACCGATGAGTCGGCGGCGGAAGAAGCCGTCGCGGCCTTGGCGGCGGTCGAGAGCGACGTCGGGCGCACCACCGATCCCGTGCGCATGTATATGCGCGAGATGGGCACGGTGGGGTTGTTGACGCGCGAAGGCGAGATTGAGATCGCCAAGCGCATCGAAGAAGGCACCCGTGAGGTGATGTCTTCACTGGCTTATCTGCCGGGGGCCGTGGATTCCGTCCTCGATGCCTATGATGCCACCCAGGACGAAGAAGCGCCGGGGCGTCTTTCCGATTTGTTCTCGGGCTTCATCGATCCCGACGAAGGGATCCCCGGTGTGGCCGAAGCGGAGATTCCTGAGCCCGTTCCCGAGCAAAATGCCGAGGACGGTGACGATTCCGAAGACGCTGAAGATGCCGAGGAAGAAGAAACCGGTGGCGGCCCGGATCCCGAGGAAGCGAAGGCGCGTTTCGAGCAGATTCGCGAACAGAATGAGCGTGCCAAGGCCGCGATCGACAAGCATGGTCTGGGGTCGTCGAACGCGGATCAAGAGCAAGCGCGCCTTGCCGAGCTATTCTCGCCGATCAAGCTGGTGCCCAAGCACTTCGAGCGCCTTGTAGGACAGGTACGCATCAGCATTGAGCAGATCCGTGGCCAGGAAAAGGCCATCATGCAGATCTTCGTGAAGCAGGCGAAAGTGCCGCGCAAGACCTTCATCGGCTCCTTCCCCGGCGCCGAGTCCGACCTCGAATGGCTGGACCGTTTCCAGACCAAGCATTCCAAGTATGCTGAGCGTCTTGAGCCGTTCCGTGCCGATATCCTGCGTGCCCAGCGCAAGATCGGCTTCGAGGAAGAAATGGTGCGCTTGCCGGTCACCAACATCAAAGAGGTCAATCGCCGGTTGTCGATTGGTGAGGCCAAGGCGCGTCGTGCCAAGAAGGAAATGGTCGAGGCCAACCTTCGCTTGGTGATCTCGATCGCCAAGAAGTACACCAACCGCGGCTTGCAGTTCCTGGACCTCATTCAGGAAGGCAACATCGGGTTGATGAAGGCGGTAGATAAGTTCGAATATCGTCGTGGCTACAAGTTCTCGACCTATGCCACTTGGTGGATTCGTCAGGCGATCACGCGCTCCATCGCCGATCAGGCGCGCACCATTCGTATTCCGGTGCATATGATCGAGACCATCAACAAGCTCAACCGCGTCTCGCGCCAGATGTTGCAGGAAATGGGCCGCGAGCCGACGCCGGAAGAGCTGGGCGAACGCCTCGAGATGCCGGAAGACAAGGTTCGCAAGGTGCTCAAGATCGCCAAAGAGCCGATCTCCATGGAAACACCGATTGGCGACGATGACGACTCGCATCTCGGTGACTTCATCGAGGATGGCACGATGCTGTTACCGATCGACTTGGCCACCGGTGAAGGCCTGATCGAGGCGACCCGCAACGTGTTGGGTGGCTTGACAGCGCGCGAAGCCAAGGTGCTACGCATGCGCTTCGGGATCGACATGAATACCGACCACACGCTAGAAGAGGTCGGTAAGCAGTTCGATGTGACCCGTGAGCGCATTCGCCAAATCGAAGCCAAGGCGCTGCGCAAGCTGCGCCATCCGTCACGCTCCGAGCCGTTGCGCACTTTCCTCGACGAGTGAAAGAAGTGAGAGCAAAAAACCCGCGAGTCAACTCGCGGGTTTTTTTATGCACTAAGGATGATGGTGGCCGTTTCAGCCATGATGGTTGAAGCGTCGACGCACCAGTAGCACCAGTTCGATGCAAGCAAAGAAGAGCAGCATGTAACCGGCCAGCTCGGTCACTTCCTCGGCTGCGTCTTTGATGACGCGCCGGTAATGATCGCCGAGCATGGCTTCCCAGAACGCGGAGCGGCCATAAAGGCGCGAGAAAACATACGTCGTAAGGAAGCCGGCGGCAAACATCCCGAAGCCAAGGCTGTTGGAGATCGACTTGAACTCCTCGGCAAAAGCATGTCGATGGCGAATCACCACGTAAAGCGTCGGCAGTACGATCAGGGTCACGATCACTTGCCAGGCACCGTCGAAGACGTAGATGTCCAGCCAGGCGTCATTTTCCCGGACGAAGGACGCGAACAGGAACGCCCCCAGTAACAGGCTGACATGAGGAATGGCGTTGGGATGGCGATATAAGTAGGCCATTAGCAACGAGCTGAGCAGCAACAATGCCGACTGCGTGAGTTCGGTCAGTGACGTCTCGGAAAACTGACCGACGCCCGATTGAGCGTCCAGCATCACCAGCTGCATGATGCCGGCGACGATCAAGATATAGCAAAGTGCGCGAAGAAGGATCGCCTTGAAGCCGAAGGAGACTTCGGGAGGCTGGGGTGAATGCGTCATACGGTGTCTCTGGCGTGCGTCGAAGCGACAGTGATTAGGGTTTCGATTAATGTTTAATATTAGCAGGGAAACGACTCTTAAGAAACACCGTTTCCGATCTTCAAGGTAGCCCTTTACAGAACCTGGGGAGAATCTCAGACTAACGGTATTGTCCTACCATTGTCGGAGAGCGGTCGCATGCAAGTAGAATTGCTGGAGATTCGTCAGCACATGGCGCAGTTTCCGCCCTTCGAGCAGCTGTCTGACGACTTGCTCGATGAGCTTGCCGGTCAGGTCGAGGTTGGGTATTTTCAGGCCGAAACCGACATTTACCGCCATGGAGATGCCGTCGAGTATCTGCACTACATTCGTAGTGGTGCTATCGATCTCTATCGCCGCAACGGCGATCTTTATAACCGCCTCAGCGAAGGCGATATCTTCGGTCAGTTCGACTTGCTCCGGGATCGCCGCGTACGTTTCCCGGCCCGGGCGATCGAAGATACGCTGATCTACTTCATTCCCCTCGCGGCGTTTCAACACTTGTGCGAGGCGGACGACAATTTCGCCGATTTCGTCGAGGTCGAGCGCCCGCGGCTGGAGTCTACCGTCGACCAGCAGCGCAAGGGTCACGAGATGCTGGTGACGCGGGTGCGCAAGCTGGCCTCCCGAGCACCGGTCATGGTGGAAAGCGATGCCACGGTGCAGGAGGCGGCGCAGCGAATGGGCGAGCACAGCGCCTCTTCGGTACTGGTGCTGGCGGCGCCGCAAACACCGGACGATTCGCATGCCTTTACCCATGAAGACGGGCAACTGCGCCGCATGGTTGGCATCCTCACCGACCATGACCTACGCAACCGTGTTCTGGCCGAGGGACGGCCGGCGAGCACCACGGTGGGGGAGCTGATCGACGAGCGTCCGATCACCATTCAGTCCGACGAGTCGGTGTATGAAGCGATGCTGCGCATGCTGCGCAACAATATTCATCACCTGCCTGTCTTGTATCGGCGGCGCCCGGTGGGCGTTTTACATCTATCCGATATCGTGCGCTACGAGACTAATAGTAGCTTGTATCTGGTGGACAATATCTTTCGCCAGCCCAATGTCGAAGGGCTGGCCGCGATGAAAAGTGACGTGCGCGCGGCCTTCGTGCGTATGGTCAACGAAGACGACAATTCGCAGATGGTCAGCAGTTCGCTGTCGAGCATCGGGCGCGCGTTTACACGCCGCTTGCTGGAACTGGCCGAGGAAGAGTTGGGGTCGCCGCCAGTGCCGTATTGCTTTATGGCGTTGGGGTCGATGGCGCGCAATGAGCAATCCATCGTTACCGACCAAGACAATGCTCTGGTACTGGATGATAGCTTCGACCCCGAGCAGCATGACGCGTACTTCCTGACATTGGCACAACGCGTCAGCGATGGGTTGGCGGCATGCGGTTATAGCTATTGCAAGGGCGACGTCATGGCCACCAATTCGCGTTGGCGTCAGCCGTTACACGTGTGGCAGCAATATTTCCGCGACTGGATCGATGACCCCAGCCCCGAGCGCTTGCTGCACAGCTCCATCTTTTTCGATCTCGACAGTGTTTATGGCGACGAGGCGTTCGTCGAAAGCCTTCAAGATCTGGTCGCTGGGCGTGCCTCTCAGCGTCCACGCTTTCTGGCCGCTATGGCGCGCAATGCGTTGAATCGTACGCCTCCGCTCGGTTTTTTCCGCACGTTCGTGATGGAAAAAGACGGCGAGCAGAACAACACGATTAACCTCAAGCGACGTGGCACAGCGCCCTTGATCGATCTGATCCGAGTGCATGCGCTGGCCTGCGGCTCACGAGCACAGAATTCCTTCGACCGTCTCGAGGATATCAACAAAACTCGCTTGCTTGCGGGCCACTCCGGGGAGCGGATTCGCTATGCACTGGAATTTATCGCCATGGTGCGAATTCGCCATCAGGTCATCGATATCCAGGAAGAGCGTGAACCGGACAATAACATTGAGCCCGAAAACGTCTCGGATAACGAGCGCCACAATCTCAAGGACGCCTTTCAGGTACTAAGCAACGCCCAGAAATTCCTGAAGTTTCGTTATCCCATGCCTTCTCAGAAACGCTGATATTTGAATGAAGCCACTGCTTTCACGTCGACACTCGGAGCCGCCGACATGGGCGGATTATTTCATGGCGCGTCGCGAGCAGGCGCGTGACACGGCATTGGAACGCTACTTCGATGTCGGTGTGCCCACGCCGGAGACTCCCATCGGTGATGTGCCGATGTTGGCCATGGACATGGAAACCACGGGCCTCGATGAACAACGTCACGCCATCGTCAGCATCGGCGTAGTGCCGTTCGATCTGAAGCGCATACGGCTTGCCGAGCGTCGTTACTGGGTCGTAAGGCCGCCGCGACCTCTCAATGAGCGCTCGATTACCTTTCACCATATAACCCATAGCGAGATCGAGCAGGCTCCCGACCTTGATGATGTACTCGATGAATTATTGGCCGCGATGGCTGGGCGCATCGTCGTGGTGCATTATCGCCATATCGAGCGGACCTTCCTGAATGCAGCCGTCAAAGCGCGGCGCGGCGAGGGCATCCACTTTCCCGTGATCGATACCATGTCGCTGGAGGCGCGTCTTCACCGTCAGTCGTGGTGGGCACGTCTACGGCGCTGGCTGGGACGTCCGCCGGCGTCGATTCGCCTGCCTGATAGCCGCACGCGCTATGGCTTGCCGCCCTATCAGGCACATCATGCCTTGATCGATGCCCTGGCGACCGCCGAATTGCTGCAAGCCCAGATCGCCCATCGCTACAGTCCCGAGACGCCACTCCGCGAAGTATGGAGCTAGGCTCGGCAGGTTAGAGAGGTCGTGAACGAAGAAGGCGGCCCGTGGGCCGCCTTCTTCATATCGCGAATGAGGACATCGCGTTACACGCTGCGCGGTTCGCTCATCAAACCTTTGATGATGGCGTAGCAAGCCGCCAACAAGACCAGCGTGAAGGGCAGGCCCGTGGTGATGACCGCGGTTTGTAGTGCGGTGAGGCCACCTCCCAACAGCAAGGCGATAGCGATTGCACCTTCGATCAAAGCCCAGAAAACGCGTTGAGGCTTGGGTGCGTCGACCTTGCCACCAGCAGTGATAGAGTCGATGACCAGAGAGCCGGAGTCCGAGGAGGTGATGAAGAATACCATCACCAGCACGATACCCACGAACGACGTGATCGCTGTCAGCGGTAGCTGGCCGAGCATGGTAAACAGTTGCAGCTCCAGTGCGGCATCCTGCACGCCATTGTACCCATCGGAGATGACCTGATCGATGGCGGTGCCCCCGAAGGCGGTCATCCACAGGATCGATACCAGTGTCGGCACCAGTAGCACCGCGATCAGGAATTCACGCACGGTGCGGCCACGGCTGACGCGGGCGATAAACATCCCGACGAACGGAGACCAGGAAATCCACCAAGCCCAGTAGTACGCCGTCCAGCCTTGTGTGAAGCCAGTATCCTCACGGCCGAAGGGGTTGGAGAGAGCGGGGAGATTCTTGACGTAACCGAGTAGGTTCTCGAAGAACCCTGTCGCAATGAGTAGCGTCGGCCCGACGAAGATCACGAAGAGTAGCAGCAGGAAGGCGAGAGCCATATTGAGCTGCGAAAGACGTTGCACGCCCTTGTCGACCCCGGCGAGTACCGAGCCCAGCGCCACCAGCGTAATACCTAGGATCAGTACCACCATGGTGACGTTGGTGTTGGGCGTATCGAACAGGTAGTGCAGTCCTGCAGAGGCCTGTGACGCACCCAGCCCCAGCGAGGTTGCCAGACCGAAGAGTGTGGCAAAAACCGCCAGTATATCGATGATATGGCCGGGCCATCCCCAAACGCGCTCGCCCAGGATCGGGTAGAAGATCGAGCGCATGGTCAGTGGCAGGCCCTTGTTATAGGAAAACAGCGCCAGCGATAGGGCGACGATGGCATAGATCCCCCAGGGATGCAGGCCCCAATGGAAAATCGTTGCCGCCATGCCTAACTGTGCCGCCGCTTGCGCGTTGCCTTCGGCACCGCCCAGAGGGGCACCGCCGTCGCCTGCAAGCGAGGTCCCGAAGTGGGTAAGCGGCTCGGAGACGCCATAGAACATCAAGCCGATGCCCATCCCTGCTGCGAACAGCATGGCGAACCAGCCGGCATAGCTGAAATCCGGTGTGGCGTTGGCACCGCCCAAGCGGACCTTGCTCAGTGGGGTGAAAATCAATACGACAGCGAGTACCACGAAAATATTGGCGGCAAGAATGAAGAACCAGTCCAAGTTGCCCGTCAAGAACGAGAACATGGCATTGAAAATCGGTGCCACCTGGTTCTGAAACGCCAGCGTCACGATGACGAAAAACAAGATCACCAAGGAGGAGATCGTGAACACCTTGCCGTGTAGGTCGAAGTCGATACCGAACTTCGTGGAGGTGATGTTGTCCTGTCCTATTACGTAATCGGTATCGATTAGGTTCGCCGGCCCATCCGGAGCCGGAATACCCTCTGAGCCTTCATTTGGCTCGTTGGCAGTATCGTCCTGCGAACGTTTGTCCATGAGAATTCTCCGTCTCAGGTAAGCGTAGAGTGCGTCATTGACGCGAGAATGCCGTATTGGCAATTAGCGTATTGTGCTTAAAAGCTATTGTACTCAATAAGTTTGCAGAGTTGAGTCGTTTTTGCCATCGAGACCTTAAACGTTTTGTGCTGTGTTTCGCAAAAAATGCATTCTCGGTGGAATCGTTCTGGCATTCAATGGCCATGGCAGCGCGCCGCTTCCTCGACGATCCAATCATGCACGGCACGTACTCGGCGATCGTCCAGCGCCCCGGGGTGATAGACCAGGCCATAGGTCTTGCCGGTGGCCACGGCGCCAGCGAACGGTGCTATCAATGCCCCAGTGTCGAGCTCATCGGTAATCAGTGTGCGCCGAGCGATCGCTACTCCCATGCCGGCGATGGCCGCCTCTACCGTCAAGTGGTTGCGATTGAAGGTGTAACCTCGCCGTACATTCACGGAGCCGGCGTCCAACGCCCCCAGGTAATGCTCCCATTCGGCGTAATCGTGGCTGCCGCGCCATGCGGTCACGTCATGCAATAGCGGGTAGTAGCCTAGATCCTCGGGACGTACCAGTGGCGGGCGTCGGCGCAGCAGTTGCGGCGAACATACCGCGAAGATTTCCTCATCCATCAGCGGCGTGATCTGGAAACCGGCATAGCGACCGTCGTTGAGGTCGATGGCCAGCTCGAACTCACCCTCACGCAGTGACAGGTTGCTGTCTTCGGAGGCGACATGCAGCTCGATGTCGGGAAAGCGGGCCTGCAAGCGCGTCAGTCGTGGCATCAGCCATTTGGCGAGAAACGAGGGCACACAACGCAGGCGTAGCACACCGCTCATGACCCCCGTACGCAGGCGACGCACTTCCATGCCTACCGCATCGTAGGCTTGGTCGACCACGGTGGCCAGGCGCTGGCCTTCATCGGTGAGCTCCAGACGACGTGGCAGGCGACGGAAGAGCTTGAAGCCCAGCCGCGCCTCGAGCTGCTTGATCTGCTGGCTGACTGCGCCCGTGGTGACGTGTAGTTCTTCGGCGGCCCGGGTGAATGAAAGGTGTCGCGCGCTGATCGCGAAGACCTTGAGCCAGGCGTGGGTTTGGGCGTGCAGAGTACGGCTCATGATTTAGCCATTCTAAAGCTTGATCGAATTATTCTCCGTTGCCCGGCATCCAGGCTGGCTTCAAGCTAAAGTTAAATCGAGCTGCTAACAAGTTCGTTTAGTAATTTTGATACATCAAGACTGTTCGAGGTGTCACGCATGGCAATCAGTGTGTTCGATCTATTTAAAGTGGGAATTGGACCGTCCAGTTCGCATACGGTCGGCCCCATGCGTGCGGCCTGCGACTTCATCGATGCGCTGCGCTCGCATGATTGGCTGACACGCGTCACGCGCATCGAAGTGCACTTGCATGGCTCGCTGTGTGCCACTGGCAAAGGGCATGGCACTGATCAGGCGGTGGTTATGGGGCTCATGGGCGAACGTCCCGACACCATCGACCCCGAGATCATGCCCGCCTGTATGGAGGAGCTACGTGAATCGCAGACCTTGCTGCTGGCTGGCCAACATCCTATCTCGTTTCCCTGGGAACGCGACATGCAATGGCATGAAGAGCCGCTTGCCTATCATCCCAATGCGTTGCGCCTCATCGCCCATGCCCACGGCGAAGAGCTGTATCGCAATACCTATTACTCCGTGGGCGGCGGCTTCGTCGTTGACGAGTCGCAGGCCGCCAGCGGCGCGCTGGATACCAATACCACCACGCTGCCGTTTGATTTCGCCACGGCGGAAGAACTGCTCATGTTGTGCCGCAAGCATGGGCTACGCATCAGCGAGTTGATGCTCGAAAACGAGAAGGCCTGGCAAGATGAAGCAAGCGTTCGCGACTCGCTGTGGCGTATCTGGGAAGCGATGCAGGCCTGCGTTGACAGCGGCTTGCGTCATGATGGCGTGCTGCCCGGTGGACTCAATGTCAAACGCCGGGCCAGCGCACTGCATCGGCGCTTGCAGGCGGCCAGCGACAGTACCAGCGTGATCGCCTCGACCTTTTCGGCGATGGACTGGGTCAATGTCTTCGCTCTGGCCGTCAATGAGGAAAACGCTGCCGGTGGACGCATGGTGACCGCGCCGACTAACGGTGCAGCGGGTATCGTCCCGGCGGTATTGCACTATTACATGCAGTTTCAGCCCGATGCCTGCCAACGCGATGTCGTCGACTTTCTGCTGACGGCCGGCGCTATAGGCATCCTATGTAAGAAAAATGCCTCTATTTCCGGCGCCGAGGTCGGTTGCCAAGGCGAGGTCGGGTCGGCCTGTGCGATGGCCGCCGCCGGGCTCGCCGAGGTAATGGGTGGTACACCAGCACAGGTCGAGAACGCCGCCGAGATCGGCCTCGAGCACAACCTGGGATTGACCTGCGATCCCATCGGCGGCCTGGTACAGGTGCCGTGCATCGAGCGCAACGCCATCGCCTCAGTGAAGGCGATCAACGCCGCTCAGATGGCATTGGGCGGCGACGGCGAGCATTTCGTGTCCCTCGACCGCGTCATTCGGACCATGCGCGATACCGGTGCCGACATGCAGGACAAATACAAGGAAACCTCACGTGGTGGCCTGGCGGTGAATGCCATCGAATGCTGACGCCGAACCGTTCGATCAACCCTTTGGGACGCCCTTGTGGTGTCCTTTTTTTGATTCGGGATCGCACCGGGTGGCCTTCTATGGTTTTATTTCGCCGGACAATAGTGCGCTTGGATGGCCGGGATAGGCTCGGTGCCCTGCCCAAGACTCCCGACGAGATCAGACAAGAAGGTCGCTCATGAGCGAAAACGATAGCTGCATCATCCGCCATTTTCGGCATTATGCGGACCTCAGCGACAGTGATGAAGCCCTGTTGGACTCGCTCGAACGCGAGCCGCGCGAGGTCGAACGCGGGGAGGCTCTATGGCAAACCGACGATCCGGCGGGGCGCTTCTGCACGCTTTCGCAGGGCTGGGCGTATTCTTTCCGCGACATGGAAGACGGCTCGCGCCAGATTCTGGAAATCTACTTGCCGGGGGATGTCATCGGCCTGCGTGAATTCGCCTTTCAAGAGCGTCTGGCCGGGGTGATGATGATCGACGACGGCGTCGTCTGCGATTTTCCTCATCGTCGTTTACTCGAGGTGTTTCGAGAATCCTTTACTTTATCGATGATCTTCTTCGCCTTATCCTCGCAACAGCAAGCCCTACTGACCGAACGTCTGGTCAATCTGGCGCGGCGCAGCGCACGTCAAAAAGTGGCGCATCTGATCTACGAGATGTACCTGCGCCTACAGCGTATCATGCCTTATGCCACGCGGCGTTTCCGTCTGCCGCTGTCGCAGCAGCAATTGGGCGACGCGCTGGGCCTCACCTCGGTGCATATCAGCCGGACGTTGAGCGGGTTCCGCGAGGATGGACTGTTGATCCGTGAGCGCCAGTGGGTCGAACTGCTCGATCCCGATGCCGTGGCCAGCGAGGCCGAATTCGCTGGGCGGTATCTGCGTGATGGGCTGGGGCCAATCTCGGGAGAATGAGCCGCGAGGCCGTCGCAAGGGGGCGAGTCAGGCTTGTAGCGTATTCGGCAAACGTGTGACCAGAAAGTCGACGAACTGACGCACCTTGGGTGAGAGGTGTCGGTGGCGCGGATAGATTGCCCACACCGCCGTGTCGGTGAACTGATAGGCATCGAGTACCGACACTAGCCGCCCCTGCGCCAAGTGCGGCGCCACGTAGTAGTCTGGCAGTTGCGCCAGCCCTAGGCCCTTCAATACCGCATCGAGCAGTGCCGGCCCTGAATTGGCACGCCAGCGGCCCTCGATACGTATTTCCCGGCGCTGGCCGTTGACCTCGAACAGCCAACTATCGCGAGAGCCGCGCAGGCAGTTGTGATGAGACAGCTCGGCCAACGAATGTGGCGGTGCGGCGCGCTCGAAGTATTCCCGCGCGCCGACGACGTATTCGCGACGCTCGCACAACCGCCGCGCGATCAGGCTCGAGTCACGCAGAACACCCATACGGATGGCAACGTCGAAGCCTTCCTCTATCAACTCGACCTGGCGGTTGGTGAAGTGCATGTCGACTTCGAGTTGCGGGTGCAAGCACTGGAAGTCGTTGACCAACGGGGCGATGTAGCGCTCGCCGAACGTGGTGGCACAGGTCAGCCGCAATGTGCCCTTGGGCCGAGACTGGAAGTCGACGATGGCCTCCTCGGCCTCGCGAAAGCCATCGAACAAGTGGCGGCAATGCCGATAGTAGAGAGAGCCTGCGTCCGTGAGTCGTGTCTGGCGCGTGGTGCGATACAAAAGCGTCGTGCCGAGTTGACTCTCGAGCTGCCCAATCGAGCGGCTCACGTGCGAGGTGGAAACCTTCAGATGCCGCGCAGCGGCGGAAAACGTGCCCAAGCGGGCGACTTCGATGAAAGCTTCGATGCGATCCCAGCGCTGCATTGTTGCTCCACGGCAATAATGTTGTGACGTCGTAAGCATTTATCCAAGCGTGCCAACTGCCTAGACTGGTGGGGTTAACCACGCGCGCCTAGACTGCCTATATTGGCGCATCGGGCGCCGCCACGATCGACGAAGGAGAATGCCTGATGAAATCACGCGCCGCCATCGCTTGGGAAGCCGGCCAACCGCTGGAGATTGCCGAGATCGACGTCGAAGGGCCCAAGGCCGGCGAGGTCATGGTTCAGATCAAGGCGACCAGCGTCTGCCATACCGACGCCTTTACCCTCTCCGGAGCCGATCCGGAAGGCAACTTTCCGGCGGTACTTGGTCACGAAGGGGCAGGTGTCGTGCAGGAAGTCGGCGAGGGTGTCACTAGCCTAAAGCCCGGCGATCACGTCATTCCGCTGTATACCGCCGAGTGCGGCCAGTGCAAGTTCTGCCTCTCCGGCAAGACCAACCTATGCAGCTCGGTCCGCGCCACGCAGGGAAAGGGCGTGATGCCTGACGGTACTTCGCGCTTCTCCAAGGACGGCCAATCGCTGCATCATTACATGGGTTGCTCGACGTTCAGCGAATACACCGTGCTGCCGGAAGTCTCGCTGGCCAAGGTCTCGCCCGAGGCGCCATTGGACAAGATCTGCCTGCTGGGTTGCGGTGTCACCACGGGTATCGGCGCGGTGATGAATACCGCCAAGGTCGAACCGGGTGCCACCGTTGCCGTGTTCGGCCTCGGCGCCATCGG
This sequence comes from Chromohalobacter beijerinckii, assembly GCF_023061185.1. Taxonomy (GTDB): domain Bacteria; phylum Pseudomonadota; class Gammaproteobacteria; order Pseudomonadales; family Halomonadaceae; genus Chromohalobacter; species Chromohalobacter beijerinckii. Next base: position 219,038 of record NZ_JAKGAK010000002.1, read on the forward strand.
CCTGGCCGTTATCCAGGGCGCGCAGATGGCCAAGGCGAGCCGGATCATCGCCATCGACGTCAATCCCGATAAGTTCGACCTGGCACGTCAGTTCGGGGCGACGGAATTCGTCAATCCCAAGGACTACAGCGATCCGATCCAGCAGGTCATCGTCGACCTGACCGATGGCGGCGTCGATTATTCTTTTGAATGCATCGGCAACGTCAACGTGATGCGCTCGGCGCTGGAGTGCTGCCACAAGGGCTGGGGTGAGTCGATCATCATCGGCGTGGCCGGGGCCGGCGAGGAAATCTCCACACGGCCGTTCCAACTGGTCACCGGGCGCGTCTGGAAGGGCTCCGCCTTCGGTGGCGTCAAGGGCCGCAGCGAACTGCCGGGTTATGTCGATGACTACATGAATGGCAAGCTCAAGATCGATGAGTTCGTCACCCAGGATATGGCGTTCGAGGAGATCAATGAGGCGTTCGAGTTGCTGCATGCCGGCAAGAGCATCCGCACCGTGCTGCACTATTGACACGCGCCCGAAGCCGCGCGAAGAGCATCTGATTTATCGCGTTCGGTACCGCGCGAAAGGCGCTTGGTACGCGCCTGTGGTGATTCATCGCGGCCGGGCGCGCCCCGACGTCGTTCCATCCGCCGGCGGCTCGATGCCGTCGGTTTCTTAGGGAGAGCACCATGACCATGTCCGAATCGCTGGAGCTGGTCTCCGCCACCAAGTCGTTCGGCGGTTGGCTGAAACGCTATAAGCACCACTCGCGTGCACTCGATTGCGAGATGATCTTTGCCATTTATCTGCCGCCCCAGGCGGAAACCGACAAGGTGCCACTGCTGTGGTGGCTCTCGGGGTTGACCTGTAACGACGAGAACTTCATGCAGAAGGCCGGCGCGCAACGCGTGGCCGCCGAGCTTGGAATGGCCATCATTTGTCCGGATACCAGTCCGCGTGGTACCGACCTCCCTGGTGAACATGACAGTTATGACTTCGGCTCCGGCGCGAGTTTCTACGTCAATGCAAGCCAGGCGCCGTGGTCCAAGCACTATCGCATGTACGACTACGTTACCGAGGAGCTGCCCTCGGTAGCGCGTCAGCATTTTCCCCTCAATGGGCGGGAAGCCATCAGCGGACATTCCATGGGCGGTCATGGCGCGCTGGTGCTGGCTTTGCGCCAACCTGGACGTTACGCCTCGGTCTCGGCGTTCGCGCCGGTGGTCAACCCCATTGTCTCGCCCTGGGGACAGAAGGCCTTTACGGCCTACCTTGGCGAGGATCATGGCAAATGGACGCAATACGACGCCTGCGAGTTGATTGCCAAGGGGGCCTCGCGGCAGCCGTTGTTCATCGATCAGGGCGAGGCGGATAACTTCCTTGACGAACAGCTCATGCCTGAGCGTATCGAGGCCACCTGTGAGAAGCATGACCATCCGCTGACCCTGCGTCGTCAGCCGGGCTACGATCATAGCTACTTCTTCATCGCGACCTTCATCGAAGATCACCTGCGTTATCACGCCGAGCATCTACAGCGAAAGCGTTAGTAGCAGAGCAGTGTCACGAACGGTAATTTGCTAGGTGCCGGACCGCCCCGCCCAGATGTACTGGTGTGGGGCGTTTTCTTAAAAGCGTCATGGGTATGTCGTTTTTGATAGCGTGAGGCGACGCTTTTAGATACGTTGAGGGAACGCCTTCTCGTCACACTCAAGGCGTTGAACCTGACTTTCTACAATGACAATACACCCCTGGTGAAGCACTACCAGTGGCTCCGAACGTGACCCGAGGAGAACCGCTGATGGCCATGACGAGCGATCGTCCCGCGCCGCCTACCGCCCCCGATGCGCCGCTGCGTCTGGGCTTCTTGTTGATGGATAATTTCACGCTGATCTCGTTGGCCTCGGCGGTGGAGCCGTTGCGTATGGCCAATCAGTTGGCGGGGCGCGAACTCTACCAGTGGACCACGCTGAGCACGGATGGCGAGGCGGTGCGTGCCAGCGATGGTCTGTTGATCACGCCTGATAGCAGCATGCACGAGCCACTGGCGCTCGACATGGTGTTCGTGTGCGGCGGTGTCGGCATCCAGCGTCATGTCACGCGTGAACATGTGCTGTGGTTGCAGGCCCAGGCGCGTCAGTCGCGGCGCATCGGTGCGCTATGCACCGGTAGTTGGGCGCTAGCCAAGGCGGGGCTGCTCGATGGCTACGAATGCAGCATTCACTGGGAATTCCAGGCCGCTGCACAGGAAGCCTACCCGCGTGCGACCTTGACTACTCGGCTGTTCTCCATCGACCGTGACCGCGCCACGGCCTCTGGCGGAACTGCGCCGTTGGACATGATGCTGACGTTGATCTCCCGCGATCATAGCCGCGAGCTATCGGCGGCGATTTCCGACATGTTCATTTGCGACCGCATGCGAGGCGAGCAGGATCAACAGCGCGTGCCGCTAAGGCATGTACTGGGCACTAGTCAGCCCAAGCTGCTCGAGATCGTAGCGCTGATGGAGGCCAACCTGGAAGAGCCCATTGCCCTCGATGAACTAGCGAACTACGTAAACGTCTCGCGTCGCCAACTCGAGCGCCTATTCCAGAAATACCTGAGTTGTTCGCCGTCGCGCTATTACCTCAAGTTGCGCCTGACGCGTGCCCGCCAACTGTTGCGCCAGACCTCGATGTCGATCATCGAAATCGCCTCGGTCTGTGGGTTCGTGTCCACGCCGCATTTTTCCAAGTGCTATCGGGAATACTTCGGCACGCCACCGCGTGACGAGCGCGTAACGCGCCTGGCGAGCGCCACCGTAACGCTAACGCCCGCCAACCTTGCTGCGGGCAATGAAGACGATGCCTATGTGGCGCCGCGCGCCTCGAGTGCGATGCAGGCCCTAGCCCAGGCGCAGGGCGAACCCACCTACGCGAGTGTGCATTTGGGATAGCGCGTGCTCGCGCTATTCATGCGGCCAACATGCCGCTTCCAGCGGGGCCGTCCGATCATCGGGCGGCCTCGTTGCGTTAAGGCCGATGACAAGGCGTGACGCATTTGGAATTTTCCTCGTCGCTTCCAAGCGTCGACGGTCTCGGGGACGGGGCTAAGCTGGCCACATGATGCCAACCCCGGAGCGAGACTCATGAACGCGCAATCACTGCACGACGACGCCATCGTCATTGATGGTCTGATTATCGCCAAATGGGGCCGTGAACTCCTCGAGGACATGCGCCGGGGCGGTTTAACCGCCGCTAACTGCACCGTCTCGGTGTGGGAAGGGTTCCAGGCCACCGTCGACAACATCGTCGAGACCAATGCGCTTCTCGCGGCGTGCGACGACCTGGTGCGGCCCGTACATACCACCGCTGATATCACTCGCGCCAAGGAAGAAGGCAAGACCGGAATCATCTACGGTTTTCAGAACGCCCATGCCTTCGAAGACCAGATCGGCTACGTGGAGGTCTTCAAGCGCCTTGGCGTGGGTATCGTGCAGATGTGCTACAACACCCAGAATCTGGTCGGCACCGGCTGCTATGAGCGTGATGGTGGGTTGTCCGGGTTCGGCCGCGAAATCGTCGCCGAGATGAATCGCGTGGGTATGATGTGCGATCTCTCCCACGTTGGGGCCACGACCTCACAAGAAGTGATCCTCGAATCGCAAAAGCCGGTCTGCTACTCCCATTGCCTGCCGTCCGGCCTCAAGGAACACCCCCGTAACAAGTCCGACGAGGAGTTGCGCTTCATCGCCGAACATGGCGGTTTCGTCGGCGTGACCATGTTCACCCCCTTCTTGCGTGCCGGGGTCGATGCCACCGTCGACGATTACGTCGAAGCCATCGAATACGTGATGAACATCGTCGGCGAAGACGCCATCGGCATCGGTACCGACTTCACTCAGGGGCAGGATCAGGCCTTCTTCGAATGGCTCACTCACGACAAGGGCTATGCTCGGCGCCTGACCAACTTCGGCACCATCATCAATCCCGAGGGCATTCGCACCATTGGCGAGTTCGGCAACCTCACCGAGGCACTCTTGCGACGCGGCATGAGCGAGCGACAGGTGCGCAAGATCATGGGTGAAAACTGGATGCGTGTTTTGAAAGAGGTATGGGGCGCCTGAGAGCAACACGTCTGCATATAAGGGGCGCCGGGGGTAGGCCGAAGAGGAGGTCCGATTCCAGGGATGGAATCGGTAGCGTACAGGGATGTATCCACAGCGCCTCCTCCAGGCCTGCCGCCGTAAAGCCCCAGCCAGCAAAAGCGCCAAGACAACGATCTCGAGGAATACGACCGTGACCAAGATGCCTCCCGAATTGCCCATCGAAGTGGATAGCGAGACCGGCGTGTGGACCACCGATGCGCTTCCCATGCTCTATGTACCGCGCCACTTCTTCATCAACAACCACGTCGCTGTGGAACAGGCGCTAGGCATCGAGACCTACGCCGAGATTCTCTACCAAGCCGGCTACAAGAGCGCCTGGCACTGGTGTGAGAAAGAAGCCGAGCTGCACGGCCTTGAGGGTGAGTCGGTGTTCGAACACTACATGACGCGCCTCTCCCAGCGTGGTTGGGGCTTGTTCATTACCGAGGACATCGACCTCGATACTGGCACCGCCCAGGTGCGTCTCGAGCACAGCGCCTTCGTCTATCAACAGGGCAAGGTCGGGCACAAAGTGGATTACATGTTCACCGGCTGGTTCGCCGGCGCCATGGATCAGATTCTCGGCGCTCGAGGCAGTGCGCTGCGCACCGTCGCCGAGCAGACCCAGAGCGCCGCCGAGCCGGGCTGCGACGTCGGTCGTTTCCAGGTTTCTCCCCGCTTCCAATCCGCCGGCTGAGGTTTCCACGATGGCATTCGACGCGCTTTTCCAACCCATCGAGATCGGCAAGCTGACGATTCGCAACCGCGTGGTCAGCACCGCCCATGCCGAGGTCCATGCCACCGACGGCGGCATGACCACTGAACGCTACGTCAAATACTATGAAGAAAAGGCCAAGGGCGGCGTGGGTCTTTCTATCTGCGGCGGCTCATCGCCGGTGTCGATCGACAGCCCTCAGCCCTGGTGGAGCTCGGTGAATTTGACCACCGATCGCATCATTCCGCATTTCCGCAACCTCTCGGATGCCGTCCATAAGCACGGCGGCAAAATCATGATCCAGATCACCCACATGGGGCGTCGCTCGCGGTGGGACGGGCACGATTGGCCGGTACTGCTGTCGCCCTCGGGGATTCGCGAGCCGGTGCATCGCTCGACCTGCAAGACCATCGAAGAGGAAGATATCTGGCGGATCATCGACGATTTCGCCCAGGGCGCGAGGCGCGCCAAGGAAGGCGGGCTGGACGGCGTCGAGCTTTCCGCCGTGCACCAGCATCTGATCGATCAATTCTGGAGCCCGCGCGTCAACAAGCGTACCGACGAATGGGGTGGCAGCTTCGAAGGCCGCATGCGCTTCGGCATGGAAGTGCTCAAGGCGGTGCGCGCCGAGGTTGGTGACGACTTCGTGGTCGGCATGCGCATCTGTGGCGACGAGTTCCATCCCGATGGCCTGACCCACGACGATATGAAGGACATCGCTGCCTACTACGATGCCACCGGCCAGATCGACTTCTTCGGTGTGGTGGGCTCGGGCTGCGATACTCACGACACCCTGGCCAACGTGATTCCCAACATGGCTTATCCGCCGGAGCCGTTCCTGCACCTGGCGGCGGGCATCAAGGAAGTGGTCGACGCGCCGGTGATCCATGCCCAGAACATCAAGGATCCCACTCAGGCCAACCGCATTCTCGAAGGCGGTCATGTCGACATGGTGGGCATGACCCGTGCGCACATCGCCGACCCGCATCTGATCGCCAAGGTCCAGATGGGGCAGACCGACCGGATCAAGCAGTGCGTGGGCGCCAATTACTGCATCGATCGCCAGTACCAGGGCCTCGACGTATTGTGCATCCAGAATGCGGCAACCTCCCGTGAGTACATGGGCTTGCCGCATGAGATCGAGAAAAGCACCAGTCCCCAGCGGCGTGTGGTCGTCGTGGGCGGCGGGCCGGGCGGTATGGAAGCGGCACGGGTCGCTGCCGAGCGGGGACACTCGGTCACGTTGTTCGAAGGTGCCGAAGCATTGGGCGGACAGATCACGCTGGCTGCCAAGGCGCCGCAGCGTGATCAAATCGCCGGCATTACACGCTGGTTTCAGCTCGAACTGACGCGTCTCAAGGTCGATGTCCGCCTGGGCGTGTACGCCGACGAGGCGACGATCGACGACCTGCGCCCAGACATCGTCGTGCTCGCCACCGGCGGCCAGCCGTTTCTGACTCAGGTGCCGGAATGGGGATATGCGGAAGATCGCGACGAGAGCTTGGTCGTCAGTGCCTGGGATATTCTCAGTGGGGCGGTGGCGCCGGGCAAGAACGTGCTGGTGTTCGATACCATCTGCGAATTCACCGGTGTCTCGGTGGCTGACTACCTGGCCGACAAAGGCGCCCAGGTGGAGATCGTCACTGACGACACCAAGCCCGGCAGCGCGGTCGGCGGCACGACCTTTCCTACCTATTACCGCAGCCTTTACGAGAAAGAGGTCATCATGACCTCGGATCTGGCGCTGCATAAGATCTATCGAGAGGGCGATGCCCTGGTCGCGGTACTCGAGAACGAATACACCGGCGTCCAGGAAGAGCGCGTGGTCGATCAGGTCGTGGTCGAAAATGGCGTGCGCCCGGATGAGTCGCTCTATTACGCGCTCAAGGAACGCCCACGCAATCACGGTCAGCTCGATCTCGAGGCGCTCTATGCCGCCGAGCCACAACCTAGCCTGGCAACGCTGGACGATGATGTACAGGCCGGCTTCCTGCTGTTCCGAGTGGGCGATTGTACGGCGCCGCGCAATACGCATGCGGCGATCTACGATGCCCTGCGGATCTGCAAGGACTTTTAACCCCTAGCTGGAAGCCTGAAGCTTGAAGCTGGAAGGACCCTCTGCGCTTTGCGCCCTTTCTTTCAGCTTCCGGCTTTCAGCTTCCAGCTCGCCGATGAGGTGAGCCATCATGCTCGATACCCTCCTGCCGATCCTGATCTTCGCTGCCCTGGCGCTGGCGGCGGTCGGTGCCGTGCGGCGCATTCGCCTGTGGCGTCAGGGGCGACCATCGCCGGTGCCCGTGCTCCGCGGTCTGGCGACGGTACCGCGCCGGTATCTGGTCGACTTGCACCATGTGGTGGCGCGCGACAAGGTGATGTCCAACACTCACGTGGCCACCGCCGGCGGCTTCGTCGCCGCCATGGGGCTGGCGATCGTCGTCCACGGCCTGGGCCTCGCCGAGGGAGTATTGGGTTGGTTGCTGCTGGCGGTGAGCGCGACCATGTTCGCAGGCAGTCTGTTCGTCGCCCGGCGTCGGCGCGATCCGCCGGCGCGCCTGTCGAAGGGCCCCTGGATGCGCCTGCCCAAGAGTCTGATGGCGTTCTCGCTGGGCATCTTCGTGGTCACTCTGCCGGCGGTGGGCGTGCTGCCCGCTGACGCTGGTGGTTGGCTGGTCGCACTGGTGCTGGCCGGCGTGGTGGCCTGGGGTCTGGCCGAGCTGGTGTTCGGCATGACTTGGGGTGGGCCGATGAAGCATGCCTTTGCCGGCGCCCTGCATCTGGCCTTTCACCGTCGTCCCGAACGCTTTTCCACGAAAAAAGGGAGCGGGGGCAATCGCTCCACCGGTCTCAAGGCCCTCGATCTCGAGGATGACCAGGCCCCGCTGGGTGTGGAAACGCCCAGCGACTTTACCTGGAACCAGTTGCTGGGCTTCGACGCCTGCGTGCAATGTGGACGCTGCGAAGCGGTCTGTCCTGCCTTCGCCGCGGGACAGCCGCTCAATCCCAAGAAGCTCATCCAGGACATGGTGGTAGGCATGGCTGGCGGCAGTGACGCCCATTACGCCGGTTCTCCCTACCCGTCACCCGAACGCGGGGACCAGCCGGTCGGTGAGCACCAAGGCTCACCGCATGGTCCCATCGTCGCGCCGGCTTCGACAAAAGACGGCAAGGCGCTGGTCGACGCTGAGACATTGTGGTCGTGCACCACCTGCCGCGCCTGTGTCGAAGAATGCCCAATGATGATCGAGCACGTCGATGCCATCGTCGACATGCGCCGCCATTTGACGCTCGAAGAAGGCGCGACACCTGGCAAGGGCGCCGAGGTGATCGATAACCTGATTGCCACCGACAACCCGGGCGGTTTCGATCCCGGTGGGCGGCTCAACTGGGCGGCGGATCTCGAACTGCCGTTGATGGCCGACGTCGAACGCGCCGAGGTGTTGCTGTGGTTGGGTGACGGCGTCTTCGATATGCGCAATCAACGCACGCTGCGTGCCCTGGTCAAGGTACTGCGCGCCGCCGGCGTGGATTTCGCGGTGCTCGGCAATGAAGAGCGCGACAGTGGCGACGTGGCGCGCCGTCTCGGGGACGAGGCGACCTTCCAGTCGCTGGCGCGGCGCAATATCGCTACGCTTTCCCAGTATCGCTTCGATTGTATCGTTACCTGCGATCCGCACAGCTTCCACGTACTCAAGAACGAATACGGTGCCTTCTATCCAGAAGGGCAGGAATCTGGCTATCCGGTCTGGCATCACAGCACCTTCATCAATCAGTTGATCGAGGCTGGTCGGTTGCGATTGGCGCCGGGCCAAGCGGCGCGCGTGACCTATCACGACCCTTGCTACCTGGGTCGCTACAACGGTGAGTACGAAGCGCCTCGCGCGGTGCTGCAAGCGCTGGGCGTCGAGCTGGTCGAAATGCAGCGCTCGGGCTATCGCTCGCGTTGCTGCGGCGGCGGTGGCGGGGCGCCGGTCACCGACATTCCCGGCAAGCAACGCATCCCCGACATGCGCATGGGGGACGTGCGCGAGACCCAGGCCGAGCAGGTCGTGGTGGGCTGCCCGCAATGTACGGCCATGTTCGAGGGTGTCGTCCCGTCAGCGGGCGACGAAGAGGTTGCGGTCAAGGACATTGCCGAGATGGTCGCCGCCGCGCTGGATACCACGCCGGAGGCAGCACCTGCGCCGCGTGATGCCTCGACCGCGCAGGCCACCGAGGAGGTCATGTCATGAGCGATCTACCGCGTCGCGATCCCCGCCAAGAGTGGATCGCCCGCAATCGTCTGCATCCGCGCCATGCTGAAGTTCTCCAGGCGATGGGCCAGGGCGCGGCCAGTGAATGGTGGGGCCCCGGCGGTCTCGTACGCAGGAATCCGCACGCAGTGGGATTCGTCGGCCCCAATGGCGTGAAGCGTATCGACCGCAGCGGTACGCAGCAGGGCGCGTGTGGCGGCGGCACGGCGACACCGACTGCCGAGCGCAAACCATTGGTCGAGATCGACGCACCTGCCTTCATGGTGGCAGTGGTACCGGATATGGCCGGCGGTCGCCTGAGCGGGCATGACCGAGATCTGCTCGGCCTGGCCCGCCAGCTCGCCGATGCCGATCCTGCGGCGCGAGGCGCGGTGGTGGCCGTGGTTTTCGGTCCTCACAAGGAGGCGAACTTCGGTGAAGCGGGCATCGATCGTTTGCTGCATCTCGATTCACCGGAGGTTACAGGCTATGCCCCCGAGGCGCGCCTGGGAGCGCTGATCATGGCCGAGGAGGCCTGGGCGCCACGCGATTGGCTGCTGCCGGACTCCAAGCTGGGCGGCGCAGAGCTGGGAAGACGCTTTGCGGCGCGTCTCGGCGAGCGAGCGGCGACGGGCGTCTGGCAGGTCGAAGCCGACGCCGAGGCGGCGACCGGCTGGCATTGCACGGCGCGGGGCGCGGCCGGGTCGCTGGATATTCGGCGCCCCCTGCCGCGAATCGCCCTGGCCTTGGCCGAATGTGCCGAGCCGGTCAGCGAAACGCGCCACGCCGCCACCGAACTGGCCTTGCCTCAGCCGTTGCCGTCGACCTTATCGCGCATTCAGGATCTCGGTCAGGTGAGTGTCGACCCGTCCGGTGTCGCCTTGTCCGAGGCGGAGTTCATTCTCTCCGCCGGCAATGGCGTCAAGGATTGGCAGGGCTTCCACCATGCCGCCGAAGTATTGGGGGCCACCGAAGGTGCCTCACGCGTGGCGGTGGATGATGGTTTCATGGCCCGCGACCGTCAGGTAGGAGCCACTGGCACCTGGGTGACGGCAAGGGTCTATGTGGCCGTGGGCATCAGCGGCGCCATTCAGCATCTGCAGGGTATTCAAACCTGCGAAAAGGTGGTGGCGATCAACATGGATCCCGGTTGCGACATGATCAAGCGTGCCGATCTCGCAGTGATCGGAGACTCGACGCAAATACTCGAAGCGTTGGTCACCCTGATGGCACAGGCACGAGAGGAGAAACGCGATGCAGCCTGAATCCGCCATGACGCCAGGACTCGAAGTGACGGTGCTGGTCTCCGTCGGTCGCCACCCGCTGACGGGGAGGGCGAGGCGTGCCGACCAGGATGCCCGAGGGGTGGAGCTGGCGCGCTCCTTTGCGGATGCCCAGGTGCGTTTGTTGCATGCCGGCATGCGAGATGAAAGCAGCGAAGCGGCATTGCGCGGCTATCTGGGCATGGGCTTCACTGAATTATCGCTACTCGAGCAGCCCCAGGGCGCCGATGTGTTGCCTGCGCTTGCCGAGGCCTTGGATGCGACCTCACCTCATCTAGTGATTACCGGTGAGCGTGCCGAACGGGGCGAAGGCTCGGGCCTGCTGCCCTACCTGCTAGCAGAGCGCCTTGGCTGGCCTCTGGTGAGTGGTCTGGCGGCGGTGGAAAGCGTCGAGGATGGTGTGGCGACCTTGCTACAGGCCCTGCCGCGGGGGCAGCGGCGGCGACTCAAGGTCCGCTTGCCTGCCATCGTCACTGTCGATGATGCGGCCCCCGCGCCGCGTCAGAGCGCCTACGGGCCGGCGCGACGCGGCGCGTTCGAAGCGACGGCAGGGCCGGTGAGCGTTGACGATGAATGGGCCGCTTGGCACGTGCAGCCTGCGCGCCAGCGTCCCAAGCGCCTCAAGATCGTCAAGGCCGCCTCGGCGCGGGACCGCTTCAAGGCCGCCGCCGCCAAGGCCGAAGGCGGCAGTGGGCAGGTACTGACGGACGTGACCCCGACGCAAGGCGCCGAGGCGATCCTGACGTTACTGCGTGAAGAAGACGTCCTGCGTTGACGCCCACAACGTCCAAGGAGAGAGTGACAGGCGTTGGTGCATGCTTATGCGGGGCGCTTGACGTGTATTTTTTGTCGTTTCATGGCAACGATTCATCGCGAAGAGGCGCAGAGTAGGGAGGTTAATAACCGATGGAGTCCTCCTATGCGCAAGATGTCATTTCGCCATTCGCTTTCCTTGTTGCCGTTGGCGTGGATCGTTGCCGGACCGGCGCAAGCCGATCTCGATACCGTACGTTTCGGAGTGCCGCCGTGGCCGGGAGTAACGGTCAAGTCGGAGGTCGCGTCTCAGCTGCTCAATGCGATGGGATATAGCACCGAACAAAATGAGCTGGCGGTGGGCGTCATTCTCAATGGCCTGACCAGCGACGATATCGATGTCTATCTCGGTGGCTGGTATCCCATCGAGAAGGAAATGATCGAACCGCTGGTGGCCGACGATAAAGTGGTCAAGCTTACCGAGAACATCAACGATGCCAATTCAGGGCTGGTGGTACCGGAATACGTCCATGAGGCGGGCGTCGATAGTGTGGCCGATCTCGATCAATACCGAGAGCGTTTCGATGGCGAAATACAGGGTATCGAGGCCGGCACCGGTATCAACGATGCGGTTCTGGCGGCCATCGATAAGGATAAGGCGGGGCTCGGTGATTGGACGCTGCGTGAGAGCTCGACTTCGGCGATGCTCGCTTACGCCGACCAACGCATCGCCAACCGGGAGTGGGTGACGTTCGTCGGCTGGGAGCCGCATTGGATGAACGTCAGTTACGATCTTTATTACCTTAAGGACGCCGACGATAGCGGTGTCGCCGAGATCAAGAGTACGGTCTGGACCGTGGTGCCGACCGAGCTTCAATCAGAGGATACCAATCTCTATCGCTTCCTCTCGCAGTACCGGATCTCGATTGCAGATCAGAATGACTGGATCTACGAGTATAGCCATGAGGAGCGTCCCGCCGACGAAGTCGCCAGCGAGTGGATCCGTAACCACTACGCTACCGTGGCCCAGTGGCTAGATGGCGTGACTACCAAGTCGGGCGAGCCGGCCATCGATGCGGTCAAGGCACAACTGGGAAGCTGATAGTCGTGCGAGGTCTCTTATAAGGACTAAGCGTCGCCCAGGCGCGCCCGCAGCGCCTGACAGAAGTTCTGCCAGGCAGTGGCCATGTCGGGCAGCTCGGCGTGGCCGTGCAGCGCCGAATGCACCATGTTCGGCGCGCAGCGGTAGCCGACCGAGGCGCCGGCCGCACGCCAGCGTTCGATGGCCTGCTCCAGTGGCCACGTCAGCGGGTCGTACTCCACTGCCAACGCCTCGATGTGTGCAACTGGCGGGTGGTGCGGATCGAGCGCTGGCATGTCGTTAGCGGCCATCTCCCACAACGCGAGGATATCCGCGCGCGAAAGCAGTGGTGCGTCCGAGCCCAGAGTCTCGACTGTCGGCGTGCCCACCACTGGATAGATCACGCCCAGGACTCCTGACCATTGGCTCGTGCCTGCAATGTCGAGCGCTAGTCGACCGCCAGCGCTGTCGCCGATCACGGCGACAGGCGTGAGCGCTTCCACTACCATGCGGCAATCGTCCAGCGCCTCACTGTAGTGCGCCTCCGGCAGCAAGCGGTAGTCGACGCTGACGACCTCACGTTCGAGCCGCTCAGCGAGATCGGCGGTGATTCCGTGGTGGCTTTGCGGTGACCCCAAGTTCCAACCGCCGCCATGCACATAGACGATGCACTCGCCCATGGCATGTGCCGGTAGGAAGCGGCGTACGGCGACACCAGCCACAACGTCGTCTTTTACCTGCATGCCTTTAGGGTCAGCTGGACGATACTCGGCATGTAGGGCTTCATAGAGGCGTCGACGTTCACCGAGTGGGGCATCGGCGTAATCGTCGAGCGGCGTTAGACGTTGAATGAACGACTCGATCTGCATTCGCAGGCTCCTAGGCGATGTAAGGGCGCCGACACAGGCCGGCATACCCTTATCTCTCAGCTCAGGCTATCCCTGACTGAGGTGTCTTTTCCATATGCTCGGGCAGGCCGCTGGCGAGAAAAATGCTGATCATGCCGCCGCCCAAGGCGATCCACAGCGGCGCGGCGGGGGCCCAAAGCGCGGCGACCGGCCCCAGCAGCATAACGCCGAGCGCCGCCAGCGCGTTGGCCAGGCCCAGCGCCATGCCCGACCCCAGCGAGCGGTTCTCGGGTAGGATGTCCTGGGCGATGAGGATGCCCAGCGGCAAGGTTGCGAACAGGCTGATACCCAGCACGCCGAGTACGATCCATAGCCAGATGCCTTCGGCTAGCAGGAACGCCGTCAGCATGATGACCGAGATGCTCATGGCGACGATCAACACTGGACGGCGGCCGAAACGATCGGAGAGCCGTCCGCCTCCCAGATTGCCGATCACGCCGACGACCAGCAGAACGGTGATGAAGCTGGCGCCGGTGGTCAGGTCGCCCCCGCCTTGGGCCCACATCAACGGTACATAGGTCACCACCGAGAGGATCATCAGCGAACGCAGGGCTGAAAAGGTCACCAACCGCGATAGCGGACCGGCATGCAGACGCCAGGCAATGGGGGTGGCATCCGCGGCGCGTGGCGGCAGACGCGGCGCCCAGTGCAGCATGAACGGCAGCGTGGCGAGCGCGGGCAGGGCGAGTAGCCACAGGTAGCCCAGTCCCCATTGCACCACCACCCAGCTCGCCAGGGCCGGCCATACGCCGCGCCCCACCTCACCGCCGACCATGAAGATCGACATCGCGGTTCCCGGGCGCTCGCCACCCAGACGACGAATGCCGGCCAGCGCCTGGGGATGGAAGAAGGCGTTGGAGACCCCGATCAGCACCAGAATGCCGAGCAAGGGCCAGAAGCCGGAAGCAAAACCCACCAGGGCGCCGCCCAGCGACGAACCGGCGAGCCCCAGGGCCACCATGACACGACCGCCGACCCGGTCGGCGAAGAGCCCCACCAATGGTTGCAAGGCCTGACCCATCAGCAAGGCCGCCATGATCGTACCCGCCAGCGCCACCGAGAGATTGAGCGAGATCAGAATCGCCGGTAGCACGCCCGGTAAATAATTGGCGGCGCCGTCGTTGAGAAAATGCGCCCAGCTCATGCCGGTCAGGCGAGCGGGATAGGACTGGGAACGAGACGAGGTGGCGGCGGTCGAGGCCTCCATGGCGGACTCCGGTGGCGAATGGGCGGCAGATACGCTTCGGGGTAGGGCGTATTTCGATCATTGCTTGAATAGCATGCCCCTGAAGCCGGAACAAGTCGCGCTTATGGTAAGGGGGCGAACGATCAGTAGGTCTTGGTTGGCACGGCAATGTCTCTTTTGAGCATGACGATGACTCGCTGGGAACAGTACGCGCCAGCAAGAGGGCTATGGTCGGAGAGTGGCGTTAATGCCACGACGCCTCTCACCACGAAACCAAAGGACAATAGCCATGAGTGCAGCCAACCGCGGCGTGATCTACATGGGCGCCGGCCATGTCGAGGTCCAACCGATCCCTTTCCCTGAACTGGCGCTGGGCAATCGCAAATGCGAGCACGGCGTGATTCTCAAGGTCATCACCACCAACATCTGTGGCAGCGACCAGCACATGGTACGCGGCCGCACCACCGCGCCGAGCGGCATGGTCCTCGGGCATGAAATCACCGGCGAGGTCGTCGAGTGCGGACGCGACGTCGAGTTCATCGGCGTTGGCGATGTCGTCTCGGTGCCCTTCAACATCGCTTGCGGGCGTTGCCGCAATTGCAAGGAAGGCCAGACCGGCATCTGTCTCAACGTCAATCCCGCGCGTCCGGGCGCCGCGTATGGCTATGTCGACATGGGCGGCTGGGTCGGTGGCCAGACCGAGTACGTCATGGTGCCCTATGCGGACTTCAATCTGTTGAAGTTTCCCGACCGCGATATCGCCATGGACAAGATCCGCGATTTGACGTTGCTCTCCGACATCTTCCCGACCGGCTTCCACGGCTGTGCTACCGCCGGTGTCGGCCCCGGCAGCACCGTCTACATCGCTGGGGCCGGACCGGTCGGGCTGGCCGCGGCGGTCTCCGCCCAGTTGCTGGGCGCCGCCTGCGTCATCGTTGGCGACATGAACCCGCAGCGTCTCGATCAGGCCAAAAGCTTCGGTTGTGAGACCCTGGATCTGCGCCAGGATACGCCCATGCCCGACATGCTGGAGCCGATCCTCGGCGAACGCGAAGTGGATTCTGCCGTGGATGCGGTGGGCTTCGAGGCGCGTTGTCATGGCCACAATCATGCGCACGAGCAACCCGCCACGGTGCTCAATGCCTGCATGGACGTCACTCGGGCCGGTGGCCAGATCGGAATCCCGGGGTTGTATGTCACCGAAGACCCCGGTGCCGAGAGCCAGGAAGCCCAGCATGGCAATCTCTCGATGCGCCTCGGGCAGGGTTGGGCCAAGTCCCATTCCTTCCATACCGGCCAATGCCCGGTAATGAAATACCACCGGCAACTGATGCAGGCGATCCTGTTCGACAAGGTGAGCATCGCCGACGCGGTCAACGTCGAGGTCATTTCGCTGGACGACGCACCGCGTGGCTACGCGGATTTCGACGGCGGCGTGGCCAAGAAATTCGTCATCGATCCGCACGGCAGCGTGGCCGCCTGAGCGGTGTGAATGGCCCCGGCACGTGACCGGGGCTAACCTGCAACGAGGCGCCTGTCTTAGGACAGGAGGGCCAATATCCGAGGAGCCGTTGTCCATGGCGGTGCGTCACGCTGGACAGCGCATCCCCGGACAAGTGCCTACCGATAACAACGAGCACGCCATGACCGTCGAGACTCTCACTCCCAAGCGTCGCTTCCGCGGCAAGCTGCGTGGTCGTGATCTCCCCCCCGTTGCCCTGGCGGCGCTTCGCCAACTCCTCGGCGATGAACGCGAGGACGGCGAACGGCGGCGCCGCGATCTCCTGATCGAGCATCTACATACCCTCCAGGATGCCCATGGATACCTATCGTTGGTGACGCTTCGAGCGCTGGCCGCCTACATGAATTTGCCCATGGCGGCGGTTTACGAGACGGCGACCTTTTATGCCCACTTCGACGTGGTTCACGACGATCAGTCGCCACCGCCCGAAGTGACGGTGCGGGTCTGCGATTCGCTGTCCTGCCAGCTGGCGGGTGCTGAGGCGCTCGAGGCGGAGTTGGCGGCTGGGGCTGATCCAGAGGCGGTCAAGGTCGTACGTGGCCCCTGCATGGGGCGCTGCGACACCGCGCCGGTGGTGGAGGTGGGGCATCACCATGTGCTCTTCGCCACTCGCCAAGGGGTGGAGGCGGTGATCGATACCGGTCATTACCATCCCGAGGCGATTCTTTGGCAACGCCTGGCGGATTATCGTGCCGAAGGCGGCTACGCGTTGCTCGCCGACTGCCACGCGGGGCGCGTCACGGTCGAGGCGTTGATGCAGGTGCTGGAAACCGCCAACCTGCGCGGCCTGGGTGGCGCCGGCTTCCCCACCTTCAAGAAATGGACCTTCGTGCGCCAGGAAACGGGGCCGCGATACTGTGCCATCAACGCCGACGAAGGTGAGCCCGGCACCTTCAAGGATCGCGTCTATCTGGAGCGTTCACCGCATCGCTTCCTCGAAGGGGCTCTGGTCAGCGCCTGGGCGGTGGAGGCCGAGGCGCTCTACATTTACCTGCGCGACGAGTATCCGGGGCTGCACCGCGTATTGCGCGAAGCGGTCGCCGAGCTCGAGGCCGCTGGCCTGGTGACGCCGGGCTATATCGTGCTGCGGCGTGGCGCCGGTGCCTATATCTGCGGCGAGGAGTCGGCGATGATCGAGTCGCTGGAGGGCAAGCCCGGTAAGCCTCGCCATCGCCCACCTTTCGTCGCCCAGAAGGGGTTGTTCGATCGCCCCACGCTGGTCAATAACGTGGAGACCGTCTACTGGATTCCGCTGATATGGGAGAAGGGTGCTGACTGGTTCGCCGGCCAGGGCCGCCACGGGCGGGTGGGGCTGCGCAGTTTCTCGGTCTCCGGTCGCGTCAAGCACCCGGGTGTGCACCTGGCCCCGGCGGGTATCACCCTCGAGGAGCTGATCGAGGAGTACTGCGGCGGCATGGCCGAGGGCCACCGCTTGGCCGCCTATCTACCCGGTGGTGCCTCCGGCGGCATTCTGCCGGCGTCCAAGGCGAACGTGCCGCTGGACTTCGACACCCTGCAGGCGCACGGCTGCTTCATCGGCTCGGCGGCGGTGATCGTGCTGTCCGACCGGGACGATCTGCGTGGCGTGGCCACCAATCTTCTGGCCTTCTTCGCCGACGAATCCTGCGGTCAGTGCACGCCTTGCCGGGTAGGCACCGAGAAGATGCTGACCCTGCTCGAGAGCGACGAATGGGATGCTGCGACCCTGACGCGTCTCTCCCAAGTGATGATGGATGCGTCCATCTGTGGCCTCGGCCAGGCGGCTCCCAATCCGGTGTTGGGGATGCTCAAGGATTTCCGCGGTGAACTCGCCGCCCAGAACGTCATCATCAAGGGATGAGGGAGGCAGAGCATGAGCGAACAAGGCTCGAACACAAGCTTCACCCTGACCCTGGATGGCGTAGAAGTGAGCGCCAATGCAGGTGAGACGCTCTGGCAGGTGGCCAAGCGCGCCGGCGAGAGTATTCCTCACCTGTGTTACAAGGACGCCAGCGGTTACCGCGCCGACGGCAACTGCCGCGCCTGCATGGTGGAAGTCGAAGGCGAGCGTGCCCTGGCAGCCAGTTGCCTGCGCGATGCGGTCCCTGACATGGTGGTCAAGAGCGCCAGTTCAGAGCGAGCCCGCACGGCGCGGGAAGGCGTCATGGAGCTGCTGCTGGTCGATCAGCCGGCGCGTGACGACAGCCCCGATCGTTCCAGTCATTTCTGGGCCATGGCCGATCAATTGGCCATCGATGCCACGGCGGTGCGCCGACGGCTGCCGGCGCGAGCCGACCGAGCGTCGTCCACCGTGCACCATGTACACCTGCCCGAGCATTCTCTCAGGACCTCATCGACCCATGACGCCAGCCATTCGGCGATGAACGTTAACCTCGACGCCTGCATCGAGTGCAATCTCTGCGTGCGTGCCTGTCGCGAGGTCCAGGGCAATGATGTCATCGGATTGGCTCATCGCGGCGGTGCTTCCAAGATCGTTTTCGACTTCGACGACCCCATGGGCGAGAGCACCTGCGTGGCCTGCGGCGAGTGCGTCCAGGCCTGCCCCACCGGGGCGCTGATGCCGGCGACCCTGATCGACGAGGCGGGTCGTGGCGATTCCAAGGTGGCCGACCGCAGCGTCGATTCCGTCTGCCCTTACTGCGGGGTGGGCTGCCAGCTCACCTACCATGTCAAGGACGACGCGATTCTCTTCGTCGAAGGGCGCGAGGGGCCTTCCAATCAGAACCGGTTATGCGTCAAGGGACGCTTCGGTTTTGATTATCCGCGCCATCCGTCACGGCTGACGACGCCGCTGATCCGGCGTCTCGGCGTGGCCAAGGGGCTCGACCCCGATTTCGACCCGGCTCAACCGCTGACTCACTTCCGTGAGGCGAGCTGGGACGAGGCGCTGGATCTTGCCGCCGGGGGACTTTCTGACCTCAAGGCAGCTCACGGTCCCGACGCCCTGGCCGGCTTCGGCAGCGCCAAATGCTCCAACGAGGAAGCTTGGCTGTTCCAGAAGCTGGTACGCACCGGCTTCGGTTCCAACCATGTGGACCATTGCACCCGGCTGTGCCATGCCAGCTCGGTGGCGGCACTGATGGAATGTATCGGCTCGGGCGCGGTGACCGCCTCCTTCATGCAGGCGCTAGAGGCCGATGTCGTGATCCTTACCGGCTGCAACCCGACGATCAACCACCCCGTGGCGGCCACCTACTTCAAGCAGGCGGCCAGAAACGGCACCAAGCTGATCGTCCTTGACCCTCGCGGTCAGGCACTGGACGCCTACGCGCATCGCAGTGTGCGTTTCACCCCCGGCGGCGATGTCTCGCTCTACAACGCCATGCTCAACGTCATCATCAGCGAGGCGCTTTATGATCAGGCCTATATCGATGCCCACACCGAGGGCTTCGAAGCACTCAAGGCCCATGTGCGTGACATGACGCCCGAGGCCATGTCACCCGCCTGCGGCATCGAGCCCGAGTTGATTCGCGAGATCGCGCGGCTATATGCCCAGGCCGAGCGGGCGATGATCTTCTGGGGCATGGGCATTTCCCAGCACGTGCATGGCACCGACAACGCTCGCTGCCTGATCTCGCTGGCGCTGGCCTGCGGTCAGACCGGGCGCTCCGGTACCGGCCTGCATCCGTTGCGCGGCCAGAACAACGTCCAGGGCGCTTCCGACGCTGGCCTGATTCCCATGGTGCTGCCCGACTATCAACCGGTGGGCGACGCCCAGATGCGCAGTGCCTTCGAGGAACTGTGGAACTCGTCGCTGGACGCGACGCCGGGTCTCACGGTGGTGGAGGTCATGAATGCCATCGCTGCCGGTACTATCAAGGGGATGTATATCCTCGGCGAGAATCCCGCGATGTCCGACCCAGACCTCGACCATGCCCGGGAGGCGCTGGCCAAGCTCGAGCATCTGGTGGTACAGGACCTGTTCGTCACCGAAACGGCCCAGTTCGCCGATGTGCTCCTGCCTGCCTCGAGCTGGCCGGAGAAAGATGGCAGCGTGACCAATACCAACCGCCAGGTGCAGCTCGGCCGTGCCGCCGTACCGCTGCCCGGTGAAGCCAAGCCCGATTGGTGGATCATCCAGGAGCTCGCCAATCGCCTGGAGCTGGGCTGGCATTACACGCACCCGCGTGAGGTCTTCGACGAGATGAAGCAGGGCATGGCGTCGCTCAATCACATTTCCTGGTCTCGCCTGGAGCGCGAGAGCTCGGTGACCTATCCCTGCCCGGCCGAGGACGCCCCCGGCGCTGACGTAGTGTTTTCCGACGCCTTCCCCACCGCGAGCGGGCGAGCGACGTTCACACCGACCCGGCCACTGCCACCGGATGAACCCATCGATGATGACTATCCCACGGTGTTGATCACTGGGCGCCAACTGGAACATTGGCACACCGGCTCCATGACCCGGCGTACTCGGGTACTCGATGACCTCGAGCCCGAAGCGGTGGCCAGCCTCGCCCCGTCGGAGCTGGGACGCCTGAGGCTATCACCGGGCGAGCCGATCACCATCACCACCCGCCGCGGCAGCATCACCCTGAAGACGCGCGCCGACCCGTTGATGCAGTCGGGCATGGTGTTCGTGCCGTTCTGCTATCTGGAAGCGGCGGCCAATATCCTGACCAATCCGGCGCTCGACCCGTTCGGCAAGATCCCCGAGTTCAAATACGCCGCCAGCCGATTGAGCGCAAAGTAGATCGTCTACCTCGGTGTGTCGCAAACGCATCCGGCCGTGACGTTTGCAAGCACTCTACCCAAGGGGCGACAGGGCTACCATCGCGGCATGTAAAGACACGTCGTCGTGCCAGTTCAGAGCACGGGGGCCGCGGAGGGGAGAGGGTATGCAACGTTATTCAGGCTTCGGGCTCGTCAAGCACGCGTTACGTCACCACGAGGATTGGCAACGCCAATGGCGCAATCCCACGCCCAAGCCGCGCTACGATGTGATTATCGTCGGTGGCGGGGGGCATGGCTTGGCGACCGCTTACTACCTGGCCAAGGAGCACGGCATCACCAATGTCGCGGTGCTCGAGAAAGGCTGGTTGGGCGGTGGCAATACCGCGCGCAACACCACCATCGTGCGTTCCAACTACCTGTGGGATGAGTCGGCGGCGCTCTACGAGCATGCGATGAAGCATTGGGAAGGGCTCTCGCAGGAGCTCAACTACAACGTCATGTTCTCCCAGCGTGGGGTTCTCAACCTGGGCCATACGCTTCAGGACATGCGTGACATTCAGCGCCGGGTCAATGCCAACCGCCTCAACGGTATCGACGGTGAAGTGCTCGACGCCGAAGGCGTTCAATCGCTGGTGCCGATCATGGACTGCTCGAAGCGTGCTCGGTATCCGGTCATGGGCGCTTCCTGGCAACCACGCGCCGGGGTGGCGCGTCACGATGCCGTGGCCTGGGGCTATGCCCGCGCCGCTGACGCGCTGGGCGTCGATCTGCTGCAGAACACCGAAGTCACAGGCTTCAAGATTCGCGATGGGCAGATTCAAGGCGTGCATACCAATCGCGGCGATATCGAGTCCAAGACCGTGGGCTGTGTGACGGCGGGCAATTCCAGCGTGTTGGCCAGCATGGCCGGTCTCAATCTGCCGCTGGAATCGCATCCGCTACAGGCGCTGGTCTCCGAGCCGCTCAAGCCGGTGCTGGACACCGTGGTGATGTCCAATCACGTCCATGGTTATATCAGCCAGTCGGACAAGGGCGATCTGGTCATTGGCGCGGGTATCGACGGCTACAACGGCTACGGCCAGCGGGGCAGCTATCCCACCGTCGAGCACACCTTGCAGGCCATCGTCGAGATGTTCCCGATCTTCTCACGGGTACGCATGAACCGGCAGTGGGGCGGCATCGTCGATACCTGTCCGGATGCCTGCCCGATACTTTCCAAGACGAAGGTCAAGGGGCTCTACTTCAATTGCGGCTGGGGTACGGGCGGCTTCAAGGCGACGCCGGGCTCGGGACACGTCTTCGCTGCCAGTCTGGCCAAGGGCGAGATGCATCCCATCGCCGCGCCGTTTTCCATCGACCGCTTCCACAGCGGGGCGTTGATCGACGAGCACGGCGCCGCTGGCGTCGCGCACTAGGACTCGTCTGAAAAGTCGACGAGCGATTATCAGACAAGGCAAAAATGGGCGAAAAGACGGAGTTTACAGATCGTAAATGAGTACTTTGAGGCTATTTTTAACGCCGTATGATCGAGCGCAGGCACTTTTCAGACAGTGCCTAAGGGAGAACCACCATGTTCCATATCTACTGCCCCTATTGCGAAGAATTGCGTGAAGAAGAGGAGTTCCACCCCAAAGGCCAGGCGCACATCGCTCGTCCCGAGGAGCCCGACGCCTGCAGCGACGAGGAGTGGGGCGATTATCTGTTCTTCCGCGACAACCCGCGCGGCATCCATCACGAGATGTGGCTGCACGCGGTGGGTTGTCGCAAGTTCTTCAATATCACGCGCAATACCGTGAGTTACGAGATCCTCGAAACCTACAAAATGGGCGAGCAGCCGACGGTGGGCGCCGAGCATCTGGCGCGTGAGGAAAAAACCTCGAGCGTGCAGGCTGCCGAGGGCGGCCAGCAGACCGTGGGTGCCAGTGACGCCGCCCTGGCGTCGGTCAAGGGAGCACAGGCATGAGCCAGACAGCATCACAGTCCAACCGCCTGACGCAAGGCGGCCAGGCCGACCGCACGCAGACGTTGACCTTTACCTTCAATGGCCGCTCATATACCGGCCATCCCGGCGATACTCTGGCCTCGGCCTTGCTGGCCAATGGCGTGGACCTGGTCAATCGCAGCTTCAAGTACTCGCGCCCGCGCGGCATCGTCGCTGCCGGTGCGGAAGAACCCAATGCGGTAGTTCAATTGGGCGCGACGGAGGCGACCCAGGTGCCCAACGTGCGCGCTACCCAGCAGGCGCTGTACGACGGTCTCGTCGCGTGCAGCACCAACGGTTGGCCCGACGCGCAGCGCGACATCATGCGCTGGGTCGGCAAGCTGGGAAGTCCGTTCATGCCGCCGGGGTTCTATTACAAGACCTTCATGGCACCGGCCTCGATGTGGATGACCTACGAAAAATACATCCGCAAGACGGCCGGTCTGGGGCACAGCCCGACACAGCCCGACCCGGATATCTACGACCACATGCATCGGCATTGTGATCTGCTCGTCGTCGGCGCTGGCCCTGCAGGCTTGAGCGCGGCGCTGGCGGCGGCACGTGCCGGGGCTCGGGTAATCCTCGCTGACGAACAAGAGACGATGGGTGGCTCGCTGCTCGATACGCGCGAGACGCTGGACGATCAACCCGCCGCTCAATGGCTGAAGACGACATTGGCGGCGCTGGCGAAACACGACAACGTCACCTTGCTGCCGCGTACCACCGCGCATGGTTATCACGATCATCATTTCGTGACGCTTCACGAGCGCCGCACTGAGCACCTGGGCGATAGTGCGCCGTCTCAGGCCGGTCATCGCCAGTCGCGCTCGCGGCTGCACCGGGTACGTGCCGGCCAGGTAATCCTGGCGACCGGCGCACATGAGCGCCCGCTGGTGTATGCCAACAACGATGTCCCCGGCAACCTGCTGGCTGGAGCGGTGTCGACCTACATTCGCCGCTACGGCGTGGTGCCCGGCCAGAAGCTGGTGCTCTCCACCAGCAACGATCACGCTTACCGCGCCGCATTGGATTGGCAGGAGGCTGGGCGCGAGGTGGCGGCCATCGTCGATGCCCGCACCGCGCCGGAGGGCGATCTCGTGGCGCAGGCCAAGGCGGCGGGCATTCGTGTCATCACCGGCAGTGCGGTAATCGAGGCCAAAGGGGCGCAACGCGTCTCGGCGGCACGGGTGGCGGCCATCGACGTGGACGCCTTCACGGTCACCGAAAAAGTCGAGACGCTCGAGTGCGACACCATCGCCAGCTCCGGCGGCTACAGCCCGGTGATTCATCTGGCCTCGCATACCGGCGCGCGTCCGGTATGGAGCGATGACATCATCGGTTTCGTGCCGACCACCGTGGCGGGCGTCACGGCGACGGGCGGTGCCCATGGCGTCTATCCGCTGGGCGAGGTGCTGGCGGACGGCGTCGAGGCCGGCGTCAACGCGGCGACGGCGCTGGGCTTCGACGCCACCGTGAACGACGCGGACCTGCCGCGTGTCGCGTCGCGCCATGAAGGCCCGGCCTGCGCGCTATTCCAGGTGCCGCATGAGAAAACCACGTTGCGTGCGCCCAAGCAGTTCGTCGATCTGCAGAATGACGTCACCGCCGGCGCCATCGAGGTGGCAACGCTCGAAGGGTTCGAATCCATCGAGCACGTCAAGCGCTACACCGCCATGGGCTTCGGTACCGACCAGGGCAAGCTGGGTAATATCAATGGTATGGCGGTCGCCGCACGCTGCCTGGGGCAGAGCATTCCCGAAACCGGCACTACGGTATTCAGGCCCAACTACACGCCAGTGACCTTCGGTGCCGTGGTCGGACGCCACTGCCGCGAGCTCTTCGATCCCAAGCGCTACACGCCGATGCAGGCCTGGCACGTCGCTCAGGGTGCCGAATTCGAAGATGTCGGGCAGTGGAAGCGTCCTTGGTACTATCCTCGCAAACGTACCGACGGCGGGATCGAGAGCATGGCGGAGGCCGTGGCTCGTGAGTGCCGCGCGGTTCGTGAGGGCGTGGGCATTCTCGATGCCTCGACGCTGGGCAAGATCGATATTCAGGGGCCGGATGCCCGCGAGTTCCTGGGTCGCATCTACACCAACAAGTGGCAGAAGTTAGCACCGGGTCGCGTGCGCTACGGACTGATGTGCGGCGACGATGGCATGGTGATGGATGACGGCACCACCAGCTGCCTGGCCGAGAATCACTTCCTCATGACCACCACCACCGGTAACGCCGCGCCGGTGCTGGAATGGCTCGAACTTTGGCACCAGACCGAATGGCCGGAACTCGAGGTGTACTTCAACTCGGTTACCGATCACTGGGCGACGATGACCGTGACCGGCCCCGAGGCGCGCAATCTGCTCACCGAGCTGACCGATATCGATCTCGACCGCGAGGCGTTCAAGTTCATGGACTGGCGCGAGGGGCATGTGGCCGGCGTGCCTGCGCGGATGTTCCGGATCTCTTTCACCGGGGAGCTGGCCTTCGAGATCAATGTCCAGGCGCACTACGCCATGCATGTCTGGGAGGCATTGTTCGCACGCGGCGAGGCCTTCGATCTGACTCCCTACGGCACTGAAACCATGCACGTTCTGCGCGCTGAAAAAGGCTTCATCATCGTCGGCCAGGATACCGATGGGTCGGTGACGCCGGAGGATCTGGGCATGTACTGGGCCATCGGCTACGACAAGCCGTTCCCGTGGGTCGGCAAGCGGGCGCTGACGCGTTCCGATACGCGCCGCGAGGGACGCAAGCATCTCGTAGGTCTCAAACCCAAGGACGCGAGCGTGGTGCTGGAGGAGGGCGCGCCGATCGTCTTCGATCCGAAACACGCCATCCCCATGCCCATGGCTGGCCACGTGACCTCGAGCTATTACAGCCCGACGCTGGAAAGCGGCTTTGCCCTGGCGGTGGTCAAGGGTGGCCATCAGCGCATGGGGGAGAGCGTCTATCTGCCGATGGCCGATGGGCGTGTGCATGAAGCCGAAATCGTCGGTACCCAATTCGTCGACCCGAAGGGAGAGCGCCAGCATGTCTAACTCGATCCATGTCTACGACGCCCGTGCCGATCACGCCACCGTTAACGCCGAGTCGCCGCTGGCGTACTCCTTCCAGAGCAGCGGCATGCCCGCGCCTGGAGAGGAAGGCCGTGCAGTGGTTGGCGAGCGAGCATTTCTGGGGCACCTCATCCTGCGTGGCGGTGCCATCGTCCTCGACGAAGCGCTACGCGAGGTACTCGGTATTGGTCTGCCCGGGCGTCCCAATTCGCTCACCGTCGACGCCGATGGCCAGCGCTCCGTGCAATGGTTATCACCCGACGAGTGGCTGCTGATCGTGCCCGGCGATGAGACTTTCGGCCTCGAGACGCGGCTGCGCGCGCATCTCGGCGGGTCGCATGTCGCCATCGTCGACGTCAGCGCGGGGCAGACGCTGATCGAACTCACCGGGGAAGCGGCGCATGAAGTCCTGATGAAGTCGACGGTCTACGATGTCGACCCGCATGAATTTACGGTGGGCAAGGGCGTGACCACGATCTTCGCCAAGACCAGCGTTATCTTGCGTCGCCCGGACGAGTCGCGTTGGGAACTCATCGTACGGCGCAGTTTCGCCGACTACGTGTATCGCTGGCTGCTGGATGCGGGGGAAGAATATGGCATCGGTGTCGCTCGAGAAAGCCGCCATGAGCCGCAGTAACGATACATGGATCCTCGCCGCGCAGTGCCCTAGCCGCCTGGGCACTGTGGATGTCGTGACCCGCTTCCTGAAAGAACGCGGTTGCTACATCACCGAACAGCAGTCGTTCGATGATCGCTTGGGTGAGCGTTTCTTCATCCGCACCGAGTTTCGGCCGCTGGCCTCCGATTTCGATGCCGAGGCCTTCCAGGCGGACTTCGCGACCCGGGCCTTTGAGTTCGAGATGGATTTCGAACTGACCCCGCCCGAGCGTCGCACGCCGGTGGTGATCATGGTCTCCAAGGCGGATCATTGCCTTCACGATCTATTGTATCGGCATCGCACCGGGCAGTTGCCGCTGGATATTCGCGCGGTGATCTCCAACCACCCCGATCTCGAATCGCTGGTAACCGGACATGGGCTGCCATATCACCATTTTCCGGTGACGCCCGAGACCAAGGCGGCGCAGGAAGCCCGCGTGCTCGAGGTGATCGAAGCCACCGGCGCCGAGCTGGTGATCCTGGCGCGCTACATGCAGGTACTCTCCAGCGAAATGTGCACACGTCTCAGCGGGCGCGCGATCAACATCCATCACTCGCTGTTGCCGGGGTTCAAGGGTGCCAAGCCGTATCACCAGGCTTATGAAAAAGGCGTCAAGCTGGTCGGCGCCACCGCGCACTACATCAACGACGATCTCGACGCAGGTCCTATTATCACCCAAGGGGTTGAACCGGTCAGTCATGCCGATTACCCCGAGGATCTGGTGGCCAAGGGAAGAGACATCGAATGCTTGACCCTAGCGAAGGCGGTATCGCTTCATCTGGAGCGCAGAGTGTTTCTGCATTCCAAGCGCACCGTGGTGTTCAAACGTTGACGATGCGGGAGCGGGCATTTTGCCACCGCTCTCCTAAACTTCGGGTAACGCCTCTGGCGACAGGCGTTCACGACAGTGATCACCCACAATAACGACCATCGCAGCCGCGACCGGTGACACCGGCCGGCGCGCCGTCACTCGAGGAGGGGAAGACATGATGCTCGCGGATCTGATCGACGGCGACGACTTTCGTCAACGCCTACAAGCGCTGGGCGTGCGCATTCCCGATGGTGCTGGCCCCGAAACCTGTGCCCGCATGGCCGCATGCAAGTACAACGAAGTTGGAGTGGAGGGCCTGCCCGAGGCCATCCACGACATGCTGCAGCACAGCGACGAAATGCTGCCGTCGGTACGCCAAGCGATCGACACCCATCTGTTGCCTCGCCTGCGCGCGAACGAATAAGCACAGCCTCCAATATCCAACGCCGCGCCGATATCGGCGCGGCGTTGGTGTGTCATGCGGTGCATTGGTTTTCCACGCGACGCGAGGGCAAGCTCTACCGTTGATCCCGCGCCGGTATCGGCGCGGGATGACACATCATGCCATATCAATACATGACGTTCGGACTCAGCCCCGCACGACCTGCAACGAGGGTGTGTCCGACTCCAGGTACGAGAGCAGGGTTTCGCTGTACCAGTCGACGAAGTCGATTACGCCGAATTCGTAGGTCTCTGAGTAGGGGCCGGGCTGGTAGGCGATGGAGTTGATGCCGCGCTGGTTTTCCTCGGCCAGTTGCCGGTCCTGATCGTTGGTGGCGTCCCATACCTTGCGTAGCCATTGGGGATCGTAATCGACGCCTTCCTGGGCGTCCCGGCGGACGAGCCACTTGGTGGTTACCAGGGTCTGTTGCGGACCCAGCGGCAGCACGCGGAAGACCACGGCATGATCGCCCATGAAATGGTTCCAGGAATTGGGCAGGTGCAAAATGCGCAGCGAGCCCAGATCGGGGCTCGTGAGGCTTCCCATCAGTTTCCCGCAGCCGGGCTTGCCGTCCATGGTCATCGACATGACGCCGTCGATCATCGGCGTGCGGGTCAGACGGTTGCGCTTGCCGAAGTGCTTGAGTGCCCAGGGCACCTGTAGGCGTTCCCAGTGGGCCTGCTGGCGGGCGACAAGGTCGCGGTAGGCGGGCGTAGCGCGCGGGTCGTCGGTGTCGTCGAACTCGATAAGCGAGTTGAGCAGCTCCGGATGGGCGCCGTTGCAGTGATAACACTCGCGGTTGTTCTCGAGGACCAGCTTCCAGTTGGCTTGCTCGACGATGTTCGATTCCGCCGCGACCTTGACGTTATCCATCTCGTAGGGTGCCAGATACTCATCCAATGTCGCCAGGAAGTCGTCGATGGCCGGCGGCTGCTCGGCGAGACTGATGAAGATGAAGCCCCCGGCGCTCTTCACCGCCACTGGCTTGAGGCCGTGGGCGGAAAGGTCGAAGTCCTCGCCCATGTCCTGACCGGCGAACAGCAGGCGGCCGTCGAGTTCGTAGGTCCACTGATGATAGGGACAGACCAGCTTGGCGACCTTGCCTTTCTCCTGAGTGCACAGCCGCGATCCACGGTGCCGGCAGACGTTGTGGAAGGCATGTAGCGTGCCCTGGTCGCCGCGCACCACGATGATGGGGTTGTCGCCGATCTGCGCGGTCAGGTAATTGCCCTTGGCGGGTAGCTCGCAGGTCATGCCGACGAACAGCCACTCATGGGAGAATATTTCCTGCATGTCCAGCGCGAACACGCGCGGGTCATTATAGAAGGGTTGCGGCAGCGAATACGTGCGCCGGCGCTGGCGAAGCATGTCGGCGGTCGCGTCACGCGCGGCGGCCAAGGGATCGTCGAGTGCGGCTGTAGCGATCAGATCCATGAAGGCATCCTCTTCCTCTTCGTGCGCCGTGTCGGGTAACGGGTGGCGCCATGACATTGAGTGAGTGTGTGCGTGAGAGGCGTGATTGACACGGAGTGTGGCGTATTGCCGCTAGTGGGGATTGTCTGCCCGCGACATCGGCCGATGCCGTGACGACGTCAGCTGGAGATTGCCCTCGTCATGGCGGCTGACGCAGGCATGCGCGTGTCGTTGGCAGGCAAGTGGTCGGTGCGGGGCGCGCCCACAATGCGTCTGACAGTCAGATACCGCCGCGCGACCAGGTAGCCATCTCATGAGCTTGAACTTCTTCAATCCCGTCACTACCCAGACCTGGACCAATGGGCGCCATAACGTGCGTTGCGTGAAGATCATCCAGGAGACCTGGGATGTTCGCACCTTTTGCTTCATGGCCGATCAACCGGTGCTGTTTTTCTTCAAGCCTGGGCAATTCGTGACCCTCGAGCTGGAGATCGACGGCGAGCCGATCATGCGCTCTTATACGATTTCCAGCTCGCCCTCGGTGCCCTACAGCTTCTCGATCACGGTCAAGCGGCTTCCCGATGGACGCGTTTCCAACTGGCTACATGACAACCTGCAGGTCGGTAGCGAGCTTGCCGTCCATGGTCCTGTGGGAGACTTCAACGTCATCGACTATCCCGCCGACAAAGTGCTCATGCTCTCCGGTGGAGTCGGCGTCACGCCATTGATGTCGATGACGCGCTGGTTCTTCGACACCAACGCCAACGTCGACCTGCAGTTCGTGCACAGTGCACGCGAGCCACGCGACATCATCTTTCACCGCGAGCTGGAACATATTTTCTCACGGATCCCCGATTTCCGGCTGCATATCGTCTGTGAGCGCGGGGATGAAAACGGTGTGGCCTGGGCGGGATTCCGCGGATACCTGGCGCAGGCGATGCTCGAATTGATGGTGCCGGATTATCTGGAGCGAGAGATCTTCTGTTGCGGCCCCACGCCGTATATGAATGCCGTTAAAAAAGTGCTGAAGAGCAACGGCTTCGATATGAGCCATTATCACGAGGAGTCGTTTGGCGCCACACCCGCCGAGGTGCGCGCCGACGTGCAGGAGCTGGCCGAGCAGGCCGAAGCGGAAATGGAAGCCGTCGACACCGCCGACATGTTGCAGGTCGAATTCAGCTCCAGCGGCAAGAGCATTCGCATTCTGCCCGAGGAGACCGTGCATTCCGCCGCTGCCAAGCTCGGCCTACATATCCCCAAGGCTTGTGGGATGGGCATCTGCGGCACCTGCAAGGTCAAGAAGCTCTCGGGCGACGTCAACATGGAACACAACGGCGGTATTACCGAGGACGACGAAGCGGAAGGCTACATTCTGAGCTGCTGCAGCACGCCCAAGAGCCATGTCGCTATCGAGTTTTAACACCTGACGTTCCTGGGCCCGGCATGGCCGGGCGCTCAGCGCGACTCGGTGGCGGTAGTGCCAAGCCGTTCGGCGTCGCGCGCTTCACGTAGCTCACCACGCGCTTGACGGGCGATCTTCCAGCCGCCGGACAGCGAGAGAAAGGCGAATATCCCGCCGACGATCAAGTCGGGCAGGGCGGTGCCGCTGCCGAAAACACCCAACGCGGCGAGTAGCACCGCGCCGTTGCCGATGACGTCGTTGCGTGTGCAGATCCACACGCTGCGCATGTTGCTGTCGCCCTCGCGATAGCGCATCAACAGCAGCAGCACCGCGAGATTGGCAAGCAGTGCCAAGACCCCCACCGCGCCCATGGTCGGCGCATCTGGGTAGCTACCCGCGAACAGGTTATGCAGTGTCACACCCAGCACCACGACGCCGAACCCGGCTAGAGTCGCAGCTTTAACCAGCGACGCACGAGCGCGCCAGAGCAGGCCCATGCCCAGTACACCGAGGCTGATGGCGTAGTTCGCCGCGTCGCCGAGGAAATCGAGTGAGTCGGCCATCAGCGAGGTGGAATCGGCTTTCATCCCTGCCAGCATCTCGACGCCGAACATCCCCGCGTTGACCACCAGCGCTATCCACAGCACGCGCCGGTAACGCGGCGCCGCGTGTGGCGAAGGGGAAGAAGAACCGCAGCAGCATGCCATGAGAGACCCCGTGGTATTTGTCGACCAATGTATTTCAATTCTACAACCCTGGAGCGCACTCCAGGGCAAGCATCATGCAAATATGACAGTAATTTGAACGTGTAATCAAAATTATGAATAATGGAAAAGGTTTCATTGGATAATAAATCAACATCAGAGGGATCTCATGACACATTCTCGATGGCATCTCGCGCCGCTTGCGGCGCTGACCCTAGGGGCAGCCTCGTTAGCCCAGGCCGATGTCAGCGTTACACGCGGCGCCACCGACATCCCCGATGGCGAGGCCACCCACGCTCAGGACATCACCGTCGCCAATGACAAGCTGGCCTTCGCGTTGGCCGTCGAGTCACGGCCGCCCTGGGGCGTGCCACGCGGCACTCTGGTCGACTTGGCAGCGGTAAAAGGTGGCGAGATCGATCTCGATCGCGTCGCCTTCGCTGACTTCATCCCCAATAACTGGTCTGCCTGGCCCAACGACAGCAAGGACGTCGAAGTCGTCGAGAAGTCGCCCGAGCGTGCGGTGATCCGCGTTAGCCGCAACTTCGGCGAGGCGATGGTCACCACCACTTACACGCTGGACGCCGACAGCGACCGCGTGCATCTGGAAACCGTGTTCGACAATCGGGGTGACGAGCCGCTGGAAGGCATTCGCTCCGGCTTCACGCTGTGGCCGGATACCGGCTATCTGTTTGGCGTACCCGGCCTGGGCGACGCCAAGGAGACCGAGGCCAGCGACGCGCTCACCGACCGCATGGTTGCCTACGATCAGGATTGGGCCTTCGCCCTGCATGCGCCGTATTTCGACCGCATCAACTACGAAGGCCAGGACATGTATCTCGAACACAGCCTGAAAGCCGGCGAGTCGCGCCGCTTCGAAGGCTGGCTGCAGGTCGTGCCGGAAGGCGATCTGGCCCCGGTGGTCGCCAATGAGATCGAACGCAAGAACCTCGATAGCGGCGAGGTTCATGGTCAGCTAAGTGATGGTGACGGCGAGGCGCCCGCCAACGGCCTGGTGATGATCGAGAAGGAAGGCGCGCCTTACGCCTGGACGCTGGCTGACGATGGCGAGTTCTCGATGTCGCTGCCGGTAGGCGAGTACCAGGCTTACGCCACGGCGGAAGGTTTCGCTAACTCCGAGCCGGTCGAATTGAATGTCACCGATGGCAGCGAACGCAAGCTTACCTTCGACGGCATGCGCGGGCCCGGTACGCTATCACTGGATATTCACGGCGCCGAGAGCGACACGCCGCGCGACGCACGCCTGACCATTCTCGACGGTCAGCAGCCGCCGGTAGAATTCCTCGGCAAGCAGACTTTCTTCACCGAGCTGGACCCGGCCGGTCACGCCGAGCTCAAGCTGGCGCCCGGCGATTACCGCCTGGGTGTCAACGCGGGGGCGGGTTTCACGGCTCGCGAGCAGACGCTGGACGTCAGCCTCGAGACCGGAGAAGAGATCGACAAGGCCGTCGAGATCGAGCGTCTCGTCGAACCCAACGACGATCACTGGTACGGCGCCGACCTGCATCATCACGCCAACGTGCTGGAGGGCACCACGCCGCCGGATACGGTGGTGCGTGCCCAGTTGGCCACGGATCTCGATCTGACCTTCATCAGCGATCACGACTCCACCGCCAACCACGACACCTTCCGCAAGCTCTCCGCCGAACGTGGCGTGCCGTTCATTCCCTCCATCGAGATTTCACCCTCGTGGGGCCATATGAACCCGTTTCCCATCGAGATGAACGGTGAGCTCAAGGTCGATCCCGGCACCGATGACGTGCAGGACATCATCGCCGATGCGCGCCGTCTGGGTGCCGAGGTGATTCCCATGAATCACCCGTACAACGCCTATGGTTATCTACAGAACTTGGGCGATGGCAAGGTGCCTGGTGGCTTCACCACCGGCTTCGACTTGCTCGAACTCAATGCCGAGGTGGATAACGAACCGACCTTGAAGGCCGCGCATCGCTTGTGGGATCAAGGCACGCGCCTGTACTTCACGGCGGGCACGGACACTCACGATGCCTGGAACGACCTCACCGGCCGCATTCGTATGATGGGCCACGTGCCCGGCGAGTTGACCCCGCGCGCCTTCGCCCGTGCCCTCAAGGACGGCCACGGATACGCGACCCAAGGGCCGCTGCTGTTCCCCGAGAACCACATGTTCGGCGACAGCCTGCGCCTGGTCGAAGACGCCAAGGGTGAATGGGTCGTGAACGCCACCGCCGTCAACGGCCTCAAGGAAGCGCGCCTGATTGGCGAGAGTGGCGAGGTGATTGCCACGCAATCCCTCGACGGCACCGATGCGATGTTGACCTTCGAGATTCCTGGCGACGCCAACGGCTGGATCGCGCTGGAAGTCGACGATGCCGATGGCGATACCGCCTGGACGAACCCGCTGTGGCTCGAACGTTCCAGCAAGGCCGATTACCTCGGCAGCGGTAGTACCAATGACGGCGGCGCTGACGAGGAAGATGCCTGATCGCGCGATCCGGCCCTCGTCACCATAATCACGATAAATCGCCGCCAAGACCCCTGTTCAAAGGGGCTTCAAGGGAATGCCACGCCTTCGGGCGTGGCTTTTTTATGGGCGGTGGGCAGAAACTGTGTCAGTGTTTCTCCGAAGGCAGCGGCGTTGCGTAACGGGGCGCCTGGGGCAGTGTCGTCAGTGATCACTGGAGGAGCCAGGGAATGAACGCAAACAAGATACTGCAGCAGTTGATGCAACAAGCCAGTGGTAGCCAGAAGGGCAGCGGTGTCGATGTAAAAGGCATGCTGGGTGGCCTCTCGAAACAGCTGGGCGGAAGTTCCTCAGACGGCAAGTCCAGTGGGGGATCTGCGGGCGGCTTCGATATGAAAAGCCTGCTCGGCGGTGGTGCCATGGGCATGCTGGTTGGCTCCAAGCGCGGTCGCAAACTGGGCGGTAAAGCCCTCAAGTACGGCGCGATCGCCGGTGTTGGCGTATTGGCCTGGAAAGCATGGCAAAGTTCTCAAAACAAAAGTTCGGGCAGCGAGCCACAAGACGCTGGCGAGGGCGAACGTGTCGAGGTGCTCGATGGCGAGTACCAGGAGCGGCGTAGTCTGGAACTCTTGCAGGCGATGATCATGGCGGCTCGTGCCGATGGCCACATCGATGAACAAGAACAGGCGATGATCACCGAACAGATCGATGCGTTAGGGGCCGACGACGAGATGCACCGTTGGGTCGAACAACAACTCAATGCGCCGTTGGATGCCAAAGCGTTGGCCCGTGAAGCGGACTCGCCCCAAGCGGCGCGAGAAATGAGCGGGCCGGCGCCGCCGGCATTCTTTCGCGATTGGCCGACGTGGTCGCCGCTAGCATCGTGCGTGGTTGGGTCGAATGCGGCTGCGCCGACATCGGTGGCTGGATCGAGGCGTTGCGCGATCCGCGTCTGGGCAAGGTCATCGCCGCTGTCCACCGCGAGCCCGGCCGCGACTGGACGGTCGCCGCCATGGCGGCGGAGATGGGCAGCTCGCGCTCGGTATTCGCCGAACGCTTCCGCGGCTCGCTGGGCGTGTCACCGCTCGGCTATGTCACCCAGCTTCGCATGCGTCTGGCCACGCAGTGGATCGCCGAGAAGCAATTATCGATCGAGCAGGTCGCCTGGCGCCTGGGCTATGGCTCTCAGGCCGCATTCAGTCGTGCTTTCAAGCGGTCGACCGGGCAGACGCCGGGTGCGGTGCGTGTATCGTGAAGCGATCCACAGCGTCAATGGTAGCTGTCAGGCCTCGGCCGCTTTCTTCACGCCCTGGGCATCCTTCGCCAATTTGCAGCGCACCAAGGCGGCCATCAGCTTGGGGTAATCTTCCCGCGACACCTTGTTGGCGAGCTCCCAGCTCACTGGCAAAAGTTCGACCGTGACGCTGCATCAGCGTCTCGATGATCTGTTTCTGACTGGCCATGCTAGCTCCCGTAAGCGAAGACGGCGTTTCAATGATGACAGAGCTTCAACATGGCACTGCCTGGCCAGCTGTCAAAATGGCACTGCCTGGCCAGCTGTCAAACCCGCAACGAGGTAGCGTCCAAAAAGAAACGCATCGCCTGTCTGCGGCAAGGCAACGACAAGCGGCGCGTCGCTTCTCCGTCGTATCTACACGATGACACCGTCCAGCAACACCACCGGGCTTGGAGATCGACCTTCGTCGGGCCTAGAGTGAGAGCGAGGCGCCACGCATTGGCGTGGCGATCACGTTTACGTGCCTCTCAAGGGCACCGATGCGGAGGGAATCGCATGAGCAGTCACAGTAACGTGGCCGATATCATCGTCGAAACACTGGCAGACGCGGGCGCCAAGCGCTGTTACGGCGTCGTCGGCGACACCATCAATCACTTCACTGACGCTATTCGGCGCAGCGATGCTTTGGAATGGATTCATGTGCGCCATGAGGAAGTCGGTGGTTTTGCCGCGGGCGGCGAGGCCTACATGACCCGCGAACTGGCGCTTTGCGCCGGTACCTGCGGCCCCGGCAGCCTGCATTTCGTCAATGGGCTGTTCGAGGCGCATCGCAGCGGCTCGCCGGTGGTGTTGATTGCCTCACAGGTGGCTACCAAGGACGCTGGCATCGGCTTTCCGCAAGATGTCGATCCCATACCGATCTATTCACAGTACAGCGTGTTCTGCGAGTCGATCGCCAATCCCGATCAGGCGCGGCGGATGGCCGCCTTGGCCGCGCAAGCCGCCCTGAACAAGAACGGCGTTGCGGTGCTGGTCGTGCCTGGCGATATATTCACCCAGAAGCCGAGCCAGGATCTACCGTTTCGCGCGCATCGCTTCGATCCCATCGTGCGGCCCAATGCCGAGGAATTCGTCCCCGCCGTCAAACAGCTCAATAAGGGGGGCAAGATTTCCATCTTCGCCGGATCCGGCTGTGAGCACGCACGCAGCGAAGTCATGGCGTTGGCGGCCAAGCTCAACGCGCCGATCGCCTGGACTTCGCGCGCCAAGGACTTCATCGAACCCGACAACCCCTTCGAGGTCGGCATGACCGGCGTGTTCGGCCTGGCGGGCGGCTATCACGCCGTGGCCGAATGCGACACGCTCCTGCTGCTGGGCTGCAACTTCGCCTGGGAACAGTTCTACCCCGAGAAAGCGACGATCATTCAGGTGGATATCGACCCGCAGCAGATCGGCAAGCGCCATCCAGTAGACATCGGTCTGGTCGGCAGTGTGCGCGATACCTGCCTGGCGCTGGCCAAGATGATCGATGAACAGACCGATACCCGGTGGCTGGATAGTTGCCGCAAGCAGTACCAGAAAGCGCTGACGCATGACGCTCATGACTCCCGCGACGACTCGCTGATCCACCCGCAGGAACTCACCCTGGCGCTCGACGAGCAGGGCGCCGACGACGCCATTTTTACTGCGGATACCGGTAGCCCTATGGTCTGGATGCTGCGTCACATTCACGCCAATGGCCAGCGCCGTACGCTTTCTAGCCTGGTCCATGGCACCATGGCCAACGCCTATCCGCAGGCTATCGGCATTCAGAAAGCGTTTCCCAAACGGCAAGTCATCGCCATGTGTGGCGATGGCGGCCTGACCATGCTGATGGGCGATCTCCTCACCCTCAAGCAGGAGAAGGTGCCGCTCAAGATCGTCGTCTACAACAAAATAGCTCGCTGGGCTTCGTCGAATTGGAACAGAAGGTCGAAGGCCTGCTCGACAGCTATACCGATCTCGAGAATCCCGAATTCGATAAGCTGGCACAGGCCATGGGCATCTGGGGCAGGCGAGTGGAGGAGTCGCACCAGCTCGAACCTGCCATCATCGAATGGCTCGCCCATGAGGGGCCGGCACTGCTCGACGTCAAGGTCAACCGTATGGAACTCGTCATGCCGCCCAAGGTAGCTGCCGGTGAAGTCGCCTCCACCGCGCTCTACTCCACTAAAGCAGTTCTCAACGGTCGTATGGAAGACGTCGTCGACCTCGTTAAAAGCAACTTTTTCAAACGCTAAGCCAGGAAAAAGTTAATGCTTACTTTCGACCGGGCGCTTTCAAGCGCCCGGTTTTCGTAGTGTGGGCAGGCTTCGTCGTGTGTCAGACATAGTGCCCAGCGCCGGTGAGGCGCTATCCCGGCATTCGAGTGGCAGGCTGGGTGACGGATATCGCGACCAATCTGATCTCGTAGCGACATGTCATCAGATGACCTTCTTGCGTAGCCAGGCGGCGACAGCTTCACCGGCGATGACGAGCACGATGATCGCGAGCAACACGGTGGCGACGGTGGGCCAGGCCAAGGTGTCGATGGCGCCCTGGAGAATCACGCCGATACCGCCGGCGCCCACTAGGCCGAGTACGGTGGATTCGCGCAGGTTGATGTCCCAACGCAGGATGCTGACGGCGAAAAAGGTCGGGATTACCTGCGGCACGATGGCATAGAGGATGACCTTGGCGCGTGACGCGCCGGTCGCTTCCAGGGCTTCCACCGGGCGGCGATCGATTTCCTCGATGGCCTCGCCCATCAGTTTGCCGAGAAAGCCCAGCGAACGGAACATGATGGCAATGATCCCTGCCAGCACGCCCGGCCCGAAGATCGCGACAAACAACAGCGCCCAGATCAGCGTATTCACTGAGCGACTGGAAACCAGGATGAAGCGCCCCAGCCACAAGGTGAACCGGTTAGGAGTCGTGTTCTGCGCCGAGATATAGGCGATCGGCAGCGACACGAATACTGCCACGAAGGTTGCCAAGGTGGCGATATTGAGTGTTTCGACCAGTGCCCAGAAAATCGCCCGCCAGTTACTGAATTCCGGTGGCACCATGCGCCGGAATAAGTCACCGATCTGTACCGGCGCATCCCAGACCCAAGGCCAGATGACATCCAGGGTTGCTACCGACCAGGTGACTGCCAGTGCCACCACGATAAGGCCTGCGAAACGTTTCCAACGCTGTTTGGGGGTGTAGCGCGACCAGGCGCGCTCGGCCACGGATGGTTGTGTCACCAGATCGCCCTCCTGATACGTCCACTTATGGCCTCGCTGACTAGAATCACGGCGATGATCACCAGCGTGATGGCCAGTGCGAAGTCATAATCGTAGCGACCGAAGGCATTCATCAAGGTGGAGCCGATACCCCCCGCGCCTACGATACCCACGACGGCTGAAGCACGCAGATTGCTGTCGAGTTGATAGATCGACAGGCCTATCTGACGTGGCATGATTTGCGGCAGCACGGCGAATTGCAGCACCGTGAGATAGCGTGTGCCACTGGCGCGCAGTGCCTCAACCTGCCCCCAGTCGATTTCCTCGATACGCTCGGCAAGCATCTTGGCGACGAAGCCGATCGAGTAAATGGTGAGCGTCAGGATGCCCGCCACCGGGCCGAAGCCGACTGCCTTGACGAACAGAATGGCGACGATCACCGGATGGAAGCTGCGGGTGATGATAATCAGCGCGCGTCCTATCAGGTAGATCGGTTTGATGGCGATGTTGCGTGCCGCCATGAATGCGATCGGCACGCTCAGCGCGAGCCCTAGCAAGGTGGCAAGAATGGCGATCTGGAGACTCTCCAGGAAACCTTTGATCAACAGATCGTGACGCGAGAAATTGGGGGGAAAGGCACCCGAGAATATACGCGCTGCACGTTCCATGCCTTGGCTGACTCGGGTCCAGTCGAACGGGAGGGTAGAGGCTGCCCAACTCAGATAGATGAGCGCGACGACTATCAGCCCCCAGCGTAGCCACGGATTAGCTATAAAGGGCGGCTTTCGCCAAGTGCGGGATGGAGTGGCGTCGTTCATGAGACCACCGCCTTGGATGTGTCCTGTTCGGCCTGTTGCCGGTCTTCCGCCGGTGTGCCGCTGTAAACGGTATCCATCGCGGATTGATCGAGGTCCTCGGGCTTGCCATCGAAAATCAGCCGCCCGAAACGCATCCCGACGATGCGCTGCGTATATTCGCGCGCTTCGGCGACATTGTGAATGTTGATCAGTACCGGCAGTTGCAGCTCTTGTGCGAGTGTCTGCAGCAATTCCATGATTTGACGTGAGCTGACGGGATCGAGCGAGGCGGTGGGTTCGTCGGCGAGCAGAATTTCCGGATTTTGCATCAGGGCGCGAACCACACCAACGCGTTGGCGCTCTCCACCGGAGAGTTCATCGGCGCGCTTGTTGGCGTAATGGGCAATCCCCACGCGTTCCATGAGCGTGTAGGCCCGGTCGATGTCCTCGGTCGAGTATTTGCGTAGCGCGGCGCGCCAGTAGGGGATGTAACCCAGGCGTCCGCACTGCACGTTCTCCATTACGGTCAAACGATCTACCAAGTTGAAGCCTTGGAAGATCATGCCGATGCGTCGCCGTGCCTTGCGGAGTTCATTGCCGTGCAAACGGGTCAACTCGGCACCGTTAAGCTCGATACTGCCAGAGGTTGGCTCGACTAGCCGGTTGATGCAGCGTAGCAAGGTACTCTTGCCGGCCCCTGACGCACCGATGATCGAGACCACCGATTCGTCGGGTACTTCAAGATCCAGCCCCTTCAATACAGGCTCGTCGTGGCCGTAGCGCTTTACGAGCTGTTGGATTCGCAACATATCCATCCTCCTCGCCCGAGCTCCTGCGATAGAGCCCGGGCGGTCGGTGTCCACGGAAGCCTGGCACACATCTTGTGCGGTTTAGCCATCCAGGTTGTCGGGGGTGTATTTCACACCGTTGGCTTCTTGGATATCGCGAATGACTTCCCAGTCTTCCTTATATGTCACGGGAACGAACTTGGTAACGCCCTCGAACTCCTCGCCGAGTTCGGTGCCGCGCATGTCGAAGGTAAAGAACGCTTCCTTGATCTTATCGATCAGCTCGGGCTTCAAGTTGTGGGCGTAGGTGTAAGCTGTAGTAGGGAATGGCTTGGACTCGTAGATGATCTTGACCTCTTCTGGATCGTAAAGACCGCGATCCGCCATACGGTCGACGACCTCGGAGGCTACCGGCGCTGCATCGTAGTCGCCGGCGACCACGCCGAGCATCGATTGATCGTGCGACCCTGAGTAAACCACTTCGTAATCTTCGCCCGGTACGATGCCTTCTTTCGGGAATAGCGCGCGCGGCGCGAGGTTGCCGGAGTTGGAGGTCGGCGAGGTATGGGCTATACGCTTGCCTTCTAGGTCTTCCATGGTGTCGATGCCGCTATCCTTGCGCGTGTAAAGCTGCAAGGTATAGCCGAATTCGCCTTCTTCCGAGCCCATGATAGCGAATGGCACGGCCCCGGCGAGATTGACCGCGAAGGGCGTTGGGCCGGTGGAGAATCCCGCAACGTGAATACGATCGCTGCGCATGGCTTCTATCTCGGCGGCATTGGACTGCACGGCATAGAAGCGTACGTCCTTGCCGGTTACCTCGCTGAGATGCTCTATGAACGGGTCCCAGATATCGGCATAGATGGCCGGATCCTCGACTGGGGTGTAGGCGAAGATCAGCGTCTCGGGGTCGATGTACTTGCTGGGGTCGCTTGGCGCATCGGCGACCAGATCGCCGTCGGCATCGCAGTAGATCGAGGCCAGCGCACCTCGCTGCGAGCAGTCTTCGGCAGCCTGAACCGTGAGTGGAAGGGCCGCTAATAGTGCCGTTGCCAAAAGGTTGCGCGGGCGCTGTATGCCACGGAACAAGGCAGAAAGGGCATTGGTGGAAGTGATGAATGACGCGTATGCGGGCGCTTGAAAAGCATCGTGGGTCATGGCGTGGACTCCTTGTATCCCTGACTGTGATTGTTCGTGTGGGATTATCTGGAGGCTAGACTAGCTAAATTGGTATTTACAACAAAAATGCAGCATTGTTCGCCAATAGTCGCAATACAATGTGGCAAAACACAGATTAAAGTGTGGGAAATAGCGACCCAGGTAGCCTTGCTAAATGTGTTAAGGAGTCTTAGCGTCATGAGCCGTAAGCCGCGCAAGGACGAACGTCATGCTCAGATCCTCGAGGTTCTGCGCTATACGCCCCACGTGCGCATTGCGACGCTTGCCTCGCGCTTTGGGGTGACCGCCGAGACGATACGCCGCGATCTGGATGCACTCAGCGACCAGGAGTTACTCGACCGTGCCCATGGTGGCGCCGTGGCGCGCCCGATGGGGATTCAGCCGCCCATCGATGAGCGCGAGCAAGCGACGGTCGACGAGCGGCGGGCTATTGCTCATACCGCTGCCCGGCTGCTGGAACCCGGTCAGGTCGTGATGATCGACGCCGGCTCCACGACCACTCAGCTTGCTTGGCAGTTGGCGGCCAACGGACAAGCGCTGACCGTCATCACCAATAGCTACCCCGTAGCGCGCGCGATGGCGTCTTCGGCGTCTCGACTGATCTTGTGCCCCGGCGACTTCAATGCCCGTGAAGGCGGTGTTTTCGGGCAGGACACGACCGACTATCTGACCCGTTTTCACGCCAACATCGCTTTCATCGGCGCCAGCGGTTTGACGCCAGAAGGCATTCTCGACGTCAACCGTGACGCTGCTTGGGTCAAGCGCACGCTGATTTCGCGCAGCGAAAGGACCTACCTACTCGTCGACCACACCAAATTCGCCCAGACCGTACTCGAGCGAGTGGCGCCGCTGAGCGTACTCGATGGCATCGTCACCGACCGAGCGCCATCCGATGCCATGACGCAGCGCTTGGAACGTGCCGGCGTCGCCGTACATATCGCCACTCTCGAGGCTATCGACAGCGCGCTATCGGCGCGCGCCTCGGACACTACTGCCCGCGAGGATACCGCATGAGCGCTCCCCAGCCGTTGCAATGTGCGCCACGTGAGACGTTGGCCGGTGTGTCGGTGGTGCTGACCGATGTCGATGATACCTTGACTCGCCATGGTCGCCTTGCGAGTACAACGCTGGCTGCACTGGAGCGACTCGATGCCGCCGGTATTACGGTGATTCCGGTCACCGGCGGTTGCGCTGGCTGGTGCGATCATCTCGTTCGCGCCTGGCCGGTCGCGGCAGTCATCGGCGAAAGCGGGGCCTTCCGGTTTCGGCGCACGCTGTCGGGTGGACTGGACATTCACAGCGTGCGACCGCTGACAGCACTGCATGAAGAACAGCACCAACTGCTAGCGATTGCCGAGCAAGCGATGCGCGCCGTACCCGGATCCCGATTGGCCGCCGACCAGCGTTACCGCCTGGCCGATGTGG
Organism: Chromohalobacter beijerinckii; assembly: GCF_023061185.1. Taxonomy (GTDB): domain Bacteria; phylum Pseudomonadota; class Gammaproteobacteria; order Pseudomonadales; family Halomonadaceae; genus Chromohalobacter; species Chromohalobacter beijerinckii. The sequence continues at coordinate 261,097 of NZ_JAKGAK010000002.1, forward strand.
CTGTCGACCATGGACAAGATGTAGCGCCCCTTGATGATGACGCAATTGCACGTCTAATCGCGGCTTTTCATGACGCTGGTGCTAGTGCTCGAGCCAGTTCGATTCACGTCAATGCCTGGTTCGGCGATCATGATAAGGCCACCATGGCGGATTGGGTGCTTGAGCATGATCTTGGCCTTCGTCCCGAAGAACGCCGAGATCGTGTTTTGTTCATCGGTGATGCGCCCAATGATGCGTCTCTTTTCCAGCGCCACCCGCTGAGTGTGGGCGTTGCCAACTTAGTCACGCGCCTCGATCAATTGCCTCGGCCTCCACGCTGGCTATGTAATGCCAGCCATGGTGACGGCTTCGTGGAAATGGCGGAGGCGCTGCTCGCCGCCAAAGCGTGGACAAGCGCTAACACGAGGGAGAGGGACGGATGATGTTACCGGGGTTTCTGTGTGCAACATGCGGGGTGCAATATCCCGCGAGCGAGGCGCCGCCGGCGCGGTGTCCGGTATGCGAGGACGAGCGGCAGTACGTGCCGGCATCGGGCCAGCAGTGGACGACGCCTACGGCGCTTGCGGCGGGGCATACCAATACCTTTCGCGAGATGGCGCCGGGACTACTGGCGCTGGGCACGGTGCCGAAATTCGCCATTGGCCAGCGGGCGTTCTTGCTGCGCACGCCCCACGGCAATGTGTTGTGGGATTGCCTTAGCCTGCTGGATGCGGCGACGATCACGTTGATCGAGGCGCTGGGCGGGCTAAAGGCCATCGTCATTTCGCACCCACATTACTACGCCACCATGGCGAGCTGGGGCCGTGCGTTTAAGTGCCCAGTGTATGTGCATGCAGCGGATCGCGAATGGATCATGGTGCCTGATGAAGCGCTCACTCCGTGGGAGGGCGAGACGCTGGAGGTGCTGCCCGGAGTGACGGTGCACCGTTTGGGCGGGCATTTCCCCGGTGCCAGCGTGCTGCATTGGGAAGCGCACGGTACATTGTTGACCGGAGACACGCTGCTAGTCACGCCGGATCGCATGGCGTCGTTCATGTGGTCGTACCCCAACAATATTCCGTTGCCTGCCGACGAGGTGACACGCATCGGCGAGCGTTTGCATGCACTGGAATTCGAGACCGCCTACGCGGCATTCTGGGGCAGCGAGATCACCACCGATGCCAGCGCCGTTGTGGCGCTGTCGGTAGCGCGTCATTGCCAGGCATTGAAAGCGCCTCGGGCGAAGTGAGCGCACACCTTTAAAACCCAATAGGACAATCATGGAGCGCATGACATGAAGCTGTATCTCAAGCCGGGTAGCTGCGCGATGGCCGTGCACATCGCGCTGGAAGAGGCGGAGTTGACCTACGAGATCGAGAAAGTGGATCTGGCTGCCAAGAAAACGGAGCGCGGCGAGGATTATCGGGCGATCAGTCCCAATGGGTACGTGCCCGCCTTGGTGTTGGACGACGGTGAGGTGATGACCGAGGCGGCGGCGATTCTTCTCTACGTCGCCAATCTCGCACCGGAGGCCGAGATGGCGCCTTCCCCGGGTAGCAAGGCGTATTTCGAACTATTGAGCCAACTGGTCTTCATCTCCACCGAGCTGCACAAGAACTTCAGTCCGTTCTTCAAGCCCAATAGCGGCGAGACCTGGCGTGGTATCGCTCAGAAAAATCTCGAGACGCGGCTATCGCTGATGAACGAGCGCCTGACGTCGCGTGAATACGTGATGGGCGAGCGCTTCAGCGTGGCGGACGCTTACCTATTTACGGTGCTCAGTTGGGCGCAGGTGGTGGATGTCTCGCTGGACGCGTGGCCCCATTTGCAGCGTTTCGTGGCGCGCATCGCCGAACGGGACTCGGTTCAGCGCGCCATGCAGGCCGAAGGCTTGAAGTGAGCAATCGCTTGCGCTAGGCCCGTCTTACTCAGCCGTGATCGCGCGGTTCGGCGTCGCTGACGTCGATATCTACCTCGACCATCATCCCAGGGCCGATCAGCTCGGTCGGCCCATCGTCGAATTGGATGCGCACCGGCAGGCGTTGGGTGATCTTGGTGAAGTTGCCGGAAGGGTTGGGGTCCGGCAGTAGCGCGAACTGGCTGGTCGCGGCGCGCCCAATGACGCTGACATGGCCCTTGAAGGTGGCGTCCGGGAAAGCGTCGACGGTGATCGACACCGGCTGGCCTTCGCGTAGCTCGCCGATGTCGGTCTCCTTGACGTTGGCCTCGACCCACAGCTTGTCGGGGTCGTGCATCATCAGGATCGGTTGCCCGGCACTGATGTACTCGCCCTGATCGGCCAATGTCTTGTTGATTACGCCGTCGCTGGGGCTCGTGATATGCAGGTCGTCGAGGCGTAGACGTTCCTCGTCACGCTTGGCCCGGGCGGCGGCGAGATTTTGTTCGGCGATTCCCACCTGTTTTTTCAACACGTCGGGGTTGGGCAGTGGCATCTGCGAGCCGTTTATGAAGCCCACCTGGGCGTTGTCGGCCAGCGCCTGGCTGACTTCCACTTCTTGTTGCGCCTGGGCGTGCTCGGCCTTGGCGGCCTGATAGGCGTAATAATCCTGATCGCGGCGCTGTTCGGAGACCGACTTCTTCTTGTACAACGTGTCGGCGCGCTTGAACTCGCGTTCGGCCTCGGTGAGTCGTGCCTGCGCGGCCTCCTCGGCGGCTTGGCTGGCCTCGAGGTCTTGATGGGTCAAGTTCATGCCGCCTTCAAGCTGCTTTTGGGCCATCGCCAAACGTGCCTTCTCGTAGTCGAGCTGAGCCTGCTGCGCGGCGACGTTGGCCTCGAGCGATGCCATCTTGCGCTCATCGGGCTTACTGTACAGCGATGCCACGGCGTCACCTTGCTTCAGGGTATCGCCCTCGGTGAGCGTGAAGTCGGTGATGCGACCGTCCAGGCGGCTACTGACCGTGATCTGATCGGCCATGACGCGGGCGTCCTGAGCGCTGACGTGGGTCACGCGATGAGCGATGGCGAAGCCGAGCCAGATCAAACAGAGCACGACGAGAATCGCCAGAATTAGCCACTTGCCGCGTGGCGGCAGGCGGCGTTTGTCGGTTGCCTGTGGTGTTGTGTCGTCGGTCATGGTGGTGTCGTTGGTCATGACAGTGTCCTTGGTCGAAACGTGCGTTACGTAGACGTCGTGGTCACTTGGGCGTCGTGGCGCGCCAGCGGCTGAGCAGAAGCGAGGGGATCGCGACGATGAACAGGCTCCCCGTGAGCACCCAGAAGCCATCTTGATAAGCGAGGATCGATGCCCAGATCGTCTCGATACGTTCCATCAGATATCCGGCCATGGCACCTTGCTGGGTGGCGGCGGTGCCGAGATGGCCAGCCAGCTCGGCGAGCTGGTGGAGTTGCTGCTGGGCGAGGGCGTTATCGGCGTTGACGCCCGCGTTGAGCGCTTGTCCATGCTGTGCCGTTTGCCGGTCGAGCAGGATGACCAACGCCGCCGTGCCCAGTGCACCGCCGAGCTGCAACGCGAAGTTGATAGCGCCGGAACCGTGGCCGGTCAGGTGCCGGGGCAGGCCGGCGATGGCGTTGGAAAGTGTTGGTGGGGGAAACGCGGCCATGCCGATGGACAGAATGCCCATCGCCGTCGCCAGGTATGCGAACGAGGTATTCCAGTCCATTTGTGCCATCAACCACACCGCATACATCGTGCAGGCCAGCCCCGGCATGGTGAGTCGGTGCGGTGGGTGACGGTCGCTCAACCAACCCACCAGTGGCACTAGCACTCCCAGCACGGCGGTGGAGGGCAGAAAGATCTGTCCGGCGGTGATCGGGCTGTAATGCAGCACCGACTGCACGAACTGCGGCAGCAAATACATGATGCCGTAGAAGGTGCCACCGAACAGGAACATCGCCAGGGTGCCGACCACGAACACGCGATTGCGGAAAATCGCCAGTTCCATCAACGGATGCGCGGTGCGCTTCTGCCAAACCACGAACGCGGTGCCACAGACGAGGGCGATGAGGATCAAGCCCGGCACGCGCGGGTCATACCAGCCCCAGCGCTGGCCGTTGGAAAGCGCCGCGAGCAGTGAGAAAACCGCAACGAATAGCAGCACGACGCCGGCCCAGTCGAAGGGCGGGCGCGGGCCCTTTTGTTCTCGCGAGGGCAGGAAGAAGTAGCCCATCACCGCCGCCGCCACGCAGATCGGTAGGGTCACGAAGAAGACGTAACGCCAGGTGAAATGCTCGACCAGCCAGCCGCCGATCACCGTGGCCAGCGTCAGCGGCAGTCCCAGGCACATGCCGTACATCGCTGTCGCCATGCCGCGTCCTTCGGGCGGATAGGCCGCGAACAACGCCTGCATTGCCACCGGACGGATCAGCCCTGTCATTCCGCCCTGAATGACGCGTGCAGCGATGAGCATGCCCATGCCTTGTCCCAGGCCACCGAGGATTGAGGCGGCGATGAACACGATCAACAAACCGATGAAGGTGGCGCGCTGGCCGACGGCGGAGACCAGCCACGGCGCGACGAGCAGCGAAACGGTCGTCGAGGCCAGAAAGCCGGTCGACAGCCACTGGACCTGGGAATCGCTCATGCCGAACGCGCCTTTTATATAAGGCACCGCTACATTGACGATGGTGATCGACATGCCGAGTGCCACGAGTCCCAGCATCACGGTCAGGGTGACCCACAGGCGGTAGCGGGGGCCGTAGCGTTCGAAGAGCCGGTCGACCTGCGTCATGCGCGGCCACCGACGCAGAGGGAGCGATGGCACCGGGAAGCGGGTGCCAGCGAGAGAGGATGCAAAGCCTTTTCCTTGTGTGTCGTGGGCGTTACCGGAAGCGGATGCGACGTCGCTGAGGACGAAAGCAGGCGAATCGATAACGTGACGATATTTTGTTGGCTAAGGGATTATGACGGCTTTGCAGGTCGTCTTTCAACGGGCTGATCGTCGGAGGTGGCAAGTCAGGGTGACGGGGGCGTGATCAACGCGGAGCCAGCGTCTGGAGTCGTGCCAGCGTCTCGTCGCCCAGTCGGCGCGTGAGAGTCTCGGCGTCGCCGTGGGGCGACAGTGCCGCTGCCTGGCCGGCCCACAGCGATGAGAAGTCGCCACGTCCTTGGGCCTCGGCGGCTTGCTTGAGCGGAGCGAGCGCGCCACCGGCGGTGGGGAAGGGCGGGGCGGCTGGAGAGAGCGGGCCGAGCTCGCGAATCACTCGATTGACGAGGCTGCGCGCCGGGCGGCCGGAGAACAGGCGGGTGACGACAGTGTTGTCGTCGCGGGCCTTGGTCAGGGCAGCGCGATGAATGTCGCTGATCAGACTTTCCGGCGTGGACAGGTAGTAGCTGCCGAGCTGCACGCCACAGGCACCCAACGCGAAGGCGGCGGCGACGCCGCGTGCGTCGCCGATGCCGCCGGCGGCGATGACGGGCCGGTCGATGGCATCGACGAGCTGCGGCACCAGCGCGAAGGTGCCGGGCTGGCGGGCCATGGCGTCGGCCACCGTGTCCGCGCGGGTATCCTCCAGAAAAACACCACGGTGTCCGCCGGCTTCGAGCCCCTGGGCGATGATGATGTCCGCACCGTTGGTGGCCAGCCAGCGGCCCTCGGCGACGGTGGTGGCACTGGCCATGACCGTGGCGCCGGTGGCTTTAACGCGGGCCAGCAAGGGCGCGTCCGGCAAGCCGAAATGAAAGCTCACGACCTCGGGACGCAGACGCTCGACCAGCGCGCACTGGACCTCGTCGAAGGGCGTGCGTTGGGCGGCCGGGGCGGCATCCTCGGGGTCGAGTCCCGCCTCGCGATAAAACGGTGCCAAGCGCTCGCGCCAGGCAGCTTCGGCGCAGGGATCGGGCGGTGACGGCAAGTGGCAGAAAAAGTTGAGATTGAGCGGGCCGGTGGCATGCTCGCGAAACCGTGCGACTTCCTGCTCGATTCGCTTGGGGGCGAGCGTGGCGCAAGGGATGGAGCCCAGCGCGCCCCCTCGACTAGCGGCGATGGCCAGTGTCGCGTCGTTGGCGCCAGCCATGGGAGCCTGGACGATGGGCAGTTCGATGGCGAGGCGGTCGAGCAGTTCACGTTGCGGCCACATGGCGATGCTCCCGAGTATCACGGTAAGGAGGCGGCGACCCTGGTATCAGGACCGGCACGACCCATGATCGAATGAGCGGGTCGGGGTTGCAAGCACACTAATATGGATGTCATATCGCACTACTTTGGTATCACGCCTTTGGTCTTGGGTGTGCAGGGTGGCATCCGTTTATTAGGGGGCATGCGAATATGATAATCGAATAGATATCGCTTTTAGCCACGAAACGCATTAGATGGCTATCGGCGCACGCAGTAGGTTGGCGTCGGGCTATGCGGCAGTCTGTTAACGGGCAGGCCTGATATACTCCTTCGTCATGATGCTGCGACCCAATAAGGCTAACGCATGACGCGGGATTGGTTGCGCAGGGGACTGCGCTTTTTGTTGTTCGTGATACTCGGCTTCGTCGGGCTGTCGGTATTGCTGGTGCTGGTGTTTCGTGTGGTGCCGGTCTTCGGTTCGACGGTGATGCTGGAGCGTAAGATCGAGTCCTGGGTGAGTGGCGAGCCGATCTCGATCCAGCAGCAGTGGCGGCCGTGGGCATCGCTTTCCGACAATGCCAAGCTGGCGGTGATCGCCTCAGAGGACCAGCGCTTTCCCATGCATCACGGCTTCGATTTCAATCAGATGCAGAAGGCACTAGACGCCTGGTTCAGCGGCGACAGCCTGCGCGGTGCCAGCACCATCAGCCAACAGACCGCCAAGAACCTGTTCCTGTGGACCGGACGCACCTGGGTGCGCAAGGGCTTCGAAGCCTGGTTCACGGTATTGATCGAACTGCTGTGGCCCAAGGAGCGCATCCTCGAGGTGTATCTCAATGTGGTGGAGTGGGATAGCGGCGTGTTCGGTCTCGAAGCCGCCGCGCAGCATTATTTTGGCGTGCACGCTGATCAGCTCACCGCAGCGCAGGCCAGCCGTCTGGCGGCGATTCTGCCCAATCCGCGCGAGTGGAGTGCGTCGCGGCCGTCGGCGTACATTCAGCAACGCAGCCAGTGGATTCGGCAGCAAATGCGTCAACTGGGCGGCAGCGCCTACCTCGAGCGCTTATGAGCGGGTGGCGCGGCATGGCCTCACCCTCGCGCGGATGATTCATCGGATAAGGAGCCTTCATGAATTCCACTTCCATTGCCATCGTCGGATTCGGCAAGATAGCACGCGACCAGCACGTCCCTGCGCTACACGATAATGCCGCGTTCACGCTCGATGCGGTGGCTAGCCGCAATGCCTCACTTGAGGGTGTCGCGCATTTTCGCGATATCCAGACCCTGCTCGATGAGCGTCCGGACATCCAGGCGATCTCGCTGTGCGCGCCCCCGCAAGTGCGTTATCGCCAGGCGCGCGCGGCTATCGCCGCAGGCAAGCATGTGATGCTGGAAAAACCGCCGGGCGCGACGCTGAGCGAGGTGGAAGATCTACGTGCCCAGGCCGAACGTGCCGGCGTGACGCTGTTCGCGACCTGGCATTCGCGTTACGCGGCGGGGGTTGCCCAGGCCCGTGAGTGGCTGAGTGAGCGTCGCGTGCGTTCGGTCAACGTGCGATGGAAGGAAGACGTGCGGCGTTGGCACCCTGGCCAGGAATGGATCTGGGAAGCCGGTGGTCTGGGCGTGTTCGACCCCGGCATCAACGCGCTGTCGATCATCACTGCGATTCTGCCCGACCCGTTCTTTCTCACCCAGGGCGAGCTTGCAGTGCCGGCCAATCGGCAGGGACCGATCGCGGCGACGCTGGCGTTTCGCGATGCGCATGATGCCGACATTCGGGCCGAGTTCGACTGGCGTCAGACCGGACCACAGACCTGGGACATTCACATCGAGACCGATGCCGGGCCGCTGTCGCTGACTCAAGGTGGCAGTCGCTTGACCATCGGTGATGAGGTGATGATGGAAGGCGGCGATGCCGAGTATCCTGGACTCTACGCACGCTTTGCCGAACTCATCGCCAATGGCGAGAGCGATGTCGATGTCGCGCCGCTACGGCATGTCGCCGATGCTTTCCTGCTTGGCCAGCGCGTCAGCGTCGATGCCTTCCACGAATAAGCGTGCGTTGCTGAGGGCGTGACTCATCGCCCACGGATGATCTCGCGCAGGGTCGACATCAACGCCGCCGCGCCGGGCGAAAGCCGCTGCTCGCGCAGGCTGACCAGCCCGTAGGGCTGCACGCTCAGCGCCTCTGGGAATGGCAGAATGCGAAAGCGCGGCTGGTCGCAGAGCAGGTCCGCTACCTGCTGCGTGGTAACCGTCACGGTATCTGACTTGTCGACCATGGCCAGCGCCACCAGGATGTCCGGCGTGTCGACGATTTGACGCGGCAACGCCACACCATGGTGCAGGAACAGGTGATCGACCCGCTGGCGCATCAAGGCACCGGGCGGCTGCAATACCCAAGGGTAGTCGACCATCGCCGCCAGGTTCAGTGACTCGCGTTGGGCCAGTGGATGGTCGGCGCGACACACGAAACACAACGCCTCCTCGCCGATCTCCTCGAAGACGAAATCGCCCGCCGGAAGCGTCGAGGGAATTCGCGCGATGGCGAAGTCGAACTCACCCTCCATGAGGCGCGGGATCAGCTCGTGGCTGACATCCACATCGATGCTGACCTTGAGGTTGGGACGGTCGCGATGCACACGCTCCACCGCGCTGGTCAGCAGCGTGACGGCAGGCGCCATCACCGTCCCCACCGAGACACTCCCCGCACTGCCCGCATGCAATGCATTCAATTCGTCGCCGGCCTGGTGAAGCGACGACATGATGCCGCGCGCGTGTCGGATTACCGTCTCGCCGTACCAGTTGGGGGCGATGCCTCGCGGGTGACGGTCGAACAGCACGAGGCCGAGCTGGCTCTCTAGCTCTCCCAGCAGTTTGGATGCCGCCGGCTGACTCATACCCAGGCGCTCGGCGGCACGGTGCAGGTTGCGAAGCTCATCCAATGCGATGAATAGCTGCAAATGGCGCAACTTTAGTCGCACCTTCATGAACCAGTCAGTGGCGATGACTGTCAAGCTTGTTGGAACCTGGAATCAGGCGGCTTCTAATCGCTGATCCTGTTGAACCAGCGGGTCTTCCTGGTCGGGGTTCAGCCAGACTGTCCGGCGCGGTGTCCAGTTGCGGGTGGCACTGCTCCACCGCCCGGGATGTTGCCGTTTCGCCTCGGCATAGATGGCGCCTCGCCTTGCCAGCACCTCGTTATCCAGGCCGGCATGCCGCTCACCCGGGGTGACGAACCGTATGGCGCTGTGGCGGTGTTCGTGGTTGTACCAGTGCACGAAGCGCGTCACCCACTGCTGCGCCGCTAACAGGCTCTCGTAGCCGTCCATCGGGTAGTCGGGCCGGTACTTGCAGGTCCTGAACAGCGACTCCGAGAAGGCGTTGTCATTGGAGACCCGAGGGCGGCTGTACGATGGGGTGATGTTTAACCGCTGCAGCGTCGCCTGAAGCGTCGAGCCTTTCATGGCGGAGCCATTATCGGCGTGCAATACCAGTGGCTGGTTGATGCAGCCTTCCCGCAGTACGGCACGCTGGATTACCTCGCTGCTGTTGGCCATGGATTCCTGGTCGAAGACCTCGGCATCGACGATTTTGCGGCTGTAGATGTCGATGATCATGTACAGGTAGTAGAACTGCCCACGCACCTGGGTCGGTAAGTAGGTCACGTCCCAGCTCCAGCAAGCATTGGGGCGTGTCACCCGGTGTCGCTGTGGGTCGCCCTTGGGACGTGGAGCGCGAGCGCGGCCACGGTGGTGCTGCTCACCATGCTCCCGGAGGATGCGGTAGTAGCTGGACTCTGACGCCACGTAGCGGCCTTCTTCGTCCAGCAGCCGCGGCACGATCTGTCCGGGCGGCAGGCTGGCGAACTCAGGACGATGGCAAATCTCCAGCACCTGCTGACGTTCCTCCGGCGATAGGGCATGGCGCGGGACAGGCCTCACCGCTTTAGGCCGGCGATCCTGATCACCCCGCACCCAGCGGCGATACGTGTTGGTACCGATGCCGAGCTCTGCACACGCGGCTTGCAGGCGGGCTCCTTCGGCGAGGGCCTCATCGATCAGCTGTATGGCGTCCTGGCGATCTGAAGTGCTGATCATTCGTCCTCGTCCCCCCAGATCGCTCGTGCCTTTTTTCGCAATGTCAGTAGTGCAGCGGTTTCCGCCAGCGCGGCCTCCTTGCGGCGGAGCTCGCGCTTGAGTGCTTTGTTCTCCTGGCGCTCCGCCTTGCGTGCCTCACTCTGCTGCTTGGTGGCGGCATCGCTTCGGTCGTTAGCGCCTTCACAGCTCGCACGCCAGCGCTGGACCTGCTCGGGATAGAGGCCACGCTGCCGGCAGTATTCGGCACGCTCAGCCTCGCTGAGGGCCGCCGTCTCCAGAACGGCGTGGAACTTGTCCTGCGAGCTCCAGCCTTCGGGATCATCGCTCTGGTCAGGTAGCAAACGGCCTGCTTGTCGAGCCTTCTTGCGCCAGTTGTACAGTGTCGCAGCGGAGATGCCTTCTTCCTGGGCCACTTCTGCCACCGTGCGGTTGTGCGGTGGGAGCAGCTTCTTGAGGATGGCTTCCCGGCGCTCGTCGGAGTACTTCATCGGAACCTCATCACGCCCCATATGGTTCAGAGTCTAACAGCCGCTGAAACTCCAACTAGCGTGACAGTGGGGGGTGGGCAAGGAGCTCATGGTGTCTGGCCTCAGGAGAAAACAATAACAAAATGGATATCGTTCTTCCTGTCAAGTGGCATTAGTAGGTTATTTCGCTGATGCCTATTGTTCAGACTGTTAAGGAACCTGTTCTGTAACACAACAACAATCCCTCACAAGGGACACAGGAGGACGCCGGATGTCATTTACAACACCGATGACGCGCACGCTACTTGGTATGGCCGTGGGCTTGGCGCTGAGCGCGGGGCCTCTGACGGCACAAGCCCAGAGCGATGAGGACGTCAAGATGGGCTTCATCGTCAAGAAGCCCGAGCAGGCGTGGTTCATCAATGAGCAAGAGGCCGCGACCGCATTGGGTGAAGAGAAAGGCTTCGAAGTGGTGCGCTTGTCGGGCGAGGATGGCCAGGAAGTGCTGAGCGCCATCGATAATCTCAACTCGCAAGGTGCCCAGGGCTTCGTGATCTGTCCGCCGGATGTGCGGCTGGGGCCAGCGATCATGAACCGTGCCAAGCAATATGGCATGAAAGTGGTGACAGTCGACGATCGCTTTATCGGCAGCGATGGCGAGCCGATGGAGAACGTGCCGCACTTGGGGATGTCCGGCTACAAAATTGGCGAACAAGTGGGTAACGCCATCGCCGAGGAGATGGACAATCGCGGCTGGGATCCGGACGAGGTCGCAGCGTTGCGTATCACCAACTATGAACTGCCTACCGCAAAAGAGCGTACCGATGGCGCCACGGCCGCGTTGCTCGAGTCCGGTTTCAAGAAGGACAACATCTTCGATGCGCCGCAGCAGAATACCGATACCAGCAGCGCCTTTTCGGCGGCATCGCCGGTGTTCTCCAAGCGTGGCGATTTCGAGCACTGGGTGATCTATGCGCTCAACGAAGAGAGCGTGCTGGGCGGCGTACGCGCGAGCGAGCAGTACGGACTCGATCCAGACCAAGTCATTGGCGTAGGCATCAACGGCTCCGGCGCGGCGTTCGCAGAATTCTCGCGTGAGAAGCCTACTGGCTTCCACGGTACCGTCGCCGTGAGCTCGACCATGCATGGGCGCCAGTCGGCGGACAACCTCTATCAGTGGATCACCGACGGCGAGAAGCCCAAAGCCAATACCGAGACCACCGGCAAGCTGATGACGCGGGACAACTGGCAAGACGTACGGGAAGAACTGGGCTTGTAAGACCGATGCCCGCGCCCCGGTGCGCGGGCAGCTTTTTTTCTTCAGGAGTGCCGTATGTCCGAGGCTTTTCTTCGTTTCGACGATATTACCGTCGAGTTCCCTGGGGTAAGGGCGCTCGACGGTGTGAGTTTTGCCGCGAAGGCCGGCGAGGTACATGCCTTGATGGGCGAGAACGGTGCGGGGAAGTCGACCTTGCTCAAGGTGCTCAGCGGCGTCAATCGTCCCACCTCGGGCCAGCTTTGGATCAACGATCAGTCGCATGTTTTTGCCAATGCCCGTGAGGCGTTGTCCCATGGCATCGCGATCATTTATCAAGAACTCACTCTGTCACCCAACTTATCGGTGGCCGAGAACCTGTTGCTGGGACAGCTGCCGGAGCGTCACGGCTTCATCGATCGGCGCACCATGAAGGCGCGTGCTCGGGAGATTCTCGAAGAACTCGGCGAAGGCGAGATCGATCCGGCCACCAAGGTGCGAGAGCTTTCCATCGGTCAGCAGCAAATGATCGAGATCGGCCGTGCATTATTACGTGACGCCAAGATCATCGCCTTCGACGAGCCCACCAGTAGTCTTTCGGTGCAAGAGACACGGCAACTCAAACGCATCGTTGCGCGGCTACGCGAGGAGGGGCGCGTGGTGCTGTACGTCACGCACCGCATGGAAGAGGTCTTCGAGATGTGCGATGCGCTGACGGTGTTCCGTGATGGTCGCCATATTCGTACGCATGAAACGCTGGAAGGCGTCGATCAAGACATCTTGGTCGGCGAGATGGTGGGACGTCAGATCGAGGACGTTTATGGCTTCAGGCAGCGCGCCATGGGCGATGTGTTGATGCGTATCGATGACCTTCAGGGGCGCGGCGTGAACGAGCCGGTCAGTCTGGAGGTGAAACGCGGCGAAGTGTTTGGTCTCTTTGGGCTTGTCGGCGCAGGACGCAGCGAGTTGATGCGTCTGGTGTGTGGCGTGGAAAAGGCGAGCCAGGGGCAGGTGACGTTTCGCGACAAGACCGGCGTCTTTACCTCGCCTCAACAAGCGATTCGCGCGGGCATCGCCATGTGTCCCGAGGACCGTAAATCCCAGGGGATCTTCCCCGTGGCGAGCGTCTCCGACAATCTGAACATCAGCTGCCGGCGTTTCTTCAAGCGTTGGGGCGTGTTCCGGCATACGGCGCGCGAATCCGAGAACGCCAAGACCTATATCCAGCGTTTGAGTATCAAGACGCCGAACCATCGCACACCGATCAATACCCTCTCGGGGGGGAATCAGCAGAAGGTGATTGTCGGTCGCTGGCTCGCGGAGGAGATCGACTTGTTCGTGATGGACGAGCCCACGCGGGGCATTGATGTAGGGGCTCGACGCGATATTTACACCTTGCTGTATGACCTGGCGGAACAGGGGAAGGGTGTGATCGTGATTTCCAGCGACCTCGCCGAGGTCAGCTCGATCTGCGATCGCATCGGCGTCATGCGCGATGGCGTTCTAGTCGATATCGTACCGCGCGAGCAGGCGACCCAAGAGCGCCTGCTGGGGCTGGCGCTTCCGGCTTGAGTTGCCACCAATCGCGTTGCTCACCCGCTAACAACATGAAGAGATTGACCACATGAGCACAGACAAACTGGCCGCTACCGACACCTCGCCGACGGCGCCAAAACCGCGGGCCAAGGCATTGCGCACGTTGCTCGACACCTCCGGGTTGATTGCGATTTTTTTCGTCCTCTTTATCGCTTTGGCGATATTCGTGCCGGACTTTCTGACCGGCCGCAATATCGTCGGATTGCTACTCTCGGTAACACTGATCGGGACCATCGCGACCACCATGATGATGGTGCTGGCACTCGGCGAGGTGGACTTGTCGGTCGCCTCCATCGTCGCCTTTACTGGCGTGGTGGCTGCCGTTGTGACCTCAACCTCGGGCAGCGTTTTCATCGGCGTACTCGTGGGGATCGCCGCCGGCGGCGCGGTAGGGGCCTTTAATGGCTTCGTGGTATCCAAATTCGGCATCAATTCGTTGATTGCCACGTTGGCGGCGATGGAGTTCGTGCGTGGGTTGGCCTACATCACCTCTGGCGGTGATGCGGTCATGGTCACGGTGCCGAGCTTCTTCGACCTGGGCAGTGCCTCATTTCTGGGACTGACGCTGCCGGTATGGACCATGATCGTGTGTTTCGTGGTCTTCGGTATCGTGCTCAATATGACGGCATTCGGGCGTAATACGCTAGCCACCGGGGGCAACGCCGAGGCGGCGAGCTTGGCTGGGGTCAATGTCCGGCGTCTCAAGATTACCGTGTTCGCCCTGCAGGGCGTCGTCGCGGGCATCGCCGGGGTACTGCTGGCCTCGCGCATGGGACTTGGCGACCCCAACACTTCGATGGGGCTAGAGCTGGCGGTGATTTCCGCCTGTGTGCTGGGTGGCGTCTCGCTGTCTGGTGGGGTTGCCTCGATCACCGGCGTGCTAGTCGGCGTTTTGATCATGGGCTGCGTACAGAATGCGATGGGGCTACTCAACGTGCCCACCTTCTATCAATATCTGGTACGCGGGGCGATCCTGCTGCTGGCGGTGATGTTCGACCGCTGGAAACAAACGCGACGCGCCAAGGGGTGACGTGCGATGTCGGAAAGAGCGCCGCGCCTGCATGACAAACATGTCTTCATTACCGGGGCTGCGGCCGGCATCGGTCGGGCCATGGCCGAGGCTTGTGTCGAAGAAGGTGCGCGCGTATCGCTGGCCGATATTGACCTCGAAGGCGCGCAAGCCGTCGCCCGGCAACTGCGCGATACCGGCGGCGTGGCTGTGGCGGTGAGCTGCGATATCGCCGAGCCCGCGTCGGTGGACGCGGCGCTCGAGACGGCACGCGGGGCGCATGGGCCGGTTACGACGCTGATCAACAACGCCGGGCGCAACGTCTTCCACACGCCGCTTGAAATGCCCGAGGCTGCTTGGCAGCGCTGCATGTCGGTGGACCTGGAAGGCGCCTGGCATTGCGCGCGGGGAGTGTTGCCGGACATGCTCGCGCAGGCGAGCGGCAGCATCATCAACGTGGCCTCGACTCATGCGTTTTCCATCCTGCCAGGATGCTTTCCCTATGCGGTTGCCAAGCATGGCTTGATGGGGCTGACGCGGTCGTTGGGAATCGAATATGCTCGGCAAGGTGTTCGCGTCAACGCCATCGCGCCGGGGTATATCGCCACGCCCGCGGTCGAGGCACACTGGCAAGGGTTCGACGATCCGAAGGCGGCCAGGCAGCGGATCGAGGCGCTGTTGCCGCCGGGGCGCCTGGGAACGCCGCGGGAGGTCGCCATGACGGCGGTTTTTCTCGCCTCCGACGAGGCACCGTTCATCAACGCAAGCTGTATCACCATTGATGGCGGGCGCAGCGTGGTCTATCACGATTGAGCGACCCACCGTCACCGACTCGACCTTCAGGAGCCCATAACATGCAACTCGCACAAGCTCGGAACGACAATGGCGAGCGTTTCGTCCTGGTCATCGAAGACGATCCGACACAGGCGCGTCGTCTAGATGACGTGGATAGCGTGCTAGCCCTGGCACTCACGGCGCTCGATCGCAATGTCGGGCTTGCCGCGTTGGTTGCCGAGTGGCCGGGAGAGGCCCGTATCGACGCCGCGGTATTGTCCGATCAAGGCCGCCTATTGGCACCGCTCGATCATCCCGACCCGGCGCACTTGCTGGTCACCGGCACCGGGTTGACGCATCTCGGTAGTGCCGAGGGGCGCGACAAGATGCACCGCCAAATGAACGAGGCAGATCAGAGCGAAGCGCCGCTCACCGACTCGATGAAAATGTTCCGCAAGGGGCTCGAGGGCGGTAAACCGACCGGCGATGATTTCGGCGTGCAGCCGGAGTGGTTCTACAAGGGCGATGGCGGCATCGTCATGGCCCCAGGCGAGGCGCTGCGCATGCCACATTTCGCGCTGGATGGCGGCGAAGAGCCCGAAATCGCCGGGCTGTATCTGATCGACAACGACGGCGCGCCGCGTCGCATCGGCTATGCGCTGGGCAACGAGTTCTCGGATCATGTCACCGAGCGCGAGAACTACCTGTACCTGGCGCATTCCAAGCTGCGTGCCTGTTCCTTCGGCCCGACGTTGCTCGTCGACGAACTGCCCGACGACGTGCAGGGCACATCGCGCATCCGGCGCGACGGCGGTGTGCTATGGGAGAAACCGTTCATCTCCGGCGAAGACAACATGTGCCACAGCCTCGCCAATCTCGAGGCGCATCATTTCAAGTACGCGCAGTTCTGTCGGCCGGGTGACGTTCATGTGCACTTCTTCGGCACTGCGACACTGAGCTTCAGCGACGGCGTCAGCCCCCAGCCGGGAGATGTGTTCGAAATCGACGCCAAGCCATTCGCCCTACCATTGCGTAATCCGCTGGCAAAGGACGCCACCGCACCGGTGCCGAGCGTCAAACCTCTGTAAGTCTTTCAGGCTATTTTGACCCGAACCCCAACGGCCGCTGGAGCATACCAGCGGCCGTTGGGGTTGTGGCGGGTTGGCGTTGTGCTGAGGGAGTATGTCGGTCAGTTCATCGCTTGCGGTAGATACAATGCGATCCCAGGGAACAGGTGCAATAGCACCACGGCGAGGATCATTAGCAAGAAAAACGGCGCTTAGGTTATGTCTTCTTGAAAAGCTGGGCCTCGCGGTCCTTGAAGGCCTTGAACTCCAGGGCATTGCCGGAGGGATCGTAGAAGAACATGGTGGCTTGCTCGCCGGGTTCGCCCTTGAAGCGTACGTAGGGCTCTATTTCGAAGGCGATGCCATGAGCGCTTAGCTTGTCGGCCAGGGCCTGCCAGGCCTGCATCTCGAGAACCACGCCGAAATGCGGCACCGGCACGCCATGACCGTCCACCGGATTCTTGTGACTGGCCACGGCGGTGTCCTTCAGGGCAGGGTTGAGATGGCAGACGAACTGGTGGCCGAAGAGGTCGAAGTCGACCCAGCTCTCCGATGAGCGGCCCTCGGGGCAGCCTAGGAAGTCGCCGTAGAAACGCCGGGCTTCGTCGATGTCGCGCACCTGCACGGCGAGATGGAAGGGATCGCTTACGGCCATGGGAGCATCCTCGGTGTCAGTTGTGATTGGCATTCGTGAGCCTCGATTCTTTAGCCCGGCGCTGTGCGGCGTCAACTCGTTTTCCCGCGCCGCGCTGAAAGGTTCCACCGATATCGTGCATCGCGAAAAACGATTGGACCGCGCCTCGTGGGCTTTCTTAGAGTGAAATATCCAAACCGTGAAAGCCGACGACAATAAAAGAGGTCACGTTCATGTCCCTTCCGCTCCTCAACTGCGACATGGGAGAGAGCTTCGGCAACTGGAAAATGGGCCTCGATGACGAGGTCATGCCCTATGTCGATTGCGCCAATATCGCCTGTGGCTTTCATGCCTCCGACCCCGACATCATGCGGCGTACCGTGGCGTTGGCCGTGCAACACGGCGTGCGTGTCGGCGCGCATCCCGCCTATCCCGATCTACAAGGCTTCGGGCGTCGCTCATTGGCTTGTTCGCCGCGCGAAGTCGAGGACATGATGCTGTACCAGATCGGCGCGCTGGAGGGCATGTGCCGCGCCGAGGGCACGACCGTGAGCTACGTCAAACCCCATGGCGCACTGTACAACGACATGGCCCGCGATCCGGAGCTTTTGCGCGGCGCCATGCGCGCCGTGCTGGCCTATGATCGCACCTTGCCGCTACTCGCCATGGCCACGGCGGACCCGGCGCCGATGCGGGCGCTGGCCGAGGAAATGGGCGTCACGCTGTGGTTCGAGACCTTCGCCGATCGAGCCTACGACTCCCAGGGACGGCTGGTGTCGCGGCGCGAGCCGGGTGCCGTCCACCATGATCGCGAGACCATCGTGGCGCAGGCGGTGACGCTCGCCAAGGGCGAAGCGCTGACCGCCAACGACGGCAGCACGCTGCGTCTAGCCGCCGATACGCTTTGCGTCCACGGCGATAATGCTGAGTCGGTGGCCGCTGTGCGCGCCATTCGTGACGCCTTCGATGGTCTGGCACGGGAGTGAGCCGGTGAGCGACCCAAGTATCGAAACGGTGGGCATGGACAGTCTCATCGTGCGCCTTTTCGACAACATCGACGAAGAGAATATGCCGTGGATGCTAGCCGCCGACCGAGCCTTGCGCGAGGCCTTCGGCGAGGCGCTGATCGATCTGGTGCCGTCCTACACCACGCTGCTGGTGCATTACGATATCCAACGCCTTGATCTGCAGGCCGCTCGAGCCCGGGTGAGCGAGGCGCTGAAAGGCCTCACGCCCGTGACGAGTGGCGAAGGCCAGCGGCATGTGATTCCGGTGTGGTACGACGTTAGTGTCGGGCCGGAGCTCGAGCGCATTGCCGAGCGTCTGGGGGGCAGCCAAGAGGACGTCATCGCGCGGCATTGCGCGCGGGATTACAGCGTCTTCGCGTTGGGTTTCGCACCCGGTTACGCCTTTATGGGGCGTCTCGACGATGCGTTGGCCACGCCGCGCCTGAAGACTCCGCGTCAGAAAGTCGCCGCCGGTAGCGTGGCCATCGCCGAGCGCCAGACGGCGGTTTATCCCACGCTCTCGCCGGGCGGCTGGAACATCGTCGGACGTACGGCTGTGGCACTGTTCGGGCGCGACCGGGAAGGCTATAGCCTATTTCGCCCCGGCGATAAGGTGCGTTTCGAGGCTATCTCCCGCGAGGCATTCATTGAACAGGGTGGCGATCCGACGCCACTGGCCGAGCGCGGCGACACCCCCACGGAGGCCCAGGCATGAAGGGATTGATCGTCGAACGTGCGGGACCGCTGGCACTGATACAAGATGGAGGACGCTTTGGGGTACGCCATCTCGGCGTGACTCAGGGCGGTGCCGCCGATTGGGTGTCGCTGGGATGGGCCAATTGGCTGCTGGGTAACGCGCCGCAAGCCCCCGGCGTGGAAATTACCGTGGGCGGCCTGACCCTATACGCTGAGGCTCCGGCGACGCTGGCCCTGACGGGGGCTGATCTAGGCGCGACCCTCGACGATGAGCCATTAGTGCCAGGGTGCCGCTTTACGATCGCTGCCGGGCAGCGCCTGGCGTTCGAGAGTCCTCGGGCCGGTCTGCGTGCCTATCTCGCCTTTCCGGGCGGACTCGATGCCACGCCGGTGCTGGGCAGCGTGGCCAGCACGGTGCGCGAAAGCCTGGGTGGGCTCGATGGCCAGGGGCGCGTGCTGACCGAAGGCGATTGCCTGACATGGTCGGGCGGTGCCGGCCCCGAGCGAACGTTGCCCTCGGGGGTGGGCACGTTACCCGGCGATGGAGAGCGCGTGACGTTGGCGCTGGTCGGCGGCGCGCAAATTGCCGATTTCAGCGGCACCAGCGTATTCGAGGCCTTCAATACCGCTTGGACAATCGATCAACGCACCGACCGCATGGGCGTGCGCCTGACCGGCCCCGAGCTGCATTATCAGGGCGAGGGAATGGTCTCCGAGGGAATTCCGCTGGGTGCCGTCCAGGTGCCCGCCGATGGGCAGCCCATCATTTTGCTCAACGACCGCCAGACCATTGGGGGTTATCCGCGACTCGGTGCGCTGACGCCGCTGGCCTGCTCGCGCTTGGCGCAATGCCAGCCGGGCACCGAGGTATGGCTGACACCGGTGGCGGCGGGGCAGGCGCGTGATGTCCACCTGCGTCAGTTGGCGTGCTGGGGCTGACGGACAATCTATAAGCGGCGAGCTCGATATTTTATTTCCCGTATTGCAAATTAATTTGCAATACGGGAGGCGGATGCCTAATCTGGAAGCAGAACCCTTTCAGGGAATGGTGTCAGGAGCCCGCCCCATGTCCGCCGAGAATGTCGACTTGCCTCCCCGGCGCTATGCCGACCTGCAACTGCTGGCGCTGCGTGCTCGACGTGGTGACGCCGCCGACCTGAAGCTTTCCGCTAAGGGACTCGCTTTGCTCGAGGCCCTATTGGCCCAGCCCGAGGCCGTGAGCCTGTCGGGTATCTCGCAATTGGCGCAGCACCACGGCGTGAACCCTTCGCGCCTGACGCGGTTGGCGCACGCCCTCGGCCTGGAGGGGTTCAAGGCGCTACAGGCGCTATTTCGTGAGGATCTTAGCGATAGCGCCTTCTATTCCACGCGTGCCCAGCGTTTGCTGGATTTCGGCGAGACGCCTCGGGCAGAAGGCGACGCGCTGTCCGACGACCGCGCGCTATGGCAGCAAGAGATGCAAAATCTCTCGGCCACCGTGGAGGCGCTGGACACGACGCAACTGGCAGCGGCAGTGGCTAGCATCCAGCGGGCCCGGCGTGTCCACGTCATCGGCCTGCGGGCCAGCTTCGGGGCCGCGCATTACCTGGCGTATTACCTGGATTATCTGCGCGATGGTGTGCACCTGGTCTCGGGACACGCCGGTGTCAGCATCGAGCAGGCATTACGGCTGGGCGAAGACGATCTAGTGATCGGCATTGCCTTTAGGCCCGAGTCGCGGATGAGCATCGACTACTGCCGGCTGGCGGTGGAGCAGGGCGCCTCGCTGCTGGCGTTGACGAACCATTCCAACTCGCAGCTGGCCGCGTTGAGCGAATCGACGCTGCTTGCGCCGGCCGAGGGCGCCTTCTTCTTCAACCCCATGAGTAGCCTGTTCATGCTCGTCGAGCTGTTGCTGTCCCGCGTGGCTCGAGAGATGGGGCATGACGCAGTGCTTGCCTTGCGTCAGCGCGAGGCGCTGATCTCGCGTCTGCACGTCGAGTGACGTGTTCGTTTACACCGCTTCTTTTGCCGCTTCTCTGGAGTTTGCCATGACCACTTCTGTCTCTGCCTCCGATGTCCCAGGGCCCGCTCCCAGCGCTGCCGAATGGCTGGACCGGGGCTACGCCGACGATCACAACGCCACCGCCGCCTCGGATACGCTCTTGATCAACGAGCAGTCGCGTCTACTCGAAACGCAGGGGCGGCGCATCACCAAGTTCGGTTTCGGCCAGTCGCCATTTCCGGTCTTTCCCCCTGCGGTGGAGACGCTGGCCGAACACGCCGCCGACAAAGCCTACCTGCCGGTGCAGGGTATGGCGGCGCTGCGCGAACAGGTGGCGGCTTTCCATCGCCACCTGGAGGGCACCGATTGGCGAGCCGAACGCGTGTTGATCGCCCCGGGGAGCAAGCTGCTGCTGTTTGCACTGATGAAGGCCCTGCCACGTGCCGAAGTGCTCATTCCGGCGCCGGCCTGGGTCTCCTATGCGCCACAAGCGCGACTCGCGGGACAGCCGGCGGTGAGGCTGGAAACAAGCTTCGATAGCCGCTGGCTGGTTACGCCGGCACAGCTCGACCGGCATTGCCGTGAGCATGGCCCGAGTCTAAGGCTGCTGATCCTCAATGCGCCTGGCAACCCCACGGGGCTGTCGTATGAGCCCGAGATGCAGCGTGAACTGGCCGCGGTCGCCAAGCGCCATGGCGTGCTGGTGCTCTCCGACGAGATCTACGGGCCGCTTCATCACCGCGGAGAACATCGTCCCTTCGCACTCGATTACCCCGAGGGTACGTTGACCACTAGCGGGCTTTCCAAGTGGTGTGGTGCCGGGGGGTGGCGCTTGGGTGTGTTGAATGTGCCCGAAGCGCTGGGCGATGCATTGTTAACGCGCTTGCTGGGGCTCGCCTCGGAAACGTGGTCGAGCGTGGCGAGTCCGGTCCAAGCGGCGGCGATCACCGCGTATAGCGTGACGCCGGCGCTGGAAGCGTATCTCGAGGCCCAGCGGCAATGGTTGAGTGCGATCGGACGCTGGTGCGCGCAACGTCTTGAGGCGGCTGGAATTCGCACGCACGCGCCGGATGGAGGCTTTTATCTGTTCCCCGATTTCAGTGCATATCGCGAGATACTACGAGCGCGTGGGATTGCCACCAGCGCCGAGTTGACCGCCAGGTTGCTCGAAGAGGCCGGCATCGCGCTCTTGCCGGGCAGCGCATTTGGCTGCGAATCGACGCAACTGACGGCGCGCTTGGCCTATGTGGACTTCGATGGCGGGGCGCTTTTGGAACGCGACTACCCCGACGATCTCGAATCGGCGATGGCCGTGCCTGAGCTTGCCACGGTGCGTCATGGAATCGAGGCGTTGGTGGCCTGGTTGAATGGCGCGTGAGCATTTACACTCTGTTACAGGAAAAATGTGAACTCACCCACTACAGTGGCGTCACAATGGCTACGCACACGCAATAACCTGGAGGTATTCATGCAACGGATCACTGCTCTTGTTTCAGCGGCTATGCTGACGACCGGAATGGTAGCGGCACAGGCCGCCATGGCACAGCAGGAAGACCCGGCAGCAAGCGGGACAACCCAGACTCAAGGTGCGTCCTCTCAAGATTTTTCTGACGAACAGCTTCAGCAGTTCGCCGATGCGTCTGAGGAAATCGCTCAAGTTTCCCAGAAGTACACCAAGCAGCTTCAGAACGCGGATGACGAAGCCAAGCAGAAAGAGCTTCGTGAAAAAGCCAATGAAGAGATGGTCAGCGTTGTCGAAGACAGCGGCATGAGTGTCGAAGAGTTCAACTCCATTGGCCAGGCGATCCAGCAAGATCCTGAGCTTATGAAGCGCGTTCAGGGCATGGTCCAAGGCCAGCAGTAAGCGAGCCAGGTATTGCGGTATCGCCGCGCTTTGCGTCGGTGCCAAGTGATATAAGCTTCGCGGAATGGGCCACCTTCGGGTGGCCTTTTTCGTGTTGGACTTTCTCAAGGACGTCTCGAGAGCGGCTCGTTAGTTCCGTTGCCGCTAAGTCGACATGAAAAAGGCTCGCCATCATGGCGAGCCTTCTCATGCCTTCACCCGTTATGGGCGGAGAGTCTGACGATCAGTCGCTGATGGCATCGCTGGCATCGTCCAGCAGGTCGGCGGTAGCCGACTTGGTGCTTTGCCAAGCGCTTTCGGCGCCTTGCTTGGTGTCTTTCCATGCTTGGCGGGCCTGCCCTTTGGCATCCTGCCACCAGTCGTTATCGTACTCAGGTAGCTTGGCGACATCATCGCGCGTCATGTCGAGCGTGACGCGATAGTCCAAGTCGTCGAGGTCATCGGCGTTCTGTGTCTCGAGGGTAAAGTTGTCGCGATCGATAACACGATGTGTATCGCCGAGGTCGAGTACGCCCCCGGTTTCGATGACCAAGGCTTGAACGCTCATGTCTTCGCCTAGCAGCACGTCCTCGACATCACCCACATCTTCATTGGGGTTTTCAGTGAGAAAGACGTCAGCATCCATCAATTCATCGGCCGAGTACAGCCCTTGAGGCTGCGTCTCGGACTGCGCGAGGGCAACCCCTGTCAGGCTCAGGCCGCCGATGAGAATGGCGGTTTGCGTCATACGATGCAGTGAATGGCGCATTGAGAAGCTCCTTCTTCGTCGGTTCTATCTATTCGATGGGTGTCGAATCGCTGGCAGGATGGGTAATTAGATCGAACGAGCCCAGTCATCGGCGCGCTTTTCGGCTTCTTCCTTGGTGATCCCGTATTTGGCTTGCAGCTTGCCGATCAATTGATCGCGCTTGCCGGCGACTTGGTCGAGTTCGTCGTCGGTCATTTCGCCCCAGGACGCTTTGGCCTTGCCTTTGATCTCGGTCCAACGGCCTTCTATCTGATCCCAATTCATGGCGGTTCCTCCTGAACGTTTGCCAACAACGCGCGCGCTTCCTGCACGTCGCGTTCATTACGAAGAATAACAGAGATGTGTGCTTTGACAATTACACGCCATGCGCCAGGGCTCACCCGCTACATGAACAGCGCCAGTAGCAGCGGCACGTAGATGAAGGCCAGTAAAGTGGAACAGAACACCAGGCTGGCGACATATTGCGGTTCGCGCCGTGAACGTTGCGCGAAGAGATAGTTGTAGACGGCCACCGGCATGCTCATTTGCAGCACGAGCACGCTCTGCGCCAGGGGCGGGAGGTTTAGAAGCCACCCCACGCCGAAGGCCACGCAAACGGCGAGTACCGTGCGTAGTAGGCTGAAGGCGAGCCCCGAGGACAAGCTGCGCACCTGTATGTTGGCCAGCGAGACGCCGAGGGTGATCAGCATCAAGGGCACGGTGAAGCCGGAGATCAACTCCACGGTGTTGTCGATCCACAACGGCAGGTCGGTATCCGTCAGCAGGATGGCCACCGATAGCAGGATGCTATACACGGTGGGCGTACGCAGCAGACTCTTCAGCGGATTGCTGCGGCTGATCATCATCACGCCGAAGGTGAACTGCACCAGGGCGACCGTCACCATCACGGTAATGGCGTAGGCGAAGCCCTCGCTGCCAAACGCATAAAGCGCCACCGGTAAGCCCATATTGCCGGTGTTGGGATACATCATGGGCGCCAATAGCACGCGCCAGTTCTTGCGCAGTAGGATCGCCATCAGCCAGGTCGCCAGCGCCATGACCAGGAGCACGCCCAGCGTGCTCAGCATGGTACGCCCGAAGGTATGGGCATCGATGTTGGCGCCGGAGAGCGAGGCGAGGATCAACGACGGCGTGCCGACATTGAAGACCAGCTTGGTGACGAAGTCGGTGGGATACGTGTATCCCAGGCGTATCCAGAAAAATCCGATACTGGCGCCCACGAACACGGGGGCCATGACAGCGAAGAGTTGGGCGAGCATGCGCGAGCCTGATTCAGGGTCTGCGTCCACGGTGCGGAGGTGGACGGGACGATGTTGAACGCGACTGTTAGGGTCGCGGAAAGTGCCATATGGGGGCTATTGTCGCCAATCGTGGTGAATCGTTGCAACGTGCATACGAAAACGAGAATCCTTTACCTTGACGTGGCGCGAGAATTGGCAAGAATCATGGGCCACGCTGACATTCATCGGCGTCGCGTATAACGCGGCGCGTCGCCACTTTCAAAAATACGTTTAGAGAATTGCATGGAACTTTTGCGCGTCGTCTATCGCGATTACCGCTGGCCGTTCATCGGCGTCATGGTGTTGAGCCTGGCCAGCGCGGGGCTCGGTATCGGGGTCATCGCCTTCATCAACCAGTACTTGATCGAGGCCCAAGGCGACCCGCTACTGGTGCTACCCCAGTTCCTGGGGCTGATCGCCTTGCTGCTGGCGGTCACGCTCGGTTCGCAATTGGCGCTGACTGTGCTCGGCCACCATTTCGTCTATCGACTGCGCGGGCGTCTCATCAAGCGAATTCTGGATACCGACATCGAGCGTATCGAGCGTCTGGGCAGCGCGCATCTGCTGGCAAGCTTATCCAGCGACATTCGTAATATCACCATCGCCTTCGTGCGACTTCCCGAGCTGGTACAGGGTGTGATCCTGACACTGGGCTCGGCTGCTTATCTGGCCTGGCTCTCGCCGGGGATGCTATTCATCACTGCGCTTTGGGTGGCGGTGACCGTGGTGGGGGGTTGGTATCTGGTATCGCATGTGTATCGCCATTTGGGGCAGGTGCGCGAGACAGAGGATCGGCTCTACAAGGATTACGAGGCGGTGATCGACGGTCGCAAGGAATTGGCGCTCAACCGCGACCGTGCCAAGACGCTGTACGAGGATGTCTACGAGCGCGACGCCAAGGCCTATCGGCATCACATCATCCGCTCTGACACCTTCCATCTGAGTGCGGTGAACTGGTCGAACATCATGATGCTGGGCGCCATTGGCATGGTGTTCTTCCTCGCCAATGGTCTCGGTTGGGCCAATACCAACGTGGCGGCGACCTATTCGCTGACGCTTTTGTTCCTGCGTACGCCCCTGATTCAGGCGGTGGGGGCGTTGCCCACGCTGCTCAGTGCCCAGGTCGCCTTCGATAAGCTCAAGACGCTGGCGTTGACCGAGTATCGCGCCGAGTTCGGCGAGAGCGCCGCGCACGGCGACTGGCAGACACTGGAGCTGCGCGGCGTGACCTTTGCCTATGCAGCGGGCGAGCATGGCAAGGGATTCGAAGTGGGGCCGGTCGATCTCACCTTATCGCGTGGTGAACTGGTGTTTCTGATCGGTGGCAACGGCAGCGGAAAATCGACGCTGGCGCGCCTGTTGACCGGGCTCTACCAGCCCCGCAGCGGTGAAATTCTCATCGATGGCGCCCCGGTGAACGAGGCCGGCTGGCAGGCGTTTCGTAGCCGCTTCGCCGCCGTATTCACCGACTTTCATCTCTTCGATCAGGTGATCGGCCCTGATGGCGAGGCACCGGACACGGCCCTGGCCGACGCCTGGATCGCGCGCCTGGGCATGGGCGAGAAGCTGCATTTCGATGGGTGGCGGGTGACCGACACGCAGCTCTCCCAGGGGCAGCGCAAGCGCCTGGCGTTGCTGCTGGCGGTGGCCGAGCAGCGCGATATCCTACTACTCGACGAATGGGCGGCGGACCAGGACCCGCAGTTCCGGCGCATCTTCTACCGCGAGCTGCTGCCCTTGCTGCGCGAACACGGCAAGACCGTCTTCGCCATCAGCCACGACGATCACTACTTCCAGCACGCCGATCGACTACTGGAAATGCGCGCGGGGCAGTTGAGCGAACTGACCGGCGAGATGCGCGAGCGCGTCAGCCGCGACGCCGTGGCACGGCTCGAGAACACATCAGGCGAGGTGTGATGGCGAGCAGGGGCAGCGTTGAACGTTCGTCATTGTGAAAACAAATCACAATTCTTATCATATGCGATAGGATTTGCTTGACGCGTATGCTCCCGGCCGTCTGCTAATAAAATGTCACAAGGAAACCTCATGTCCCGCTCCCGCCCCTCACCTCAACCTTTCAACGTGCTGTCGTCACCGGCCCGCCGCGTGGCGATGGCAACGCTGCTGCTCGGCTGCCCGCTAGCGGTGCAGGCACAAGACGACGTCCCCCAGAGCGATACCGTGGTCGTGACCGCGACGGCGCTGAAGGTTGCCATGCCGCTTGCCGAGACGCCGCGTTCGGTATCCAGCGTGAATCGTGAAGACCTCGATGAACGTAACGTCCAGAGCCTCGACGAAAGCTTCCGTTATCGCTCCGGTGTGCTGTCGGGTCATTTTGGTGCGGATAACAACACCGACTGGCTCAAGGTGCGCGGTTTCGATCAGGCGACCTATTTGAATGGATTGCGTCTTTACTCACCTGGGTATTACAAATGGACGCCCGAGCCTTATGGCTTAGAGAGTGTCGATGTCTTTAAAGGGCCAGCGTCGATTCTCTACGGCGAAGCACCCTCGGGTGGGATAGTCAATGCCGTCAGTAAACGTCCCACCGCCGAGAAGCGTGGTGAGATCGAGATCCAGGCCGGTAACCGTAATCACCGCCAATTCGGAATCGATACATCAGGACCCGTCACCGAAAGCGGTGATGTACGCTATCGGATGGTGGGGCTATATAAAGAACGCGATGGTGATTTGAATGACACGGATAACGAGCGTGTCTACTTCGCGCCGAGCCTCGAGTGGGATATCTCCGATGACACCCAGTTGACTGTGCTGGCCAGTTATCAGAAGGACGACGGCGTCCCTGAAAACCCCTTCAAACTAGCTTACAGTACGCTGGAAGATACCCCCTATGGCAAAGTCGATCCCGAGACTAATTACGGTGCTTCGGACTACGATAAAGATGAGCATACCCAGTTCGGTATCGGTTATGAACTTCAGCATCAGCTCGATGACACTTGGAAGTTCGAGCAAAACTTTCGTTACAGCCACTTAGATCTGGATCTGCGTAGTACGTACCTGATGTCGTATCGCAATGATGATCGGACGGCATATCGTGGCCATCTGCAGCGTGACGGTGAGATTGACAGCTTTACCATCGATAACCGTATGGTTGGCAAGTGGTATACCGAACGCACGGAAAATACGCTGCTGTTCGGTGTCGACTATCAGGACCTGAGCCTTGATGGCAAGGAATATGACAATTACACCTACGATACCGTCGATATCTTCAACCCTAACACGACCGCTACGCCGGTACCTGACAGCCAACTGATAGGCCGGCAGATCGATAAACAGCAGCTTGGCGTTTATGTACAGGACCAACTGCGCATCGATGATCGCTGGGTGCTGCTGGGCAGTGTTCGTCATGATAGTGCCGATGTGAAGAATACGAATCAGGATTCGGATGTCACAGTCGATGAGACCCAGTCCGAGACCTCCTTCTCCGGCGGCCTGATGTACTTAGGTGATAACGGGGTGAGCCCGTATCTCAGCTATACCGAGTCGTTCAGGCCGCAAGCTCAGACTGACGCTCAGGGTGCGGTTTTCGAAGAAATCGAAGGTAAACAGTGGGAGGCGGGGGTTAAGTACGCGCCTTCTTCCTGGGATGGTTACGTGAGTGCGGCGGTGTTTGACATCGAAGAATCCAACTCCTTTGTCACCCAGCCGACCGGAGATCAACAGCAAGGCGGTGAAACGACTTCTACTGGGTTTGAACTCGAGGGCGTGGGCTATCTCACGGATTCACTCCAGTTGACGGCCGCATATACGTATACGGATGCACGCAACCAAAGTGACCAGCGCAAGGAACTTATCCCGCGTCATCAGGCTTCCGCGTGGCTGGATTACGACTTCACCAAAGGAGCCGTTAAAGGGCTGAAAGTGGGTGGCGGTGTGCGCTACGTGGGCAAGTCCGTGGCTAGCCCGGGGAGTAGCATCGATAGTGACGTGCCGTCCTATACTCTGTATGACGCCATGGCAAGCTACGACTTCAATACGCACTGGACTGCTCAGATCAATGCCAATAACCTCACCGATGAAGAGTACGTCGCCAGCTGCGACTATTACTGCTACTACGGCGAGTCGCGCAGCGTGATCGGCAGCCTCAAGTATCGTTGGTAATCCAGGCGTTATAAGAAGTCAGAGATAAGCTGAAAGAAAGTAAAGCAAAGTAGAAGAAGAAAATGGCCCGGGGGCAGCTCATGCTCCCGGGCCATTTTGTTTGATCGTCATATTTCACATGCCGAGACTATTGTCTTCCATCTTCCATCTTCCATCTTCCGTCTTCCGTCTTCCGTCTTCCGTCTTCCGTCTTCCGTCTTCTTCCTACAGCCGCCGCAGCGTCCACATGAAGTAGGCGCCGCCGAGTAGGGAGGACATCAAGCCGGCGGGAATTTCCTGGGGGAACAGCCACTGGCGTCCCAGCCAGTCGGCCAGCACCATCAAGAGCGCCCCCAGCAGGGCGGCGGCGAGCAGGTGCGCGCGTGCTCGCGCCGCGCCGAGCAGGCGTGCCATGTGCGGTGCGAGAAGGCCGACGAAGGAAAGCGGCCCGACCACCAGGGTGGCGGCGGCGGTGAGCAAGGCGACGACGCCCAGCAGCGCGAGACGCGCCCGGTCGACATTGACGCCCAGCGCGCGGGCGCTGGAGTTGCCCATCGGCAACAGGTCCAGCCAGCGCGATAGGCATTGCATCGCGAGTGTCAAGATCACGGCGCTTGCCGCCACGGCGACGGCCAGCACGGTGTCGACGTAATAGGTCGAGCCGGACATCCAGGCGAGCAGTTGCTGCGTGCGCGGGTCGCCGTTGGCCAGCACGATGCTGCGCAGGGGGTCGAACAGAGCGGTGATGGCGATCCCCGTCAGCAGCACGCGCTCCGGTTGAAAGCCGCTGCGGCGGTTGATCAGCAGCAGTACCCCGAGCGTCGCCAAGGCGCTCAGGGTGCCGGCGATCAGTAGCATCGGCAGGCCCACACCGGGCACGAGCATGACCACACCGATCAGGCCGATGGCGGTGCCGCCACTGATCCCGACGACTTCCGGACTGGCCATGGGATTGCCGGTGACGCGCTGGATCAGCGTGCCGGCCAGGGCCAATAACGTGCCGGCACCTGCCGCTGCCAGGGTGCGCGGCAAGCGCCATTCATGTGTGGCTTGCCAAATTGCCCACGAGGGCCAGGCCCATCCCTCGCTATTCTGGCCGAGCAACAGAGAGGCCGCGAGCGCGACCGTGAGTGCCAGCCCCAAGGCCATCAGCAAGCGGCCGGGATGCCGACGACGCGGCGCCGTCAGCATGGGCGCGGCATGTGGGCGATCACCTCCCAGCTTGAGACGCGGAATCAGCCATAACAGCAGCGGCGCCCCCAGGGCGGCGGTCGTCGCACCAGTGGGGATCATGGTCGGTAGCGCACCGGAAAACCGCTGCAAGAGTTGGTCGGTCGTGGTCAGCAGCAAGGCGCCCAATATCGGCGCCCATAGCAAGCGCTGGGGCAGCGTGCGCGCGCCCAGCAAGCGGACGATGGCCGGTGCCGCCAGGCCAATGAAACCAATGATGCCGATCACGCTGACCACGCAGGCGGTGATGAAGACTGCTAGCCCCAGGCTCATCAGGCGCAGATGCTTGAGCGAGACACCCAGGCTGCGGGCGTTGACGTCGTCGAGCTCGAGGATCGCCAGCGGGCGCAGCATGAGCCCGGCCAGCACCAGCGCGATGGCCAGGCGCGGGAGCAGATAGAGCACGCCGTCCCAGCTGTTTTGCGAGAGCGACCCCGCGCCCCACACCATCAAGCCTCGCAACTCTTCCTGGTGAAAGAGAATCAGCGTGGTGCTGACCGCGCCCAGGTAGAGATTGACCACCAATCCGGCGAGTACCACCACCATGGGCGCGAGGCCGCGTCGCCACGCCAGGGCGAACACCAGCCCCATGGCCAGACCGCCGCCCACCAGAGCCACCCATTCGCGGCCGAGAACGAGCAGCCCCGGCGCGAACAGCGTGGCGAGCAGCAAGGCAAGTTGTGCACCCGTCGCGACGCCAAGGGTCGTGGGCGCGGCCAGGGGATTGCGCAGCACTTGCTGCATCAAGACCCCGGCGATGCCCAGGGCGCCACCGGCCAGCAGGGCGATCGTCCAGCGTGGCAGCCAGCTGTAGTGCGTCAGTAGCTGATCGATGTTGCCTTCGTCGGGGGCGAACAGCGCCTGCGCCCACTGCGCGACGGGCAGTTGCGTTGCCAGTGAGAGACCGCTCAGAGCAAGACACACCAGCGCGAGCAGTGTGCAGAGACGCGCAGGGGTCAGCACGAAATGCGGGAACGGCAAGGAACGGGAGATCCAGTCACTCATCAGGCGTCTCATGGGTCGGCGGTGTTGCGGCCGCGTCGATGAGCGTCTGGCTAAGATGATCGGCGAAGCGTGCCGCGGAGGGGGCGCCGCCGAAACTCCATACCGGTGGCAGCGTGAGCACGTCGTCGCGACGTACGGACGGCAAGTGTTGCCACAGAGCGCTCGATTCGAGGCGCTCTTCGACGCCGACGGGCAGCGGCTCGATCACGACCAGGCGTGCATCATCGAGCTTGGCCAATGTTTCCAGTCCCACGGTGGAGAATCCCCAGTAATTGGTGTTGTCCTGCCAGGCGTTTTCCAGGCCCAGGCGCTGCATGACAGCGTTATAGAGACTATTTTCGCCGAACACGCGCACATGACGGTCGTCGACGAACTGCACGACGAGCAAGGGCCGGTCGCCGATCTCCCGGCTAGCGAGCGTTTGCCGCAAGAGCGCGAGGTGAACGTCCAGCCAGGCGAGCAGTGTGTCCGCCTCCGCCTTGCGGTTGGCAATGGCGCCGATCTCGCGGGTGGCACTTTTCAGCCGCGTCCACAGATCGCTGCCGGGGGTATAAAGCGCGACGGTGTCGGTCGGGGCGATACGTTCGAGGCTGGGCGACAGGGTGCTGAACATCGGCGAGAGCAGAATGCGATCAGGCGCGAGCTGGGCCAGCAGTTCACGGTTGGGTTGCGCACGCAGGCCGATATCGACCACGTCGTCGGGTAGCGGCGGTGCGCCTACCCATTCGCGGTAGGCATCCGTTTGCGCCACACCCACGGGCGTCACGCCGAGTGCCAGCAGCGTTTCGGCGATGGTCCAGTCGACGGTGGCGATACGCGGCGTGTCAGCGGCGCTGGCGGTATGCGGCCCGGCGAGAAGCACCAGCAATGCCAAGGCAAGGAGGTGAAAGCGGAGAGTGTCTCCGCGCATCGACAACGGCGTCACAGCGACTCCATCAATGCAGCACGGCGATGGGGTGCTCGCCGCCGGGGTGGGACATGACCCGCATGGGGATGCCGTAGATGGCTTCCAGGGTGGCATCGCACATCAAGTCGCTGGGCGCGCCTTGGGCAAGCACTTGCCCGCTGTGCAGGGCGATCAGATGATCGCAATAACGCGCCGCCATGTTGACGTCGTGAAGGACGATGACGACGCCTAGCCCCAACTCACGACACAGTGATCGCACCAAGGCCAGCACTTCCACCTGATGGGCGATGTCCAGCGCCGCCAGCGGTTCGTCCAGCAGCAGAAACCGGCTTTCCTGGGCCAGCAGCATGGCGAGCCACACCCGCTGCCGCTCGCCACCGGAGAGCGTATCGACCAGCCGGTCGGCGAAGGCTTCGGTGTGGGTCAGCGCGATGGCGCGATCGATCTGCGTCTTGTCCTTATCGTTGAGACGCCCCAGAAGGCCATGCCAGGGATAGCGTCCGAAGCCCACCAGCTCGCGGCCGGTGAGGTTGTCGGCGCCGGGCAGATGCTGGGGCAGATACGCCACGTGGCGAGCGAACTCGCGTGTGCCCCAGTCGGCTAGAGGGCGCTTGTCGAGGCGGATCTCGCCTCGGCTCGGGGCTTGCTGCTGCGCGAGAAGCTTGAGCAGGGTCGACTTGCCCGAGCCATTGTGGCCGATCAGCCCATACACCTTGCCTTCCTCGAAGGCGAGGTCGGTGGGGTGCAACAGGCACTGGCCGTTGACCTCGAAGCTGGCAGCGTCGACGTTGAACATCAGGTGGACCCCAAGCGGGAAAAGCGTAGGGCGCAATCGTAATTCAAATAAGAACGGTTATCAAAACTCTCGGCGCCGTCATGACGCGGGGTAAGCGTAGTGAAACGGCCCGCCTGGGCAGCGGGCCGTCGTGAGCGTGCGGTCTTGAGATGTAGTGGTCTTGAGGTGCAGTGGTCTTGGGAAGCGGCGCCGAATGCCTAGTAGGCGTGCGACCAGGTCAGAGTATAGGTGCGCCCACGTCCCTGGAGATCCCACAGGGATTGCGCGTCATAGGCTTCATAGAACACGGCGGCGCGTTGCCCCCAGATCGTCACGTAGCTCTCGTCGAGCAGGTTTTCGACGCCCAGGCTGAAGGTGCCGTAGGCCGTGTCCTGGCTGGCGGTGGCATCCACCGTGGTGAAGCCGTCGATCTCGTTGCCCGAGGCGTCGTCGATGCCGAAGGCACGGTTGACCTGCAGGCGCGCGCGGGTATCGACGTCCGACCATTCGCCATACAGGGTGGCGGTGGGCAGGCTGGCCTCGGTGACGCTGGTATCGACCCATTCACCGCCGACCTTCTCCTCGGACTTGACCCAGTTGAAGGCCGAGCCGAACAGCCAGTTGGCGCCGACGAAGCGTTCGACCTTGCCTTCCAGGCCGTACGTTCTCACGTCCTTGTCGATGGTGGTCACCCCGATCTCGAGTTCGCCATCGTTGGTATAGAGATAGTCGATCGCCTTGTCCGACCAGCTGTAATACGCGGCGATCTGCGATTGCCAATCGCGCCCGGTGAGGCGCCAGCCGGCCTCGAGCTGCTGGGTCTTGATGCCGTCCACGGGGTTGTCGGAGATGTCGAAGCTGACGTCGCGATACGCCTTGGCGATATCCGGAATCTCGAAGCCCTGGGTATACGCCAGCCAGGTCTGCTGCCCGTTCTGGAAGTCGTAGAGCGCCTTGAGATTGAACAGCGAGACGTCGTAGTCGTTGGAGCCGCCGTCGTTGCCGCCCTGAGGCTCGACCTCGACATCGGTTTGCTCCACCCGCGCGCCGCCGGACAGCTGCAGGTTCGAGGTGAGCTGATAATCCGCCTGCACGAACGCGGCCAGGGTGTCGGCCTGGAACGACGGATAATACGGGTCGAGCACGTCGGTCCGGTCGAGTTCCAGGCCGCCCTCGGAAGGCGCCAGCGTATAGCGCTTGGAATCGAATTCCTCCCGCGAGGCGTCGAGCCCGTAGGTCACGCTCAGCGGGTCGCTCGGTGATGCCGTGAAGACCGCCTTGGCGCCGGTCAAGTCGGTGTTCTGTTCCGAGACGGTGAAGGTGCTGCCGCCGGGGAACGGGTTGAAGACCGAGGACTCTTCGCGGTGGTAGGCCTGGAAATAGAAGCGCTGGCCGAGCAGGGCATCGTGATGGTAGTTGGCGTTGAGATACAGCCGCTCGGTCTCGGGGTCGACGTCCGAGTCGTAGCCGTCGCGGACCTCGCTGTTCTGGATCTTGTCCGAATATTCCGCGCCGCTCTCGTAATTCGGGTAGTAGAGCCCCTTGTCGCCCACGTAGGAGGAGTCGTAATACTGGGCGGTGATATCCAGGCGCTCATGATCGCTCAGCTTGGCCTCGATATTGCCCATCAGGTCGACGGAGCGGTTTTCCTGGAGTCCCGTCTGGGCGATGTCGGGCTTGATGATGTCCCCGTCGGCATCGTAGAACGAGCCGTTTTCCTGCACCGCCACGGCCAGTCGCCCCTGAACGCGCTCGTTGCCGCCCGAGACCGATTGCGCGGCGCGCCGAGACAGGTCGTCCGAGGCATTGAAGCCGCTGGTGAGGCCCAGCTCGCTTTCGAAATGCGGGCCGCCTTGCTCACCCTTCTTGGTGATGATGTTGATGATGCCGCCGGTGGCGCCGCCCCCGTAGAGGCTGCTCGCGCCGGAGAGCACCTCGATGCGCGCGATGTTGAAAGGATCGATGGAATCGAACTGACGCGACAGACTGCGCGAGTTGTTCAACGACACACCGTTGATCATCACCAGCGCATCGCGGCCCCGGAAGTTCTGGGCGTAGCTGGTGCGATTGGTGCTCGAACCGAAGTCGAACCCCGGAATCAGCCGCCCCAGGGCTGATTTCAGAGATTGTCCCGAGCGCAGTTGCTGCTGGATCTGCGCTTCTTCCACGATCCAGACCGCCCCGGGGATCTGACTGATCTCCGTAGGCGTGCGCGCGCCGACCACCACCATGGTGTCTTGTGCTTCCTGTGCCTGGGCATTCAGCGCCACGCCCCCAGTGGCGATGACCAGGCCGAGTGAGAATGTCTTCTTCATGGCGATACCCTTGATATTGAGTGTTATTCGTATGCGCGTGACAGCATACGCATGCGAAATCAAAACTCAACGATAATCATTATGATTAGAGAGGGTTCAACAAGGAGGCAGGCAGGTGGCGTCAGGCTCAGGCTAGCTCAAGGATGCCCGGGGCACTCATGCTCGTTGGGTAACGCGATCACACTCAAGAGCCGGCGTGGATCCGCCACGTACTGGCCATGGCACGGCGTGCCGGCGGGCCAAGCAGGGGCGAGTGTGGTGAGCAGATGAAGCGTGACGCGGCCTTCCTCGGGCTGCCAGTCCGCGAGTTCGGCATCCTGAAAGTAAAAGCGTCGCTGCACTAGCGGGAACAGTGCCTTGAACAGGCTTTCTTTACAGGAGAAAACTAGGGTGGTGAACAATGCCTGATCCTCGGCGGGGAGCCGGTCGCGCCAGTCGCGTTCCCGGGGCGTGAGAATCTGCGGCGAGAGACGCGTCGCGCGTGCCGCCGGCATCAGTGTTTCGGCATCCAACCCCAGCCCCTGCCAATGGCGAGCCGGCGCCGCCAGGGCGGCGGCGAAACCGGCACTGTGCGTGATGCTTCCGACTGTGCCCGCTGGCCAGCAAGGCGCCCGTGTCTCCGCGATTCCCGGCACTTCGGCATGGCCCGTCACGGCGCGCAGGGCATCGCGAGCGCACAGGCGTCCGGCGAGAAATTCCGCGCGGCGCTTGGCAATGGCCGAGCTAAGCCCTGTTGGCAGGGCGATGCCGTGCTCGGTAAAAGTCGCTTCGCATATTGCGTCTGCCGTGAAATTCACCCCCCGCCAGGCGACATGGGGTAGCGTATGCGGCCAGGGCCACGCCTGCTGCCAGTCCTGACAGCCGGCGGGGAGATCGAGCGTTTCCTGCATGCGTCAGCGATCCACCAGCACAGCGTCGAGTTCGATCGGCACTTCGTCGTCGATCTGCTGATAGCCGAGCAGGCCGAGCACCGTGCGCGCGGTCTGGTTCTGCATGATGACCTGGCCATCCAGGGCCACCGCCTCGGCATTGCGCACGCGTATTTCGTCTTCGCTCTCACGCGTGAAACGCACCTTCAGCGGCTCCTGCTGCGAGGCATCACCATCCTTCACGCTGAGCATCAGCGTCTCGGTACGGGACTCGCCGACGGGTAGGTTTTCGAGCACGCTCGGGTCCAGTTGCGTGACCACTGTGGTCAGCTCGGTATCCGACAAGCTCTCCATCCACGGCGGGAGGTCTCCCAATTGATCCAAGACATCGGTTTGATTGAGCCGTACGGGCAGGCGCAGTGTGCCATCCTCGGCGATATGGCCGTTCATGCGCTTCAATGCATGGCGATGTGCCACCGACTCGCCGGACGACGTGATCTCGGTGATCGTCGCCTCGACGCGTGACTTCTCTGGATCCAACTGCCAATCCGCCTGCGCCACGCAAGGCAGCGCGACCACGCCCAATGCCGCCGCCCAAGCAACACGACGCACCATTCGCTTCATCTGATACATCACCAAACCCTCCATGGGATGGAATTACATTCCAGGGGCCAATCACCCCTAGTCTCGTTTATCGGCTTCCGCTATGATACTGCCCCGTTGCGATAGGGCCTATAGCTCAGTTGGTTAGAGCAGGGGACTCATAATCCCTTGGTCGGCGGTTCGAGTCCGCCTGGGCCCACCAAATGCTTTGATAGTCGACTGACGTACTGCCTGGCCTATAGCCTAGAATTGACCGTACGAATACAGGCTAGCTTGGACACTTCTTGTATGTGCCCATTCAGGAGGGATGCGCAGTGGCCCATAACGTTCGTAGAGCGACTTGTTGGATTGTTGCGGGGCCCAATGGAGCGGGCAAGACAACCTTTGCTCTTAACTATCTTCCCCACGTGGCCAATTGTACTCGCTTCATCAACGCAGACCTTATTGCTGCGGGTCTTTCCCCGTTGGCTCCAGAACGTGAACTCCTTGCTGCTAGCCGTATTTTCCTTCAAGAAATTGAAGAAGCCATTGGTATATCGGTGGGGCGCCGGAACCTGTATTTGAACAGTGCGGTGCAGATCGGCAAGTTCTTAATGAAAGGCTGTTTAATGTTCTCACTCGGGAGGCGCGATCATGACTCAGCTCACACCTGATACTCAGGAAATGTTGGATAGCCTCCGTGCTGCTGTGTCGGAGACCTTGGAGCGCAAGCAGCGTTTGGGTCACTATGCTGTTATCTGGCAGGACGATAAGCCTATGTTAATTGGCGAAGACGCCCCTGATCAGGTTGATCGACAATCACCTGGCGGCCAGGCACTGGACTGATTTCTTTCCAAGTGTGCAGTTTCGCAGCGCGTCGGCATCTATTTTGCGCGACACTCAAAGGCTGCCACTAGCCACTCATCTCCTACCATAGAACATCGATCATGCCTCCCGTCGAGCAGGTTCTTTTAACAGTTTGGTGCTATCATTGATTGCATTGAGATCGTATGGAGAGGCTAGTATGGCATCGATCACGATTCGCAATTTGGACGAGCAAATAAAGGCTCAGCTTCGTATGGAAGCGGCCAAGCATGGCCACTCCATGGAAGAGGAGGTGCGTATTATTCTTCGCGGCGCCTTGAACCAGCCTCAAAAAGGGGGATTAGGCAGCCGTATACGAGAGCGCTTTGCAACAGCGGGAGGTGTCGAGCTGGAGATGCCAGCCAGGTCTGACAAGCCTCGCGCTCCGGACCTCGACGTATGATCGTCCTGGATACCAATGTGCTATCAGAGCTTATGCGGCCCACACCAGACGCGTGCGTTGTCGACTGGTTGGATAGCCAAGATGCGAGTGAAGTGACTATTACCGCTATTACCGTGGCGGAAATACTCTATGGCATCGAGCGCTTGCCCAGTGGCAAGCGCCAACGCCGTTTCGCCGCCATGGCAGCAGCGATGTTCGAGGAAGATTTTGCAGGCCGCATTCTGCCGTTCGATGAGGTGGCGGCGGTGCACTACGCAGAATCAGTAGCAATCAGTGAGCGTGCAGGCAGGGTGGTGCATACCGCTGACGCTCAAATCGCCGCGATCTGTCGGCAGCATCACGCGACGCTGGCGACACGCAACGTGAAGGACTTCGAGGCGCTTGGCATCGATATACTCAATCCGTGGGAGCATCGCTCAGTGCCAAGACCTTAAACGCCGGGGTGCTCTCTCCTGACCTGCACGCCTCGACCTCCCTGTTCATCGCCAGCACAAGCGCCAGGACGTTCGTGTTTAGACAAAAGTCTTTCTAGGCGTTCCATATAGTGAATACTAGTATATTAGAAGGCTCCGTAGAGAGCCTTCGATGCCAGCACCTGTATCAGCGAACGGGGAGCACAACAAATGACATACTCACTCTCAGCCATCATAAACCGCGCTCTGGTTGGTTCACCGGGGCCAATAGTTTTGTCTTGATGGCCATTCCTTTTTCATCCTGGCCGGCGTGATCTTTGCTGGGTTATCCAGCTCCGCCGTTGCGATACCGCAGTGCTGGGGTCGATTCCTATTCCCATGGCTTCTGCGGTCACGGTAGAGCAAGCTCCCACCCAGATTGTAGGAGGGCTTACGAGCATTGCGGATAGCCCGACACTGATTCTCTTCCCCGAGATCGTGACCTATCCCTTAAGTATTCTTGAATGATGGAGCTGACATGAAAAGAAGCATGCCGCGCAGACGGCGCTACGATCAGGCACTGAGCATCGCGGAGCTTGCCGAGATCGCACGCCGGCGACTTCCGAACTTCGTCTATGAATACATTCATGGTGGCGCCGACGACGAAGTCAGCCTGCGCAACAATCGGGCCGTCTTCAACCGCTACCGGTTCACGCCCAAGACGCTGACCGATGTCAGTCAGCGGGATCTCGGCCGAGACCTGCTGGGCCACAGGGTGAGCATGCCGGTCGTGATCGGGCCGACGGGGTTCAACGGCATGATCACCCAGGACGGGGACTCCAAGTTGGCCCGGGCTGCGGCGGACCGGGGGATTCCGTTCACGCTGAGCAATGCCTCGACCGAGCCGCTGGAGGAGATCGCCAAGGTCCCCGGTGGATGGCCATGGATGCAGATCTACTTCTATCGCGACCATGACTATGTGAAGAACCTGGTCGACCGCTGCCGGGCGTCGGGTTACGACACCATCGTCGTGACCACGGACAGCGCCATCTACGGCAACCGGGAGTGGGACACGCGCAATTACGCGCGCCCCTTCGTGCTCAACTGGCGCAACAAGCTGCATGTATTGAGCAGGCCCGGTTGGATGAAGGATGTGCTGTATCCGCATGGCGTGCCGACTTTCAAGAACCTGGGGGATCTCCTGCCGCCCGAGGATTCCTCCGTGCAGGGCGCGGCCGCCGAGATTGGCAAGCACTTGATGCCTTCCCTGAACTGGGAGGACATTCGCTGGCTGCGGGACAACTGGTCCGGCAACCTGCTGATCAAGGGCATCCTGTCGGTGGAAGAAGCCCGCACGGCGGTGGAATACGGCATCGACGGCATCGTGCTGTCCAACCATGGCGGACGCCAACTGGACAGCTCCGTCTCGCCGATGGAGATTCTCCCCGAGGTCAGGGCCGCCGTCGGCGATGCGCTCACCATCTTGCTGGACGGTGGCTTCAGGCGCGGCAGCGACATTCTCAAGGCGGTGCTGCTGGGGGCGGACGCGGTGCTGCTCGGCCGCACGACCCTCTACGGGCTCGGCGCGGGCGGCCAGGCGGGCGTCGAGCATGCACTTGGCTTACTGCACAAGGAGATGGACCGTACCCTGGGGCTTCTCGGATGCAGCAACCTGCAGGAGCTTGATCGCTCCTTGATACGCGATACCTGCGCGCCGCCAACGGTTAGCCCCGCCTAGGGCGGCAGGGTAGGATGGGCGGTAACAGAGCGTAATCTGCCGGGTCAGCCAGGAGCCAAAAGCATGATGAAAGGGGTGCAGGAACGGTCGTCGAGTGATCGTGCCTATAGCGATATACGCGACAAGATCATCACCACCGTACTGAAACCCGGTGAAAGGATTCATGAAAAAGCGCTGTCGGAAGAGTTCGGCATCAGCCGCACGCCGATTCGCGAAGCCCTGATACGACTGCGCTACGACGGCTTCGTCGATATCTTCGCCCAGCGCGGCACCTTCGTGACGCCCATCCGCCTCGACGTCATCAAGGCGGCTCACTACACGCGCTCGGTGCTGGAATGCGCCCTGATACGCGACGCCGCCATGCAATGCAGCGACCGCGATGCTCGAGATCTGTACGACAATCTTGAGCATCAGCGGCTCGTGTATCGGCAAGGGCAGTACTACAAGATCGAAACCCTCGACGAAGAGCTTCATCAGAAGATTGCCGACATCGCTGGGCAACCCTCAGTCTGGCAAATCATTTACCACGTTCAGCTGCATATCAACCGAGTGCGGATGCTGTTTCTCAACGAACAGCGCGTGCCCGCCATCGTCGAGGAACACACGCGGATCATCGACGCCATCGCCAACCGCGATCCTGACGCTGCGGAAAGCGCCATGAAAGCGCATTTGCAGTACATGGACGAGAACATCCAGAAGCTGGCCGAAAGCTACTCGGAATATCTTTCTTGAGGGGGTAGGGCCTGGGCTCACCATCGAGCGAGGGCGGACCGTAGACTCCCCGTTACCGTGCCTGGCTGTGTATGATGTTGCCCATAATTCAGCATCAAGCACGCGGGGAAGCACCTTGAATACGGAGAGTCACTCTCAGTTGGCCGCCTTCATCTGGTCCGTGGCGGACCTGCTACGCGGCAATTTCCGGCAATCCCAGTATGGTCGCATTATCCTGCCGTTTGCGCTGTTGCGGCGCCTGGAATGTGTGCTCGAGCCTTCCAAGGAGGCCGTGCTGACGGCGGCGCATACCCACCAGACGAAGCCCGACCCCGTCCGCGAGAAACTGCTGCTGCGCGCGGCTGAACACCCCTTCTTCAACGCATCACCGCTGAGTCTGGGGACGCTGTCCGATACCCAAACCGCCGATGACCTGCTGAGCTATGTGCAGTCCTTCAGTCAGGACGCACGGGAAATCTTCGAGCACTTCGAGTTCGAGAACTTCGTCCAGCAGCTCGGCGCCGGAGACTTGCTCTATCAAGTCGTGCAGCGCTTTGCTGCCATAGACCTGAGTCCTCAGCGGCTTTCCCACTACGGCATGGGGCTGGTGTTCGAGGAACTGATTCGCAAGTTCGCCGAAAGCTCCAACGACACTGCCGGGGAACACTTCACCCCGCGCGATATCGTCCACCTGACGACCTCGCTGGTGCTTACCGGGCAGGATGACAAGCTCACTCATGACGGCATCGTGAAAGTTTACGATCCGACGGCGGGGACGGGAGGCTTTCTTTCCGAAAGCGACGAGTACATGCAGCAGGTCAGCGGCGGCATGAGCGTTTCACCACATGGACAAGAGCTCAACCCCGAGTCCTACGCGATCTGCAAGGCCGACATGCTGATCAAGGGCCAAGAGGTCAATCAGATCAAGCTGGGCAATACGCTCTCCAATGACCAACTGGCCGGTGAACGTTTCGACTTCATGCTCTCCAACCCGCCGTTCGGGGTGGAGTGGAAGAATGTACAGAAGGTGATCACCGACGAGCACAAGCACAAGGGCTACGATGGCCGCTTTGGTCCTGGCTTGCCGCGCGTTTCGGATGGTTCGCTGCTGTTCTTGATGCACCTGGTGAGCAAGATGCGCCCCCGGCAGGAAGGCGGCTCACGCATCGGCATCATCTTAAACGGCTCGCCGCTGTTCACTGGCGGCGCCGGCAGCGGCGAATCCGAAATTCGTCGCTACCTACTGCAGCATGATCTGGTGGAAGCCATCGTCGGTCTGCCCACGGACATGTTCTACAACACCGGCATCGCCACCTACGTATGGATTCTCTCTAACAATAAGTCCGCCGAGCGCCGGGGCCAGGTACAACTGATCGATGCCACCGGTCGCGCCAGCAAGATGCGTAAGTCTCTGGGCAGCAAGCGCCAGTTCGTCGCCGACCGGGATATCGAGGAGATCGTACGGCTCTACGGCGCCTTTCAGGAAAGCGAGGAGGGCAAGCTGTTCCCGGTCGAGGCCTTCGGCTACCGCCGCATCACGGTGGAGCGCCCGTTGCGCCTCAACTTCCAGGCCAGCCCAGAGCGCCTGGCACGGCTCGATGACGAGAAGGCTATCCAGAAACTCGACGTGGGAGAGCGCGAAGCGCTCAAGGATGCCTGCGCGACTTTCGACCCTGAGCAGGTCTATGCCAACCGCGACGCCTTCACCCAGGCACTGAAAGCCGCCTTGACGGAGGCCGGGTTGAAGATCGGCGCGCCAGTACAAAAAGCTATTCTCAACGCCCTCTCCGAGCGCGACCCCGAGGCGGATATCTGCCGTGACAAGAAGGGCAACCCCGAGCCCGACAGCGGCCTGCGCGACTTTGAAAACGTGCCGCTGGACGAGTCGGTATTCGACTACTTCGAGCGCGAGGTGAAGCCCCACGTCCCCGACGCCTGGGTCGACGAGGAGAAGCGTGACCCGCTGGACGGCCGTATCGGCATCGTCGGCTTCGAGATTCCCTTCAGCCGGCATTTCTACCAGTTCACGCCGCCGCGCCCACTGGAGGAGATCGACGCCGACCTCAAGACCTGTACAGACCGTATCAAGCAGATGATCGAGGAGCTGTCGGCATGAGGAAGGGCGCGGCTCAGCATTGCTTTAGACAGTCATTGACAGTTAAAGGGATATTCCATAGCATGCTGGGTAACACACCCGCCATGCCTCTCACTGAAGCACACTTTGGCGGGTTTTTTGTGTCCGGAGGTCGTGTATGAGCGACTTCCACAAGCCCGCACACAGCATTGACGAACAGATCGCCACGCTATGCAGTCGTGGCCTGGCGATTCCCGACGAGGCTCGGGTGCGTCACTACCTGGCCAATATCAGCTATTTCCGCCTTTCAGCCTACACGCGCCCCTTCTACCAGCCAGGCCTTCAGGAGCATTGTTTTCTGGAGGGCACCTCTTTCGACGATGTGCTGAGGCTCTATGTGTTCGATCGTGAGCTTCGTCTGCTGCTGCTTGATGCCATTGAAAGGCTGGAAGTCGCGCTACGCGCCCAGTTGACCAATACCCTGGCCGAGCACCATGGCCCGCATGGCTACCTGGACCCCGGCATCTTCGACACCCGCTACAACCATGACTGGTTGCTGGACAGGCTGGAGAACGCGGCCAAGGGGCGAGAGATCGAGACCTTCCTGGCGCACTATCGCACGAAGTACCGATCAGCCCCCAATCAGCCGCCCATCTGGATGGCCGTGGAGCTGCTGACCTTCAAGGAAGTCTCGACCCTTCTAGCCAAGCTGCGGCTTCCCAAGGATACTCAGCGCATCGAGCGACATTTCGGCTGGAAGATGCCAGTGCTGCGATCCTGGTTCCGCAGCCTGTCCGACCTGCGCAACGTCTGCGCCCACCATGGCCGAGTGTGGAACCGTGAATTCGGTAGCCGCCCCGAGATGCCGAGAAAGGTTCCGGCCGGTTGGCCAAGCGTCCCTGGTAGCATCGAGACGGGGTCTCATGAGCACCCCGAGCAGCATCTCAACCCTCGAAGGCGTCTGTATCTCCAGCTCGTAGTGATCGAGTCGCTGATGCAGGTCGTGTCGCCTACTAGCCAATGGGCCGAGCGACTGGTGGCACTGCTGGATCGCCACCCCCAGGTCTCACGTCCGCACATGGGAT
This sequence comes from Chromohalobacter beijerinckii, assembly GCF_023061185.1. Taxonomy (GTDB): domain Bacteria; phylum Pseudomonadota; class Gammaproteobacteria; order Pseudomonadales; family Halomonadaceae; genus Chromohalobacter; species Chromohalobacter beijerinckii. Next base: position 304,644 of record NZ_JAKGAK010000002.1, read on the forward strand.
TTCCTGGGCATTGGGACACGGAACCTTTCTGGCGAGAAGCAGTGATGAACGCAAGGGAGGGAGCAAAGGCATGACTTTCCCGAAATACCCCGAATACAAGGACTCCGGCGTCGAATGGTTGGGAGAGGTGCCGGCGCATTGGGAAATAAAGCCCCTAAAGTACGTTGCGACGTACAATGATGAGGTGTTGCCGGAAAGCACGCCTGACGACTACCCCATTAAGTATGTAGAGATTTCGGATGTAGATGACCAGCTAGGTATCACCGGTTGGTCGGAACATTCTTTTTCATCAGCACCATCAAGGGCGCGTCGGGTTCTGAAAAATGGAGATGTTCTGATCTCGACTGTGCGCACTTACCTCCGTGCTATTGCTCCGGTGATAGAGCCACCTGAGAATCTTGTGGGTTCCACAGGATTTGCTGCCATTCGGCCCGTGCTTGGTGTCTATCATTTCGCATTACTGGGATACACGCTCAGAGCTGAGTGGTTCATTTCACATATCATCGCTCGCTCTGTTGGCGTTAGCTACCCAGCGATCAATGCGTCGGACTTGGCAGCGTTGCCTCTCCCTGTCCCGCCATGGAAAGAGCAGCAGAGCATAGCCGCCTTCCTCGACCACGAAACCGCTCGCATCGACGCTTTGGTGAAGGAGCAGCAGCGTTTGATCGAGCTTCTCAAGGATAAGCGCCAGGCAGTGATCTCCCATGCCGTCACCAAGGGGCTGGACCCCGATGCGCCGATGAAGGACTCTGGGGTGGAGTGGCTTGGCGAGGTGCCGGCGCATTGGGGAATAGTGAAGTTCTTGCGTTGTGTAAAGATAGCTGAAGGTCAAGTAGATCCAAAGCTGGAAGAGTACCGTGAAAAAATTTTGATTGCCCCCAACCACGTTGAGTCCGCAACAGGACGGGTTCTAAGTCTGGAAACTGCGGAATCCCAAGGGGCGGAGAGCGGTAAATACGTCTGTCGAGCTGGCGATGTAGCCTACAGCAAGATCAGGCCTGCCCTTAGGAAAGCATGCGTCGTTGATAAAGAGGTTCTTTGCAGTGCTGATATGTACCCACTTCGCCCACTAATTAATCTAACCAGCGACTACTTGTTGTGGAGTATTCTTTCAGAGCCATTCTCTCGTCTGACTGCCCTAGAGTCGGAGAGGGTGGCTATGCCTAAAATAAACCGGGAGTCGCTGAATGAAATTTATATGGCAGTGCCGCCTCTAGAGGAACAAGCAAGCATTAGTGATCACATTTCTCAAGAAACCCAGCGGCTAGACCAGCTTACTTCTATCGCAACTGAGGCCATTGAGCTCCTTTCTGAACGTCGCTCCGCCCTAATCTCTGCCGCGGTCACCGGCAAGATCGACGTACGTGGTTGGAAGGCTGAAAAACACTCCGAGCAGCCTGAGGTGCTTATGGCCGCCGAGGAACGTGCCACTTACGCTTAATAACAAGGAACCAAAATGACCCAAGGACGCAGCATTCGCTTGTTTCTGGTCGATGGCGCACCTAATGGTTTGCTTACCGCCGAGATCATGAATTGGACTGGCCACGTGCTCACCGGGCCGCGCAGCAAGCTGAGCGAGTTAGTGCAGCGTCCCGAGTGCGGGCGCACCGGTATCTATTTTCTGGTCGGTACGGACCCCGATGGCGATCTGAGGCCCCTGGTCTACATCGGTGAAAGTGACGATGTAGCAACGCGGCTGAAACAGCACAATCGTCCGGAGGAAAAAGGGGGCAAGGACTTTTGGGAAAAGGTCTGTCTTGTCACGAGAAAAGACCAGAACCTGACCAAGGCTCACGTGAAGTTTTTGGAAAGCTTGCTGATCCAAAATGCCGGTGCCATGGGACGCTGTAAGCTGTCCAATGGCACGGCGCATGAGTATATCGGCCTTCCAGAATCCGACCGTGCCGATATGGCATTTTTCATGGAGCAGATTCGTACGGTATTGCCCGTTCTCGGTCTAGATTTTCTTCGCGGTATCGGGAGACCTTCCTCGAACCAGCAGCCAGAGCCTTTCACGCCAACGCAACCTGAAACGTATCCGCTGGCGGGGGCGGAAAATCCCCGGCTGAAAATGGAGGTCAAAAAGCACAATATCGTGGCCTTTGCTCAAGAGCTCGATGGTGAGTTCGTTGTCCTCGAGGGTTCCCTGGCCAGAGGAGAGTGGATAGACCTAAAACATAACTATCGTCATCTCTATAAGCAGCTCTGCGATGAGGGCGTGCTCGTGGACGACGGTAATGGCTTCAAGACGTTTGTCCGCGACTATGGCTTCACGAGCCCCAGCCCGGCTGCAGCCGTTGTTGCCGGACGTGCTGCCAATGGTCGTTTTGATTGGAAAATCGAAGCGACGGGACAGTCTTATGCCGACTGGCAGGATCAGCAGGTGAGTGCCGCTGCGGCGCAGTCCGAGGAGATGGAGCCTACCTGATAAATGAGACTTGGCAGTGGGTCTTTGCGTCCTTATACTACTTCGTAACAACACCCCCCACGCCTCTCACTGAAGCGCACCTTGGGGGGTTACTTTTTTCTGGAGGTCGGTTTTGCAGTTCAATAAGCCCCCATTGAGCTTAGATGACCAGCTCGACCGGCTCATCCAGCGGGGGTTGACGGTGCCGGACCGTCAGAGGGCACTCCACTACCTGCGCCATCTCAACTATTACCGGCTGGGCGCTTACTGGCTACCCTTCGAGGCCGAACACCAGACGCATCGCCTGCGGCCTGGCACTACCCTAGACGACGTGTTGAATCTCTATGTGTTCGATCGGGAGTTCCGGCTTCTGGTCATGGATGCCATTGAGCGCATCGAGGTCTCTATTCGCACTTGCTGGGCCTACCACATGGCCCACACGCACGGGCCTCACTGCCACCTTGACCCGGCGCTATTCAAGTCTCCGCATCGTTCATGGCGCTACGAGGAGCGGCTTCGTGCCCTGGAAGGGGAAGTGCGACGCAGCCAGGAAACGTTCATCCGCCACCTTAGTACCACCTACGATGAGCCGTTGCCTCCGATATGGGCTCTGGTGGAAATCATGACGTTTGGCCAACTGTCTCAGTGGTATGCCAACACGCGCCAGCGCCGGGATCGTAATTCTGTAGCACGTGAGTACGACTTCGACGAGAGCGTTCTGACCTCGGTGCTGCATCATCTGAGTACGGTGCGCAACCAGTGTGCCCACCATGCACGATTGTGGAACCGGGAGTTCACCTTCCTTCCCAAGCTGCCAAAGAAGCGTCCGGCAGCAGTTCTGGACACACTGTCCTCCGGTGCCTCGCGCCGTATCTATAATACACTCACCTTGATGCTGCACCTGATGGATGTGGTGAACCCTCACCACCATTGGCGGGAGCGGCTGATTGGCTTGATCGACCGCCATGCGATCGATGTTGCCGAAATGGGCTTCCCTGACGATTGGCGAGACCGTCCCCTATGGACGATGCACTGTCCTAAGTAGACTTCTCCTTATGTTCCCAAACCGTTAGGCTGTTTCAAAAGATTACGCCGAGCGCAGGGAATAATATGGCGGACAGCCGGGAACACCGATTCCAGCAGGACATCATTGAGGCCATGACCGAGGCGGGGTGGCAAGTCGGCACCTCCAGAGGCTATGACCGTGCCACGGCGCTCTACACGGAAGACGTGATTGCCTATCAACGGGAAGCGTGGCCCGAGCGCTGGGAAAAGTTCTGCCAGGCCAATCCCCGCGCGCCGGAGACCGTGCTGATCCAGAAGCTCGTCCGCGAGCTGGAAAAGGCCGATACGCTCGACGTATTGCGCCATGGCTTCAAGGTGCCGGGGGTGAAGCTCGACCTATGCAGCTTCAAGCCCGACCATGCCATGAACCCCGACTCCCTGGCCCGCTATCGCGCCAACCGCCTGCGCGTGGTGCCGGAGGTCTCCTACTCCCCGCATGCCCGTGAGCAAGGCAAGGGCGGGCAGGCCTATAATCCCCGCCTCGACCTTGTACTGTTCGTCAACGGCATTCCCACCGCGACGCTGGAACTCAAGAGCGCATTCAAGCAGTCCGTGGAGAACGCCAAACGCCAGTATCGCTTCGACCGCCCGATCAAGGACCCGGTCACGCGCAAGGCTGAGCCTCTGCTTACCTTCAAGCGTGGTGCTCTGGTGCATTTCGCCGTCAGTCAGTCGGAAGTCGCCATGACGACTCGGCTGTCGGGTAAGGACACCTTTTTCTTGCCCTTCAATCGGGGCACCGAAGATGGCGGCGCGGGAAACCCACCGCCCGAGGATGAACGCCGCTACGCAACCGATTACCTCTGGCGGGAAGTGCTTCAACCGGATGCCTGGCTGAAAATCCTGGGGCGTTTTCTGCACCTGGAGAAAAAGACCAGCGAGGATTTCCACGGCCGCCGCCACACCAAGGAAACCCTCATCTTTCCGCGCTATCACCAGTGGGAAGCGGTCAACCGGCTGATTCACGCCACGCGCGAGGAGGGCGCTGGCGAGCGATACCTGGTGCAGCACAGCGCGGGCTCCGGTAAGTCCAACTCCATTGCCTGGTGTGCTCACCAGCTGGCCAACCTCTATTCCGAGGACGGTGCCAAGCTCTTCAACTCGGTGATCGTGGTGACCGACCGCACCGTGCTCGACAGCCAGTTGCAGAACACCATCTATCAGTTCGAGCATGCCCACGGCGTGGTGTGTCCGATCACACGTGACGTTGGTAGTCAGAGTAAATCCGAGCAGCTTGCCGAGGCTTTGGCCAGCAACACGCGGATCATCATCGTCACCATCCAGACCTTCCCGGCGCTCTTCGATGCCCTGGACAAGCGGCCCAAGCTCGCCGAGGGCCGCTACGCGGTGATCGCCGACGAGGCTCACTCTTCGCAGACCGGCAGTTCGGCCAGCAAGCTCAAGGCCCTACTGGCGGCAGCGGGAGAAAACCTGGCAGATGAAGAAGAAGTGAGTTCAGAAGCGCTGATGGATGCCGCCGTGGCGGCTCGTCGCCCGAGTGAACGCATCAGCTATTACGCGTTTACCGCCACCCCCAAGGCCAAGACACTGGAGCTGTTCGGCCGGTCGTCCGATCCGACACTGCCCGCAGGTGACGATAACAAGCCCGAACCGTTCCACCTCTACTCCATGCGGCAGGCCATCGAGGAAGGTTTCATTCTCGATGTGCTCAAGAATTACGTTACCTACGGTACCGCGTGGAGACTGGCCCACCCGGAGGCCGACGCCCAGGAGGTGGAGTCCAAGAAGGCGTCTCGAACCCTGGCACGTTGGGTGCGTCTGCATCCCTACAATATCTCCCAGCGGGTCGAGATCATCGTCGAGCATTTTCGTGCCAATGTACGCCACCTGCTGGATCGCCAAGCCAAGGCCATGGTGGTCACCGCCAGTCGACAAGAGGCCGTGCGCTATCAACTGGCCATGCGCGATTACATCGCTGATAAGGGCTATGACAACGTGTATCCGCTGGTGGCCTTCTCGGGTAGCGTGCCGCCTGATGAGGTGATTCCCGAGGAGGTCACCGAGACCAGTCAGCGACTCAACCCAGGGCTCAATGGCCGCGATCTGGCCGAAGCGTTCGATACCGATGACTACAACGTCATGATCGCCGCCAACAAGTTTCAGACCGGCTTCGATCAGCCCAAGTTGTGCGCCATGTACGTGGACAAGAAGCTCCAGGGCGTGGACTGCGTACAGACCCTCTCGCGGCTCAACCGGCTGTATCCCGGCAAGGAAACCTTCGTTCTCGACTTCTACAACGATGCCAAGGATATTCTCGATGCCTTCGCGCCGTATTACCGGCAGGCCGAGCTGGAGGGCGTCTCCGACCCTCAGGTGGTTTTCGATCTCAAGCGCACGCTGGACGCTGCCGGTATCTACCATTGGGAGGAAGTCGATGCCTTCGCCAAGGCTTTCTATGACTCCAAGGCGCCGGCTTCCAGCCTGAGCTACCATTGTCAGCCCGCGCAGGACCGTTTTCAGAAGCGTTATAGCGCGCTGCTCGATCAGATCGACACCTGGACCGAGGCGCGACAACAGGCCGAGCAAAACGATGATGAAAAAGGCCGCCTACGCGCCGAGCAGGAGCTAAAGGACGCCGGCACCTCCCTCGACGAGCTCGATCTCTTTCGCAAGAACCTCACCAGCTTCGTACGTTCCTACGAGTTTCTCAGCCAGATCATCACCTTCGACGACCTCGAACTGGAACAACTGTGCGTTTACGCCAAGCACCTCCAGCCGCTACTGCGGAGTGAGCGACTGACGGACGAAGACCCGGTCGATGTCAGCGAACTGGAACTGACCCACTACCGCATGACCAAGCGTGCCGAACAACAACTGAAGCTGGAAGTCGCCGAGGGGAAGCCGCTCAAACCCGGCACCGACGTTGGCTCCGGCAAGCCCCACGACCCCGAGAAGCAGCGCCTAGCCGAGATCATCGAACGGCTCAACGATCTTTATGGGTCTGAAGTCAGCGACGACGACAAGCTGCACTTCGCCAATGGCATCGCCGACCGCATCGAACGCGACGAAGCGGTGATGGCCCAAGTGCGCAATCACAGCGAAGACCAAGTGATGCACGGCCTATTTCCGAAGAAGGTTACCGACGCCGTACTCGACAGCATGAGCGATCAAGAAAAGCTCAGCATGCCGCTGCTGGAGAATGAGGAGACGGGCAGGCAGTTTGCGCTGTTGATTCTCAAGCTATTGGCGGGGAGATCGAGTCGTGAAGTGTATGCTGGAAAGCCATCTACTGAAGGGTTCAACTATAACCGCTAACGACCCAAAGCGGCCATCCCGGCAGAAGCGGCATGCTGGTTCAGCCGTGTCATGCAGCCGACAAGATAATCTATGCTATATCATCAATTCATACTTAATTTTATTTTAATTTCAATGGTGTAGGTCGTGAATGAAGGGCTGTATAACCTGAATGAACGCGTCGCCGGGTTCATTCAGGTTATGTAGAGGGGAATATAATCACAGTTAGAACGGGAAAAATGATGCCGGAAAGTCAGACTGTCCAGTTCTCACATGTCCGTTTGTATGCTGTCACGGGCGTCCACTTAAGGGACGAAGAACATCGTCAGTTATTAGCATGTTCGGATGACAGAACGGAGGTGTACTTAACTACGAAGCCGGGGGATCTTTGCCAAGATGCCTACGTGGTTCAGGCGAGTTCCCGGTTGCTAATCGGCGCGTTTACAGGAGCTCCGCAACACGGCTCATTCGAGGCGCGGTTGCAAGAGCAGACCGAAGCTCTTAAGTCGGATATCGAGAGCAAAGGGTCTACCTTCTTGTTAATCCGGAGAACCGGATCCATTGAAGAATGGGAGAGTAGATCCGAAAATGAGATTGAGGGGTATATCCTTCGCCTTAATGGTTCTCCTGCTAAATCGATAAGAACGCAGAGCGCCGAGCTTTATTCATCTGTTGTTACGGCGCTGTTCGTGGCGTCTGCTGAGGACGTAAGCCTAGTCAGGTTGCTGGACGAGGTAGCATTCCAAAAGGACAACGGCACGGTAATTCTGGCGAAGACCATAGAGGGCTCGGGCTCGATCTCAGTCAGTACGGAACTGACGAAATTTCAGGAACAAACATTTCTGGATTGTTGGAAGGCGATCTATAGTGACGAGGCTTTATCGAGAGTACAAAAACTTCTTGTTGCGGCCATCGAAACCAGAAAAGATCCACTGAGGGCCTTTATGTCGGCCTCAGCGGGACTCGAGATTTTTGTCAATAAAGTTTTTCCCGGTCTTGAGCAATCATTTTTTGACACTGTTCAAACGGAGCTTATTCCTTCCGAGCATACGGGATATATTCAACGTATCAAAACTGTAATGAGCGACAAATACCGATTGGCTGATAAATTTTCTTTGATTTCGTCGCTCTTGGCTCCCGAGTCGGTAGATGAGGACATTGTTTTATTTAGGTCTGTCAAGGCCGCTCGGGACGAGGTCGCGCATGGGCGGGCTGCACGAGACACAGATCTTCCGGTGCACAAGGCGGTCAGCTTGCTCAAGAAGTACTTGCAGCTATATGTGAACTACAAAAGCAAACCGGGATCGAACTAAGCATAATAAGTCGACCAGAAAACGAGGTGGTCATGCTCTAATACGGCACTCAACGGGACTGGGTTCCGCTTTGCTCCACCAGCTCGTTAGCTCTTCGTTATATCAGAGAAGACTAAAAGGCAGCTCCTGGCCGAAAGTAGTCACCTTTTTTGAGAGGAATCCAATCTTGCAATCCTTGATACGCGTACTGCCGGATAGTGGGAAATCCCCAAACAGTACGCCGCCGGTACACACCACCTTCCTACGCTATCCTCAATTTTCGCTAAGTTACTGATTCCAAAGAACTGTACCTTTATCTCAATTATGGTTGCTTGTCCTTTAACACCAGTATTTTATTGACTTAAAAGAAAATTCATAATCTCCAGCCTCAAACCTTACGCTCCCCACCACCCATCTCCCTCGCCCACTCGCGGAAACATGACCTCGATCAATCCCCATTCCCCAGCGCTTTCTATACTCAGTCGGAGTGCCTGCCGAGTCGCGGTGGGCGTTATCCGGGGAAGGGGACATGAAAGCGCTTGTCTATGAGGGAGTGGGGCAGAAGGCCTGGAAAGAGAAGGAGCGGCCCGCAATCGAGCAACCCACGGATGCCATCGTGCGGGTGACGCATACCACCATTTGCGGCACTGACCTGCACATCCTCAAGGGCGATGTACCGGCGGTGACGCCGGGGCGCACCCTGGGCCATGAAGGCATCGGGGTGATCGAGGAGGTCGGCGGGGGCGTCAGTGGCCTCGCGGTCGGCGATCAGGTGCTGATCTCGTGCATCACGTCGTGCGGGCACTGCGATTACTGCAAGCAGGGCATGTACGCGCATTGCCGCGATGGCGGGTGGATTCTCGGTCACAAGATCGATGGCACCCAGGCCGAGGTCGTGCGCATTCCGCATGCCGCCAACAGCCTGTACCGGTTGCCGCCGGGGCTGGAGCCCGCCGCGGCGCTGATGCTGAGCGACATCCTGCCCACCGGCCACGAGATCGGCGCATTGAACGGCGAGGTCTCGCTGGGGGATACCGTGGCCATCGTCGGCTCGGGGCCCATCGGGCTGGCCGCCTTGTTGACCGCGCGCTTCTATTCGCCGGGGCGCATCATCATGGTCGACCCGGACGAGAACCGCCTGGCCGTGGCGCGGCAACTGGGCGCGACCGACACCGTCAGTGCCGATCCGGTGGAGACGGTCATGTCGCTCACCGACGGCGAGGGCGTCGACGTGGCCATGGAGGCCGTGGGCATCCCCGAGACGTTCGATACCTGCCAGCGCATCCTGCGTCCGGGCGGGCGGCTCGCCAACATCGGCGTGCATGGCCGCAGCGTCGAATTGCGCCTCGAGGAGCTGTGGATCAAGAACGTCACGGTCCGCACCGGGCTGGTGAATACCAATACCATTCCCGTGCTCATGCGGTTTCTCGAGACCGGCGGCATCGATGCCGAAAGCCTGATCACCCACCGCTTCGCGCTGGACGAGATCGAAAAGGCATATGAGGTGTTCTCGCGTGCCGCGTCGGAAAAGGCCATCAAGATGCTGCTGACCGCCTGATGGCTGCCGCTCGCTGAACGGACCGGAGAGGCCCGATGTCGATTCGCAATCTGGATGCGTTGTTCGCCCCGGCCACGATCGCCCTGGTCGGGGCGAGCAACCGGCCGGGCTCGGTGGGGGCGGTGCTGGCGCGCAATCTGCTGGAGGCCGGTTTCGCGGGGCCCATCCTGACCGTGAACCCGCACGAGCGGGCCATCCGCTCGACCCTCAACTACCACAGCATCGCCGAGCTGCCGCTGGCGCCGGACCTGGCGATCATCGCCACGCCGGCGGAGAGCGTGCCGGGGCTGATCCGCGAGCTTGGCGAGCGAGGCTGCCGCGCGGCGGTGGTGATCTCGGCGGGCTTCGGCGAGGGCGCGCGCCCCGAGGGCAT
>NZ_JAKGAK010000020.1 GCF_023061185.1 Chromohalobacter beijerinckii
GAGAGAGCCTCCGAGGACGACCGGAGGCTCTCAATCAGCATAAGCCCATGTGTCTGAATGAATTCAGCACGTCCTTGGCAGCTGAGCATCCGTCCTAGATGCAGGTATTCTGACAAATTTCGAATGCAATAAACTTAACCTGCATCAACAAAAGACTCGTAAGCGGGCCAGCATCTTCATGCTGGCTTTCCCGACCCAATCTTCATGGTAGAAGGCCGCATTTCACCCGACATACGCCATCATGTCATTGACATGCGTACGCCTTTTTCAAGGCTTTGGTTACAACATCGCTGGCCGGTTCGTTCCAGCTCCCGGAGGTGTTTTCCAGATATTGCGACACACCATCCAAGATATCGCGACCGCGAACGTCACTGGGTGCACAAATCTTTTCTCGGGATTCTAACCGATCAAAAACCCCTAGTACGTATCCGGTATACGTAAAAAACTTACTAGTATCGTAGGACTCATCATCACGAAACTGCTGGTAATGGCGCTGAAAATCGAGAAGGTCGGCCCCATTGTAGAAATAGCCCCAGGCGTTGCCGATTCCCGCACTACCCAATCCGGCCACCAATATCACGCTCAATGCCCGCTTGGCGGTTTGTCTCATGAAAATCACCCCTGACTCTTTGCATTCCTCAAACGTCGAAACGAAGACAAAAAAACGCCGGCTGACAATCAACCGGCAAGCCGCCACGTACAGCATGGCGAGAGAGATACGCCGGCCTTTGCAGACCGGTTGGAGGCGGATGATCTTCCACCTCTGGAGACACATGAGACCTGCGTCTTCCTTGGCGATTCGGATCACATGAGCCTGCGAGGCGAGATCCGCCTCTTTCCTTGGCTGCCGGCCACCAGCCAGCGCAATCGCGCAATTCCCTTGGCAGCGTCCCAGTGACCGATGATCGCTTGAATCACCTCCATCTTAGACGTCAGACCGGGCTTGGAAAAGCTTTGTACAATAGCACTTACTCATCCTCGCGACGCCAAGTCCTCGCTGTCTGCTCCACTGAGACGACTTCTCGCGGGCGCCGCAATGGCGAAAAACCGCTCGATCACGGCTGTCGAGGCCGGGCGCGTCAAGCAAGTGATCATCACGAATACTGGCAGATTGATCAGCAGCCCCCAGAACCCAGCGTGGATTCCCAGCGGATTGCGCCACACCAGCGTAAACAACAGTGTGACGGTAAACCCTGCCAAAATGCCGCTCAACACGCCCACCTTGGAAGCACGAGTCCAGAAGAACATGCCGATGAAGGCGGGCAATACCTGGGTGGCAAAACCCAGCCCCACGAGCAATATCATCACCAGATTGCTGGGCTCGGCGATGGCCACCGGTGCTACGATCAGCGCCATGATCGGCAATAGCAAGCGCCGCGCCAACTTGGCGGCGGCGGCATCGGAAAGCTTGCAAGCCGGCTGGGCGATGTCCTTGGCGTAGGACAGCGCCACCGAATGCAAGAAGGGTTCGCAGGACGACATCGACGCGGCCAACGTGCCCGCGCCCAATAAGCCCACCAGCCAGACCGGCATCTGTTGCATGGCAAGCTCCAGAGCCACGGTATCGGCACGCGCCAGCTCAGGCAGGCTATAGATGCCGATGAAGCCCACCACCACCATCGGCAGGATGACCACGTAATAGCTCGGCAGCCAAGTCGCGCTGCGACGAATGGTGCATGCCGATGACGCACTCATCCACTGCGTCCAGACCGGCGGCATGAACGACAGCATCGAGACGATGATCGATGTCGTCCAGAAGGCAAAGCTCATATCCCCCTGCGCGCCCGGCAAGGTCAGAAAGGCAGGATCACGCTCACTCAAAGTGGTAAAAACATCGTCGAACCAAAGGCCGCCGCCGAAGCGCTGTGACGCCCAGAGCCCAATCGCCCACGCCACCGCCAGCATCAGCACGCCCTGAAAGGCGTTGGTGATACCGATCGCACGTTGGCCGCTGGCATAGAGATAAAGGGCGATACAGCTCAAGACCACCAGCACCCCCACCCAGATCGGTAAACGTCCAGCGCTCATGACGTGCAGAATATACGCCGCCCCAATGGTCTGCAGTACCGCATAGGCCAATGACGCGATCGACATTACCCCTGCGGCCAGGCCACCCAGCAGCGGGCTTTCATAACGATCGGCAATGGCCGCCCCTTGCGTGACATGTCCGAAACGCCGACCAAAGGCCCACACCTTAGGACCAAAATACCAAGCCACCAACGCCAGATAGGATAGGTAGATCACCACGTAGAATACCGCAACGCCCTTGGTGTAGGCCCAGCCTGGAGCGCCCATGAAGGTGTAAGCGCTCACGCTGCCTGCGGCGATCAGCAAATAGAGCGTAACCGGCCCCATGCTGCGACCGGCGACGCCCCACTCTTCCAGCGAGTTCATCGAGCGTCCTGTCCGGGCGCGCAAGCCAAGGAAGATCGCCACGCCCAGATAAGCGAGCGTCATGATAATCGGCACACTACTCGTCATCGCAAGAACGCTCCACTAGCCGATTGCCGATGGCCATGACACCACAACAGGCAAACACGATGACGTACGCCCATACCGCGATCAGTGGCAAGCCGAGCACCACGCAGGCTTGGTTGAACCAACCGATCACCGGCCAGATGCCTGCTGCTATGAGCACGACGAATGCCAGAGTCAAACCCCAGCCACGGCCCGTGGTCGGCCGCACGATATAATGCTTCATGAAACGTTCCGCTCAGGAAAGATGGTCTACGTTGCCAAGGCGTATGCCTTACAATGCGATACGAAAAGCGCTCATGGTAGCGCATTCATTCGCTCTAGGGGATCGACACGTGCTCGCATGTTCTTAACGGCCTATGGGCATAGTCAGTACACTTGCCATAGCATGGCGCCTACCGCTTCCTCTGTTTTTCCTCGGCGACAAGGATGTCCTAATGAAATTTTCCCTGGCCGGATTGCGTAACGCACTCAGTGGCACGGCCAGTGCCGGCTATATCGCCAAGGGAATGGTCTACTTCACGGTGGGCTGGCTGTCGCTGCTCACCACGATTGGGCTCGGTGGCCAGCAGGCCGGTACCAGCGAAGTCATTCGCGCCATCGCGCTATGGCCGTTCGGCACACTATTGATCGGGTTGCTCGGTATCGGCCTGCTCGCCTATGTGCTCTGGCGACTCGCCCAGGCCTGGTGGGATCTTGAGCACAAGGTCAACGGCTGGAAAGGCATCTTGCAGCGTCTCGGTTTCGCCATCAGCGGGCTTTTATACATCGCCCTGGCCTGGCAATGCGCCACGCTACTGATTCTCTCGCTAGCCAGCGGCGGAGGCAGCAGCACCTCTCAGCAAACTGCCAAGCTGCTCACCTATCCTGGCGGGCTATTCGTCTTGCTGGGCATCGGAATAATCTTTGTTTGCGTGGGGCTGCATCAGTTTTATCGCGCGTGGAAGCGGCACTACCGGCGCAACTGGCATATCGAGGACATGCCCAAGGGCCCGATGCCGCTGCTCGAAGGCATCGCCCGCCTGGGCCTGGCGGCACGGGGCCTGGTCTTCATGATCATTGGCGTGTTTCTGTGCATTGCTGCCGTCGAGGTCGACCCCGACAATGCCGAGGGGCTGGGAGGCGTGCTCCACACACTCGCCGAGCAACCCTACGGCCGTTGGTTGCTCGGCGGTGTCTCGCTGGGCCTCGTGGCCTATGGACTCTATTGCTTCATCAATGCCGGTTATCGGCGTACACGAACGCCGCGCCTGTAAACGACGTCGACTCAGCCCATCATCAAGGCGCCGCCGGCAGCCGCGGTAGCGGCGCCGATCCCGCGTAGCCAACGATTGTCACGACGCGATAGCCACTCGCCCAGCACACGTCCCGTCAGGGTGATGGCCACGCTGGTCGCCACGAAGCCCGCCGCATACAACAACGCGGATGCCCCCGGCGCCAATTCGCTGCCATGCGCATGGCCATGCATCAGGATGAACGCGAAAACCAGCGTGCCCCCCAGCACACTCGGCAAACGCACCAGAGTGGCCAGCAGCACCCCGGCCAGCAACACGCTCGAGGCAATGCCGAATTCGACGCCCAGCAGCGGCACGCCCATCCAGGCCAGACTGGCACCCGCCAGCATACCCAGCGCAATCAGCAGTGGCATGGCACGGCGTAACGCGCCCGCCTGGCGGAAGCTCCATAGTCCGATGGCCGCCATTGCCAGCAAGTGATCGAGCCCGGTCAACGGATGCATCAAACCGGCCATGAAACTTCCGGCATGCGAATGCGATAGATGCCCCGGGTGCGCCAATGCAGAACCAGCGAACAACAAAGCCAAGGGGGTCAACGCCAGGATCAGATGGCGCATATGAAGACGAGACATGGACATGAATATTCTCCTTTATAGTCAGTGATAACCAGCGTGTCTTAGGTGCTTGACGCCACATCGGCGTCCGCCGCCTGCCCCACATGCTGCGGACGGCGCTCGGGCAGCATGCCGCGTTCGAGCATGAAGTCGACGATCGTCTCGAGCCCCACCCCGTCATACAGATTGGCGAACACGAAGGGTCGCTCGCCGCGCATCTTGCGCGCATCACGTTCCATGACGTCCAGTGAGGCATGTACTTGCTCGGCGATATCGATCTTGTTGATGATCAAAAGATCGGACTTGGTGATACCCGGCCCGCCCTTGCGCGGGATTTTGTCCCCGGCGGAAACGTCGATGACGTAGATCGTCAGATCGGAAAGCTCGGGGCTGAACGTCGCCGACAGGTTGTCGCCACCGGACTCGACCATCACCAGCTCGAGCCCCGGATGACGCGACTGCAACTCGTCGATGGCCGCCAGGTTCATCGAGGCATCCTCGCGGATCGCGGTGTGCGGGCACCCCCCGGTTTCCACCCCCAGAATGCGGTTGGATTCCAAGGCATCGTGCTTGAGCAGGAAGTCGGCATCCTCGCGGGTATAGATGTCATTGGTGACCACGGCGATATCGTAATGATCGCGCAGGGCCAGGCAGAGTTGCTTGAGCAGCGCCGTCTTGCCGGATCCCACCGGGCCGCCGACACCGACGCGTAGACAATGTGTCATGTTCTTTCTCCTCAACTCCTGAACAACCGTGAATACTGGGTTTCATGCAAAGCGCTAGCTAACGCCAGGCCGGGCAACGCCGGTCCCAAATCATCATCTTCCAACGCCAGGGCCTCGGTGACTGCCGCAACAAGGGCCGGGCGTAGACGTTCGACGAGACGCTGAGCACTCGTCTGCCCCAGAGGCAAGGCCTTGCAGGCCACCGTCAACTGGTTTTCCAGCCACGCCCAGGCGAAGCCCAGCATGGCGTCTTCACAACTCACTCCGCGTACGCGTGCCGCCAAAGCAAAGGCCACTATGTAACCCGGCGTCTCGGGCAAAGCCGGCGTCTCGGGCACCTGATCGAGGCTTCTCAGCAAGCGCACCAGCGTGCCGCCTAGGCGTTGCTCTTCCTCGAGCAGCTCACGGGTTTCACGATTGGCTTGCAGCCAGTCATTCCAATGCGCCAAGGCCTCGGCGTCGTCCTCCGCCCAGGCACGATGGGCGCGCGCCAGCACCGGTAATTCGCAGCGGGTCAGCCCATCGTCGAGCACACCGGCGAGCCACTCGCCGAGACTCGCCTCATCATCGACCCAGCCCAGCTCCAGCGCGCTCTCGAGACCCTGCGACCAGGCGAAGGCGCCGATCGGCAACGCCGGACTGACCAGCTGCATGAGCCCGGCCAGGGCCAGCGGATCGTGTTGCGACACCGGCTCAGTGGACATGTGCCGACGCCTGATGGTGGTGATGATCGTGACCATGGCCTTCCGCCTGGCCATAGGCGCCCGGCTCGGGATCGAACGGCGCCGCGTGATGCTCGAGCGTCGCACCCAGCCGCTCGGCCAGCTCCTCGAGCACGTGATCCGGCGGAAAGCGCACCCAGCCGCGCTGCGCGTCGCCCGCGATGGCCAGTTGTACATGCCGGTTGCCCAGGTGATAGCACAGCCGCGCCAGCGCCAGAGCGCCTTCGATCCGTGCCGTCACTACCGGCTCGTCGGCCGCCTGCACGCGTACCACCTCGCCGCTCTCGGCACGCAGCCCGTCGCCGTCGCGCAGCACCGGGCCACGATCGAGGAACAGGCCCAGCTCGCGGCCGGCATCGCTGACCGCCTTGAGCCGCCCGCGCATGCGCGCCTCGAATGGCAACGTCAGAGTCTCGCCGGCCTGCTCCGCCGCAATCGGCCCCAGACGTTCGATCAGTTTCAACATAATGGCTCCTTCAGTATTCATGGCGAGGCGTGAGGCGCCTCCCCAGGATGGCAAGCGAGGTCGGCTGCCCATCGAGATCCGCAACCTCCGGCAGCAGTCCCCAGCGCTCGAACCCGCAACGCTGGAACAGGGCCAGACTCGGAGCATTGTGGGCAAAGATGAACCCCAGCAGCGTCTGACGTCCGAGTGCCATGGCGGAGTCGATCAATCGTTCGACAAGCTGCTTGCCATACCCGCGCCCCTGGTGCTCACGCGCGACATAAAGGCTTGCCTCATTGGTTGCAGCATAAGCAGCCCGGCCATAGAAAGGCTGCAGGCTCGCCCATCCAACGATCTTCTCGTCCACCTCGAGGACCCATAGCGGATGGGCTTCATCATGAGCGTCGAACCATGCCTGACGCGCCTCGACCGTGACCGGCACCAGATCGGCCGTCGCCAGCCGCCCGGGTATGGATTGGTTATAGATTTCCACGATGCGAGCCAGGTCGCGGGATTGCGCATGCCGAAACATAAGGGAGCTCTCTCAAAACAGATGATATCGCTGCGCCAGCGGCAATTCCGTCGCCGGCTCGCAGGTGAGGATGTCGCCATCGCAACGCACCTCGTAGGTCTGCGGATCCACCTCGAGATGAGGGCACGCCTCGTTGAGCTTCATGTCGGCCTTGCGCACGCCGCGCACGTCCTTGCAGGCCGCCAGTTCGCTATTCAGCCCCAAACGCGTCTTGATACCCGCGTCGAGCGCGGCCTGGCTGACGAAGGTCAGGCGCGTGCGGCTGGCCGCCCTCCCCAGGGCGCCGAACATGGTCCGGTAGTGCACCGGCTGCGGCGTGGGGATCGAGGCGTTGGGGTCGCCCATTGGCGCGGCAGCGATCATGCCGCCCTTGAGCATCATGGCCGGCTTGACGCCGAAGAAGGCCGGGTCCCAGAGCACGAGGTCGGCCAGCTTGCCAACCTCCACCGAGCCCACCTCATGCGCGATGCCGTGCGTGATCGCCGGATTGATGGTGTACTTGGCGATATACCGCTTGGCACGGTGGTTGTCCGCACCGCGTGCGGTGTCCTCCGGCAGCAGGCCACGCTGCACCTTCATCTTGTGGGCAGTCTGCCAGGTCCGGCAGATCACCTCGCCGACCCGCCCCATGGCCTGGGAGTCTGACGCGATCATCGAGATCACGCCCATGTCGTGAAGGATGTCCTCGGCGGCGATGGTCTCGCGGCGGATCCGCGAATCGGCGAAGGCGACGTCCTCGGGGATGTTGGGGTCGAGGTGGTGACACACCATCAGCATGTCGAGGTGCTCATCGATGGTGTTCACCGTGTAGGGCCGCGTGGGATTGGTCGATGACGGCAGCACGTACGACTTGGCGCAGGCGGTGATGATGTCCGGGGCATGTCCGCCCCCGGCGCCTTCGGTGTGGTAGGTGTGAATGCAGCGTTCCTTGAAGGCCGCCAGGGTGTCCTCGACGAAGCCCGACTCGTTGAGCGTGTCGGTGTGGATGGCGATCTGCACGTCGTATTTCTCGGCCACGCTCAGGCAGTTGTCGATGGACGCCGGCGTGGTCCCCCAGTCCTCATGCAGCTTGAGGCCCATGGCGCCGGCCTCCAGTTGCGCCTCGAGCGCCTCGGGCAGGCTGGCGTTGCCCTTGCCCAGCAGGCCGATGTTCATCGGCATGTCATCGATGGCCTGCAGCATCTTGCCGAGATGCCACTCGCCCGGGGTGCAGGTCGTGGCGTTGGTGCCGGTAGCCGGGCCAGTGCCGCCACCCAGCATGGTGGTGATCCCGCTCATCAGCGCTTCTTCCACCAACTGCGGGCATACGAAGTGGATATGCGCGTCCAGGCCACCCGCCGTCAGGATCTTGCCTTCGCCGGCGATCACTTCCGTGCCGGGGCCAATGACGATGTCGACGTCCGGTTGCGTATCCGGGTTGCCGGCCTTGCCGATACCCGCGATGCGGCCCTGCCTGAGGCCTACGTCGGCCTTGACGATGCCCCACCAGTCGAGAATCAAGGCGTTGGTGATGACGGTATCCATCACCGCTTCGTCGACACGCTGGCTCTGTCCCATGCCATCGCGAATCACCTTGCCGCCACCGAACTTGACCTCGTCGCCGTAGTGGGTGAAGTCCTTTTCGACCTCGATCCACAGCTCGGTATCGCCGAGCCGCACACGGCCCCCCACCGTCGGGCCGTACATATCCGCATAGGCTTTGCGACTGATCTTCATGGCGTTCCTCCCGCACTGGATTGGTCGAGGCTGCCCATCACATCGCCGTGAAAGCCGTAGATATGCCGCCGACCGACGAAGGGAATCAGGGTCACCTCGCGGCTCTGGCCGGGCTCGAAGCGAATCGCCGTGCCCGCCGCCACGTCGAGGCGATAACCGCGCGTCTTGTCGCGGTCGAAGATCAAGGCCGGATTGGCCTCGGCAAAGTGATAGTGCGAACCGATCTGGATGGGCCGGTCGCCGGTGTTGGCGACCTCGACGGTGATCCGCTCGCGCCCTGCGCAGAGCTCGATCTCGCCGTCTTTCAATTGGTATTCACCGGGAATCATCGAGAACTCCTTACACAATGGGCGCATGCACCGTGACCAGCTTGGTGCCATCCGGGAACGTCGCCTCGACCTGCACCTCATCGACCATCTCGGCGACCCCCTCCATCACATCGTCACGGGTCAGAATTTCACGGCCGTAACTCATCAGCTCGGCGACGCTCTTGCCGTCGCGCGCGCCTTCCAGGATCTCGAAGCTGATCAAGGCCACCGCCTCGGGGTAGTTGAGCTTGAGGCCACGGTCACGGCGTCGTTCGGCAAGTTGCGCGGCGGAAAACAGCAGCAGCTTGTCCTTGTCTCTCGGGGTCAATTCCATATCGGCAACTCTCTCGTGATGAATTCGGGCGTCGGGCCGTCGTCAGGTCATCCAGATCCGCGGCACGCTGGCCTGCCGTGACGACAGCCAGGGCCGCAGCACCTCCCAGGCCTGCTGACAAATCTCCCAGGCGGCATTGCGCTCATCGCCCAGGTAGCGCAGCAGGAGCACGTCACGGCGCTGGGTGACTGCCCAGTGCCGCGATGCCGGCAAGCATTCCCTCAGGGCCTCCACCGCGGCCTGCGGCGCCGCCAGCCCCACTGCCCAGAGCGTCGCCTGCACCGTACTGCCGCCCTGTCCCCAATAGCCGTGGAACCGTGGATGCATGGGATCGAGCGGTTGACGTTCACGCCATAGCGGGCGTCCGTCGCGCGTCAACGCGAAGCGCTGCTCGACCCGTCCGCTGACGAACGGCAACTGGCTGGCGGGACGCCCCAGCGCCAGGACTTCCCAGCCCACGCAGCACCCATCGCCCTGCACATCCAGCGTCGTGCTCTGCATGCCACGCGCGCCGTCGAAACACAGGGTTTCCTGCGGCAGCCATTCGAGCAGCGCGCCGGACCGCACGGTCAGATGCGTGTGCTGCCCCCAGCACACGCCATGGCTGTCGGCGCGATACAGCTTGGTCGCCGCCGGCGTGGTCAGCAGGGCATGGGCGCCGCGCTCGGCCTCGATGTCGATGCGCAGCTCGTCGCCGCTGACCAGTCCGCCCGGCGGGTGCAACAGATACACATGACAAGGCTCTGCGTAGCGAGCGTCGGGAACATGGCCCGTTTCGGGATAGAACGGCCGTTGCACGCGCAGAGGACCGTGGTGGCGAGCGCGCGTCATCCGCGTGCGCGCATCGCGGTCGCGAAAGCCCAGCGACAGGGAAGCCGCCCAGTGGCGCCGGGTGTCGAAGCGATGCCCCGAACCGCCGGACGGCGTCTGGCCCGCCTCTTCCCCGGGCGACGCCGCCTGGCCTGGAAACGACAAGTCCGTCATACCGTCAGGTGCCGTTTGATCAGGTCGTCGTCGAGTTCGCCGATCTCGCCGCCGGCGACCGTCTGCCCCCGGTCCATGATCGTGAAGCGATCCGCGTACTTGCGCGCGAACGGCAGCTTCTGCTCAACCAGCAACACGGTGAGCCCGTCCTCCTGGTTGAGCCGGCGGATCACCTCGCCGATCTGCGCGACGATGTTGGGCTGGATGCCCTCGCCGGGTTCGTCGAGGATCAGTAGGCGCGGCTCGATCACCAGCGCCCGGCCGATCGCCAGTTGCTGCTGCTGGCCGCCGGACAGGTCGCCACCACGCCGGTGGCGCATTTCCCGGAGCACCGGAAAGAGTTCGTAGATACGCTCGGGAATGCCCCGCTCCGCTGCGCCTTGCACACGCTTGCGCCGTGCCGGCAGACCGATGCGCAGATTCTCCTCCACGCTCAGCGTGGCGAAAATCTGCCGCCCCTGGGGGACGTAGCCGATGCCCAGATCGGCGCGGCTCTCCGGGCGCCGCTTGAGCAGGTTCTCGTCGGCGAAACGCACCTGACCGTCGCGCACCGCCACTTCGCCCATGATGGCCTTGAGCAGCGTGGTCTTGCCCACGCCGTTGCGGCCCATGACGCAGGTGCAGCGCCCCGCCGGTACCTCCAGCGAGAGATCGCGCAGGATATGACTTTCGCCGTAATACTGATTGAGCTTGTCGACGCTGAGCATCAGGTTCCCTCCCGCACGTCGGACGATTCGTCGCCGCCCAGATAGACGTCGATCACTCGCGGGTCGTTGGCGACCTCGTCCATGCTGCCCTCGGCGAGCACGCTGCCCTGGTGCAGCACGGTGACGGTACGGGCGATGGAGCGCACGAACCCCATGTCGTGCTCGACCACCACCACCGACTGCTGGCCGGCCAGGCGCGTCATCAAATCCGCCGTGCGATGCATTTCCGGCTCGGTCATGCCCGCCACGGGCTCGTCGACCAGCAACAGGCGCGGACGCTGCATCAGCAACATGCCGATTTCCAGCCATTGCTTCTGACCATGCGAAAGCACACCGGCCAGCCGGTCGCGTTCGCCGCTCAGGCCGATGATCTCCATGACCTCGTCGATTCGTTCGCGCCCCTCGTGGTCGAGGCGGGCAAGCAAGGTCTTCCACACGCGCCGGTCGCCCGCCATCGCCAGCTCGAGGTTGGCGCTCACCGACAGCGCCTCGAACACGGTGGGTTTCTGGAACTTGCGCCCAATCCCCAGGTTGGCGATCTGCGGTTCGTCCATCTGCAGCAGATTATGGCGACTGCCGAACCAGGCCTGTCCGCGATCGGGACGCGTCTTGCCGGTGATGATGTCCATCATGGTGGTCTTGCCCGCGCCATTGGGGCCGATGATGCAGCGCAGCTCGCCGTCGTCGATGGTCAGGTTGAGATCGTCGATGGCCTGGAAGCCGTCGAAGCTCACGCTGACATCCTCGAGGTAGAGAATCGGCCCGTGACGCACGTCGACGGGGGAATCCGCCGGTGCCATGAAGTCGAAGACGCGATCGGGACGCGCGAACTCGCGCAGGCGTTGCATGCGCTGCGAATCCATCATGCTCATGCGGTCACCTCCCGGCGCCGACGCAGATGCGCCATCAGGCCCGCCACGCCCTGCGGCAGGAACATGGTGACCACCACGAACAAGCCGCCTAGGAGAAACAGCCAGGCATCCGGCATCACTCCGGTCAGCACCGTCTTGAGATAATTGACGACCAAGGCGCCGAGCAACGCGCCGTAAAGCGTGGCGCGGCCGCCCAATGCGACCCAGACCACCACCTCGATGGAAAACAGCGGCGCGAAGGTGCTCGGGTTGATGATGCCGACCTGCGGCACGTAGAGCGCCCCGGCGATGCCCGCAATCATCGCCGATAGCACGAACACCGCCAGCTTGACGTGCTCGACGCGATAGCCGATGAAGCGCACCCGCGCCTCGGCGTCCCGGGTGGCCATGCATACCCGCCCGAGCCGTGACCGCGTGATCGCCTTGCAGCCCCAGAACGCCAGCAGCACGGCCACGCCCGAGGCCACGAACAGCGCCACGGTCATGCCCTCGCTACTCAGCGAGAAGCCCAGTAATTCATCGAACCGCGTCAGCCCGGTGCTGCCGCCCATGCCCATCTCGTTACGGTTGAAGGCCAGCATCAGCGCAAAGGTCAAAGCCTGAGTGATGATCGAGAAGTACACGCCGGTGACCCGCGAGCGAAACGCCAGCCAGCCGAAGACCAGGGCCAGCAGCCCCGGCGCCAGGACCACGGCAAGCGCCGCTACGGGAAAGTGGGCCATGACAGCCTGCCAGGGCGCCAGCGGTGCCTGCTGGGCGGTCAGGTAGAGCCCCATGGCGTAGCCGCCCAGAGCGAAGAAGGCCCCGTGGCCCAGGCTCAGGATGCCCAGATAACCCCAGATCAGATCCACCGCCAGCGCCAGCAGCATGTAGGTCAGGTACTTGCCCAGCAGCGAGACGACGGAGTCGTTCAGATGCCAGGCATGATCCGGCGGCAAGGCATGGAGCACGACCACCGCCAGCATGCCGACGATCAGGACGACACTGGTGATCCAGGTCGAGCGTTCATCGAGCAGGGAATTGCGTTTGAACACCGTGGCGAGACTCATGACGTCCGCCCCTTGGGCGCGAAGAGCCCCTGCGGACGTTTCTGAATGAACAGGATGACGCCGATCAGCACGATCACCTTGGCCAGCACGGCTCCAACCCAGGGCTGCAGAACCTGATTGATCACGCCCAGCGACATGCCGGCGACCAAGGTGCCCCACAGGTTGCCGACGCCGCCGAAGACCACCACCAGGAAGGAGTCGACGATATAGCTCTGCCCCAGATTGGGCCCCACGTTGGTGATCTGGGACAAGGCGACGCCCGCCAGCCCGGCGACACCGGCGCCCAGGCCGAAGGTGAGCATATCCACCCGCGCGGCGCGCACGCCCATCGAGCGTGCCATGGTGCGATTCTGGGTCACCGCGCGCACCTCGAGCCCCAGCCGGGTGTAGCGCATCAGCGCCCATAGCGCGGCGAACACCACCAGGCAGAAGAGCAGCACGCCCAGACGGTTGAGGGTCAGCGACAAGGCCTCGTTGATCTGCCATGCGCCCTGCAGCCAATCCGGCGAAGCCACCCGGCGATTGAGCGGCGAGAACACCGTGCGCACCAGTTGCTGCAGAATCAGACTGATACCGAAGGTCGCCAGCAACGTCTCGAGCGGGCGCCCCTTGAGAAAGCGGATCACGCTGCGCTCGATGAGAATGCCGAACGCTGCCGCGACCAAGAAGCCGCCGGGGATCGCCAGCAACAACGCCAGCCCCGGCTGCCCGGGCAGCAACTGCTGGATCATCCAGGTGGTGTAGGCGCCCAGCATGATCAGCTCGCCGTGCGCCATGTTGATCACCCCCATCACGCCGAAGGTGATCGCCAGGCCGATCGCCGCCAGCACCAGCACGGACCCTGCGCTCAAGCCGAAGAACAGCGTCTGTCCCCGCTCGTACCAAGCACGCTTGCTCTCGATGCCGGCCAGCGTCTCGCCGGCCTCGGCAGCAATGGGAGCATCACTGGCAGCGATGGTAGAGAGCGAATTGCGCACGCGGGTGTCGAGATTGCCGCGCAGGGTCGACAGAGCCGAGGCATCGCCCTGCTCCACGCGATACAGCGCCAGCGCGGTTTCGATCTCGGCGCGTACCGCGGAACTCTCCTCGTCGTCGAGTTGTGCAGCGACCGCGTCGACGCTTTGCGCATCGACCTCGCCGATCAAGCGCTTCGCGGCATCGAGACGGGTCGCCTCGTCGCCTTCGTCGAGCGACAGCGAGGCGATCAGGCCCTGCAACTGGGTGCGCAGCGCGTTGTTGATGCGAAACGCATCGACGCTGCGCCGGGAGCCGGTGCCGGCATCCTCGAAAGTGATGGCATCGATGATCGGCCATTCGCGGCCGCTGTCATCGGTGATGATGTAAAAACGCTCGCCACGGCGCTCGCGTCCCAGACGGCCGTCGAGCAAGGCCTCGAGCCAGCGCGTTTTCTGGGCGGCGTCACTGGCGGCGATGGCCTGGGCGGCCTCGGCCTTGGCATCGAAGTCGTCGGTATCCAGCGCCTGCAGCAAGGCCTGGGCGCGCTGTGGCGTCACCTCGGCCTGCACCGGCGAGACGATGGCGAACCATACCAGCAGTACGGCCACGACCATCAGGCAATGCCGGAAACCGAAGCCGGCCTGCGATCCGGTCATGCTTTCTGGCCGAACATTCATCGCGTGAGTTGGCGTCATCGAAGGGTTCCTTCTCGCGCCGCGACGGTCGCGGCGCACGATTCGGGAGCGCCCCGTCCTACAGGGCGTCATGACGTGAAGGAAACGGCGAGCGCCGGACGCTCGCCGTGGGCGTGCTTACTCGGCGCCGGCGCCGTCCTCGCAGGTCATGGTGTCGACGTTGAGCTTTCCGCAGCGCAGCGGCGCGCGCCAGTCGCTGATCAGGTTCTGGGACTCGGGGAGATAGTCGGACCAGGCGTCGCCGGCGACATTACCCGAGGTTTCCCAGACCACGCTGAACTGACCGTCGTCCTGGATCTCGCCGATCATCACCGGCTTGGTGATGTGGTGGTTGGGCATCATCGCCGAGGAGCCGCCGGAGAGGTTGGGCACCGTGACCCCGATGATCGAATCCTTCACCGCGTCGACATCGGTGGTGCCGGCCTCGCGCACCGCCTCCAGCCACATGTTGAAGCCGATGTAGTGCGCTTCCATGGGATCGTTGGTCACGGCCATGTCGTCGCCGGTGTATTCGACCCAGTTGTCGATGAAGTCATAGTTGGCGTCGCTGTCGACGCTCATGAAGTAGTTCCATGCCGCCATGTGCCCCACCAACGGCCCGGTATCGATCCCGCTGAGTTCCTGCTCGCCCACCGAGAAGGCGACGACCGGAATGTCGGAGGCACTGATGCCCTGGTTGGAAAGCTCGGTGTAGAACGGCACGTTGGCATCGCCGTTGATGGTCGAGACCACGGCGGTCTTCTTGCCCTGGCTGCCGAAGTCCTTGACCTCGGAGACGATCGACTGCCAATTGCTGAAGCCGAACGGCGTGTAATTGACCATGATGTCGTCGTCGGCGACGCCGTGGTCCTTGAGATACGCCTCGAGAATCTTGTTGGTGGTACGCGGGTAGACGTAGTCGGTGCCCAGCAGCGCCCAGCGCTCCACGCCCTGGCTCATCAGGTAGTCGACCGCCGGGATCGCCTGCTGGTTGGGTGCCGCGCCGGTATAGAAGATGTTCTCGGACGATTCCTCGCCCTCATACTGCACCGGATAGAACAGCAGCCCGTTCTCTTCCTCGACCACCGGCAGGACCGCCTTGCGCGACGCCGACGTCCAGTTACCGAAGATCACGTCGACCTTATCGTCCCCGGTAAGCATGTCACGTGCCTGCTCGGCGTACAGCGACCAGTCCGAGGCCGGATCCATCACCACGGGCTCGATCTTCTTGCCCAGCAGACCGCCCTTTTCATTCTGCTCTTCGATGAGCATCAGCATTTCGTCTTTCAGCGTCGACTCGCTGATGGCCATGGTGCCGGAGAGCGAATGCAGGATTCCGACCTTGATTGTGTCTTCCTGGGCCGCGGCCGGAAGCGCGATGCCCATCGAGAGTAAGAGTGCGGCGGTGGAGGTGATCTTGTTCACGAACGACTCCTTGCGGGTCTGATTGTTGTTGCAGCGCCAATGCACGCTGTTGTCGTGATATCCAGCGACGACGCCCGATGGCGTCTACACGACACCTCGCAAGTCATGTGCCAACTTCGTGCACCACCCCTAAAAATTCATAAACAACAATTACTTATAGCGTATACAAAAGGCGTGAGAACGAACCGCTCGCACCTAAATGGCGCACGCCGGATCCGTGGGCGCACCAAAGAGGAAGAAGAATGGCGCCATGAGCACCAAAAAAGTGCACACGCGCAAGACAAGGAGGGAAACGGCGGGGACTGCGCCTACGTATTGAGCGGGCGTAAGCGGCAAAGGAAGCGAGCGCCTGCTATCAGACGCTTGAGGCGTTATCCAGCGGCGTGGGATGCTTGCCGTCGCGCCAGCCCTGGGTGGAAGAGGACGCCGGTTCGAACCACTCCAGCCGACCGTGTAGCGACACCACATCGCCGACCACGATCAACGTCGGCGGACGAATATCGCCCGTGTCGATGGCTTTCAGCAGGCCCTCGGGAAGCGTCTCCAAGGTGCCCACATGCACCCGCTGGCGCGCGGTGGTGCCCTGTTCGATCAAGGCCAGGGGCGTGTCGCCGGACATGCCATGCGCCTGCAGCTCATGGCGGATGGTGGCCAGCGAGCCCAGCCCCATGTAGAACACCAGCGTCTGCCCGGGACGCGCCAGCGTCGGCCATTCGAGGTCGCAGCCGCCGTTCTTGAGATGCCCGGTGACGAACCGCACCGACTGGGCATGATCGCGATGAGTCAAGGGAATGCCCGCGTAGGCGGCGCAGCCGCTGGCCGCGGTGATGCCCGGCACCACTTCGAAGGCGATGCCCGCCTGGGCCAGGGTTTCCAGTTCTTCGCCGCCACGCCCGAAAATGAACGGATCGCCGCCCTTGAGCCGCACCACGCGATGTCCGGCACGCGCCCAGTCGACCAGCGCCTGGTTGATGCCTTCCTGAGGCACGCTGTGCGACGACCGCGCCTTGCCGACATACAGTCGCCGCGCCTCGGGGTTGGCCAACGCCATGATCTCCTCGCTGACCAGGCGATCGTGCAGCACCATGTCGGCTTCCTGCAGCAGGCGCAGCGCCTTGAGCGTCAGCAGCTCCGGATCGCCAGGTCCCGCGCCGACCAGCGCCACATGGCCGTGGAGACGTCGGGGACGCGACGAACGCGATGTCACATCAGGCGAAGAGGCAGGCATCTTTATTCCCTGTTCGACTTAAAAAACGAGGTCTTATAGCCAAAACGATAAGGTTACTCGGCGTTACGGGGAAGGAACGTCTGGTTGGAAGGTTATAACCAAGTGGCGGACCATGCCATTGCCCGTGGCGCGCAATGGCATGGCGGGCGTCGCATCAAGCGTTGATTCGCTCGACCCCGTCCATGTGGCCGCGCAGGGCCTCGGGAATCACGATGCTGCCATCGGCTTGCTGACAATTCTCGAGCACCGCCAGCAGGCAACGCCCCACCGCCAGGCCGGAGCCGTTGAGCGTATGCACCAGCTGCGGCTTCTTCTGCTCAGGATGCCGCATGCGCGCCTGCATCCGCCGTGCCTGAAAGTCCTCGCAGTTGGAAATCGAGGAAATCTCGCGATATGTCTCCTGACTCGGCAGCCAGACCTCGAGATCGTAGGTCTTGGCCGCACCGAAGCCCATGTCGCCGGCACACAGCGTGACGACGCGGTAAGGCAGCTCGAGCGCCTGCAGGATCGCCTCGGCGTGTCCACGCATGGATTCCAGGGCGTCATAGCTGGTCACCGGGTCGACGATCTGCACCATCTCGACCTTGTCGAACTGATGCTGGCGAATCATGCCGCGGGTGTCTCGCCCGTAGGCGCCCGCCTCGCTGCGGAAACACGGCGTGTGGGCGGTCAGCTTCAGGGGCAGCTCGGCAGGCGTGAAAATCTGTTCCCGCGCGATGTTGGTCAACGGCACCTCGGCGGTGGGAATCAAGTAGAAGTCATGATCCCCCTCCAGCTTGAACAGGTCCTCGCCGAACTTGGGCAACTGCCCCGTACCGGTGAGCGAGTCGTCATTGACGATATAGGGGACGTAGCATTCCTCGTAACCGTGCTCGCGCGTCTGCTTGTCGAGCATGAACTGCGCCAGCGCGCGATGCAGCCGCGCGATGGGGCCACGCATCACGGCAAACCGCGATCCAGTCAACTTGGCCGCCATCTCGAAGTCGAGGTAGCCGAACTTGGCGCCCAGATCGACATGATCGCGCACTTCGAAGTCGTACGTGCCCGGCGTTCCCCAACGATGCAGCTCGACGTTATCGGCCTCATCAAGCCCCTGGGGCACGCTGTCGTGGGGCAGATTGGGCAACGCCGCGACGCTCTCGTCCCATTCGGCCTGCACCTCGGCGAGACGCGCCTTGGCGGCGTCGAGACGCTCGCCCAGATCGCTGACTTCATCGAGCAGCGGCTGAATGTCCTCGCCCGATGCCTTGGCCTGACCGATCGCCTTGGAGCGCGTGTTGCGCTCGTTCTGCAGGCGTTCGGTCTCGGTCTGCAGCTCACGGCGGCGCGATTCCAGCGCCTCGAGACGCACCGTGTCCAGGGTAAAGCCGCGACGGGCCAGTCGTTCGGCGACCAATGCCGGGTCGCTGCGCAACAATTTAGGATCGAGCATGGATCTTATCCGTCGAAAAGAAATAATGAAGCCACGTGAATAGGCCCACATTGTAGGGAAAAGCCACGCCGTTCACCACGCTAACCGCCTTCTCGAACCCGCAGGCGGGATGCGTCACGCGGCAGGCTGCAGTAAAGTACCCCCAATATCCCTAGGCACTGTCTGAAAAGTCGACGAGCGAAGGTCAGACAAGGCAAAAATCAGCGAAAAAGCGGAGTTTACGGGTTGTAAATGAGCATTTTGAGCTGATTTTTAACGCAGTATGGCCGAGCGCAGACAGTTTTCAGACAATGCCTAGACTGTATCGTCCCGACGACGCCGCACGGCCAGACGGTCGCAGAAACCGTCGTCCGGCGCTGACCGATGGCTTGAGACTTCATGATCGCACCCCTGGACACCCCAGAACGCACCGCCACACCTTACCTACGCTTTCTCGATGCGCTCGACCAGGCCGGCTTTCGCGGCGACATCGCCCCGGACTACGCCAACCGCACGGTGCTGGCCACCGACAACTCCATCTACCAGCGCCTGCCCCAGGCCGTGCTCTATCCCCGCGACGCCGAGGACCTCGCCCACCTGGCGCGCCTCGCCGCGCGCGAGGAATTCCAGGCCATCGTGCTCACCCCGCGCGGCGGGGGCACCGGCACCAACGGGCAATCGCTGACCGACGGACTGGTGGTCGACGTCTCCCGGCACATGAACCGCATCCTCGAGATCGACGCCGACAACCGCCGTGTGCGCGTTCAAGCCGGCGTGGTCAAGGATCAGCTCAACGCCGCGCTCAAACCGTACGGTCTGTTCTTCGCGCCGGATCTGTCGACCTCCAACCGCGCGACCATCGGCGGCATGATCTCCACCGATGCCAGCGGCCAGGGCAGTTGCGAGTACGGCAAGACTCGCGATCACGTCCTAGCACTGGACATGCTGCTGCTCGGCGGCGAGCGTCTGCACTGCCAGCCCCTCGACGCCGACGCCCTCGACCAGGCCTGCGCCCGCGATGACCGCATCGGCGACGCACACCGCACCTCGCGCGAGATCGCCGACACCCAGGGCGCGTTGATCGAGGCCACGTTCCCGCCTCTCAACCGCTGCCTGACGGGCTACGACCTGGCCCACCTGCGCCGCGCGGACGGTACCTTCGATCTCAACAGCGTGCTTTGCGGTTCGGAAGGAACGCTGGGCTTTCTCGCCGAGGCCACGCTCAACGTCCTGCCCATCCCCAAGCATTCGACCCTGGTCAACATTCGCTATCGCGGCTTCATGGATGCCCTGCGCGACGCCAAAGCACTGATGAGCGGTGCATCTTCATCAGATCAGCCGCAGGCGCTTCCCACCTCCATCGAGACGGTCGACGACAAGGTGCTGGGGCTGGCCATGGAGGACTTCGTCTGGGATGGCGTAGCCGAGTTCTTCCCCACCGAGGGCGAGGACATTCACGGCATCAACCTGGTCGAATTCAACGACGACGACCCAGA
This sequence comes from Chromohalobacter beijerinckii, assembly GCF_023061185.1. GTDB lineage: Bacteria > Pseudomonadota > Gammaproteobacteria > Pseudomonadales > Halomonadaceae > Chromohalobacter > Chromohalobacter beijerinckii. The sequence goes on from NZ_JAKGAK010000020.1 coordinate 19,910, forward strand.
GCGCCTCACGGCGCGCGTCGAGGCCTTCTGCGCGCATCTGGGCACCGACACTCAGGTCGAGCGGCTAGGCTATACCCTGGCCGAAGGCCGCGAGGCAATCGGCCGTGTCTACGCCATGCGCAAGCGCGCGGTGGGCCTGCTCGGCAACGCCAAGGGCGAAAAGCGCCCGATCCCCTTCGTCGAGGATACTGCCGTACCGCCCGAGCATCTGGCCGACTACATCGCCGAGTTCCGCGCCTTGCTCGACGCCCACGGACTGGCGTACGGCATGTTCGGCCACGTCGATGCGGGCGTGCTGCACGTGCGACCGGCCATCGACATGAAAGACCCGGCGCAAGAAGCCCTGATCCGCGAGATTTCCGACCAGGTCGCCACCCTGACCCAGCGCTACCACGGTCTGCTGTGGGGCGAGCATGGCAAGGGCGTGCGCTCGGAGTACGCGCCGCAGTTCTTCGGCAAGCTCTACCCCAGCCTGCAGCGCCTCAAGGCGGCGTTCGACCCGCACAATCAGCTCAACCCCGGCAAGATCGCCACGCCGCTTGCCGCCCAACCCGCTCCCGCTGAGGCCGTTGGCTCGCCCGAAGCCGCCGAGGCGGAGCCGGTCACATGGGTCGATCCAGGGCTTTTGACCATCGATGGCGTCACCACACGCGGCCAGTTGGATCGCCAGATCGACGAACGCGTCTGGCAACACCATGCCAGCGCGGTCTATTGCAACGGCAACGGCGCCTGCTACAACTACGACCCCAATGACGCCATGTGCCCCTCGTGGAAGGCCACCCGCGAGCGCGTCCACTCGCCCAAGGGGCGCGCCAGCTTGATGCGCGAATGGCTGCGCCTGCAGGACCAAGCCGGCATTGACGTCATCGAAGAATCACGCCAGAAGCAAACTGAAGGTCTCTGGGGCGCCACCAAGGCCTTCCCGCGCCGCCTGCGCAACACCCTGCGCAAGCGACGTGGCCAGGAGGATGTCTCCCACGAAGTGTATGACGCCATGGCCGGCTGCCTGGCCTGCAAGTCCTGCGCTGGCCAGTGCCCGATCAAGGTGAATGTCCCCGAGTTTCGCTCGCAGTTCCTGGAGCTCTATCACAACCGCTATTTGCGCCCGCCACGCGACTACCTGATCGGCTCGCTGGAATTCTTCGTGCCCTACCTCAAGCCGGTGGCGCCTGCGTATAACGCGTTGCTGAACACACGCCTGGCAGAGCGCCTGCTCGCCGGGCCGCTAGGCATGGTCGACACCCCGCGCCTGTCTCGGGCGAGTCTCGCCAAGCAGCTCCAGGCATGGGGCATCGCCGAGGCCACGCCCACTGCGCTGGGCCTGTTGACCGAACGCCAGAAGACGCGCAGCGTGGTCATCGTTCAAGATGCGTTCACCAGCCACTTCGAGGCCAAGCTGGTGATGGATATCGTCGAGCTGCTCTCGCGGCTGGATATACGTGTCTTCGTGGCGCCCTTCCGCGCCAACGGCAAACCGCTACACGTGCAAGGCTTTCTGGGCGCGTTCGAAAAGACCGCCAGCGCCCAGGCGAAGCGTCTCAAGACGCTCGCCGACTTCGGCGTGCCGTTGGTGGGCATCGACCCAGCCATGACGCTTGCCTACCGTCAGGAGTATGTCAAGGCGCTGGGGCCCGAGGCCGTGCCCGAGGTGCTGCTGCTTCAGGAGTGGTTGCTGTCCTTGGGGCGCGCCCTGCCGCCCGCCGGCCTGCCGGCGATCGAAGACCCTGGCTACAAGCTGCTGACGCACTGCACCGAGAAAACCAACGCGCCGGGCGCGACCAAGGCGTGGCAGCAGGTCTTCGCGGCGTTCGGACTGGACCTGGAAAGTGTCGCCACCGGATGTTGCGGCATGTCCGGCACCTACGGGCACGAAGCCCGTAATCGCGAGACCTCCGAGAAAATCTACGATCTCTCGTGGCGAGCGCCGGTCGAGAACGACGCCAATGCCGGGCGCCTGCTGGCCACCGGTTACTCGTGCCGCAGCCAGGCCAAGCGCCTCTCCGATGCCGTACTGCCGCATCCGTTACAGGGCTTGCTGACGGCACTCAAACGCACCCGATCTTGAAGGTGTCGACGATGTCCCGATCGATTATTTTCATTGGCCTGGCCATCGTGGTCATCGGCTTGTTGTGGCCCTGGCTTTCCAAGCTACCGCTCGGGCATCTGCCCGGCGATATCGCCATCAAGCGCGAGGGCTTTGCCTTCTATTTTCCGATCACCACCATGATCCTGGTCAGCGTGGTCGTATCGGCTCTGTTGTGGCTATTCAATCGCTGAATCGGCGTACACCAAAACGGTGCAGCGAGCACACCATAACGGGGCATCCAGTAGCGATATAGACACATTCATCATTAACGCTTGCCGTGCATTGCAACTAGCGTGAGGCGACGCTAGGCTTCGCGCTTTCGTTCACCCCAAGGAGCGCGACCATGGAGCACGCTGCCGTCGACCTGACCTTGATCGGCCTGCTCGCGCTGATCTGCCAATGGCTAGCCTGGCGTCTCAAATTGCCGGCGATCCTGCCGCTTTTGATCGTGGGTATCGTCATGGGCCCCGTGACCGGTCTGCTCCAGCCCGATGCGCTGCTCGGCGACCTGTTGTTCCCGCTCGTTTCGCTGGCGGTGGCGGTGATCTTGTTCGAGGGCAGCCTGACGCTCGACTTCGGCGATCTGCGCGGCCATGGCCACATCGTACGTCGGCTCGTCACCTGGGGAGCACTGGTTACCGGCATCATCGGCATCGTCGCGGCACGTTATACCCTGGGACTGTCGTGGGAAATGGCCAGCGTCCTGGGCGCCGTGCTGGTGGTGACGGGGCCGACAGTGGTGCTGCCCATGTTGCAGACGCTGCGTGCCCGCGAACACCTTTCGCAGATCCTGCGCTGGGAAGGCATCCTGATCGATCCGGTGGGCGCCATCGGCGCGGTGCTGGTGTACGAATTCGTCGCCCTGGGCGCATCCAACGGGGCTGCCACCTACACCCTGGTATTGTTCGCCAAGACGGCACTGATCGGTTTCGGTCTCGGCGGCCTGGGGGGCTATCTGTGGGGGTGTGTCCTGCGCCACCACTGGTTGCCGCAGCGCCTGCACAGCTTCGGCACGCTGATGGCCATGCTGTCGCTGTTCACGCTCTCCAACATGCTCTTTCACGAATCCGGGCTGTTGACCGTGACGGTGATGGGCGTGTGGCTGGCCAATATGCGCGGCGTCCCCACGCAGCAAATCATCGAGTTCAAGGAAACGCTCTCGTTGCTATTGATCTCGGGGCTTTTCATCCTGCTCGCCGCACGCTTGACCGTCGATCAGTTGGCGCAGCTTTCTTGGCCCGCCTGGGCGTTTCTGCTCATCCTGGTGGGCGTGGCTCGCCCTCTGGCGGTCTGGGTCTGCACCCTGGGCACTCGGCTCAACTGGCGAGAGAAAGCGTTGCTGGCATGGCTCTCGCCGCGCGGCATCGTCGCCGCCGCCGTGGCCTCGCTGTTCGCCCTCAAGCTCGAGAACCTGAGCATGCCAGGTGCGGAAATGCTGGTGCCGGTCACCTTCCTGGTCATCATCAGCACCGTCGTCGTGCAAAGCTTGCTGTCGCGCCCCATTGCGCTGGCATTGAAGGTCAGCGAACCGCCGCCCGCCGGCTTTCTGATCATCGGCGCCAACCCAGTGGCCCGTACCATCGCCAAGGCCTTGGAAGAATCCGGTTTCACCGTGCGCCTGACCGACAACAGCTGGGACGCCGTACAGGAAGCGCGCATGGCCGGCTTGCCTGTCTACTACGGCAACCCACTCTCCGAGCATGCCACCCAGCATCTCGAACTGACCGGTATCGGCCACCTGCTGCCGTTGTCGCCCTACCGCGAACTGAACAACCTGGCGATCCTGCATTTCGAGCATGTGCTAGGGCACGGCAAAGTCTTTCGCCTTGCGGCGGGCACCAGCAAGCATGCCCATCGCCATCAGGAACAGGCGCTGGATCACCTGCCCATGGTCTTCGGCGAAGACGTGACGTATGCCCAGCTCTCGAGCGTGGTCTACCGTGGCGGCGAGGTTCGCAAGACCAAGCTGAGTGCCAACTTCAACATCGAGAACTATCGCCAGGCGCACCAGAACCGCTTGTTGCCCCTATTCTGTATCGGTCCCAACGGCCGCATTCGGGTCGCCAACGACCGGGCACCGCTTACCCCTCGTGCCGGGGACACCCTGATCAGTTTGATCTACCCCGACTCCCCCGAATTCTGAACGCCCCACAATTCTTAATACCCCACAATTCTGAATACCCCCAACGCCATCGGGCCGCACAAGGCGGCCCGATGGCGGTCAAGACAAGGCAATGCCGAGCCTAGAAAAACAGGCGACGCAAGGCACTGCCCGGGTCCGCCTCGCGCATGAAGGCCTCGCCGACCAGAAAGGCATTCACGTCATGCTCGCGCATGTGCTCGACATCGTCGCGCGTGTGGATTCCCGACTCGGTGACGACCGTGACATGCTGTGGAATGCGCGGCAGCAGCTCGAAGGTCGTCGCCAATGAGGTCTCGAAGGTGCGCAAATCGCGGTTGTTGATTCCTACCAGCGTCAAATCCAACGCCAGCGCACGCTCCAGCTCATGAGCATCGTGGACTTCCACCAGCACGTCCATACCCAGTTCATGGGCGTGTTGATGCAATGCTTTCAGGCGGGCATCGTCGAGTGCCGCGACGATCAGCAGGATGCAGTCCGCGCCGATGGCCCGTGCTTCGCTGACCTGATAGGCATCGACGATGAAGTCCTTGCGGATCACCGGCAGTGCACAGGCCTCGCGCGCCGCCTGCAAGTCACGCTCGTGGCCCTGGAAGAAATCGGCATCGGTCAACACCGAGAGGCAGCTGGCCCCGGCTTCGGCGTATGCCTTGGCGACCTGGGCCGGCTGGAAGTCTTCGCAGATCACACCCTTGGAGGGCGAGGCCTTCTTGACCTCGGCGATCACCGCGGGGTCGCCCTCCACAATGCGCCGCTCGAGCGCGGCGACGAAGCCTCGCGGCGCGTCTTGCTGGCGCGCCTGTTCTAAAAGCTGTGCTTCGCTGACGCGCGCGCGACGCTCACGAATCTCGTCGTCCTTGCGCGCCAGAATCTTGGCCAGAATCGTCGGCAGGCCGGTGTCGTGTTCATGGCTCATCAGCGGTCGTCCTTATGGGCCAGAATACGCGTGAAATCCGCGAGCTCTTTCATCTTCTCCAACGGCAGTTTGGACCCTTGAGCATCCTGCGCCAGGATCACGCCCTCTTTCAACGTGTCCGCCACGCCGGCAGCGTAAAGCGCGGCCCCCGCATTCAGCGCCACGATATCCGCCGCCGGGCCATCTCCCACCAGTGCGGCCTTGACCAGCTTGAGGCTATCCTCGGCGGTCACTACTTTCAGCGGCGCCAGCGACTGGCGCTCGATGCCGAAGTCCTCCGGCGCGATGGTGTATTCGCGAATCTCGCCGTCCTGCAACTCGGCCACATGCGTCGGAGCGGCCAGGGATATCTCATCGAGACCGTCCTCGGCATTGACGACCAGCACATGGTCGCTGCCGAGTCGCTTCAAGGCTTCCGCCATGATCGTCAGCAACGCGGGATCGTAGACACCCAATAACTGATTCGGCGTATTGGCGGGGTTGGTCAGCGGCCCAAGAATGTTGAACACGGTGCGCACGCCCATCTCGCGACGCGGGCCGATGGCATGACGCATGGCCTGGTGATGCATGGGCGCGAACATGAAGCCGACCCCGACTTCCTGGATGCAGCGCGCCACTTCATTCGGCGGCAGCTCCAGCGAAATACCCGCTACGTCGAACAAGTCGGCGCTCCCGGAAGACGACGACACGCTACGATTACCGTGTTTGGCGACACGGCCACCGGCAGCGGCAACCACGAAGCTGGACGCGGTCGAGACGTTGAACAAGTTGGCCCCGTCGCCGCCCGTGCCGACGATGTCCACTAGGTGCGTGCGGTCGATCTCGACGGGCAGCATCAATTCACGCATCACCTGCGCGGCCGCCGTGATCTCGTCCGCCGTCTCGCCCTTCATCGCCAGGCCGATCAGAAAGCCGCCGATCTGGGCGTCGCTGGCCTCACCGGTCATGATCGCTTTCATCACCGCGTGGGTGTCATCGAAGCTCAGGTGACGGCGACGCATCACCGCGCCGATGGCTTCTCGCATCTGCATGTTTCGCTCCTCGTTACGCGCGGCGTTTCAGAAAGTTGGCCAGAAGCTCATGGCCCTGACGGGTCATGATCGATTCGGGATGGAACTGCACGCCCTCGATATCCAGCGTCTTGTGGCGCATGCCCATGATCAAGTCGGGCGTGACGTCATCGGCCACGACGCGTGCTGAAATCTCGAGACACTCAGGCAGGCCTTGTTCGGCCACCACCAACGAGTGATAGCGCGTCACCTCGAGCGGGTTGGCCAAGCCGTCGAACACACCACGGCCATCGTGCTCGACCCGCGATGTCTTGCCGTGCATGACCTGCGGTGCTCGCACCACCTCGCCGCCGAAGACCTGGCCAATGGCCTGATGTCCCAGACAAATCCCGAGGATCGGTAATTTGCCGGCGAAATGACGTACGGCCTCGAGCGAAATGCCCGCTTCATTGGGCGTGCACGGTCCTGGCGAGATCACTAGATGACTCGGCGCAAGGCGTTCGATCTCCTCGAGGGTGATGGCGTCGTTACGGTAGGTGACGACCTCGGCCCCCAACTCCGCCAGATACTGCACGACGTTATAGGTAAAGCTGTCGTAATTGTCGATCATCAGCACGGACATGGCGATAAAGTCCTGTTTCACATTAAGTTCTTTGGCATGAGCTCTTGATAACGCAGATTGTGGCTCACAATCTTACCCGAGTCGGCCTCTCCAGGTATGCCAGCCGTGCAGGGAGCGATAGACACAAAAATGCCGCCCTGACGGCGGCATTTCGTTCAGTCGCAAGCGTGCCGCCCCTCGCTCAGGAGCGCCACCACTTCATGGGACCGAATGTCAGATCTGGTATATTCATAGCCGTAATAGTGCTCGTGCGTCACGGGCCATGTCAAGCGCTCACAGCCGCCCGCAACGGCCAGAAACGCCAGATCGACGCCACGTCCTTTTCACGCCCACACGAAGCTGCATCTATCGCACCTACCGCACGAACCTCTATCGATCGCATCTACTCGCCGATGGCACTAACATCTCGTGAGCGTATGATCTTCCAGCAGGAACATCGCTGTAGATAGCTGGTCGAAAGGAAGTCCCTACGTGCGGCATATGTAGGAGACCGCTCTTTAATGACATGGATACGATTGTATGGATACACGTTTTAAAAGCTTCGCCCTCGCCGGTTTTCTGGGTCTCATGTCTATTGGGCAAGCGCAGGCTTTTTCTCTCGATAGCATGAAAGACGAGGCAGCAGACATGATGTCCGGCAGCGGAGGAGGAGGCAATGGAAGCGCCAGCCTGTTGAGCACGTTATCCAGCGGTTCCTTCAACCCCGGAAGCCTTACCAATCTCACGGGCGTAATCAGCTATTGCCAAGATAACGGCTATCTCGGTAGTACTGCCAATATCGCGAAGAATCAGGTCATGGAAAAGTTGGGGGTCAATTCCGAACCCACCGATGACAGCGACTACCAGCAAGGCTTGAGCGGTATCCTTCAAGGCGAGGATCAGGAATTCAATCTGACTTCCCTCGGCGACAAGGTCGGCGAGAAAGCCTGTGGGATGGTTGCCGATCAGGCCACGTCTTTTGTTGGAGGCTAACTTCTCCAAACGGCCCTACTATTGGTACCACTGCGCGTAAGACGTACCGTGCCGAGTATTGACGGCACGGTCACGACTGGCACTTGATCTCGCCGCGCGACGACGCCATGTCTATTTTTAAAGACATGGCTTAGAGGCATTCCTCATCCGCAGGAGGCACCGATGAAACGCATGATAGGCGCAGCCATTGCCAACTGGTTCCGTAAACCCGAGAACCGCGAAAAGGCAAAGCGAACGGCCAAGCAGATGGCCGATAAGTACCAGAATCGCCGCAAGAAATCGCCCAACGACTCGTCTTCTCGCTAAGCGTGTCTTGCACGGCGCTACGTCATAACGCAGCGCCGTGCTCCCCGCATACGTGTGACCCTACAGCCACATTAACCGAGATTGTCGAGGCCCCGCTCAGCCATCGCCACCGCGCGAAACAATGCGCGGCCTTTATTGAGCGTTTCCTGCCATTCCTGCTCGGGCACCGAGTCGGCGACGATACCCGCGCCCGCCTGCACATGCAGCTGGCCGTCCTTGATGACCGCCGTGCGAATGGCGATGGCAGTATCCATGTTGCCGTGCCAGGAAAGATAACCGACCGCGCCGCCGTAGACGCCGCGCTTGACCGGCTCTAGTTCATCGAGAATCTGCAAGGCGCGAAACTTGGGTGCGCCGGAAAGCGTGCCCGCCGGGAAGGTGGCGCGCAGCACGTCGAGTGCCGACATCCCAGGCTTTAGCTTGCCGGTCACGTGGGAGACGATATGCATGACGTGTGAGTAACGCTCGATGGCCATGTTGTCGGTGACCTCGACCGAGCCGGTTTCACTGATGCGCCCGATGTCGTTGCGGCCCAGATCGATCAGCATCAAGTGCTCGGCGATTTCCTTGGGGTCGGCAAGCAGTTCGGCCTCGAGCGCCTTGTCTTCCGCCTCATTTTGGCCTCGCACTCGCGTGCCCGCGATGGGACGCACCGTGACTTCGCCGTCTTCCAGACGCGTGAGAATTTCCGGCGACGAGCCGACCACGTGATGATCGTCGAGGTTGAAGAAGAACATGTAAGGCGACGGATTGAGGCTACGTAGCGCGCGATACAGGTCCAACGGCGCCGCGCGATACGGGATCGTCATGCGTTGCGAGGGCACGCATTGCATGACATCGCCGGCCAGCACGTATTCCTTGATCTGCTCGACCGCGTCCTTGAATCCCGCCTCGGTAAACCCGGAGGTAAAGTGCCCCTCCTCCACCGCCGGCCCGCCGGTGCCGGGGCTGACGGTGTTGAGCGTGGCGCTGCGCAGCTTCATTTCCAGCGCCTCGAGACGCTCCAAGGCCTGCGGATAGGCATCCGTCGCGTCGGGATCAGCGTGCGTCCACAGCGTCAGACGCCCTGAAAGGTTATCGAAAACCACCAGCTCATCGCAGACCATCAGCAGGATGTCCGGCACCCGGATGGGGTCTGGTTTTTCCACGCCCCGCAGGCGCGGTTCGATATAACGGATGGTGTCATGACCGAAATACCCGACCAAACCGCCATCGAAACGGGGCTGGTCGTCGACCTGGGGCACCTTGAAGCGCGCCTGGAACTGCTCGATCCATGCCAGCGGGTCTTCGACCTCGGTGGCGCCGAGCACTTCGCCGTCAGCAATATGACGTACCACCTGGCCGCGCACTTCGATGCGCTCGCGGCTCGGCAAGCCGATGATCGAATAGCGCCCCCACTTCTCGCCGCCCTGCACGGACTCGAGCAGGAAGGTCCAGGGCGCATCGGCCAGCTTGAGATAGGTGGAGAGCGGCGTGTCGAGATCCGCGAGCACTTCGCGGGTCACGGGGATACGGTTATAGCCGGCCTGCGCCAGCTCGGTGAAGCGTTCGGGGGTCATCATGCCCTGCATTCCTTGGGTGAGAGTCTACGTCGTGACGAATTCGCACTTCCGCATGGGGCCGACACACAGACGAGTCGGCGAGCATCACCATCGCCAGCGTTTGACTGCGCGCATCAACGCATGGGCGCTACGGAATGAGGGAGCATCCAGATCCATGAAACGCTATCCGTTATAACAGATGATTATCAAAGGCTTAGCGTAATAGACGCAAGCATCGAAAAACACTAAACGAGTTCCCCCAGCGATTCAACCATGACATCCGGCTCGCTCGCGGACACCGGTTCGCCGTGATTGTACCCGTATGGCACCGCCAATGTACGAAAACCCGCCCGCCGACCGGCTTCCACGTCGTGTCGTGAATCCCCCACCATCAAACATGCGCTCGGGACGACCTCAAGGCGCTCCGCCAGATGCAGCAGCGGCGCCGGATCGGGTTTTTTGGTGGGCAGCGCATCACCACCCAGCATCACCACGAAGTACTGGGAAAGCCCCAGGCATTCCAGAATAGGAGCGATGAACGCGGTCGGCTTGTTGGTGACCAACCCCAGCATCATATCGCGCGCGGCAAGCGCCTCGAGCGCATCGCGAACGCCGGGATAGACGTACGTCAATTGGCATGGCGCTTGCCGATAGTGCCGTAAGAAGGTCTCGTGCGCGGCCTCGAGCTCCATATCTTGCGCGCCGACGGCATGTAGCGCCCGCTCGACGAGCTTGCGAGACCCGTTGCCGACCCAGTCCCGCACCGCCGCCTCGCCAACCTCGGGCAGCGCCATGTCACGAAGCGCACCATCGACCGCTGCAGCCAGGTCCGGCACGGAATCGATCAGGGTACCGTCGAGATCGAAGACCACGAGCCGGATACCCTCGAGGGCGGGATGTGTCGCGCTGAACGACATGAGCGTCTCCTTGAATTAAAAAGCGCCTAGTAGGATGCATGTAATATTACGCAAAAACTCGGCGGCACGCGTGCTTCCCGGTGTTCTTGGTACGCGAACAGCGTTATTCTATACACAGACGTCGCCGACACTAGGCGCCAGCGCCCACTCGTCACGACGCACAGCTCACTATCGTGCGTTTCGTGCCCTTGCCATTCCGCTGCGATGCCCGACCCTGGCGACTTTTTTTCGAACCCTTTCAATGCTTTTCTCCAGGAGTCAGTATGTCCACACCCCGCATCGTGGTGGTCGGTGGCGGCGCCGGCGGTCTCGAACTAGTGACCCGCCTGGGGCGCAAGCTCGGCAAGCGCCAACGCGCCGAGATCGTGCTCGTCGACCGCAACTCGACCCATATCTGGAAACCCCTGCTACACGAAGTAGCCACGGGCGTGCTTGACTCGAGTCTCGACGAAGTCTCCTATCAAGGTCATTCCAAGGCGCATGGTTACCGCTTCCAGCGCGGCACGCTGAGCAATCTCGATCGTGACAACCGCACCATCACGCTGGCACCGATCATCGACGACGACGGCGTCGTGATCCTCCCCGCCCGCACGATCAATTACGATTATCTGGTCATGGCGCTAGGCAGCGTCTCCAACGATTTCGGCACCCCCGGCGTCGCCAAGCATTGCCACTTCATAGACAGCCCCGGGCAGGCCGAAAACTTCCGTCAGAACATGCTCAACACCTTCCTGCGTTACAGCGACCCTGAACGCCGAACCCATCCCAAGTTGAGTGTGGGACTCGTAGGGGCCGGCGCCACCGGGGTCGAACTCGCCGCGGAGTTGATCGGTGCCTCGAAGATGCTGCACAGCTACGGCTTCACCGCCATGGATAGCGGCAAGCTGGAGATCCATCTGATCGAGGCGGCGCCACGCATTCTGCCAGCGCTCCCCGAACGCATCAGCCAGGCCGTGCATAAGGAACTGGAAAAGCTTGGCGTACAGATTCACGTCGACACCCGCGTGACCTGCGCCGATGAACACGGCTTCATCACCGCCGACGAGACGCGCATCGCCACCGACCTGAACGTTTGGGCGGCGGGGATTCGCGCACCGGCATTCTTGTCCGAACTGGGCCTTGCCACCGAGCGCAACCACCAGCTCAAGGTAAATCAGACGCTGCAGAGCCTCGACGACGAGCGCATCTTCGCCTTCGGCGATTGCGCCTCTTGCCCCCAACCCGACGACAAGCGTGTCCCTCCACGCGCGCAAGCGGCCCACCAACAGGCCACCCTGCTGTATCACAACCTGCGCGCCGCCATGGACGACAAACCCCTCAAGCCCTTCGTGTTTCGTGATCGTGGCTCGCTTATTTCGCTGGCTCACTTCGATGCTGTGGGCAGCCTCATGCGTGGTGCCTCGGCGCGTAGCCTGTTCATCGAGGGGCGTCTGGCCAAGCTGTTCTACGCCTCGCTCTATCGCATGCACCAGATGGCCATTCATGGCGTGGTCAAAACCGGTATGACCGTGGTCGTCGATGGCCTCAATCGCTACCTGCGCCCACGCATGAAGTTGCACTAATCTAGCCGGACCACCATGATCGAGACACCGCACCGCTCGATCATGGAGCCCGTTCATGCAACATTTTTTCAATGACACCTCACACGTCGTCGCCGACGTTCTCTACGCCGCCGGCCACCTCGCTCCCTTGCGTATCGCCGAACCCCAAAGCGGCGTACGCATCCTGATTCGTCGCGACTGGGACCGCGACACGCGCGGCCAGCAACAAGTCGCGGTGCTATCCGGTGGCGGCGCAGGACACGAGCCCGCGCATGCCGGTTTCATCGGCGAGGGCATGCTGACCGGGGTGATTTCCGGCAGCCTGTTCGCCTCCCCCAGCATGGACGCCGTACTCGCTGCCATTCGCGAAGTCTGCGGGTCGGCTGGCTGCTTGCTGGTCGTCAAGAACTATACCGGAGACCGGCTCAACTTCGGACTGGCCGCCGAGCAGGCGCGTCGCGAAGGCCTCAAGGTCGCCATGATCATCGTCGCCGACGATATCTCCCTGCCCGATACGCCACAGCCACGTGGCCTAGCCGGCACCTTGCTGATCCACAAGATCGCTGGCTATCACGCGCAACAGCAAGAGTCGCTGGATGATATTCAAGCCCTTGCCCAACACGCATGCGAGCGCATGGCCTCAATGGGCATGGCGCTCACGCCAGCCACCTTGCCAGGCCAAGCACGTCCCGACCGAAGCCCGGAACTGGGGCTTGGCATCCACAACGAGCCGGGCGCCCGGCATATCGTGCCGGATAGCGCACGCGACGCCATTAGCCACGTCGTCACGCCCCTCGCGACCACCCTCGAGGAGCGCGGCCATATCGACGGCTGGATCGCCCTACTCAACAACCTGGGGAGTTGTTCGACACAGGAGATGGGCGTGCTGGCTGCCAGCTTGATCGATCACCTCGGTGTGGCGCGCATGACTCAACTCATCGGCCCCGCACCTTTGATGACCTCGTTGGATATGCACGGTTTCTCGGTAACGCTGATGGCCGCCGACGCCACCATGCGTAAAGCCTTGCAGGCGCCTACCGATGCACCCGCCTGGCCCGGCGTCAGGAACGTGCGCCAGCCGGACACCTTCACACCCAACCTCGCCGCCCGCAACGGCGCACTGCAAGACAACGCACCCCAGGCGACGCACATTGCGGCGGCGCTCACTCAGGTGCTCAGTGTTTTACGCGATGCACGTGACGATCTCGATGGGCTCGATGCCCAGAGCGGCGACGGCGATGCCGGCAGCAGCTTGGTGGAGGGCGCCGATGCCATCGAGCAGGCGTTGACGGCAGGCCGGCTGGATACCGCTCACTCCGAACGGTTATTCGCAGGCTTGGGGCAATGCCTGGCCACCGGCATGGGCGGTTCGAGCGGAGTACTGCTATCGATCCTGATGACCGCCACGGCAACCAGCCTCGAGCAGCGTGGCCTGGTCGACAGTCTCTGGCAAGGGGTCGAACGCATGCAGACCTATGGCGGCGCCCGGCTCGGCGACCGCACCCTGCTTGACGCCTTGATCCCCGCGCTTCAAGCGCTCCAAAAAGATGCCACGCTCACCGAAGCGGCCCAAGCCGCGCGTCAGGGGGCCGCGCATACGGCGACGCTCTCCCGCGCCCGAGCCGGACGTGCCGCCTATGTCCCCGACAGTGCGCTGGAAGGTGTCGTCGACCCTGGCGCTGAAGCCGTTGCCCGGGTCTTCGAGACACTAGCGCGCTGTCTCTGACGACGTCCCGCCCCCGCGTGCCGACAACCAGGCACGCTTGGCGGCGGGGCTGAGCTTCTTGAGGGCAGCCTCTTGACGCAGCGCTTCACCGTGGCTGCCCACATATTCCGAATGACGCAAGGTCAATGGTCCCTTGCCGCGCAAGGCACGCGCGCCGCGTTTGCCATCGCGGTGCTCACGGAAACGACGCGCCACATCGGTGGTCACCCCGGTATAAAGCGCCCCTGACGCCGTTTCGACCAGGTACAGATACCAGGCCTGAGCGCGTGCGGCACGCTCGTCATCGGCCATGAATCCCCGACTCAACGCTGTTCCAGGGCGTCGCGGAAGGCCCGCATGACGCTGTCGTAACGGTGCGGATCCGCCTCGTCGCGTGCCTTGAAGACCGCCGACCCGGCGACGAAAGTATCCGCGCCGGCACGTGCGATCTCGGCGATATTCTCAACCTTGACGCCACCGTCGACTTCCAGACGAATATCGCGACCACTGGCATCGATGCGTTGGCGTACCTCGCGTAGCTTATCGAGCGTGCCAGGGATGAAGGATTGCCCGCCGAAGCCGGGATTGACGCTCATCAGCAGCACCATATCGAGCTTGTCCATGACATAGTCGAGGTAGGAAAGCGGCGTAGCGGGATTGAAGACCAGGCCGGCCTTGCAGCCACCATCGCGGATCAATTGCAGTGAACGGTCGATGTGTTCGCTGGCCTCGGGGTGAAAGGTGATGTAGCTCGCACCCGCTTCGATGAAATCCCCGATCAGGCGATCCACCGGTTTGACCATCAAATGCGCGTCGATGGGCGCGGTAATGCCATGATCACGCAGAGCCTTGCACACCATCGGACCGATGGTGAGGTTGGGGACGTAATGATTATCCATGACATCGAAGTGCACGATATCCGCGCCGGATGCCAACACATCCTCCGTCTCCTGACCGAGACGAGCGAAATCGGCGGACAGGATCGAAGGTGCAATCTTGAAGTCGGGCATAAGCAATAAAGGTGCGTTCGGCTGGAAATGAGGGCTTCATTCTAGCGAATGCCGGGCGGAAAAACAGGCTCAAGGGCGAGCTCGATCACAGTTGCCTTGCATATTCAGGTGCGATACTCGGCATGCATTCGGACAACGGAATGCGCCTGTCCAGCATAGTTGCAGCGACTACCCCCTGAGGGTAGCGTAGAAATATTGGTTCGTTCTCCAAATGGCCCGCCGTCGCGCGGGATCCGCCTTGGGCCGTGACGGTCCCGGAGGTTCCATGGTGTCGAATCCGCCGAGTGGCGATGACCGAGTGCCGTTTCTATCGCGTGCCGTCAACGTCAGTCGCAGCGAATTGCCCGGCCTGCTAAGCGCTGCGGCCTATTTCTTCTGCCTTTTATGCAGCTACTACATCCTGCGACCAGTGCGCGACGAGATGGGCGTACGCGGCGGCGTGGAGAACATGCAGTGGCTATTTACCGCCACGTTTTTTGCCATGCTTCTGGCCGTGCCAGTGTTTGCTACCCTGGCCTCGCGCTTCCGGCGTACGCGCCTTATCCCCGCCGTCTATGGCTTTTTTATCGCTTGTATCGCCTTGTTCTGGCTGTGGCTGCGCGTCGACATGCAGATGGTCTGGGCGGCACGTAGTTTTTTCGTCTGGCTGTCGGTGTTCAACCTGTTCGTCGTATCGGTCTTCTGGAGTTTCCTGACCGATGTTTTTACGAATCGCCAGGCGACGCGCCTGTTCGGTGCCATCGCCGCCGGCGGGAGCGCCGGTGCGATCGCCGGTCCTGCGATCACCGGCGTGCTGGCTCAGCAACTCGAGCCGGCAAGCCTATTGCCCATCGCCGCCGTTATCCTCGCCTGCACCCTGCCGTGCATGTGGGTGCTGGAACGCTGGTCCAGCCGCAGTAGCGAGCATGGCACTACGAATCAGCCACTCGGCGGTACGCTATTCGAGGGGGTGAAAGCAGTTCTACAATCGCGTTATCTGCTCGGCATCTGCCTGTTCATCTGGCTATACACGACGCTGGCCACGTTCCTGTACTTCATCCAGGCCGATATCATCAGCAATGCCATCGACGACAGCGGCGACCGCACCTCGGTATTCGCGATCATCGACCTGCTCACCAACACGCTCACCGTCGGCATCCAACTGTTTCTCACCGCCCGAGTCGTTCAGTACTTTGGCCTCGGCCGTGCGCTGTCATTCGTGCCGCTGCTCGTCGCCGCGGGCTTTGTGGTGCTGGTCGCGGCCCCCGTGCTACTCAGTATCGCTGCGGTCCAGGTACTCCGGCGCGCCGGTAACTATGCATTGGCGAAACCAGGTCGGGAGATGCTGTTCACGGTCGTGCCACGGTACGAGAAGTACAAGTCGAAGAACTTCATCGATACCGTGGTCTATCGTGGAAGTGACGCCATCGCGAGTTGGGTCTATACCGGATTGACGGGCCTCGGATTGGGTATCAGCGGCATCTCGGTCGTCGCCATTCCAGTGGCGTTGGTTTGGGCGGTTATCGGCTATCGCCTCGGCGTATCGCGTCAGGCAAGGGCCACCGGCACTGCACCCCCGTCTCGACGGCGGCAAGGAGAATCCGATGATCGACGGCAATAATTGTCCCGGCGGGCGCGGTCTCATATCGCGCCGCACTTTCCTCCAGTTGTCCGCAGGCGCGGGCCTATTGGCCGCGCTTGGCCCAACGGCCCTGCGTGCCGCATCGGGTACGCTGAACGTCCGTGAAATCCCGGCTTCCGGACAGCACATTCCGGTCATTGGGCTTGGCACCGCACGCACCTTCAATGTCGACCCCGATAACGCCGCTGCGATGCGGCCGCTGGAACAGGTCCTGCAGAATTTCTATGGCGGTGGCGGTCGGCTCGTCGACAGTTCACCGATGTACGGACAGGCTGAAACCGTTGTCGGCCAGCTCGCGGAGCGGCTCGATATCGCCGACGACCTGTTCATGGCCACCAAGGTATGGACACGTGGCAGGGAGGCCGGGATCGAGGAGTTGGAGGCCTCGCGTAAGCGCATGGGGGGCGGCCACCTCGACCTGGTCCAAGTTCATAACCTGGTCGATCTACAGACCCAGCTCGATACCCTCAAGGCCTGGCGGGACGAAGGCAGGGTCCGCTACATCGGCGTCACCCATTATACGGTGTCGAGTCACGAACGCCTGATCCGGATCGTCGAGCGCGAGCCGATCGACTTCGTCCAGTTCAACTACAACATCGCGACCCGTCATGCAGAGAAGCGTCTACTACCGGCCGCGGCCCATAACGGTGTCGCGACCCTGATCAACGAGCCGTTCGAGAGAGGATCACTGTTCGGCCGGGTCAAAGGCGAGTCACTGCCCGAATGGACCAAGGAACTCGGCATCGAGAGCTGGGCGCAACTGTTCCTCAAGTTCATCGTCAGTCACCCGGCGGTGACCTGCGCCATCCCGGCGACGAGCGATCCGGAGCACGCAACGGACAATATCGGTGCTGCCCATGGCTCACTCCCGGATGCTGACCAACGCGAGCGCATGGCGTCACTGGTGCGCTCACTATGACCCGATGCCATACAGCATGGCATCCTGCTCGCCACCTTGAGAGGGGCCGCGCAATCCTTGCATATTCAGGCGACGCCTTCGATAGTAAAAGCAATTCCTCATAAAAATGCGGCGCCGTATTGCCGCCCCACTCTCGAGAGGCCTGGCATGATTCGACTTACCTTGCGCCATGGACGACGTCTGGCACTGTGCGCATTACTTACTACCCTGTCGCTTCCCGCCATCGCTCAACAAGCGATTCTCGAAGGCGAGCGCTTCCATCCCCAGGAAGGCCAACACGGCATGGCGGCCACCAGCCATTACCTGGCCTCGAAGATTGCCCGCGACGTCATGCAAGACGGCGGCAACGCCGTCGACGCGGCGGTCACCGCAGGGTTCGCACTGGCCGTCACACAACCCCGCTCCGGCAACATCGGCGGCGGCGGTTTCATGCTGATCTCCGATGAAGAAAGTGGTGACGTCATCGCCATCGATTATCGTGAAAAGGCGCCAGCGGCGGCCTATGAAACGATGTTCCAGAACGAACAGGGCGAGGCCGTCTCCGAGCTTTCCCGCTACACTCACAACGCCTCCGGCGTGCCCGGCACCGTTGCCGGCCTGGCGCTAGCGCTGGAGAAATATGGCACCCTCAGCCTCGCCGATGCCTTGGCACCCGCCATTCGACTCGCCGAGGAAGGCTTCGAGATACCGCCGCGCTTCGCGGAAGGACTCGAGCAGTCTCAAGATCGGCTCAAACAATGGGATTCGACGCGCGAGGTATTCTACAAGCCGGACGGCTCGCTATATCGCGCTGGTGAACGTTTCCGTCAGCCGGACCTGGCCGCCACGCTCAAGCGCATCGCCGAGCACGGCCCGCGCGAGTTCTACGAGGGCAAAACCGCCGAACTCATCGCCGCCGAAATGGAAAAACACGACGGCCTCATGACCGCCGAGGATCTGGCTGCCTACCGGCCCACGCTTCGCGATTCCGTACATGGCAACTATCGCGGCTACGACGTCTATGCCATGAGCCCGCCTTCCAGCGGTGGCGCGCATATCGTACAGATGCTCAACATCCTCGAGGGTTACGACATCGGCGAGATGGGCTTCAACTCGGCTCGCACCATCCACGTCATGTCTGAGGCGATGAAGCGCGCTTATGCCGACCGCGCCGAGTATTTGGGCGATACCGATTTCGTCGATGTACCACTCGAAGGCATCACCTCCAAAGACTATGCCGACGAACTGCGCGAACAGATCGACCTGGGGCGCGCCACGCCCAGCGATGCCATCGCTGCGGGTGACCCGCTGCCTTATGAGTCCAACGAAACCACGCACTTCTCGATCGCCGACGATAACGGCCTGGCCGTTTCCAATACCTATACGATCAACTTCAGCTACGGCTCGGGCATCGTCGTCGATGGCGCAGGCTTCTTGCTCAACAATGAAATGGACGACTTTTCCGCCAAACCGGGCACACCCAATGCCTACGGGCTGATCGGCGGTGAAGCCAACAAGATCGAGCCCGAAAAGCGCATGCTGTCATCGATGACGCCGACCATCGTCAAGAAAGATGGCAAGAACTTCCTGATCACCGGCAGCCCCGGTGGATCACGCATCATCACCACGACGCTGCAAGTCGTCATGAATGTCATCGATCATGACATGAACGTGCAAAGCGCCGTGAGTGTGCCGCGCATTCACCATCAATGGCTGCCCGACGAGATCCGCATCGAGGAAGGCATCAGCCCGGATACTATCGGCCTGCTCGAATCCATGGGCCATACGATTTCGCAGCAAGACGCGATGGGAGCCGCGCAATCGGTGCTGATCGAGAACGGCCACTTCTACGGCGGAGCAGACCCGCGTCGCTCGACGTCTTCAGCATTAGGGCTTTGAGTGCTAGGTAGAGCTAGGTGGAGGCGAGCCGCCATGCCCATCGTATGGATCGCCCTGGCCGAGCTGTTCGGCACCGCATTGTGGTTCACCCCCAATGCAGTGATCGGCGACCTGGAGCGTGAATGGACGCTCGCCGCTCATGACCTGGGTTGGCTCACTGGTGCCGTCCAGGTCGGCTTTCTCCTGGGCACGTTGATGATCGGCCTGAGCGGCCTTCCCGACCGACGCGACGCAAGCCGCCTGTTCGCCACCTGTTGCCTGATCGGCGCCCTAAGCAATGGCCTGCTTCCCTGGGCAGGTGGCCTGTGGCCAGCCGTGGCACTACGCCTCGCCACCGGCATGGCACTGGCTGGCATCTACCCGGTAGGCATGAAGCTCATGGTCGGCTGGGCGCCACAACGTACGGGGCTCGGGCTGGCGTGGCTGGTGGGCATGCTGGTCATCGGGACCGCGACGCCGCATCTTCTGGCCGGGCTATCACTGGGGGGAGATTGGCGCAGCGCCTTGTGGTGCGCCTCGCTGCTGGCCCTCATAGCGGGCATCATGATCTGGCATCTCGGTGAGGCCCCTCAGTTGCGCAAATCGAGCGGCGAGACACCGCGTTGGGCAGGGCTCGGCGCCTTTAGAATCGAAGAATTCAGACACGCCGCCAGCGCCTACTTCGGACACATGTGGGAGCTTTATACGCTATGGGCGCTGATACCTCTTCTTCTGGCCACGGCGCTGCCAACCCTGACGACCACACAACTGGCGCTCGGTAGTTTCGCGCTGATCGCCATCGGCGGACCGGGGTGCTGGCTGGGTGGCTGGCTGAGTCTGCACCTAGGCAGTCATCGCATCGCCCAGTTGGGATTGAGCGGCTCGGCCGCCTGCTGTCTATTGTACCCTTGGCTCAGCGGCGTATCGGGGGTCTGGGCGGCATTGTTCCTGGCGCTTTGGAGTCTACTTGCGGTCATCGACTCGCCGCATTTCTCGGCGCTATCGGCACGCGCCTGTCCGGCGTCGCTGGTCGGCAGCGCCCTGACCCTGCAAAATGCCATCGGCTATGCGGTATCAGCGGCATCCTTGGCATGGCTGCTTCCCGCCTGGTCGACACTAGGCCCTTGGGTCGCCTGGCTGATGTTGCCCGGTCCACTGATCGGCCTGTGGGTCCTGCGGTCACGCCAAAAGGGCTTCGCGCACTCTTGAGCTACCGCTATACTCGCAGCCAAGCTTCAACTATCTTTTTCCTTTTCATTTCAGGACACACGATACGCATGCGCCGGCTCATTACGGTCAGAACACGTCCCGCGTTCGCTCTCGTCGCACTACTCATGACGCCACTACTCATGATCGGTTGCGCCCAGAGCCCTCAGATTCTTCAGGTCAAGCCCGATATCGGGACGGATCTTCCTCACACGGGGAACGGACAGGAAATTGCCCTGAGCGTGGTCGACGGACGCCGAAGCGATGTGCTGGGCACGCGCTCCGGCTCACCCGCGTCGACATCGACGATCCGCGTCCCCGCGCATGACGTCATCCCCAAGCTACAGACGCAGGCGGAACAGGCATTGCGTCGCATGGGCTTCTCACCCGTCGAGGACGGTAGCGCCAACGCGACGTTAACGTTGACGCTTGCCGATCTCAGTTACGCCCCTGTCGAAGCCGATGCACCGCTACTCGACGCCGCGCAGCTACAGGCAGTGCTGCATGCCCAGGTCGCCAACGATGGCGGCACATATACCGGCACCTATACGGCCAAGCGCAAGCAGAGCTTCGCGATCAAGCCCGACTGGGACTCCAACAACCGCATGGTCAGCGACCTGCTGAGCAATGCTTTGCGGCGAGCCTTCAGCGACCCCGAGCTTTCCCGCCAGCTCAAGGACTGACGCATGCCGGCGCCGCGACGAGGGTCATGCCAGTCGCGGCCCACGCCTCATCAGCGACCACACGCTTTCCTGCTTGCCGGTGTCATCCGGTGGCCGTGTTTCCAGGTGAGTCAGCTCGAAATTCGCCGCGAACAAACGCTCGACTTCGTCATCGGCCACCGAATACGGCGGACCGCCCTCAGGCGAGTGCGTATCCACCAAGCTGATCAGCAAGCCTCGCGCACCGGGCAACAATAATTGCGCCAAGTGAAAGGCATAGCGTTGCCGCGTGGCCTCGGGCAACGCGATCAGCGCCGCACGATCATAGAACGCCGACAACTCTTCGGCCTGCGCGGTATGGAAATGAAAGAAATCGCCACACCAGAGTTCGATACTGCCCTGACGACAGCACGAGAAAGCCTCCTGCGTGTAGCGTGATATCGGCGCCTCGCTTTCAGCCATGAACTGCTCGATGGCCAGCGACGAGAGTTCCAGGCCGAGCACGGGATGCCCCTGCTCGGCCAGCCAGCGCATATCCAGGCTCTTGCCACACAGAGGCACCAGCACCTTGCCGCCAGGCTGAGCCCCGAGCGATGGCCAGTGACGTATCAAAGCGTCATGCGGCGCCGACCGATGGAACCCGATCCTGCCTTCCTCCCAGCGCTCCAACCACTCATCCGTCGGCATACGTCGTTAACGCCTCTCTTGTCCATCTTCCATCGTTCACACGTCTGCGACACGCCATTAAAACCATCCACTACGGCGCTTACGCCGACGCGGGAGATGCGGCACGATCAGGCCCACCAGCAAGCCGGCCCCGGCCACGGCAGCACCGTAGGTGAAATAACGCATCAAGAGATCCTGTTCCTGCGTATCGAGCCGCGCCTTGAGCTCGCGCGTGGTTTCTTCGGCGTCACTGTAAGCGCTATCCAATTCGGCGTTACGCGATTCCAGCTCTTCGATACGCTCGGCTCTATTGTCCAGCTTCGTGGTCATGCCCTCCACGCGCTGTTCCCATTCTTCATTGATACCGTCGAGCTTCGAGGTCAATTCATCCACACGCGCTTGCAACTCGGGCAAGCGCGAGCTGGCACTCGGCGAGTCCTGCAGGTAACGGCTGGGAATCCAGACGGCATCACCATCGTCACCACGGACGCGGCTATAGTCACCCTGGCGCTCGAGTAGCGTCACGGGATCGCCGCTCTCGAGTGTGCCGACGATACGGTAGCCCTCGGTGGGGCCGCTACGTACATAGGTCGGCAACTTGTCCGAGACCCAGTACTGCCCATCGTCTTGCGCATGAGCGTTAAAAGCGCAGGCCCCGAGGACCAAGCTCAGCATCAGAGGTTTGATTCTAGACATAACGTGGCTTCTTCATGAATGACGAACGGCTCACGAGTACGTACTGCTCCACGCGTTGTATCGCCCAGCCAAGAGGACATCCTGTCGCGACTCGGGGGCGACCATCCACACATTCTGTGGATAAGTCTTGGGAAAACCGGACCTTGACGGCAGCGAGACCACCGCAATGTCTGTCATAGCGACAAATCGTGCAAATTTTAACCACTCATCGTCGCGCGATAACCAACTCATCGAAAACGAAAATTCCGCATTCCTGCGTCGATCTTGACTGTCCGCAGCGTACCTTCACGAGGCACCTCATGCGAGCAACGCTAGCGTATCATAGCCTCGGTATCATCGCGGACGATTCGACTCAGGCGCAAGGCTGGCCCACGATGCCGTCAATCCGTATAATGTGCCTTCTTATCCTGGACAAGCGGCTGAGCCACGCATCAAGGCCACGCTTTTACTCACTCCCAATCACGGACATATGTCGGGCGCTCGACGCACCGACCGAATCGGTATGGCGAAGAAACTCTTCATCAAGACCCACGGCTGCCAGATGAACGAGTATGACTCCGCACGCATGGCGGATCTACTCGGCGAATCGCATGCACTCGAGCTGACCGACGACGAGCGGGAGGCCGATGTCATCCTGCTCAATACCTGCTCGATCCGTGAGAAGGCCCAGGAGAAGGTCTTCCACCAGCTCGGGCGCTGGAAGAAGCTCAAGGCCGCCAATCCCGACCTCGTGATCGGCGTCGGGGGCTGCGTGGCCAGTCAGGAAGGCGACAATATCCAGAAGCGTGCGCCGCATGTGGACATGGTCTTCGGACCGCAGACCATGCACCGGCTGCCGACCATGCTCGACTCACGCCAAGGCGCGGAGACGGCAGAGACCATCTCCATGGTCGATGTCACCTTCCCCGAGATCGAGAAATTCGACCACCTGCCCAAGCCCACGGCAGACGGCGCCACCGCGTTCGTCTCGATCATGGAAGGCTGCTCGAAGTACTGCACCTTCTGCGTGGTGCCCTACACCCGTGGTGAAGAGGTTTCGCGGCCCTTCGAGCCGGTGATGGAGGAAGTCATCCACCTCGCCGATCAAGGCGTGCGCGAGATCAATCTGCTGGGCCAGAACGTCAACGCCTACCGCGGCGAGAACCAGTTGGGCGATGAAATCGACCTCGCCGAGCTGATCGGCTGTGTTGCCGCCGTGGAAGGCATCGACCGCATCCGCTTCACCACCTCGCATCCCGTGGAATTTTCCGACAGCCTGATCGAGGCCTACGGCGAGATTCCAGAACTGGTCAGCCACTTGCATCTGCCCGTGCAGGCCGGTTCGGATCGTGTCCTGGCGGCCATGAAGCGCGGCCATACCGTCGAGGAATACGTCGATAAGCTGGAGCGCATCCGCGCACTGCGTCCGGACATCAGCTTCTCCTCGGATTTCATCATCGGTTTCCCCGGTGAGACCGAAGAAGACTTCATGAACACCATGGATCTGATCCAGCGCATCGGTTACGACGCCTCGTTCAGCTTCGTCTATTCCCCGCGCCCGGGCACGCCGGCGGCGAACTTGGAAGACGAAACGCCGGAAGCGACCAAGAAACAGCGCCTGGCGATCCTGCAGGAACGCCTCAACCAGCAGACCATGCAGATCTCGCGGCGCATGGTCGGCAACACCGAGCGCATTCTGGTCACCGGCTTCTCGCCCAAGGACCCCGGCCAGCTCTCCGGTCGTACCGAGAACAACCGGGTCGTCAACTTCCGTGCGCCCAACCCGACCGAACTCATCGGTTACTTCGTCGATGTCGAGATCACCGAGGCGCTGCCCAACTCCTTGCGTGGCGACCTGGCCTCCCCGGCTCGCTATTGAGGCGCTGCTAGCGGTCTTTATCTACTATCGCGACGAATCCTTGCGCAAGATCATTGCCCCGGCATTGTCCGGGGCGCTAAGCTGAATTCACACTTCCAACCCATGGATCTCCTCGAGTTGAGCCAGAACACTTCGCAGGCACATCGCATTCTCACGCTGACACTCGAACCCAACGACCCCATGCGCCTGGCCAGTCTATGCGGGCAGCAGGACGAGCATCTCAAGCTCGTCGAGACTCGTTTGGGAGTGACGCTGCGCAATCGCGGCAACACTTTTCAGCTCGCAGGCCCCGGCCCTCACGTCAAGGCGGCCGCCAATGTCGTCGAGCATCTCTACCGTGAGACCGAAGCCAGCGAGCTGACGCCCGACACTGTGCACCTTTTTCTGCAGGAATCCGGCCTCGAGTCACTGGAAGAAGACGAGGAAGCGCTCGACGAGGGCGGCGTTCTCATCCGCACGCCACGTGCCTTGATCAAGCCACGTGGTCACAATCAGCAGACCTACGTCTCCAGCATTCACGATCACGACATCAATTTCGGGGTCGGCCCGGCGGGCACCGGCAAGACCTATCTGGCGGTCGCGGCGGCGGTCGAGGCGCTCAACCAGCAACAGGTACGGCGGATTCTTCTGGTGCGCCCGGCGGTGGAAGCCGGCGAGCGCCTGGGCTTCCTCCCCGGCGATCTGGCACAGAAGATCGACCCTTACCTGCGTCCGCTCTATGACGCGCTCTACGAGATGCTAGGTTTCGAACAGGTCAACAAGCTGATCGAACGGCAAGTGATCGAGATCGCCCCGCTGGCCTACATGCGCGGGCGCACGCTCAACAATGCCTTCATCATTCTCGATGAGAGCCAGAACACCACGCGCGAACAAATGAAGATGTTCCTGACGCGTATCGGCTTCGGCTCCACCGCCGTGATCACCGGCGATATCACCCAGGTCGACCTGCCGCGCGGCAATCAATCGGGGCTGATTCAAGTTCTCGATGTGCTCAAGGGCACCGCAGGGATCGGGGTCACGCATTTCGTCGCCAAGGATGTGGTCCGCCATCCCCTCGTCCAGCGCATCATCGAAGCCTACGATGCCTTCGAAAGCGCCGAGGAAGAGCAGGAACGCGCCCGCCAAGAACGGCGTGCACAGGCAAAGCGCGAGAAAGACGACGCGCGCCGCGATAACGACGAGCCGGCAGACGCATGACCCCCGACATCGACCGTCAGGTCGCCATTGACACGGCAACCGCGCTTCCCACTCAGGCTGACCTCGAGGCCTGGGTGGGCGCTGTGTTCGCTCGCCATCCCGATGAAGCACGCATGGAAATGACCGTGCGCTTCATCTCCCCTGAAGAGAGCCAGACCCTCAATCACGACTATCGCGGCAAGGACAAGCCCACCAATGTGCTTTCCTTCCCTTTCGAAACGCCGCCCGGCATGTCCTTGCCATTGCTTGGCGACTTGGCGATTTGCCACGACGTCGTCGTCACGGAAGCCGCCGCACAGGAAAAGCACCTGGCCCATCACTACACCCATATGGTGATCCACGGCACCTTGCATTTGCTTGGCTACGATCATATAGATGAGCGTGAAGCCGAAGAGATGGAAGCGTTGGAGCGCGAGCTACTGGCAGGTTTCAAGATCGGTGACCCCTATGCCGAGTGAACCCCCGCCTGGCACTCATCTCGACGCCCCGCGATGCCCGGCCAATGGCCGTGCACGTCCTTTTATCATCCCCGCGTTATCGTCCATGAGGAACGAGAGACCTATCGCATGAGCGAAGACCGATCGAGCAGCCAGGGTGGCAAATCCTGGCTGGATAAACTGCTGAACGCTTTTTCCAACGACTCCGATGAACCGAGTTCACGAGACGAGTTGCTCACCTTCCTGCGTGAGGCCGGTACACGACTGCGCCTCGACCAGGATGCGCTGACCATCATCGAAGGCGCGTTCCAGATCAGCGATCAACAAACGCGCGAGGTGATGATCCCGCGCTCCCAGGTAACCGCCTTGCATGTCGATCAGCGTCCCGAGGACTGCCTGCCGATCATCCTCGAGACGGCGCACTCTCGTTACCCGATCATCGACGAGAACCTCGACGAGGTACTCGGCATCGTACTGGTCAAGGATCTCCTGCCGTTGCTCAAGCTCAGCGACGCTGAGCGCCAACGTTTCCAACTACGCGATATCCTGCGCCCGGCGATGTTCATTCCCGAGTCGAAACGCCTTAACAGCCTGCTCAAGGAATTTCGCGACACCCATAACCACATGGCAGTGGTGGTCGATGAATACGGTGGCACGGCGGGCATCGTGACCATCGAAGACATCCTCGAGCAGATCGTCGGCGACATCGAAGACGAACACGACATCGATGAAGAAGACGACATTCGCGACTTGGGCGACGGCACCTA
The DNA here is from genome assembly GCF_023061185.1 of Chromohalobacter beijerinckii. Classification (GTDB taxonomy): domain Bacteria; phylum Pseudomonadota; class Gammaproteobacteria; order Pseudomonadales; family Halomonadaceae; genus Chromohalobacter; species Chromohalobacter beijerinckii. The sequence continues at coordinate 46,562 of NZ_JAKGAK010000020.1, forward strand.
TGCGATTCGCGCCCTGACACCCATCGAGGACTTCAACGAACGCTTCGACACGGAATTTCCCGACGAAGAATTCGATACCGTCGGCGGTCTGGTCATGCAGCGCTTCGGGCATCTGCCGCGACGCAACGAATACGCCGACCTGGGCACCTGGCGCTTCACCGTGCTCAATGCCGACAACCGCCGTATCCGTCTGTTGCAGGTCTCGCCTTGCCCCGAGGATGATGCCGAAGAGTCCGGGAACGACGACAAGCATTAAAGCGATCGGGCGCACATGCCATGGCCCACGGCGCCCCGCTCTGTTATAAGAGGCACCTTCGACAAGGAGTGCCTCATGCTGTCTTCCCGAGCCTATCGCCCCTGGATGGGATACCTCGTCGCGCTGGTTGCCGGCGCGCTCACGACGCTTACCTTCGCCCCCTTCGACTGGTGGTGGGTCGGCCCCTTCGCCGTCGCCTTGGTGTTCTACAGGCTGCACGACCTCACGCCCGGCCAAGCGGCGCTGCGCGGCTGGAGCTATGGCGTCGGCCTATTCGGTGCCGGCACGTCGTGGATCTATGTCTCGATCCATGACTACGGCTACACCGGTGTGCCACTGGCGGTGTTCCTGACTGGGCTCTTCGTAGTCACCCTGGCGCTGTTTTATGGCGTGGTGTTCGGTGTTTATCGGCGTTTCACGAGTGCGCGATGGTCCGTGATCACCTTCGCGGGCGTCTGGGTGCTCGGCGAGGCATTGCGTACCTGGGCATTCTCGGGCTTTCCCTGGCTACTGTTGGGCAGCGCCCATGTCGAATCGCCGCTAGCGCCGTGGGCGCCCATCGGCGGCGTCTACCTGCTGTCGTTGATCGTCGCCCTCAGCGGCACCTTGCTGGTGGCGCTCCTGAAGCGCCGCCTGTGGGCACTGGTGCCACTCGTCGCGATGTGGTGCCTACCACTGGTGCTGCCCACTCAGTGGACTTCCCCGCACGGCGACCCCAAGCAAGTCGCCCTGTTGCAAGGCAATCTCCCCCAGCTCTCGAAGTGGAGCCCCGAGGGACAGCGCAAGGCCGCCAACACCTACGCCGAACTAACCCGTGACCAGAACGACGACACCGACCTGATCGTCTGGCCGGAGACCGCCTTGCCGATGTTTGCGTCCCAAGCGCGCCCCGTTCTGGAACGCGTCCAGGCAACGCTGCCCGCCGATACCGCGCTGCTGACCGGTATCGTCCAGCGCGACGATCAAGGCGATTACTACAATGCGGTCATCGGGATGGGCGACAGCCAAGGCAGCTATCGCAAGGAACACCTGGTGCCGTTCGGTGAATATTTACCGTTGGAAGGATTGCTGCGCGGCATCATCGCCTTCTTCAACCTGCCGATGTCGAGCTTCACCGCCGGCGCTTCCGATCAGGCACCGATTCAAGCCGCGGGTATGCGGTTGGGAAGCGCGATCTGCTACGAGATCATCTATGCGGACTTGGTCGCCCAGCGTGCGCGCAGCGCCGACGTGCTGCTGACCGTGTCCAACGACACCTGGTTTGGAGACTCCATTGGCCCATTGCAGCACTTGCAGATGGCCCAATTGCGCGCCCTCGAAAACGGCCGCTACGTACTCCGCGCCACCAGCAACGGCGTCACCGCCATCATCGACGCCCAAGGCCATATCACCGAACGCGCCCCGCGCTTCGAGACCGCCAGCATCAGTGGCGAGGTTCAGCCCATGCAGGGAATGACCCTATTCACTCGCACCGGCAGCTGGCCGACGTGGGGGCTCGCCCTGTTGCTACTCATCCCCGGACTGCGTTGGCGGCGCCGCGGATAGCATACGGCGATGACACGACGTGGCGTGCAGGCGTCTCCACGCCGCGTCGTGCCCGGGGCGGAAGCGCTCCTAGTCTGACAAAGACGCCTCTTCCTCGACGGTCAGTGCCGCCTCGGCCTTGCGATGACCGCTAGTGACGATATGGTGCAGGCTGCCGCACTCCACTAGCGGGTCGTTGCAGTTGATGACGATGTCCGAGCGAGCCAGCATATGGGCCTTGCCGGTGATGGTGTTCTCGGCCACCCGATGATCCCCTTCCTGCCGGGAGCCGGTGAATTCGCCAATGAATCCCGTACCACGCAGGGACACGGTCTCCAGCTTGTCTCCCGGCTGGAGAATGCCTTCATGATGCATGAGGGCCAAGCGCGCCGAGGTTCCCGTGCCGGTCGTGCTGCGGCAGATCACGCCTGGATGCACGTAGGTCGTCGAGCGTGAGCGGAAGAAGCCATCCGCGACATGCTCGACCGGGCCCATGAAATGCAGAAACGGCAGCGGCCCCACATCGCCCAGGGTGTAGTGGGAAAAACCGCGCTCGGCCTGGATCGCCTCGACGATGGCATGGGCGCACTCCGCCAGCCGTGTCTCCTCATCCCTATTGAGCGAGAAGCCCAGCTCAGCGGCTTCCACCAGGGCATAGAAACCACCACTATAGGCGACGCTGTAGGTCACATTCCCGATCGAGGGCACATGGATGCTGGCCCGGTAGGTGTCGATGTAACTGGGCAACCCTTCGCAGGTGATGCCTTCCACCACACCGTTCTCCACGCGCGCCTCGATATGCACCAGGCCGGCCGCGGACTCCAGAACAAAACGCTGGTACCCCTCGCGCTTGGGCACAAGACCGCTTTCCAGCACGGCCGTGGCGGTGCAGATGGTGTTAGATCCGGAATAGATGGGATAGCCCATCACCTCCATGATGATGTAGCCCACCTCGGCTTCCGGATCGCTGGCGGGAACCAGCAGGTCCACCGACATCTCGGGAATGCCATAGGGCTCGCTGAGCAATAGCTGGCGCAGGCCATCGGCATCCTCGCGCAGATATTCCATCTTTTCGCGCACCGTGTTCCCCGGCAGCGGGTCGATGCCGCCGGTCACGATACGGCTGACATCACCGCCAGCGTGCAAGTCGATCAATTGCAGCGTTAGTTTGTCGCTCATTTGCCTTCCTTCAACGCGTAGGGTGCGCCATGTTCTTGCCACTGCGAGTCCGGGACGATCACGATTTTGCCCAAGTAATTGCTGTTGCGATTGACGAAATAACGTTCAGCGTCATGCAGCTCGGAAAGTTTGAACGCCGCGTGCAAGACCGGCTTCAGTTGCCCCGAGCGAATCCAGGCCACCAGTTGCTCGGCCTCATCGCGCGTGCCATGGGAAACACCGAATATCTGCACCTGATAGAGATAGATACGCGTCCACATGATCTCGCTGAGATTGCCGCCGCTGGCGCCGGCGATGCTCAGGCGTGGATAGGTGGCGCGGCGCGTCATATCGAAGATCATGGTATCGATGAAGCGATCGGTCATCTCGCCCCCGACCAGGTCCATGACCGCATCGATGGGCACGCCCTGCGTCAGGGATTTCACCTTCTCGGTGAAATCCTCCATGTCCGTGCGGTCTAGCACGGCTTCCGCCCCCAGGTCTAGAAGCGCCTGAGCCTTGTCCGGTTGGCTCAGCGCGTAAGGAATCGCCCCCATGATCCGACAAAGCCGAATCAAGGACGTGCCTACCCCGCCACTGGCGCCTGTCACCAGTACACGCTCCCCGGCTTTGACGTTGGCCGCATTCAGCATGTGCAGCGCGGTCTGATAAGAACACATGCCCATCGCCGCGAGTTCGGCATCGGCCAGCTCGGAATTCTCCACCGTGTGGAACTGTGCCGAGGGCACGGCAATGTATTCGGCATAGCCGCCATCGGCGCCGTGTCCGTAATAGTCAGGCGTAAGATTGATGTCGGGACGCGCATCGGCGTAGATATTGAAGTCCAGAAGTCCACGCTGGCCAATGCGCTCAGCGCTCACCTCCTCGCCGACAGCCACCACGTGCCCGGCGACATCGGCACCCTGGATGCGCGGAAAGGTCAGCGTCGGAGAACCACCGATCTGGAACGAGGTCGTATCCCCTTTGTCCTTGGTCGGATAGAGCCCCTCTCGTGCCTTGCGATCGGTATTGTTCTTCGCCGTCGCGGTCACCTGCACCAAAACCTCACCTTTGGCAGGCCTGGGGACGGAAACGTCCTGCCGATACTCCAGTTTATCGATGTCCCCATGCCCAGTCAGCAGCATCGCCGCCATCGTGTCGGGTAGCGCCTCGCTCCGCATACCTGCCTCCTCATCGTGGTCGCTGCTTTGAGGTGTGACGATATCAAACTTTTTCCCATGCCAAAGGGGGACGCAGGATCAATCGCACTTGCGTGCCATTACCGGACACTCGCTCGGCATAGGGAAAACCATCCCGCGTGAAGAAAAACGCCCGTACCAGTCTGGCACGGGCGTGCATGCTGCTCGCCGATTTGGCTCAGACGATGTGTTTTGCCATCGTCTTACTCACCGCGGGGATAGCGCTGAGCTTCTTCGACCTCGTTCAAGTCCATGTGGTTACGCATGTAACGCTCGGAAGCGTCTTGTAGTGGCTGGTAGTCCCACGGGTAGTAGTGGCCATTGCGCAGCGCTTCGTAGACGATCAGGCGCTGAGCCTGGGAGGCGCACACGTCAGCATAGAAGGCTTGCATGTCCCAGCGCTCGTGCACCTTGGCCTGGTACTCGGCCAACACGTCGGCATAGTCGGGATCTTCCGCCAGGTTGTGCTGCTCCAGCGGATCGGCTTCGAGGTCGAACAGCTGTGGTGGATCGATCTCGCAATGGTTGAATTTCCACTTGCCCTCGCGGATGGTCACGATCGGCGAATAGCTAGCCTCGGCGGTGCACTCCATGTACACCGGTGCATCGCGTTTCTCGCCCCGGGTCAAGGGCAGCAGCGACTGGCCATCGGTATAGGGAGCGATAGAGGAAAGGTCGATCCCAACGAGGTCGGCGATGGTGGTGTTGACGTCGATGATCGACACCGGATCCTCGACATTGCACGGTTCAATCCCCGGCGCGGAAAGCATCAGCGGCACGCGCGACGAGCCTTCATAGGGACTCATCTTGAACCACAGGCCCTTCTCGCCAAGCATGTCACCATGGTCGGCACAGACCACGATGATTGTATTGTCGAGCATGCGTGTGCGCTCAAGCACGTCTAGAACGCCGCCGATCTTGTCGTCGATATAAGAGATATTGGCGAAATAGCCTTGACGCGCGTTGCGCACGTCCTGGGGCTGGATGTCGAACTTGGTGTAGTCGTTGGCCTCGAAGATCCGTTGGGAATGCGGATCCAGATCATCGAAGGGCACGGGCCCTTGCTGTGGCTCGAGATACTCGCAGTCGTTATACAGGTCCCAATACTGACGACGTGCCACATAAGGATCGTGCGGGTGGGTAAAGCTGACACACAGCGCCCAGGGGCGCTCGTCATGACCGCGCGAAAGATCGTAAAGCTTTTGCTCGGCGTGGAAAGCGACCTCGTCATCGTACTCCATCTGATTGGAGATCTCGGCGACGCCGGCCCCGGTCACCGAGCCCAGGTTGTGGTACCACCAGTCGATACGCTCGCCTGGCTTGGTGTAGTCCGGTGTCCAACCGAAATCGGCGGGATAGACGTCGGTGGTCAAGCGCGTCTCGAAACCGTGAAGCTGATCGGGGCCGACGAAATGCATCTTGCCCGACAGACAGGTGGAGTAACCGGCGCGGCGTAGATGGTGCGCCCAGGTCGGCACGCTGGAGGGGAATTCTGCGGCGTTATCATATACCCCGGTGCGACTCGGCAACTGGCTCGACATGAAGGCAGCCCGTCCCGGTGCACACAAATAGCTCGGCGTATAGGCATTATTGAAGTTGACCGAACGCTTGGCCAATTTCTTGAGGTTGGGCGCATGCAGGAAATCGGCGGGACCGTTCTCGAACAACGTGCCGTTGAGTTGGTCGGCCATCAGGACCAATACGTTGGGTCGTGTCATGGGAAACCTCCCTGGCGAGTATTGTTAGCGTCGAAAGCAGCGTATGAGACCGCCTTCGAACTCCTTACAATGACGTGCCAAGAGCCGACAGACCAGAGACTTATTTGCCCCCTTAGCCCCAACTCACATTAGTCTCCAAGAGGGCTGGCCATGAAGACTCATGCCAGCCACTCTGATGAAGCGTCAAAAGGCGTCGCATTGCTCTTACGCCTGTTATCCCCTTTTCGGCCTTACCCCCTAGTCCGCGCGAAATAGCGATGCCCGCACTGATGGCAGGGTTCGAGCCGGGTGATGGACTCGAGCACGACTTCCGCGTCGCAGTGCACGCAGCGCATGCGGCCGGGCACGGCCATCTCGCCTTCGACATAGTCAGCGCGCGCCGCTTCGAGATCGTCCTCGAAACGCGCCTGATCGACGGTGGTGCGGTCGGCGATGGAAAAAAGCGCCTCGGTGACGCGCCGCGAAATGGTGCCTAGATCGATTCCCAACCAGGTGGCGATGCCTTCGCCACCCCGAGCCAGGAATCCCCGCAAATCGCGCATGTCGCGCTCGATCCAGGCACGCAGCAAGGCCAATTCGTCCTTGGTATAGGTCTCGAACTCCGCTTCGAACTCGATGGCGTCGTCCATTTCGCGCTGCAACGACTCCCAGGAAAGATCGCCGGCGCCTTTTTCGAGACGCTCGAGAACCCGCTCATAGGCGCGGCTCAGGCGATGCTCTTGATCGTGACGTTCGCTCATAACGCTTCTCCTGATCTGTCGTCGTCGCCATGCCCCTACCTGTAGGCGCATGACTGGGGTATCCTGACGGCCTGTCGTAACACACGGACAACGTCCCGCCCAGCTCCGTTCTACCACATCGCGAGGCCGGGCGTTATCCGCTTCAAGCCAAGCCTAACGCAAGGTGCCAGATCAAACCGATGGACGCACAGTACACGCCGCACGCAACCGAATCCGCCGCCCAGACCTTCTGGGAAACCAACCAGTGCTTCAAGGCCGTCGAGGACGCGACCCGGGAGAAATTCTACTGCCTGTCGATGTTCCCCTACCCCAGCGGCAAATTGCACATGGGGCACGTGCGCAACTACACCATCGGTGATGTGGTCTCGCGTTTTCAACGTATGCAGGGCAAGAACGTCCTTCAGCCCATGGGCTGGGATGCCTTCGGCATGCCCGCCGAAAACGCCGCGATCAAGAACCGGGTCCCGCCTGGTGCGTGGACGTACGACAACATCGACGCCATGCGCCGTCAGCTCAAGGCGTTGGGCTTCGCCTACGACTGGAACCGTGAATTCGCCACCTGCGATGTCGACTACTACCGCTGGGAACAGTGGTTCTTCACCAAGCTGGTCGAACAAGGCCTGGTGTACAAGAAGATGTCGACCGTCAACTGGGATCCGGTGGATCAGACGGTGCTCGCCAACGAGCAAGTCATCGAAGGCTGCGGCTGGCGCAGCGGCGCGCCGGTCGAGCGCAAGGAAATCCCGCTGTGGTTCCTCAAGATCACCGACTACGCCGAGGAACTGCTCGCCGATCTGGACGAGGTCGACTGGCCCGAACAGGTCAAGACCATGCAGCGCAACTGGATCGGCAAGTCCACCGGCGTCGAGCTGACCTTCGATGTCGCCGGCCAGGCCGACCCGCTCGTGGTGTACACCACGCGTCCCGATACGCTTTATGGCGCCACCTACATGGCGCTGGCCGCCGGCCATCCGCTGGCCAAGCAGGCGGCTGCCGACAATCCAGCGTTGGCCGATTTCCTGGTCGAGTGCCAACACGGCGGCAATTCCGAAGCCGAGCTTGCGACCATGGAAAAGAAAGGCATGGATACCGGCTACAAGGCGATCCATCCGCTGACCGGCCGTGAAGTGCCGATCTTCGTGGCCAACTTCGTACTCATGGAATACGGCACCGGCGCGGTCATGGCGGTTCCCGCCCATGATCAGCGCGACTGGGAATTCGCCACCAAATACGACATCGCCATCGAACCGGTGATCGCCGATGCCGAGGGTAACGCGCCGGATTTGTCCCAAGGCGCACATGCCGAGCATGGTCCGCTGATCAACTCCGGCGAATATGACGGGCTCGACTTCGAAGCAGCCTTCGACGCTATTGCCGCCAAGCTAGAAACCAACGGACAAGGAACGCGGAAGACCAACTTCCGTCTGCGTGACTGGGGCGTAGCGCGTCAGCGTTACTGGGGCGCGCCAATCCCGGTCAAATACGGGCCCGAAGGCCAGACCGTGCCGCTGACCGACGATGAACTGCCGGTCGCCTTGCCGATGGAAGTCGAGGTCGATGCCTCCGGCTCGCCACTCAAGAAGATGCCGGACTTCTATGACCTCGGCGAGGGCTGGACACGCGAGACCGACACCTTCGACACCTTCATGGAATCCTCCTGGTACTACGCGCGCTTCGCCAGTGCCGACAACATGGAGGCAATGCTCGACGAACGTGCCAACTACTGGCTGCCGGTGGATCTCTACATCGGCGGGATCGAGCATGCGATTCTGCACCTGCTCTACGCACGCTTCTTCCACAAATTGATGCGCGACTTCGGCCTGGTCGAGAGCGACGAGCCCTTCCAGCGCCTGCTCACCCAGGGCATGGTCATCGCCGAAACCTTCTATCGCCAAAACGCCGATGGCAGCAAAGACTGGTTCAATCCCGCCGATGTCGACGTCAAGCGTGACGACAAGAGCCGCCCCGTCAGCGCCGTGCTGCGTGAGGATGGCCAACCGGTGGAAATGGGCGGCATCGAGAAGATGTCCAAGTCCAAGAACAACGGCGTCGACCCGCAGGCGATGATCGACCGCTTCGGTGCCGACACCGTGCGCCTGTTCATGATGTTCGCCGCGCCGCCGGAGCAGTCACTGGAATGGTCGGACTCCGGCGTCGAGGGCGCGCACCGCTTCTTGAAGCGGCTCTGGAAGCTCGTCGCCGATCACCTCGATGCCGGCACGCCCGCCACGCTGGATATCGACGCGCTCAACGACGAACAGAAGACGTTGCGCCGCAAAACCCACGAGACCATCGCCAAGGCCAGCGACGACATCGGCCGCCGGACCACCTTCAACACCGCTATCGCCGCGGTCATGGAGCTGGTCAACGCCATCGGCCGCTTCGAAGATGCTTCGCCACAAGGCCTGGCGGTCACGCGCGAAGCGCTGGAAGCCTGCGTGCTGATCCTGGCGCCTATCGTGCCGCACGCCTGCCATGCGCTATGGCAAGCCCTGGGGCATGAGACACCGGTCATCGACGCCGACTGGCCAGTCGCCGACGAAGCGGCCATGGTCAAGGACAGCGTCGAACTCGCCGTGCAGGTCAACGGCAAGTTGCGGGCACGCCTCGAAGTCCCGGCGGCGGCCGACAAAGCCGCCGTCGAGGCTCAGGCGCTGGAGGCGGAGAACGTACGTCGCCATACCGAGGGCAAGACCGTGCGCAAGGTCATCGTCGTGCCCGGCAAGCTGGTCAATATCGTCGCCAACTGACTCGGCCCATACGCCCGCTCCTCGAGGAGCGGGCCCAAGCTCGCAAGGAGGCCTGCGTGAAGCGCCGCTCGCTCATCATCCGATCTCTGCTCCTACTGACCCTGACGACACTGCTCGCCGGGTGCGGTTTTCAACTGCGCGGACTCGACGCTGCCGCGCTCGACATTCCCGCGCTGACGCTGTCCTCCCCCGACGGACGCTTCGAAGACGCCGTGGAACAAGCGCTGCAAGGCACCGGCACCACGCTTGAGGACAACGCCCCGCTACGCGTCAACCTGAGCGAGGAGCAAGTCCGCGAGACACGCCTGACCCAAGGGGCCAGCGGAAATCAGGAACGCCGCCTGACCCTCAGCGTGCCGTTCTCGGTACAGCGCAGCGAAGACAACGCCTACCTGCTCGACCAGCAGACCCTCGAGGCCAGCACCACGCTGAGCGTCGACAACAACAACCTGCTGGCGCAGGACGAACTGCGTGACGAAGCGCTCGACTCATTGCGTCAGGAAGCGGCACGTCAACTCGTCGACCGCCTGCGCGCCCTAGAGATACCATGAAGGTCTTTCCCGACAAGCTCGACGAGGCGCTCGGCAAGCGCCTCCAACCGGTCTACATCGTCGCCGGCGACGAGCCGTTGATCCACATGGAAGCATGCGACGCCATCCGCGCCGCGGCCCGCCAGCGCGGCGTCGAGGAGCGTGAGGTGCTGCACGTGGAAAACGGCTTTCAGTGGGGACGGCTCACGGAGTCAGCAGCCAGCATGTCGCTGTTCGCCTCGAGCAAGCTCATCGAGCTGCGCCTGGGCGGCCAGTCGCCAGGACAAGAAGGCGCCAAGGCCCTCGATGCCTACGCGCGCCAGGCCAAGGACAGCGACGATATTCTCCTGATCAGCAGCGCGCGTCTCGACCGGCGCGCGCAGTCCAGCGCCTGGTTCAAGGCACTGGATAAGATCGGTGTATTCGTCCCGGTGTGGCCGGTGGATCACCAGCGCCTGCATTTCTGGGTGCGCGATCGTGCGTCGCGCCATGGGCTGTCACTGGACATGGATGCGGCGCGCCTGCTCGGCGAGCGCACCGAAGGCAACCTGCTGGCCGCCGATCAGGAGCTGCAAAAGCTCGCCTTGCTCTACCCCGCCAACGCGCGGCTCGACACTCAGGCCATTGCCGGCGGCGTGGAGGACAACGCACGTTATGATGTCTTCACGCTGATCGACGCCTGCCTGCGCGGCGACCGCGTGCGCGTCTCGCGCATCGTCAGTGGGTTGCGCGGCGAAGGCATCGAGGCGCCGGTGGTGCTGTGGGCATTGACGCGTGAGTTGCGCATTTTTCTGTCGCTGGCGCAGCATCTCGATCAGGGGCAAAGCCTCGATCACGCCTGCAAGGCACAGCGTCCACCGATTCCCGACAAGCGGCGTCCGCTTTACCAGCAGGCCTTGAAGCGGATGCCGCTCAAGCGACTACACAAGCTATTATTGTTTGCACAGCGCTTGGACTTGGCCATCAAGGGCGCCGCAGCGTTACCCGTCTGGGAAGGGCTTCACGACCTGTCGCTCACTCTGGCCGGCGGGCGCGGCCCTTTGGCCGAGATGGCGTATTCCTATCGTATCGCCTAGATCGATATCGGCTTAGATTGCATCTGGCGAAAGGCACGTATCTGGCCAAGGAGAGCTGGAATGTCGTATACGATCGCACTCAAACGTATCTATCAGGCCGCCGAAGAAAGCGATGGTGCACGCGTTCTCGTCGACCGCCTATGGCCACGCGGCAAACGCCGCGAGTCGCTGCAACTGACCGACTGGTACCGCGACGCCTCGCCCTCCAACGCCTTGCGCCGAGCCTGGCACCAGGGAGAACTCAATGACGCCGTATTCGGTCACCGCTACCGCTGGGAAGTCGAGGATGATCCTGACGTCTTGCTGCCGCTCATGCGCTGGGCGCGCGAAGGCACGCTTACCTTGCTGACCGCTTCCCGGGAACCGCAGCGCTCGCACCTTCCGTATTTGCGCGACATGCTGCTCAAGGCATTGGAAACCGACGATCGTGAAGCGGACGACCGCACGCCCGCCTCATCGCCCTGCTACGCCGATCAGGTCACGCCACCCGACACCCACGACAACGCCTCGTCGGAGACACCGAACTCCCGCGACTGACCGTTCTCCGAGGACCCGCGGCGGCGCGACTCCAGGTCGCCCGCAGCGGGCAATACTGGCGCTATGGCATCGAGCATAAGCTGACCAGGCCCTTCCAACCCTGGACTAACATTTACTACCTTATACCCAATAGTGGGGCCACTCCTTGTCACGGCCGACATTGTTAATGAACAAAGCGATTACCACGAGGACTACCGACCCTGCGAGTACCGGCGTGATCAAAAATTCCCAGTTATGTACGCCAGCCATCATTACCACCAGAGGGTTAGCACCAGCTGGAGGATGTACCACTCTAAGCGTCTGCATGAGCGCGATTGCCGCACCTA
>NZ_JAKGAK010000021.1 GCF_023061185.1 Chromohalobacter beijerinckii
AGCGCCGTGATTGTCAAGGCGTTAGCCGAGGTGACAATCGCTGATAGCGGCCGATGCCACGGCGATATCAGAGGCCTTTCGAGGTGCGGCGCATTTTACCGAAACTGGCGTCACTGTCAAGCGAGAAAGCTACCCAAAGGTTTGAAATTCTCAAGCAAGTCAGTCACTTGCGCCACCTCTCCACCGCTGGCCACGAGGTCCGTCGCCGGCAGCGGATGCGTACTTTACGGATCCACCGTCGCGAACGCAAGGGGTTTTCGTAGAGCGTAGAGATAGCCCCTACCCACTATTTCATATCGTGCAGACTGGGGTGCGGCATTATCACCCTCCTCGTTCGGCTGTCGCGCTTTCATCAATCAGTTATCATACCGTTCGTATCGCACGCCGGGAGCCTCCATGCATCAGCCCTTACCCCTATCCACCCCCAACCGTAACCTGGTGCGACTGACCATCGTGCGCGGCATCACATGGACCGGTTTTCTAGGGGCGATCATTTTCGGGATAGAAGTACTGAGCTTTCAGTTACATGTAATGCCCGTCATCTTGGTCATCATTGCAATGGGGTTGGTTAACGTCGCCACCTGGTGGCGACTGGGACGCCCCAGGGCCGTGACTGATATCGAATATCTCGTACATCTATTGATAGATGTGCTTGGCTTGAGCCTCTTGTTTTACTATACGGGCGGCTCCACCAACCCCTTCATTACCTATTATCTCGTCCCGGTCACCATCGCTGCAGCAACACTCCCCTGGCGTTTTGCCTGGATCATCGCCGCCGCCTCCTTGGCCAGTTACACCGCCATGATGCTGTTTTACGAGCCTGTCCCACAGCTAAGCAACGGCTTCGTGGGCACCGGTATTCGCTTGCATATCATTGGCATGTGGCTGAACTTCAGTCTATCCGCTGGTCTCGTGACATTCTTCATCTTCAAGATGGCACACGCATTGCGGCGGCGCGACCTCACGCTCTCGCGTACCCGCGAGACGGCCTTGCGCAATGAACAGGTACTCGCCGTGGCAACGCAGGCCGCGGGTACTGCCCATGAACTGGGAACGCCGCTATCCACTATGGCAGTGCTACTCAGCGAGATGCGGCAAGAAGCACGCGACAATACACCACTCGTGGAGGACATCGATTTATTGCGGCAGCAAGTCGATACCTGCAAGGCGCGCCTCCAGACTCTCGTAGCCAATGCCGACAGAAGACGTCTGGCCAAGCCGGAGATAGCCGCAGCCGAGACGTGGTTAAGCGATGTCCTGCAACGCTGGCTGGTGTTGCGACCTGACGTAAGCCATCGGATCGATATACAAGGCAAGCGCGGCACTCCTTATATTGCTACCGATACCACGCTCGAACAGGCGCTCATGAACCTGCTCAACAACGCCGCCGACGCCAATCCCATGGATATTTCCATCTTGCTCGACTGGACGCAGGATGACGTCATCATCGACATCCGCGACCATGGGCCCGGAGTCTCGATGAACATCGCCGACCAGTTGGGCGAAACCTTCATTTCAACCAAGAGCAAAGGCATGGGAATCGGCTTGTTTCTGACCCACGCCACCATCAACCGGTTTGGCGGCGGCGTCAGCCTCTACAATCACGAAGAAGGCGGCACGCTTACCGAGGTCAAGTTGCCACGGGCGACGGCAGACAATCCTGCTTGAAAGCGACGGAGAACATCATGTCAGCAGATGCTGAACGGCTATTGATCATCGACGATGACGAACAGTTTTGCTTTGTAATGGCACGCGCCATGCGCCGGCGAGGGTTCGAAGTTACGACCGCCATGACCGAAGAGGAAGCGTTGGCCAGCGTGCGGCAAGCGCCACCTCACATGGCAACGCTCGACTTGAAGCTCGAACACTCTTCGGGACTCAAGCTACTGCCTGAGTTGCTGGCGCTTGCTCCGTCATGTCGTGTGGTCGTGCTGACCGGTTATTCGAGCATCGCAACCGCTGTGGAGGCGATCAAACTAGGCGCCGTCAATTATCTGTGCAAGCCAGCCGACGCCGACGAGATACTGACGTCTCTGGAACGAGAAGGCGGCGACCCCGATATCGACATCGCCGACAGTCCGCCTTCCGTGAACCGGGTGACTTGGGAGCATATCCAGAAGGTGCTCCAGGAGCACGATGGCAATATCTCCGCAACCGCACGCGCACTGGGCATGCACCGTCGGACGCTACAGCGAAAACTGCAAAAGCGCCCCGTGAGACGCTAGTCGATATATGTATTACTGCGCGGTCCATCCCAGATCCATGCTCCAGCATGCCCCGGTCACCGCGCCGGCCTGTTCCGATGCCAGATAGCTGACCAACGCCGCCACCTCGTCGGGTTCGATGAGGCGTTTGATGGCGGCATTTTTCAGCATGACCTCTTCAATAACCTGCTGTTCATCCATACCATTGAGACGCGCCTGATCCGCGATCTGGCGTTCCACCAAAGGCGTGCGCACATAGGCGGGGCAAAGCGCATTGACCGTGATGCCTGCCGCGCCACCTTCCAGGGCCGCCGTTCGCGTCAGTCCCACTAAACCATGCTTGGCACTGACGTATCCCACTTTGCCCTGCGATGCGACGCTGGCATGGATCGACGCCATGTTGACGATCCGCCCCCACTGCCCTTGACGCATATGGGGCCACACTGCCTGCGTCAGCAAGAAAGGAGCCGTCAACATGAGGTCGATGATCTGGCGCCATTTGGCTTCGGGAAAATCTTCCAGCGCCTCCACGTGTTGAATGCCTGCGTTATTGACCAGTATATCGACGTGCCCGAAACGCTTGATGGCCTCCATCACCGAGCCACGGCAAGCTTCCGGGTCGGTGAGGTCTGCTTGGTAGAAGACGGCACCCGCTGCTTCTGCGATGTCCACGCCTTGCGGATTGGCATCCACTGCCAATACCTGCAATCCCTCTTGGCAAAACTGTTTGACCACCGCTTCACCGATACCGCTGGAACTGCCGGTCACGATCGCGACACGCGGATGACCCAGTGTGGAAGGGGCTGCCATGGCTCTCTCCTCGATAACGAGACGAACGATGCTAAGCATAAGACGTGAATTGCGAGGTATGCCAGCACGGCGCATCACTTACGCCAACCGGCAAGCCTGTTAGACTAAAGCTAACATTGAGCACTGGCAGTAACGCATTGACCCGAGGAGACTGCATGGAGCCTTCCCAACGGCTTGCCGAAGCCGAGCGTATCGCACGGCTAGCAGGAGAGCGCATCGTGGCAGCGCGCGAGTCGCAAGCGTTTCAGCAACGCTACAAAAGCGGTGACGAACTCGTAACGGACGCCGATGTCGAAATCGATCGGCTTATCGCTTCCGAGCTCGATGCTCATTTTCAGGAAGATGCGCGCCTTACGGAGGAAATATCTCCAGACCGCGATGTGCTCGAAGACAATGACGCCGTATGGATCGTCGATCCTATCGATGGCACGGTGAACTTTGCGTACGGACATCCCCATGTAGCGGTGTCTATCGCCTGGGCATCGGAGGGGAAACTACGCTTGGGGGTCGTTCATGCTCCCTTCCTGGGAGAAACATTCACGGCGCTACGCGGAGAAGGCGCTTGGCTGAACGGCGAGCCCATTCAAGCCAGCAATGCGAGTGAATTGTCACGCAGTTTGGTTGCTACGGGATTCCCCTATCGCCGCGATGCGCGTGCCCCCTTGTTCCGCCGCCTCGCTGGCGTGCTCACCAGTTGCCGTGACATACGCCGCAACGGGTCGGCCGCACTGGATCTATGCCACGTCGCTTGCGGCCGTCTTGATGCGTATTATGAAAGTGTCTCGCCTTGGGATTTTGCCGCTGGCTTGCTGATCGCCCGTGAAGCGGGCGCCAAGACAGGGCATCTCTATCAGTGCCCTGACCGTATCCCACCAGAGCTATATGGGGAGAACATACTGGTGGGCGCACCGGGAATATACGGGACATTGCGCGATATCCTCTTGAAAGCCGACGACGACCGGCTCGAGGAGATCGAGGCACAAAACTGATTTGCTATAGATCCCCCCAATAGCGTGTTTAGCAAGACTCTATTGGTATCCTATGCACGATTCCGGAACAATGACTACCAATTTCAAGTCTATAAATCCCTAAATTCAAGGAGATTCCTATGTTAACGGTGATTTTCGGCCGCCCCGGCTGCCCCTTCTGTGTACGTGCCAAAGAGCTCGCCGAACAGTTGAGCGAAGCGCGCGACGATTTCGGCTTCCGTTATATCGACATTCACGAAGAAGGCATCACTAAAGCCGATATGGAAAAGACCATCGGCAAGCCCGTTGAAACGGTTCCGCAGATCTTCATCGACCATACTCATATCGGCGGTTTCACTGAGTTCGACCAGCACGTTCGTGATAATGAACTGATGCCTGCGACTCAGAGCTAACGTTCCCCCTCAGCGCCAACCCCATTATTGCCGGTGTTGGCGCTGCCTACCTTTACCGACCTTCCGCAAATACGCGATAAAGCGTTGAATCCGGCCCCGCCTACGCAGTGAGAAAGCACTATACTGAGTGCATTGCGACAGGGGGCGAGGTGTCGGTCATGCAACGCGATGAATTCCTGCAGCAACTTTGGCTGGACTATATCCATTGCCACCCTGATACAGGGGCCTTGTCACTCTGGGCTCTCGAGAACCGCGCCGAGTATTGCGTGCTGGTGACACTCAACCGACCGCCCTACCAAGCACAGCGCTTGCTTCCAGCGCTTTATCATTTCGGTTATCGGCGCGTTGAGCACCATGCCATGGCCGACCGAGGCATACTGGCCAAAATGTGCTAAGCCCAGGTAATGACGATGCATGGATTGTACTCATCGAGCTGCAACTGGATACGCTGACTCAAGGTCCACGCCAGCACTTGGAAGCGCTCATCAATCGATCTCATCCGCAAGATAGCCGGGGCCAGAACCTTCTTTCTCGAGGCCGCCCCTGGCCAATGCCCGATTGGGCGACTTACCAACAACTGCATGAAGCCCACCCACTCGCCGCCTGGTTGGCCATCATGGGCCCTCGCATGCACCACGTTGGCTTCGATTGTCAGCGGTTAGGACATGATATCGCCGAATATGCCGATGTGGTGGCTGAAGCGGGACTGAAGCAGGGAGGTCAAACACTTCTACCTATCTCCCCGATGCTCGATCACCGTTACTATGCTTGCTGTACACAGCGCGCTGTCTTCGCCGCTGGTGATGAGCATCGCGTCACCACCGGTGGCCTTGCGCTCGTACAGAAGCGGCTTTCCGGAACCCACGAACGAGCGGCGGAGCTCTTGTTGCCGCAGCACACGCGCTGCGAGCTCAGCGCCTAATATCGCGCCTCTTCTTCTGCTTCCGGCTGTGGCTCACTATTGTCATACGCCGCCCAGTCGTCTGCGTAGGACGGCTCGAAATCGAGCTCGAACTGCTGAGGCTCGAAACGTGGGTCCATCTCGCTGAGATAATGTGTCGATTCCACCATGGGCACTGCCGCCACATAGGGCTCTTGCTCCACCTCCGGATCAACCCCCTTATAGCTATAGAGCCTCACCATGACGAACATCGCCAAGGCCAGCGCGGCGCCCCCCAAAAATAGCCACAGTCCATCCGGCCCCGTCACTTCCATGATCAAAGAGGCGCTATAAGGCCCGACGACCGAGCCAATGCCATACCAAATCAACAACTTGGCATTAGCCTGAATGGTTTCCTCAGGCTCGAGCCAGTCGTTAGTGTGCGATAAGCTCAAGGAATAAAGCGTATGCAGCATCGCGGTATGAAAGCAGGCAACCACGAGCAAAACCCAGAAGTCGAATCGTGCCGCCACCGAAATCATGGCACCGGACACCGCCATCACCAAGGCCATGCATAAGATCACCTTGCGGCGATCGAGGCGGTCGGAAATACGCCCCAGCGTCCATTGGGCCACCAGTGCCACCAGGGTCGTAATAGCCATGAACTGTGCCGTTTGCGCGGTCGATAGACCAATTTCCTGTCCATAGTAGGGCGTCATTGCAAAAAAGGACTGAACCATCAGCCCCGCCGTGAAGGCGCTGACCAGCCCGACCGGCGCACGGCGATACAATTCTCGTAGCGAGATCTTGCTAGAGACCTCGTGTGACGAGCGCGTCGGGCCATGTATCCGGTAAATCGACAACGGCACCAGCGACAGCGTAAAAAGGATTCCCGAGACCGAAAACAGCACGAATGTCGCCGGATCAGCGACATTGAGCAGCCACTGGCCGACCGCCAGGGACGAGGTCGAAATGACCAAGTACCAGCCCAGCACGCGTCCCCGGTTATCGTTCGTC
Source organism: Chromohalobacter beijerinckii (assembly GCF_023061185.1). Taxonomy (GTDB): domain Bacteria; phylum Pseudomonadota; class Gammaproteobacteria; order Pseudomonadales; family Halomonadaceae; genus Chromohalobacter; species Chromohalobacter beijerinckii. Next base: position 6,293 of record NZ_JAKGAK010000021.1, read on the forward strand.
GACTCCCCCGAAACCCACGATTCCATGACCATCAGCAAGCCCGCAGTCGCTGCACCGCCGAACAGGCGCCACACCAACCATGCCCAGGGATCCACCCATAACCCATGCAGCATCGCCGTCACCGCCAGCACTGCCGCACAAGCCGCAAAAACGCGAATATGCCCCACCGTGCGGATGCGCTTCTCGATCAGATAACTCCCGATGACGAAGCCCAACGAGAAGCTCGACATCAACAAGCCCGCCATCTGTGAGGGAAACCCCTCCAGCGACATGCGCACGCCAAGCAAGGTCATGATCAAGCCGTGGCCGAGCAGGAAACTGATTTCACTGAGAAATAGAATGGGAAGGGTTGCGGGCAAGCTGCGCAAATCGACCTCCTGGCGATAGTGGCGTATGAGTTCGGCATGCCTCCCTGAGGCACGCCCTGGCAGTGCGTCGGGCAAGCGCACTAGTCTACCTGTTAGCGTGCATGACGACATCCGCTCCTACCTGAATATCGCTGTCCCCAGTTCAGCATAGAAGATCAGATATGCCCTTTTCAGAGGATGAGAAAAACCATCCACAAAAACTGTGGATAACGCTGTGCATGAGCGGCGTCGAAGACGCTATTTCGGCTTGTCGTTTCCCACCTCGTCCTGGATTGGTCAGATTTTCATCATCCCACTGTCATCATGACGCCAAATGCTTATGCCGCACTATCACATTCCCCCTTTCGTCGAGTGGACAGCGCGTTACCGACTTGTTTTTAATAGCATCATGGTGCAATGCAACATTGTCGCGCGGCTTCCCATGCCGCCCCATGTGACGTCGACCTGAAGACAGGTGGCGGCATAGATGACTCGGAGGTCACATGACCACGCCCATTTGGGAGCCGTCGGCGACGGCCATACAAAGCACGCAACTATATGCGCTGATGCAGCGTATCAACCGCGAGCACGGCACATCGCTGACCGACTATGAGGCACTGCATGCCTGGAGCGTCGAGCACCTGGATGCTTTCTGGGAACTCCTGTGGGATGAGTTCGACATCGTTGCCGAGCGGCGTGGCGATGACGTTCTGGTGCGTCCCGATGCCATGCCTGGTGCGCGCTGGTTTCCGCAAGCGCGTTTGAATTATGCCGCCAACATGTTGCATCGACGTGACGAACATCCCGCCTTGATCGTTCGCGATGAACGCCTGCGGCGACGCGTCATCAGCTATGCTGAGTTATACGCCAATGTCGCCAGACTGGCCTACGCACTCAAGGCTAGCGGCGTCACTGAAGGTGATCGCGTCGCCGGCTTCGTCCCCAACAGTGAACACGCCATCATCGCCTTGCTTGCGTCGGCCAGCCTCGGCGCGGTGTGGTCTTCCTGCTCGCCGGAATTCGGGCTTAACGGCGTATTAGACCGCTTTGGGCAAATCGCCCCTAAGGTATTGATCGCCACCGATGGTTATACCTGGAACGGCAAGGCCATCGACACTCGGGAGCGCGTCGCCGATATTGCCCATTCCATCGACTCGCTCAAGCATGTCGTGGTGTTCCCCTTCCTCGAAGACGCACCGGTTCTCGATGATATCCCTCGCGCCATCGCCTGGGCCGACTACTTGGATAACAACACCAGCGAAATCGATTTCCAGGCACTGCCCTTCGAGCACCCGCTTTACATTCTCTACTCTTCGGGCACCACGGGCGTCCCCAAGTGCATCATCCACTCGGCAGGCGGAACTCTGCTGCAGCATCTTAAAGAGCATCGTCTGCATACCGATATCGACGCCGACGATATCTTTTTCTACTACACCACCTGTGGCTGGATGATGTGGAACTGGCTGGCGTCCGGGCTTGGCTCCGGCGCCACGCTCTTGCTTTACGATGGTTCACCATTTGCGCCACACGCCGATACCCTATGGCAAATCGCCAGTGATGAGGGCGTCACGGTTTTCGGTACCAGCGCAAAGTACCTCTCGGCCTGTGAAAAGGAAGGCTTGGCGCCCGGCAAGCAAGTGGATCTTTCACCTCTACGCGCGCTGCTTTCCACCGGCTCGGCATTGCCCCATGAGTCGTTCGATTACGTCTATGACAAGATCAAACGTGACCTCATGCTGGCCTCGATCTCCGGGGGGACGGATATCGTATCCTGCTTCGCACTGGGGTGTCCGATCCGCCCCGTTTACCGGGGCGAACTGCAATGTCGCGGGCTCGGCATGGCTGTCGACGTTTTCGATGACTACGGACAAAGCATCACCGGCCACAAGGGCGAACTCGTCTGTAAACGTCCATTTCCTTGCATGCCCACCGGCTTCTGGAACGATCCCGATGGGGAGCGTTATCGCGATGCATACTTTTCGACCTTTCCGGGTATCTGGGCACATGGCGACTACGCCGAACTGACACCCCACGGCGGTGTCATCATCCACGGGCGCTCGGATGCCGTCCTCAATCCCGGTGGCGTGCGTATCGGCACTGCCGAGATCTACCGACAAGTCGAAAAGGTAGACGGCGTGCTCGAAGCGCTATGCATCGGCCAAACCTGGCAAAATGACGTACGCGTGGTACTTTTCGTCTGCATGCGCCCCAACGTCGTGCTCGACGAAGCCAAACGCGACGAAATCCGGCGTACCGTACGCCGGCATACGACCCCGCGCCACGTCCCTGCCAAGATCATCGCCGTAGCGGATATCCCCCGCACGCTATCGGGCAAGATCGTCGAAATCGCCGTGCGCAACGTCGTCCATGGCGAGCCCGTCAAGAATCGCGATGCGCTGGCCAACCCCGAAGCCCTTGAGCTTTTCGTCGACCTCCCTGAACTCGCCGAGTGATCGCACGCCATTGCCTTGTCCGAGACTGGGCAGCCGCTACGCGATCCAGTAGCATAAGTTGCCAAGTCATTGAAGGAGAACGGCATGGCGACCCTCAAGGGGCTGACAAGCGTGCTGTTGCTGATCGCTAATACGCTTTTCTGGGGCGCGCCGCTTTATCTGCTGACGCTCCTCAAGCTCGTAACACCGACGAGGCGTTTGCGTCTGCGTGTACTGGCTGGACTCAACGCCATCGCCCTGGCCTGGATCGCCACCAATAACTGGTGGATTCGACATTGGGTCAAGCCAAACATTACCGCGCACTTACCCGAAGGCCTGTCTCCCAGCCAGTGGTGGCTGGTCATCGCCAACCACCAAAGCTGGACGGACATCTTCGTCATGCAGTACGTACTGTACGGACGGACGTCGATGCCCAAGTTCTTTCTCAAGCGTGAGCTGATCTTCGTTCCCATTATTGGTCTCGCCTGGTGGGCCCTCGAGTTCCCCTTCATGCGCCGCTATGCACGCAGTGAGCTTACCCAACGGCCACAGCTGGCAGAACGCGATCGGCGGGCGACGCAACGCATGTGCGAGCGTGCGCGGGAGATACCGATGACGATCTACAATTTCGTCGAAGGCACGCGCTTCACTCCCGCCAAACGCGATCGGCAAGCGAGTCCGTTTCGGCATTTGCTGCGTCCCAAGGCCGGCGGCACAGCGCAGGTAATACGTCTAATGGGTGATCGCCTGAGCGGCATTCTCGACGTCACGCTCCATTATCGCCATGCGACCCCGAACTTTTGGCATTTCCTTTGCGGTCGCGAAACTCCCATACACATGGAAGCACACCGACTCAATGTGCCCACCTGGATGGGCAATGGCGACTATCATCTGGACCCGCATTACAAGGAACGCTTCCATTCATGGCTGAACGCGCTATGGGAGGAAAAGGATCGTGCGCTCGCATCGTCCCCCTCCTCCTCTTTGTCTTGATACTCGCTGGCTGCGCTGGCGGGCCTGGCGCCAGTGGCTATCGTGGCGGCAACATCGCCGGCAACTGGGTCTCCATCCAACGCGGCGACACGCTAGGACAAATCGCCAAACAAGCGGGCGTACCACTACTCCGCCTACAACGGTTCAATCCAGGCGTCGATGCGCGTCGACTGGCCATCGGGCAGCGCATCCTGGTGCCCACCCATCGTGAACGCGCGCCTGGAAGCGGCCCTTATCGCTATCAAGTACGCCCGGGCGACACCTATTCGAGTATCGCCAAGCGCTTCGGCAGCACTGCGCAGCGTTTGCAAACGGCGAACCCCCAGTTTTCGGCCAACGCGCTGAATGTCGGCCAGTTGGTCAAGGTGCCGCGAGGAGGTTCTGCACGTACCACCGCCTCAACGACCCAATCCTCGTCGTCAACGGCTTCCAAGCCTGCGACGCGTAGCCGTACGCTTCCCGACCCGGGCGGGCTGCCCAGTAGCGCTCACACATGGCACTGGCCGCTCAAGCAATACGAAATCGCACGTGCCTACGGCACCGATGCTCACGGTACCTTACAGCCAATGTTGCTCTCGACCTCTGCCGATACCCAGGCACTTGCCGTTGCCGATGGCACCGTTCGCTTTGCCGACAGTATGCGACAGCTGGGACGTGTGGTGATCATTCACCACCGCGACAACATGCAGAGTGTCTATGCGCTATGCGAGCGTCTACTCGTCGAAGACGGCGATAAGGTAAAACAAGGCACACCCGTTTGTGATGTTGGTTACCGACACGACACAGGACGCCATGACCTGTTGTTCGATGTCCGGCATGGCGGAAAACCCGTGGACCCCAAACAGGTGCTACGCTAGACAAGGAATAACTGCCCCATCAACAACACGGTGATCCCGGTTGGCGACATCGTATCGTCACGATGCTATCGCACTGCTGTCATCAGGATGCTTGAACCTGGCACTGTCTTGATAGGCCACGGAGGTGCATCATGCGAGTCGCATTGGTCAGTGAAACCTGGGCACCCGAGATCAACGGTGTGGCGCACACGCTGGACCAACTGGCCCATCACCTCGCCACCCGCAACGTCAACCTGCAGCTAGTGCGTCCGAGGCCCCAACAAGGCGGCCGAGAAGGACGCGCCGAGCGTGACATGCAAGTTCGTGCATTCTCCCTACCTGGTTACGCCGATGTGAAGGTCGGCTTGCCCGCCTGGCGGCGCTTATCAAACTTGTGGCGAGAGTCACGTCCCGATGTCATCTATATCGCGACTGAAGGTCCGCTGGGCTGGGCCGCGCTGGCCACGGCGCGTCATTTATCGATTCCTGTCGTCGGTGGTTTCCATACCAATTTCGACCAATACGCGGCGAACTATCACTTGAGGTGGGCCAGCGGCATCGTGGGCGCGGGATTACGTTACTTTCATAACCGCTGCCAGATGACGCTCGTGCCCACCCGCGCCCAGGCCGAGCGTTTATACCAAAGAGGCTTCCAGCGCGTGAACATATTGGGACGTGGCATCGACGCTCAGCGTTTTTCCCCTGCCCGGCGCGACGCTCATCTGCGAGCTCAATGGGGAGTCGATGGCGACCAGCCCGTGGCCCTCTATGCGGGACGCCTGGCCAGTGAAAAGAATACGCCGCTGCTTGTGCGCACGCTACGCGCGATGCAGGAGGCATACCCGAGGCTACGGACTGTACTAGTCGGTGATGGCCCCGAAAGGCAGCATCTGGAGCACCAGCTTCCCGAGGCGATTTTTACCGGCTTTCTAAGCGGGGAAGCCTTGGCACGCCACTACGCCAGCGCGGATATATTCCTGTTTCCATCGCACTCGGAGACATACGGCAATGTGGTCCCCGAAGCCATGGCCAGCGGACTTCCCGTAGTAGCTTTCGATCAGGCGGCCGCTAGCGAATTGATCGCGGATACCCACGAAGGATGCCTCATCGATGCCAACGACGACGACGCCTTTGTGCAGGCCTCCGTCGATCTCTGCCTCCAACCCGCCAGCCGCGCCCGCATGGGACGCGCCGCCCGCGAGAAAGTCGCCCACCAGAGCTGGGACCTGGTCGGCGAGCGCTTTTTCACCTATTTAACACTGACGGCCCAGGAGACGCCGCATGCGCTCACGACCCCTCATCATGTTTGACCGGCTCGATACCCTCGAATGGCAGCTATGCCAGCGTATCGCTCTGCTCAGTCATCGGCGTCTGGTCTATGGGGTGTTTCGGTTCTGCAGCAGAGCCGGGGATTGGCCGGCCTGGGTTGCCCTTGCCCTGCTGCAGCCGGTCGTACATGGCCAGACGGGATGGCGTCTGACGTTGATATGGGGCCTATGTGCCGCGACTGGGGCTACTTTCTATCGCTTCCTCAAGACACGCCTGTGTCGAGAGCGCCCTTACATCACTTTTTCGAGCATTCCCTGCACGATGCCAGCGCTGGATCGCTACAGCTTTCCAAGCGGCCATACGTTACATGCCGTCATGTTCTGCACGCTGTCAGCAGCTTCATCACCTTGGCTGCTCGTGGTGGTCTTGCCGCTGAGCGTCCTCATCGCCGCCTCACGGGTCATTCTCGGTCTGCACTACGTGAGTGACGTCGCCGCCGGCGCCATACTGGGGTTCAGCATTGCCCAAGCGGGCCTCTGGGTTGCCATGCGGGGTCAATGGCTACCTCTTCCCGTTTGAGGACGCTTGCTCCAGTCGTTTTTCCTTGCAGCTTTCCCTATACACCGCATAGAAAAACCTCAAGCACTGCTTGAGGTTTTAAAAATAAGATAACGGTATAACGTTCCTTCGTTACATGCCGCGAGCTATCCGCGATAATAGTTGGCAGGCACGAAAGGCATGCGCGTCACATGCATAGGCAAGCGCTTGCCGCGGACGTCCGCATATAGCGTCGTATCGACGACAGCCAACTCGACATCCACATACGCCATGGCTACGGGTTTGCCCAGTGTTGGCCCGAAGCTGCCGGAGGTCACTTGGCCGACATGACGGTCGGCAGTGTCGTAGAGCGATGTTCCCTCACGCACCGGCGCTCGTCCTTCACCAAGCAGACCGACACGCTTACGGGTGATCTGCTTGGTCTCGATCTGGGGCAGAATGACATCGGCTCCCGGGAACCCTCCTTCTCGTTCGCCCCCGATGCGCCGGGATTTGCCCACGGCCCAGATAAGGCTCGCCTCAGCGGGCGTCGTCTGAGCATCCAGGTCATGCCCATACAAGCACAGCCCGGCTTCCAACCGCAGTGAGTCGCGTGCTCCCAGGCCAATGGGCTCGACTTCGGCCTGCTCTAGCAACCACGTCGCCAGACGTTCGGCAGCGTTTACGGGCACGGATATCTCGAAGCCGTCCTCGCCCGTATAACCGCTGCGGCTGATCCACAATTGAGTATCAAGCGCCTCGAATTGGCCATGATGCATGAACACTAGGTCACAGGCCTCGGGACACAAGCGCGCCATGACGTCTTTGGCTTGTGGGCCTTGCAACGCCAGCAAGGCGCGGTCAAGCACTTCCACCTGATGCTCGGCATCGAGCCCGGTACGGAGATGCGCCACGTCCTGGTCCTTACAAGCAGCATTGACGACGACATACAGATCTTCGCCGCGATTGACGATCATCAGGTCATCGAGCAGACCGCCTTCATGGCTGGTGAAGAGCGCATAACGCTGCATACCTGCTGGCAACCCGACGATATCCGCCGGCACTAGCGTTTCGATGGCACGCGCCGGTGAGGGCCCTGAAACGGTGAGCTGCCCCATGTGCGATACGTCGAATAAGCCGCACGCATGTCGGGTATGCTCATGTTCTTTTTTGACACCCAAGGCGTATTGCACCGGCATGCTGTAACCGGCAAAGGGCACCATCTTCGCACCATGCGAGACATGCATGTCATGCAACGGCGTATGGTGAAGGTCGTCGGACATCGTCGCTTCCTCGTCGTTATCCGTGAAGGGGCGACGATTGCCGCCCCCAAGACAGCTCAGCGTTTATCGTCCAAGTCTTCGCCAGGCAAGACGGTCTTGCCGGCAAAGTGATCATTGGTGAGCTTGAAGACCACCGGCGAGAGTAGAGCCAGTGCAATCAGGTTAGGGATCGCCATCATGGCATTGAAGACGCTAGCCATCAGCCAGACGAATTCCAGCGGCGCGACGGCCCCGACGAGTATCGCCAGGATATAAACCACCCGGTAGATCTTGATCGAGGCGACGCCGAATAGATACTCGAAGCACTTTTCACCATAAAAGGCCCAGCCGAGGATGGTCGTGAAGGCGAACACTGCCAACGCGAAGGACACGACATACTGGCCGATGCCCGGAAGCGCACCATCAAACGCCATCGCGGTCAACGCAGCGCCAGTCTCGCCGGATGTCCACTCGGTGCTGGTCAAGATTGCCAACGCAGTGACCGAGCATACGATGATGGTATCGATGAACGTCCCCAGCATCGCCACCAGACCTTGGCGAACCGGATTCTTGGTCTGCGCCGCGGCGTGGGCGATCGGCGCACTACCCAGCCCTGCTTCGTTGGAAAACACGCCTCGCGCCACGCCATATTGAATCGCTTTAGCCACGGCGGCGCCCGCAAACCCACCTGCGGCAGATACCGGCGTAAAGGCATGGCCGAAAATCAGCCCCAACGCAGCACCGACATGATCGATATTGATGATCAGCACCAGCAAACCACAGACGATATAGGCAATCGCCATGACCGGCACCAACTTGCCAGCCACCTTGGCAATACGCTTGATGCCACCGAGAATCACGGCACCCGCCAGCAACATGATGATCACACCGGTCAGCCAATGCGGCATCCCCAGTGACTCGCTGAGACCATCGGCGACCGAGTTGGATTGCACGGTATTGCCAATCCCGAAAGCAGCCACGGCACCGAAAAACGCAAACAAGCCGCCCAGCCAGGCCCATTTCTTGCCCAACCCATTGCGGATGTAATACATCGGCCCACCGACGTGATCACCCGCGGCATCGACTTCACGATAACGAACCGCCAATACCGCTTCAGAAAATTTAGTAGCCATACCCACCAGTGCCGTGATCCACATCCAGAACACGGCGCCCGGGCCACCCAGGAAGATGGCAGTGGCGACACCCGCAATATTACCGGTGCCAACAGTGGCCGAAAGCGATGTCATCAGCGCATTGAAGGGAGAAATCTCCCCTTCTTCCTCATCGCCTTTTTCGGCTTTACGCCCTTTCCAAAGAAGGCTGAAGCCCGCTCCCAGCTTGCGAATGGGCAGCAACTTGAGCCCCAACTGCAGATATACGCCCACCCCCAGCAACAGGATGAGCATCAAGGGGCCCCATACAACATCATTGATGGCGCTGAATACCGCATTGAGTGTTTCCACGAGATGTCCTCCCAGACATTTGTTGTTATCCAGCGCAGTGTCTGCACTGTCGTCGACGGCGTTGGCTCAAGAAGATAACCGCCAAAACCTTCTCGACTTTAGCGGATCAGCTCGGCGCTTCTCCATACCCGCAAAGCAAAATAGCGCTTCACGCATTACGGACAGAAATCTATATCGCTTACTCGCGTGACCATGGAAGCAAAACACGAGCACAACAAGTTTCTTATTAGAAACGAAGGCTAATCGCTGTCCCCCTGCTTGGCAACCGAAAGACACCTCTCATTCCGCCCCCTGAATAGCAGACTGGCCCCGCATTTTTCGATGCTCGTAGAGAGTCGCATCGCAAGCAAACACATCAAAGCAAGGCATCGCCACTGTGCATGAGCCCACGCATAGCAAAGCTTATAGGCAGTATGGCTTTTTGCTGGACGCTCGCCGGTATCCTGTCCACCCTTACTAAGCGGTCGAGCCGAACGGCAGGAAGAAATGCATGATGACGATGTCAAGGGCGAACCAATGAGGCATAATGGCACTCATATTCCCCAAATCAGAAAATCTTTTCGTATAGGAAAATCACGATGAGCCACATCCCTACCAACCTTCGCTATACCGACAGCCACGAGTGGGTCCTCGACAACAGCGACGGCACCGTCACGATCGGTATCACCGATCACGCCCAGGAATCCCTGGGAGACGTCGTCTTCGTCGAGCTACCCGACACGGGCCGCCAACTCGACGCTGGTGAAGAATTCGGTGTCATCGAATCCGTCAAAGCCGCTTCCGACCTGTACCTCCCATTGAGTGGTGAAGTCGTCGCCGTCAACGAGTCGCTCGAGGACTCTCCCGAAGCCGTCAACGAACACCCTTACGAGGACGGCTGGATCATCAAGCTCAAGCTTGCCGAGCCCGACGCGCTCGAGGCACTGCTCGATGCCACTGCGTATGACGCACTCGTCAGTGCCGAGGAAGGCTAACGCGTCTCGCACGTTGCACTTGTCCTGTTCTGCCGGCGGCATCTTCGTCATGTGTCGCCGCTTCGTGTCGAATCGGGCTCGACCGCCCGCCAACGCTTGAGGGTTTTATGGCAAACGACAACCGCAGCCTGGCCGAATTGGCCAATCACGACGACTTCTTGACGCGCCATAATGGGCCTGACGCAGACGATGTCCAGCACATGCTGGCGACCTTGGACCTTCCCGACACTGAGTCGCTGATGGCCAAGACGCTTCCTAGCGATATCCGCCTGGAACGTAACCTGTCCCTCGAAGAGCCGCGTGGCGAGGCGGAAGCGCTTACCTATCTCAAGCAGTTGGCACGCCAGAACAAGACCTTCAAGAACTACATCGGTCAAGGCTATTATCCCACGCATCTACCAGCCGTCATCCAGCGCAACGTACTGGAGAACCCCGGTTGGTACACCGCTTACACGCCTTATCAGCCGGAAATCGCCCAGGGGCGCCTAGAAGGGTTACTGAACTTCCAGCAAGTGGTCATGGACTTGACCGGTATGCCGATCGCCAACGCGTCCCTGCTCGACGAGGCGACGGCTGCCGCTGAAGCCATGGCCCTGTGCCGGCGCGCCAACAAGAAGGCCAAGACCGAGCGCTTCTTCGTAGCTGACGATGTGCTGCCCCAGACCCTCGATGTCTTGCGTACCCGCGCCGCGTATTTTGGCTTCGAACTCATCGTCGCCCCTTCCGAGACCCTCGCCGATCACGATGTCTTCGGCGCATTGCTACAGTACCCTGGGGCTACCGGCGAGGTACGCGACCTCACACAGCAGCTCGAGTCAGCCCGTGAGCGGCATATCATGACCTGTGTCGCCGCCGATCTCATGAGCCTGGTACTGCTCAAGGAACCCGGTGCGCTGGGCGCCGACATCGTCGTGGGCAGTTCCCAGCGTTTCGGCGTGCCCATGGGCTACGGCGGTCCGCATGCGGCGTTTTTCGCCGCCAGCGACGCCCTCAAGCGTTCGCTTCCCGGACGCATCATCGGTGTTTCCAAGGACAGCCGTGGTCAACGCGCCCTGCGTATGGCCATGCAAACGCGCGAGCAGCATATCCGCCGCGAGAAGGCGACCTCCAATATCTGTACTGCTCAGGCATTGCTCGCCAACATCGCCGGCTTCTATGCGGTCTATCACGGTGCCGAGGGGCTGCGCACTATCGCCACGCGGATCCATCGCCTCACGACCATTCTCGCCGAGGGGCTCAAGCGTCACGGCGTGACACTTGCCCACGACAGCTGGTTCGATACGCTCACGCTGGTCGGTCTCGATCACGGCCCGGTACATGGCCGCAGCCTGGCACACGAAATTAACCTGCGTTACGACGCCGATGGCCATATCGGCATCAGCCTGGACGAGACCACCACGGCGGCAGACGTCAGCACGCTGTTCGACGTGTTACTGGGAGACGAGCATGGACTTTCAGTGCGCGAGCTCGATCGCCACGTCCAGACACAGGGCATAACCGGTATCCCCGGTGCTTGCGCGCGGGAAAGCGATTTCCTCACCCATCCCACGTTCCGGCGCTACCGCAGCGAAACCGAGATGCTGCGTTACCTCAAGCGCCTCGAAAACAAGGACCTCTCGCTTACCCACGCCATGATCCCCTTGGGCTCATGCACTATGAAGCTCAATGCCACCAGCGAGATGATCCCCATCAGTTGGCCGGAATTCGCCAATATCCATCCCTTCGCGCCGCAGGACCAGGTCGCCGGTTACAAGCAGATGATCGACGAGCTCTCGGCGTTTCTCGTCGAGATCACTGGCTACGATACGATTTCCATGCAGCCCAACTCCGGCGCTCAAGGCGAATACGCAGGCCTGGTCGCCATTCGGCGCTACCAGAAATCACAAGGCCAGGGCCACCGCGATATATGCCTGATTCCCAGCTCGGCCCATGGCACCAATCCCGCCTCTGCGGCCATGGCGCAGATGAAAGTCGTCGTCGTCGAATGCGATAACGGTGGCAACATCGACATCGACGACCTGCGCACCAAGGCCAACAAGCACCACGAAGCACTATCGGCTATCATGCTCACCTACCCGTCGACGCACGGCGTTTTCGAGGAAAGTGTGAGCGAAGCCTGCCGTATCGTGCACGATAACGGTGGCCAGGTGTATATCGATGGCGCCAATATGAACGCCCAGGTCGGGCTCTGCCGACCGGGGGATTTCGGCGGTGACGTGTCGCACCTCAACCTGCACAAGACGTTCTGCATTCCGCATGGCGGCGGCGGCCCTGGCATGGGCCCCATCGGTGTCAAGGCGCATCTAGCCCCATTTGTGCCCAACCACGTCATCACGCCCCTGCCCGGTGTCGAGGCAGACGCCAGCGCGGTCTCGGCGGCAGCCTACGGCTCGGCGTCGATCCTGCCGATCTCCTGGGCCTATATCAAAATGATGGGCGGGCGCGGCATGAAACTCGCCACGGAGCTGGCAATACTCAACGCCAACTACATCGCCAAGCGCCTCGAAGCGCACTACCCAGTGCTTTATAAAGGACGCAACGGCACCGTCGCCCATGAATGCATTCTGGATGTCCGTTCTCTCAAGACTGCTTCCGGCATCAGCGAGGAAGACATCGCCAAGCGTTTGATGGATTACGGCTTCCACGCCCCGACGATGTCCTTCCCTGTGGCCGGCACCTTGATGGTCGAGCCGACCGAATCGGAATCGCGCTATGAAATCGACCGCTTCTGCGATGCCATGATCGCCATTCGTGACGAAATCCGGCGCGTGGAAACCGGGGAATGGCCAGCGGATAACAATCCCTTGTCCATGGCGCCGCACACGCAGGCCGACTTGATGGCAGACGACTGGGGACGGCCGTATTCGCGTGAACTGGGCGCCTTCCCCACCGAGGCCACCAAAGCCGCTAAATACTGGCCGGCGGTCAACCGCGTCGACAACGTCCACGGCGATCGCAACCTCATTTGCAGCTGTCCCCCCATTGAGGCGTATCGAGACGCTACCTGAGCACTGAGCGCCCATCGCACCTCACGCAAAACGGCCCCATCAAGGCTTACCTTGATGGGGCCGTTTCAGTCGAGAACGTAACGCCTGTCGTCAGGCGTCTTCCTCGAGTGGCGGTGCCTCGGCGTAACCGTAGAGCACATTGCGGCGCTGCAACCGAAACTCGCCAAGCAGCTGCTCGTAACGACGCGGCATCTCGACGCCACGCTTGGTCACGACATACAGTGTTTCGTATACCGATTCAGTCACGGGCAGCTCCTTGACCTGGCGCTGCCAAGGCGACGTCTCGAGTACCGTCCGGGGGATCACGGTAAAGCCCAAACCACGCGCCACCGCATCCAGCACCATGCTGATCTCGTTGGAAAAGCCCTGCTGTGGAAAGTGGCTCATCGAGCGAAACTCCCCGGCAAAATTGCGCCGCAACAGCAAGCTGGCGTTGTTGATGCCATCGGAATAGTTCATGAAGCCCAGCGCCATGAGTTCGCTGATAGTGGTACCAGCGAAGTCCGCCGGAACGACCAGGCATAGTGGCTCCTGATGCCAAGGCTCGAAATTGAGATCGGGATGTTTGGTGATGTCGGTGACGATGCCCACGTCGAAGCGTCCGGCCAGCACCGCATCGACGATCTCGCCGTTGAAGGCAAAATCATACGTCACCGTCAGCCCCGGGTGCATTTGCTGATAGCCCAAAATGAACGGATAGAACATCAACCCCACGCTACCCGGCGATGCCACGCGACACTCCCCGGTGTCCGGCGAGTCATTGTCCAGCGAGTGGCGGAACTGCTCATGCTCGGCGAACAGCTTGACGGAATAGTCATAGGCACGCCGCCCCGCCTCGGTCAGTGTGAAACGGCGCCCGTGCCGCTGCAGCAAGGACTTGTCGAGATAGCGTTCCAGCTTACGTATATGTTGACTGACCCCAGGCTGGGTCATTTCCAGCTTGCGCGCGGTATGCGTGAAGCTACCCGTTTCGACAAGCGTGATAAAAGTACGAAAATATTGCGCGTTGAACATGAAGTGAGGGTCCACCGGCTGGCGTTTCGGAGCAGCTGCTTATGTGCCGAAGCCATGACACGATCAACGAAGGTTAGCGTGGCAATAACCGTGGCTTCGGGGGTTGTGATAACGGCATCATAGCAAATTATGCTACACCTCACATCGCTGCGTGGCCGAAGATCGCGTGTTAGCATCGAAACATGAAGCAGCCCCCGGATAGTGTTGTGACCGAGCCAGGCGCACAGCGCGCCAGTGACGTTCGGCCCGACGCCTCATGCGGAGCTTTTCTTCGGCCTTAGTGCCGCCACAAGGATGCGTCAATGCCCCAGAAACTTTCTACCATTATCTCTCCCGAAGGGAGCCTGGAAGTCCTCTCGCAGCAAGAGGTCAACCGTCTGCGCGACACCTCCGCCAACGGCCTGCACGATCTTTTGAGACGCTGCTCGCTGGCCGTGCTCAACTGCGGCAACCCTACCGATGACAGTCGCGCGCTAATGCAGGCACACCACGACTTCGAGATCGAAGTACTCCAGCAGGACCGCGGTATTCGCCTCAAGCTCGACAACGCACCCCACAGCGCTTTCGTCGATGGACAGATGATTCGCGGGATTCGCGAGCACCTTTCCGCCGTGCTACGCGATATCGTCTATGTTCATAACGAAATCCAGCACACGCCCAAGTTCGACCTCCAGCGTGGGGATGGCATCACCAATGCCGTTTTCCATATCCTGCGCAACGCCGGAACGCTGAAATCCGCGCGCGAACCCAGCCTCGTGGTGTGCTGGGGCGGTCATTCCATCACCCGCGAGGAATATGATTACAGCAAGGACGTGGGTTACCACCTGGGTCTCCGCGATCTCGACATCTGCACGGGATGCGGCCCCGGCGCCATGAAAGGCCCCA
The DNA here is from genome assembly GCF_023061185.1 of Chromohalobacter beijerinckii. GTDB lineage: Bacteria > Pseudomonadota > Gammaproteobacteria > Pseudomonadales > Halomonadaceae > Chromohalobacter > Chromohalobacter beijerinckii. Next base: position 21,313 of record NZ_JAKGAK010000021.1, read on the forward strand.
TGAAAGGCGCCAACGTCGCGCATGCCAAGCAGCGTCGCCACAATGGTCGTTACTTGGGTATTTCCGAACCCGGCATCATTGCCGCCGAATCGCCCAATCCCATCGTCAATGAACTGGTGATCATGCCCGACATCGAGAAGCGCCTCGAGGCCTTCGTGCGGGCCGGTCATGGCATTGTGATCTTCCCTGGCGGCGTGGGGACCGCCGAGGAAATCCTCTATTTGCTGGGCATTCTGCTACACCCAGACAACGCCGATGTTCCCTTCCCGATCGTTTTTACCGGCCCCCGCGACAGCGCCGACTACTTCAAGCGCATCGACGAGTTCCTGGCCTTCACACTTGGGGAAAAGGCCCGTGAACGCTATCAGATCATCATTGACAACCCCGCCGAGGTCGGTCGTGCCATGCGCCGAGGCGTAGATGACGTGGGCGCGTTTCGGCGTAGTCAGAACGACGCTTTCTATTTCAACTGGCGCCTCAACGTCGATGCCGGCTTTCAATTGCCTTTCGAACCTACCCACGAAAGCATGGTCGAGCTTGCCCTGCATCGCGAGCAGCCCGTCCATGAACTCGCGGCCAACCTGCGGCGGGCGTTTTCGGGCATCGTCGCCGGCAACGTCAAGGAAGAAGGTATTCGCGCCATCGAGGAGCGCGGCCCTTTCCATTTGCATGCCGAACCGGATTTGATGGCACATCTCGACGCGCTCTTGACCTCGTTCGTGGCCCAGGAGCGCATGAAACTGCCAGGGAGCGAATACGTGCCCTGTTATACGCTAGGCTGAGAGCCGACTGAAGACAACGCCTAGCATGCGAGGGTAACGATCGGAGCTAGATAACCTTTGCTTATCAACTTGATCACCTCATGCAATTGTTAAAATGCTAACAATATTCTAGACTCTTAGACGTACGCGAGCCCATCCTGTGGCTCGCGTCTTCGTTTCCATCCACCGCCTGCCTGCAAGGAGAGCATCGCATGGCTTCACTCTTCGAATCCTTCGATCTCAATGGTACGCGCTTGAACAACCGCATCGTGATGGCGCCCATGACGCGTTCACGTGCACCGGAGGACATCCCAACCGAGATGGGTGCCCTCTATTATCGCCAGCGTGCCAGCGCCGGGCTGATCATCTCCGAAGGCACGCCCATTTCGCGGCAAGGCCAAGGCTATCTCTACAATCCCGGCATTTTTGGCCCCGACCAACTTGCCGGTTGGGCCAAGGCCACGCGCGCCGTGCACGAGCGCGACGGTATCTTCTTCGCCCAGATCTGGCACGTGGGGCGCGTTTCCCATACCACAGTGCAAGTTGCCGGCGCGTCACCTGTCGGCCCCAGCGACAAGCAAGGCGGCATGGCCTTTGGCTATAACGACGACGGCCAGCCAGATATGCTCAAAGCAAGCCAACCGCGCCGTCTCGAGACGCACGAAGTACACGATGTCGTGCGTGACTTCGCCCAAGCTGCAGTCAATTCCCGCGATGTAGGCTTCGATGGCGTCGAAATTCACGGTGCCAACGGCTATCTCTTCGAGCAATTCCTCAACCCCGGCGTCAACGACCGTAACGACGAATACGGTGGGTCGCGTGAGAATCGCTGCCGTCTGTTGCTTGAGGTCGTCGATGAAGTCAGCAAGATGATTGGCGCGCGGCGCGTTGGGGTTCGCCTGTCACCGTTCGGCACGCTGTTCGACATGCCGGAATACGACGATAACGGCGAGACCTATCTCCACCTCGCACGCGAATTCAATAAACGCGGCCTTGCTTATGTGCACCTGCACGACCAGGGCGGGCAAGGCATGCCCCCGATGCCGCGCGATTATCTGCGCCAGTTCCGTGACGTCTATCAGGGCAACCTGCTGCTCGCCGGCAACCTCGATCAGGCAGAAGCTGAAAAACTAGTGAACGAAGGCACCATCGACCTTCCGGTGTTCGGTCGTTATTTCACATCGAACCCCGACCTGGTCGAGCGGATGCAAAACGGCTGGCCTTTGGCGGACTTCGATGCCAACACGTTCTATGGTGGTGATGCGCGCGGCTACGTGGACTTCCCCACCTATCCCGAGGAACAAGCACGCTTGGCGCGCGAAGAGATGATTCGCGAAAAATCCTGATAAGGAGATAGAGCGTAAGACGAAAACCCCCGATCCACAGGACCGGGGGTTTTGCGTTCAAACCGAGCGCGGCTCAAGATTCGGCACGGCGCGCAGAGAAGACTCACCGCCGAGCCCGCCAGCCTGTCGAAATAGCATGAAGTAGCAAGCCTGCTGTAGCACCATGCGACAGCACGGTCGCCCACTCAGCCCGGGCGCTTGCCAGGCCGTAATGCCAAGTGGCCATCACCATCCCTCCGACCACGAATGACATGGCCAACCACTTGAGCCGTGTCGGGAGCAGATGTCGCTGCTTTTCGGTCATGCGTCGCCAGTAGGCGATGATGATGACAACCAACCCTAAGGCGACCATGACCAACAAACCACTGTGGGTGTCATAGCCCCCTAGTTGATAGCGCGGCCAAGAGCACAGCGTCACGAGAAGAAGCCCGATCATGACGCTCAAGCGTGCAGCGGAGGGTGACGTCGTAGTGTCACTCATGTCGTAGTGTCACTCGTCACGTGGCCTGCAGCCCTTGCTCGTCGATCCATGATTCGACCCATGGAATGGCGGCATCATCGGCCATGAAAGTCTCCATGGCGTCGATTTCCAAACGCTCGCCCAAGCGTTGGGCACCAAGATCCTCCAGCAAGGCATCCAGCGCCCGCCCTGCACCACAGAACGTCTCGCCATAGGAACTATCTCCCAGGGCAATCAATCCATAGCGACACTGGTTTAGCGCAGGTGGCGATTCACGGAGATCACGCGCAAAGGGCACGAAGTTGCCGGGAAAATCACCACTACCGGTCGTGGAAACGCAGAATAAGGCGAGATCGGGTAAAGGATCGAGGTCGTCGAGAGTAGGCTGTTCTATGATCGACACCTCATAGCCTACTTGCTCGAAAAGCGGCGCCACCTGCTCGGCAACGTCTAGGGCACCACCGTACATGGTACCTACGAAGATTTTGATGCTTGGCATGCAGTTCAGTCGTCGATTTAACGGTAAAGTGTGCGCGCCATGTTAGCACATGCATGACACGTCGTTAGCGTCTGGAAATGAAGATGAACGACACAATCCCGGGCGCTCGTAAGCACCCGAGATCACCCGAGGTTGTGTTATCGCATGGGCGGACACTGCAGCGTCAGTGAATGACGTCTGCGTCGTCGAAATCTTCAACCCGCGCCTTGAGCTTCTGTCCAGGGCGGAACGTCACCACGCGACGCGCCGAAATCGGGATTTCTTCGCCGGTCTTGGGATTACGTCCCGGACGTTCGCGCTTGTCGCGCAAATCGAAGTTTCCGAACCCGGACAGTTTAACCTGCTCGTTTTCGCGTAGGCAGCTGCGAATTTCTTCGAAGAAGGCTTCGACCATCGACTTTGCTTCGCGCTTGGAAAAACCCAGCTCAGCATGTAGATGTTCGGCCAAATCCGCTTTGGTCAGCGCCCCCATGCTCTCATCCTCGTAACGGCTAATGGGATTAACTCCTCAAGACCGCCGCGAAGCGCATTTTCGCCTCGCCGACGATGGCATCGACTAACTGATTGATTTCATCGTCATTCAGCGTGCGCGAAGGATGCTGCCAGGTCAAGCCCAAGGCAAGACTCTTGTGGCCTTTTTCGATTCCCTCGCCTTGGTAAACGTCGAAAAGTCGCATGTCGACCAGCCATTCCCCGGCCTGCTCGCGCATGGCATCCATCAAGGCCATGACCGGCACATCGTCACTCACGACCAACGCCAGATCGCGACGCACATCCGGATGCCGTGACAAGGGAGCGAAGGTCGGTAGGTTCCCCTGAGTCAGCGCCTCCAACTCCAGTTCGAATACAAAGGCATTGGTCTTGATACCCAAACTAGCACGCACCCCGGGATGTAAGGCACCGACCCAGCCCACATGGCGATCGTTACACAGAATCCGAGCCGTCTGACCGGGATGAAGCCCCGGATGCTCGCCGGCATCGAAACGCCATGCATCAGGCTGCTGAGTCAACGCCATCAGACTTTCCAGATCCCCCTTGAGATCGAAGAAGTCGACGCCCTCGCGAGAAGAAGACCACCCTTCTGGTTGTCGCGGCCCACACACGATGCCCCCGAGCATCGCAACCTGCTCGAGATCATCCAGCTCACCACGGAACACGAGCCCAGTTTCAAACAGCCGGATACGTGCTTGCTGACGGTTGAGGTTGTGACTCAACGCCTTGACCAGCCCAGGTAGCAAGCTCGCCCGCATGACCGACATATCGGACGAAATAGGGTTGGCCAGATAAGGCGCCACCGCCCCCGGGGTCAACGCCTCTTGCAGCTCGGGCGCGACGAAGCTATAGGTAATCGCTTCCTGATAACCGCGTGCCACCAAGTGTCGACGCAGACGCGCCAGCGGCTGGCTCGATTCGTTGGAGGCACTTAATTTCAGACGTGCGGAAGGGCGTCGCACAGGGACCCGGTCATATCCATGAATACGCGCCAGCTCCTCGATGAGATCTTCCTCCAGCGCGATATCGAAACGCCAGCTAGGCACCGCCACCCGCCAACCTGAGTCGATGGCGTCGACGCGCATACCAAGGCGCGACAGGATGTCAACGACATCGTCACCGGCCATGACCAGGGCCAAGCACTGATCGAGACGCTCGCGACGCAAGACCACTTCATGCCCCAGCGGCAAATGATCGGGGCTCATGACGTCGGTCACGGGGCCCGGCTCTCCCCCGACGATGCTCAACAGTAGCTGCGTGGCCCGCTCGATGGCGACTTGCGCCAATTGCGGGTCGACGCCGCGCTCGAAACGGTGTGACGCATCGGTATGCAGGCCATAAGAACGCGCCTGTCCCGCCACCGCCAGTGGCGAAAAGAACGCCGACTCCAGGAAAATATCCTGCGTCGAGGCATTGACGCCGGAAGACTCACCACCCATTACCCCGGCAATCGCCAACGGTTGCTTTTCGTCGGCGATCACCAGAGTGCCCTCGCGCAAGGCAATTTCCTGGCCATCGAGCAACGTCAAGCGTTCCCCATCTTGCGCTTCGCGGACCACGATGGCGTCATTCAAGTTTGCCAAGTCGAAGGCATGCATCGGCTGCCCGAATTCCAGCATCACGTAATTGGTGACATCGACGATCGGGTCGATCGTGCGAACACCGCTGCGACGCAGGCGCTCAGACATCCATAGCGGTGTGCTCACCGAGACATCGACGCCACGGATGATGCGCCCTGCATAACGCGGACATTTCGCTGGCGACTCGACACGTACCGGAAACGACGCTTGATGCACCGCCGGGACCATGTTGGCATCCGGCACCGTTATCGGTAGACGGCTCAACACACCCACTTCACGCGCTATGCCCTTGAGACTCAAGCAATCGCCACGGTTAGGCGTCAGATCCACCTCGATGGCATGATCGTCCAGCGCCAGCCAGTCGCGCAGGGACACGCCAATGGGCGCCTCGCCGGACAACACCAAAATGCCCGCCGAGGTACCTTCTTCCAATTCGAGCTCAGAGGCCGAGCAAATCATGCCTCGCGATTCCACACCACGCAGCTTGGCTTTCTTGATCTTGAAATCGCCGGGAAGCGTTGCATTCACCCGAGCGAAAGGCACCTTCTGCCCGACCGCCACGTTGGGAGCGCCACACACGACTTGTACCGGTTCATCGCCACCATCATTGACCTGGCAGACATTGAGCTTGTCGGCACTGGGATGAGGCTCTTTAGCGACCACCTCGGCGACGACGACACCTTCGAAGTCGCCCGCTACTGCCTCGATGGCATCGACTTCTAGCCCGGCCATCGTAATCCGGTCTGCAAGCGCCTGCGTCGTGAGTTCGGGCGACACCCAATCGCGCAACCATGTTTCGGAAAATCTCATGTTTCTTCCTGTGTCCTAGTCGCAGATCAGCCGAACTGGCGCAAGAAGCGCAAGTCGTTCTCGAAAAATAGCCGCAGGTCATTGACGCCATACCGCAACATGGTCAATCGCTCGGCCCCCATACCGAAGGCGAACCCCGTATAACGCTCGGCATCGATCCCTGAATGCCGAAAGACTTCGGGATGAACCATGCCGCAGCCCATGACTTCCAGCCAGCCGCTATGGGAACAGACGCGACAGCCTTCACCACCACACATCACGCACTGAATATCGACTTCGGCGGAGGGCTCGGTGAATGGGAAATAGGATGGTCGAAAGCGGACAGAAAGCGTCTCACGCTCGAAGAAAGCCTTGAGGAAGTCTTCGATAGTGCCCTTGAGATCAGCAAAGCTGACGCCTTCATCGACCAACAAACCTTCCACCTGGTGGAACATCGGCGTATGCGTGAGATCGGAGTCGCTACGATACACGCGCCCCGGGCAGACGATGCGGATCGGCGGCGCTTGCTCCTTCATGGTACGCACCTGAACCGGTGACGTGTGCGTGCGCAACAATCGCGAAGCATCGAAATAGAAGGTGTCGGCCATGCCCCGCGCCGGGTGATGCGCAGGAATATTGAGCGCTTCGAAATTATGATAATCGTCTTCGATTTCGGGGCCCACGGCCACATCGAACCCAATATGCGCGAATAACGATTCGATACGCTCAAGCGTACGCGTAACCGGGTGCAAGCCGCCCGTCGTCTCGCCACGGCCAGGTAGAGTCACGTCGATGCGCTCTCGTGCCAAACGCGCATCGAGCTCGGCATCCTTAAGCATTTGCTTACGCGACTCAAGCTCATCCGATAATATCTGCTTGGCCTCGTTGATCCGCTCACCCGCTTTAGGGCGCTCCTCTGGCGGCAGTTGACCAAGACCTTTGAGAAGCGCGGTAATCTCACCCTTCTTGCCCAGAAAATGCACTCGAACCTCGTCGAGCGCCTGGACATCCTGCGCGCCCTCGATGGCGGCGCGAGCCTCGGCGACCAGTTGTGGGAGGTGGTCCATCCGTCTAGCTCCGATGCTAAGTGCCCATGATAGACCATCGCATATAAGGGGATGGCCCAGACAAAAAAACAGGGGAAGAGCGGCTGCTCTCCCCCTGCGGCTTCATGCGCATGATGAGACACTCATAAGAATATCTCATCCGGCCATTACTGAGCAGCCTTGGCCTTGTCGACGATCGCGGCAAAGGCAGACTTTTCATGGACAGCGAGATCGGCCAGTACCTTGCGGTCGATCTCGATGCCGGACTTCTTCAGACCGGCAATGAAGCGGCTATAGGACAGACCGTTAGCACGAGATGCCGCGTTGATACGCGCGATCCATAGCGCACGGAACTGACGCTTGCGCTGACGACGGTCACGATAGGCGTACTGACCTGCCTTGATGACCGCCTGTTTGGCAACGCGGAATACGCGAGAGCGCGCGCCGTAATAGCCTTTGGCCTGCTTCAGAATCTTCTTGTGCCGACGACGAGCGACGACACCACGCTTAACACGAGTCATGGCTTACTCCTGACTTTTAAAATCGACAACCTGTACTTTTGAATACAAGTACTTAGAGGTTCGGCAGCATGCGTTGAACCAGGTGCTTGTCGGCATCATGAATCTGCTTCATGCCGCGCAGCTGACGCTTACGCTTGGTCGACTTCTTGGTCAGGATGTGACTGCGGAAAGACTGCTTGTGCTTGAAGCCATGGGCAGTCTTCTTGAAGCGCTTCGCAGCGCCACTGTTACTCTTGATTTTAGGCATGAGGGAAAACTCCACTCGGTTTCTTCAGAAAACCCGGGGCCGGCAGTCGGCGGTGCCGACTGCCCGTTCAACCGCCAACGGATCACTTCTTTTTGGGCGCCAAGATCATGATCATTTGACGGCCTTCCATCTTAGGGAAAGACTCGACAGATGCCATGTCTTCGAGGTCAGCCGCGATCCGTTCCATCAGCTTGCGGCCGATGTCCTGGTGCGCCATCTCACGGCCTCGAAAACGTAGCGTGACCTTACCCTTGTCGCCCGCTTCGAGGAAACGAATCAGGTTTTTCAACTTCACCTGATAATCGCCCTCGTCAGTACCGGGCCGGAATTTGACTTCCTTGACCTGGATCTGCTTGGTTTTCTTCTTCTGAGCAGCTTTTTGCTTTTTCTGCTCGAAGATGAATTTGCCGTAATCCATGATCTTACAAACGATCGGGTCGGCATTAGAAATCTGTACGAGGTCCATACCCTCAGCTTCGGCACGCTCCAAGGCATCGCTGGTCGACACGATACCAAGCTGTTCACCGTCGCTGGCGATCAAGCGAACTTGATCTTCGGTAATCCGCTCGTTCATTGGTGGGCGCTTTTCCTGTGGGCGCCCTCTTGGGTTGCTTCTCTTGATGGTTCCGTCTCCACTTTTGCCTTGGAAGATGTCGCTATTACCGCTCGGCCTGCACCTTGTCGATGAAAGCGTCCACCGTCATGCTGCCTAGGTCTTCGCCGCCGCGCGTACGCACAGCTACCGAGTCGGCCTCGACTTCCTTATCTCCAACCACAAGGAGATAGGGGACCTTCTGCAACGTATGTTCGCGAATTTTAAAGCCGATCTTCTCATTCCTCAAGTCTGTCTTGACACGCAGACCGAGTTTCTGCAAACGCAGCGATACCGACTCGGCGTGATCGCGCTGGGCATCCGTGATATTCAGGACCACTGTTTGCAGAGGTGACAGCCACAACGGCATAGCCCCCGCATAGTGTTCGATGAGAATGCCAATGAAACGTTCCATTGACCCCACGATGGCGCGATGCAGCATGACCGGCGCCTGACGAGACCCGTCTTCGGCCACATACTGTGCCCCCAGGCGGGTCGGCATCATGAAATCGACCTGCATCGTGCCCACCTGCCACTCACGCCCCAGGCAATCACGCATATGATATTCGATTTTAGGCCCGTAGAAAGCCCCTTCACCGGGAAGTTCTTCCCACTGCACGTCACAGCGACCCAAAGCGGTACGCAACGCCTCTTCCGCTCGATCCCAATTCTCGTCGCTTCCCAGACGCTTCTCGGGACGTAACGCAATTTTGACGGCGATCTCATCGAAGCCAAAATCACGATAGACTTCCAAAGCCTGGCGATGAAAGGCCGTCACTTCAGACTCGACTTGCGCTTCGGTGCAGAACACATGGCCATCGTCCTGGGTAAAAGCGCGGACACGCATGATGCCATGCAAGGCGCCTGAAGGCTCGTTGCGATGGCAGCCACCGAACTCGCCATAACGCACCGGAAGCTCGCGATAGCTGCGCAGGCCGGAATTGAAGACTTGCACATGCCCAGGGCAGTTCATCGGCTTGAGCGCATACTCGCGCTTTTCCGATTCGGTGAAGAACATGTTGTCGGCGTAATTATCCCAGTGGCCGGACTTCTGCCACAGCGAAACATCCATGATCTGCGGACACCGGATTTCCTGATACCCACTGTCCTGGTAGACCTTGCGCATGTATTGTTCGACAGTCTGCCAGAGCGTCCAGCCTCGCGGGTGCCAGAATACCATGCCCGGCGCTTCTTCTTGCATGTGAAAGAAATCGAGCTTGCGGGCCAGCTTACGGTGATCGCGCTTCTCGGCTTCCTCCAAGCGCTGGAGGTAAGTCTTCAAGGCCTTCTTGTCCGGCCACGCCGTCCCGTATATGCGCGTCAGCATTGGCTTGGTGGCATCCCCCCGCCAATAGGCGCCCGCCAGTTTAGTAAGTTTGAAAGCTTTCAGGTGCCGCGTATTCGGGACATGCGGCCCACGGCACATATCGATGTATTCTTCATGATGATAGAGACGAACGGTCTCACCATCGGCGATGCCTTCGACGATTTCTTGCTTGTACGGCTCAGCGCGTTCAGCGAAAGTCGCCAGAGCCTGCTCTTTCGACACGTACTCACGAACGACATCGTATTCACGCTCGATAAGCACCTTCATACGTTTTTCCAGCGCGTCGAGGTCGTCCGGCGAGATTGACTGGCCGAAATCGATATCGTAATAAAACCCATCGTCCACGACCGGCCCAATCGCCATTTTAGCGTCGGGATAAAGCTGCTTGACGGCGTGCCCCAGGAGGTGGGCGCAGGAATGGCGGATAATCTCCACCCCTTCATGATCGCTCGCCGTCAGGATGCTGACCTCGGCGTCACGCTCGATTAGATCGGCCGCATCGACGGCAACGCCATCTATCTTTCCCGCCACACAGGCCTTGGCAAGCCCCGTGCCGATAGATTCGGCAAGCTGCATGACGGTCAAGGGTGAATCGAAAGTTTTCTGACTGCCATCAGGCAGGGTCACGATGGGCATGCAAAATCCCTTATATTCAGTGGTGGCCCATACCAGGGACCACATGAAACGATGAAGATGAAAAGCAATGAGGGAAAGCTATCGGCCTACTTCCTTTCCCTTGCGTGTCATACGCTTGCAACCCCACGACTGAGACTGGAAGGCAGCACAAACGCATGAAACGATGAATTGCGCACACTAGCAAGCCCGCGGAATGCCGTCTAGTCGTGCCAGTGGCACAAATAAAAAGAGGCGCCCGAAGGCGCCCCTTTCTTCGATCATGAACTGAGCAATCGTTATTCTTGCTCGCCCATCTCAACGCGACGGTTTTCAGCACGGCCTTCAGCCGTCTCGTTGGTGGCGATCGGATCCTGCTCGCCATAACCCATGGTCGTGATGTTGTCGCCATCCACGCCCTTGGAAACCAAGTACTCCTTCACAGAGTCGGCACGACGCTGAGAAAGATCCTTGTTATAGGAAGCGCTACCGATGGAATCGGTATACCCTTCCAGGCGGACATTCACACTCTCGTTGGCAGCCAGTTTCTCGGCAACGCCATCGAGAATGTTTTCCGCATCGCTGGTGAGCGTGGCGGAGTCGAACTCGAAGTTCACATCATGCAGCACCAAATCTGCCGGGCAGCCTAGCGCATTGACTTCTTCGCCTGCCGGTGTGTTGGGGCACTGATCCTGATAATCCGGGACGCCATCACCGTCGCTATCAAGCGGGCAGCCCTGAGCGTTGACGTCGACACCAGCCGGTGTTCCCGGGCATTCGTCTTTATAGTCCGGAACGCCATCCCCATCACTATCAAGCGGGCAACCTTGGGCGTCTACCGCAACGCCAGCCGGCGTGTTGGGGCACTGATCACGGTCATCGGGAACGCCATCACCGTCACTGTCCACTACCTTGTCGGAATAATCAGCGCATAGCAAAGCCCCTGCTGTCGCACCGCCGACGCCACCAAGGGCAGCACCGGTATCTTCGTCCGAGTCACTGCTCGATGCATAGCCAATGCCACCACCGATCAAGCCACCAGCCAAACCACAGACAAAGGGTGACTTGTACCATGCTTGATCATCGGAATGGGACATGGACTGAGAACCCGAAGTAGCACAGCCTGAAAGGCCGACCATCATCGCGGAACCGAGCAGCAAGCCAGTCGTAGATTTTTTCATATGTAAGACTCCTTCTTAACACAGCGCTAGTCGTAACGGGACGTTACCCAGCGGGGTCCGAGTATAGAAGCGGTTCCCGGTGGGAGAAAGACTTTTCACCCTTCCCTCATCAAAAAAGAAAGCACAAAGCCTTTCGTTTAGCCAGTGCTTTACCCTTCACCAGCGCTTCTACCGATGAGTTCCCCTTCATCATTATGCATTATCGGAATTGATGCAAACCCAAATGAACGAATGCCCCCCTGATGTCTCATTTTTGTACAACTATCACGCGCTCCCCTGGTAGCGTCTAACCAAGCGTTCGAACAAGTCGATGCCTGGAGTCAGCATGGCGTCCGGAAAATCGTAGCTGGGATGATGCAAAGGATGGCATTGCTCGCCACTACCCAAGGTCAATAACGCCCCCTCGCCTTGCGCGGCAAGCCATCCAAAGTCTTCCGACCAGCGATGCGCCGCAGACAACTCACGCAGCGGTAACGCCAAGGCCTCTACTTCCTCACGTATCGCCTCGACGGCGCGTGGATGATTGTGAGTCGCCTGAAAGACATCGCACCAATCGATTTCGATTCCTAGATCGTCCTCTTCGGCCTCGACCCGGGCCAGCGATACTGCCGCTTCCGCCAGGGCACGCATCATCGCGTCGTCTTCGGTACGCAAGGTGGCCATCACCTCGGCCTGCCCCGGCGACGTGCCAAAGGCCACTTCCCCCAGACGCGCATGAATCAGCGTCACCATGACCAGCCCTTGATCGTCTGGCAATTGCTGCGGCAGACGCTTCAATCCCTGCAGAATCCGGCACATTGCCAAGGCCGGATTACGGCCCTGCTCGGGATGGGCCGCATGCGTGCACACCCCATTGAGACGCACGATCAACCCTCGCGAGGCGCACGTGAACGCCCCTGACCTTACTGAGACCTCACCTAACGGCTCACCTGGCAAGTTATGCAGTGCGAAAATATGATCGGGAGCGATTTCCTCAAAACGTGACGACTCGACGACACCCCGAGCGCCTCGGCCCGTCTCCTCGGAGGGCTGAAACAGCAGCACCGTTTCGCCATACGCTGGTGGATTTTTCGACAAACGTTGCGCAAGCCCAAGCAATGTCGCCATATGGCCATCATGGCCGCAACTGTGTGCCACATGCTCGCACTTCGACCGCCATGCCACCTCCGCAGTCTCGCCAATGGGAAGCGCATCGAGCTCGGCACGAAACATCACCCGCGGCCCGGGGCACTCGGCGGCGAAAATCCCCGCTACGCCATGCCCTCCCAAGCTTGTCACGATACGTGTCGCTCCCGCTTCCTCAAGCCATTCGGCGATGCGCCGCGCTGTCGCGACCTCTTGTCCCGACAACTCTGGCTCAGCATGCAAACGGTGGCGAATTTCAGTCGGATCAAGCGACATAAACCGATCTTCCATGCCCTTCTCCTACGTCATGGTTCACTGTGCGCCTGTCGGCCATTCGCGTTTGAACACCAGAACCTGCCGCGCCGCCTCGTGGAGCCCCGCATAGCGCTCTTCTTGCAGCGCGATACGCTCGCGATCCTCCGCAAAGCGTTGCTTGGCCGACAAATCCTGGCGCGAAGAATGCGTGTGCAGATGCTCCGTGCGCCGATAAATCTCGGCAAAGACCTTGAAATCCTCGCGCTCGAGCAACGCGGGATCGATGATATCAAGCAGCACCTTACAGCGGAGCGCCCCCTCCACCAGGTCCACTTGATCCCCCTGCATAGCCGTCGCGATCGCCTCGAGGCTCTCGAGACAATTACGGTGAGCCCGCGCTATTTCCTCACGCTGTGCCGCCTCACGGCGCTGCACTTCTCGCCATAATCGCCATGCATATCCCACCAAACCAGCGACGACCAGCACCGCCAACACCACCAAACTCCAGCCCACCGCTACGGACATGCTCGCACCTCAATCAAATACGTTTAGTTAATCGGCAACGAGCGCGGACATTACCGAGCTTGCCACGTTGCAACAAGCCATGTAGGCAAGGCCGCACAAACGTGCTTAGACCAATGGCTAAGCCACCGAGGGTTAATACCTTAGTAGCATGGCGGGAATCGTAAGCCCATTAATCATTCGCCGCTCGCAAGGAGGCAATTCATGAGCGAAGAAACGCACGATAAGCGCGGCCTCAGTGCTTCGCAAATCGGCCTATGGCTAGGGCCGCTATGGATCATCCTATGCCTGGTCATACCTGCGCCGGCCGGTATGTCGTCACCGGCATGGGCATGTGTCGGCTTTGCATTGCTGATGGCTACCTGGTGGGCCACCGAGGCCATCCCCATCCCCGCGACCTCATTGCTGCCCATGGTGCTGGCCCCTGTACTGGGCATCGACGAACTCGATGCCGTAGCAGCCAGTTACGCCGACCCTATCATCTATCTCTTTCTCGGGGGCTTCTTACTAGGCATCGCGATGCAGCGCTGGAACCTGCATAGACGCATCGCCTTGAAGGTTCTCAGCATCGTCGGCCAGAAACCGCGCCAGCAAATCGCGGGTTTCATGATCGCCACAGGCTTCATCAGCATGTGGGTCTCCAACACGGCCACCAGTATCATGATGCTGCCCATTGGCATGTCCGTCGTCAGCTTGTTGGGCGATGGTGACTCGCGTGAAGTCTCGCGCTACGCCACCGCCCTGCTGCTTGCCATTGCTTATTCCGCCAGCATAGGCGGGGTCGCCACGCTCATCGGCACCCCGCCCAATGCTTTGCTCGCGGGATATCTCTCCGGCGAAGGTATCGATATCGGCTTCGCCCAATGGATGACCATCGGCTTGCCAGTCAGCATCGTGATGATGGCCGTGACATGGTGGTGGTTGACTTACAAAGGGTTCGATTTGCAACAAAGCGACGATGGCGGAGAGATGATTCGCCGTGAACTCGAATCACTCGGCCCAATGACCTCCGCCGAGCGCCGGGTCGGCCTGATCTTTCTCATCGCTGCCGCCACCTGGATGCTGCGCCCTCTCTTGAATCAGGTTGGGCTCGACTGGCTATCGGATACCACCATTGCCCTGACTGCCGGTATTGGGCTGTTTCTCGTCCCCAGTGGAGATAAGACACGTGGCGCACTGCTCGACTGGGATAGCGCCAAAGAGCTTCCTTGGGGTGTGCTGCTGCTCTTCGGTGGCGGGCTGGCGTTGGCAGGAATGATCAAGAGCTCCGGCCTGGCCGAATGGATCGCTCAACAGCTTTCGATCTTCAGCGTATTCCCGTTGTTGATGCTGGTGGGCACCATCGTGCTGGTCATCATCTTCCTGACTGAAGTCACCTCGAATACGGCCACGGCAGCGGCCTTCCTGCCGCTTCTAGGTGCACTCGCCATCTCATTGGACATGGACCCGCTGCTGATCACGGTCCCTGCCGCCATTGCCGCCAGTTGTGCTTTCATGATGCCGGTCGCGACCCCACCCAATGCTATCGTGTTCGCGACGGGGCACATGAAGATTCAATCGATGATACGTGCCGGACTGTTGCTCAACATCGTCGGCACTCTACTGATCACGCTGATCACCGTATCCCTGCTTCGCCTTTTATGGGCATGAACATCTAAGCTGTGTAATCGATCAAAAACGCGGACACGCCTTGTTGGCGTGCCCGCGTTTTACATGGACTGAACCGCCCGATTCTATTTATTCAGGCATAATTTAGATAACGGTATAAAAATGCTTAAAGCCCGAAAAGATGTACCAGAGGCGGCAGAATGAAAGCCGTCAGCAGCCCTGTAAGGCCCATCGCCAGTCCCGCAAAGGCACCCGCCACCGCGCCAATCGAAGAAAAGGAATAGGCCGTCCCGAAGCCATGCGCCGCTACCCCCATGGTAAAGCCTTGAACACTGGGGTCGCGCACCCTGACTAAGCGAAAGATGACAGGTCCCAAAGCACATCCGATGGACCCTGTGATCAGCACCAGACCCGCCGCCAGTGACGGAATGCCGCCCAGCTTCTCTGCGATCCCCATCGCGATGGGAGATGTCACCGACTTGGGCGCCAGGGTCAGCACGGTTTCGCGACTGGCCCCCATGAGCATCGCGACCCCCACTGCAGAGGTCACCGACGTCACGATCCCCGCGACGCAGCTGAGCAATATCGGCACCAGCATACGCCAGACACGCTCCCGGTAGTCATATAGTGGGATCGCCAAGGCAACGGTGGCGGGCCCCAAGAGGAAATGGATGAACTGGGCGCCCTCGAAATACGTCGCATAATCGGTGTCCGTCAGCGTCAGAAAGCCAATGATTAGCGCGACGGTGAGCACGACCGGGTGCAAGAGAGGCGTGCCCCCCAAGAGCCGATTGAAGTAACTCGCCCCCATGAAGGCCACAAACGTTACCAGCAAGTGCAACAACGGGCTGGCGGAGAGATATACCCATAATTGATCGAGTGCGGGAACGGGCATACTCATGGACGCTCCTCCCGCCATTCGTCATGCGGATCTCTGGGCATCGACCGCGTCAACCAAGACATTACTTTTGCCGTGACGGCCAAGGTCAAGGCGGTCGACACCACGAGCGTGACGGTGATGGGCCAGAAGTCCGCCTTGATAAGATCGAAATGCACCATAATGCCAACACCCGCGGGCACGAAGAGCAGCGTCAAGTAGCGCAACAGCCCTTCTCCACTCGTGCGCAGCCCTTCAGGAACGCGCCCATTGATCATCAACCCGATCAACAGTACCACCATCCCTACGACGGGGCCCGGCACGTGAAGCTGAAGCTCGTGCACCAAGATTTGGCCGAGAAATTGACACCCCAGCAGAACGCTCATTCCGACAATTAAAGGCATTGCGTCACCTCCACATGAAACGGCCACATTCTACATCTTTCGTCTAACCTATGCCACTGTACACTCCAGCTCATGGCATGCCACTCCACTGCCTTATACCTTTCTTCGACGGACATTCATCATCGCCGGGCACTGGCAAGCAGTTGAAAAAAAAGCGCTATCAAGGGTTTTCATTTCCCGGAAGCCAAGGTAGTATACGCAGCGTTCCACGGGCGGCACCGGTTTGAAAGCCTTCCGGAAGAACGTTAACGGAGCGTGGCGCAGCTTGGTAGCGCGCTGCAATGGGGTTGCAGAGGTCGCTGGTTCGAATCCAGTCGCTCCGACCAAGATTGTTAAGAAAAACCGCCGCTTATGGGTCAACCATAGCGGCGGTTTTTCGTTGTGTTAGCATCGTGGTGATGATTGCTTGGAACACTCGTTGACATGACGAGTCCTACGTTCAGTTACCGCCACTCCAGTGAGGCCCAGCATGCTGCATGACGCCATTGAGATACGGAAAATCGCCGGCCCCGACGAGGACGACGTCCGCTATGAAGTCTACGATAGCGACACGGGCGTGAGCCTAGGGCTTTACCAAAGCATGGAACATGCCGAAGCCGAGCGTCAGCGAATGAAGGCGTCCGACAATGAGGTCAAAACAGGCGACGCGGACGACGACCCTAGCGTGGAATGATCATTCCAAAATGGCTTGGCAATCTCTGCCAAGCCATATCGACTGCACGCGCAAGAAGCTCCAGCGCCAAGCAGCCATGCATGACGCCTTATCGATTCCGCCATAGGTCCCACCCGATTCCGCCAGCGATGCCAGCAATGACGCCCACCAGCACATTGCCCACCACCAGCCACGTGACCAGCCCGACCATGATACCGAGCAGTGCTCCGGGAAGTTCCTTCATGGCGTCTCCAAACAGAATTTGAGTTACATAGGGCTGAACGCATCATGATGCACACAGGCCCATGCATCCCAATGTCCGTCAAGCCATCTGCTGCCACTCGATCAAGGCCGCTGCCACGGCGTTAGGGTCCCATCCGCTACGATGCAGACTCGAGGACATGATCGCGGCCTGCGCACCTTGGCGTGTCACGAACAAGCGATACCCCAGATAATCGCCACGTTCACAGCGTGCATTGACTTGCCCGCACACCACGCGATTGGAAGGGCCGCCGACGCGGGGGCCGACGGCGCGGATATCGCGAAAAACCGCGGTGGCGGGATACTTGAGCAGCTTTCTAACGCTCGCCTGGGCCAGATACATCTCTTCATCGGTGGCCGACGCCCATTGCAAGTGATCGCGTGCAATCTGCGCCGTGATCGCCCCTGGCTTATCGGGGGGCTGCGCCGGCAGCGACGATGAATCGTCGAGCAAGCCGCCGCTGACCAGGAGCAAGATGCCCCAAAGTTTCATGTTGTCTCCTTATCTTGGATATCTTGGTAATGAGGCTCGCTATCACCGCCGGATGGCGGTCGAACGCCACACCCCTTAAGAATGACATGGCACAAAAAATCGGTGATCGCACGGTAATCGCTTTCCCCAAGCGCCGACTGATCGGTGATTCCCAGTATCTGCGCCTCGAAATCCGCATAGTGCTGGGTGGCCGACCAAATCAAGAAAATCAGCCATACCGGGTCGACGGGGTCCATCAAGCCCTTTGCCGACCAGCGCTCGAAGACACGCGCCCGCGAGCGCACCCACTCGCGTAGCTCACCGTGTAAGTATTCCTGCAAAAAAGGCGCGCCCTGAAGCACCTCGGCAGCAAACAACCGAGAGCCTTGGGGATGTTGGCGTGTCAGGCGCATCTTGCTGCGGATGAAGCCTTCCAGCACCTCGCCAGGATCATCGTCCTCGCCGATATCGTCCAGCATGGCGTTCCAGCGCGCCATCATACGCTCGAGCAGCGCCACGTACAGCTTGCGCTTACTGCCTACATAATACAGCACGTTGGACTTGGGTAGCCCAGCGGCCTCGGCGATGGCCTGAACACTCGCGCCTCGATAACCATGGCACGCGAACACGCGCTCGGCAGCCTCGAGAATCACGCTTTCATTGCGTGCCCGCGTTCCCCACTCGGGCGAATTCATCGATGTCATGGACGTACTCTTCGTCAGCCGGTAGGGAAGTCTGCCCCAGCGAGCGACGCCAGTGCAACGCGGACCAACGCCCCATGGCACCGCTCGACGGTTGATCGTGCACACCACCGCCAGACACACCAGCGCACGAGGGACTTGTCATACGCGTCATTTTGGTCAAGGCTTAACAGAGTTGACCAAATGGTCATATCGACATGCGCGGTGCGCACCTCGAACCACAATGACAATTCGACGGACACTCCGATGATCGAGTTTTACCTCAATGGCGAAGCGCAACGCTACGCATCGCTAGCGCCGGAGACCAGCATTCTGGAACTCTTGCGCAACGACTTGCAGCGAACCGGCACCAAGGAAGGCTGCGCCTCGGGCGACTGCGGCGCGTGCACGGTCGCTATCGGCGAGCCGGACCGCGACGGTCGTCTTCACTATCACAGCACCAATGCCTGCATCACCCCGGCCCATCAACTACAGGGCCGGCATCTCGTCACCGTTGAGGGGCTCGCCCGCGGCGACGCCTTGCATCCCGTACAGGCCGCCATGGTCGAATGCCATGCCAGTCAGTGCGGCTTCTGCACCCCCGGCATCGTCATGTCACTATTCACACTCCACGAACGCCAGCGCCAATCACCGATAGCGCTCGACGATGCATGCCTCGAGGCAACGCTGGGTGGCAACTTATGCCGTTGCACGGGATACCGCCCCATCCAAAAAGCCGCACGCCATATGGCAAATCAGCCCGACGTGCGCCCACCCTGGGCGGATGACCCAAAGCTTGACAACGATACCGCCGCCCTGGGGAATACGCTCGAGGCCACCGGCTACGCCATCCCGAACACATTGGCGACCTTGCATGCGCTGCGTCGCCAATATCCGACGGCGCGCCTGGTGGCCGGTGCCACCGACCTGTGGCTCGAGGCCACTCAACGGCTCGAAGCCTTCGAGAACCTGATCGACGTCAGCCGTGTCGCCGAATTGCAGGCAATCGACGAGACGCCCGACGGCTGGTGGATCGGTGCTAGCGTCACCTACACACGCCTCGAGCCGCTGCTCGACGAAGTCTACCCCGCGTTCGCCCGGCTATTGCGGCGCCTGGGCTCCGCACAGATCCGCAATCGCGGCACTCTGGGCGGAAATATCGCCAATGCTTCGCCCATCGGCGACACGCCACCCATATTGCTCGCGCTCGATGCCCATTTGGCACTGGAAGGCCCCGAGGGCGCCCGAAAATTGCCGTTGGATGCTTTCTTTCTCGACTACAAGCGTACCGCCCTCGAGCCGGGCGAATTCATCCGCGCTATCTTTTTGCCACGCCCCGAAAGTGACCAACATCTCGAGGTCTGGAAACTCTCCAAGCGTCGTGAGGACGACATCTCGGCGGTGCTCGGGGCCTTTGCCTGGCGCGAGGAAAATGGCTGCCTGCACGATGTTCACCTGGCTTTCGGCGGCATGGATGCCACGCCACGGCGCGCCCAGGCCACCGAAGCCGTCCTCGAGGGACACCCCGCCGATATGGCGACATTCGATGCGGCTCGCCAAGCGCTCGAGCGTGACTTCCAGCCACTCGACGACGTGCGTGGCTCTGCCGCTTACCGCCGCCTCGCAGCCGCCAACTTGCTCGAACGCCTGCGCCTGAAAATCGATCACGGCGCCGTCCAGGAGGTCTGCCTCGATGCGTACGCTCACTGATCTCGCCCGCCCGCCGGCCGACTCTGAAGGCCCCAACCACTCCGCCACGCAGACGGATGTCCGGCATGCCCCCGCCCATGACAGCGCCACGTTGCATGTTACCGGTCGCGCGCGATATCTCGACGATCAGCCCGCACCGGCGGACGCACTTCATGTCGCGGTGGGGCTGAGCCCGACCGCACGCGGCCGGCTTACGCAGTTGAATCTCGACGCGGTTCGCCGTGCCCCCGGCGTCATCGATGTCATCACCGTCACCGACATTCCCGGCAAGACCGACGTCGGCCCCGTATTTCCGGGCGACCCGCTACTCACCGATGCCGAGGTGCGCTACGTCGGTCAGCCGCTATTCGCAGTGGCCGCCACCGATTTCAAGGCAGCACGCCGTGCCGTGGCACTTGCCAAAATCGAGATCGACGCTCAGCCGGCGCAGCTCGATCCCGTCGCCGCCGCCGAGGCCGAGGAATGGGTCCGCCCGCCGCATGTTCAGCAAAGCGGCGACTGGCAACAGGCACTGGCCGGAGCCGTGCATGTGCTCGAGGCCAAGCAATTCGTCGGTGGGCAGGAGCACTTCTACCTCGAGGGGCAAGCCTGCCTGGCACTGCCCAACGAGGACGACGGCGTTACCGTGCATACCTCCAGTCAGCACCCCAGTGAAGTGCAGAAACTCATTGCCGAGGTGCTGGGCGTGTCGTTTCATGCCGTGACCGTCGAAGTGCGACGCATGGGCGGCGGCTTCGGCGGCAAAGAGACCCAGGCTGCGCCATGGGCGTGTCTGGCCGCGCTGCTGGCCCGCCGCACCGGGCGTGCCATCCGCATGCGCCTGCCGCGCGGTGATGACATGCGCGCCACCGGCAAACGCCACCCCTTTCATAACCGCTACCGATTGGGATTCGACGCCCAAGGCGTGCTGACGGGAGGTGATATTACCGTCATCGGCGACTGCGGCCACTCGCCGGATTTGTCCGAAGCCATCGTCGATCGCGCCATGTTCCACGCCGACAACGCCTACTCGCTGGGTGATGCTCGGGTCACCGGGATTCCCGCGCGGACTCACAATCCGTCCAATACCGCTTTTCGCGGCTTCGGCGGCCCTCAGGGCATGATGATCGTCGAGCGCGCCATGGACGATATCGCCCGGCACCTGGGTGAAGATCCACTGACGATTCGCAAGCGCAACCTCTATCGTCCAGGCCGCGACGTCACCCATTACGGACAACGCGTCGAGCAGACCGCGCTGCTGCATGAGGTCGTCTCGCGGCTCGAAACCGACAGCGACTACTGGGCACGACGCGATGCCATCCGCGCCTACAACGCCAAAAGCCCGATTCTCAAGAAGGGCCTGGCGCTGACACCGGTGAAATTCGGCATTTCGTTCACCGCCAAGCACCTCAATCAGGCCGGGGCGCTGTTGCACGTCTATACCGACGGCAGCGTGATGATCAATCACGGTGGCACCGAAATGGGCCAAGGGCTGCACACCAAGGTCGCACAAGTCGTAGCCCGCGAGCTGGGACTCGACAACAGTGCCGTGCGCATCTCCGCCACGCGCACCGATAAGGTCCCCAACACCTCGCCGACGGCGGCTTCCAGCGGCGCCGACCTCAACGGCATGGCGGCTCGCAACGCCGCCATTGAGGTTCGCGAGCGGCTTTGCGAGTTCGCCGCCGAGCACTACCAGTTGGATCGCGAAGACCTGCATCTTACGGATGGAGAGTTGGTGGCAGGCCGCGGCGAGAGCGAACGCCGCATTGCTTGGGGAGAGCTTGTCCAGGCCGCTTACCTGGGGCGTGTGTCGCTCTCGGCAACGGGGTTCTATGCCACGCCGTTGATTCACTATGACCGCACCACGGGCCAGGGCCGTCCCTTCTATTACTATGCCCATGGCGCCGCCGTCTCGGAGGTCGTCGTCGACACGCTGAGCGGCGAATATCGCGTCACGCGCGTGGATATCCTGCACGACGTCGGCGACTCGCTGAACCCAGCGATCGACACGGGCCAGGTCGAAGGCGGCTTCATTCAAGGCATGGGTTGGCTGACCAGCGAGGAGCTCAAGTGGGATGCCTCCGGTCGTCTGCTGAGCGACGGACCGGCGACCTACAAGATCCCCACCATCGGCGATACACCGCCCGACTTTCGCGTCTCGCTGCTCGAAGGGCACCCCAATTCACAGGCCAGCTTGTACCGCTCGAAGGCGGTGGGCGAGCCCCCCTTCATGCTGGCGATTTCGGTATGGTCGGCGCTCCGCGACGCACTATCGAGCCTCGCCGATTATCGCGTGAGCCCCGCCCTGGATACGCCGGCCACGCCGGAGCGCGTGCTCTTCGCCGCGCAGGCTTTACGCCGAGCGCCTGAAACGAAGACGCCAGCGGAGACGCCACGATGAGCGCCGAGACCTGGCACAGCGCCTTGCACCGCCTGCAAGACGAAGCCGCGCCTCACGTGCTGATCAGCGTCGTTGGCGCCGAAGGCTCCACGCCGCGCGAGCCCGGCGCCAAGATGGTAGTGACTGCCGATGTCTGCCACGACACGCTCGGCGGTGGCCACTTCGAGTACCAGGCCATCGCTTGCGCACGCGAGATGCTCACTGCCAGCGCCCGTGGTGAGCAGACAACCACGCCGCGTCTAGAAGCTTTCCCCCTGGGCGGGCGCAGCGGGCAGTGTTGCGGCGGGCATGTCAGTTTACTGTTCGAGTGCTTCGCGGGCGCCGAGAAGCACATCGCCATATTCGGTGCCGGCCACGTCGCACAGGCTCTCGTGCCCTTGCTGGCACCGCTCCCATGGCGGATACACTGGTTCGACAGCCGCGACGATGCTTTCGCGGCACTTGCGCCCTCATCTCGCGTCGATTGCCACCGCCTCGATGAGAACGCCATCGCAATGGCACTCGAGGGGCTCCCGTACGGTGTCCATGCGCTCGTCATGACCCATGACCACGCCCAGGACCGCCGCCTCGTCGATGCCTTGCTCAGCCATGCCGGCGTGCCCTCTATCGGCTTGATCGGCTCGCAAAGCAAGTGGGCGAGTTTCCAGCGCCCCCTGCGCGAGGCCGGACACGATGCGACCGCGCTGGCGCGTGTACGCTGCCCGATCGGCATTCCCGGCGCGGGCGGCAAACGCCCCTACGAGATCGCATTGGCCATCGCCGCCGAATTACTGACCCTGGCCCCGGCCGAGGCCCACGCGCCGCAGCGTGGGGTGATGCCCGCCACTTGGCGCCACGTCACCGGCCAAAATGTACGCCTGTGAGGCCGATGCCAGGACATCGTTTTCGTCATTCTCTGTTTACAAGAGCTTTTTCATGACCGATTCCCAACTATTGCGCGGCGCCGTGCTGACCTTCGATGCCGATCCCGGCGAGGCGCCTACCCCAGACGCCGATAGCCTACGCTATTGGGAAGACGGCGCCGTGTGGGTGGAAGGTGGCCGCATTCGCGCCGTCGACGACTTTTCGGCCCTCGCCCCGCATGTGCCCGAAGAGGTCGAGATCGTCGACTACCGCGGCAAGTTGATCATGCCCGGCTTCATCGACAGCCATGTGCATTATTCGCAGCTCGATATCATCGCCTCGTTCGGCCGCGAGCTGCTCGATTGGCTCAACGACTATACCTTTCCCGCCGAATGTCGCTTCGCCGAACGCGCCCATGCCATAGACGTCGCCGAACGCTTCCTCGACGAAATGCTGCGTGGCGGCACCACTACCGCTCAAGTATTTTGCACCTCGCACCCCGACTCGGTAGACAGCATCTTCAGTGCCGCCCAGCAGCGCCGGCTGCGCTTGCTGGCAGGCAAGGTCCTGATGGATCGCCACGCCCCGGAGGCGCTCACCGACTCCGCGACCGGCGGCGTCCGCGATAGCGAACGGCTCATTGCCGACTGGCACGGCAAGGATCGTCTGGCGTATTCGCTGACGCCGCGTTTCGCACTGACATCGAGTCGCGAACAGCTCGATGCCGTGGGTGGCGTACTGCGCAACGATCAAAGCCTGTATTTACAAAGCCATCTCTCGGAAAACCGTGGCGAACTCGCCTGGGTCGCCGAGCTGTTCCCCGAATGTCGTGATTATCTTGCCGTCTACGAGCGTTATGGGCTGGTCGGCCCGCGCAGCACCTACGCACACGGCATTCATCTCTCCGAGGACGAGCGCGCGCGTCTTGCCGATGCCGGCGCCAATATCGCCTTCTCACCGACATCCAACCTGTTTCTGGGCAGCGGACTCTTCGATCGCCTCGCCACCCGTGACGCCGGTGTCGTCACCTCGCTGGCCAGCGATGTGGGCGCCGGCACCGGGCTATGCGGGCTGACCACGCTGCAAGGCGCCTATCAAGTCGGCGCCCTTCAAGGGCAGCCGTTGACCGCTTGGCAAGGGTTCTATCGGCTCACGCTTGGCAATGCCAAAGCGCTGCACCTCGATCATCGTATCGGACGCATACAAGCCGGGCACGAAGCCGACGTGGTCGTCCTGGATTTTGCCGCCACGCCCTTGCTGGCACGTCGTACCCAGATGGCCGAAACCCTCGGCGAGCGTCTCTTCGCGCTGATGATGCTGGGTGACGACCGCTGCGTGTACGCTACCTGGGCCGACGGCCGCCTCGTGCACCAGCGTGATGCAGACGCTTGCCGTGAAGCACCACAGGAGTGCACCTCCATGCACTCGTAAGACACCGATCCTTGTCAACGCCCCGGCAATCGCAAGCGCAGCGATGACAACGACTTGGCACTCCTATTGCTTAAGTATTGCAATGCAATTTTGTATACATAAAGCCTACGGCACCACCGGGCACAAGGAGCCAAGCCATGTCAGTCGATCAACCCCTCTATCGTCTCGAGGATCGCCCTGGGCCTTTGGCCTCACTGCTCGCCGCCATACAACACGTACTCGCCAGCTTCGTGGGCATTATCGCGCCAAGCCTGATCGTAGGTAGCGCCTTGGGGCTCGGTCAGTACATGTCGTACCTGATCAGCATGGCACTGTTCGTCTCGGGGGTGGCGACATGGGTGCAATCTCAGCGCCTCGGACCACTCGGATCGGGACTCCTGAGCGTTCAGGGTACCAGCTTCTCGTTCGTGGCCGCGCTGATTGCCGCCGGCGAGACAGCGCGTGCCGGCGGCGCCAGCGACGAAGCCGTCATCGCGACGTTGCTCGGCGTCTGTGCCGTGGGCAGTTTCATCGAGATCGCCCTCGGCGGCATGCTGCACCGCCTCAAACGTATCATTACCCCCACCGTGACTGGCGTGGTCGTGACCTTGATCGGGCTGTCGCTGGTCAAGGTGGGGGTCACCGACATGGCCGGCGGGTTCGGTGCCGAGGATTTCGGCAGCCTCGCCAACCTCGGGCTGGCGGCACTAGTGATCGTCGTCGTATTGGCTTGCCAGATGTCCCGATACACCTGGCTGCGCATCGGCTCGGTCTTCTTCGGGCTCGTCATCGGCTGTCTCGTGGCCGCGATCACCGGCCAGTTCGAAGGTCGCCCGGAGGCACTCGATTGGTTCGCCCTGCCGCAACCGCTGCGCTTCGGTATCGGCTTCGACTGGACGGCTTTCGTCCCCGTGGCGTTCATCTTTCTGGTTACCGCCATCGAGACCGTGGGCGACCTCACCGGCACGTCGCGCGCCTCGGGCGAGCCCATCAGTGGCCCGATCTATCAACGCCGGATACGCGGCGGCGTGCTGGCCGATGGCGTCAACTCATTGCTCGCCGCCCTTTTCAACACCTTCCCCAATACCACCTTCAGCCAGAATACCGGCGTGGTGCAGTTGACGGGGGTGGCCAGCCGCCATGTGGGGCGCTACGTCGCGGTCATCCTGCTGCTACTGGGGCTCATCCCTGCACTCGGCACTCTGCTGCAGTTCATTCCACGCCCCGTACTCGGCGCCGCGACGACCTTGATGTTCGGACTGATCGCCGTCTCCGGCATCCGCATCCTCAGCGACCAGGCGATGACCCGCAAGACGATCATGACCATCGCCGTGTCGGTGGGAATGGGGCTCGGCGTCCAGCTCGTTCCCGAAGCCCTCGCCGGGCTGCCCGAGACCGCCGAACGCATCTTCTCTTCACCGATCACCACCGGCGGGTTGACCGCCATCCTGTGCACTCTGTTGCTGCCAAGCAGCACCGAAGATGCCAAGGAGACCGCTGATACGACGGAAAACGCCACGACACCGCATCAATATACGTAAGACATAACAATCGATTGAAGGAGTTCGCCATGTCTCGCTCAGCACAACACACTTCTCCCTTGCACGTCCTCGTCGTCGGCGCGGGGATGGGCGGCCTGAGTGCCGCGCTTGCCTTTCAACGCCAGGGCCACCGGGTCACCGTCGTCGAGCGTGTCCAAGAAATACGCCCGATAGGCGCGGCCATTTCTCTGTGGCCCAACGGGGTCAAGGTCATGCATCGTCTGGGACTCGGCGAGACCATCGAGCGATTAAGCGGCGAGATGACCCGCATGCGCTACCTCACCCACCATGGGCAGACCTTGACCGATTTCAGTCTGACGCCACTGTTCGAGGATGTCGGACAACGCGCCTGTCCCATCGCACGCGCCGCCTTGCAGCAGAGCCTCTTCGATGCCGTGGGGGCCGAGCACATTCAGTTGGGGCGGCGTTGCCTCGACTATACCCAGGACGACGACGGCATCACGGCACATTTCGAAGATGGCGGTAGCCTCCACGGCGACTTGTTGGTAGTCGCCGACGGCACGCACTCACGGCTGCGCAGCAAACTCACGGGGCACGCCGTGGAACGCCAGTACGTAGGTTACGTCAACTGGAACGTACGCGTACCCGCCGATGATGATCTGGCCCCGCTGCATAATTGGGACCAGTACGTGGGCGACGCCAAGCGCGTTTCGTTGATGCCCATGGGGCGCGGCGGCAATGACCAGGACACACAAGAATTCTACTGTTTCTTCGACGTGCCCTTACCCGCCGGCACCACGAACGAGCCGCAGCGCTATCGCGATGAACTTCGCGAACATTTCACCGGCTGGGCCGAGCCGGTACAAGCCGTGATCGAGCGCTTCGATCCCGAGCGCATGGCGCGCCTCGAAATCCACGATATCCCGCCCCTCGACACCCTCATCGCACCTCGTGTGGCACTCCTTGGAGACGCCGCGCACGGCATGGCGCCGGATCTCGGCCAGGGCGGCTGCCAGGCCATGGAAGATGCCTGGGTGCTTGCCGAGACCATGCAGCGTGCCCTCGATGAGCACGCCGACACCTCGACGGCGATTGCCACCGCACTGACCCACTACGATGCAGCGCGTGTCGAGCGCGTCGGCGAAATCGTCTCCCGCGCACGCAAGCGCGCGGCGATGATCCATGGCCTCGACCCCGAGCAAACTCATGCCTGGTATGACGAACTCGCTCACGAAGATGGAGATGCCATCCTCGCAGGACTCAAGAAGACCGTTGTCGGCGGGCCCCTTGGCTGAAGCCAGTGGCGCTGCGTGGTGACGTCCAGTTTCACCCCGCCTTAAGAAAGACTTAAGCTTTACGCATCATGCTACGCTGGCGCCAATACCGAGGAGGCCCCATGCGTATACTCTTGGTCGAAGACGATCCGCTGCTGGGCGATGGCATCAAGACCGCACTCACCCGCGAAGCCTATACCGTGGATTGGTTCACCGAAGGTCATCATGCTATCGAAGCTGCCCAAAACGAGGCGTTCAGCGCCATGATTCTCGATCTGGGGCTGCCCGACATGGATGGCATGGCGGTGCTCAAACATCTACGCCAGGCTTCCGGACTGCCAATACTCATCCTCACCGCACGCGACGCCGTCGAAGAACGCATTCGTGGACTCGATGCCGGCGCTGACGATTATGTACTCAAGCCCTTCAATCTACAGGAATTGCTGGCGCGCCTGCGCGTCATCACGCGGCGCGCCGAGGGCCGCGCGTCACGCACCCTGACACTCGGCGCCTTGAGCATCGACGAAGCCAGTCACAGCGTCAGTTGGCAAGGACAGGCCATCGCGCTGGGGCGACGCGAATACGCCCTATTGCTCGAACTGGCACGCCACCCCGACAAGGTGCTCTCGCGCCCCCGGCTGGAAAGCCTGCTCTACGGCTGGGGAGAGGAAGTCGCCTCGAATGCAGTGGAGGTCCACGTTCATCATCTGCGCAAGAAGTTCGGTAAGTCGCTCATCATGACCGTCCGTGGTATCGGTTATCGCCTGGATCGTCGCGCAGTATGACGTCCATTCGCTATTACCTACTCCGTACGCTGACGCTAGTACTCGTCGTGTCCGGTGGCGTGGCGGTGCTCGCCTCGTATTTGATCACCGATCACGAGCTGGAAGAAGTGCTCGACACCCAGCTCAGCCTCCACAGCCGCATTGTCGCCGGCCAACTACCGGAGAACGCCAGCGATGATGCGTTCAAACGACTGGCCAACCAGCTCAGTATCCCCGATTACCCGGCGCACCTCTATCACGATGGCCAGTCCGTCGCGCTCGATGGCGATGACACCACGCCTGCCAAGCTCTATCACGAGGAAGAACGCAAACTCGCGCTGGGCCTATGGAAGTCCGACAAAACATTACGCCTACTCCAGGGAAAATGGACACAAGATGGACCTTTCCCTGCCCCCAACGAAGAAGGCTTTCGCTGGGTCGACTATGCCGGCCATCGCTGGCGCGTCTTCAGCATGTTCGACGAACGCCACGACCTGTGGATCAGCATGGGCCAACGCAGCAATTTTCAGCGCGAAATAGTCGAGCGCATCACCTGGAACAACCTCATCCCAATGCTGGTCCTATTGCCGCTCATGCTGTGGCTGATGAACCGCATCATCCGCCGTGGCTTGATCCCTATTCGGCGTCTTTCGGACCAGGTACAAGGGCGACATGCCAGTGATCTTCGGCACATCGAACTCGACGTTCCTCGCGAACTCGAGGGACTGCATCACTCGCTGAACGACTTCATCGACCGGCTGGGTGAAACCCTGGAACGCGAACGCCGGTTCACTGCGGACGCCGCGCATGAGCTGCGCACCCCGCTGGCCGCGTTGCGCATCCACCTGGACAACGTCAAGGCTGGGGAGACAGCATCCCTGCAAAAGGCTTATACCGGCGTCGAGCGTTTACAGCGCGTCGTCGAACAGCTGCTGGTGCTGGCGCGGCTGGATCGAACACCGGATAGCCGCACCGCCACGATCGACCTCTACCCCATCGTCATCGAACTCATGGCCGACTTGTGGCCCCTCGCCCATGAGCGCCAACAGCAATTGACGCTCGAAGGTCTCAAACAATTGCGCGTCCATGCCGATGAGACCGAAGTCGGCATCCTGTTTCGCAACCTGCTCGATAACGCCCTGCGCTACACGCCGGAAGGCAGCCATGTCGAGGTAGAACTCAGCGAAACCGCATCCGGCATCGCCCAGTTGAGCGTGCGCGACAGCGGCCCCGGCATCCCCGACGAACTGCTCGAGAAGGTGACTGAGCGTTTCCGTCGCGCCTCCGACCAACGCACCACCGGTAGCGGCCTGGGACTTTCCATCGTCGTCGAACTGGCTCAGCGTCAGCAGGCGACACTCCAACTGCGCAACCGTCCTGAACATGGACTCGAAGCAACCATCGTCTGGAGCACACCATGAACTGCAAAAGGCTCGTCAAGGCGAGCCTTTCTCGCCTACGGCATTCTTCTATCATGCCCTTGCCTTGGGCACTAAAATTGCTTACCCAGGATTAATAACAGGAAGTTAGATACACGCCCCCTAGCTTGTGACATGTCTCTTTTCCCTCATTAGTATTTTTCTTCTACCGGCATCGCTTAAGAAAAGCGTCAGAATATTTTCCTAACATGCAGCCTTCAATAGCTGCTTTTCAAGCAGCAGACCAACCCTATTGGGTTTTGTCTTCATGCCAAGAATGGAGAAACATGGTGACGCACAAAGAAAAACATCCGCAAAAGTTAAAGATCTGGGACCCAATTGTAAGGATACTTCACTGGACATTGGTTATAGCATTCATGACAGCCTGGCTGAGCTCTGGCCAATGGCAGACACTACATGAATGGGCAGGGTATACAGTA
>NZ_JAKGAK010000022.1 GCF_023061185.1 Chromohalobacter beijerinckii
TCTGCAGCGGCTGCAGGGATTTCTTCGGCGCTTTCGGCTGCTTGACCGAGACCTCCAGGAACGGATTGTGGGAGCAGGCAATCAGCTGATGCTTGATGCCGAAGTTGTAGAGCGCCTTGAGGTGGCGGACGTAGTTATTCCAGCTCGCCTCGGTAATGCCGTCGGGTCGCGCCGGCGTGCGGATGATCGACGTGCGCCATTCGATAACCATGGGCCGCGTGACCATGCTGGGGTAGGCCTCGTGGCCCAGGTAACGGCGAAACAGGCGAACGACGGCGGTATAAGTGCTGACGCTCTTGGGACGCAAATGCTTGTCGGCGGCGTAGCGGCTCACCAGTTCCAGAAACGACACATCATACATGGGACTCTTCCCCTTCTGCGGGGGTGGTCGCGAGCGTCAACACCCAGTTGTCGGGCGGCAGCGTGCGACTCACCTGGTACGGATCCTTGATCAGGTACCCCATCAGCGTTCGGGTCTTGTTCGGTCCTTGGACGGTCACCTTGTGGATATTCTGTCCCCGGGTTCTGACATGGCGTCCCAGCTTCTGGAAGCGCTGCTGGACCGTCTTCCACTGCGCCTCGTCGTTCAGGATTTCCTTGCTGAAGCGCTTGAAGATGCCGGGGCTGACCAGAAACCAGGTGCCGTTCACCGTATGCACCGGCGCCTTCGTGTCGTTGATGACCAGGGCATGATTCGCCAGCCCCGTCGTCAGCCACTGCCAGAACCGCTCGCCCAGGTCCGCAGCAGCGTCGGGCGGTTGGGCCGCCTCCACTTGAGAGAGTTCTGTTTTAGCAGACCCTGAGAGGCAGCTCCTGTCGGCAATCTCGGAAAGTTTTGTCTCCGTAGGCTGACTGTCGCTTGCACAGCTGCTGGATAAGTCCTGGGCCTCGGTGGCCGGAAATAGCGCCAGGATCTCGTCGTCCAGAGCCGTTTCCGGATCAGACTGGGGTGCGTCTGGCGTGGGTGGCGTTTCAGGGTTGGAAGCGCTGGGCGGCTCGGCCTGGGCAGGCGACGGCGCTTCTGCGGTGGGCGGCGCCTCACTAGCTCCGCTCCGGGTTGGCAAGTCCTCGGGGGCAGGTGGTGTCCGAGGCAGGTCTGGCTGTTCGGCTTCCCGATCGTCAGCCGCGCCCGCCCCCTGCACCCTCAGAGTGCCGCGGAACGCCGGCGGCCTGTCCTCCACGCCCCAGATCAGCGTCGTCGAGATCTTGATCATGCTGAAGATCTGCTGCCAGTCGCCATCGACAATCTCGCATTGCCAGACGGCCTTGCCTTCGCTGACTTCCTCGATTAACCCATGGGCCTGCAGCTCGCCGTAGAGGCGGTTCAGGTCGGCGGGGATACTTTTGATGCCTTGCGCGTAGAGGTGGGCCTTGAGTTCGTTGACCGCCCGCGGCGAGACCAGCCAGAGGGCGTCTCCGGTGAGCCACCCCACTCCGCCCTTCTGGTTCAACTTGAACTGTTCCCTGACCAGATAACATAGGCCCTCGGCCAGCTTGCGCTGAAGGGATTCGACCGGCGCAGCAAGCGCCTGGACCGGATCGCCCCCCAGTGCCTTGGCGACACTGGCACGATCCGCCTGGTGAACCAGCTCGGCGATAATACCGCCGCGCTCGGTGTGGCCGCTGATCGTGTACATCAGCAGTGCAAAGAGCCTGGGCTGGCTCATCAACCAATCAAGGACCCTGGCACCCAGAACCTGCTGAGCCAGCAACGGATTAACGGCACTGTGCAGATGGTAATCCCGGCCGGCCCGGTAGCGCATGCGGTAGGGCCCCGGAATTGTTCCATGCCATAGGCGCCACTCACGGCCATCTTCGAGATGGATCTCGATATCGACCAGCACCTTGGCGACGTCGTGCATGAGGGCGCCGTAGGTGATGGCCACACTCCACAGCTCACCGGCCGAGCTTTGGTCCTCGGGCTTAGCGCCCGGTGGCAAAAGGTGGCGCTGCCGGAGGCGTAGCCCATAGCAGGCCATCTCGAGCGCATGGTCGAGCATGCCGCCGGGATAGGCATGGTGATGCGACTCGGAGGCCGGCAGCAGCTGAACGAGCTCGGCGTAGCGCTGGATGGGTGCCAGCAGGTAGTCGTCGAAGACGAGCCGCGTCAGGGAGGTTGTGTCCCAGAGCAGCTTGAGCATGGCCTGGCGGCGTGGGGTCGCGAGCAGCTCTGCACCGGACCGAGGGCGGTGGAACCCTTCACCAGCCGGTGAGATAATTCGGGGTCGTGAAAAAAGACGTGCAAGCATGGATAAGCTCTGTCACCAGGATTCTGGCTTTGTGACAGAGCCGGCTCTCAATGCTAAGAAAGAATGTTAAGCCGGTTTGAGAGGCATTCCAGTCGATACTGAAACCAACGACTGGCCGCACAGCTGAGCTACGTAGTGCATGCGGATTGTAGTGCTTGCCGAGGAAGGCACAGTTGAGGCATGTCTACAAGCGCTCCACTGTATGGCGAAGAGTAGGGAAAAGCGTATGCTATACACGTATAGCAACCCTAGCGGAGGGCCCATCATGCTGGCCATACGACTCCCCACCGACATCGAGGCCCGCCTCGAGGCCTTGGCCAAAGCCACCGGGCGCACCTAAAACCTTTTATGCCCGCGAGGCAATCCTCGAGCACCTGGATGACCTCGAGGATATTTACCTGGCCGAGCAGGCCCTAGAGCAGGTACGCCGCGGCGAAATGACTACCCATAGCCTGGATGACCTGGAGCGTGAGCTTGGCCTGGCAGATTGAGCTCACGGATGATCGGCTGAATACCAGTGTGCTTGAGGGCATAAATAACCGCATCAAGATCATCAAGCGCATGGCCTATGGATACCGCGACACGGCGTACTTCTTCTTAAAATCCGTACCGCGTATCCCGGCAAAGTGCGATGAACCCCAAAAAGGGCAGCCTTTAGCCATCACCTGAGAGTAAAGCCTCTTCTTTCGCTTAGTTACGCTTCGCGCTTGCCGTCTACCAATCGGGTAATGCCCAGTGAGTTGCTCTCCTTGAGCGCCTCGGGCAGCAGTCTCTCCGGCAGCGCCTGGTAGCACACCGGACGCAGGAAGCGGAAGATCGCTGCACTACCCACCGAGGTGGTGCGGCTGTCGGAAGTCGCCGGGTACGGCCCGCCGTGCACCATGGCGTGGCATACCTCGACCCCGGTCGGCCAGCCGTTGACCAGCACGCGACCCGCCTTGCGCTCCAGCGTCGGCAGCAGCGCCCGCGCCGCGTCGAGATCGGCATCGTCCATCTGCAGCGTGACGGTGAGCTGGCCTTCCAGGTGCTCGGCGACCTGCTTCACTTCCGCCGTGTCGCGGCACTCGATGACCAGCGAGGAGGACCCGAACACCTCTTCCTGCAGTGTCTCTTCGGCGAGGAAATCGGCCGCCGAGGTCACGAACAGCGCCGACTGGCACTGGTTGGGCGTCTCGCCCACCTGGCCACGCGCCACTTCGCGCACCTTGTCGTGCCCGGAGAGCCGGCCCACGCCCTGCTGGTAGGCATCATAGATGCCTGGGGTGAGCATGGTCTGCGAGGCGCTGCCCTTGAGCACCTCGCCGGCCTTGGCGACGAAGGCGTCCAGCGCCTCGCTCTTCTCGGCGATCACCAGCCCCGGGTTGGTGCAGAACTGTCCGGCGCCCATGTTGAGCGAGGCCACGAAGCCCTCGGCCATCGCCTCGCCACGCGCCTTGAGTGCCACCGGCAGCGGGAACACCGGGTTGATCGAGCTCATCTCGGCGTAGACCGGGATCGGCTCCTTGCGCTGCTGGGCGATCTTCATCAGGGCGGTCCCGCCACTGCGCGAGCCGGTGAAGCCCACCGCCTTGATGCGGTAATCGGCGACCAGTGCCGCGCCGACTTCCCGGCCGGAGCCGAACAGCACGGAGAACACGCCGTCCGGCAGGCCGCACTGGGCCACCGCCTTCTGTACGGCGCGACCGACCAGCTCGGACGTGCCGGGGTGGGCGGAGTGGGCCTTGACGATCACCGGGCAACCCGCAGCGAGTGCCGAGGCGGTATCGCCCCCGGCCACGGAGAAGGCCAGCGGGAAATTGCTGGCGCCGAACACGGCCACCGGCCCCAGCGCGATGTGGCGCTGACGCAGGTCGGCGCGCGGCATCGGCTGGCGGTCGGGCATGGCCGGATCGATACGCACGTCGAGCCATTCGCCGGCGCGCACCACGTTGGCGAACAGGCGCAGCTGGCCGCAGGTACGGCCACGCTCGCCTTCGATACGCGCCTGGGGCAGGCCGGTCTCGGCCACGGCGCGCTGGATCAGCGCATCGCCGATGGCCTCGATCTCGCTGGCCACGGTATCGAGGAACACCGCGCGCTCCTCGAGCGAGGTCTCGCGGTAGGTATCGAAAGCGTCCCAGGCGAGTTGGCAGGCCTTCTCTACCTCGGCGGCGCTGCCGCCGGCGTAGGCCGGGTCGAGCTGCTCCCCGGTAGCCGGGTTGACGGCGTGAATGGCGCTGCTGCTGCCGACGACAGCCTGTTGGCCAATGAGTAATTTTCCTTCCAGTGTCATTCTTCCTCCGAGGTATCGCGCGTCATGAATGAATTATCTATGGAAAAAATTAGCGTTACTAACTGAACGGGCATTAGCAAAGGCAACCCCAACTTGTACGACACCTGCTGGAAATTCAGCTGTCCAACGTTACCCAGCGCTACGGGTTTGCCATCCATGACTTTAGCCTACTACCATTTTAATAAGGATAATTACCCAGCAGTATTGTTTTACGCACTGTGTAACTAAACCCCATTATCTAATTAATATCGTCAGGATGAGAAAAAGTGACAAATTTCCCACCCTGATAAATAACAGCCGGGCTGGCAGGATTAATTTGTTCTTTGCGGGCCTCTATTTCAGCACGCCATGGCTCCGAACTATCTTCCGGCACCCAACCTAAAAATGATGATTTACTATTATCCCACCAGCTCTCAGTGTTATTCGACGCCCCATAAATTACAGTACAGGCGAGCTTGGGGGCAGAAAATGCACGCCTGAGCAAACTTACAAAGTCCTCAACACTTAACCAAGTTGCCAGCATACGAGCATCAGCAGGCTCAGAAAAACAAGAGCCGACCCGTACACATAAGGTTTCGACATTGAACTTATTGTAGTAAAGGCTCGCCAAGTCTTCTCCAAAGCATTTTGATACGCCATAGAGAGAGTCGGGCCGGCGCGGTGCATCAGTATCTATTCTTTCCGTTCGCGGATAGTAACCAATCGTATGGTTTGAGCTCGCAAATACGACACGAGGGTTTCTAAAAGCCCGCACTGCCTCGTAAAGATTATAAGTTCCTATAATATTTGCTTGCAATATATCCATCCAGGGTTTTTCTACCGAAACTCCCCCCAAATGTACGATACCATCGCAATCCGCTACCAGATTCTTAACACCATCAGCATCCGTAAGATCGCATCTAACCAATTCCTCGTGGCCATTTGCAACGCCTAGGTCGGCAATATCTGTTAGACGAACTTGATGAGCCAGCTTTGAAAGGTGGGGACGTATGGCTTTGCCAACACCTCCAGCCGCACCCGTTACCAATAGACGTTTAAGCATAAATCTAAAATTCCTTCAAGGGTAACTTTCGCTGCAACCTATTAGTTCCAGCAAGGCGTTAGCGCAATAGAGCCGGCCTTTTGGAATCAAATATCCAACCAGGATGTAAGTACTGCATCGCCATGGCGTCATTACGTTGCGTGACGTTAAGGCCCCTGTAAAGCGCATGGGCAGCATCAAGCTGCTGCATGTCCAGCTCAATGCCAAGACCGGGCGTATCAGGCACACGCAGCTTGCCGTCGCGGATCTTGAATGGCTCCTTGGTGATGCGCTGACCATCCTGCCAGATCCAGTGCGTATCGATAGCGGTAATTTTGCCAGGGCAGGCCGCAGCCACGTGAGTCATCATGGCCAGCGAAACATCGAAATGGTTATTGCTGTGCGAACCCCAGGTCATGCCCCACTCGTTGCATAGCTCACCAACCGCAACGGCCCCTTGCATGGTCCAGAAATGACAGTCGGCCAGAGGAATATCCACGGCGTTGAGCTGCACCGCGTACTGCAGTTGCTTGAAATCGGTAGCAATCATATTGGTTGCTGTGGGCAGACCAGTACGTTTCTTGAACTCAGCCATGATCTCGCGGCCCGAGTAGCTCTCCTCTTGGCCACAGGGATCCTCGGCATAGCTCAGCAGGTCGCGGATTGGTGTCA
Source organism: Chromohalobacter beijerinckii (assembly GCF_023061185.1). Classification (GTDB taxonomy): domain Bacteria; phylum Pseudomonadota; class Gammaproteobacteria; order Pseudomonadales; family Halomonadaceae; genus Chromohalobacter; species Chromohalobacter beijerinckii. Next base: position 6,215 of record NZ_JAKGAK010000022.1, read on the forward strand.
GAACGCGTACTGCCTCGTCCAGCTTCCAGGCGCCGTTGGGGTCGAGGGTCAGCCGCGCCTCGGGGAACACCTCATGCAAAGCCCGGACACAGTCGGCTTCTTCTTCACCACTCAGCACGCCCCCCTTGAGCTTGAAGTCCCTGAAGCCGTAGCGTTCATAGGCCGCCTTGGCCAGGTTGGCGACGGCCTCGGGAGTCAGGGCTTCGCGACAGCGCACCTCGTCCCAGGCATCGCAAGGGTTCTCAGCCTTGGGATATGGCAGGTCGGTTTTGTCCGGGTCACCAAGCAGAAACAAGTAGCCGAGCGCCTCGACCTCGTTACGCTGGCGACCGTACTGCCCTAGTAGGTCTGCCACCGGCATGTTCATGGCCTGGCCAAACAGGTCGAATAACGCCGACTCGATGGCTGTCAGCACATGCACCCCGACACGCAAGTCGAAGGTCTGGCGACCACGCTCTTCGCGGCCGTTGCCGGCCAACAGCAAGCGGCAGCGGTTGAGGATACCCTTGACCTCGTTGACAGCCGCGCCCTCCACCTGAGAACGGCACTGCTCCAAGCCCTTGAGGATGCCTTCGCTGGAGGGAATCTCTCCAACGCCCTGATTACCTGCGTTGTCTTCCAAGATCACCACACAACGCACGAACCAGGGGGCATGGCCACCGCTCAGGTTGAGCAGGAAACTGTCGTAGCCAGCAACCGGTACCACACGCATACTTTTGACGGTTGGAAACATAACCCACCTAAATATAAATATTTTTATCCTTGAGGATTATACTGCGCTAGTAAGTCTGTCCTCGGGCGATAATCGCCTTGAGCTGTTCCACCTCGTGCTTGCTGGGCATTTCGAGAGGTGCCCTGACCGAGCCCGCTGGACGCCCGATCAGCTCGGCACCTGCCTTGATCAGACTGACTGCATAGCCTTTCTTGTTGTCACGTAGGTTGACGAAGGGAATGAAGAACTCGTTGGTAATCTTCTTGATAGTGGCCGAATCGCCACGACGCAGCGCCTTGTAAAATGTGACCGCCATCTCCGGCACGAAGTTGAATACAGCTGAGGAGTAGGTATTAACACCAATCGACAGGTAGGCTTCGGCGAAAATTTCCGCGGTCGGTACACCGCCAACATAAACCAGGCGTTCACCAACGGTCTTAATGATCTTGTTGAGCAGTTGAATGTCGCCCTTGCCATCCTTCAGACCGACCAGGTTGGGGCAGGCATCGGCGAGCTTCTGCACCGCGTCGGCCTCGAGCACGCCATTTCCGCGGTTGTAATAAATGACACTGATGTCAGTGGCATCGCAGATCTGGCGGGCATACTTCACCAGGCCATCCTGTGGGCACTCGGTCAGGTACGGCGGCATAAGCAGGATACCGTCGGCGCCAGCTTCCTCGGCAGCCTTGGCAAAGGCCTTGCCACTACCCACGCTCAACCCGGCGCTGGCAATGACCGGTAGCTTGCCACCAACCGTCTTGACGGCCAGCGAAACGACCTCACGGAACTCGTCCAGCGTCAGGTTGAAGAACTCACCGGTACCACCGGCCACGAACACGGCGGAAATCTCATGGCTAATGAACCATTCGAGGCGCTGACGGTAGCTTTCAGGATCGAAGCTGCCGTTAGCGTTGAAGTCGGTGATGGGAAACGAAAGCAGACCATCTCCAACCGCTTTCATGACCTCTTGTTTGCTAAATTTCATAAATAACCCTTTGAATTAGGTTTAAAATTTGAAAGTAAGTTTATTTGTAATAAACCATACAAATAAAGGCTTGGTTCCAAGCAACTTCTTGGCAGGCCAAGCATGAGCAATAAGGCTATTTCATAAATCCGTACAGCTGTGCCGGATTATCGACGAGAATCTTTTTCTGTATTTCAGGTTCGGCCCAGTGCAGCAGTACGTCGAGCAGCTCAGCATCGTTGGGGTATTGCTCACGCGGCACACCCACATGCGGCCAGTTGCTGCCCCACAGAATACGCTCGGGGGCATGCGCGATGACCCGCTTAGCGATGGCACCGATGTCCTCGTATCGCGGCCCGCCGGTGACGCTGGCCTCGTAGCCTGCACAGATCTTGAACCAAGCATTGCCCTTGTCGAGCAGGCGCAAGATCTCGTCGACCCGGGTATCGTTAGCTGGGACTGGGTCCATGAACTTGCCGATATGATCGATGATGTATTCGCCTTCGATCTTGTGCAGTTCATCCAAATAATCGCCCAACTGACGACCATTGAACTGAACCATAAGGTGCCAGCCCATTGGCCGAATGACCTTTTCGACCTCCAACATACGATCGATTTTCACGGCTCCGCCCGGTAACTGCATGATGCGCGCCCCGCGTACCCCCCGCGCGTGCCAACCTTCGAGTTCATGTAGCGACGTGTCCGGTGTGACGACGGCGACGCCGCGTGCCGATTGCGTGCCGAAAGTATCAAGCGCCTGCAGTAGGGCACTATTGTCGAACTGGTAAGCGTTTGGCTGTGTGACGACTACCCGATCTAGGGACAATCGCCGCTGCACCTGACGGTAATCCTCCACAGTGGCGAGTTCGGGAATTGGTGGCCATCCTCCGGGCTGCTCTCCGAAGCCGGGAGGGTAAATATGGATATGGCAATCAGTGGCTCCAGGAGGTGTCCTCAATACCGGTTCCGGTCCATCGAGAGGGCGCGTATTGGCGGGAATATCTGACATGCTTTAGCCTCATTCACAGCTCAAACAATAGCGTTTATTCATGTCCAGACCGGAGCCGTTGAAAATAGTGATATACCATTCTTGGGCTGGCTGAACAGAATTTTTCGAAAAATTCGGCCTATGCGCAGCATAGACCGGATAGCATTTATTTGGACATAGTCAGAACCATGTTTCTGCCTGAACCCCAAAACTCAGCTCACCACCTACGAAGTTTTCAGAACCGAACGAGTCAGAATCTGAATAATCGTTAAGCTCTTCATCCCAATCGGCATATGTGGCGAAAACTCGGATTTCTGGACGCTCCCAGAAGCCCCCAACGTTAGGTTTAAATGTCGGAGCGATTGTAAACTTCATGTAACTCCCGCTAGCCTCATTTTGACCTTCATAGCCGTTAGGATCTAAATCCATATACTGGTAGCTTGCCTCGTATTGCATCTCGAAGCTCTGACTTATTTCATGGGCTAAACGGGCGTTGAACGTTGCCCACTTATAATCATCTCCATTGACATATCGATCATCACTCGTTTGGGCCATAATTGCTGGGGCAATACGCCAATTTGGAGAAAGATAAGTTGTCCCATACATAGCAAGCTTGGTCGTTTTAGCCCCATCCAAAAGCTCACCATCAGCGCCAATCCGCCTTACTTCGGCACCTAAATCCTGTCCATGCAGCAGTGCTGCTTTAAAGCTTCCCTCTCTAAGCCCAAAAAAACTATCACCATGGTAGGCCAACATACCATGATATCCATTTTCAGCGGCTGAGTAGCCACCATCAGTCATACGCTCGTCGTTGTCTGCAGCTGAGATTGCGCTAGCCATTATCTCCCAATTCCCAAAGAAATTATTGGATGTGAAAATAAGGCTATCAGTTTCGCCGCTAACTGGATCCTCGTTCTCTGGAGATGCAACAGGATAATCACTAAAGGACCTACCATAAACAGAAAAGCTAGTTTTCCATTCATCGGTAAGCGCTACATCGTATATACCCCCACCTGTACCGCCCAGGAAGTATACATCAGTATCTAACCAATGAATGTCAAACATATCACGGTCAAGGCGCTTCCCTGCCCAAATAGAGGCATTTTCAAAGGCTCCAGTGAAGCTTGGTAGGTTGCCGAATTGCAGGTAAGCTTGGCGGACATGAAGTTGAGTTTCTGATGAAGACCAATCGTTATAAGTATTAACTGAATCAGCCAAGGCCACTCTAAACTGTGAAGTAGCCCCATTCTCAAATGTATTATAATGATCAAGCTTTACGTGGATATACGTATCAGGCTCATTGCCTAAACGTCCCACCGCACCGCCGAGGGGACCAGCAGGTGTAACATTGGGACCAGCATCTTGGCTTTTACCGTCATCGCCAATAAGCAACCCTGAGCGCAAGTAGCCACTAAAAATAAAACCATCTTTTCCTTCTTTGGGACTCTCTAGCTTGCTGAGCCTATTGTTATAATCAACAGCAAATTTTTCTCTGAGCTCAGCGGCTTCATTCTCTGCCTCTTGAGCACGATTTTCGGCCTCCTCTACGCGGCTTTCTAGCTGAAAAAGGCGCTCTTCAACTGTTAGATCTTGTGCAAAAGAGCTACTGCTTGTAATCACCCCCGTAGCAAAGATGGCTGTGCAAAGAGGCGTGCTAAAGTATGGCTTGTTCATTTTGTTTCCTATTTTCGCAAACAAGTTGAGCTCAAGACTTATCGAAAAACAAAGTCAAGAACACTCTGGATGGTTTTTCATATAGCCAAGTTTATAGAAATTACCCCCCCCCTCCACATCTGCCAAGTTTTAAGCAGAATAACTCAGCCTCATGGTGCCTCTTAAATCAATTGAGGCATTTCCAAGGCAAGCACGACTAGCGGAATGCGCTGTTTTTTACGCACGACTTTCTATCAAGTGCTACTTGATAGTATGCCTATCCTTCGTCACTACATAACCGATCGCGCACTTATCGACCCATAACACCAAGATAATAACGCACAGCACAGTCACGAAGCTCAATAATGACCTTGTGTATATTATTTATTTTCATAGCTAAGTTTTAAGAAACTGTGCTTCGCCATCGCCGAATGACCAATCTGCATCAGTATTTTCGTTAATTACTATCATTACATTCGCGGATTTGATATCGGCACGTCTTGCCAAGTCACCAACAACACGCCGATAAAATGCTTGCTTAGCCTGGTTGCCACGTCCGGCACGCATGGTCAGCTGTAATATTACCGCATCCTCGTTCCTACTTTGGAGTTCAATTTGTTCTGCAGGGAGCGCCTGGATTAACTGATAGCGATCGTCTGGCGGAAAGTCCAATGTATCGATCACCGCCGCATTGACGATATCGGCGACCTTCTTACGCCACAACGCCGGGCGATGTTCTGGGAGGGAAATGGTCACAAGCGGCATGGTATCACCTCTATACTTATACAATTATTGGCACACTAATTCCTAGTGTGCCGTGCTACGATAAGTTAATGTGTTGGCATGGTGAAATGATTGGTTTCTTCCCGAATACCGCTCGGCCAACGCTGCGTTATCGTCTTCATCCGCGTGTAGAAGCGCACCCCATCGCTGCCGTGCATGTGCAGCGGGCCGAACAGTGAGCGTTTCCAGCCACCGAAGCTGTGGAAGGCCATGGGTACCGGGATCGGCACGTTGACGCCGACCATGCCCACCTGGATCTGCTCGCAGAACTGGCGAGCCGCATCGCCGTCGCGAGTGAAGATTGCCGTGCCGTTGCCGAACTCGTGAGCGTTGATCATCGACACGGCCTCGTCGAAGCTGCCTGCGCGGGCGATGGCCAGCACCGGCCCGAAGATCTCCTCGGAATGGATGCGCATGCCCGGCTTGACATGGTCGAACAGCGTACCGCCGATGAAATAGCCGTTGCCGGCTTCCTCGATGACCGTCTCGCGGCCATCGACGACCAGCTCGGCGCCTTCCTCGACACCGGTGGCGATATAGTCCTTGACCTTTTCCAGATGCTGGCAGGTGACCAGCGGGCCCATGTCGTTGTCCGGTCCGTCGACCAGCCCGGGGCCGACGCGCAGGGTGTCGAGCTTGGCGATCAGCTTGTCACGCAGGCGGCTGGCAGTTTCCTCGCCGACCGGCACGGCCACCGAGATCGCCATGCAGCGTTCGCCCGCCGAACCGTAGGCCGCACCCATCAGGGCGTCCACGGCCTGGTCGAGGTCGCCATCGGGCATGAGCACCATGTGGTTCTTGGCGCCGCCCAGGGCCTGGACGCGCTTGCCATGGCTGGAGGCGGTGGCATAGATGTATTCGGCGATCGGCGTGGACCCGACGAAGCTGACCGCCTGCACCCGTTCGTCGGTGAGCAGCACGTCGACGGCTTCCTTGTCGCCGTTGATCACGTTGAACACGCCATCGGGCAGGCCTGCCTCGCTGAGCAGTTCGGCCAGGCGCAGCGGTGTGGACGGATCCTTTTCCGAGGGCTTCATGACGAAGGTATTGCCGCAGGCCAACGCGATGGGGAACATCCACATCGGCACCATTGCCGGGAAGTTGAACGGCGAAATGCCGGCGCACACGCCCAACGGCTGCATCATCGAGAAGCTGTCGACGCCGGTGCCGACGTTCATGGAGTGCTCGCCCTTCTGCAGGTGCGGAATGCCGCAGGCGAACTCGACGACTTCTAGGCCGCGAGTCAGCTCGCCCTTGGCATCGGAGAACACCTTGCCGTGCTCGCTGGAGATCAGGCGGGCGATCTCGTCGGCGTGCTGTTCGACCAGCGCCTTGAACTTGAACAGGATGCGCGCGCGCTTGAGGGCGGACGTCTTCGACCACGTGGCGAAGGCCTGGTCGGCGCTGGCAATGGCCTCGCGGGTCTCGTCGGCGGAAGCCAGGGCAACCCGGGCGCTCTGCTCGCCGGTGGCGGGGTTGTAGACCGGAGCGAAGCGTTCGCTGCGACCGGTTACGGTCGTGCCGCTGAGGTAGTGGTGGATCTGATTCATGGGTATGCCTTTTGACTTGTGGTTACTTCTCGACGGTGAAGCCCGCCTGCTCGGCCAGCGAACGCAGGTTGTCATGTCCCATACGTGCGTAGGTCAGCGGATGGGCGACCTGTGGGTCCTGTTCGGCCTCGACGACCAGCCAGCCTTCATAGCCCGCTTCGCTGAGATGCCGGAGTGTCGGTAGAAACTCGACGTTACCGTCGCCGGGTACGGTAAACAGGCCGTCGAGCACGCCATTGAGAAAGCTCTTGTCGCGATTGCGTACGTCCTCGAGCACCGGGAAGCGGATGTCCTTGCAGTGCACATGCTTGATGCGCGAGGTGTAGCGCTTGGCGATAGCCAGCGGGTCGCCGCCGGCACCCACCAAATGGCCCAGGTCGAGGAGCAGGCCCACCGAGTCGCGGGTGTTGTCCATCAGTCGTTCCACATCGGCCTGGCTTTCCACCACCGTGCCGAGGTGATGGTGATAGGCCATGTGCACGCCCTGTTCCTTGAGGTAGTCGGCGACGATTTCGAGCCCCTCGGTGAGGCGCTGCCATTCGGCATCGCTGAGGTGCGGTCGCTGCGACAGCGGGTGTGACTGGTTGCCGTGCACGCAGTGGGTCACCTCGCAGAACACCATGACCTTGGCGCCGCATTCCTTGAGCAGCGTCAGATGGTCCTTGACCGCCTCGATCTCCTCCTCGGGGCTGCGCTCCAGCAATTGGCTGGAGTACCAGCCGGAGACCAGCGACAGGTCATGGTCGCCGAGGACCTTCGACAGGGCCTCGGGGGTGCGCGGAAACTTGTGGCCTAGCTCGAAGCCGCTGAAACCGGCCTCGCGTCCCTCGGACAGGCAGACCTCGAGTGGTGTTTCACCTCCCAGGCTGGGCAGGTCGTCGTTGGTCCAGGTGAGGGGATTGATACCCAGTCTTACGCTCATGGCGAACTCCCGAAAAAAGGTGTTGTTGATGATTCGTTCGTTGAGAGAGCCGTTACATGTTCTGCCACTGGCGGGCCTTGTAGGATTCGTAGCGACGGCGCGCCTCCTCGACGTCGGAACGCTCGGAGACCTCGGCCACCGCCACGTCCCACCAGGTGCCGCCCTCGCCGGTACCTACCAGCGGGTCGGTGTCCAGGCTGATGACATAGCTGACCTGTGACGCCTTGGCGCGCTCGAGAGCCGCTTCCAGTTCCTGGATATTGGCGACGTGTTCAGAGCGGGCGCCGAGGGCTGCAGCGTAGGCGGCGAAATCGGTCTTTGGCGCACCTTCCTCGACGCTCAGGCAATCATCGAGCAGGTTGTTGAAGCCAGGACCGCCACAAGCCTGCTGCAGACGATGGATGCAGCCGTAGCCACGGTTATCGAGGACCACGGCGATGATCTTGTGGCCCAGCATCACCGAGGTGGCGATCTCCGAGTTGAGCATCAGGTAGGAACCGTCGCCGACCATCACGAACACTTCCGAGTCGGGCTTGGCCATCTTGGTGCCCAGGCCACCGGCCAGTTCGTAGCCCATGCACGAATAGCCATACTCCATGTGATAACCGCGTGCATAGCGGGTACGCCACAGCTTCTGCAACTCGCCGGGCAGCCCGCCCGCGGCGCATACCACGATGTCGCGTTCGCCGGCGGCGCGGTTGACGGCGCCCACCACCTCGGCATCGGTGGGGAGGTCGGTGCCGCGGTCGGTGGTGGCAATGTCGACGGCCTTGTTCCACTCGCTGCGCAGCTTGGCGGCACGTTCGATCCACTCGCCGTCGGGCTGCCAGCCGGCCAGGCCGTCGGTCAGTTCGGGCAGGGTCAGGCGCGCGTCGCCGACCAACGGCTGGGCCTTGTGCTTGATGGCATCGAACGAGGCGACGTTGAGGCACAGCAGCTTTGCCTCGGGGTTGATCATCGCCCGCGAGCCGGAGGCGAAATCGCCCAGGCGGGTCCCCACAGCGATGATCAGGTCGGCCTCGGCGGCCAAGGTGTTGGTGGATGACGCCCCTGTGACGCCGATGGCGCCCATGTTCTGCTCATGATCCCACGGCAGTGCGCCCTTGCCGGCCTGGGTCTCGCTCACCGGCAGATGATAGGCGGACACCAGCGCATCGAGCGCCTCGCGGGCTCCCGAGTAGTGTACGCCGCCACCGGCGATAACCAGTGGCTTGCTGGCCTGCTTGATCAGCTCGAGGGCGCGGGCCAGTTCGTCACGGTCGGCTGACTGACGGCGCAGTCGATGGATCTTCTCATTGAAGAAGTGTACCGGGTAATCAAACGCCATGGTCTGCACGTCCTGCGGCATGGCCAGGGTGACCGGACCGCATTCGACAGGGTCGGTCAGAACACGGATCGCCTGGGGCAGCGAGGTGAGTAGCTGCTCGGGGCGGGTGATGCGATCGAAGAAACGGCTGACCGGTTTGAAGCAGTCGTTGGTGGTCAGCGTATGATCATGGAAGTTCTCGATCTGTTGCAGGACCGGGTCCGGCAGGCGCGTGGCGAAGGTATCCCCGGGCAGAAATAGCACCGGCAGCCGGTTGACGTGCGCTACCGCAGCGGCAGTCACCATGTTGGTCGAGCCGGGACCGGCGGAGGCGGTGCAGGCCATCATCTGGCAACGGTCGAGCGTCTTGGTATAGGCGATAGCGGCATGCGCCATGCCCTGCTCGTTATGGGCGCGGTAGGTCGGCAATTGGTCGCGGGCGTGATAGAGCGCCTCGCCCAGCCCGGCAACGTTGCCGTGGCCGAAGATCGCCCAGCAACCCGCAAACAGTGGCTTGATCTCGCCGTCGATGTCGACTTTCTGGGCCGTCAGGTAGCGGATGACGGCCTGTGCCATGGTCAGACGAACGGTATTCATGACAGGACTTCCTCTGCATTGGGCTGGGTGGAACGCAGCCGCTGCCACTCCTGGATCAGCTCGGCATAGTTGCTGGCGACCCTATCGATGAGCTGATTGTCGTCGAGGGTGCCGGCCAGCCAGTCGCGGCTGGGCGCGGCGAACAGGGTGCGACCCACGGTGAATCCCTTGCACTGGCCATGGCGTGCGGCGGCGGCGAAGCCGCGCTTCATGTCCTCCATGGGGGCGTCCAATCCCAGCAACACCACACCTCGACAATGCGGGTCCTGTTCGTCAATGGCTTGGCTCACCGCCTGCCAGCCCTCATCGGTAAGCGTCGGCAGCTTCCACCAGTCGGGGCGGATGCCCAGGTTGTAGAGCCGCGTCAGCGAACGGGCCAAGGTCTGGTCGTCCACTTCGGCCTGGTTGGGCGGAATCACCTCGATCAGCAGCTCCAGGTGGTTGGCGCAGGCGGCCTGGTAAAGCTGGCGCAGGCGGGCTTCCTGCTCGAGGCGCAGGACCAGCGGGTCGTCCGGGTGATAGAACACCAGACACTTGATGATGTGCTCGGCCGGCCAATGGCGGAATTCGCTGCCCAAGTCATCGCCGTGCTGAAAGCGCAGCGGACGCGAGCTGGGCAGCTCGACCGGACGGCCTATCCACCAATGCTTGCCGGTGGCATCGTTGAGCGCGTCCTGACCGAACACGTCATCGACCAGGATGGCCGGGCTTTCCAGGCCGGTCCGCCGTGCGCCTTCCTCGGCGGCTTTCACCAGCAACTGCTTGAGCTGGGGAATACGGGCCGGGTCGGCCTTGACCTCGCGGGCCATGTCGGTGAGCTGGCAGCGATGGTCGAAGGCCAGTCCGCATACCTGTGGCCATTCGACGGGCACGCGGGTAGTGACCCGGTGCAGATGGTTGAGCCGCTCGTCCCGGTCGGGACGTTTCACCGAGGCGCGGCGGCCCAGGTAGTCGAACAGTTCTTCCTCGGTGGGCATGGCCGGCGCACAGCCGTGGCGCGATACGACCAGCGCACCGCAGGCGTTGGCGTAGGCAGCGCTGGTGGCCCAAGCCTCGCCGCGCAGCCAGCCACGCAGCAGGCCGCTCATGAAGGCATCGCCGGCGCCCAGCACGTTGAGTACCTCGACCTTGACGCCCTCGACCAGAATGCCGTCCTCGATGCGATCGGGAATCGTGCCCTCGAATACTACGCAACCCAGGGCGCCGAGCTTGCAGACCAGTGTGGCATCACTGATCTTGCGCACGTTGCGCAGTGCCTCGAGCGTATCGATGCTCCCGCCGGCAATATGGAATTCCTCTTCGGTGCCGACGATCAGGTCGAAGTCGCCCAACCAGCGCTGCAGGTGACGGGTCACCTGGTCATCGGCAATGAAGCGCGTCTCGCCATCGCCAGGGTTGGTAAGTCCCCAGAGCACCGGGCGGTAATCTATATCCAAGGCCCGCTTCACGCCATGTCGTGCCGCAGCGTCGAGCGCCTTGCGACAGGCTCTCTGGGTGGTTTCGGTGGACAGATGGGTGCCGGTGATGACCAAGGCCTGAGCACGGGCAATGAAGTCGGGATCGATGGCATCGGCATCGATGGCCATATCGGCGCAGTCGCGGCGGTAGAACAGCAGGGGAAAGCTGTCGCGGTCCTTTAGTGCCAGGAGCACCAGACCGGTGTATCGCTCCGGGTCGGTCTGCAGGGCACTCGTGTCGACGCCGGCGCGTTCGAGCTCCTCACGGACGAAGTTGCCCATCTGCTCATTGCCAACCCGGGACAGCATGGCCGACTTGAGGCCCAGTCTCGCGGTACCGTAGGCCATGTTGCCGGAGCTGCCGCCCAGGTACTTGGCGAAGCTAGAGACATCCTCCAGACGGCTGCCGATCTGTTCGGAATACAGGTCGACGGCGACCCTGCCCAGGCAAATCAGGTCAAGTGAGCCGGAGCCCTTAGTTATTTCGCGCATGAATATCTCCACGCCAACAGCGTTCTATCGCTTACCGGTCCCGGATACGACCGGTGAGCATCATGTCATTCCAGAATAAACTACCTAAACTGCACATTTTCTGTTCATCTCTCGTTGCCACTTCTAAGCGCGACGCCATAGACCAATCGCCTTTGAGAATGATATCAAGCTTAAAATCCATATAATTTCTAGTATTATCAATAGGTTGGTCTTTATCTTTTTTGTATACCATACGCTGATGAGAGCGAGTAACATGAACCAATGCATGGCTGGAATATAATTTCCAAATAGCCAAGAAATCAATCATTTCGTTCTATACTTTAGTATAGCTGGAATGATTGATCCGCAGCTGCTAGACTATATTTCATTCGCCTCTTTGGCTGCTGAAACAGATGTGCTGTAGCCCTGTACTGCTAAGGTTCTCAAATGAATCAAACACCTAACGACTTCGAAGAGCTAGAAAGACGTGTAACAGAAGACTATCCATCGCTGAGTCGTCGGTTGCAGCAGACAGCTAGGTTTGTTTTAGACAATCCGCAAGAAGTCGCTTTCTCGACGGTAGCAAAGCTTGCTGGTCAGGCGGGTGTTACGCCATCTACCTTAATTAGATTTTCGAATAGCTTCGGTTTCACAGGTTTTTCAGAAATGCAGAAGCTTTTTCGTGAGCGCCTTGTGAACGAACTGCCTAATTATGCTGAGCGCATCCGCGCTGTACGAAACGCCACAGGCTCAATGCCTAACAGCACCCAACTCCTATGGGAATTCTCTGAAGCGAATCGTGACATTCTTGAAGTACTACCTAGCCGGATTAACCCCGACAGCTTAGAACTAGCACTGGACATACTTGAAAATGCAGAGATAGTACATGTTTTAGGTGTGAGGAGAAGCTTTGTAGTAGCTAGCTACTTTTCCTATGCTATGCAGCATATAAACAAAAGAACTTTTTTAATAGACGGCCTAGGAGGAATGCACCTTGAGCAGGTACGGTCGGTTGGTAAGAATGATGCGCTTCTAGTCGTAAGCTACTCACCATATGCTCCTGAAGCGCAAGAGGCATCCGCCCATGCCAAGGAGTTGGGAATCCCTCTAATAGTCATGACGGACTCTAACCTTAGTCCTTTGGCTCGTTTAGCAGATGTAACGATAATTTTTCAAGAGGCCGAAGTTAAAAGCTTTCGTAGCTTAACGGCTTCATTGTGCCTGGCCCAGACTATTGCGATTTCTTTAGGCATAAGGAAAGATAATACAGATAATTATCAAAATAGACACCTCTCCTCGCCAAAGAAGCAAAGCTAACCTGAAGTTTTAAAAGGATATATTTATGAGAATTGCCTTAATTGGTGCTGGTCGCATTGGCAAAGTGCATGCCAAGGCCATTGCTTCTCACTCCGATGTAACCTTTGCAGCTGTTGCTGACCAACACCGCCCTACTGCCGTGGCGTTAGCTGACCAATATAATATCCGCACCCTCGAAACTGAAGAAGTTTTTGAGGATGAAACAGTCGACGCTATATTGATTGCTTCAAGCACTCCCACTCATGCCGATTACCTAGAGAAGGCGGCACGTGCAGGTAAGGCTGTTCTATGTGAAAAGCCGATTGCCCTCGATCTATCTCGTACCATAAAAGTCCTCGAGACCCTCAAATCCCACCCAGTCTTATGTTCGCTCGGCTTCAATCGGCGCCATGATCCGCAATTTGCAGCATTAAAGAAGGCCATCGATGAGGGACAAATCGGAAAAGTGGAAACTTTATCCATTATTAGTCGAGACCCTTCACCGCCCCCTGCAGAGTATGTCTCAGCGTCAGGCGGCCTGTTTCGAGACATGATGATCCATGATTTCGACATGGCACGCTGGTTACTGAACGAGCCAATTACCCATATCCAGGCAACTGGTAGCTGCCTAGTTGATCCTGCCATCGGCGAGGCCGGCGATATTGACACAGCCATGGTAACAATGACCACCGCCAGCGGCCGGCTCTGCCACATTAACAATTCACGCCGGGCCTGCTACGGCTACGATCAACGCGTCGAGGCTTTCGGTAGTGCGGGTATGTTGCAAGTCCAAAACGAGAGTAATACCCGGCTACGATTTACCGGTGAGGCAGGCCAAGTCGAGGAAAAGCCCAAGTGGTTCTTTCTTGAGCGCTATGAGATGGCCTACCGCAACGAGATTGATGACTTCGTACGAGCCTGGCGCAACGGAAACACCCCTCTTGCCGGGGCTTTGGATGGGCTAGAAGCATTGCGCCTGGCTGAGGCTGCAGAGCGCTCACTAAGTGATGGGTGCCGGATCGCCTTAAATGACGTCCATTGACGAAAACGGATAGGATTAAGGAAGAAACATATGACATCGCTTCTTGTTCATCCTCAACAGCCTAACGCTCATGGCATGGTACTCGAAGTAACCCCCGAATCGGCCGGCTGGAAGCATGTCGGTTTTCGAGTGCACAAACTCAAAAAAGGGGAAATTTTCGAAGCTCACACCGGGACGCAAGAGCATTGCCTAGTCCTTCTCACAGGCCGAGCCACTATTACCAGTGGAGAGCATCTTTGGAAAGATATCGGTGAACGCATGGATATCTTCGAGAAGACTCCTCCTTACTCCGTATATTTACCTAATGGAGTGCACTTCTCAGTGGAAGCTGAGACAGATATTGAGATTGCGGTATGCAGCGCGCCCGGTCATGGAAACCACGAAGCTCGTCTCATCGGGCCAGATAAAGTCAAGCGCGCTACGCGTGGCACCGGTAGCAATACCCGTCATATCCAAGATATTTTGCCAGAGACCGAGCCGGCCGATAGCTTGCTTGTTGTTGAAGTATTCACCCCACCCGGGAACTGGTCTAGTTATCCTCCACATAAGCATGACGTGGACAATTTGCCCGAGGAATCTATCCTTGAGGAGACCTACTATCATCGCGTTAACCCCTCCCAGGGTTTCGCCTTCCAGCGTGTCTACACAGACGATCGTTCGCTTGACGAAAGCATGACGGTAGGAAATGGTGACTGCGTAATGGTGCCGTGCGGCTATCACCCAGTTGGTGTGCCCCATGGTTATGAGCTTTACTACCTGAACGTTATGGCTGGACCAAAGAGAATATGGAAATTTAAAAATGATCCAGCACATTCATGGATTGTCGAATAACTAATTACTGTTCGCCCGTCTCTCTCCCCACTTTTAAGTGGGGCTTTTTTTAGGATCTGACTTGTCCTGATTAGGGTTGGCATGTCCCTTTTCCCATTTTGGGAGAACATAATGAACCAAATTATTAAGCATACCCAGAAGGATTACACCCTGGCCTTCATGGTGGCTGTGATGTATGAGGTGGAAAGGCAGTGAACTGACCTATAGGCAACATCAGGCCCGTTACGTTATCATGGTCAGTTCGGCAGTATTACAGTGGTTACGTCGCTATGGCCACCTGAACTGGCGTCCTGCCACGAACGTTCTGCCAAATATCCCGCCATGCCGTAATCGCCTCCCACTCCGGAACAACGTACCAAGAAACTTGAGGAGGAGCTGCGTCTGGCCGAGCAGAAGACCCAGTTTTTCGAAGCCGTCGTCGAGATGACGGAAAAACGATTAGGGGGTTCGGTAAAAAGGTTCTTCGCAGATCAGCGTGAAGCACGTAGATCTGAGGGATAAGCAGATAGAGAAGCGGCGTTAAATTCGAATAAGCTGATGTTCACCACAAACATCTGCTCACGGATACCGCCATTATATGAATGCTAACCCGCTCTGTCTGTTCTGGAAAGGCTTCACGCCAGCCCATCATGCGTTCCTCGACCTCCAGACCCTGTTCGTCCGCCTCGAGCCGGATCCCGGCGTGGTCCCGGTGTGCAGTGGCTGTGATCAGGCCTGCTTCCTGGTGTATGACATGCATCGCCGACGCGTCCGAGAGGCCCCGCTGCTGATCTATCGGGTCGAGTTGGAGGTGCCCGTTCGACGCCTGCGCTGCCCTACCTGCGGGCCGACACGTGAGCGGATCGATTGGCTGCCGGGCCGGTTTGGCGTGACCGACACGCTACGTCAGTAGGTAGAGCGCTTGGTGGACTTACTGCCAACCCGCCACGTAGCTGACCTCATCGGTCTGCACTGGCATACCGTGAAGACCATCGATAAGCAGCGCCTGCAGCGCAATCTGCCCGCTCCGGACACCACTCGACTGCGTCGGCTGATGGTGGATGAGTTTTCGCTGCACAAGTGGCAACTCTACGCCACGGTGG
Source organism: Chromohalobacter beijerinckii (assembly GCF_023061185.1). GTDB lineage: Bacteria > Pseudomonadota > Gammaproteobacteria > Pseudomonadales > Halomonadaceae > Chromohalobacter > Chromohalobacter beijerinckii. Next base: position 21,869 of record NZ_JAKGAK010000022.1, read on the forward strand.
TCGCTTGTGCCGATACCCAGCAGGTCGTATGGGTCGGCGAGGGCCGCTCGCGGGCGTCGATCCGTCCGTTCCTCGAATGGTTAGGCGCAGCCCGAAAGCAGATCGAAGCCGTCGCCATGGACATGAACTCGGCCTTCGATCTCGAGGTAAAGGCCCAGTGTTTCAACGCGGCGGTGGTCTATGACCGCCTCCATGTCATGGCTAAATATGGGCGTGAGGTGATGGAGCGAGTGCGTGTTAACCAGGCCAATCAGCTACGCGACGACAAGGTGGCCTGCAAGGTTATCAAGGGCAGCCGCTGGCTGTTGCTGCGCAACGCCGACAACCTCAAGCCCGAACAGGCGGCCAAGCTGGAAGTACTGTTGGCAGCCAATGCGTCATTGAGCACCGCGTATCTGCTCAAGACCAGCTCAAGACACTATGATTTGCCGATAAGAGGCCACCGCACGCGGTGCCTGGCAGGAGTGGGCCGGCATGACACTCAGCAGTGGTATTGATGTCCTGGTGCACTTCGCCAGGAAGCTGGAGTCTTACCTGGAGGGAATCGTCTTCAGCGCTCAACATCGGCTGGACACCAGTGTACCTGAGAGCATGAACAACCGGATCAATGTCATCAAACGGATGGCCTATGGGTACCGCGACACGGCGTACTCCTTCCTTAAGATCCGGTGATCTTCTCCCCGAATCCTGGACAGGCATAACGAGAGATTCCGGCACACACTGTGAGAGTCTTCATAGGAGACTGTGCCGTGAAGAAATCCCGTTTCACCGAGGAGCAGATTGCTTTCGCCCTCAAGCAGGCCGAGCTGGGTACCCCGGTCGGAGAGGCGTGCCGCAAGATGGGCATCAGCGAGCCTACGTTTTACGCCTGGCGCAAGAAGTACGGCGGTCTCGGGCCATCGGAGCTACGCCGCCTGAAGCAGTTGGAGGACGAGAATCGAAAGCTCAAGCAGCTGGTTGCTGACCTCTCGCTGGACAAGGCGATGCTTCAGGATGTCCTATCAAAAAAGCTCTGAGCGCGTCGCGCAAGCGGCAACTGGCCGAGAGCCTGATCGAACAGTTCGGTGCCAGTACATGGCAGGCCTGTGGCGTCCTCGCCCTGGCGCGCTCGGTATTTTACTACCGCAGTCAGGCCCAGGATCAGCGACCGCTGATGCAGCGGATCCGCGAGATCACCGCCACCCGTGTACGTTACGGCTATCGACGCGTACATGAACTGCTCAAGCGCGAAGGCTGGGAGATCAACCACAAGCGTGTGTACCGGCTGTACCGCCAAGCTGGCCTTAGCCTGCGTCTCAAGCGGCCCAGGCGCCACCGGATGGCCGCCACTCGGCGCGAACGCGTTCTAGCCGCGGGGCTGGATCAGGTCTGGAGCAAGGACTTCGTCAGCGATGCGCTGTTCAACGGTAAGCGTCTGCGGGCCCTGACGCTGGTCGACGAGTTCAGTCGAGAATGTCTCGCCATCCATGTAGATGGCTCGATCGTTGCTGCGGACGTGGTCGAGGTCATGACTCGCTTGAACGAGACAGGGCGACAGCCTGCGCGAATCCGGGTCGACAACGGTCCGGGATTCATCTCACGCGTACTGGATTGTTGGGCCTATAAACAAGGCGTCACGCTGGACTTCAGTCGCCCGGGCAAGCCGACGGACAATGCCTTCGTCGAATCCTTCAACGGCAAGTTTCGAGCCGAATGCCTGAACACTCATTGGTTTCTGTCTCTGGACGATGCCCGGCAGAAAATCGAAACTTGGCGGCAGAACTACAATCAAGTCAGACCCCATTCTTCCTTAGGTTGGCTAACGCCTGAGGAGTTCGCTACAAGTCTCTGTCGAACGGAGACTTCTAGCGAAACACCGCCGGAATTTCTACTGATAGCCGGTCCTGATATGGGGTGAGGGTCACCTTGCGGGAAGGTTCCAATGCTCGGTAGCTGACGGCTAAGACAGCTACCAGAATTCCCTGGCCGGAACGAGGGTACGGGAGACTGGAGACCACATCTCACTAGGGCATCAAGACATAGACTAAATCTCGGCCATACGCCAGCTGAGCCGTCAATGCATGCCCCATTTGGAGGTTACTGCAGCGCCACCATGGAAGAGCAATGTCCAAACCATAGAGATGCGTTCGTACCGCATGCGTAACCCCTCAAGCATGGCATGCCTCTTTTGAACATTAGTTACTGATTAGTAAGTAAAAAATCTGGTTTATAGAATGTACGTTCCACTCGACCCTTAGCGGAAAGTTTAATTGTTCATTGGTGGAATATTGAATACATTTGCTATCGAAAGGTGGTAATGGAACGAATATTCTATAACGAACTGCTATTTGAGGAACCTTTTATGCGTAACATTAAGGCTCTTTCTGCATTATGCTTAGGCATGTTGGCTCCTATTGCGGCTGAAGCGTTGACGTTAAAAACTGCTGATAGCCACAGCGAGAACGATTCAACCGTAAAGGCGCTTAAGTTCATGTCTCAAGAGCTGGAAAAAAGCACTAACGGAGACATCAAATTAAAAATTTATCCTAACAGCACACTTGGCGATGGGATTCAGGTCTTGCAGCAAGTGCAACGTGGAAACGTTGATATAGCTAGGGTGTCTGCACTCAATTTAAGTGTATTTAACCCTGAACTAGGGTTGTTTTCCATGCCTTATCTTTTTGAAGACATGGACCACTTTGAGCGTTTTTTGGAAAGCGGCGCCGCTGAAAAGACCCTATCTTCAATAGAGGATGGTGGAAATTTTGTTGGCTTGAGCTATTTTACTAATGGATTCAGATCTTTCTATACGCAAAATCAGAGTATTTTGACGCCTGAGGATCTGGAAGGGCTTAAGATCCGTGTAATGTCGAACCCCGATAGTATAAAGATGGTCGAATTGCTAGGCGGCCAGCCAACTCCGATGTCCTTTTCAGAAGTATATGGCGCCTTAGAGCAGGGTGTTATTGACGGAGGAGAGACAGCCATAACGGGTCTGACAAACGGAGGTCTCGGGGAAGTAGCCAAAGCTTTTTCATTAGACGAGCATACGTTAATCCCCGACGTAGTGGTTGTAAGCAAAAAGACTTGGGATTCACTAGATCCTCAACAAAAGGAGTCTCTTGTTAAAGCTATGGAAAAAACCCAAGACTATCAACATAGTCTTTACTTAGAAGATGTTTCTGAATCTAAAAAAATAGCAGAAAAAGAAATGGGCGTTGAATTTCACGAAGTTGATAAACAAGCATTCAAAGAAAAGGCAGCACCTATGTATAAGGAACTAACAGATGCGCAACAAGGCATAGTTAAAGAAATTGAAAGCCTAGCTAAATAGTATTTGCTTTGCTACTGGCATGCGGGCTAAGTTCACGTTCCGAAATTTATCCCGCATGCGCATGCATGTGCTGACAAGTGGTGATACCAATGTTTAGCAACATTGCTAAATTAAAAAGATTTATAGAGTTTACATGTGGTGCTATAGCAGGGTTGCTTCTTGCATCAATGTCACTAATTGCTTTATGGCAAGTTTTTACCAGATATGCATTAAACTCGCCAAGCACATATACAGAAGAACTACTTAGGTATCTTATGGTATGGATGGCATTTCTCGGAGCTGCATATGGCATAGGTAAAGGAAATCATTTAGCATTGACGATACTAGAAGGAATGATTTCGCCTAGCAAGGCTTTAGCGTTAATGATTTTCCACAATATTTTAATAACGTTAGTCGTGCTATTCGTTATTGTATGGGGTGGATACCAGTTTGCTGCAAGCAACTTAATCATAAAATCATCCACTTTAGGATTACCGATGGGTTATATTTACAGCATCATCCCTATAGTAGGCTTGGTATCCCTAGTTCTAAACAACATTAACTTGGTTTTAATGATCAAGCAGAATAGCAGGAGTGAATGAAATGGAAATAGGCATAGCTTATTATGCGCTAATTCTTTTTGTAAGCTTTTTTACACTCTTGGCTTTGGGAGTCCCTGTTGCTTTCTGCATCATTGTTGCTACAGCTATAGCCCTTGCCATTGATATGCCTATACAAGAAGTTTTTTACATGGGCAGTCAGACTATGTTTGAAGGCATTAATAGCTTTGGCCTGCTAGCTGTGCCCTTCTTTATACTTTCTGGAAGCTTAATGAATCACGGTGGAATAGCCAAAAGGCTAATAGATTTAGCTCTATTAATAGGGGGAAGAATCCCTGGTTCATTACTACACGCCAATGTGCTTAGTAACATGCTGTTTGGCAGCGTCAGTGGCTCATCTGTAGCTGCCGCATCTGCGGTAGGTGGGTTTATGGGTCCTCTGCAGAAAGAAAAAAATTATGATAAGAATATCTGTGCGGCCGTAAATATTGCATCTGCGCCAACAGGACTCCTCATTCCTCCTACCGGCATGTTCATTATTTATTCGTTATTGACAGGCGCTTCTGTTGGAACATTATTTATAGCAGCATACATCCCAGGTATAATGATGGGACTTGGTGTAATGCTGGTAGCATATTACTTTGCAAAAAAGTATAACTACCCTGTAGAGCCGAGAAAAGAAAGTAAAGAGGTAGTTAACATTATACTTAGCTCAATACCTAGCTTAGCAATGGTGGTTTTGGTTATAGGCGGTATCGTATTCGGCGTCTTCACAGCCACAGAGGGCGGCGCAATAGCAGTGGCTTACTCTGCCATCTTAGCGTTAATTTATAAAGAGATCAGCGTTAAAGAGTTTCCTAAAATATGCCTAGATGCTGCAGCCATGTCAGGCTTGATATTATTCTTAATAGCCGCATCATCATTTATGGCTTGGGTTATGTCATATTTGTCTCTTCCTGAAGCGCTGAGCGATTTGCTAATTGGGATTTCTGAAAACAAGCTCGTTATATTCCTACTTATGAATTTGGCTTTACTTCTGGTAGGTACGTTTCTCGATGTGGCACCAGCATTGTTAATATTTACTCCAATATTCTTTCCCGTTGCTCATTCATTAGGAATGGGAGATATCCAGTTTGGAATCATGATAGCTTTCAACCTATGCATTGGCAATTTCACACCCCCTGTAGGTAGTGCTCTATTCGTTGGGTGTAACGTAGCAGGTGTGCCAATTGAAAAGGTTATCAAGCCTCTCATACCTATCTTTTTACTAGAAATATTGTTATTGCTAATGGTTACATATATACCTAATATATCCCTTATCCTCCCGAAGATTTTCGGTTTAATTTAATTTCCAATGGGCTAAATTATGATATCCTTAAATGACTTTTATGACGAAAATACAACTATCTCATTTAAAAAAGCTATAGAACACCTTGCCAGTATAGGAGGTGGCGAGTTGGTGGTCCCACCAGGTACTTATATGGTTGGATCAATTGAGTTGAAATCTAATATTTGTTTGAATTTGGAGCCTGGCGCCGAAATCGTTGCTAGCCCTAATTATGAAGACTTCTCTTCGACTGTTAGCTCAGTGAAAGCGGAGGAATCATACTATGGCTTCATTTTTGCTAGAGATTGCAGTAACATATCTATCAAAGGTTTGGGGGAAATTAACGGAAATGCGCTGAGCTACAATGATTCGCCCCCCGACGATTTTGGATACATTCAGCCAAAAAAGCATAGGCCTAGAACTATAGTTTTCGAAAATTGCAGCAGAATATCTCTTAAGGGATTCTCTATAGTTAATGCTCCGATGTGGACCATACATCTTATAGCATGTGCAGACGGTTTAATTGATGGGTTGTCCGTTGACAATGGACTTGAGTATTCAAATACAGATGCTATAAATTTAGATGGGAGCAGAAACTTCAGGATATCTAACTGTTTCCTACGCAGTGCCGATGATGGGATTTGCCTAAAGACCAGCGTTAAGCCTAAGGACATCGATTTTCCATGTGAAAACATTGTAGTCTCAAATTGTGTAATCGAGTCCCATAGCTCAGCAATAAAAATTGGCACGGAAACATATAACGACTTCAAAAATATCACAATATCAAATTGCGTTATAACAAGATCGAATAGAGGCGTATCAATTGTGTCTAGGGATGGAGGTAGCATAAGCTCCGTCAATGTTTCAAACTTAATTATAGAAACCTCTTTAACTAAAGAGTGTCACTGGGGCAAATCAGACCCTATATATATATCATCACGATGCCGCAACCCTTCAGTTGAACCAGGTGTTATAAGCGATATATTTTTTAGCAACATACATATAAAGACTGAAGGTGCAATCAATTTTCATTCCGAGACGCTGGGTAAGGTAAAAAACATAAAGTTAGCCGAGATAACTATACAACAAAACTATACTAACAATAAGGAAAGAGGCTGCTTTGATTTAAGGCCTCCCTGTAATCCATACAACTCTAGCAACGATGGCATGGATAACGCTTATGTTATTGAGGCGGGGAGCTCTCGTCCCTATGGTGTGCATGAATATAAAGGTGGTTTGCCTGCGTTTTATTCAGAGGGGATACTGGAAAGTGAAATTGGCCTTATAAACTTTAACTATACGCAGGATGAAAAAGGCTACTGGAATGATACAAAGGTATTGTTTGTATAGGAAAAATTGTTTTAGCTTGGCGATTCTGGGAAAGGATTAAGTATTAATTGAGGAATGGGGTAATATACCTGCTCCGTTTCTCAATTATTTTTTGAAAAATTTTATAAATAACTTTGCTGCATAGTAGCCAGTTATCGATATAACAATATTATACTCGCTTGATCTATAGGAATGGCACATTAACGCCCTTGTGTAATGACCCCCTGGTTTCTGCACACCCTACGCAGCTAAAGCTGGGTGTGCTCGGGGTGCTACATAGCCCAGAGACTGATGTGGCCGCTCTTCGTTGTAGTAGCTGATCCACCGGCCGATAACTGCTCTGGCCTAGCCCAGCGGCTCGAATCGATGCTGCCAGATGCACTCCTCCTTCAGAGAGCGAAAGACGCGCTCGACGAATCCATTCTGCTCAGGCGTATACGGCGTCGTGAACTCCTGAGTGAGCCCGTAGGCCCTCATCGTCGACATGTAGTGCCGACTGCTGAAGACGAGCCCGTTATCGGACCTTAGCCAGAGGCTGATGAATCCGGCCCAAGGCGCCAAATCGATGCACTAGAGCCCCTTTCAGCGCCGCTTCGGCCGTCTTGCTGCTGCCATTGTCCAATAAATGACAACCGAGGATCTTCCGCGTGCAGCAGTCGATGATCACCGCCAGGCTGGCCCGTCGATCCTTGCCGCACCAAACGTGCGTCAGGTCGGTGGCCCAACGCTCATCCGGCCGTGAGGCGATCGATGGCAGGCGCTTGGCGCGAGGTCGGAACCCCTGGGGCCGCTTCCGCACCTACCAGCCTTGCAGCTGCAGGATGCGCTGGATCGGCTTGCGGTTCTCACCCAGCACACACGCCAGGCGGCGATAGCCATAGGCGGGGAACCGTTCCAGAGTCAGCTTGACCCTGCTGGCCAGCTCGGTATTGATCACGCGACGCCGCGGCTTGGGTCGGTAATATAATGTCCGCCGGAGAAGCCCCAGCCACCGACACAGCTGGGCGAGCGATACCACATGGCCCTCCTGGGCCATCTCCGCCTGCAGCGACCTTACGAGTTCTCATCCTCGTCGAGCAGGCACTTGAACTTTTTTAATGTATAGATTTCCAGGTGGGCCTCGCCCAGCGCCTCCCTGGTTTCCCGCAGCTCGGACTCATACTGTTCGCGGATGTCCTTGGGGCGCGCCCGGAACCCGTTCTCCATGTTGCGCTGGGCCTCCTCAATCCAGCCTTCGACCTCGGAGACAGTGAGGTCATGCTGGCGAGCCACTTCAGCGACCGTGATCTTGCCCTTGACGATGTCCATGACCACGGCGGCCTTGCGCTTGGCGATCCAGCGTTTGACGGTGGGTTCGTTGCTCATTTCGTCCTCCTGATCGCTGCACTCTAGCCTGTGCAGCTATGGAGGGGGTCACTCCACTAGCTCGATCCGTATGACTGCCATGTGCTGTCTGGAGTTATCTCACCGCCTCGCTTGATGTGTCATCCCAGGGGGGACGGTCTAACTTACGAGCCGCTTGAATCGCCTCAGTTATTCTAGCGACCCGTCAGGCTCTGGATATAACGCCGTTCGTACTCGACGGGGGATAAGCCATCGCTCGTGTCGTGACGGCATCTCGGGTTGTAGATCATCTCGATATAATCGAACATATCGCTCCTGGCGGCTCCCGGGTCGAATAGTTCCGTCGCTTGATGCGTTCTCGCTTGAGCAACTGGAAGAAGCTTTCGGCAACGGCATTGTCATGGCAGTTACCTCGGCGACTCATGCTGTCCTCTAGGTAATTGGCCTTCAGAAAGCTTTGCCAGTCCGCACTGCTAAATTGACTGCCTTGGACGCCCTTCTAAGTATCAGGCGGTGATTTGAGCTTGATTGATTTTTCGATGGCGGTTGCGCAGCACATAGTACAGTTCCTGGGCGATATAGCGTTTCAGGCACCGGATAGCTTCTAGCTTGGAGTGGCCCTGTGCCACTCGTCGGGCAATGTATGCCTGAGTGCCGGCATCCAGCCGGAGGCGGCCGATGGCGATGATATGCAGCGCACTATTGGCAGCTCGATCGCCCCGCGGTTAAGCCGATGTCGCTGAGTCTTCCCCGACGAGGCGGGAATGGGGCTAACGCCACATAGCGCTGCAAAACTGGCTTCCGAGCCAGGCGGTCCGGATTGTCGCCCGCCGTAATCAGTAGCTGTTGTCAACGCCAATGAAGGTTGTCCTCTTTACGGACTTATAGCTCCGGCGCTCACACTGTGAGGCCGACTCGTAGCCTACTGCCATGCAAGCTACCAGCTCCGGCGCCAGCTCATCGACGATGGCCTTGATCATGACATCCAGATCAGCAATCTCATCGTGCAGTTCCAGGTAGCGACGCGCGAGGGATTTCAGGGCAATGCGGTAAGCCATCGTGACATCCCGATAGCCGTTCAAATCGGGTCGCCAGGCCGCGAGTGTCCGGAGCAACTGCATGCGTGTCATGTTCCTCAGCAGGTCGCGCAATTCCTCAGGCGCGGAGATTACCTGCGTCTGGATCATCTGAAGGGCCACACGACGCGCTGCGACCGCCATTTTTCGGCAGACCTTCAGTACACGCAAGGACTCGATCATCCCGTCTCGTGTCTTCAGGGTGACCGTGCGAATACCCGCATAGGCCGCGTGAGCGGCATTCTCTGCATCGAAGGTGTCATTCTTGCCAAGCTTGCGCCGTACGCTCTTGTCGGGCGTGGTGACCTCCAAGGGATGCCTGCGTGCTGCAAATAGCGCAGCAAGGCCAGCGCCATAGGTGCCGGTACATTCGATTCCCACCCGACTGACCTCGCCGAAAGAGCGCATCCAGGTCAGCATGGTCTTGTTGCCGTGCCGAGTGGTCGGAAAGTTGCCGGTGCCAAGCACGCGATCATGAGCATCCACGACGGCGGCCACATGCAGATCCTTGTGGGTATCAACACCGCCGACAATGACAGAGCGATCACTGGGTTGCTGGCTCATGGTGGATCTCCAAGCTATCGGTTCAGGATGGCTTCACCGAGCTCGATAGCCTGGACACGACAGTAACGAGACAGGCTTTCAGGCCCTGCTTGAGTCACATGCTTCGACGAGGCAAAACCTCGCCGCCAATGCTCCCCGGTTACCGACAGATCCAGGGAAAACACACTACCCGGTTCGATCGGAGTGTGGGTCAGGAGACCCGACAGCCCTCGCAGCACCAAGTCTTCAGGATAGATCGATTACTATAAGTGCCGGATCAACCCAGGAACACCTGGCACCTTGTAGTCTTACTGTCCGAATGCACCATCAAAACTTCTTGGGGCCTTCTCCGCCAAACCGCTGCCAGCAAGGCATCCAATGCCAAGTCAGTAGTCATGCGAGACTGCATCGACCAGCCCACAACCTGCCGAGAGATCAAGTCGATGACTACCAACAGGGAGAGCCAGCCCTCGTAGATGCAGATATAGGTGATGTCAGTGACCCACGCGACATTGGGTACTGTCACTTCAAATCGGCGATCAAATGGTTGGGCTTCACCACCACTCAAGCAATGCGCGGCCTTCATTTCTGCGGGGCCTGGGAAGACATCGCCAATTACTACCGACGCCGGGGCCTGGATCGCGCCCAACTTCACGAATTGATAAGCCAACGCCTCGTCGAGCGACGATTGCTAGGGAAAGCGGCATAACATGGCGATCAAGAAGACCAAGACCGGCTGGCAAGTCGACATTCAACCTGGTGGTCGAGGCTTCAAACGCTACCGTAAGTCGTTCAAGACCAAGGCCGAGGCCAAACGGTTTGAACTCAAGGTCTCCGAGCGTGTTGCATCCGGGGAAGGCTACGAACCGCCCCGCAAGGATCACCGTCGCCTAAGTGAACTGGTCGAGCTTTGGTATCGTCATCACGGCACCTCGCTCAAGGCATCTCGAGAACGTGTGCGCTCCCTTCGCAAGACCGTTGAAGCCCTCGGCGATCCCATCGCACTATCCTTCTCCACCCAGGACTGGGCCGAATACCGTACCGAGCGCCTTGAGGAAGTCGCGCCGATCACGGTCAACCATGAGCACACTTATCTGAAGGCCGTCTTCTCCGAGCGTGAGCGGCTTGGCTTGTGGGAGCATGGCAATCCCCTGGCCCGGATGCGCCTGTTGCGTGTCGAAGAAACCGAGATGGCTTTTCTCGATGACGATCAGATCGTGCAGCTACTTCACTACCTCAAAGGGCTACCCAATCGCGATTGCTACTTCATCACGCTGCTGTGCCTTACGACCGGGGCTCGCTGGTCCGAAGCGGAAACACTCCGAGGGGAAAACGTCGGCTCGGATCGTGTCACTTACGCCGGCACCAAGTCCGGCAAAAGTCGCACCATTCCCATCCCGCTACATCTGGCCGGCCAGCTTCGCAAACGCCGCCGTATTGGCCGTCTGTTCGTTACGTCATATAAGACGTTCGGGAAGGCAGTTCAGGAAACCGGCATTGAGTTACCGTCTGGGCAATTGACGCATGCGCTGCGACACACCTTTGCCAGTCACTTCATGATGAACGGGGGGAATATCTTGGTCTTACAACGCATCTTGGGGCATCAGTCACTGACCATGACCATGCGTTACGCGCACTTCGCGCCGAACCATCTAGAGGATGCCGTGAAGTTCAATCCGCTCGCGTCGTTGACACTTGGTTGACACACACAAAAAAACCGCCCTGATAGGCGGTTTCTTTCAAGGCTAAAAAAGCCTTTAGAATCAGTCGCTAAGCTATGGTGCCGACACCAGGAGTCGAACCCGGGACCTACTGATTACAAGTCAGTTGCTCTACCAACTGAGCTATGTCGGCATGACATAAAGCCGTTAGCGATGGCTGGGGTAGCAGGACTCGAACCTGCGAATGCCGATACCAAAAACCGGTGCCTTACCACTTGGCTATACCCCAGCAAATTGGTGGCCAGAGACGGAATCGAACCGCCGACACGAGGATTTTCAATCCACTGCTCTACCGACTGAGCTATCTGGCCCTTCCAACGGGGACGCATTAAACCGAATTCTTCGGTTCGGGTCAAGCCTTTTAATTCAAAAAGATGCTGACCACCGGACCTGCTCTACTGGCTCGGGGGTACGTAGCCTTCGGCCTGGTCGGTATCCCGGTTGTCGAGAAAGCGCTCCATCTGTTCCATCAGATAGGTACGCGCTTCGGGGTCCAGCAAACTGAGATGCTTTTCGTTGATCAGCCGGGTCTGTAGCGCCTGCCACTCGTCCCAGGCTTGCTTGGAAACCGTCTGCTGGATTTCCTGCCCCTTGGCACCGGGTAGCGGCGGAAACGGCAGGGCCTCGAGCTCCTGTTGGTATTTACGGCAAAAGACGGTCTGGCTCATGGCGCTTACTCCTAACGTATTGCGGTTCGTCATGACACAAAATCACGAAACATCTCGATTGAGTAGTGTCTTGACCGGCGCCGCCAATCCTACACTAGCGGGCGCCTTGGCGTCGTACCATAGCGCCCCGGTCTCGCCGATCTCTGAAGGCAGCTCATCCAGACGCGCCGGTGAGGGCGTGATCTGCAAACGAAAATGGCTGAAGGTATGCGTGAACGCCTCGCCATCCGTCTCACGCTTTGCGTGGGGGAAGCGCTGATCGAGCCAGGCGCGTAACGCTTGCTCGTCATCGAACTGGGGCAGGCTCCACAGGCCGCCCCACAGGCCGCTGGCCGGGCGCTGCTGGAGGAAGATGCGTCCCAGTGGGTCACGCAACACCAGCATCAGTGTGGCGCGCTCAGGCAAGGCCTTGCGCGGCTTGGATTCAGGGAAGCGCGTTTCTTCGCTACGCGCATGCGCCACGCAGACATCCTCGAAGGGGCATAGCAGGCATGCCGGCTTGCTTCGCGTACACAGCGTCGCCCCCAGGTCCATCATCGCCTGGGTATAGTCGGCCAGGCGCTCCTCCGGCGTGTAACGCTCCGCCAGCGCCCATAACTCACGCTCCACGGCAGGACGGCCGGGCCAACCTTCCACGGCGTGCAGACGGGTCAGCACACGCTTGACGTTGCCATCGAGGATCGGTGCGCGCCGGCCGGTGCTGATGCTGATGATCGCGCCAGCCGTGGAACGTCCGATGCCGGGCAGCGCGGAAAGCGCCTCGACGCTTTTCATCGGAAACTCGCCGCCATGTTCTTCCATCACCACCTGAGCTGCCTTGTGCAGATTACGCGCCCGTGCGTAATACCCCAGCCCCGTCCAGAGGTGCAGCACCTCGTCTTGCGGCGCTCGCGCCAAGGCAGCGACATCGGGAAAGCGTTCCATGAAACGCTGATAGTAGGGAATCACCGTGGCGACCTGCGTCTGCTGCAGCATGATCTCCGACACCCAGATACGGTAGGGCGTCTTGTCGAATTGCCAGGGCAGTGTCTTGCGACCGTGAACGTCGAACCATTCGAAGATCCGCCGACGAAAGGTGTCGGCGGTGAGCGGAATTTCCTGCATGCGCGTTATCGTCCAGCCGGCGGCGGCGCCGTCAGATCATGGGAATGAGGGGTCATGGACATGCTAAAAAAAGCGCCGACAGATGTCGGCGCAGGGACTGGCTTTGGGCTTTGCTCACTTGAATAGACCACGCAACTTGTCTCCAAGTTCCTTGGCGGAGCCTTCTCCCAACGTTTCGTCGATCTTGCGCGCGGTATCGCTATCGAGCTCGTCTTCCAGCGCTTCGTCGAGCTTATCGCCGGCTTCGCGCTTGGCCTTGTCTTTAGCCAGCTCTCCCAGCGTGTCCTGGAAGGCCTCGCGATCGAAGCGGCACCATTTGCCCGGCTCTCCGCCGAGTTGCCCTTCACAATGCACTGGCAGGCTTACCTGCTGCAGGCGTGAGGTTACCCGGCAGGCACTCTGATCGGCAGTATCGATGAAACGCGCCTTGAGATCGTAGTCGAAACGCTCAGTAGGAATGTTGAACATGCCCGCGCCGCTCATCTCGATACCCGGAATGCGCACCTCGAGATCGTCGTTGCGTGCCACGCCATCGGTGATATCAAGGCTCGCCGACAGCGTGTCGAAAGGCGTGTCGTCGCTCCATTCGCGATCCGACTGGTTGCCGTCCAATATGGCAGCGGCGGTACATAGCTGACGCGAGACATTGACGTCGAGCATCGCGCCATCGTCGATGCGCAGCGAGGCCGTGCCGTTGAGATGGCGCTTGAGTGATTCGAGCTGATTGGTCTGCGAGGTGACATCGCTTTCCAGGTTGAGCCGGCCGCGCAAGGGCGATTCCGCGTCGTTGATATCCTTATACAGCGGAGCGATCTGCACACCGGAGAGCGACTGCGTCATGGCCAGACGCAGAGGTGATTGCCGGAGATCCAAGCTCCCCTGGGCGTCGAACGTGCCATCGTAGAGCTTGGCCGACAGGGATTCCAGGCGCTGACGCCCGTCATCACCCGTTACGCGCAGCGCTACGTCCTGGAGCGTCATGCCCTTGAGGATCACCGTATCCACATCCAGTTTGCCATCCAACGTCAGGCTGGAGAGCCACTCGGCAGGTAGCAAGCCAGCACTCTCGGCGGCGGCATATGCCGACGAGACGCCCAGCGTTTCGACGACACTCGCCGTACTTTCGTCCTCGCCATTGTCCACTTCCTCGCCGTTCTTCTCGGCGGGCGGCAGGTAGGCATCCAGGTCGAGACGTTCGCCCTGGAGATCGAAGCTCAACCACTGGCCATCGAAACCAGCGCCCAGTTCGCCGGTCAGCGTTTCACCATCGAGCAACAGGCTGAGATTCGAGAAGTTGATGCGCTGGAGGTCGCCATGCACGGGGCTGGTCATGGCCAGTTCGCTCAGCGCCTTGTCGTCGCCGGTCTCGGGCAAGGCGTCGAAACGCTTGAGCCAGTCCCGCAGTGGCAGCGGCGCTAGTTTGAGCTGCCCGGTATACTGCGGCGCCTTGAGCAGTTCGGTAAAGCTCAGTGTCCCCGTCAGGTCCAGGTTGTCGTCACCACTCAAGGCGATATCACGCAACTGGGCGGTTTGGGCATCAAGATCGGCTTCACCATCGAAGCCCAGGCTCAACCCAAGCGGCTTGCTCTTCACGGCAGGATGATGAAAACGTGTGTCGAGCTTGGCATCATCGAGACGGTAATGCTGCGCTTGCGTCTCGGCCAGCAGGTGGCCGACTTGCAGATTGAGGCCCTGCGCCTGATCGGAAAGCGCCGGCCACTGCGTGCTGGTTTCCAGGTTCACGTTGCTGAGTTCATAGCGGCCGTCGCGCAGACCCAAGCGTACACGGCTCTTGAACTTCACCTGGCTGGTCAACTCAGGCGCCTGGCTCTCGAGATCGAACGCCATCTGCAGTGGAAAGGCGGCGTCGGGATTGACATTGCTACCCTCCATGCTGAGATTGGAGAGCGTCAGATCCAGATCACGCTGGGCATCCTGATAATGCACGCGACTGTCGCGTACCTGAACACTCGCGATATCCAGCGCCACGGGCAGGCTATCGGGGTTTTGATCTAGCCCGGGTCCTGCCGACGCTGGCGCCAAGGCCTCCTCGGCCTGATCGCCACCGCGCTGCATGCGATCGAGCAGGACTTCCCAGTTGCCGCGACCTTCGGCGTCGCGCTCGAGATTGAGCCGCATGCCATCCAGCGTCAGCCCTTCCACGGCCACCTCACCGGAGAGCAGCGGCGCGAACGCCACGCTGACCTCAGCACGATCGAACGCCGCGAAGGCCGAGTCCTCTTGCGACTGCTCGGGCAACCAGGCCTCGGCCTGCTCGACACTGAAGCCCAGTCGAGGATAGAAGGACCAGGACAAGGGGCCGTCCAAGTTAAGCTCCAGCCCACTTTGATCGCGCACCGCCTCGACAAGCCGGGGCTTGAGGTCGTTGGGATCGAAGAACGTGGTGATGTAGACCACGGCGCCGACCACGATCAAGGCCAACACCCCGACCACCGCCAGCAATGCTCTCAGCAGCGCTCTCATTGGCGCCCTCCCTGTGACGCTAATGGATGATATTCATAGTACGTTCCGTCGGCGGCGGGATGATAGCCAAGCCGGGTCAACAACAGTTGATCCCCCATCATCAGCACTGTAGAGGGAACGCGCGGCGTACAGCCTTCGCCTTGCGCGCGTTCGGCAATCAGCATCAATAACCGTGAGCCGACTCCGCGATGCCGGGTTTCGGCGCGTACACAGAAATGTGACAACCACCATACGCGAGTTTCGCGACGCACGGCGACCGCTCCCAATCGACGCGCGTTGAATAACGCGCAGCAGAACACGCCGCCCTGGGTGAAGTGATCGTCGATGAAGCGTTCGACAGGCGCAGGCAGACGCTCGGCGGGTGCATCGCGGTAGATGCGCGCGAGATCCTGCGCCACTTGGGCATCCTTTGCCCATTCGGCGTGATCGATTTCCTGCAAGGTCACCGGCATGCCTGCTCTCCCTGGGCGATCTCCCTGGCCCTATCACGGACCCACGAGCATTGGTGGAGGGACGCGGGAATCGTCCCGGAACTCCCGGCATTGTAGCGGATGGCCGGGGCGATTCTCTATAATGACCGTTCCATGGCGCCGCGAGCCTTGCGCATCCACGCCTTCATCGCGCGCCCCGTTCACGTTCGAAGTGCTGGAGACCCCCTATGGCCGAGCGCGTCGCCACCGTGTCCCGCGACACCCACGAGACCCAGATCCAGGTCCGTATCAACCTCGACGGCGAGGGCCATTTCCAATCCGAAACGGGCGTCGCATTTCTCGATCACATGCTTGATCAAGTGGCGCGCCACGGCCTGATCGATCTGGAGATCAATGCCCAGGGCGACCTGCACATCGACGATCATCATACCGTCGAGGATCTGGGCATCACCCTGGGGCAGGCCTTCGCCCAGGCCATCGGCGACAAGCGCGGCATCCGGCGTTACGGCCATGCCTACGTGCCGCTGGACGAGGCGCTCTCTCGCGTCGTGGTAGACTTCTCGGGTCGCCCAGGCCTGAGCATGGATGTCGAGTTCACACGCGCGAACATCGGCCAATTCGACACGCAGCTGTTCTGGGAGTTCTTTCAAGGCTTCGTCAATCATGCCCAGGTAACGCTGCACATCGACAACCTCAAAGGCTTCAACGCCCACCATCAGGCGGAAACCATCTTCAAGGCTTTTGGCCGCGCACTGCGCATGGCGGTGGAACCCGATCCCCGCATGACCGGGCGGATGCCCTCCACCAAAGGCAGCCTGTGAGGCTCTCACGACGCGCTAAGGAGCGAGCATGACGATTGCGGTCATCGATTACGGCATGGGTAACCTTCACTCCGTCGCCAAGGCGCTGGAGCACGTCACGCATGAAAACGTGGTCATCACTGACGATTCGCGCAGCATTCGTGGCGCTAGCCGCCTGGTGCTGCCCGGCCAGGGCGCGATTCGTGACTGCATGGGCGAATTGCAGCGCAACGAGCTGCAGGGCCTTGTGCAAGAAGTACTACGTGCCCAGGCCAAGCCCTTATTGGGCATCTGTGTCGGCCAACAGATGTTGATGGAAGAAAGCGAGGAAAATGGCGGTGTGGCCTGCCTGGGCCATCTACCAGGGCACGTGCGTCACTTTGGGCGTGATCTGCGCGACGCGCAGAATCAACGCCTGAAAGTGCCTCACATGGGCTGGAACCGTGTCACGCAGCACCATCCGCACCCGCTCTGGGCGGGCATCGAGGACGATGCACGCTTTTATTTCGTGCACAGCTACTACGTCGAGGCACAAGAAGACAGCGACATCTTCGGCACCACCGAATATGGCGGGCATACCGCGCATGTCGCCACCGGCCGCGGCCCGGTCTTCGCCGTGCAGTTCCACCCCGAGAAAAGCGCACGCGATGGGTTACGCTTGCTCGAAAATTTCGTCACCTGGACACCCTAAGCGTTCAGGCCGGACATGCCGCCCTTCGACGGCGGCACCACACGCATACCGAGAGGACACGTCATGCTGGTGATTCCCGCCATCGATCTCAAGGACGGCCAGTGCGTCCGCCTCAAGCAGGGGCGTATGGACGACTCGACCACCTACGGTGACGATCCGGTGGCCATGGCGGCGCGCTGGGTCGAGACCGGGGCCCGCCGGTTGCATCTGGTGGACCTCAACGGCGCCTTCGAGGGGCAGCCGGTGAACGCCGAGGCGGTAACCGCCATTGCCCGCGCCTACCCCGAGCTGCCAATCCAGATCGGGGGCGGCATTCGCACCGCCGAGACCATCGAGGCGTATCTCGAAGCGGGCGTTTCCTATGTGATCATCGGCACGCAAGCCGTCAAAGATCCGGCTTTCGTCACCGAGATGTGCCGCGCCTTTCCGGGCCGCGTGATCGTGGGGCTCGACGCCCGCGACGGTTATGTCGCCACCGATGGCTGGGCCGAGGTCTCGACGCTCAAGGCCGTGGACCTGGCCAAGCGCTTCGCCGACGATGGCGTGACCTCGATCGTGTATACGGATATCGCCCGCGACGGCATGATGCAGGGCGTCAACATCGCGGCCACCGCCGAACTGGCGCGCGAGGGCGGCCTCCCGGTGATCGCCTCCGGCGGCGTCACCCATCTGGGCGACATCGAGGCCCTGCTCGAGGTAGAACACGAAGGCATCCTCGGCGCTATCACCGGACGTGCCATCTACGAAGGCAAACTCGACGTCGCCGAGGCCCAGCGCCTGTGCGACGCCGCGCCAGCCACACGGAGAAGCTGATCATGGCACTCGCCAAGCGCATCATCCCTTGTCTCGACGTCGATGCCGGCCGCGTGGTCAAGGGCGTCAACTTCGTCGGCATCCGCGACGCCGGCGACCCGGTCGAGGTCGCCAAGCGCTACAACCAGCAAGGCGCCGATGAGATCACCTTCCTCGATATCACCGCCAGCCACGAAGATCGCGGCACCACGGTGGAAATGGTCGAACGCATCGCCGGGGAGGTCTTCATTCCGTTGACGGTGGGCGGTGGCATTCGCACCTGCGACGATATCCGCACCATGCTCAACGCTGGCGCCGACAAAGTGTCGATCAACACCGCCGCGGTGACCAACCCCGATTTCGTTCACGAAGCGGCCGAGCGTTTCGGAAGCCAGTGCATCGTCGTCGCCATCGACGCCAAGCGGGTCTCCAACGAGGGCGAGCCGCCGCGTTGGGAGATATTCACTCATGGCGGACGCAAGCCCACCGGGCTCGATGCCGTGGAATGGGCATGCAAGATGGTCGAACTCGGTGCGGGAGAATTGCTGCTGACCAGCATGGACCGCGACGGCACCAAGTCCGGTTTCGACCTGGGCGTGACCCGCGCCATCGCCGATGCCGTCAGCGTCCCGATCATCGCCTCCGGCGGTGTCGGCCATCTCGATCATCTGGTCGCGGGCGTCAAGGAAGGCGGGGCTGATGCCGTACTCGCCGCCAGTATCTTCCACTTCGGTGAGTACACCATCCCCGACGCCAAACGCTACATGGCCGAACACGGCATCGAGATGCGCTTATAGCGCGCGTCTCTTATCCTTCGGCGCTGAGTCCCAGATTGCTCACGCCCTCGTTACGCCCCAGGCGACGCAGCGACTTGAGTGCGTCACGCGTCAGCGGCGCCTCGACGTGCTCGAGCACCGCTTCCTGAAAGCCGTGCTCGTCGTCCATCAACGGATGCTCACGCACACGGGCCGCCAGCCGCTCAGCGTCATCGTCCGCGCCGTCGGTCATCTCAATGTAGGCATGCACACCATCACGAGACAGGCGGCTCACATCACGCGGCGATTCGGGCGCTTCGCTGCGCAAGGCGTCAAGCAATGCCGCCAAGGCCATGACCACTTCAATTGCCCGCCGCGCGCCGAAGCTATCGTCGGTTTCCGGCGGCTCCTGCTCGGCGAGTTTCTCAGCCTGCTTGTCGAAGTCTATTGCCGCATCTTTCACGGCCAGCGCTTCCCACGCCAGATCAAGCACGTTGCGCAGCACCTTCGCGTCACCGGCGCCGCTCATCTGAGCATATAGCACGTAGTTGGGGCTCATACGCTCTATCAAGGCCGCCATGAAGGCCAGCCGAGCGCGCGCGGGCAATTGATCCAAACGAGCATGGAAGCCGTCGGCGGACGCTGTCATATCATTACTCCTCAGGGGATGCGTCAGGGCCAGAGTATGTCTTGGAGAACGCGCCCACGGGCATCGAACACGACGCCCTCGGCGCGCAGTTTTTCATGCTGGTGCACGGCACCGGTATGCTCGGTCACGCGTCGGCTGGCATTGATGACGCGGTGCCAGGGCAGCCCGTGGCCGCTAGGCAGGTGACGCATGGCACTACCCACCATGCGCGCCGTGGCGCCATCGGTCATATTCGCGATGCGCCCATACGTTGTCACTCGACCCTCGGGGATCTGGGCGACGATAGTATAAATCTGTTCAAGCACCTCGGCTCGCGGCATGCTAGCTCTCCTCGACGCCCCCACTTGCTGCGTGGGGGCGGCTTTATCATCATGGGCGCATCATGCATATCTACTTTCTACAGCACGCGGATTACCTCGGCCCGGCGCGCTTCGCCGATTGGCTGACGGGCATGGGCCACAGCCATAATACCTGCCATTTATACGCGGACGAGGCACCGCCGCGTTTCGACAACTTCGATGCCTTGATCGTGCTCGATGCACCGTTCGGGCTCCACGAGGGCGCGCCACCGACGTGGCTCCAGCGCGAGCGCAAGTTGATCGCGCGTATGCTCAAGAGCGGCAAGCCGCTGCTCGGCGTCGGTATCGGTGCGCAGTTGATCGCCGAGGCGCTGGGCGCCATCGTCTCCCGAGGTACCTATGCCGAGCGCGGCTGGCAGACTATCACCTTGGCCGACGAGAGCCCCTTCGACCTGCCCGAGCGCTTCGAGGCATTCACTTGGCATCACGATGTCTTTGGCTTACCCGACGAAGCCTTGCCTCTGGGCGGCAGTACCGCCAGCCCCTTGCAAGGCTTCGCTTGGGACGGCGGCCGCGTGGTGGCACTGCAATGTCACCTGGAGGCCACTGCTACCTCGGTCAGTGTCCTTTACGATCACCTTGCGGCATTCGACGAGCGGCTCGCGGCCACCGACGGCGCTTACCTGCAATCCCGCGAGACGGTCATAGAGGAACCGCGGCGTTTCGACCGCCTCGCCGCCTTGCTAGACCGCGTCATGCTCGATTGGCTGCGTCACGCCCGCCGTCCTTAATCCGCAAGAGACAAGGCACTAAACAGGTCAGCGATTAGCGTGTCAGTGATGCCGACCAGTCGCGCGCGAACGCCAGGCAACTCTCCCAGTCGCCGACATGCAGCGCCTCGTGAGGCGACTGCTCGAGCTGATAGCGATACATGGGATCGTAGTATTCAAGCATCAGCGGCGCGAGCCAGGCTTCGTGCGCCTGAGTATTGCCCCGCTGGTGTTCGCGGAAAGCCAGCGCCTGCAAGCGTTGCAGACGCTGGAAACGCGCACTACCTAGGCGTTTACGCACGCGCTTGAGCGCGCTGGAAAGCTGCTTGCGCATCAGCGCCCAGCCCAGCCACTCGCCATAGTGGCCACGATAGGTCTGCCACAGGGTCTCGATATAGTCCTTGCGGATCTGTTCGAGGCGCCAGTCCAGCGGCATTTCCACGCGAATGCGCGGCGCCGCTTCCATGGTTCGCCAGAAGGACAAGGGAATATCCAGCCGCCCGATCATGCGTGACTCATCCTCTACCACGCAGCCAAGCGGCATCCGTGATAGCGCCACGCCCAGCGAATGTTCGAAATCGATCTGCGACGGCCCTTGCAAGGGATGTCGACCGAATGCCGAGCCCTTGTGCCGGGCATGGCCCTCGAGATCGACCCCCGTGTCGAGGCGTTGAATCAACTCGGTCTTGGCGCTACCGGTGAGGCCGGCCACGACTAGCGTCGGCCGTGTTGCCGCCGAGGTAATCTCGGCGCTCAGGCACTGTCGCATGGCTTTCCAGCCGCCTTGGATACGCGGCAGGGTGATGCCCGTCTCCTGCAGCCACTGCTGCGCGATTTGCGAACGCAGCCCGCCCCGGAAGCAATAGATCAGTGCCTGGGGATGACGCTCGGCAAACGCTTGCCACGCCGCCACACGACGCCGTTTGAGGGTGCCATCCACCAATTGCGTGCCCAACTCGATAGCGGCGGCCTGACCGGCTTCTTTATAGCGAATCCCCACCGCCTGGCGCTCGTCATCGTCCATCAACGGCAGGTTGACGGCACCCGGCAATGCGCCCTGAGCGAATTCCACCGGGGCACGAACATCGATCAGCGGGCGCTCGAGCAACGCCAGACCGGGCGCGATTTGCGGTAGGCTCACCCACGCACCTCGATCACACTGGCGCCACTCGCGGGGCGCATCTCACCGAAGGCTTCCAACGTGAGGCCGTGTTGACGGCCGATACGCTCGACGTCGTCCGCCCAGGCGGGGTCGACGCTGAGCAGCAGGCCGCCCGAGGTCTGGGGATCGCACAACCACTGCCAATGCGCCGCATCCATATCGGGCAAGGCCTCGCCCAGGGCCTGACGGTTGCGCTGCGTGCCACCAGGCACCGCCCCGCGCCGCCGGTATGCTTCAGCCTCGGCGAGTCTGGGCAGCTTGGCGAAGTCGATTCGCGCCTTGAGTCCGCTCGCCTGGCAGACCTCGCTTAGGTGCCCGGCCAAGCCAAAACCGGTGACATCGGTCATGGCATGCACGCCCTGGACCTTGGCCAACTCGATCCCGATCCGGTTGGCCTTCAACATCGTTCGGCGCGCCAGCCCCTGGTGACCGGATTCCAGCCAACCATGCTTCTCGGCCGTGGTCAGCAGCCCCACTCCCAGCGGCTTGGTGAGATACAGCAAGTCGCCTGCCTTGGCGTTGCTGTTGAGCTTGAGGTGTTCGAGATCGACCAGGCCATTCACCGCCAGGCCGAAGATCGGTTCGGGGGCGTCGATGGAGTGTCCGCCGGCCAAGGCCAGACCCAGCTCACGGCAGATCGACTGTGCGCCGCCTACCACGTCGCCGGCGATTTCGGCAGCCAACTTGTCGAGCGGCCAGCCAAGAATGCCCAGTGCCATGATCGGCGTGCCACCCATGGCATAGACATCGCTGATAGCGTTGATGGCGGCGATGCGCCCAAAGTCGAAGGGGTCGTCGACAATGGGCATGAAGAAGTCGGTCGTCGAGATAAGGCCGCGACCGTCGCCGAGGTCATAGACGGCGGCGTCCTCACGGCCCTGATTGCCCACGATCAAGCGTTTGTCGGTGGCACCGGGGCCCGCCTTGGAGAGGATGCTGTCCAGCACGTCGGGGGCGATCTTACAGCCACAGCCAGCGCCGTGGCTGTATTGCGTCAGGCGAATGGCACTCATTGGGCACTCCTTGGCAATCGTTCACTCCATTCTACATCACCGGCGCGCCAGCGTTTACAGGGCTTCCAGGGCATCGCCGAGTTTATCGACGGCGATCACTTCCATACCCTCGGGCGCCTGCCGCGGGGCGTTGGCACGCGGCACGATGGCGCGTGTAAAGCCGTGTTTGGCAGCCTCGACGATACGCTCTTGGCCACTGGGCACGGGGCGAATCTCGCCCGACAGCCCCACTTCGCCGAAGGCCACCAGCTCACGTGGCAAGTTGCGGTTCTGCAGACTGGAGACGACGGCCAGCAATACGGCCAGGTCAGCGCTAGTTTCGAGTACCTTGACGCCGCCGACTACATTGAGGAAGACGTCTTGATCGCCGGTAAACAAGCCACCGTGCTTGTGCAGCACGGCCAGCAGCATCGCCAGGCGATTCTGATCGAGCCCCACGGCGACGCGCCGTGGGTTGCCCAAGGCCGAATCGTCAAGCAATGCCTGGACCTCGACGAGAATCGGCCGCGTGCCTTCCCAGACCACCATCACCAGGCTGCCGGGCGCTTGTTCCTCAGCGCGCGACAAGAAGATGGCGCTGGGGTTCTTGACCTCCTTGAGGCCGTGCTCGAGCATCGCAAACACGCCCAGCTCGTTGACCGCGCCGAAGCGATTCTTTTGCCCGCGCAGGGTGCGGAATCGCGAGTCCGCCCCACCTTCGAGCAGCAACGACGCATCGATCATGTGCTCCAGCACCTTGGGACCGGCCAGCGTACCGTCCTTGGTGACGTGCCCCACCAGCATCAACACGGTATTGCTCTGCTTGGCGAAACGCGTCAACGCCGCCGACGACTCGCGCACCTGCGCCACGCCGCCGGGCGCCGAGCTGATATCCTCCAGGTGCATGGTCTGGATCGAATCGATGATCAGCACGGCGGGCTTTTCACGCTCGGCGACCGCAAGCACCGTTTCGATGCTGGTCTCGGCCAGCATGTTGAGCCCCTTAACTGGCAGTTGCAGCCGATGCGCGCGCATCGCTACCTGGGAGAGCGACTCCTCGCCGGTGACGTATACCACCTTGTGCGACTGGGCCAGTTTGCAGGCGGTCTGCAGCAGCAACGTCGACTTGCCGGCGCCGGGATTGCCCCCCAACAGCACCGCCGAGCCCGGTACGAGACCGCCGCCCAGTACGCGATCGAACTCGCCGAAGGAGGAAGAGAAGCGCGGCACTTCGGTGAGATCGACCTCGCCCAGGTCGACCACGTCGCGCGAGACCAACCCCGCATAGCCGCTTCGTCCCGTCGTCGACGGTGACTGCGCATGTGGCCGAGCACTTCCCAGGCGCACTTCGCTGAGCGTATTCCACTCGCGGCAGCTCGAACACTGCCCTTGCCATTTATTGTATTCGGCACCGCATTCGGTGCACACGAAGGCGCTTTTCGCCTTGGCCATGTCGTCGCTCCTTGCTGATCACCGGCATTCTATCATCACGCCCGACGTCGCCTCGTCCCGGTATGTCCCACGCAAGGGCCGGACATGCAAAAGGCGGCCCGCGGGCCGCCTTTTCGGTGATACGAGAACGCGATTACTGCTGGCGTTGTAGACGCAGCGTCTCGCCATTCTCGAAGCGACGCAGTTGCGGATCGATCAGTTCCAGCGTGTTGGCGTCGAGCTTCTGGAAATAATAGATCTGCCCTTCGCCTTCAGGTGTCAGCTCGTAGACGGTCGCCTCGGGATCTTCCGCGGCGCCATCGATGACTTCCCACTGGCCGCTGTATTCTTCGGCAGGCGGATTCTCCGGATGGTTGCGATATTCGGCTTGCAACTCGAAGGTGCGCTCATCCGCAGTCGCGTCTTCATCACCCATCAGTTGCACTTCAAGATCGATACCGTCGCAGCTGCG
Organism: Chromohalobacter beijerinckii; assembly: GCF_023061185.1. GTDB lineage: Bacteria > Pseudomonadota > Gammaproteobacteria > Pseudomonadales > Halomonadaceae > Chromohalobacter > Chromohalobacter beijerinckii. The sequence continues at coordinate 46,561 of NZ_JAKGAK010000022.1, forward strand.
GCATGGCAAAGTGCCGCTGTAGACGGTCGGCTGTTCGGCTTGCTCCGACGCACCAGGCTGGCCTTGCTGTGAAGTGCCCGTGGCACAACCGGCAAGTACGGCGAGCATGGCGGAACCGGCGAGCAACGTCCTGATCTGCATGATAGTCCTCCTAACCAATGGGTCCTGGGCCGCTCCCGCGGCCCCGTGGGTGACAGCATAGCGTCATGTGACGCTATCGGACACCCTTTGCAGGCTTAGACCTCATGATAATGTCGGATAGTCCGTGTAGCCCTCGGCGCCACCGCCGTAGAACGTTGCTGGATCAGGCTCATTGAGCGTGCTCTCGCGACGGAAGCGTTCGACGAGGTCAGGGTTGGCGATATACGGACGCCCGAAGGCAGCGCCATCGCCCAGGCCATCGCGAATCAACGCTTCTGTGCGCTCGGCGGTGTAGTGCCCGCAGTAGATCAGCGTTCCCGGGAAGCGCTTGCGCAACTCGCGGCGGAAGGTGTCGGTCAGCTGCGGCCCTTCGCCGGTCCAATCGGGCTCGTTGACATGCAAGTAGGCAATACCGCGACGCGTCAATTGCTCGGCCAGATAGAAGGCCATTGCCTCCGATTCGTCGTCGCTCAGGCCGAAGATCTCGATGAACGGCGAGATACGAATCCCGACTCGATCGGCGCCCATGACCTCACTGACGGCATCGACGACTTCCAAGACCAGGCGCGCCCGGTTGACCAGGTTTCCGCCATAGCGGTCGGTACGCTTATTCGAGCCGGTCGCCATGAACTGTTGCAGCAGGTATGCATTGGCGGCGTGCACCTCGACCATATCGAAACCCGCGCGCTTGGCACGCTTGGCGGCCTGGCGATAGTCGTCGATCAGCGCTGGAATCTCATCGGTTTCCAGGGCTCTTGGGGTGCTGGTCGGGTGCTGGCCCGAGCTGCCGTCATCGAACTCGAGGAAGCAGTTGGCGCCTTCTGCTCGTAGTGCACTCGGCGCCACCGGCGGCTGGCCACCCGGCTGGATCTTGTGATGCGAGATCCGGCCCACATGCCATAGCTGCAAGGCGATTCGACCGCCGGCACGATGCACGCTGTCCACGACGCCACGCCAACCGGCTTCCTGCTCATCGGTATAAATACCCGGCGTATAGACATAACCACGCGCGGTGGGAGAAATATTCGTTGCCTCGCTGAATATCAAGCCGGCATCAGCGCGCTGCGCATAATAGGTTTGCTGCAGCGCCTTGGGCACCATATCCGGCGTGCGAGCGCGAGTCAGCGGTGCCATCAGCACTCGATTGGGGAGCGTCAGCTTGCCCATGGTGAGCGGTGAAAGCAGCGAATCGTAAGCCATGTCGCCTCCTGTAGAACTCTTGGTAATCATTACGATGTGCAAGAGATGAGGTCGTTAGTAAACTAATCAAGGGCATGCTGGCATTTTCTGGCGTCGACATACGATACGAGACGCGGCGCAACTTGCGCGCGTCCGGGCGTCGCGTCACCATGGACACCTACCTCATCACTGCCTGTGCGAGCTTTCATGAGCAAGTTCTGGAGCCCCGCCGTGCGTGAGCTCACTCCTTATGTGCCGGGAGAGCAACCGCGCGAGCGTCTTATCAAACTCAATACCAACGAGAACCCCTATCCGCCCGCGCCCGGCGTCGAGCAGACGCTACGCGATTTTCCGGCCGATCATCTGCGCCTTTACCCGGACCCTAGCGCCACAGCGCTTCGCGAGGCACTGGCCGGGGAATACGGCGTTGCGACCGAGCAGGTATTCGTCGGCAATGGCTCCGACGAGGTGCTAGCGCTGGCTTTCCAGGCGTTTTTTCGCCAGACACAGCCGCTGCTGATGCCGGCGATTTCCTATAGCTTCTATCCGGTCTACTGCAAGCTCTACGATGTGGCCTACCGAAGCGTGGCACTAGACGACCAGTGGCGCGTGCCACTGACGGCCTTCGATACCGACAATGGCGGCATTGTCTTCGCCAATCCCAACGCACCGACCGGCCACGGCCACCCGCGCGAGGCGATTGCTGCCTTGCTGGAGCGTAATACCGAGAGCGTGGTACTGGTCGATGAAGCCTATGTGGACTTCGGAGGCGAAAGCGCGATCCCTCTGGTCGAGCGTTTCCCGAACTTGCTGGTGACGGGGACGTTCTCCAAATCACGAAGCCTGGCTGGATTGCGCCTGGGCTTTGCGATCGGCTCGCGAGAACTGATCGAGGGGCTGGAGCGTGTCAAGGACTCCTTCAATTCCTTCCCTATCGATAGCATCACCATTGAGGCGGGCATCGCCGCGCTGCAGGATCAGGCCTACTTCGATGCCTGCCGCGAACGCGTCATCACAACGCGCGAATGGACGCGGCGCCAACTCGAAACGCTTGGCTTCGAAGTATTGCCCTCGCAGACCAATTTCCTGTTCGTACGGCACGATGCCTATCAGGGAAGTATGCTCTTCGACGCCTTGCGTGAACGGGGCATTCTGGTGCGTCATTTCAACAAGGAAGCGCTGAGCGACTTTCTGCGCATCAGCATCGGCACGGATGATGAAATGACGAGCCTCGTGGAAGCACTCGAGGCCATATGTCGCTAACGAAGCGGGAGGCCACACAGCAAGACGCCCGCACGAGGCGGGCGTCGATCATGACAGTTGCCACAGCGGCGGATCATTACATCGCCGACAGCTGCTGTGTGAGATAGCTGCTCGTCTGATTCATCTCGGACACCATGCTGTCGAGTTCCTGGAACTGGGTGCGATAGCGATCCACTGTGGTCGCAATGCTGTCTTCCATCGAAGAATAGCGCTCTTCAAGACGATCTTTCTGGTTCTCGGCACCGGTCACGGCGCCCGCCACCATGCCGTTCTCACCTAGCATGGTATCCAGCTCTTCTTCGACTCTTCCCGCAATACCCGCCGATTCATCGGTCCCCGAGAACAGTGTTTGAACCGCGCCGGGCTGGGTCGAGAGCGCCTCGTCGAGTTGCTCATCGTCGATTTCCAGCTCGCCATCGACGTTCATCGAAATACCGACATCTTCCAGCGTTTGCAGGCCGTCTTCACCAACGCTTTCGGTCATCGTACTCCGTAGGCGGGACTCCGCCATGCGCGTCGTGCTGTCACCGAGCAAATCGCCGGCTTGCGTCTCACCATCTTCGGAGCTGAAACTGGTGAGATCGGCAGTGGTCGATTTCATATCGTTGTAACTGTCGACGAACCCTGTGATAGCGCCGCGGATCGACTCTTCGTCACGCGCCACCGTCACCGTGGACTCACCGGTGTCGGTCAGGCTCAGCGTCGTACCCTGAATGGCCTCTTCGACCTGATTGCTGTCACTCGTGATAGCGACCCCGTTGACATCCAGCTTGGCATCTTTGCCCTGGATTTCTGTTCCGTCATCTAGGGCCATCCCATCGAGACCATTGAAGGTAACACTATCGATACCAGCTTCCGCCCCCATGGACTCGGAAGCTATTGCCAGCCGACTCTGCGACCCATCGAACACGACCGAGGCCGAAACCCCTGCATCGCTTGCGTTGATGGCGTCACGCACATCGCTCAGAGTGCTATCCGCCTCGACCTTAATGTTCTGTGCCGTCCCATCGTTCAGCGTGACATCGAGGCTCGCCTCGGTATTGGCATTGAGCACCGTTTCTTCATCGACGCCTTGGGTGGCAATGCTCGACGCCGTGGCCAATTGCTGGACCTCCACATCGTAACGCCCCGGCGGCGCATCGGGCGTAGCAGCCGCTTCCGCGCTTTCACCTTCAACGTTGCTGGTCACACTATTGAAGAGCTCGGGATCATTGAGATCACTTGCTGAAGACTGCACTTCCGATAAGGAACTCTGCAACTTGCCATAAGCCGATATTTGCGTTTTTTGATCGACCTGCTGTTGCTGAATAGGCACGAGCTTTTCTTGCTCGGCCTCTTGAAGTTGATCAAGCAGCCCGTTGAGATCAAGGCCGGAGCCAACGCCCAATGACGAGATGGAAGCCATACCGCCTCTTCCCCTTTTAGATGCGTTTCATCGCAAGCTTACGTCTGCCGATGTCTGTGACCCACCCTAGCAAACCTTTAGCATATTAGGGAGGGAGAATAGCGGCAAAAACGCTCGCGACTCCCGGCATTCAAAAGGCTAAAGTTTTGGCTCCAGTGGCCGATATTGCAGCGCTTTGTCGGGCTGTATAAACGACAAAACCCCAGCT
>NZ_JAKGAK010000023.1 GCF_023061185.1 Chromohalobacter beijerinckii
AGGCGAGCCATCTCGAGGCCCAAGCATTGCCCGATCAGACACGACGCTTCTACGCGGACGGGTTGGCCGGCCTGCGTGCCTCTTTGCCGCCTACGACGCCCCGCCTTTGTGTGCTCATCGACCCCAGTTACGAGATCAAGCAGGAATATGTCGACGTTGCGACGACGTTGCAGGCCGTGTCCGCAAAGGTGCGTCACGCCATCGTCTTGATCTGGTATCCGCTACTGCCCAGTGGGCGTCATCACGACTTACTGGATGCCGTGCAGCGTAGCGGAGTGCGCAAGGTCTGGCGCAGTGAGCTGCTGCTGCATCCGCCCGGCGATGCCACGCATGGCATGTACGGTAGCGGCATGCTGATCTTCAACCCGCCCTGGGGCGTGGATACGCAACTCGATGACAGCTTGGCGCGTGTCGTACGCTGTCTGGGTGGCACGGCCACGCATACCTCACAGTGGTGGGTGCCGGAGTGAGACGACAAAACGCTAATGGCACCAGCTGGGATCGCTGATGCCGTTGCATGACCGCACCGGGGCTTTATAGACCTAGCTTGCCGCGCAGGGTCGCGAGATCCTCGGCGAGCACGGTGACCGGTCCGACGAAGGCGCGCCGGTCCGTCTCGCTGACCTTTTCGTAGCTGACGAAACCGGCCTCGGGATTGTTGGTTTCGTGCCGGTAGTGGGCGAGTGTGTCTTCAACGGCGGCGAAGTTTTTCTCGACACGGTCGACGAAGGCCGGGTCTTCCTCGGCGACTAGCGGCTTGAAAAGCTCGAAGATCTTCTGCGAGCCGTCGACATTACCCTGGAAATCCCACAGGTCGGTGTGGCTATAGCGGTCTTCCTCACCGCTGACCTTGGTTGCGGCGACTTCTTCCATCAGTGCTGCAGCGCCGCCAACGACCTGTGCGGGCGGAAAGGTCAAATCCTGTACGCGTGATTCGAGGTCATTGACGTCCGTCATCAACTGTTTGGCGTAGGGCGTGAACCCTTGGGTGGTCTGTTCCTTGAAGAGGCCGTATTCGAGACGATGGAAACCGGTGAAGTCGGGATCCTCGACCCCGTTTTCGTAGTCGTCCTCTCTGGCGTCTATGCTGGCATCTAGATCGGCGAACAGCTCGGCGATCGGCTCGATGCGTTCGTAGTAGACCCGTGTCGGGGCGTAGAGCGCTTGGGCGCGTTCCAGATCGCCGGCCTCGATGGCCTGGGTAAATTTCTCGGTATGGCTGACGAATTGATCGAGATTATCGAGCACGTAAAGTTTGTACTCGGCTATCGGTTCGACCAGCGTTTCGGGATCGACGTCCGCTTGGGCTGGGGTCTGCAGGACCATGAGGCCGAAGACACTGGCAGCAAAAAACAGTGAACGATGTGACATGCGATGACTCCTTGATTGGGATCGAGTTGTTCGTGGGGCCAGTTCGGTCGTGAATATCGGCACCTTGGAGCGCCTGTCGTTGTGATCAAACATCGGTTTCGGTCGCTTCCAGTAGGGTGCGGCCAAGAAAGTCGTGTTCATCGATGGCGCCCGGTAGCGTGAAGAAGTATCCGCCGCCTACCGGTTTGATGTACTCCTCCAGTGGCTCACCGTTGAGGCGTTTCTGAACGGTGATGAAACCGGCCTCGAGATCGGCTTGGTAGACGATGAATAGCAGCCCCATGTCGAGCTGGCCGTTGGCCTCGACGCCGTTGGAATAGTTGAACGGCCGACGCAGGATACGGTGCTTCTCGAAGCCTGGGGTACGCGGGTTGGCCAGCCGAATATGCGCGTCCAGTGGGGTGATCTTGCCATCCGCGTCGTCGTTGTAGTTGGGCTTGTCGTATTCGCTGCCGCCGGACAGTGGAGCGCCGCTTTCCTTGCGCCGCCCGAAGATCGCTTCTTGTTCGGCCAACTGCGCGCGATCCCAGCGTTCGACGAAGTTGCGAATGATGCGTACCACTTGGTAACTGCCTCCACGGGCCCAGTTGGGTTCGTCGGGATCGTCGCCGGTCCAGATAAGCGAGTCCATCAAGGCGTCGTCGTCGGTGTTCGGATTGGCGGTACCGTCGCGAAAGCCCAGGTAGTTGCGTGCGCTGGGCGTAGGGGTATCGGGGCTAGGAGGCATCACCGGCACCGTACCTTCTTGTTTCCAGCGCACCATGAGAAGGCCGGGCGTTTGCTTGATGATGTCGCGCAGGGCGTGAATGGTCGTATCGTGCGTATTGGCACAGATCTGCAACGATAGGTCGCCGTGGCAACGTGTCGGCTCCAGGGCGTCATTGGGGAAACCCGTCATGCGTTGCAGATGCTTTGGCTTGGCGTCCGCCAGGCCGAAGCGCTCGTCGAACACCGAGGCGCCCAGCGAGACGGTGACGGTCAGCGCGTCCGGGGCGATGGTCGGCCCGAGGATGCCGGAATCCGCCGGTGGATAACTGGGGTCGCGTTTAGGATAGGTACCGCCTTGGGTCAGGAAGGCGATACGTTCGGTGAGGATACGCAATAACCGTTCCAGTCCGGCACGGTCACGGGCCAGCACGTCGCAGACAACGACCATGCCGGTTGCCGGGCGCGGGGTGAGAATGCCCTGCTGGTGACGGCCGTGAAAGGGATGAGACTGCTGGGTGGTGGTACTGACCGGTGCGCCGGTGACGTCGTGGGAACTGGTGGCATCGGTGCGCGATTCGGCCCAGGCCGAACCGCCCAGCCCGGCGGCGGCACCAGCCGCCCCCAGCCCTTGTAGAAAGCGCCGGCGATCCAATGTGAAGGGGCAGCGTGGGGTGTTGTCGGATAGATCACTCATGTCGATAAACCGTTGATGCCAAGAGGGACGATGATCAGCCGTTCAGGGCCAACGTGCGGTCGAGACTGTCCAGGGTGTCGGCCAGGGCTTGGGTGTCGGTCAGCAAGGCTTCACGATCGACATCGCTGCTGAGCTTCGCTCCCGGCGCTGTGTTGCTCTTCTCCGGCAAGCGCTGCTGGAGTCTGGCGAGCTGAGTCTGCAGGCCTTCCAGGGCGTCCGGTGCCTGACGTTCGAGTAGCGGCGCGAGTAGCGTGACGATCTTCTCGGCGCCTGCGGTCAGGCCTTGTAGGTCGAGCAGTTCATGTGCGTTCAGTGTCTTGCTGTCGATGGCGTGGGCGTACCAAGCCTTGAGTACCCGGGCGCTGCCGTTAGCCAGTTGAGCCGGCGGAATCGCCTGGTGTCTGAGGCGTTCGCCGAGTGTCCGAGTATCCTCGAGCAGTTGCGTTGCGATCGGCGTCAGGCCGTCGGTGCTCCCAGTCTCGAACAAGCCCAGGGCCAGACGATGAAAGCCGACGAATTCCGGATCCTGCTCGCGCTCGGCGAAGTAGTCGGCGCGGGCATTGAGGCGTTCGTCGAGATCGCTATAGAGCCCGGTGGCCATCGCCAAGCGTTGATCGATGAGGCGTGCTTCGCGGTAGGCCATGCGTGCCGTGTCCAGTTCTCCGGCAGTAATGGCCTGGTGCAAGGCCTCGGTGGCTTCGATCAGGCGACGCGTCTGTAGGGTCAGGTAGACCTTGTATTCGGCCAGCGGAGCGATGAAATCCTGGCGCGACAAGGCGACTGCCGGTGCATCGTCGTTGGCCGTCACGTGGAGAGTGCCATGGGGGTTGCTCAATAACCCGCAGGTCATGGCGTAGTCGCCCTTCGCCAGAGTCGCGGTCAGCGGCTGGTGCAGGCCGGGGGCGATGTTCTCGCGCTCTTCGAGCACCATCACGCCGTCCAGAATCTCCCATTCGATGGCTCGCTGAGAGTCGTTGACGATGCTGAAGCGCGTCTCACCGGCGGGCACGCTGAGTTCACGGGGTTCGCAGCCCTGAGCGGTGACCACGAGCCGGACGTCGCCGTCGCCATGATCGCGGTCGTTCAGCGATAGTGCGAACAGGCCCAAGGCGGCGAGCATCAGCACGGCCGATGCCAATACGCCGAGCTTGAGCAGCCGTGCGGAGGGAGGGGAAGACGGGGGCATGGAACTCTCTCCGATCAGCGAGCGTGGGTGTGTGGGACGGCCGATCGCGCGGTGCGAGCGGGGCGAAAGAACAGCAGTAGCGTCGCCAGTAGATAGCCGACATACACCACCGCCTCGCTCACGGTCGGGGCCGGCTGGTAGCCGAGCACACCGGCGAACACGGCACCGAGCGGTGAATCCAGCGGCAACCGGTCGCCGAGGTTGAAAAGGACCTGCTGAGCATGGTTCCAGACGCCGGCTTCATGCAAGGCACGCACTGAGCCGGCCAGCAGGCCAGCGGCCACCAGCAGGATGAAGAGCCCGGTCAGACGGAAGAAATGCGCGAGATTGAGGCGCAGGCTACCGCGATAGAGAGCCAGGCCCACCAAGAGAGCGGCGAGAATACCCAGCAAAGCCCCTAATGGAGCGGCCTGGTCGGTGCTTTGCTGGAATACCGCGAGCAGGAAGAAAACCGATTCCAGCCCCTCGCGGGCCACCGCCAGGAATACCATGCCGATCAGCGCCAGGGTCTGGCGATGACCGCTTTCGAAGGCGTCTTCGAGGGCACCGGTCAGCGAACGGCGTACACTATGGGCGGCACGGCGCATCCAGAACACCATCCAGGTCAACACACCCACGGCGATCAATCCGACGAGTGCCTCGAACAGCTCCTGCTGACGTTGGGGGAACTCGGCGCTGGCGAACTGTAGGCCTGCGCCGACACTCAGGGCCAGGGCGACAGCCAGGAAAACGCCGATCCATACGGCGGGCATCCAGGCGCCACGCCCGGTCTGGCGAAGATAGCTGGCGATGATGCCGACGATCAGGGCGGCCTCGAGCCCCTCGCGTAGCATGATGAGAAAAGGGACAAGCACGTTGGTGTCCTGGTGAAGCGGGATAAGAGGATACGATCTCGAAAGAGAATGAGATTCGTTGTTATCGGTAGGTTACGCCTGCCCCAAGGTCGTGGCAAGCCAATTCCTAAATCAATTCGTCTTCACTGATGGAAGAGGTTCCTGGCGATAGCCGCGCGGTGACGATCGCCAGACAGGGGCATGCGGCCTTACTTCCCGATGCAGAAGCTGCCGAAGATTTCGCCGAGCAGGTCGTCGGCGGTGAATTCGCCGGTGATTTCGGCGAGCGCATGCTGCGCTTCACGAAGATCCTCGGCGAGGAGTTCACCGGCACCGTGCCCCTGTAGCTGGGCGATGCCGTTGTCGAGTGCCTGACCGGCGCGGTCGAGGGCGTCGAGGTGACGCCGACGCGCCGAAAAACGCCCCTCGGTGGTGGCATCGAAGCCCATCACCGTCTTGAGATGATCCTTCAGGTTATCCACACCCACTCCGGTGATGGCGGACATGCGCACCAGTGGTGGGGTTGTGGATAAATCGCTCACAGCATCCTCGCCGCTTTCATCGATCTTGTTGCGCACCAGCGTCAAGCGCTCGGGATGAGGGAGGCGTGCGACGAATTCGGGCCAGAGTTGCATGGGATCGGTTTGAGTCGTGGTCGCTGCGTCGACCAATAGCAGCACGCGATCAGCCTTCTCGATTTCTTCCCAAGCGCGGGCGACCCCGATTTTCTCGATGGCATCCGGCGTGTCGCGCAACCCAGCGGTGTCGATGACGTGTAGTGGCATGCCATCCAGATGAATGTATTCGCGCAGTACGTCGCGGGTAGTGCCTTCGATATCGGTGACGATGGCGCTGTCGCGTTCCGTCAGCGCGTTGAGCAGGCTCGATTTGCCGGCATTGGGACGTCCGGCGATGACCACGTTCATGCCTTCGCGCATCAGTGCCCCCTGACCGGCAGCGGCACGTACTTCGCCGAGCATGGTGTGCACGTCGTTAAGCATCGCCGCTACCTTGCCGTCGGCGAGAAAGTCGATCTCTTCCTCGGGAAAGTCGATGGCGGCTTCGACGAACATGCGCAACTCGATCAGCTTGTCGACTAGCGTTGCGACGCGCGTCGAGAATTCTCCCTGCAGCGAGCGCAGGGCGTTCTCGGCGGCGGCACGGGAACTGGCATCGATCAGATCGGCAATAGCCTCGGCCTGGGCCAGGTCGAGCTTGTCGTTGAGGAAGGCGCGTTCGGAGAACTCGCCGGGACGCGCCAGGCGGGCACCTAGCGTGACACAGCGCTCGAGGAGCAGGTCCATGATCACCGGCCCGCCATGCCCTTGCAGTTCAAGAACGTCCTCACCGGTAAAGGAGTGGGGGCCGGGGAAGAAAATTGCGATGCCTTCGTCGATGACACCGTCGTCGGCGTTGCGAAATGGACCGTACTGCGCGTGGCGCGGCGCCGGGCAATGGCCGAGGATACCCTCGGCCAGGGTGCGGCTGGCGGGACCCGAGATGCGTACGATGCCGACCCCGCCACGTCCGGGGGGCGTGGCGATGGCGGCGATGGTGTCCTGGCGATAGAGAGGCGTGGCGGTCATGTTTTTCTCCGACTCGTTACCGGTATTGTCCCGGTGGCAGGCCCAAAACGCCAGACCCCCGCCGAGGCGGGGGTCTGATCGGGTGGAAATCGGAAAGCGCCGTCAGCTCTTGGCTTTACTGACTTTTCCCGTTTCGCCGTCACTGTCGATCTTACGCGTGATAACCCACTGCTGAAGGATCGAAATGACGTTGTTGCAGATCCAGTAGATCACTAGGCCGGCCGGGAACCACAGGAAGAAGAACGTGAAGACCACAGGCAGCATCTTCATGATCTTGGCCTGCATGGGATCCGGCGGTGTCGGATTCAGCAACTGCTGAACGAACATCGAGGCACCCATGATGATCGGCAGGATGAAGTAGGGATCCTGGGCCGAGAGGTCATTTATCCACAACATGAAGGGCGCATGCCGCAATTCCACGGATTCCAGCAACATCCAGTACAAGGCGATGAAGACCGGCATCTGCACGACGATGGGCAGACAGCCCCCCAGAGGATTGATCTTCTCCTTCTGGTAGAACTTCATCATCTCCTGCGACATCTTCTGTCGGTCGTCGCCGTACTGCTCCTTGATGCGCTTCATCTCCGGGCCCATCTTGCGCATCTTCGCCATCGACTTGTACGCCTTGGCGGAGAGCGGGAAGAGCACGAGCTTCACGACGACCGTGAGCAACACGATCGACCAGCCCCAGTTGCCGATCAGGCCATGAATCTTCGCCAGCAGCCAGAACAGTGGATTGGCGATGAACCATAACCACCCGAAGTCGACGGTCAGCTCCAGGTGCGGCGCGATAGATTCCAAGCGGTCCTGAATCTTGGGGCCCATGTAGAGCGTCGCGGCCAGAGTGGTTTCACTGCCGGGCTGGAGTTGCTGGGAGGGGCCGGCAAATGCGGCGACATTGCGATCGCGGGAATCGATATTAGCGTAATAAAGATTCTCTTGGCTCTGCACCGGGACCCACGCGGACGTGAAGTAGTGCTGGATCATGGCGACCCAGCCGCCCTCGGAATTGACATTTTGGAAGTTGCCTTCACGAATGTCATCGAAGTCGATCTTCTCGTAATTGCTTTCTTGCGTGGAGAAGGTCGCGCCGAGGAACGACTTCATGCTCATAGGGCCGCCGCCCTGACTGGGGTCAGCGCTATTGTCGCGAGCAAGCTGGCCAACGAAACGCGCGGAGATGGGCGTTTCACTCTGGTTATCGAGTCGGTACTCGACATTGACTGCGTAACTGTCGCGGTCGAAGGTAAAACGTTTGATGATGTCCACGCCATTGACCTCGGCTGTGAGGTCGACGCTTAGGCTGTCTTGATCATCGCCGAGCGAATATTGCATTTGCTCGGAAGAGAAATCGATGCGCCCATCATGGCCCTCCAATTGCAGCCCCGACTTGGCAACGTAGCTGCGCACGTTGTTGTCGCTGAGGAGAACGAAGGGTTGCTCGCTATTCAAGGACTCTTTGTGCTTGGGTAGCGCGGCATAGACGACATCGCCGCCACGCGGATCGATGCGAATATCCAGCGCGTCGGTGCGTACCTCGATCAAGCCGTCTGAATCGGTTTGCCCGTCCGCACCAGGCATATCGGCGGCCTCTTGCGATGAGGCACTGTTACCGTTGTTGGACGTGGGAACCGAGAGGCTGTCGGCGTCACTATCGGACGTATCCTGGGTAACGCTTTCAGGTGCGCGTTGTTCGACGCTGTTTTGCCCATAATCCGCGTTCCACTGAATGACCAGTAGATAGGCGAGTACCGCGAGCGGGATGACGAGTAGGAGTCGTTTTACGTCCATAAGGATTCTGCCCGGTGATACATTCTGACGTCACGTCCCGACCGGCACTGCGGCCACGGTGAAACGTGGCGGAGAAATGCCGATCAAGGGGATGGCGTGGACGAGACCGACTGCTTGCGTACGTCTTTTTCCAGGCGTCGCCACATGCCGTGCAATTGGCGATGCAAGGTATCGTTATCCAGCTCATGAGCCCCACGCCGAGCGAGAACGATGATATCCACGGCGGGTAGACGGTGTTGCTGGAGACGAAAGGATTCACGGACGAGGCGTTTCAGACGGTTACGGTCGACAGCACGACGTACGTTCTTCTTGCTAAATACGAGCCCCACTCGAGGTTCACCGAGAGCATTGGGGCGCGCAAGCATCAAAAGGCCCTTACCGTGCACCTTGAAGGACGCATGAGCGAAGACGTGCTGATAGTCCCCGGCGGTTAGCAGTCGCCGCCGCCGGGGAAAGCCCTGATCGGACATTCGTTGTCCAGTCAGGCGCTCAGACGCTTGCGACCTTTGGCACGACGACGCGCCAGCACCTGGCGGCCGTTCTGGGTGGCCATGCGAGCACGGAAGCCGTGCACGCGCTTGCGCTTTAGGACGCTCGGTTGAAAAGTGCGCTTCATAGCTGCGAATTCTCACGTGGTTGTTTGGAAACGATTTGAAACTGAAGAACCCGGTGCGCTTGCACCAGGCGGTATTCGGCTCAAGACCGGCAATTCTAGTGAATCCCTGGGGCAGGTGCAATTTTTCCGGCGTTTTTATCCACACCTGTTTTGTTACGGCGGCAAGGGCTCGGCATGTGTCGAGGCGGTCAGACCGGTCGAATGCCCGTTTGGACGCTCGCCGCTTGTCGGCTCGACCCTGAACGAACCGATACAACTATTATCATTATTAAAGTTGTACTAACTGATGTTGTTATTAATGGTGGGGGCATTATCTGTGGATAACCTATTTTTTACCCTTATTAACAGAGATTTATCATGTTCCTGAATATGTGGGAAAAAGGCGAGTAATCGGTGGGTAAGCTGTCAGTAGCATTGTGGGTAAGTGGCAATTTCTCCACACCCTGCGACATCTCCACGTTTCACGGACACGTTGTGCGCTGAGTTATGGATGGGGTTTTCCACAGGAAAAGAGACTCGGCATCCATGTGGATAACCCGGGCGCCGAACGATACAATAGTCGGCCATTCATCAACGCTAGGTGAGGTCGTGTGTCGGTCGCTCTCTGGCAGCAATGCCTCAACTTTCTTCAGGATGAGCTGAGCTCTCAGCAGTTCAACACCTGGATTCGCCCCTTGCAGGCGGAGGACGGTGACGCCAACGAGCTGTGTCTGCTGGCGCCCAATCGCTTCGTGCGTGACTGGGTCAATGATAAATACCTGAAGCGTATCAATGAGTTGCTGAGGGAGCTTGCATCCAGCAAGCCGCCCAAGGTGCAGCTGACGGTTGGCAGCCGCCGCAACGTGGCCATGTCGTCGCCGCGTGATCTAGGGTCACCTGTATCGGCGGCGGCAATGAATACTTCGCGCCCCCCCGAGACACCGCCCGCCGTGCATGCACCGCGAGCCCGGGGCGATTATGCGGATGAGCAGGAAATCGATCGCATGCGTGAGCGTGAGGATTCCTCGCGCCGGGGGGGCGGTGAGCGTCAGGTACAGGTGGAAGGGAGCCTCAAGCACCAGAGTGGCCTCAATCCCAATTTCACCTTCGAGACCTTCGTCGAGGGTAAGTCGAACCAGCTCGCGCGTGCTGCTTCGCGCCAGGTGTCGGAAAACCCCGGTGGTGCCTACAATCCGCTGTTCCTGTACGGTGGTGTCGGCTTGGGTAAGACGCACCTCATGCATGCGGTAGGCAATCACCTGGCTGGCCAGCGGGAAAACGCCAAGGTGGTTTACCTGCACTCAGAGCGTTTCGTGGCTGACATGGTCAAGGCGCTGCAGCTCAATGCCATCAACGATTTCAAGCGTTTCTACCGCAGCGTGGATGCACTGCTGATCGACGACATCCAGTTTTTCGCTGGCAAGGAGCGCTCGCAGGAAGAATTCTTCCATACGTTCAATGCGTTGCTTGAGGGTGGCCAGCAGATGATCCTTACCTCGGATCGCTACCCCAAGGAAATCAGCGGAGTGGAAGAACGCCTCAAGTCGCGCTTCGGCTGGGGGCTGACGGTGGCCATCGAGCCGCCCGAGCTGGAAACCCGCGTGGCGATCCTGATGAAAAAAGCCGATCAGGCCAAGGTCGACCTGCCGCACGATGCAGCGTTCTTCATCGCACAGAAGATTCGCTCCAACGTGCGCGAGCTGGAAGGGGCATTGAAAAAGGTCATCGCCGACTCGCACTTCATGGGCAAGCCGATCACCCAGGATTTCATCCGCGAGTCGCTCAAGGACCTGCTGGCTCTGCAGGACAAGCAGGTCGGTGTCGACAACATTCAGCGCACGGTGGCGGAGTATTATAAGATCAAGCTAGCGGATCTTCTCTCCAAGCGCCGTTCGCGTTCGGTCGCGCGTCCGCGCCAGGTTGCCATGGCCTTGGCGAAGGAATTGACCAACCATAGCTTGCCCGAGATCGGCGATGCTTTCGGGGGGCGCGATCACACCACGGTGCTGCATGCCTGCCGAAAGGTGCAGACACTCAAGGAAGAAAGCGCGGATATCCGCGAGGACTACAAGAACTTGTTGCGGCTGCTGACCAGTTGAGCATGGCGGCCAGAATATTCCCTTGGACCCCAGGACGAGAGTGGAGCCCATGAGATTTACCATCACCCGCGAAGACCTTTTGCGTCCGCTGTCGCTGGTTGCTGGCGTCGTCGAACGTCGCCAGACCCTGCCGGTGCTGTCCAACGTGCTGCTCGAGGTACGCGATACGCAACTGGCACTGACCGGTACGGACCTCGAAGTCGAGCTGATCGGTCGCACGACCCCGCATCAGGTCGACGAGCCGGGCTCGGCGACGGTGCCGGCGCGCAAGCTAATGGATATCTGCAAGTCGTTGCCTGAACGCACCGATATCACCTTTACGCTCGAAGAGGGGCGTGCGGTGCTACGTGCCGGGCGTTCACGCTTCACCTTGTCAACGTTGCCGGTGGCGGAATTCCCGAATATCGAGGGAAGTCAAAGCGATACGACCTTGACCTTGACACGTGGCACACTCAAGCACTTGATCGATGCGACCTCTTTCGCCATGGCGCAGCAGGATGTGCGTTACTACCTGAACGGTATGCTGCTCGAGTTCGGTCATCACCTGGTGCGTACGGTGGCGACTGACGGTCACCGCTTGGCAGTGTGCGCGCGTAGCGCCGAGGTCGAAGTGGAGCCGTCGCAGAAGCTTATCGTACCGCGCAAGGGCATTCTCGAATTGGCGCGTTTGCTGGACGGCAGCGATGAGCCGGTGGAACTCACCATCGGTGGTACCCATCTGCGCGCGCAGACCGGGGATTTCACCTTTACTTCCAAGCTGGTCGACGGCAAGTTCCCCGATTACGAGCGAGTGGTCCCGCGGGGCGGCGATAAGGTCGTCATCGCAGAGCGTGGCGAGTTGCGTCAGGTGTTGTCGCGTACCGCGATTCTTTCCAACGAGAAATATCGTGGGGTCCGTCTCAATCTCGAAGAGCACAACCTGCGTGTGACGGCCAACAACCCTGAGCAGGAAGAAGCCGAGGAAAACGTGGCCGTCGAGTATGAGGGCGACACCTTGGAAGTGGGGTTCAATGTCGGCTATCTCGTGGACGTGCTCGGTGTGCTCGATGCCGACCGCGTACAAATGACGCTTTCCGATCCCAACAGCAGCGCACTGCTGGAAGAACCGGGTGGTGGCGATGCCATGTACGTGGTCATGCCGATGCGCCTCTGATCGCCTGCGCTGCTCTTTCACTCATGCACGTCTCGAGCGCAGTCGGTTCACGCCGTCGCTAACTGCGCCCGAGGCGGCATGCTGCCTCCGATCCCTTATGCCCCTCGAACGTCTCAATTTCCTAGGTTTGCGTAACCTGGCAGCACTCGATATGCGACCCGCGCCGGGGATCAATCTGGTGACCGGTGCCAATGGCAGCGGCAAAACCAGTTTGCTGGAAGGCGTGCACATGCTGGGGATGGCGCGCTCGTTCCGCACCCAGAAGCTCAAGCATGCGATCACCCACGACGCCGATGCCGTCACCTTGCACGGTCGCCTGGCGGGTGATCCGCCGGTGTCGTTGGGCGTTCGTCGGTCACGCGGTGCCGCCGAGCTAGAAATTCGTCTCGATGGCGAACGCGGTATCCGTGTGGCGCGCTTGGCGGAAACGCTCCCCCTGCAGCTGATCAACCCCGATGCCTTCCGTCTATTGGAAGGTGCACCTGCGGCTCGGCGTGAGTTCCTGGATTGGGGTGTGTTTCACGTGAAACATGAGTTCTTCGAGGCATGGCGGCGGGTGCGGCGCGCCCTGAAACATCGGAATGCCCTGCTCAGACATGATAGAATCGACTTAAGATCGATGCGTGTCTGGGAGCAAGAGTTGGCGCATTGGAGTGAGCAACTCGACCTCTTGCGCAGCGACTACATGGCGCAATTCGCCAAGACATTCGAAGCGACATTGAATGAGTTGTTGCCGCTTTCCGGCTTGTCTCTTCGTTATTATCGCGGATGGGATAAACAACGTGGGTTGCTGGATGTGCTCGAAAACGGTCGAGACACTGATCGGCAAATGGGCTTTACCCAGCAGGGGCCGCAACGCGCCGACTTGCGCTTGCGCATTGGCAAGCGCGCTGCCGTGGAAGAACTATCGCGCGGGCAGCAAAAGTTGGTAGTGAGTGCGCTGAAATTAGCCCAAGGGCGCTTGCTGGAAGAACTGACGGGGCGTACCTGCGTTTACCTGATCGATGACCTGGCTGCCGAGCTTGATGTTTCGCATCGGCGGATCTTTTGTCATTGGCTGGCGCGCTTGAACTGCCAGGTCTTTATTACCGGAGTCGAGCGCGGTGCGCTCGAGAATGCATGGCAGTCGGAAACGGATGTCGCGATGTTTCACGTGGAACACGGGCGACTGCTCACGGAATGACTTCACGACGGAGTAGGCAATGAGCGAACAAGCTTACGACTCATCGAGCATCAAGGTTCTCAAGGGCCTGGATGCGGTACGCAAGCGCCCCGGCATGTACATCGGCGATACCGATGACGGCACGGGCCTGCATCATATGGTTTTCGAGCTGGTGGATAACTCCATCGACGAAGCGCTCGCGGGACATTGCAGCGAGATTCGCGTGGTGATCCACCCCGATGAGTCCGTCACCGTCAGTGACAATGGGCGTGGCATTCCGACCGATCTCCATTCGGAGGAAAACGTCTCGGCGGCAGAAGTCATCATGACGGTCCTGCATGCCGGCGGCAAGTTCGATGACAATTCCTATAAGGTCTCGGGTGGTCTCCACGGTGTTGGCGTTTCCGTCGTCAATGCGCTCTCCGAAGAGCTCAAGCTCACGGTGTGGCGCGCTGGTCAGGTTTATGAGCAGATCTATCATCATGGCGTGCCCGACTCACCCTTGGACGTGGTGGGAAAGACCGAAAAGAGCGGTACCCAGGTCAACTTCAAGCCATCGACCGAAACCTTCGCCAATATCGAATTCCACTACGATATTCTGGCCAAGCGCTTGCGTGAGCTGTCGTTCCTGAACTCCGGTGTCGCGATCCGCTTGCTCGACGAGCGCTCGGGCGCTGAAGAACTGTTTCACTATGAAGGTGGGCTGCGGGCCTTCGTCGATCACTTGAACACCAACAAGGCGACGTTGAACCCCGTATTCCATTTCGAAACGCAACGCGAAGATGGCATCGGCGTTGAAATGGCGCTGCAGTGGAATGATACCTTCTCCGAGAATATTTTCTGCTACACCAACAACATTCCTCAGAGCGATGGCGGCACGCACTTGGCCGGTTTCCGTGCAGCCCTGACACGTACGCTCAATCACTACATCGAAACCGAAGGGCTGCTGAAAAAGGCCAAGGTCAACACGGCTGGTGACGATGCAAGGGAAGGGTTGACGGCGATCGTGTCGGTCAAGGTGCCCGATCCCAAGTTCTCGTCGCAGACCAAGGAAAAGCTGGTGTCGTCCGAGGTCAAGACAGCGGTCGAGCAGGAGATGGGGCGTCAGCTGGGCGATTATCTGGTGGAGCGGCCGAACGAGGCCAAGGCCATCGTTAACAAGATGCTCGACGCTGCGCGTGCTCGCGAGGCAGCGCGTAAGGCGCGTGATATGACGCGCCGTAAGGGCGCATTGGATATCGCCGGGCTACCGGGCAAACTGGCTGATTGTCAGGAAAAAGACCCGAGCCTGTCGGAGCTTTATCTGGTCGAGGGTGACTCGGCCGGCGGCAGCGCCAAGCAAGGGCGCGATCGACGCACCCAGGCGATCCTGCCGCTCAAGGGCAAGATCTTGAACGTCGAGAAGGCGCGCTTCGACAAGATGTTGTCTTCGGCGGAAGTAGGTACGCTGATCACGGCATTGGGGTGTGGCATCGGGCGCGAGGAATTCAATCCCGATAAGTTGCGCTACCACTCGATCATCATCATGACCGATGCCGACGTTGATGGGTCTCACATCCGCACGCTGTTGTTGACGTTCTTCTTCCGGCAGATGCCGGAACTGATCGAGCGTGGCCATGTGTTCATCGCTCAGCCGCCACTTTATAAGATCAAGCGCGGCAAGCAGGAAACCTATCTCAAGGATGAACAGGCGCTGACGGATTATTTGACTACGACGGCGCTGGATGGCGCTCGCCTTTATGTCAATGCCGACGCACCCGGTATCGCCAACGAGCAGCTCGAGACCTTGGTGAGCGAATATCGCGATGTCATGCGGCGTATCGACCGCCTCTCGCGCGTTTATCCCAATCTCGTGCTGCGCAAGATCGTGCATACCGCAAGGCTCGAAAGTGAAAGTCTCAAGGACCGCGAGACCATGCAGCATTGGATCGACCATCTGCAGCGCGAAATGGACGATCTCATCGCCTACGAGGGCGGCCCCCGTTACACCTTCCATCTCCAGGAAGACGCCGAGCGCGGTGTTTATCTACCCTGTGTGGCGCTGACGGCGCATGGGGTAACGACCGACTACGTGTGGGGCGTCGATTTCTTCCGCAGCGCCGACTACCGCGCCATGACCGCATTGGGCGAGACGCTGGACGGACTGCTCGAAGAGGGCTCCTACGTAGCGCGCGGTGAGCGTCAGCGTTCGGTAGATACTTTCTACGAAGCGCTTGAGTGGTTGATGAGCGAAGCTCAGCGTGGTTTGAGCGTGCAGCGCTACAAGGGCTTGGGCGAGATGAACCCCGAGCAGTTGTGGGAAACCACCATGGATCCCAATTCTCGCCGGATGCTGCGTGTGTCCATCGAGGATGCCGTGGCTTCCGACATGATGTTCAATACCTTGATGGGCGATGAGGTCGAGCCGCGTCGTGACTTCATCGAGCGCAATGCGCTGGTCGCCAATCTGGATATCTAACAGAGGTACTAGGCAGGCGATGTTTCACGTGAAACATTCACCATGAAGTGTCCTGCCTAGATTGCGGTGAGTAGGCTACGAAAGGCTGGCAACGTCACACGACGTTGCCAGTTTTTTTTGGTGGGGCAGGGAGCGGGTGAGTGCAAGTGTGTCAGGGTAAACGGCCAGAAGCCGTTTTCTCACACGAGAGAAGCCAATCGGTAAAGGCAGCAAGGTCGTCAAAAATGCGCGCGTGATCGAGGCCTGTGCCCTTTAGTTCGGTGCGCTTGCCTTTGCCTGTACGTACCAGAGCGCTTTGACAACCCACGGCATCGCCGGCCTGTAGGTCGCGCAGGCTATCGCCCACCATCCAGCTACCTTCAAGCGTTTCTAGTCCGAGCGCATCGCGTATACGCTCCAGCAATCCTGGCAAAGGCTTGCGGCAAGAGCAGCCATCGTCTGGCCCATGCGGACAATAGACGATATGGTCGATTTTGCCGCCAGCAGCGTTCACCAGTTCTTGTATCTTGGCGTGCATCGCCTCGAGGGTGTCTACATCGTAATAACCACGAGCGATGCCCGATTGATTGGTGGCAACAGCCACTGTCCAGCCGGCTTGCGATAGCCGCGCGATGGCCTCGATGGCCTGAGGGTAGGGAAGAAATTCATCGAGCGATTTCACGTAGTCATCGGAATCCCGGTTGATGACACCGTCTCGATCCAGGATGACGAGTTGAGTCATGGGGTCTCGGCTAGCAGAAAAACGGACGCCAATTATCGCGGCTAAATACGCTGGCTGCAAAACACCCTCGTGTTCCACGTGAAACAATCCTTGTGCTACGAGCTACGAGCTACGAGCTACGAGCTACGAGCTACGAGCTACGAGCTACGAGCTACGAGGGAAGAGGGAAGAGGGAAGAGGGAAGAGGGAAGAGGGAAGAGGGAAGAAGCCCCGCGGCGCTGATGAATTGGATCGCTGTGTTTCACGTGAAACATCTCTGGTTGGTACGCAGGGAAGATCTGGCGAGTCTAGTGAGGAAGCCAAAATACCGGTAGCGATTATGTTCCACGTGAAACAAAAAAAGGGTGGCCGGTTAGGCCACCCTTTTCAGTTGCAACGCGTGTGTGGGTTATTGCTGCAGTTGAGCGATATCCGCGACTTCCAGGAATAGGGCCTGGAGGCTGGCCAACAAAGCAAGGCGATTGCGACGTACGGCATCGTCCTCGGCCATGACCATGACGTCATCGAAGAACGCGTCGACAGGGCCCCGTAAGCGTGCCAGCACGTCCAGTGCCTCGCTGTAATGCGCAGCATCGATCAACGGACGCACCGCCTGATGGCACTGCTCTAGCGCCTCGCTCAGTGTCGACTCGGCTGCGGCTTGCAGAAGCGAAGCATCCACGGCGGTAGAACCGTCGTGCTGCTGTTTGGTGAGGATGTTCGAGACACGCTTATTGGCTGCCGCTAGCGCTGCTGCTTCTTCCCGCTGGCTGAAAGCATGCACGGCTCGAATCCGGCGCGCGAAATCGAGTGGCCGCGTGACCGGGCGAGAGCGCACCGCCAGATAGATCTCGGCGGCAATGCCCTCGTCCTGGGTCCAGGCGCGGAAGCGATCGAGCATGTAGTCGAGCACATCGTCGACCAGGCCGTCAGCCTTGGGCAGCTCGCCATGCTGAGCGGCGGCGAGTTCGAGCAGCTCGCGCAAGTCGAGATCGAGCTCGCCCTTGATCAGGATGTTGAGAACGCCGATGGCGGCGCGACGCAGGGCGAAGGGGTCCTTGGTGCCCGTGGGGCGCTGGCCGATACCAAAGATGCCGGTCAGCGTATCCAGGCGGTCAGCCAATGCCAGGGCCAAGCCGGTCTGCGTCTTGGGTACGTCGTCGCTGGCGAAACGCGGCAGGTACTGCTCGTGAAGTGCTTGCGCGACCTCTTCCGGTTCGCCGTCCTGGCGGGCGTAGTAGGTGCCCATGATGCCCTGGAGTTCGGGGAACTCCAGCACCATTTCGGTGACCAGATCGCACTTGGCAAGCTGTGCGGCACGTTGGGCATGGTTGACGTCACCACCGATCCGGCTGGCGATGAACGCGCCGATGGTTTCCATGCGTCGCGCCTTGTCACCCAGCGTGCCCAGCGACTGCTGGAAGACCACGTTATCCAGCGCGTCGCGCCGCGAGGCCAATGTCTGCTTGCGGTCGGTATCGTAGAAGAAAGCGGCATCGGCCAGACGCGGGCGGATCACTTTCTCGTTGCCCTCGATGACCTGCTGCGGATCGCGGCTTTCGATGTTGGAGACGGTGATGAAGGCCGGCTTGAGTTGGCCCTCGGCGTCGAGCAGGTGGAAGTATTTCTGATTGGCCTTCATCGACGAGATCAAGCACTCGGCGGGGACTTCGAGGAAACGCTCGTCGAAGCTGCCGGTCAGCGCCACCGGCCATTCGACCAGGCCGTTGACTTCGTCGAGGAGGTCGTCGTCGATGACGGCCGTGGCGTCGTTGACCTCGGCTTCGGCCAGTACCTGCTCGCGGATACGCTCACGCCGGCGATCGTTATCGGCCAGTACGAAGGCGTTTTCGAGCACGTCCAGATAGTCATCGGCGTGTGCCAGCTCGATGGCCTGCGGAGCATGGAAACGATGCCCACGGGTGGTACGGCCGGCCTCGAGGCCGAGTACCTCGGCGGGCACCACATCCTGGCCGTAGAGCATGACCAACCAATGCGCGGGGCGCGAAAATTCGAGCCGAGAGGCACCCCAGCGCATGTTCTTGGGCACCGGCAGGGCGTTGACGGCACGCCTGAGTATGGCCGGTAACAGCGCCGTGGTGGCTTCGCCCGGCTCCTGATAGCGATAGCCGAGCCAGGTCCCCTTGTCGGTTTCCAGGTGGATCAGGTCCGCGACCTCGACGCCGCAGGAACGCGCGAAGCCTTCTGCGGCCTTGGTGGGCTCGCCATCCTTGAAGGCGGCGGCCAGGGCCGGGCCGCGACGCTCGATCTCGCGATCCGGCTGCTTGTCGCCAAGTGCCACGATGCTGACCGCCAAGCGGCGTGGCGTGGCGTGGGCGTGAGCTGCTTCGAAGGGGACCTCAGCGTCGGCAAGGCCATTTGCGAGACCGTCGCGCAGGGCATTGGCGAGGGGCTCGATGGCGCCTGGCGGAAGCTCCTCGACGCCGAGTTCGACCAGTAGGGTGTTGGATGCCATTCTTACGCGTCTCCCTCGTTGCTTTCTCGGCTCAGCAGTTCCTGGCGGATGCTCTCGGATGCCATGGGGAACCCGGCTGCCTTACGCGATTCAAAGTAGGCGTGGGCGACGTCACGGGCCATGGTGCGCACACGCAGGATGTAACGCTGACGCTCGGTGACCGAGATAGCGTGTCGGGCGTCGAGCAGGTTGAAAGTATGCGATGCCTTGAGCACGTGCTCGTAGGCGGGCAGGGGCAACCCCGCGTCGAGCAGCTTCTGGCATTCGCCTTCGCTGTGGTCGAAAGCGGAGAACTGATAGTCGACATCGGCGTGTTCGAAATTGTAAGCCGACTGTTCGCGTTCGTTCTGTAAATAGACATCGCCGTAGGTGACGGATGAACCATCGGGGGCGTAGGTCCATACTAGGTCGTAGACGCTATCGACGTCTTGCAGGTACATGGCGATGCGTTCCAGGCCGTAGGTCAGCTCGCCGGTGACCGGATAGCATTCGATGCCGCCGGCTTGTTGGAAGTAGGTGAACTGGGTCACTTCCATACCGTTGAGCCAGACTTCCCAGCCGAGACCCCAGGCACCTAGGGTAGGAGACTCCCAGTTGTCTTCGACGAAGCGAATGTCGTGGACCTGCGGGTCGATGCCGAGACGCTCGAGCGAACCCAGATAAAGCGCCTGTAGCTCCAGGGGGGAGGGCTTCATCACCACCTGGAACTGATAGTAGTGCTGCAAGCGATTGGGATTTTCGCCATAGCGCCCGTCGGTGGGACGACGCGATGGCTGCACGTAGGCGGCATTCCAGGTCTCGGGGCCGATGGAGCGCAGGAAGGTCGCGGGATGAAAGGTGCCGGCTCCGACTTCCATATCCAGGGGTTGCATGATTACGCAGCCCTGTTCGGCCCAGTACTGTTGCAGGGCAAGGATCAGGCCCTGGAAGGTTTTCACGTCTGGCGTCGACTGTGTCATTGGTGAAGTACCGTTGGCCCATGAATTCACGAACTGCCAAGTATACAATTAGCGGTTAATCGGTTATAGGCACCGTGACGAAAAGCACGCTTCCCGCGTGGGTGCACGACTTGAAGGAATCGACGACATGATCGTAGTGACGGGCGGTGCCGGTTTCATCGGCGCCAATCTAGTGAAGGCTCTCAATGCACGCGGCCACGAGGATGTGCTCGTGGTCGACGACCTCTCCGACGGCACCAAGTTCGTCAATCTCGCCGACTGCACGCTGGGCGACTATCTCGACAAGGATGATTTCCTGGCGCGTGTGAAGGCCGAGCTGCGCGGCGAGCCGAGCGCCTTGCCGCCGATCGAGGCCATCTTCCACGAAGGGGCCTGTTCGGATACCACCGAGTGGGATGGCAAGTTCATGCTCGAGAACAACTTCGAGTATTCCAAGGTGCTGCTGCACTTTTGCCAGCACAAACGCATCCCCTTCCTGTATGCCTCGTCGGCGGCCACCTATGGCGGCAGCGAAGTGTTCGTGGAAGCGCCGGAGCATGAGAAGCCGCTCAACGTCTACGGCTACTCCAAGCTACTGTTCGACCAGTACGTGCGCGTCCACTGGGAGTCGTTCGACGCTCAGGTGGTGGGCTTTCGTTATTTCAATGTCTATGGTCCACGCGAGCAGCACAAGGGCAAGATGGCCAGTGTCGCCTATCACCATCACAGCCAGGTGAAGCGCGGCGAGAATCCCAAGCTATTCGGTGCCTGGGAAGGCTATGAAGCCGGCATGCAAAGCCGTGACTTCATTTATGTTGGCGACGTGGTGGACGTCAACTTGTGGTGTCTCGATAACCCCGAGGTGTCGGGCATCTTCAACCTGGGCACCGGCCGTGCCGAACCGTTCAAGGCCATCGCCGAGACGGTGATCGATTATTATCAGACTGGCAAGATCGACTACATCGCCTTTCCTGAGGAGCTCAAGGGGCGCTATCAGAGTTATACCCGTGCGGATATCTCGCGCCTGCGAGAGGCGGGCTACCCGGCCGAATTCAAGACCGTGCGCGAAGGCGTCAGCGCCTACCTGGATTGGTTGAATGGCTGACGACAACGCAACCGACGCCGCCCCACGCCTGCTCGTCGTCGGCCCGTCCTGGGTCGGCGACATGGTCATGGCGCAGAGCCTGTTCATGACGCTCAAAGCGCGCTATCCGGAGGCCTATCTCGGCGTACTGGCCCCGGGCTGGTCGTTGCCGATTCTGGCGCGCATGCCCGAGGTCGACGAGACCGTCGCGCTGGACGTCAAGCACGGTGAATTCGGTTGGGCCACGCGACGTGATGTGGCGCGCACGCTGAAGGGCCGCTTCGACCGGGCGATCGTGTTGCCGCGCTCCTGGAAATCGGCGCTGGTACCGTTCCTGGCCCGCATCCCTGAGCGCTTGGGGTTCCAGGGTGAGCAGCGCTACGTGGTGCTCAATGCGCGCCGTGAGCTCGATAAAAGCGTGCTGAATCAAACCGTGAAGCGCTTCGTCTCGTTGGGTTTGCCCGAAGAGGAGGCACAAACCGGGGAGTTTACGATCCCTACGCCGCGTCTCGAGGTGAATGCCGACGAACAACGCCGCCTGCACGAGACGCTAGAGCTCTCGAATCGTCCCGCCATTGGCATGATGCCGGGCGCCGAGTTTGGTCCGTCCAAGCAGTGGCCGCTAGCGCATTTTCGCACCTTGGCGGAACGCCTGGTGGCCGAGGGCTTCGAGGTGCGGGTGATGGGTGGTCCCAAGGACGCTGACGCCGGTGAGACGATCAGCCAAGGGCTGGATGGCGTACATAACCTGTGCGGGCGTACCAAGCTCACCGAGGTGGTGGACCTGCTCGCTGACTGCCAGCAAGTGGTCACCAACGACTCGGGGCTGATGCACGTGGCGGCGGCTGTGGACACGCGCGTGCAGGCCATTTACGGCTCTTCCTCGCCGGCCTACACGCCGCCTCTGACCGAAAACGCCGAGATCCACGACCTCTACCTGTCATGTTCGCCGTGCTTCGCGCGTGACTGCCCGTTGGGGCACACTAATTGTCTGCGTCATCTCGAGCCGGCACGGCTGTTGGCGTCGATTCGGCACGCGGCGCTCAGTTGACCCCTTTCCACATATAGGTTTGCAGTGCGTCTTCTTCCGCCATGTGGCCGTTGATGGTCTCCAGGCCGTATTCTTCGACCAGCGTGGGATCCTTGGCGAATAGTGAGCGTCCCAGCCCGGCGGCACGTGCGTCCAGTGTGAAGCCCATGGCTTCGAGTACCGTCGGGTAAACATCGACCATCGACCCCTGGCGCCGGATACGCTTCCCGGCAGGGACACCCTCGCCAAGCATCATGAAGGTGTTTTCGCGCTCGGCATCGACCAACTGCGGCCACTCAGAGTTCTTCATGCTCAGGTGGTCGCTGGAGATCACCACCAGGGTATTGTCGAGCAGACCTTCTTCGTCGAGGCGCTGAAGGAAGCGGCGTACCAGCCAGCCCGTGCATTTCACCGAGTACAGGATATCGACGCCGTCGAACTTGCCCTGGTTCTCCAGGCATGCCTGAGCCGGGTTGCCGAACGGCGGATGAGCCGCCAGGGTCAGGGCGAACATGGCATAAGGCTGGCGTTCATCATTCTCGGCAAGCTTGCGGATACGCTTGGTGGCCATGTCGAGTAGGGTGTCGTCGTAAAGGCCCCAATCGTTGAGGTAATCCGGTGGCGTGACCTGGTCTTCCAGTTCGTCGCGCCCCAGCGCCCGATCGAAGCCGTGTCCTTCGTAGAACACCTTTTTGCCTGCAAAGCGCGTACTGGCCCCGCCCATGTAGGTGAGGTCGTATCCCTGGGCATCGAGGATGTCGCCCAGACACTGGGTATGTGGGAGTACCTCCTCGAGTGGCTCGAACTGGTTGTCATGTTTCAACCCGGCGGGGATCAGCGGCACGCCGCACTGGGTGGCGACCATGCCCGCGGTCGTCCAGCCGGTATTGTCGAGCTGCTTGAGCCCCTCGAAGACGGTGCCGCGTTTGCCGAGCGCGGCGAGGTCCTCATAGGCGTCGCCGAATGTGTCGCGGTCGGCGTAGGTCCGCTCGGTACTTTCCAAGTAGAGATAGATAAGGTTGGGGCGCGTTTGCGGTTCGCTTGCAATGCTCGGGACGCGGTAGTGATCGCGCAACCAATCCCCTTCGGTGACCACCGAAGCGCCGCGTTGCGAGAGACCGAACAGCAGCGGATTGAAGGCCAGCAGAAAGATGGCGCCGACACGCTCCCACAGTCGCCATCGATGATCGGTGCGCACCAGCCAGGTGAAGGCCATGAGCATGATGATGGCGCATAGGGTGAAAATCACCGCGGCGATGACGCGGCCTTCACCGCCATGCTCGGTCATCCCCGCCTGTAAATGGAAGATCACCGCGCCCAGGTCCACCTTGCCGAAGCTATCGTCCAGGTACAGGTAAACCCACCATAGAGCCAGCGGGATCGACGACCAGGGCAAGACGCGCCGCGTGCTCGTGCGCTGCGCGGGATGGCCCCAGCGAAAAAACCACGCGATGGCGACCCAAACCGCTGCGACGGGTAACAAAAACCAGTGACTGATGACGGTCAGCGTGGTGAAGAGATACCCCAGGCATAAGCCGAGGTAAGTAAGTACGCTCCAGCGGAGAGCGGTGGGGGGCAGCTTCATCATAAGAGCGCGTCCTTGTCTTTATGACTAGATCTTTATGACTAGAGTATGACAGCGAAGAAGCCGATCTGACTCATCGTTGCGGCGTTTGTTCGAGTTCGTAGAGCTCGTTGAGCTTGGCGTACTTCATGTAGGCATGAAATGCGGTAGTCAGCGCGACCGTCATGCCATCCATTCCCTGGAGCATGCCGCCCTTGAAGACCAGTTTGCGCAGCATCGCGTTGACGGCATGCAGCGTCGGGCGCAGTCGCGAGGGGCGTACACCGCGTTCTTTCATCGCCCAGGCATCGCGGCTGGAGAGCGCATCGATGCGCCGGATCCAGTGCGACATGTCCTCGTAAGTGAAATGTCGCAGATGTGCCGTGGTGGCCTCGACCTTGGGGGCCTCGACCGAAGAGTGTGCCTTCTTGGGTAGGTAACCGGCAGTGGTGCGGTTGTAAAGACGCACCACCGAGTCCGGATAGAAGCCGGCGGCGCGAATCCAATGCCGAGCCACGTAGTTCTTGCGTCGAAAGCTGTAGGCAGTCTGTGGGTCGTCTAAAGCGAGCGATTCGATCAGGGTCACGGCGTCGTCGTCGAGGCGCTCGTCGGCATCCACGGCCAGGATCCAGTCGTTCTTGGCAAACGGCACGCCATGCGCCTTTTGTGGTCCGTCGCCGAGATAGGCCTGCGCGATCACCCGAGCGCCCTCGGCCTCGGCGATGGCCACGGTGTCGTCGGTGCTCAGCGAGTCGACGACGATGACCTCGTCGCAGACGCGCGACAGCGAACGCACGCAGTCGGCGATGTTGGCTTGCTCGTTGAGGGTGATGACGATTCCGGTCAGCGGTTGCATGGCGTTTCCTCGGGGGCCGTTGGCGTTGGCCAAGTGTCGGCAATTTGGCGTGCCACCGCCGCGATGTCGATACGCGACATATCGCTGGCGGCGGCATCATCGGTAGGGGGGCTGAAGGCCAGGCGGCGTGTCTCGGCATTGCAGGTTTGCCAACGCAGCGGCGTGGCCGAGCGCTTGGCAGGGTAGAAGCCGATCGTGGGTCGGTTGAGTGCCCCGGCGATGTGCAAGGGCCCAGTCGACCCGGCGACGAAGACATCGGCGACGGCCAAGGTCTCGGCGAAATCGGTCAGACTAGCGCGTGGCGGCATGAGCACTGCATCGACCTCGCGTGCGTTGAGCGTCTCCACCAAGTGCTGGGCAATGGGCTCTTCGCCAGGACCGTAAGTAACCACCCACTTCGGCTGTGTGGACAGCTTGGCGCTGATAGCCTGCGCAAGGTCCACGTATTGGGCCACACTGAGGTTGACCGCCGAGCCGCCACTGCCGGGATGCAGAAACCACCAAGGGCGTGTCGAGGGAAGCGATAGTTCGTCGCTCAGACGTTGACGCTGCGCATCGCGCGTCGCATCGGGCAGCGGCCAGTAAGGCGGCGTCAGCGTCGGCACGTCCTGACCAAGGGTCTGCAGTAGAGCGGCGGCCAGGTCCTGATTGTAGATGTATTCGGGTTTTTGCGATCGTGACCTACGCTGTTTAATGCGGAAGTTGTAAAATATTTGAGCCCACTTGGTGGCGGGCGCCATGCGTAAGGAAATACCGGCACGCCACCCTAGCCAGCCGATGCGTGGCGTGGAGAATAGCGTCAGTAAGGCGTCGAACTTCCCGGCGCGAAGCTGCCTGAGCAAGTCTTTCTGCTGGTGGCGCGGCGCGACGCCGCCCGGGTCGAGAATCACTTCATCGACCCACGGGCAGGCATGCGCCAAGGGCGCTGTATAGGTGGGCACCAGCACGGCAACATGGTTGCCGGGATGGGCACTCTTCAGGCAGGCCAAAGCCGGCCAGGCGAGCATGAAGTCGCCGAGCTTGTCGTTGCGTACCACGAGGATGCGCTTTGGGCGCGACTGGGTCATCGAGTCTCCTATGCCCGGTGGCGTCGACGCGTGAGTCGAACATTGTCCGAGGAGCTTGCCTTGCAGCACAAGGTCTTGCATATCTGTTTATCCCGCGGCTGGGGCGGGCTGGAAATGTATCCTGCGCGCATTATACCCGAGCTGGCCCGTCAGGGGTGGCATGCCTACGCCCTGGCGCTCGAGGGAACGCGAGTGGCCCACACGCTGGCTGAGAGTGGCGCGCTCGAAGTGCGTAGTGTGCGCTCACCCACGCGCGCGCTGTGGCAACTTCCGATGCTGGTGCGCTGGCTGCGCCGCCGTGACATCCGCGTCGTGCATTGCCACAAGTCGAGTGATCTACGTCTCGGGGCATTGCTCAAGTGTCTATGCCCAGAATTACGCTTGATCTTCACCGATCACATGGGGGCCACGCGGCCCAAGCATGACCCTTACCACCGCTGGGTTTACCGGCATGTCGATCGTGTGCTGTCGATCAGCGAGGCAACGCTTTTGCGTAATCGCCAGGCCTTTCCACTGCCCGCATCGCGGATCACCCGACTGTATCTGGGCATCGACACAGCGGAGTTTGTTCCTCAGCTTGATGCTACTGAGCGCCGGGCACTACGTGACGCCTTGGGCATTCCGCGCGAGGCGGTGGCGATGGCTCTGCCCGGACGCCTGACCCCCGGCAAGGGTCAGCAAGTGCTGCTGGATGCCTTTACCCGCCTGTGTGGCGCCGGCGATACGCAATCCCACCTGGTCTTGATCGGGGGGCTGGAGGCGGACGAGGGCGGCAACCCCACCTTCATCGCTTCCCTGCAACAGCAAGTTCGCGAACAGGGCCTTGATGAGCGTGTCACGTTCACTGGATTTCGGCGGGATCTCCCGCGACTCTTCGAGGTGATGGATATCGTCTGCGTGCCATCGCGCAACGAGGCCTTCGGGCTCACGGTGATCGAGGCGATGGCGGCGGGCAAGGCGGTGGTGGGCGCCGACAGCGGTGCGATTCCCGAGCTGATAGGGTGTGAAGGCGGGCGGCTTGCTGACCCGCAAGACCCGGCGGCCTGGGCGGCGACCCTCGGCGAGCTACGCGATGCCCCCGCACTGCGCGAACGCCTTGGCGCCAACGCCTGCCGCTTCGTCAATGCACGCTTCACGCTGGCCCGACATGTGTCCGGGCTGTGCGACATTTACGCGGATGCCGCATAGTCGAGACGGCAGAACCTCTAACGATAGAACTTACGGAACCACTGCATCGCGTCGAACACCGCCGGCGAGAACTCGGCGTCCTCGATCGGGTCGAGTTGGCGATCGACGATCTCCCACTGACCGGTGCCATCGACCACGGTGATGCGATTCGGCTCGATGATGCCGTAGTCGATGTAGCTGCTGGATTGCACCCAGGGATGATCGATGCCGGGCTTCAGCAGATCCTTGCCCATGGCATAGTCGGAGAGCGGATTGCTGCATCCCAACGCGTGGCGCATCAGCATGGGTGCCACGTCGAGGTGACTGGTCATGCCCGCGACCTCGCCCGGTGCGACGCCGGGGCCGTTGACGAGCATCGGTACGCGGGTCTGCGGTGAGGCGAAGTGGCCGTTGTGGCCCCAATAGTTCTTGTCGAAATCGTTGAACGACTGGCCGTGATCGGATGTGACCACCAGCAGGGTCTCGTCCCATTCGCCTTTGGCCTTGAGGTCGTCGATCACACGACCGAGCAGCTCGTCATCGTAGTGCACGGCATTGCGATGGCGATTGAAGTAGAGTATCGGATCGGTATCGGGACCTAGCTCGAGGTAATCCATGTCCTGCACTGACGGCTGGAAGGGCTGGTCGGCGTCGGCCGGGACGTCATAGCCGTGGGGCGCGTCGTAGAACAGCATGCCGAACCACGGCGTGGCGTCCTGCCGTTCCTGTCGGTCGAGCCAGTGTATCCAATCCTCGGTCATCTGTCGGTCCCGGGTTGCGGGCGAGTCCCCCTGCGTATCCATCCGCAGTGACTCGACCGACGAGAAAATCGTGCGATCGAAACCGACACTGCTGAGGCTGGCCGAGGAGAAGATGCCTAGCGAGTAGTCCTGCTCCTGTAGCTGGGTGATCAGCAAGGGCGGCGTCTGAGTGTCGTCCAGATAAGCGTAGTAATTGCCAGTGAGACCGTAGAACAAGCTCATGGCGCCATTTCGGGTCGCGTTACCGCCGCTGTAATGATTCAGATAGCGGCGTCCGTTCTCGTTCAATGCGGCATAGAGGTTCGGCGTGTTTTGAGGCCCGTATTCGTCGGCGCGCCACGAGTCGATCAATACCACCATGACATTGGCGGCGTCATCGGGCTGGCAACTGAGCGGGTTCTTGGGCCAGTCGAGATTTTGTGCCTGCTGGGCCTCGATGTTGGCTTTCGCGGCTCGGGCGGCGCGGGGATCGAGCCAGCCGTGATCCGCCATGAAGTCTTTGGCGGTGGTGGGAAACAGCAGTGGATAGACGCCGACCTGCTGGGTCACGCTACGCATATAGCGTGCGTCGGCGACGATATGCAGCGCATGGCTGCCTACCAGAGTCAGCAGTACCACGCCGCACGCCGCGCCGACCGGCAGGCGGCGACCTCTTCCCCCTGAGATCACGCGCTGGGCGAGCCAGCCTTCCAATGCCAGCGCCACCAGCACACAGCCGGTCACCACCAACCAGGTCGAGGTCGTGAAACTGAAAATTTCGCCATTCTTGTCGTTCAGAAACAGCGAGACCATGAAGTAGTTTACGTGGAAGCGGTACTGGGCGTAGACCACGGTATCCAGTAACAGCGCACATAGCCCGAGTGCGCCTAATAGCGCCGCTGGCAGCCATAGCCAGCGGGCCTTCAACACTAGCGACAACAGGCCCAGCGGCAACCAGGCGATCAATACCAGCATGCCGAAATGACCGATCCAGGTCAGGATCAGATACGCCACTCCCATGGCATCGTCGGGGATCGCGAGGTAGGGCACATAACGCAGGGCGATCAGCCAGACGAGCGGGAGTTGCAGCAGCGCAAAAATCAGGGTATTGCGCCAACGGCGCCTCAGCGTATCTTGCATGCAGGTCACCTTATTGTGAGTCACCGGGAGCGTGTCGATAACCATCGACAATAGCGGCAAAAGCGTGTTCCGCATTGGCGGGCGAAAAACGAACGAGCGAGCGCTTGAGGCGCGCCAGGTTGCTCTCTTGCCAACGCCCCGGGGCGCGCAACCGGCAGCGGTCGAAGTCGATCAGCCAGACGCAGTCATCGGCGTCGACGAGCAGGTTGCGGGCGTTGAGGTCGACATGGTCGAGCCCGGCGTCGTGAAAACGGCGCACGGTATGGCCGACCCGCTTCAGAAGGGTGGGCGTCGCCGTCGGCAGTCGTTCGGCCAAAGCCGTGACATCGGGAATCAGCCGCGTGATCAGCGTGGCGGTGTAGCTGGGGCCGTGTCGCCACACGCCAGCGGCCACCGGCGCGGGCACGGGTAGGCCACGCTGCTTGAGTTCGGCGGTCAGGCGCATCTCGCGAAAGGCGCGGGTGCGCTCGAGCCCGGTCCACACATAGCGCGCGTCGCTGAGCCGGGCGATCAGGCCACCGCGTCGGTAGGGCCGCAGCGCCCAGCGCTCCTCGCCGTAGGCGAGGAAAAGACTCGCCCCACGCCCCGGTGCTTCGCCGAGTACGGCGTCGCGCTCGCGCCAGAAGTCCGGGCTTAGCCAGCGCGGGTCGATTTGTGGCTCTTGGCCGGCGTCACATAGAATGTCGGCATCATATAGAATGAATGCCTGTCCTGTTTGGAATGTTGCCAACCGCATGAAGCATCCTCTGCCCGTCCGTCCCGCGCATATTTGTGTACTACGACTGTCCGCGCTGGGCGATGTCTGCAACCTCGTCCCAACCATTCGCGTGCTGCAGCGCCTATGGCCCGATGCTCGCATCACCTGGATCATCGGCAAGGGGGAGCACAGTCTACTGGCCGGTCTATCAGGGGTCGAGTTCATCGTCTATGACAAGGCCTCGGGTTGGGCCGGCATGCGCGAGATCTGGCGTCAGTTGGGCGACACGCGCTTCGATGTGCTGCTCCACATGCAACAGGCGCTGCGCGCCAGTGTGCTTTCTCTGGGCCTCAAAGCGGACCTGCGTATCGGGTACGACAAGGCGCGGGCCAAGGATTGGCAGCACTGGTTCACTCACCGTCAGCTGGCGCCGCATGCTCACGCGCATGTGCTTGAATCGTTTCTCGACTTCGCACGCCTGCTGGGCGGCGAAGAACGCGTCGATGCCGAGCCACTGCGCTGGGACCTCGCGATCCCCGACAGCGCCTACCAGGAAGCCGCTCGTGTCACCGGCGAGGCGCCTTACGTGGTGATCAGCCCCTGCGCCAATCCGCGCCTGCGCAATTTCCGCAACTGGTCTGCCGAGGGCTATGCGGCAGTGATCGCGCATGCCTGGGAAGAGCACGGCCTGCGCACGGTGATGACCGGGGGCAACAGCGCCCAGGAGCAGGAAATGGGCGCGCGCATTCGCGCCCTGTGCGCGGAAGGGGCGGTCATCGATGCCATCGGCGGCACTTCGCTCAAGGGGCTGCTGGCGATGCTCGACCGCGCGCGCATGGTGATCGCCCCCGACTCCGGGCCGGTGCACATGGCCAACGCCCTGCGCACGCCTACGCTGGGGCTTTTCGCCACCACCAATCCCGATCGCGCGGCGCCCTATTGCTGGCGGCGTTTCGTGGTCGACCGTTATCCCGATGCCGTGCGTCGTTATCTGCACAAGTCACCGGAGGCCATCCCGTGGGGCACGCGCGTGCGGCACCCCGACGCCATGAGTCTGATCCGTGCCGACGACGTCATCGCCCAATTCGATGCCTTGCTGGATGCCACGCCGTCCGCTTCGCCCCGCTCGGAGCCCGACCATGAAACTTGATCTGACCGTTCTCGAACAGGCCCGCCTGCTGGTGGTGGGCGACGTCATGCTCGACCGTTATTGGCATGGCGGCACCTCACGTATCTCACCGGAAGCGCCGGTGCCGGTGGTCAAGGTCGGTGAATCGGAAGACCGCCCCGGCGGCGCCGCCAACGTGGCGCTCAATATCGCCGCGTTGGGCGCGCACGCCGCGCTGGCGGGCGTGGTCGGTGAGGATGACAATGCCGCCTTGCTCAAGGCGAGTCTTGAAGCTTCTGATGTAAGTACTCACTTTCATCATAGCCCCGAGATTCCAACGATCACCAAGCTACGTGTGATGAGCCGCAACCAGCAGTTGCTGCGTCTCGACTTCGAGGAATCGCTGTGGGAGATCGACACCCAGGGCCTGACCGAGCGCGTTGAGGCGGCGCTGCCCGACGCCGACGTCGTGATTCTCTCCGACTACGGCAAGGGCAGCCTCAACCGCGTCGAAGCGTTGATCGCCATCGCGCGTCAGGCAGGTAAGCGCGTGCTGGTCGACCCCAAGGGGCATGCTTTCGATAAGTACCGCGGGGCGAGCATCATCACCCCCAACCTGGGCGAGTTCGAAGCGGTGGTGGGGCCATGCCCCGACGATGCCACGCTCGCCGAGAAGGGCGAGCAGCTACGCGCCGACTTGCAGCTCGAGGCGCTGCTGGTCACGCGCAGCGAGAAGGGCATGACGTTGATCCGCGAGGGCCACGCGCCGCTGCATCTGCCGACGCATGCGCGCGAGGTCTTCGATGTCACCGGCGCCGGGGATACCGTCATCGGCGTACTCGGATTGGCGTTGGCGGCGGGGCACGGCTATCCCGAAGCGATCATGCTTGCCAACCTGGCGGCGGGGCTGGTGGTGGCCAAGCCGGGTACCGCGACGCTGTCCATCGCCGAGCTTTACACGGCGCTGCATGGCGACAAGCTAGCCGAATTCGGCCCCATCGAAGAAAGCGCATTGGTCGACGCTGTGCGTGCGGCCAAGCTGCGTGGCGAGCGCGTGGTGATGACCAACGGCTGCTTCGACATCCTGCATGCCGGCCACGTGGCGTATCTCGAGCAGGCCAAACGCCTGGGCGACCGGCTGATCGTGGCCGTCAACGATGACGCCTCCGTGGCGCGCCTCAAGGGCCCCAAGCGGCCGATCAACGCCCTCGAGCGCCGCATGCAGGTGCTGGCGGGCTTGAGCGCGGTAGATTGGGTGGTGCCTTTCGCCGAGGAAACCCCGGCACGCCTGATCGCCGAGGTACTGCCCGATGTGCTGGTCAAGGGCGGCGACTATCGCCCCGAAGACATCGCCGGCGGCGAGGCGGTCATCGCCGATGGCGGCGAGGTTCGGGTGCTCAACTTCGAGGATGGCGTCTCCACCACCGCCATGATCGGCACCATTCTCGACCGGGAAGGCTAAGGCGCGATGCTCACGCCCCGTCTCGCGCGCGGCCTTTACAGCGCGCTGTTGTATCTGCTCTCACCGCTGATCTGGTGGCGGGTATGGCGTGAGCATGCGCTCACTAACAAGCGTGCGGAACGGTTGGGGCTAATCGCCGACGCGACGGACGGCACGCCGACGATCTGGCTGCATGCCGCTTCGGTCGGCGAGGTGCTGGCGGCACGGCCCTTGATCGAGGCTCTGGCGCGGCGTCATGCCGACCACCGTCTGGTGGTCACCACCATGACCGCGACCGGTGCCGAGCGCGTACGGGCGCTGTTTCCCGTCGAGCGCTATGCGCTGACGCATTACTTCCTGCCGCTGGACTTCCCGGGCGCGGCGCGGCGTTTCGTGAAGCGCTTGCGACCGCGTCTGGCGATCATCGTCGAGACCGAGCTGTGGCCCAACCTGCTGGCAGCGTGCGAACGGCAGCACGTGCCCGTGGTGGTCGCCAACGCTCGGCTCTCGGATAAGGCTTTCAAGGGCTATCGCAAGGTGGCGCCATTGCTGCGTGGCGCACTGGGCGCGGTGAGTTGGCTGGCGGCCAAGTCATCGGCGGATCTCGAACGCTTCACGGCACTGGGATTGGCCGGTGAGCGTGGCGACGTCGTCGGCTCGATCAAGTTCGATCTACCCATCAATGCCGAATTGCGCGATGAGGGTGAGCGATTACATACCCAGTGGGGGGCGCGGTTCGTATGGGTGGCAGGCTCGACCCATGAGGGCGAAGACGAGCAAGTACTGGCCGCGCATGCCCGCCTGCGACGCACGCATCCCCAAGCCTTGCTGGTGTTGGTGCCGCGCCATCCGCAGCGCTTCTCGGCGGTGGCCGAACTCTGCGAGGCACGCGGCGAGTGCCTCGCACGGCGTTCGCAAGGTGAAACGCCCAGCGCCGAGACGAGCGTCCTGCTGGGCGACACCATGGGCGAGCTGATGCGCTTTTACGCCGCGGCGGACGCCGCCTTCGTGGGTGGCAGCCTGGTGCCCATCGGGGGGCACAACCTGCTCGAGCCCGCCGCGCTCGGCGTGCCGGTACTCACCGGGCCGCATCTGGAAAACTTTCAGGACATCGCCGAGACCCTGCGCGAGGCCCAGGCACTGTGCGAGATCGACGCTGCCGAGGCCTTGGGCGACGCCCTGGCGACCCTCGCCGACGACCCCGAGCAGCGCCGCCGGCTAGGCGCCGCCGGCGAAGCGGTGTTGGCCGCCAATCGCGGCGCCTTGGAAAAGACGCTGGAAGGTATCGCGGCGCGTCTGCCGGCGGATGTACACGCTCAGGGCGTATAGCGCTCGACACCCTCATTCGTTCCCAACAGCAGCACATCGGCGCCGCGCTGGGCGAAGAGCCCGTTGGTGACTACGCCGACGATATTGTTGAGGCGCTGCTCCATGGCCTTGGGGTCCTCGAACAGGCATTCGTATCCGTCGAGGATCTGGTTGCCGTTGTCGGTGACCACACCGTCGCGGTAGACCGGTGTGATGCCCAGCTTGACCATCTCCCGCGCCACATAGGAGCGCGCCATGGGAATCACCTCGATGGGCAGCGGGAAGCCGCCGAGTACGTCGACGTGCTTGGAGGCGTCGGCGATGCACACGAAACGCTCGGCGCAGGCCGCGACGATCTTCTCGCGCGTCAGCGCCGCGCCGCCGCCCTTGATCATATTGAAGTGCGCATCGATCTCGTCGGCGCCGTCGACATAAACCGGCACCGTGCCCACGTGGTTGAGTTCGAAGACATCGATGCCGTGGCCTCGCAGACGTTCGGCCGTGGCGTCCGAGCTTGCCACTGCGCCTTGGAAGTCGTGCTTGTGCTCGGCCAGCAGGTCGACGAAGAAATTGGCGGTGGAGCCGGTGCCCACGCCGATGATGGTGTCGCGGCCGAGCAAGGGCTTGATATCCTCGATGGCGGCGGCAGCCACCGCGCGCTTGAGTTCGTCTTGGGTCATGGTGCGTCCGTATGGGCGTTCGTATCGCGTCGTAAGACGTCTGTGTAAACGTTCATATCAGCGTTCGTAGAAACGCTCTTGTAAATTCGTATAAACGCTCTTGTAAAAGAGTATCGGCGAAATCCGTGCCCATTATAGAGCTTATCCGCGCCGCATAAGAGACATGACGGCACGCGCGGGACTGGACGCTATACCGCGCCCTCTGCTAACAATGGAAGTTTGCTACCGGTTGGCCGCCCCATGGCGCCGGTTTCACAATGAGACGCGCGATTTCGCAGGACACACCAGAATGCTAGAAGAGACCGTCAAGAAAATCCTCCAGGCACGCGTATACGAAGCGGCCCGGGAAACACCGATATCCCCTGCTCCCCTCCTTTCCCGCCGTCTCAACAACACGATTTTGATCAAGCGTGAGGACCTGCAGCCGGTCTACTCCTTCAAGATTCGCGGCGCCTACAACAAGATGGCCCAGCTCAGCGAAGAGCAAAAGGCCAAGGGCGTGATCGCTGCCTCCGCCGGCAACCATGCCCAGGGCCTGGCCATGGCCGCCAAGCAGATGGGCGTCAAGGCGATCATCGTCATGCCGCGCATCACACCGGAGATCAAGGTTCAGGCGGTACGCGCCCGAGGGGCCAAGGTCGTGCTCAAGGGCGATGCCTTCGGCGAGGCATTGGCGCATGCACGCGAACTGATCGACGCGCATGGCTATACCTACATTCCACCGTTCGACGACAACGATGTGATCGCCGGCCAGGGAACGGTGGGCATGGAAATCCTGCGTCAGCATAGCGGGCAGTTGGATGCGATCTTCGTCCCCGTCGGCGGTGGCGGCCTGCTCGCCGGCGTGGTGGCCTATATCAAGTACCTGCGCCCCGAAATCAAGGTTTACGGGGTCGAGGCGGAAGACTCGGCCTGCCTCAAGGCGGCCATGGAAGCCAACGAGCGCGTTACCCTCGACCAGGTCGGCGTGTTCGCCGAGGGCGTCGCCGTGGCGCAGATTGGCGAGGCACCGTTCGAGATCCTGCGCCACTGGATCGACGGTGTGGTCACGGTCACTACCGACGAGATATGCGCGGCAGTCAAGGATATCTTCGAGGACACGCGCGCTGTTGCCGAGACCTCCGGCGCGTTGTCACTGGCCGGGCTCAAGAAGTATATCCAGCAAGAGCGCGTCGATGGCCAGACGCTGCTGTGCATCAACTCGGGCGCCAATACCAATTTCGACCGCTTGCAGCACATCGCCGAGCGCACTGAGCTGGGCGAACAGCGCGAGGCGATCCTCGCGGTGACGATCCCCGAGCGCCCCGGCAGCTTCAAGAAGTTCTGCAAGACCATCGGCAAGCGCATGGTCACCGAGTTCAACTATCGCTACGCCGATCCCGAGCAGGCGCATATCTTCGTCGGGGTGCAGGTCAAGCCGGGCGGCGATGATCGCCAGGCGGTGATCGACAAGCTGCGCGAGGCCGATTACCCGGTGGAGGATCTCACCGATAACGAGCTGGCCAAACTGCACATTCGCCATCTCGGCGGCGGACGTCCCAAGGAACACTTCAGCGAGGAAGTCTATCGCTTCGAGTTTCCCGAGCGCCCCGGTGCGTTGATGAACTTCCTGACCCATTTGCCCGCCGATTGGAACATCTCGCTGTTTCACTATCGCAATCACGGTGCGGCGTATGGCCGGGTCCTGGTGGGCATGCAGATTCCCAACGGCGACCGTGCACATGTCGAGGAACACTTCGAGCGGATCGGTTATCGCTACTGGAAAGAATCCGACAATCCCGCTTATCGCCTGTTCATGGCGTGAACCGTCCGGCGCCATGCCATGGCGCCTTCATAGGCTCTGGTTATGAGAATCTGTATTCCCATAGGTTCTCATGACAGTAATATCACGAGTGTCAAATAAAAACATCGTTCGTTAACCAAACGTTTCATTCTTGTGCCCGAGGCCCGTTGTCAACCCCGATAGCTGGGCCTATAGTCGTAAGCGTTATTTGGGGTGCTATAAAAAACAGTCCTTTACGGAGCAGGAAATGAAACGCAAGCCTGATCTAGTCATGGCTTTAGTAATGTTGTTTGGCTTGGGTGTCGTGGCGACGGGTTACGCACAGACATTGATGGGCACTTGATGTACGCCCCGGTATCTGGACGTATCCGTCGGTCGTCTTGAAGAGGGTGTGTACAAAACAGGCGAGCGAAGTCAAGACAAGGCAAAATCGGGTGAAAACACGGAGTTTACGTGGGGTAAATGAGTATTTTGAGGCCGATTTTAACGCCGGATTGTCGAGCGCAGTCCTTTTGTAAACCCCTCTGAACGTCCGAGTGCTTGCATAGCCCGCCGAGCGGCCGACGATGGTTCTCCATCGTCGGCCGCTTGCGTTACGGGCGTACGGTGCGGGCGTCGCTGACGATGGCGTCGAGGGGCACGTCCCAGTCCGCGATGGGCAGTTGCTCGACGTACTGACAGTCGTGGGCAAGGCCGATCAGGCACGGGTGCGGGCGGCGCAGGCGACGAAAGGCGAAGGTGCGGTCGTAGAAGCCGCCGCCCATACCCAGTCGATTGCCTTGGGTATCGAACCCGACCAGCGGCATGAGTACCAGATCCAGCGCCCAGGCGGGCAGGCGCCGTGCGCGATGCGCGCCATGGCGCGTGCTCGGCTCCGAGATGGAAAAGCGATTGGTACGCATGGGCGTCTTCGCGTGGTAATGCACGAACCATAGGCGATTGTCGGACAGCGGGCGCAACACCGGGAGATATAGCCGGACGCCGCGGCGTCGGAACCATGCGATCAGCGGTGTCGGGTCGATCTCGCCGTCGTTGGGCAGATAGAGCGCAACGCGGCGCGCGCGTTTGACCTCTGGCAACTGGCGCAGGCGGCGGCATAGTGCATAGGCGGCCTGACGGCGCTGGGACGCGGAAAGTCGGCGTCGACGCCGGCGCAATTCGCGGCGTAGGCGGCGTCGATCGGATAGTTCGAGAGGGGGATCGTGCGTCATGTTCGGTGAGGTTCCCCAAAGTGCCGCTGTCGTTCTGGCCCTGAACCTAAAGGTTCAAGGTGGGTGGCCGCAGACGAGTCATCAGGCTTTCCGTCGCACGGACATGCACACAGACCCGTCTAGCAATTGGCCCCCTGGTAATGCGCATAGGCTCGAGGGACTATAACGACTGGCGAACACTTCAGGGAACGCCTCTATCCTAGCAGAGACCGGGGCGCGGCCAAAGCGTCAGGCCCTTTCCGTCTAGAGCCTTTTCTCGTGTAGCCCCGGTTCTTGTATAGAACCTTTTCCTGTATGGCTTCTAGTCGTAGCGAACCTAAGCGTTTGTCGAACCAGGCCTGAACGTTAGCTCGAGGATTTGTCGTCGGCGGCGGGCGCATCGGTCAAGGCGCGTTCCAGGCGTTCGCTAAGGCGTGACAAGCTGGACTCGCTCTCGCGCTGGGTATCGAGCGCTTCGAGGAGTTCATGCGTGATGTTCAGCGCCGCCATGATGGCGATCTTCTCGGCGCCTTGCACCTTGCCCTGGGAATGGATGCCGTTCATGGCGCGGTCCAGATAGCGCGCCGCGCGCTTTAGCTCGTCTTCCTGGTCGGGCGGGCAAGCGATCACGTAGGGGCGTCCCAGCAACGTGATCTCGGTCGTCTGCCGCGAGGCGTCGTTCATGGATCGCTCCAGAGCGGGCCAAGGTCGGGCCCGATGCGGTAAGATGGAACCAAGTTTCCGCGTCATGCGCGGTGGAGGGAACGGCCTCGACGACCATGGCATCCTGCCCGTCGCGAGCCTACGTTCGCCGCCATGTAAGCCATTGATCACTATAAAGAGCCGCCCGGTCGCGGTCAACGCGGCCCGGTGGCCTGCAGCACAGGACCGCATCATGTCCCTAATCGACGAACAACTCGATTTTTCACGTGTCGCCGACACCTTTCTCGCCCACGGCAGCATGCAGTCTCCGGCGTTTCTCGACGGCCGCTTGTGTGCACGCCTGGCGTTGGCCGACATCAGCGCCGATACCTGGCTCGAGGAAGTCTGCGCGACCCTGGGCGTCGACCAACCCAATAGCCGCGAAGATGGCGAAGTCCTGCTCGCCTGGCGGCGGCAGGCGTTGGACGCCCTGGCCGCGCCGGAGCTCAACTTCGAGCCGCTGCTGCCCGATGACCTGTTCTCCCTCGCCGAACGCGCGCACGGCCTCCAGGAGTGGACTCAGGGCTTCCTGGAAGCCATCGTCGAGGCCGGCGGTCAGAGTGACGACTGGTCGTCGGCCTTGCGCGAAGTGCTCGAAGACCTTGGTTCGCTCGTCAACCTGGAAATCGAGCTCGAGGACAACGCCGAGAACGAAAACGACCTCTTCGCCTTGACCGAGCATGCCCGCATGGCCGCCATGCTGCTCTACACCGAGCAGCACCCCGGCCAGCCCCAGGTCGAGCACGTCGAGAATCCCGAGGGTGACGACGCCACCACGCCGCCGTCACAGACACACTGATGAACCTTTTTGGTCGGGCGTGTGCCCGGCCATTCCCCTCTCCATCCTCCCGCCATCCGAGGAGTGCCCATGCCTCGCACTGCCCTGCCGCGTCCGGCGGCGATTACTTCCGCTGAATATCGTGCCCGCCGCCAGGCGTTGATGGCGGCCTTGCCCGCGCATAGTGCCGTATTGATCCCGGCGGCCTCGCTAGTGACGCGCAACCGCGACAGCGAATACGCCTTTCGCCAGGACAGCGACTTTCATTACTTGAGCGGTTTTCCCGAGCCGGATGCTCTGCTGGTGCTGTTGCCCGGTCGCGATGCCGGAGAAGCCGTACTGTTCTGCCAAGATAAGGATCCTTCCCAGGAAGTCTGGACTGGGATACGCATTGGTGCCGAGGCCGCCGTGACGGATTACGGCGTCGATGAAGCCTACGAGAACGACATCCGAGATGCCCTGCTACCCGAGCTGCTCGAGGGCCGTGAAACGCTGTACCTGCCCCTCGATAATGGCGAGATGCTGGCCCTGGTTGAATCTCTGCGCGCCGAACTATCGCCCCAGGCCCGGCGGGGAGTGCGCACGCCGCGTGCCTTCGCCGATGTAGCGCCCGTGATACACGAACGACGCTTGCTCAAGAGCGAGGCGGAGCTCGACCTCATGCGCCACGCCGCGCGTATCTCGGCGCAGGCACATCGCCGGGCGATGCAAAACGTGTGTCCGGGCCTTTTTGAGTACCAGCTACAGGCAGAGCTCGAACACGAGTTCGTCTGGCACGGCGCTCGCGCACCGGCATATGCAACGATTGTTGGGGGCGGCAAAAACGCCTGTGTGCTGCACTATATTGAGAACAGTGCCGCGCTTCGCGACGGCGACCTGGTGTTGATCGACGCTGGTGGCGAGTTCGAACTTTATGCCGGCGACATTACGCGGACCTTTCCGATCAACGG
Organism: Chromohalobacter beijerinckii; assembly: GCF_023061185.1. Lineage (GTDB taxonomy): Bacteria > Pseudomonadota > Gammaproteobacteria > Pseudomonadales > Halomonadaceae > Chromohalobacter > Chromohalobacter beijerinckii. The sequence goes on from NZ_JAKGAK010000023.1 coordinate 39,036, forward strand.
CCGTTTCACGCCAGCGCAGCGTGAGCTCTACGAGGTCGTCCTCGAGGCGCAATGCCGCGCGGTGGCTGCTGTCGAACCAGGTACGACTTTGAGCGCGATTCACGATGGCGTCGTGCACGACCTGACCGCTGGCCTCATTCGCCTGGGACTGCTCGAAGGCCTGCTCGAGACACGTATCGACGATCACGGATACCGGCGTTTCTTCCTGCACGCCACCTCGCACTGGCTGGGGCTCGACGTGCATGACGTCGGTACCTATCGGCTGGACGGCGAGCCGCGTGTGCTGGCATCGGGCATGGTACTGACCGTCGAGCCCGGTCTCTATATTCCCGACGCCGAGGACATTCCCGAGGCCTACCGCGGCATCGGTATTCGCATCGAGGACGATGTCGCGGTGACCGCTACGGGGCATGAAGTGTTGACGGCGGACGTGCCCAAGAAAGTGGCGGAAATCGAAGCACTCATGCATGATCGGTGATCACTTTTTGAGCGCATGGGATTTGTTTACGTAATTACGTTATGAATACGTAAAGTCGGCTTGCCGTGGTAGGAAAGCCCCTATGGGTAAGCTCCCGCACGACTGCCGTCCATGCACTTAACGTGGTACAAAACAGCGTGTCTTGCCATCGCTGATGACAGGACCTTCGAAGCCGACAGGGAGAGTTTGCGATGCCCCGCAACCGGGTCGATATCGCCATCGTGGGAGGCGGCTTGGTCGGCGCCAGCTTGGCATGTGCGCTGGCGCCGCTGATCGAGCGTCACGGGCTGCGCGTGGCGGTGATCGAGGCCGCGCCGTTGAACGCGACGCAGCCTACGACGTATCAGCCCAGTTTCGATGCCCGCGCCAGTGCCATTGCGCAAGGCTCGCGCCGGCATTTCGAGCGGCTCGGGGTGTGGGCGTCGATGGCCGAGCGCGCTACACCGATTCGCCAGATCCACGTCAGCGAACGCGGGCGTTTCGGGGCGACGCGGCTGACGGCCGACGAGTTTCATCTCGACGCCCTGGGTTACGTGATTCCCAACGCCTGGATGGGGCGCGTTCTGCATGCCGGCCTCGAATCGTTACCGCTGACCTGGCACTGCCCGGCGCGCGTCGACGACATCACGCCCATCGCCGACGGCCACCGTCTGACCCTCAGCGACGGCGCCTGCCTCGAGGCCGGCTTGACGGTACTTGCCGATGGCGGCCGCTCGGGACTCAAGGAACGCCTGGGCATTGATAGCCAAGCGCAGTCCTATGAACAGCATGCCTTGATCGCCAACGTCGAAATCGGTCGTGACCACGCCGGCGTGGCCTATGAGCGTTTCTCGAGCCAGGGCCCGATGGCGCTGCTACCTTTGGCCGGGCGCCGCATGGCACTGGTCTGGACCCACGCCAAGGTGCCACGCGAGGAAACGCTAGGCTGGAGCGACGATGAGTGCCTGAGACGCCTGCAAGAGGCCTTCGGCGACCGCCTGGGGCGCTTTCGGCGCATCGGGCATCGTGACGCCTATCCGCTGTCGCTGGTCACCGCCAACGAACCGGTGCGCCCGCATCTGGCGATCATGGGCAACGCCGCCCACTCGCTGCACCCGGTCGCCGGGCAGGGTTTCAATCTTGCCTTGCGGGGTGTCATGGATTTGGTCACGGCGTTGGAAGTCGGACTGGCGCGCGGCCAGGCCATCGGTGGCGCGAGCCTGCTGGGCGACTTCGAGGCCCGCCGCGCCGCCGACCGGCGTAACGTCATCCGCTTCAGCGATGGCTTGATTCGCCTGTTCGGCATCGAGCATGCCGCGTTTTCCCACCTGCGTGCCGCAGGGCTGGTGGGGCTCAATATCGTGAGTCCGCTGCGACGCACCCTGGCGCGCCGCGCCATGGGGCTGGAGCGATGAAGGCCGACGAGGAAATCAGCATAGATGAGACGACACACGACGAGGTGATCGTCGTCGGCGGCGGCATGGTCGGTGCCGCGCTGGCGGCGCTACTCGGCGAGGCCGGCATCTCGGTGACGGTACTCGACGCCCGCCCTGCGCCGCTGGCCAGCGACGATGTCGGTCGCGGCCTGCCCGCTCCTCGGGTCAGCGCCCTGACGCCGGTATCTCAGCGCTTGCTGACGCATCTGGGGGCCTGGCCGTGGATGGCCGAGCGTCGCGTGTCGCCCTATCAGAGTATGCGCGTCTGGGACGGTGAAGGCAGCGGTGAAATCGCCTTCGAGGCGGCGGATATCGGCCTGAGCGAGCTGGGCCATATCGTCGAGAATGACGTCGTCCTGGCGGGGCTCGAAGCACGCCTCGCCGCCCTGCCGAGCGTGACCCAGCGGTACGGCGCGCGGGTCTCGGGGATCGAGCGTGAGGGCGAAGCGCAGACCTTGACCCTCGACGACGGCGACCGCTGGACGGCGCCGCTGGTGGTTGCCGCCGACGGTGCCCGCTCACCGCTGCGCCGCCTGGCAGGTATCGACGTCAGCGAGCGCGAGACTGGTCATGTGGCGCTGGTCACCACGCTGCGCTGCGAGCATGGCCATGGCGGTGTGGCGCGTCAGGTTTTCCTGCCCGACGGGCCACTGGCCTTCCTGCCGCTACGCGTCGAGGAAGATGACCGCCACTGCTCGATCGTCTGGTCGACACGCCCCGAGCATGCCGAGCGGCTGCTGGCGCTGGACCCGACGGCATTCGCCGAGGCCCTGAACGCCGCCATGGAAGGCCGGCTAGGCGAGATCGACGTGCTCGACGAGGTGCACCACTTCCCGCTGACCCAGCGCCATGCTCGCGAATACACCGCACCGGGCCTGGCTCTGATCGGCGACGCCGCACACAGCATTCACCCGCTGGCCGGCCAGGGCGTCAACCTCGGCTTTCTGGATGCGGCGGTGCTGGCGGAAGAAATCATCCACGCACGGCAGCGTGGCGTAGCGCTCGGCGACGCCCGCACGCTGGCGCGTTACGCCCGTCGTCGGCGTGGCGACAACGCCGCCATGTTGGCGCTAATGGACGGCTTCCGCCTGCTGTTCGGCACCCAACACCCCGCATTACGATTGATACGTAACGTCGGGCTCTCCAGTACAGACAAGCTCATGCCCCTCAAGCGCATCATGATTCGCCAAGCTGCCGGCGAACGCGGCGAGCTGCCCGCCGTGTGCCGCTAGGCACGATCTGATCGGCCTGCAAAGGTGAGCAGTCAGTTGACCGAGACGGCGGCGGCGCTGGCCGATGGCGGCAGTTCCAACAAGGGCGAATGGTACGTGTGACCTCCTCGGGATCGATCCCGGCGCCTTCGCATTGAGCGCCATGAAATGGAGGGGATGTCATGTACACTGAGTTGATCCAAGAAAAAAGGTGCAGAGTTACACATGAAATTCGACCGCAGAATCGTCTTGCCAAGTTTGATGGCCCTCCTTAGCAGTGGGGCAGTCTTTGCCCAGCCGTTGGAGCAGTTTCCGCGAGAGGTAGAACCACTACCCATCACTGAGGAATCGTACCCCTTCAATGGCGCTGCTCATCAGGTCGAGCCCATCGACCTGCCATCATTCAATTACACCGAAGAAGAGTTTCTGGTATCGGGGCAGGCTCAGGTTTATGACTGGGAGCCCAATGGTGACTATGAAGCCGTCCCGGTCGGTAAGAGCACTTACACCACTCGCATGGTCGTCCGCCGGCCCGAGAACATGGAGAACTTCAGCGGCCGCGTGGTGATGGAGGTCATCAACATGTCGGCTGATTACGATTGGACCGCCATGTGGGCGGCCCTTTGGGAGCGTGTGACGGCTAATGGTGATGTCTATGTGGGGATCACTGGCAAGCCGAACGTCATTCCCGGTCTAGTGGCCTTCGATGCCGATCGCTATGGCCGAATGGCCATGCCGAGTGCGAATCTCGAAAGTGATCGAAACTGTGAATTGCCGCAGGATGAGCTCGCCTACAAGGGGCTTTCCTCGGAGACGGAAAGTGGCGTGGCATGGGACATGTTTACTCAAATTGGCGGTCTGCTCAAAAGCGGCGATCCGAAGAACCCGCTGGGTGCTCCCGCCGAACGGGTATTCTTTACCGGCGAGTCTCAGAGCGGCAACTATGCGATCACTTACTACAAGTTCTTCCAGCCTGATGCCACGATAGAACAAAATGGCGGGAGCGTGCCGATATATGACGGCTTCCTGACCGAAGCGGCCACTACGCCGACAGGAGTGCCGATTCGGCAGTGCGCGACGCAGCTGCCAGCCGACGATCCGCAAAACCTGATTCCGGGTCGCAGTACACCCTTGGCCATGATCAACTCGCAATGGGACTTCTTTCCGGTGCGGGGTGGTCAACGGAAGCCTGACGCCAATACGGCCGACGACCGGAGCGTGACTTGGGAGCTTGCCGGTGCCAATCATGGCTGGCGCTTCCAGTATCTGTACGGCGACGCTGATCATGACGACCTCCGCAAGGCTGGGCTTCTCTCGCCTGATGCAGAGTGGAGCGCATGGAGTTGTAGTCCAGCCAATCCGGAAGTGCCGCTCTATATGGCCGAGAAAGCGCTCTACGAACACTTGGTCGATTGGGTGGAAGATGGAAAGGCTCCACCCTCGGCTGATCCCATCGAGTTGACCTCAGAGGGGCAGGTCGCCTTCGATCAGAACAACACCGCGCAAGGTGGTCTACGCCTGCCCATGGTGGAAGTGCCAGTGGCCTCTTTTGGTGAGGGCCGTGCTACGCTGTCGGAAGGATGCCCAGAAATCGAGCCGTTCGGCACCGAGAAGCTGAAACGACTCTACGGGACGCGTGAGGCCTATCTCGAGGCCTATCGCCAGGCAGCGTGGAAACTAGTTCAGGAAGGCTTCTTGCTCAGTGAGGATGTCGATGCGCTGATGGCGACTGCCAAGGAAGTGCCTTTCGAGTAGCGCGGGCGTTTCGCCTTTCGATCACGGCCGCCAGGGTGGCCGTGATCGTCGAGGGCATCGTGCCCCGGAACTGGCGAAGTTCTGGAAACGTGCTCGAAGACGTTTATAGATAGATACTATCTCCTCACCGTTCACGACTAACGTAGGCGCCGGATATCGAAGGCGGGCTCCTCCGCTCGGTCATTACAGCACCTGCGAAGCCAGATCCGCCATGTGCACCCAGGCTTTGTGCTTCTAGACTGATATGTGACATTCGCTTTGGGAGTTCTCTGCATGCGACTCGACGGTTCCTGCCATTGCGGCGCGGTGCGTTTCAGTGTCGATTCCCTGACCCCTATCCCTATCAGCGCTGTTATTGCTCCATCTGCCGCAAGACCGCTGGAGGTGGTGGCTACGCTATCAACTTGAGTGGTCGCGCCGAGACGCCCGACGTGCAGGGGCGTGAGCATATCAACGTCTACCGCGCTGTCATCGATGGCGAAACCAGCACCGGCGAACGCCGCTTCTGCCGACACTGCGCCAGCTCGCTGTGGGTCTTCGATCCTCAATGACCGAGTCTGGTGCACCCGTTTGCTTCCGCCATCGACACGCCCCTGCCCATTCCGCCCGAGCGCGTCCACTTGATGCTCGACAGCAAAGCTAACTGGGTCGAGGTCGACGCCCGGGAAAACGATCAATGCTTTGCCGTGTATCCGCAAGAAAGCCTTGCCGAATGGCACCAGCGGTTGGGGTTGGAAGAGGATAGCGAGCCCCTCACCTAAACAACGGATTAGCTATCCATGGAGGTGAGTTCATGACGACACGACATCTTCAGGGCGTCACGCTCGAGTGCGTGCAAGGTGACATTGCGCGCCAGCCGGATATGGACGCCATCGTGAATGCGGCCAATGCGGAGCTGCGGATTGGCGGCGGCGTGGCGGGTGCGATTCATCGGGGCGCTGGGCCGGAGCTGGAGCGGGAATGCCAGCCGCTGGCACCCATTCAGCCGGGGCAAGCGGTGATCACCGGCGCTCATAATTTGCCCAACCGCTCGGTGGTGCATTGCCTGGGTCCGGTGTACGGCGTGGACGAGCCCGCCGAGCCGCTGCTGGCGTCTTGTTATCGCAATGCGCTCGAACTGGCCGAGCAAAACGAGCTTGGCTCCATCGCCTTCCCGGCAATCTCGACCGGTGCCTTCGGGTATCCGCTGGAAGCCGCGACGCAGGTAGCGTTCAAGACGGTACTTGAAATGCTGCCCCAGTTATCCTCGGTCAAGCATATTCGCTTCGTGTTGTTCCAGAAGGCGGACGCCCGAGTCCATGAAGAGGTTCTCGAGCGCTTGCTCGATTGAAAAGAATTATTAATTGAGACCCTGCCATTGTCGGGCGCCGGACGGTCCCGCTTTCGGTGCCCCTGCCTTTCTCCCGCTCTCCGACGACACCCCCAAGACACACCCGCTTGAAACCCGGATAATGGCCGGCAATTCGCCCCCTGGGCGCACCCGACACCAACCCGGTTCGTGTACATGGAAATCAAGGTCAACTTTCTCGAAAACCTGCGGCTGGCGGCCAAGTTCGACGACTTCACCGTCGAGACCGACCAGCCCATTCGCTACAAGGGCGACGGCTCGGCGCCGAGTCCGTTCGACTACTTCCTGGCCTCCTCGGCGTTGTGTGCGGCCTATTTCGTACGCTTGTACTGCAACGCGCGGGACATCCCCACCGAGAACATCCGGCTGTCGCAGAACAACATCGTCGACCCGGAGAACCGCTACAACCAGATATTCAAGATCCAGGTAGAGCTGCCGGAGGACCTTTCCGAAAAGGACCGCACTGGCATCCTGCGCGCGGCGGAGCGCTGCAGCGTCAAGCGCGTGATCCAGAACGCGCCCGAGTTCCAGATCGAGACGGTCGAGAACATCGACGAAGACGCCCAGGCGCTGTTGATGGGGACGAATGCCAAGGACGACGACGCAGGCGACGAGACCTGGATCGAGGGCAAGGACCTGCCGCTGGAGCGCACCATCGCCAATATGACCCAGATCCTCGAGGACCTGGGCATGAAGATCGAGATCGCCTCATGGCGCAACATCGTGCCCAACGTCTGGTCGCTGCATCTGCGCGACGCGGCCTCGCCGATGTGCTTCACCAACGGCAAGGGCGCCACCAAGGAAGCGGCGCTGTGCTCGGCGCTGGGTGAGTTCATCGAGCGCCTCTCCTGCAACTTCTTCTATAACGACCAGTTCTTCGGCGAGGAGATCGCCGATAGTGCCTTCGTTCACTATCCCAGCGAGCGCTGGTTCCCGCTGGAAGACGACGACGCCCTGCCCGCCGGGCTGCTCGACGCACATTGTCGGGCGATCTTCGATCCGGACGGCGAGCTGCGCGGCTCGCACCTGATCGACACCAACTCCGGGCGCACGGATCGTGGCATCGTCGCGTTGCCGTTCAAGCGCCGCTCCGATGGCGAGACGGTGTACTTCCCCTCCAACCTGATCGAGAACCTCTACCTCAGCAACGGCATGAGCGCCGGCAACACGCTCGCCGAGGCCGAGGTGCAGTGCCTTTCCGAGATCTTCGAGCGCGCGGTGAAGAAGGAAATCATCGAGCAAGAGATCGTCCTGCCGGACGTGCCGGAAGAGGTGCTGGCCAAGTACCCCGGCATTCAGGAAGGCATCGCTGCACTCGAGGCCCAGGGCTTCCCGGTGCTGGTCAAGGACGCCTCGCTCGGCGGCCGCTACCCGGTGATGTGCGTGACCCTGATGAACCCGCGCACCGGTGGGGTGTTCGCCTCCTTCGGCGCGCATCCGAGCTTCCAGGTCGCGCTGGAGCGCAGCCTCACCGAGCTGCTCCAGGGGCGCAGCTTCGAGGGCCTGAACGACCTGCCGCAGCCGACCTTCAGCTCGCTGGCCGTTTCCGAGCCCAACAACTTCGTCGAGCACTTCATCGACTCCTCCGGGGTGATCTCCTGGCGCTTCTTCAGCGACCGCGCGGATCTCGACTTCCACGAATGGGACTTCGCCGGCACCACCGCGGAAGAAGCCGAGCGCCTCTACGGGCTGCTCGCCGATCAGGGCCTGGAAGCCTACGTGATGGAACACGAGGACCTGGGCGCGCCGGTGTGCCGCATCCTGGTGCCGGGGTATTCCGAGGTATACCCGGTCGAGGACCTGGTGTGGGACAACACCAACATGGCGCTGGACTACCGCGCGGACATTCTCAATCTGCACACACTAGAGGATGAGCGCCTTGCCGACCTGCTCGAACGTCTGGAAGAAAGCCAGCTCGACGATCACATCAAGGTCGGCACGCTGATCGGCATCGAGTTCGACGACAACACCGTGTGGAGCGAGCTGACCATCCTCGAGCTCAAGCTGCTGATTGAGATCGCTCTGGGCGAGTACGAAGCCGCGCTGGAGCACGTCCAGATGTTCCTGCAGTTCAACGACAACACCGTGCAGCGCGGCCTGTTCCATCAAGCCATGCAAGCGGTGCTGGAGATCGCCCTGGACGACGACCTCGACTTCAACGACTACCACCGCAATCTCACGCGGATGTTCGGCGAAGAGACCATGCGCCAGGTGATCGGCGCGGTGAACGACGAGACACGCTTCCCCGGGCTGACGCCCACCAGCATGGGGCTGGAAGGCATCGACCGCCACCAGCGCCTGATCGAAAGCTACCGCAAGCTGCACGCCGCGCGCGCCGCCGGGGCCGGCATCGCCACCTCGTAAACCGCCCCTCCCCACCCTCTCCGTCACCGCCACGCACGGCGCGCCCCGGCGGAGAGGGTCTTTCCCCTCCATGCGTTAATACCAGCCCCCACCTCTACGACCGGACCGCCGTTTTGCATCTATTAACACTCTTGCATACTCTTATCCACCAAGGCCACTTAGACGGTCATGTAAAAGAACGACAACGACATCACGCTGGGACTACCGCATGGGATGGCAAGGACATCACGGCTTGCAGGGTAGGGGCGGTAGCGTGCCCGGGCCCGTAATCTACCATTAAAATTTGGAAGTGGTATGTCACACAAAATA
>NZ_JAKGAK010000024.1 GCF_023061185.1 Chromohalobacter beijerinckii
TCGAAAAAACCGCTGCGAACAGCGGTTTTCGAGGGAGTCAGCCTTCTGTGTTGAACGCGTGCTGTAAGAGCGGTGCTGCAACGTGCGCTCATCCATCCTCACGGGCATAGATCAGATCCCAGACCCCATGGCCAAGCTTTTCGCCACGGCTCTCGAACTTGGTCAACGGGCGGAATTCCGGTCGCGGCACATAGGGCGCGCTCTCGGCAGACGCCGTGTTGCGATAGCCCGGCGCCGCCTCCATGACCTCGACCATGTGTTCGGCGTAGGCTTCCCAATCGGTCGCCATGTGCAAATATCCGCCAGGCGCCAGACGCGTGCGTACCAGTTCGACGAAGGCCGGCTGCACGATGCGCCGCTTGTGATGCTTCTTCTTCGGCCAGGGGTCAGGGAAGAACAGTTGCAGCCCCGTCAGGCTCGACTCGGGTAGACACTTACCGAGCACTTCCAACGCGTCCTCGCGGTACACGCGCAGGTTGGTCAGGCCGCGCTTATCCGCTTCGTCGAGCAGCTTGCCAACACCCGGCGCATGCACCTCGATGCCGATGAAGTCGGTCTCGGGATGTGCGGCGGCTTGCTCGACCAGCGACTGACCCATGCCAAAGCCGATCTCCACGACACAAGGCGCCTGCCGGCCGAACAGCGTCTCCAGCGACTGGCGGCCATCGGCCACGCTTAGCCCCAGGCGTGGCCAGACCTCTTCGAGCCCCCGCGACTGGGCAACGGTCATGCGCCCGGCACGCAGTACATAACTCTTGATACCCCGCGGCGCCCGCGAGGATGACGCCGAGCCCGCCTCAGGGGCGTTCTCGGGGGAAGACGATGGTGAATCACTCATGGGCAAGTCTGCGTTGTCGATCAAGTAGCGAAGCAGGCCGTGCGGGCCGCGATAAGGTTCAAGCGTTGATGCGCCCGGCGAAGGGCGATGACGGGCTCGCCGATGCCCGGCGTGGCATGCGTTCGGCAAGATACGCCTCACGCCCTGCCTCCACCGCCAGTTTCATGGCATGCGCCATGCGCACCGGGTGTCGTGCGTTGGCGATGGCAGAATTGATCAGCACGCCGGCGCAGCCCATTTCCATGGCCAGCGCAGCATCCGAGGGCGTGCCGATACCGGCATCGACGAGAATCGGTACCTCGGCATTGCCGAGGATGATCTCAAGCGTTGCCGGATTGAACAGGCCATGCCCCGAGCCGATCAATGAGCCCAGCGGCATCACCGCGCAACAGCCGATGCGCTCCAACTCCTTGGCGACGATGGGATCATCACTGGTGTAGACCATGACATCGAAACCGTCGTTGACCAGCGTCTCCGCGGCCTTGAGAGTCTCGACCACATTGGGGTAAAGCGTGCCATCGTCGCCCAGCACCTCGAGCTTGACCAGGTTGTGGCCGTCGAGCAGCTCGCGTGCCAGCTTGCAGGTCCGCACCGCGTCCTTGGCGGTATAGCAACCCGCCGTGTTGGGCAGGATCGTGTAACGGCTCGTCGGCACAGCGTCGAGCAGGTTGGGCTCATCGGGATTCTGGCCCAAGTTGGTGCGGCGCACCGCGACGGTGACGAGCTCGGTGCCACTCGCCTCGACGGCGGCGGCGGTCTCGTCGAAATCCCGGTATTTGCCGGTACCCACCAGCAGGCGTGATGAGAAGACGCGACCGGCGACGGTCAATGGGATGTCCTGGCGCTGCTCAGCGGACATGACGAACCTCCTGGCGTAAAGGGAGCCGCCGACGCGGGTGGCCGCTTAGTGGCTCCGCGCGTCGGCGAGCGAGTAACATCAGCCGCCGCCGATGGCATGCACGATTTCCACACGGTCGCCCGGGGACAGGCGCGTCTCGGCATGCTGGCTGCGCGGCACGATTTCCTCGTTGACTTCGACGGCGATGCGGCGCCCGGTCAGTGCAAGCTGATCGATCAACTCACTGATCGTCAGCTGGGACGCGAGCTCGCGATGATCGCCGTTGAGCTGAATGTGCATGGCGGCCTCTCACGTTAGGTGGGGAGAGACCGCCATTATAACGCCAAATGCCGTGTTCAAGAATCCTTGGACGGCCATACGTCGTCATCTACCTGGTCGGGGCGCTTGAGGATCTTGGGGTCGAAGCGCGGCTCCTTGACGCCTTCGCGACGCTGGCGCTCGTAGTCCTTGAGCACACGCATGGCGATCGGCGCCAGGATCAGGATCGCGATCAGGTTGGTGGTCGCCATCAGCCCCATGGACAGATCGGCGAAGTCCCATACGAAGGTTAGTTGCGACACCGAGCCGATCATCACCATGGCCAGCACGGCCAGGCGCAACGCTTGTACCGCGCCCTTGGCATGGCGCTTGAACATGTACTCGATATTGACCGTGGCGAACGAGAAGTTGGCAATGATCGAGGTGAAGGCGAACAGCAAAATCGCCACGGCGATGAAGACCTCACCGAAGCCGCCGAAGTGATCCGCCATCGCATCCTGGGTGAGCTGGATGCCGACGATGTCCTGTCCCGGCGAATTGGCCATCAACTTCTCGTAGACGCCGGAAAGCAGGATCACCACCGCCGTGCAGCTGCAGATGACCAGGGTATCGACGAACACGCCGAACGACTGCACCAAGCCCTGCGCGGCAGGATGCTTGACGTTGGCCTGGGCCGCCGCATTAGGCGCCGAGCCCATGCCGGCCTCATTGGAAAACAGGCCACGCTTGATGCCGTTCTCCATCGCCGTCTTGATGGCATAGCCGGCCGCGCCACCCACTGCGGGCCCATAGCCGAAGGCACTCTTGACGATCAGCGCCAGCATATCCGGCACTGCGGTGATGTTGAGCGCCAGCACCACCAGCGCCACCAGCAAGTAGGCGATGGCCATGATCGGCACGATCTTCTCCGCCGTGCGCGCGATGGACTTTAGCCCGCCATAGATGACCACGGCCACGACACCGACCAAAATCAAACCGGTGACCCAATTGGGCATGCCGAAAGCCTGGTTCATGCCCTGGGCGATGGTGTTGGCCTGGGCGCCGTTGAATGCCAGACCATAGGCCACCAGCAGAAAGAAGGCGAACAGCAGACTCATCCAACGCCAGCCGAGCGTGCGCTCGATATAGTAGGCGGGACCGCCGCGGTACACACCGTCTTCGTGGCGCTTCTTGTAGACCTGCGCCAGGGTCGACTCGACGAACGAGGTGGCGAACCCGACCAGCGCGGTGATCCACATCCAGAAGATCGCCCCCGGGCCGCCGATCCACAACGCGATGGCCACACCAGCCAAGTTCCCGGTGCCCACGCGCGCCGCCAGCGACGTGGCAAATGCCTGGAACCCGCTGACGCCTTCGCCCGCGCCACGGCTATTGAAAGTCACGCGCGCCATGTGACCGAACAGCCGAAACTGCATGCCACGCGTCAGCACGGTGAACAACACCCCCGCGCCTAACAAGAGATAAACGAGAATATACGACCAGATGAAATCGCTGACAGGGGTCATCACCGCGTAGATAGCATCGTGCAGCGGTGCGACGAGACTGGCGAGAGAGTCCATGGATTAATGCTCCATTATGATTCTTGAGATCGGCAAGGCCGCGACGATACGCCATCCCGAGAAGCTTGTCATGGCGTAAGCGACGCCATAGGGTAAGCGCCAGCGCGGCGATACTGAGCCCCGGGATGACGTTCCGGCGTTCACTCACCGTTTCAGCATAGGTCAGCGGCATGGGATGCAATATGCACAAGCGTCGTGGATGGACACTCGTCGCCTTAAGCGGCTTGGTGGTGGTCATGGCGGGCGCGTTCGGCGCCCACGCGCTGGGCGGCACGCTCACGCCCACACGACTCGACGCCTTCGACACCGGCGTGCGTTACCAGGCCTGGCACACCCTGGCCGCCATGGCGGTACTCATCTGGCGGGCGCAGCAACCGCTTAAAGGGCAGCGGGCAGTGCTCTGGCTATGGAGCATGGGGATGGCGGCGTTTTCCGGCTCGCTGTACCTACTGGCCCTGACCGGCGCCCATTGGCTGGGGCCCATCACGCCGCTCGGTGGACTGTTGCTGATGGCCGGCTGGCTGACGTTAGCGATATGCGCCTGGCGTCAGCGCCCCGCTGATTGAACCGACGTCAGTCATCGTCCTGATCGGGCAGCGCATAGGTTGCGGTGACGGTGGCCACCGGTTCCTCGTCGTCGGCGGAAAACAAGTGCACCTCGCCGACCGCCAGGCGCTGGCCCAGCTTGACGACGTGTGCATTGGCGATGAGATCGCGGTCGCCGCGGGCGCGGCGCAGGAAATGGCAGTTGAAGTCCGTGGTCACCGCCATCGGCTCCGGGCCGATCTGGGCCAGAATCGCCACGTACAGGCAGACGTCCGCCAGCCCCATCAGCGTCGGCCCCGAAATGCAGCCCCCGGGCCGCAAGTGCTCATCCTCGATGGCCAGGCTCATGGTCGCGCGCATCTCGCCCACCCCTTCGATGGTGCCCTGGCGGTGCGGAAAGACCTCGTCGAGAAATTCCTCGATGGCGGCGGCGGTCATCACGGTCATGGCAAGTTCTCCCCTGGCAACGGTGCTCGAGACGGCGGCGCAGTGGTCAAGATAGCGCAACATCACCCGAACACACACTACCGTGCGGCCCTCACCGTCTCACCTTCTCCTAAAACGGATTTGCGCCAGAGCTCATGCACCTCCTACAACACCACCTGACATTACCCTGAATCCGCCGGATGGCTTATAAGATTAACCTGACGCCCGCAACTACGCCGGTATCTTCGGTACTCTCCCCACCCTCACGGGACAAATCAGCAGTATCGCCATACTCTTTTTCCCAGTAAGCGCCTACGTAAGGCGCGACGCGGCGGGTCACCTCATAACCCAAACGCATGCCGACACGCACGGAGTTCAGCCCTTCGCCCACGCCAAATTCTTCGACTTCATTGGCGGCCATGGCGATTTCCGTGCGTGGCTGTACATAGAGTCGCTGAGTAAGTCGAAAGTCATATTCTCCCTCGAAACTAGCGGATACATCTCCTTCGTCACTCACTTGCAAGGCTACATCGGTCTCAATTTCATATGGCATAACCCCTTGCAACCCAACGACACCGTAGGTTCGCTCTTCATGATCATCAGAGAACACACCCCCTTGGTAACCCACGCCACCCTGCAGCTCCCAAAAATCGGCAATCAACCGGCTATAGAGTAGCTCCAGGGACTCAAACTCGGCGTCTTCACCGTCTCCCTGAATATTTTCACCTTCCGATTTTACGTACATACGGTTAACGTCGCTGCCGTACCACCCCTGGAAGTCCCATACCATGGCATCCTTACCATTCTCCGGAATACTATATTCAAGCCGATCAAATTGTGCCGTGCCTTGATTATGCTCCACGATAGGGGATGGCCAGCCATCAGGAGCATCGTAACCATCATCAGCTTTAGCCAAGGAAGCAAAGATGAATGCCGCACTCACACCCACGAGGTAAAGTTTTATCTTCATACTGCCTCCTCAAGAAACCTGAACAACGCGGAACATGCCAGCTTCCATGTGGTAAAGAAGGTGACAGTGAAAAGCCCAGCTTCCTTCCGCATCTGCCGTGATAAGCGCGGAGACCCGCTCACCGGGCTTCACGTTCAGGGTATGCTTGCGTGGAATTAACTCACCCTGGCCGTTTTCCAGCTCCATCCACATACCGTGAAGATGAATGGGGTGCTCCATCATGGTGTCATTGATCAAGATCAGGCGCAGACGCTCATCCTTTTCAAAGTGGATAGGGCCTGAGACTTCGCTGAATTTCTTGCCATCGAACGACCACATGTAGCGTTCCATGTTGCCGGTCAAATGCAGCTCCAGCTCGCGGCCGGGGCCGCGCCGGTCAGGCCATGGGGTGAAGGCTTTCAGGTCGCGGTAGACCAGCATACGGCGCTCGTCGGGGTCGATGCCGATGCCTGCCTCGCCATAGCGTGAGCCCGGCTGGGCCTCACCGGCCACAAGCATGCCATTCTCGCGCGTCTTGGCTTTTTCTTTCGCCATGCCGTCGCCGCTGCCGTGGTCCATGCCCTCCATGTCTCCGCCGGACATATTGGAGTGGTCCATGCCCTCCATGTCATCTCTGGACATGCCGGAATGATCCATTCCTTTCATGCCCACCATTGCGCCAGCTGCCATCCCTTCCATCCCGCGGTCGGCAATTTGGCGGCGCTTGGGGATTTCAGCCTGCATGCCATCACGTGGGGCCAGGGTGGCACGGGCGTAGCCGCTGCGATCCATTGATTCAGCAAAGATCGTATAAGCTTGATCGTCTTCGGGGGAGACCAGCACGTCGTAGGTCTCGGCCACACCAATGCGGAATTCGTCCACAGGCACGGGTTGCACTGGCTGGCCATCGGCGGCTACCACGGTCATTTTCAGGCCGGGAATGCGCACATCGAAATACGACATCGCCGAACCGTTAATCACTCGAAGGCGCACGCGCTCACCCGCCTTGAACAACGCCGTCCAGTTCTCCTCGGGGGCGCGGCCATTTAGCAGGTAAGTGTAAGTGCTGCCAGTCACATCGGCGATATCCCGCGAACTCATGCGCATTTTTGACCACATTCGGCGCATTTCCACCGTGTCTGAAAAGCCTTCACGTCGAACATCGGCAAAGAAATCAGCCATCGTGCGCTCTTGGAAGTTGTAATAGCCTTCCATGGTTTTCAAATTACGAAATACCGACGCAGGATTTTCGAAAGTCCAGTCAGTCAAAAGCAGCACATGCTCGCGGTCATAGCGGAAGGGTTCACGCTCGGCGGCATCAACAATCAGCGGCCCCACATGCCCCACCTGTTCCTGAAGGCCCGAGTGGCTGTGATACCAATAGGTGCCGTTCTGGCGTACGGGAAAGCGGTAGGTAAAGGTCTCGCCTGGCTCAATACCGGCAAAACTGACGCCCGGCACGCCGTCCATGCCGGAAGGAAGAATCAAACCGTGCCAGTGGATTGAGGTGGGTTCGTCGAGCAGGTTGGTGACGCGTAATACGGCGTCCTGGCCTTCCTTAAGGCGGATCAGCGGGCCGGGGCTGCTGCCGTTAATACTAAAGGGGCGAGCCTCTTTGCCGTCAATCGGAATGGACTCACGGCGAATGGCTAATGCCACCTCTGGCCCTTCTTCAACGCCTTTGGAATAGACGTTTGTGCGCCCCCAGGGATTGGCCCAGGCAGGACTCATGCCCATAGCGGCTGCGGAGCCCAGCCCAAGCGCAGCCCCCCCTTTCAATATCTGGCGGCGCGAGAAGGGGCGCGATACAACAGGTGAGCGTGCCATGTACAACTCCCGTTAGGTTTTACATGGCCCTATCCTGCCAGAACAAGCTGAATCAAAACTGAACGAACTGTTACCTCGCCCCCTCTGCCAAGGTCAGCGTCACCTTAGCGCGCAACCCACCAAGTGAGCTATGGGAAAATTGTGCGTATCCAGCATAGCGCGCAGCTAGCTGAGTCAAGATGGACAACCCCAAGCCATACCCCGGATGGCGCTCGTCCAAACGCTTGCCCCGCTCGCCCAACCTAGGCAAATCGCTTTCCACCACACCAGGGCCATCATCATCGACGGTTATCACTAGCATTTCTGTTAATAACCTTATATCACAGCAAATATAGTATTTCGCCCATTTACCTCCATTATCTAATAATATACCGAGCATTTCCGAAAAGTCGTGGGGCTCTATGGGTATCTGATCCCGGTCAACATTAGAATACGTTATTTGGAACTCTTTTTCCGGGTAAAGACCACGAAACATATCTATAAGGCGAGGACTATCGTTCATTAAATGAGTCACCCTCCCCATATTGGGACCCGCGATTCGAGAGCGGCGCAGCTCAGCATCAAGCTGAGCATTAATACTTTCTATCCTTACGAGCAACTTGAGGCGTCGATCATCATCAATTGGCCGATTCCCACGAAGCACCTGTGTCACGGCAGCCAATGGCGTCTTCAACGCGTGAGAAAGATTCGCCGCCGACTCACGCGAGTGCTGTAAGCGTGAATCTATATCATCCATGAAACGGTTGAGCTGCTCGACGAGGACATTCAATTCGGAAGGTACCAATACTGAGAACCGCCGACGCTGCCCCGCTTGTAGTGCATCAAGTTGTTCGCGTAGTTCCCTCAATGGCTTCAAGCCACGATTGACTGCCAACATGTTAAGCACTATCAATACTATTAACAAGGCTCCTGCGACCGCCCCCACCCACCAATGCAAGGTTGCAAGCCCAGCCTCCACTTGTGAAAAGTCTTCCCCAATAAGCAAAACACCGTTACTATCTTCCCAGCTAAAATGGCGACGATAGACCAGTAAGTGGCGCCCCCCCTTCTTCTACTTCTACCAAGGAATCACGGTCACTTGCGAGCAGTGGAGAAAGTCTTGTCTGCCACTTCGGATCCGAGGCACTAACACTATCGCCAATAGACAGCACATACAGGTGGTGAAAAACCTGATAACTTTTGCTCACAGACTGTAATGACTCAGGGACCAGGGAACGTTCTTCACCCAACTGAGAAACAGCATGATCGGCCTCTCTACGCAGGCGCTCACCAAGAAAGTCCTTGGCGATACTTTCCAAAAAAAAGCCGTGCATCAACCATGTCACGACCACGACTATAAGCGCCACGCTTCCTAGCCAAGCTAGCAGGCGAAACCGCAAGCTATGCCAATCAATGCGATACAAATAAGTACCCCTGGCCGCGGCGTGTTTGTATCAACGCCTTACCTAAATACCGGCGCAGCCGGGCAACATACACTTCCACCAGATTAGACTCAGCTGCATCTTGTTCAAGCGCATAAAGTTGATCGAGCAAATGATCTTTAGAATGCACACGATCGGGATGGTGCATTAGATAACGCAACAGTCGAAATTCAGTTGCCGTTAGCGAACGCCAAGGAAGACTTTCTGTACAAACCGACTGCCCAGCCTCATCTAAGGAAACCCCGTTAACTGTCAATATTTGAGATACACTACCAGAGCGACGCCTAAGCAATGCTTTAAGTCTCGCCAATAACTCGGCCTCATGAAACGGCTTTGTCAAATAATCATCTGCGCCAGTTTCTAATCCAGACACTTTATCTTCCCAAGTATCCCTTGCCGTAAGAACCAAAATAGGCATGTCACGATTTTGCTTATGCCAATGTGCAACCAATTCAAGCCCAGAACCATCAGGCAGCCCAATATCGACAACAGCCAGTTCATAACATTCGGTTGCCGCAAGCGACGTGGCCGCCTTTATAGAGTCGGCCACGTCAACGAGGTAACCGTTGTCCTTCAAGCTTTCCGCCAGGCTTTCGGAAAGCAGATCATCATCTTCGAGAAGCAACAGTCTCATATATTCACATCATTTTACTGTAACATTACCATACATGCCTGACTCATAATGACCTGGGATGTTGCAGGCATACTCTAAGCTTTTATCACTGTCAGGAGCTGTCCAAACCAGCTCTTTGGTCTCACCGGGTTCAATGGTCACCGAAGCCATGCCATCACCACCTTCCGACATATGGTGTCCCCCATCGCCTTCACTCATTTCTTGCATCATATCACGATGTTCCTCTTGAGCAGACTCGTCTCCGATTGTGAACTCGTGTTCTATACTACCCGTGTTAGTGATCTCGAATTTAATGGTTTCCCCGGTAGAGGCCTCAATGTCCTCAGGATCAAACCACATGTCTCCCGCTTCCACCGTGATGGTGCGATCAACGTCAGCGTCACTCACCTTTTCGCTATTTCCATGCCCGGCCGAGGCCCAGGAAGCCGCCGCCAGCGTACTCAACGAGATTGCCAAAAGGCTTGATACCAGATGCTTCTTATACATCAGTGTTCTCCTACAAAAGTGGATGTCTACCCTTTATAGAGGCACAACCTGAAATGATCCTGAATACATCTACTTAGTTTGCTAACAAACAAGCCATGATCATTTCTACAGCTTGACCTTTGGGCTACACAAAGGCTGTACTCTTTACCTTAGGATAGCACTGCCAAGAGGATTTTCATGATGAATTCAGAATGTTTCGCTTTAATGGGCTCAATGGGATGGATAGGGTGGCTTATGCCACTAACATTACTTTTGCTTATTGGATTAAGCATTGCTTCTCTTATTAAGTACCTTTTCAGGGGGCCTCATGAAGGATACAGGCATTAAACAACTCCTTGCTTCACTACTGGCATGTAGTTTCTTGGCAACAGGGGCAGTGTCGGCAAACGACCTACCTGATGAAGCAATTCTTTACAAAGACCCCAGGTGCGACTGTTGTACAGCTTATGCACATTACCTTGAAACGCAAGGTGTCAGGATCACGATCGTGGATGATGTTGCGCTGGATAGCATCAAGAAGCGAGCAGAAGTGCCCAAGAATTTGGCTTCATGCCATACCCTTAAAATGGGTAAGTATTGGATCGAGGGTCACGTTCCTAAGAAAGCACTAGCAACGCTTTTCTCTAAACAACCAGATATAAATGGCATTGGCCTTGTCGGCATGCCGAAAGGATCCCCAGGCATGCCCGGGGCTCAAGAAGCACCCTTTAAAATCTATGAATTTAAAAATAATAAAGACCATTCTTTCATGACTTTTTAGAAAATATTTTCATCGCAGCCTGGCTTTTAGAGGGGGGCATCTCCCCTCCTTTTTTACACACGACAAATTCTTAACCAAAGCTATTGATTTTTCCCTATCATTTTTTCCCAAGTTCCGTCACGATGTACTAGGCGATGCAATATCGCCATAAACACATGTCCTGCAATCAACGCTGTCAGTATATAAGCAAGTGGGCCATGCAGCTCCTGAAAAATCGTATCCCATTTTGTGTCAAGACCTTTTGTCAGAAGAGTATCAAAAACTAAAACGGGATAACCTTGCAATAAGCCACTCAACGGGATAGCGATCAGAACAACGTATATACTAAAATGCCCAAACCTTACCATTATACTTCTACTTCGTGGCCTATGCTTTCTCTGCACCAACAACCAGATCATGCGGAGCAACATTACCCCCAAAATAGAAACCCCTATCGTCATATGCCACGGCTGTACATACTGACTAAAAATATTCTTGGGGTCCCAACTACGCATATATACATCGGCTAGCTGTATAATGACCAATATTGCAGTTATCCAATGCAATACGCGACTAACAACACCATAGCATTTATATGAGTCCGTTGCCTTCATTATCCACACCCCATGCTATTTTAGGATTGCACACTACAAGAAGAACCGGCCAACCCCAATCAGCCGGCCCTTAATTTACCATGCATCACTTATTGATATTGGGTGTGGAGTTGGTAGATATTCCGACTTTCATGAGCGCCTCCCATGGTAGTGCTTCCAGTAACCATAAGCTGATAATCTCCTGGCTCTAATGACCTGACAAGAGAAAAGTGCCCATCAGGATCTGACGCTGCGGCAACCATTTCTCCTGATGCGTCATAGAGCACCGCCTTCAGATAGTTTCCACGGCTAGAGCTACCAGCATAGTGCTCACTTGTTACTGTTAAAGTAGTCGGCTTATCAATAGGCACGGTGTATCGGTTTTCGTTGCCATTGCTAATCATCTGACTCGATGAAATACCATCTTCTAGCACGGGAACGCCACCGTCATGACCAACGCTCGCAACAGCAGGAATTGCTAACACGCTGGAGATAAAAGCTGTCAATGCAATCATTTTCACTTTCATGGCACACCTCATTTCATTGGGTACAAATACTTTATATCCCATAAAGCTGAAATGAGTATTAAAAACACCCTTACACTATGCGGCAACCATGTGCAGCCTGACGAGCGACGTAGCTCGCCAAACTTTTGCGTTCAAAATCGGCAAAAAGCCTGACATGACAGAAAGCGGGATGCCAGGCTCAGATGGTGAGCGCCGAGGAAAGAGTTAGCCTCGGCGCCCAGTTCAGATCAACCCAACTTGGCCTTGTGCACCGCTCGCCAATGGTGCAGCAGCGGTTCGGTGTAGCCGGCCGGTTGCTCGCGTCCCTTGACGATCAGGTCGGATGCCGCCTGGAAGGCGCTGGACTCCGCCAGGTGCGAGGTCATCGGCGTATAGTCGGGGTCGTGGGCGTTCTGGTCGTCGACCACCTTGGCCATACGCTCCAGCGTCTCGCGCACCCGCGCTTCGCTGACGATGCCGTGATGCAGCCAGTTGGCGATGTGCTGACTGGAGATACGCAACGTCGCACGATCCTCCATCAGCCCCACATCATGGATGTCCGGCACCTTGGAGCAGCCCACACCGTGCTCGACCCAGCGCACCACGTAGCCGAGGATCCCCTGGCAGTTGTTATCCAGCTCCTGCTGAATCTCGTCGTCGGCCCAGCTCGGGTTCTTGTTAGCACCCGAAGCCGCGCTTTTGACCACCGGCACGCTGAGTAGATCGTCGAGCAGGTCGTCGCTCGGCTTGGCTTCCAGTTCACGCTGAATCGTCGCGACATCGACCTGGTGATAATGCAGCGCATGCAGCACTGCCGCTGTAGGCGAGGGGACCCAAGCCGTAGTCGCACCCGCTTGGGGATGACCGATCTTCTGCTCGATCATCGCTGCCATCAGCTCCGGCATCGCCCACATGCCCTTGCCGATCTGCGCCC
This sequence comes from Chromohalobacter beijerinckii, assembly GCF_023061185.1. Taxonomy (GTDB): domain Bacteria; phylum Pseudomonadota; class Gammaproteobacteria; order Pseudomonadales; family Halomonadaceae; genus Chromohalobacter; species Chromohalobacter beijerinckii. Next base: position 12,576 of record NZ_JAKGAK010000024.1, read on the forward strand.
GACCGCGCAGACCGCATGCCAGACCGGTCTGGACATTGTTCTTTTCGTAGGCCGCAATCCACTTGGTGCCCTTCATCTCCCCCTTGCGCAGCATGGGACCGGCTTCCATGGCGGTATGCATCTCGTCGCCGGTGCGATCCAGAAAGCCCGTGTTGATGAATGCCACGCGCGAGGCGGCTTCAGCGATGCACGCCTTGAGGTTGATCGAGGTGCGACGTTCCTCGTCCATGATGCCCATCTTGAGGGTATCGCGCGGCAGGCCCAGCATGTCCTCGATGCGCATGAACAGGCTGTTGGAGAAGGCGACTTCCTTGGGCCCGTGCATCTTCGGCTTGACGATATAAACCGAGCCCGTCCTCGAGTTACTTGCGTCACCTTCGCGCTTTTTAAGGTCGTGGATCGCCAGCAGGCTGGTAATTACGCCATCCAGTATGCCCTCGGGGATCTCGTTACCCTCGCCGTCGAGCACCGCCGGGGTCGTCATCAGGTGGCCGACATTGCGCACGAACAGCAGCGAGCGCCCGGGCAGACGCACCTGGCCACCCTGCGGCGCCGTGTAGTCGCGATCCGGATTGAGACGCCGCGTCACGGTCTTGCCACCCTTGTCGAAGCGCTCTTCGAGATCGCCTTTCATCAGCCCCAGCCAGTTGCGATAGAGCAGCGTCTTATCCTCGGCATCGACTGCGGCCACGGAGTCCTCGCAATCCATGATCGTACTCACCGCCGCTTCGACCAGGACGTCCTTAACGTGCGCCGGATCGGTCTTGCCAATGGGATGCGTAGCGTCGAACTGCACTTCCAGATGCAGACCGTGGTTGGCCAGCAGTACCGCAGTGGGTGCTTCCGTCTCGCCTTGATAACCCACCAGTTGGGCGGGACGCGCCAGCGTCGTCTCGCTGCCCCCCTGCAACTGCACCACCAGCTTACCGTCGCGGATGCTGTAGCCACTCGACTCGGCGTGCGAGCCCTCGGCCAGCGGCGCGGCCTGATCGAGTACGCCACGCGCATAGGCGACGACCGCTTCACCACGCTTGGGATTGTAGTCCTGACCCTTCTCGGCGCCATCGGTCTCGGGAATCACATCGGTGCCGTAGAGCGCGTCGTACAGGCTGCCCCAGCGCGCGTTAGCGGCGTTGAGCGCGTAGCGCGCATTGCTCACCGGCACCACCAGTTGTGGCCCGGCCTGGATAGCGATCTCGTCGTCGACATGGGCGGTCGTCGCCTGCACCTTCGCCGGCGCCTCGACCAAATAGCCGATGTTTTTCAAGAAGGCGCGATAGGCGTCCATGTCTTGCACCGGGCCAGGGTGAGCCTTGTGCCACGCATCCAGCTCAGCCTGTAACCGCTCGCGTTCGGCCAGTAGCGTCTGATTGGTGGGCGTAAGGTCGTGGACCAAGGCATCGAACCCGGCCCAGAAGGCCTCGGAGTCGACACCCGTACCGGGCAAAGCTTCGTCGTTGATGAAACGATCGAGCTGGCTGGCCACCTGCAAACGATGGCGTGTCGTACGGTCTGTCATGCGGCTCTCCTCGGGTGTCGCCTCAAACGTGGAAAATAATTCCACAAATTAGACGTAAATCCTCGCGCTGTCATCTCCACCATTGGTCTGAGCGTCGTTTTTCGGCACGGAAGAAAGCGATGCCAATGCTGACAAATGCCGTGCAAGACCTGAAAAAATGGGCCCGGCAATCACTTCCCTATAGCCTCGGGGACCGCGCGGACGCTAGCATGGAACGCACCGGGAGAATTGAATGACCGACTTTACCCCCTTGAAACAGCTAGGCCTGCTGACGCCGATGGCACGCCCCGTGTCGCCGGCTATGAATGCCTATCTCGAGCACTATCGCTTAGCGTCGCTGTTGACAGAGAATACCGATCTACATGCCGGCTTCTTCGAGGCTCGGGGGTTTCAGTTGTGGGCTCAGGTATGGAGCCCGCCCAAACCGCAAGGCACGGCGTTCGTCGTGCACGGCTACTTCGATCACCTAGGGCTCTACCGCCATCTTCTCAAACTGCTGCTGGCGCGTGGCTGGCGCGTGGTGATGTGGGATCTCCCGGGGCACGGGCTCTCCAGCGGCGCGCGCGCTTCCATCGACGACTTCGGCGACTATGTCGGCTGCCTGAGCGCGCTGACTGAGGAGGTCACGCGTCTCGGCCTGGCCGATGGCCCTTGGATCGGCATCGGCCAAAGCACCGGCGCGTCGATTCTCGCCACCGACGCCCTGACCCACGGCCATCAGACACGCTGGGACGGCCTGGCGCTACTGGCACCGCTGGTGCGCCCCTGGGGCTGGCAGCAATCCAGTTGGCTGCACCGTGTGGTCAGTCCTTTCGTGCGCTCGGTGCCGCGCCGGTTTCGCCCCAACACCACCGATCTTGGCTTCGCCGATTTCCTGCGCCGCGGCGACCCCTTGCAGCCGGACCGCCTGGCCTTGACCTGGGTCAGCGCCATGCGCGACTGGATCCCCCTGCTGATGTCCATGCCGCCCAGCGAATTGCCGGTGCTGATCCTCCAGGGCGAACAAGACTTCACCGTGGACTGGCAGTGGAACCTGGAAACGCTGACGGACAAATTCCCCAATGCCGATGTCCATCGGCATCCGGAAGCCCGTCATCATCTGGTCAACGAGGCCAAGCCGATTCGCACCCCTCTCTTCCATGAACTGAGTGGTTTCCTGGCGGGTTACGAGCGCCGGCTCGACCCGCACGACGCGCTATCCAGTGCCGACCCTTGCCCGCAGGAAACACCATGAAGCATGCCCACGCCGCTGGCATCATCGCACTCTGCCTGCTGTTGGCGGGATGCGCTGGGCTCGGCGACGCCCCGCCCGAGGACATGCGCCAGGCGGTATATGGCATGAGTAGCCAGGCCGCCGAGGCACTGCTCGAATCGCCGCCCTGGTCGGGTGAAGCGCAGGATATGGTGGTGATGCTGGCACCACCGACGGTATCACCAGCGCTGGGTATCGCACCGGGACGACTCACCGAAACCTTGGGCCGCGCCCTACTGGCACAGGCAGAGGGCCCCCAAGTCCTCGATTGGACGCCGGGCATGCTGGCCGACGATGCGCCGGACAATCACTGGGTACTCGAGAGTCGGCTCCAAGGCAACGGCGTACTGCGCCTCTCCGATCGAGAGTTGCGTCCCTATCAGTGGGAAATCACCTTGCGCCGTCCCGGCCAAGACGCCCCCAGCTGGCGCGCCACGCTCTCCGGAGCCCTGGACGCCAGCGCGTTGTAATGCGTGCGTGCGAGGCATCGGACGTATGCGTGTCACGTTGTGCCCAGCGCGTCTCGGTCGCACAATGAGCCTTTTGCGTTTCAGGAGTCTCGCATGTCGCGTCACGCTCGCCACCTTGATCGTTCCGGGCCGTCCAATCCGTTCCCCGGCCTCAAAGCGCTGGAACGCAAGCTAGGCCGTGAGGTGCCGCATCGCCTGGGCTCCAACGAAGGATTGGACATGCCCCACCAGGCGCTCAAGGCGCGTTTTGGCGATGAGGTCGCCACCCTGGCCCGCGCCTACGGCGACGCCGAGGCCATGGATGTACGCCAACGCCTGAATGCCCTGCTCGGCACGCCACTGGAGGCGCTGATCATCGATGCCGGCGCCGACAGCCTGATGGCGCTCGCCCTGCGCACGCTGTGCGATCCCGACAGCACGGTCATCGCCAGCGCGGGTACCTATCCCACCTTTCGTTACTTCGCCGAGGGTCAGGGCTGTCGGCTGGTCGAAGTTGACTATCACGACGCGCCCAGCGTGCTGGCGCCGGACCTCGACGCCCTGGCCGACCGCGCGGTGCGCGATAACGCCCGCGTGGTCTACCTGGCCAATCCCGACAACCCCAGCGGCCACCTGCACAGCGACGCCGATATCCTCACGCTGCGCGATGCTCTGCCCGAGGACTGCACGCTGTTGCTCGACGAGGCCTATCACGACTTCCGTGACGATGCCGACGCTCCCGCTGCAGGCGAAGTCTGGCCCGGCGTGGTGCGCCTACGCACCTTCTCCAAGGCACACGGCTTGGCCGGCTTGCGGATCGGCTATGCCATCGCCGAACCGGCGCTGATCGAGGTGATGCACAAGGTGCGTATTCATTACGCGGTCTCATCGCTGGCACTGGCCGCCGCCGAGACTGTGCTCGACCACCCGGAGGAAACCACGCAGCACGTACGCGACGTGATCGCCCGCCGCGAAGCACTGGCCGGCCATCTACGAGTTCTCGGCGCTGACGTGCCGCCCAGTGCCACCAACTTCATCGCCGTGCGCCTGCCGGAGGCGGAGCTCGCCGCCCGCATCCATCGCGAACTGCTCGAGGCCGGCACGCTCGTGCATCGTCCCGCGCATCCCGCGCTGGGCCACGTGCTGCGCATCAGCACGCTCGAGGACGCCCTGGCGCCCGGTCGACTGGCCGCGCTGGAACGCGCGCTCGAGGCACAGCACTGATCATGGCACGTCCCGGCTGGCTTGCCTCACTATGGCACTGGCTCATCGCCGGCGTGCTGGCACTGCTCATCGTCGCCAGCAGCGGCTGGGCGGTGCTGGCGCTGTGGTATCGCCTTCCCGGTCCCACCGTGCTGCGTTACGGCGTGGCGGGGCTGTGGATCATCGCCGCGCTGGCATGCTGCATGGGGCTGTTCCTCAAGGGCTGGCCGGCACGCGCCCTACTCGGCTATCTAGCCATGTACCTCGTGCTCGGCATCTGGTGGTGGACGATCCAACCCGCCACCGAGCGCGACTGGGCGCCGGATGTCGCGCATATCGTCAGCGGCACACAAGAAGACGACAACCGCGTCACCGTCAACAACGTGCGTAACTTCCAATGGCGCACCCCGCAGGATTTCGATGAGCGCTGGGAAACCCGCCACTACGACCTGGACCAGCTACGCTCGGTCGATCTGCTGGTGTCCTACTGGATGGGGCCGGCCATCGCCCATACGCTGGTCAGCTTCGGCTTCGACGACGGGCGCTACCTGACGTTCTCGGTGGAGATACGCAAGGAGCGCGGTGAGGCCTTCTCCACCTTGGGCGGCTTCTTCAAGGAATACGAAGTCAGCATCATCGCCGCCGACGAGCGCGATATCGTGCGCGTGCGCACCAACACGCGCGGCGAGGACGTCTATCTATATCGCGTGCAGATGCCCAAGCCGGTCATGCAGGATCTGTTTCGCGCCTACCTCGACGAGGCCCACCAGTTACAACGCGAGCCGCACTACTACAACACGCTGACCTCCAACTGCACCACGCTGGTCTACGCCATGATGAAGCGCATCGTCCCCGGTCTGCCCTTCGACTACCGACTGCTGCTATCCGGCTACCTGCCCGAGTACGTGCACAGCGTCGGCGCGTTGGCACCCGGCGTTCCCTTCGCCGAACTCAAGGCCAAGGGGCATATCAACGCCCAGGCCCTGAAAACGAACGGCGCCGACGGCTTCTCCGCCCGCATTCGCGAGGGCATCCCCGGCACCGACACGCCTTCCTACGACGCCGACAACTAAGCCCCTCCATTGCCACCGATCAGCCGATCCAACTGACGATAGCCGATGGCTTCCATCAGTTGCGGCTGGCGGGGGCGGGGCTCCTCGGCAAGATCGGCGAGCGTCAGGGCGACGCGTAGCACGCGATGATAGGCGCGGGCGGAGAGGTTGAGGCGGTTGAGCACGTCGGCCAGCCAGGTGCGTTCCTGGCCATCCAGGGCGCAGAGGTCCTCCAGCGCGCTGCTGGGTAAATAAGCGTTGAGCGCGCCGCGCTGGGCTTGGCGCTGGCGCGCAGCGAGAACACGCTGGCGAACGACCTCGGAGCTTTCGCCGCTGCGTTGTTCGGTGAGTTGTGCGGCGGGCAATGCGGGGACTTCCACCTGCAGATCGATACGGTCGAGCAGTGGGCCCGAGATACGGGCCTGGTAGCGCTGCACTTGGGCCGGCGTGCACACACAGGCTTTGCGCGGGTCGCCGAGATGTCCGCACGGGCACGGATTCATTGCCGCGACGAGTTGAAAGCGAGCGGGAAAGCAGCTCTGCATCAATGCCCGCGAGACGACGATCTGGCCCGATTCCAGCGGTTCGCGTAGCACCTCCAGCACACGCCGGTCGAACTCCGGCAATTCATCCAGAAACAGCACCCCGTGATGCGCCAGTGAAATCTCCCCCGGGCGTGGCTTGCCGCCACCGCCGACCAAGGCCACACCACTGGCGGTGTGATGCGGCGTACGAAACGGCCGTTGCCCCCAGCGTTCTAGGATCGGCAGGCCGCATACCGAGCGCACGGCGGCCACTTCCAGCGCTTCATCTTCTTGGAGGGGTGGCAAAATCCCGGGTAATCGACTGGCGAGCATGGTCTTGCCGGTACCCGGCGGGCCAGCGAACAGAAGATTGTGGCCGCCGCTGGCGGCAACTTCCAACGCCCGCCGGGCCTGATGCTGGCCACGCACTTCGGCGAGGTCGGGCTCAGCCAAGCGCGGTGCAGGCCGTTCACCAAGTTGGTGCGGCGTGATCGGCGCTTGTTTGAGCAAGTGGGCAACGACTTGTGGCAAGTCGGCGGCGGGGAGGACGTCCAGGTCGCCGGCCAACGCCGCTTCATCGGCGTTGCTCTCGGGCAGCAACAGTGCACGCCCGGCGCGACGCGCTTCCAGGGCCGCCGGCAGCACCCCGCGCACGGGGCGCAACTTGCCATCCAGCGCCAACTCGCCCAGGCATTCGAGATCCGCCACCGCCTCGCCGGGAATCTGCCCTGAGGCCACCAGAATGCCCAGCGCAATGGGAAGATCGAAGCGTCCGCCTTCCTTGGGGAGGTCCGCCGGCGCGAGATTGAGCGTGATGCGCCGCGTGGGAAAGTCGAAACCGGCATTAATCAGGGCGCTGCGCACTCGTTCGCGGCTCTCTTTTACCGCTGCCTCCGGCAGTCCGACGATCGCCAATCCCGGGAGGCCGTTGGTGAGGTGCACTTCGACCAACACATTCGGCGCCTCCAGCCCCAAGCCGGCACGCGTATTGATGATGGCAAGCGCCATGCAGCCTCCTTCCGTCACATCAAAATATGCGTATACACTAATTGATTGACGGCGGTAACGCACGCGCTGCGGAAGGCGGCGAGAGGGCCTATCGGCAAGAAAGAGGCAAAAGGCGGATGCCGTCTCGACCGAGACGGCATTCGTGATCGAGCGGCGATCAGTTCTTGCGGGAGGTGTCGGACGCGCTCGACTCGTCGGCGTCGCCATTGGCGTCGGGTTCGGTCGCCGGCTCGGCGCCTTCGGCGGCGGCCACCGGGGCGCTCTGGCCCACTTCTAGCGCCGCTTCCAATGCCGCGACCTGCGCCTCGAGTGATTCGACCCGGGAGCGCGTGCGCTGCAGCACTTCCATCAAGATATCGAAGTCCTCACGCGAGACCAGCTCCATGCGATCGAAGGCGCCGCGCATCACACCCTGGACGCTGCGCTGGATGTCTTCCGGCGCGTGCGAGGCATCCTGGAGCCGGTCGCCGACTTGCTGTGCGAGACGTGAGAAGAGGTCGTGTGTCGCCATGAGAGTTCCCTCGGATTGAACGTTTCCTTCTCGCCACAGCATACGCAAGGCCGACGAAATACGCATGCGCCATATTGGTGCAGGCCCGTCAGCAACACGCACCAAAAGCTGGCGAGGGGCGTTCCATGTTTGGGCACTACACACAGCGTCGTTTCCACACCCTCCCGTAACTGGCTGTTTTTAATGGCACACAAGCCAATATGGCATGGCTTCTGCGTACGTCCCGAGAGGCGAAAGCCGACAACGGGAGAACTGGCATGAAGCTCATTACCGCCATCATCAAACCTTTCAAACTGGACGATGTTCGCGAGGCGCTGGCCGACAACGGCGTCCAAGGTATCACCGTCACGGAAGTGAAAGGTTTTGGGCGCCAAAAGGGTCACACGGAACTCTACCGCGGCGCCGAATACGTCGTGGACTTCCTTCCCAAGGTAAAAATAGAAATCGCCGTGGAAGAAGACCGACTGGAAAGCGTGCTGGAGGCGATCAGCAATGCCGCGAATAGCGGCAAGATCGGCGACGGCAAACTATTCGTCACGCCACTCGAAGACGTCATTCGTATCCGTACCGGTGAACGCGGAGCCGACGCCGTTTAAGGCAAGGGCTGAAGGGAGACACAATAAATGACTGAAGATATTACACAGCTATCGTACGCGCTCGACACCTTCTATTTCTTGATCGCCGGTGTGCTGGTCATGTGGATGGCCGCCGGCTTCGCCATGCTCGAAGCGGGCCTGGTCCGCTCCAAGAACACGGCGGAAATCCTGACCAAGAACGTGGTGTTGTTCGCCATCTCTTGCACCATGTATCTGCTGTTCAGCTACCACTTGATGTATTCCAGTGGCGCTGGCGGCTTCCTGCCGAGTCTGGGCTTTCTGCTCGGCGGCGAGAACTCCGTCGATCAGGTAATGGGCAGCAACGGGGATATCTATTATTCCAACCGTGCCGACTTCTTCTTCCAGGTGGTGTTCGTCGCAACCGCCATGTCGATCGTCTCCGGGGCCGTGGCAGAACGCATGAAACTCTGGGCGTTTCTGGCCTTCGCCGTGGTGATGACCGGGATCATCTATCCGACGTCCGGCTATTGGACCTGGGGCGGTGGCTGGCTCGCCGAGCTGGGTTATTCCGACTATGCCGGTTCGGGCATCGTCCACATGGCGGGTGCGGCCGCGGCCCTGGCCGGGGTGCTGGTACTCGGGCCGCGCAAGGGCAAATACGGCAAGAACGGCGCGATCTACGCCATTCCCGGCGCCAACCTGCCGCTGGCGACGCTGGGGACCTTCATCCTGTGGATGGGCTGGTTCGGCTTCAACGGTGGCAGCGAGCTGATGGTCTCCAACATCGATTCCGCCAATAACATGGCGCAGGTGCTGGTCAACACCAATGCCGCCGCCGCGGGCGGGGTGATTGCCGCGCTGATCCTCGCCAAGATCTGGTTCCGCAAGGCGGACCTGACCATGGCGCTCAACGGTGCCATCGCCGGCCTGGTCGCGATCACCGCCGACCCGCTGTCCCCCACCGGCCTGGGCGCCACGCTCATCGGTGCCGTCGGCGGGCTGCTGGTGGTGGTTTCCATCGTAGCGCTGGACAAGCTCAAGATCGACGATCCGGTGGGTGCTATCTCCGCGCACGGCGTGGCCGGCTTGTGGGGTGTTCTGGTGGTGCCTCTTACCAATGCCAGTGCCTCCTTCGGCGCTCAGATCATCGGCGCCCTCGCCATCTTCCTGTGGTGCTTCATCGCCAGCCTGATCGTATGGCTGATCATCAAGGCCGCGATGGGCGTGCGAGTCAGTGAAGAAGAAGAATACGAAGGGGTCGACCTGGCCGAATGCGGTCTGGAAGCCTATCCCGAGTTTTCCGTCGGCAAGAAGTAAGCAAGCCGACGTACCGAGTGAGCTGGCGTGCTCCCCTGGCCCCCTTCGGGGGGCCTTTTTTAATCCCGCGACCAGCGGTGTATGCTTGAAAGCATGATCGTTGGGCATAATCGAGGGTGGTATACGCCACCCGCATATACGATGCGAGGAGAAAGACGATGAAACTGGTGACCGCCATCATCAAGCCGTTCAAGCTCGACGACGTTCGTGAGTCGTTGTCCGAGATCGGCGTCCAGGGGATTACCGTCACGGAAGTGAAGGGCTTCGGCCGTCAGAAGGGTCATACCGAGCTGTATCGTGGGGCCGAATACGTGGTCGACTTCCTGCCCAAGGTCAAGCTCGAGGTCGCCGTCGACGATGACATGATCGAGAAGGTGATCGACGCCATCACGCAGGTGGCCAACACCGGCAAGATCGGCGACGGCAAGATATTCGTCTCGCCGCTCGAACAGGTCATCCGTATCCGCACCGGAGAAACCGGCAAGGACGCGGTGTAAGCGCACTCAGCCAGCTGGCTGAAGCCGCCTCTGATTCGTCATGCCCCTGCGCAGCCAGGGGCATTGTCGTGTTCAGGGCATGGGCGTTAGGTATGAGCGCCGGGCAGCATCGCAGGCGTCTTGGTCGCCCCCATCGCCGAGGCGAGTTCGTGTGCCGTCATGCCACGGCTGTCGGTGGCATTGGGGTCGGCGCCCTGGGCCAGCAGGAAGTCGACGACCTCGGCGTTGTCGAACATGGCGGCAAACATCAATGCCGTCTTGTCGTCGGGAGAGCGGGCGTTGACCGAGGCGCCATGCGACACCAGCAGCTCGGCCATGGCCAGGTCGCCCTTGAAGGACGCGCCAGAGAGTGGATGATGGCCGTTGTCGTTGTACATCTCGGGATCGGCGCCCTGCTCGAGCAACAGTTGCGTGGCCTCGAGATGCCCGTGATAGCTGGCCAGCATCAACAAACTGTCGCCCTTGTCGTTGCACATGTTGGGCGGCAGCCCTTGAGCCAGCCAGCCGCGTAGCTTTTCCGCCTCGCCGTTGCGCGCGCTATTGAAAATCTCCGTGGCCAGGCGAATCGTGGCCTCATCCAGCTCGGCGTTGCCGGTGTCATTATCATCCGACATCGTGTCGTGCTCCTTGTGGCATCTAGCATCGAGCGTAGCATGTCGTTTCACGCGACGCGTCACCCTCCAAGAGACCCGAGAGTCCCATGCTGGATATCAAGTATTACGTATTGATCGACGCCATTGCCACCCACGGCACCGTGCACGATGCTGCCGCCGCCATCGGCATCACCCAGCCTGCGGCGACGCATCGCATTCGGGAGATGGAACGCCGCCTGGGCGTCGCTCTTTTCCATCGCGAAGGACGCCGACTGACGCTTTCCGCCTCGGGCGAGCGGCTGCTCGATACCGCGCACGACGTGCTACCCCGCCTGCGTAGTGCCGAGCTCGAGGCGTGGCAATTGGCACGCCGGGCCGAACCCGCCTTGCGCCTGGGCATCGGCCCTTACGACACCTTCTCGCGGGCAATTCCACATCTTTATGACCAGCATGCGCGCGACATCGATCTGGTCCGCCTGCCCATGGCGGACATGACCACGGCGCTACTCGCCAACCGGGTCGACATGATCTGCATGATCGAGGTGCCCTCGCAGCGCGGCATCGCTCATCAGCTATTGTTCGAGGAACCGCTGGTGGCCGTTTTGCCGCCCGAGCATCCTTATGCACAGAGCGATGCGGTTCCCGCCGAGGTTTTCGATCGAGGCCGACATTTCACCTACAGCATCACGCCCGAATCCGGTCATGAATTTGAGCATTTCTTCCAGCCGGCCGGCGTCTATCCTTCGCACATGGTACAGATCGAGTCGGTGGCCTTGATCCTGGAACTCGTCGCCGCCGGCAAGGGCGTGAGCATTCTCTCGCGCTGGGCCGCGCGAGATGCCCATCAGGCAGGGCACGTCGTCATGCGCCCTCTGGCTGGCGAGCTGCCACGCATCCCTTGGTATCTGGCCTATACGCAGACGCCCCACATCACCGCCGCTGCCGAGTCGATGGCCGCCACACTGCGTCATCTCTACCGCACCGACGACTGAGACAAGACGCCATCTGCTACAACGCACGCGATCGATAAGAATCTCGTCGCAGATGGCCGGACATTCTCATTAGTTTCACGCCCTCCCTCCTTTTACCGTATCGCTACTCCTTATCAAGGACTCCCAATCATCGGCTCCCAACCAACGAGTCCCGATCAACGACCGCACAGGAGGGCGATCTCATGTCACAGGCCACGCTCGCAACTCAAACTACCGCACAGGACGTCACCGCCGAGCATCATCCCCTGGCGCGTTTCATCGACCTCGAACGCTATCCGATCCTGGAGCGCGATAGCGACGCCTACCGGGCCACTGTCGAGGGCGTGCGCGATCAACTACGCACCGACGGCTGCGCCCTGTTGTCGAAGTTCATCCGCGAGGACCTCATCGAACCGCTGCGCGAGGAAAGCGAGGCCCTGGCGCCCAAGGCGTTCTACTCGGACAACAACGTCAATCCCTACGTCACGCCGGACGATCCGTCGCTGCCCGAGGATCACCCCGCTCGCTTCTTCCAGCACTACACCAATGGCTTCGTGGCGCGCGACCTGATCCCCGAGGACGCCATCGTCCAGCAGCTCTATCGCGACCCCGACTTTCAACGCTTCGTCGCCGATTGCCTCGAAGAGCCGGTGATTTACGAGTTCGCCGACCCCATCGCGGGGCTGGTCATCAACGTGATGCCCGACGACACCGAGCTGCCCTGGCATTTCGATACCAACGAATTCATCGTCAGCCTGATGACGCGGCGCCCCAACGAAGGCGGCGAATTCCAATACGCCCCCAGCATCCGCCGTCCCGGCGAGGAGAACTTCGCGGCCGTGAAACGCGTGCTCGAGGGCGACCACACCGACGTCGAATCGCTGACGCTCAACACCGGTGACCTGCAGCTCTTCAAGGGGCGCTACTCCATGCACCGCGTCGCCGCCGCCAAGGGGCAGCGTCTGTGCACCCTGCTCGGCTACGCCAAGACGCCCGACATGATGGGTAGCCTGGAGCACACCCGGCGCATCTACGGTCGCGTCACCCAGCAACACATCGATGCTGACAATCAGCGCCGTCACGACGCGCTCATGGGCTAACACCGCCTCGCGTACGTCACCAAGCGTCTCGTTCACTCTTTACAAGGATGCCTTTCAATGGGCGATATCGTATCACTCGCCGGGTCCGTCCCCACGGGCGGCCCCTACACCGACGGCGGCTTCCGTCACGCCACGCTCGACGCCGCGCTGCTCTCGCGCGTCGAGCGCTACCGGCTGCAACGCCTGCGCCAGCAGATGAAGCATCACGAACTGGACGCGGTGATCCTGTTCGATCCCATCAACATTCGCTATGCCTGCGGCGTGCGCAACATGCAGGTTTACTCGCAGCGCAACCCGGCGCGCTACCTCTACGTCGCGGCGGACGGCCCGGTGGTGCTGTTTGAGTTCAGCGCCTGCCTGCACCTGGCGGCCAACGCCGAATTGCTCGACGAGGTGCATCCCGCCCGCGCGGTGATGCCGCAATACAGCGGCCCGCGCTGCGCGGCGCATACCCAGGCCTTCGTCGACGACATCCGCGGTCTATTCGAGCGTTCGCATACCCAGGGGCAACGCCTGGGCATCGAGTCCGCGCCCACCGGCGCCATCGAGGCACTGGGTCAGGCTGGCTTCGAGCTGACCGATGCCGCTACCGTGGTCGAGGGCGCCAAGTCGATCAAGAGTGTCGACGAGCTGGCGCTCATCCACCGCTCCGTGACGCTGACCGAAGCCGCGATGACGCGTATGGAAGCCGCCATTCGCCCCGGCATGAGCGAAAACGAGCTGTGGTCGATCTTCAACCAGCATGTGCTGGCCACTGGCGGCGAATACGCCGAGACTCGGCTTCTCAGCTCCGGCGCGCGCACCAATCCATGGTTCCAGGAGTGCTCGGATAAGATCATCGCCCCGGGTGAGCTGGTCGCCTTCGATACCGATATCGTGGGCTGCTTCGGCTACTACACGGATTTCTCGCGGACCTTCCACGTGCCCGGCGCAGGCGCGCCCAACGCCGAGCAGAAGGCGCTTTATCGCATGGCCGCCGACCAGCTCGAACGCAACATCGCCCTGCTGCGCCCCGGCATGAGCTTTCGCGACTACTCGCAACAAGCGTGGCCGATACCCGACGGCTATCGTGAAAATCGCTACTTGGACATCGTCCACGGCTGCGGCATGACCGGCGAATGGCCGCTTATCGCCCACGACATGGACTGGGACGAGGTCGGCTACGATGGCGCCATCGAGCCCGGTATGACGCTCTGCGTCGAGGCCTATATCGGCCACCGTGACGGCACCGAGGGCGTCAAGTTGGAAGAACAGGTGCTAATCACCGAAGATGGCATCGAACGCCTCTCGACCTACGGCTATTCCGACACGCTGATGGCAGAATGACGCCATAGCGCAGCACCCTTTCTCATCCCTTTCGATTCACCCACACAAAAAGGACGCGTATGAAACCGTTGACTTCCCTTTTCGTCGCCTGTGGCCTGGCCGGTATCTCGATGACCGCCACGGCCAACGACACGCTGACCATCGGCACCAACAACTGGTCGGAAAACATCGCCGTCTCGCACATGTGGCAGCAATTGCTCGAAGAGCAAGGCTACGACGTCAACCTGACGACTACCGGCAAGAGCGTGCTCTTCAGCGGACTGGCGCAGGGCGATCTGGATATCTCGTTGGAAGTCTGGCTGCCGCATGGCGACGCCCAGTACATCAAGCCCTACGAGGACAAGATCGACGTTCACGATGCCTGGTTCGACGGCGCCCAGGACGAACTGGTGGTGCCGGCTTACATGGAAGACATCGACAGCATTAGTGACCTCAAGGACAACGCCGAGCGCTTCGTCTACCAGAATGAACCGACCATCATCGGCATCGAATCGGGCTCGGCCATCTCCGGCGAGACCGAAAACGCCATCGAGAGTTACGATCTGCCGTTCCGCCAGTTGAACAGCTCCGGGCCCGCCATGCTCGCGGCCCTAGAGGAAGCCTATGCCAACGAAGAGCCCGTCGCCGTCACGCTATGGCAGCCGCACTGGGCCTACGCGCAGTACGACCTCAAGGCGCTGAAAGATCCCAAGAAAAGCTATGGCGGCGGTGACGACATCATGTGGATGTCGCCCAAGGGCTTTGGCGAGGAGCACCCCGAAGTCACCAAGATGCTCGATGCCTGGCACATGAGCCACGCCCAGTTGGCCGATCTCATGTTGACCATCGAAAACGTCGGCGATCCCACGCAAGGCGCCAAACAGTGGATCGAGGAACATCGCGATCTCATCGACGGCTGGCTCGTCGAGGACTGATCCCATTCCGGGCCGGTCGTCAGGACCGGCCCACCTCCAAGCCTTGCCTATTTTCTTCCCGCTCTCGCTGACGCGACCCGCAAGCCCTCGGCAATCGAATTTGCTATCGTGAGCGCATCGCGCGCCTCGGCGCGTCACCGTTCGCCGCCTGAGTCGCTACCGCCACGGGGGAGAGATGCGTCTACATTATGCCGGGGCGTTTCCCGAGCCCATCGGCTTTCTGCTATTGCCGCGTTTCTCGATGATGGCATTCTTCTCTGCCATCGAGCCGCTGCGCATTGCCAACCGCATCGCTGGAGAGCGCCTGTTCACCTGGCGCGTGATCGGCCTGGACGGCGCCTCGGTCACCGCCAGCAACGACATGACCCTGCTCGCCGACGACACCCTCGCCTCGGCACCGGCACTGCCCAGCATCGCCATCTGTGCCAGCTTCGAGCCCGAGGAGCGCCTGACCCACCACTTGCTGCATTGGCTGCATCAGCGTCATCAAGGCGACTGTGTGCTGGGCGGCATCGACACCGGTAGCCTGATCCTAGCCCGCGCCGGCTTGCTCGAGGGGCAGCGTGTCACTCTGCACTGGGAAAGCTTACCGGCGTTTCGCGAGCGCTTCCCCGAGATCAACGCCGTCGAGTCGCTGTTCGAAGTCGGCCCACGCGGCTTCTCCTGCGCCGGCGGCACCGCCGCGATGGACATGACACTAGACCTGATCGCCCGCCGCCATGGCGATGAGCTGGCCGCTGACGTTTCCGAGCAGTTGATTCACGCTCGCATGCGGCCTCGCCACGACCACCAGCGTCATGATCTGACTCAGCGCCTGGGGACCCACAAGCACAGCGTGATCGAGGCCGTCGCCCTGATGGAGCGCCACCTCGAGACACCGCTGACACTCGCCCGTCTCGCCGCGCGCATCGGTATCTCGCTGCGCCAGCTTCAGCGTCTCTTCGAACAGGAGCTGGGCGAGCGGCCACGCGATCACTATCTGCGCCTGCGCTTGCAACATGCTCGTCAGCTACTGCGGGAAACCGACCGCGACATTCTGAGCATTGGCCTGGCCAGCGGTTTCACCTCGGCTTCCAGTTTCTCGCGGGCCTACAAGCAGCATTTCGGTACTAGCCCGCGCCAGGCACGCCACCCGCACCCTGACGACACAAGATGACGACTGACGGCAAGAAGCCGTCGCTTGGGGTGTAAATATGGACGCCGAGTCAAGCCATGCTGGGGCTACGTTTTGTAGCCAAGGATGCCGTCATGACCCTTTCCACGCCTGCTGCCACGTCTGCCAATACGCCCGGCGGCACGCTCCCCGCGACGCCTGATTACGACGCCTGGCCGGTCGAGGTCGCCATCCACAACGTGAGCCACACGCCCCGCCAGGTCGAAGTGCGCTGGGAAGACGGTCGCGTCAGCCGGTACCACAGCATCTGGCTGCGCGAAAACGCCGCCGACGACAGTACCGTCAATCCGGCCACCCGCGAGCGTATCCTCGACCTGTCACGCCTCGAGGATTGGCCCACCGTCAGCGAGGCATGCCTCGACGACACCGGTGCGCTGGAGATCGTCTTCGCCCCGGAGCAACGCCGCTTGCGCTTTCACCCCGGCTGGCTGCGCGCGCACGACTATACCCACTTGGCGGAACTCGACGCCCCGCTGCCTCCTGCCACGTTATGGAAAGGCAGCGAACGCGACGCGCCCACGACCCTCGATGCGCGCGACTGGCTGGACACCGACGATGATCCTCTGGCACCGGATGCCTGCCTCGAAAGCGCCCTCGAGGCCGTCATCGGCGAAGGCCTGGTGCGGCTACGCAACCTGCCCACCGAGCCCGGCAGCCTGGATGCCATCGCCCGGCGCATCGGCCCGCCGCGCGCCACCAACTTCGGCACGCTGTTCGACGTGCGTGCCAAACCCGACCCCGACTCCAATGCCTACACCTCGATCGCCCTGCCACCGCACGTCGATCTGCCGACCCGCGAGTATCAGCCCGGTCTGCAGTTGCTGCACTGCCTGGAAAACGACACCGTTGGTGGTGAAGCGGTGATGATGGACGGTTTCGCCGTGGCCGAGGCCCTGCGCGAGCGTCATCCCGAGCACTTCGCGACGCTCACGCGTGTACGCTGGTGCTACGCCAACACCGCCCGGACCACCGATCATGTGTGGTACGCACCGATGATCAAGCTCGATGACGACGGCAATTTCGACGAAGTGCGCATCGCCGATTTCCTGCGCGGCCCCTTGATGGCGCCGTTCGAGGACGTGGAGTCCGCCTATGCCGCCTTGATGTCACTGCAGCGCCTGCTGCGGGAGCCCGAGTTTGCGCTGCGTTTCACCTACACCCCCGGCGACCTGGTGATCTTCGACAACCGCCGCCTGCTGCATGCTCGTGATGCCTTCGATGTCGGCCAGGGCGGCCGGCGCTGGCTGCAAGGCTGCTATCTCGAGCGCGACGAAGCCCGCTCGCGGCTGCGCATGTTGCGCCGTGCCCACCGCCGGCAACGCGTCGAGGTACTCGGCCAGGGCTGATCCAGTCGCGCAGCAGTATCTGCCAACACGAAAACCCGCCCATGGCTTGCCATGGGCGGGTTCTTTGCAGCGAGGGAAAACGTCATGGAGCGTTTTGACTCTCCATTCGACGTTAGCGGCGTACGATCCCGATGCGCCGCCCCGCAGCGCTCGGCCACGTTTCGCCAGCGGCGGGCAACGTGGCGACCACAGCCGCGACCGGTTCGGGGAATGGCCCGGGCCTACCGCTAGCGACATCGATGCCCATCAGCATCTGCTCGCTGGTCGCCAGCGGGTCGCCGTCGGCGTTGCGCAGGGTAAAAAAGACATGCAACCGCTTGGCATCATGATCGAGTAGCGTCAGTTCGACCGCCAACGCCTCGCTACGATGCGCTTGCTGGCGGTAGCAGAGATGCGTCTCCAGGGTATAGAGCGTGTAACCATGCTCGGCTCGCCCCGCTACATCGAGGCCGATACGCTCCATCAGCGCCTCGACGGCCAGCGAGAAGACCCGCGCGTACTCGGCATCGTTCATGTGGCCGTTGTAGTCGACCCAGGCGTCGGCCACCCGGGTTTCCAGCAAGGGGCCGAACGTTGAACTGTCTGGTATCCGGCTCATCAGATGCGCCCCTCAAGCCCCTCGGCTTCCGGCCAGTACTTGCGGGTCAATGCCAGCAGCTCGGTGAGGAAGGCGTCACGTCGCGTCTCCAGTTCGGCGACGCTGCGCCCGGCGGCCTGATGCTCGCAACCGTCGGCGACCTTCTCGATCAGTTCGTCGGTCAGCTCCGGCGCCTCGAGCTTGGTCCACGGCAGCTTCAGTGCCGGCCCGAACTGGTGCAGCATGTGGCGCATGCCACCCTCACCCCCGGCTAGGTGGAAGGTCAGGAAGGTGCCCATCAGCGACCAGCGCAGCCCCGCGCCGTAGACCACGGCGGCGTCGATTTCCTCGGTGGTGGCGACACCGTCGTTGACCAGGTGCAGCGCCTCGCGCCACAGCGCCTCCATCAGACGGTCGGCCACATGGCCCTCGATTTCGCGACGCACCACCAGCGGCCGCATGCCCAGCGCGGCATATTGAGCCCGGGCGCGCTCGGTGACGACCGGCGCGGTGTGCTCGCCGCCCACCAGCTCGACCAGCGGCAGCAGGTACACCGGGTTGAACGGGTGCGCGACGATGACGCGACCGGGGTCGCGCGTGCAGGCCGATTGCAGCTCGCTGGGCTTGATGCCGGACGTCGAGGAGCCGATCACCACGCCCTCGGGGGCATGTGCATCCAACTCCGCCAGGACGCGATGCTTGATCTCGAGCCGCTCCGGCACGTTTTCCTGGACCAGGTCGGCCTCCTCGACGGCCTCGCTAGCCGAGGCCGCGAAACGCAGCCGGCTCGGGTCCGCCGTGTCGGCGAGCCCCATCGTCGCCACCGAATCCCAAACCCGTTCCACGAAGGCGCGCGTCGTCGCCTCGGCACCGGGGGCCGGGTCGAAGGCCACCACATCGCAGCCCGCCGCCAGGGCTCGCACGATCCAGCCATTGCCGATCACGCCGGTGCCGATGACGGCGACCCGCGCAGGCACATCGGCCGCCGCGGCCGTGTCTTGTCGAGACATCATGTTCTCCTTGTCGCTCACGGCTGGCGCAGCCCCAGCGTCTGACGTGTTTCGGCCGGCGTCTGCACGCGGCCTCCCAGGTTTTCGGCAATCGTCGCGGCACGTTCCACCAACTGCGCATTGGTGGCGAACACGCCGCGGCTGAGGTAAAGATTGTCCTCAAGGCCGACCCGCACGTGACCGCCGAGTAGCATCGATTGCGCGACCATCGGCATCTCGCTACGCCCGATGCCGAACGCCGACCAATGAGCGTTGGCGGGCAGCTTGTTGCGCATCGCCAGCATGGTCTCGGTGTCCGCCTCGGCGCCCCAGGGAATCCCCAGACACAGTTGAAACAGCGGATCGCCTTCGATCAGGCCTTCCTCGATCAACTGGCGCGCGAACCACACATGCCCCAGATCGAAGCACTCCAGTTCGGGTTTGACGCCGGCGTTCTTGACCAGCCGGGCATGCTCACGCAGCCAGTCGGCGGTATTGAGATAGACCATGTCGCCGAAGTTGAGGCTGCCACAATCCAGGGTGCAGATTTCCGGCAGCAGTTCGCCGACCGGCGCGTGGCGCTCCGCCGGTGTCTGCAGATCGGTGCCTTCTAGGCCATGGATAACGCCATCGCGCACCTCGGGGAAGAGATCGCCCCCGCCGCCTGCGGTGATATTGATGACCGCATCCACATCCGCCTCGCGGATGCGCCCCACCGCCTCACGGAAGTACTCGGTGGAATGGCTCACACCGCCGGTTTCCGGGTCGCGCACGTGCAAGTGCACGATGCTCGCCCCGGCGCGCGTGGCCTCGATGGCGCTATCGGCGATCTGCTTGGGCGTAATGGGCAGGTCGGGATGCTTGTCGGCCGTATCACCGGCGCCGGTGATGGCGCAGGTAAGAATGACGTTTCGATTCATGATGTCTTCCTGAGCGTCTAAATGGCGGCGCGATGCCGTCGAACGCCCTCATTATCGAAAGTCCGGCGGAAAAGGGATTGCCATGAAACGTCATGCGGTTGGCGTGTTGCGTCAGAACGTCTCAGCCACCAACAGTCTTGGATGATCCACGCTCGGGCTCTACATCATTGCGAAGCCAATAAACCACAACCTCCACAATGACTTGCATGCACTTCTCCCGGTCGAGCGAAGCGTCACTTCGCATGAATCTCCACTGGCAGTGCGACGTTGGTCCAAAGACGTATTGTGTCGTCACCACACTATTTATAATGTTGTCTGACAAATCCATTGGGGCAACACCGCCATTAGTCGGAGACGTCCCGCACCATCGATGCGAGGCCCGCACCACGCCTGGCGGCGACGAACGAAGGAGAAGGAATAGCGGTGATCACGAACCCAGAGACCCAACCGACCCGTGGCACCCAACTCTCGGAGCAGGTCGCACGGCAGCTGACGCACGCCATCCATACCGGCGACATGCGCCCCGGGGAGCGTTTGCCCACCGAGGCCGCGCTCGGCGAACGCTATGGCATCAGCCGTTCGGTGGTGCGCGAGGCCATTTCCATGCTGCGTAACGCCGGCCTGGTGACATCGCGTCGCGGCAGCGGCAGCTTCGTCGCCGAGGTGCCCACCGTGGCACTGCGCCTGGCGATTCCCGACCCATCGCTGCAATCGGTCATCCGTCTTCTCGAACTGCGCCGGGCCCTGGAGGTCGAGGCGGCGCGTCTGGCGGCGCAGCGCCGCACGCCGTCCCAATTGCGCCGAATCCGTAATGCCATGGCCGATATCGACGAGGCCGTCGAAATCGGTGCCGATGGTGTCGATCAGGACATGGCCTTTCACCGCGCCATCGCCGAGGCGTCGAACAACACGCACTTCACGGCAATCATCGACTTCTACAATCGCTTCCTGCATCACGCCATTACCGTGACGCGAACCAATGAATCGCTACGCGAAACGTTCATGGCGCAGGTCATCGAAGAGCATCAAGCAATCGTCGATGCCATCGACCAAGGCGACGAAGACGCCGCCGCCCAGGCCGCCGCGCGCCACCTCGAGCATGCCGAGTGGCGCCTGCGACAGGCGCCGACGGATCTGCTGGAACGTCTCGAGGACACCGCAACCGACACGCCGGTCTGATCAATGGCCGTTCTGACCAACGACCGTTTCATCAAAGAACCACAGACAAGGAACGCGAGATGACACAAGCACGACGCGCGCGGGTGGGGATCATCGGCCTGGGGTCGATGGGAATGGGCATGGCGACGTCATTGGTCGATGCCGGCTTCACGACCTGGGGATGCGACCTGCGACCCGACGCCAGGCAGGCATTCGACGCGCACGGTGGCCGGGCGGTTGCCACGCCCGCCGAGATGGCCGCTCACGTCGATGTCGTCGTCAGCGTGGTCGTCAATGCCGAGCAAACCCGTGAGGTTCTGTTCGGCCCCCAGGGCATCGCCGACGGCCTGGCGTCCGGCAGCGTCATCGTCTCATGCGCTACCTGCGCGCCGGATGCCGTGGTCGCCCTGGGCGATGAGCTCTCCACCCGGGGCCTGCGCCTGCTCGACGCGCCGATTTCCGGTGGTGCCGCCAAGGCCGCGCAAGGCGCGCTGACGATCATGGCCTCGGGACCGGCCGATGTTTTCGACAGCGTCGAGGAGGTTCTCGATGCCCTCGCCGCCAAGGTCTTCCGCCTTGGCGACGCGATGGGACAGGGTTCGCAGGTCAAACTGGTCAACCAACTGTTGGCGGGGGTGCACATCGCCGCTGCCGCCGAGGCCATGGCCTATGGCATTCGCGGCGGCTGCGACCCACAGGTGCTGTATGAGGTCATCACCCAGAGTGCTGGTAATTCATGGATGTTCGAGAATCGCGTGCCGCACATTCTCGAGGACGATTACACGCCGCGCTCGGCAGTGGACATCTTCGTCAAGGATCTGGGCCTGGTCCACGACACTGCCCATCGCGACAAGTTTCCCCTGCCGCTGACCAGCCAAGCGCTCACCATGTTTACCCAAGCCTCGGCACAAGGCCATGGCGGCGACGATGACGCTGCCGTGATCAAGACGTTTCCGGGCTTCGGGTTGCCATCTCACGCGGCCAACGATGCCGACACAGGGGAGGAGGAATGACGATGCCCATCATCGGATGCATTGCCGACGATTTCACCGGCGCAACGGACGTGGCGAGCATGCTGGTCAGTGCCGGCATGCGCACGCTGCAGACCATCGGCGTCCCTACAACGTCACTGGACGATGACGTCGAGGCCGTGGTCGTCGCCCTCAAGTCGCGCACCCTGCCCGCCGACGAGGCCGTATCGCAGTCTCTCGAGGCGTTGGCGTGGTTGCAGGCCCAGGGCTGCGAGCAGTTCTACTTCAAGTACTGCTCGACGTTCGACTCCACACCCGCGGGCAACATCGGGCCGGTGACCGACGCGCTGATGACGTCGCTTGGCACTGACTTCACCGTGGCCTGCCCGGCACTGCCCGCCAACCAGCGCACCGTCTACAACGGCTACCTGTTCGCGGGGGGCGTGCCGCTCAACGAAAGCGGCATGCAGGACCACCCTCTCACGCCCATGACGGATGCCAATCTGGTGCGCGTTCTCGGCGCCCAGACGCACCAGCGGGTCGACCTGATCGACTACGCCACGCTCAGCGAGGGGGCTGAGGCCGTCGAGGCCCGCATCCAGGCGCTGCGTTCGGCGGGCGTGGGCATCGCCATTTGCGACGCCATCGACACGCAACATTTGCATACCCTGGCGCGCGCCTGTCGTCATTTGCCCCTGGTGACCGCCGGCTCCGGCCTGGCATTGGGGCTACCCGCTAACCTGGCCGATCGGTTGCCTGCGGCGGGACAAGCCGATGCATTACCCGCCATCGCCGGTCGAGAAGCGATCTTGAGCGGCAGCTGTTCGCGCGCCACCCTGGCGCAGCTCGAACATGCCCGCGAGCACTACCCGAGCTATCACCTCGACGCCCTGGCCTTGGCCGATGATTTCGAAGGCGTCATCGCGAAGGCACTCGCGCTGGCCGAAGAGCATCTCGACCGTGGCCCGGTACTGCTGTATGCCAGTGCCTCGCCGGAAGACGTGCGACGGGCGCAGGAGGTCCTCGGCGTCGCGGAAGCGGGGGCCCTGGTCGAACGCGCCATGGCCGAGATCGCCCAGTCCCTCGTCGAGCACCATGGCGTGCGGCGCTTGCTCGTGGCGGGAGGCGAAACCTCCGGCGCGGTGGTCAACGCGCTTGGGGTGCAAGGCTTGCGCATCGGCCCGAGCATCGATCCCGGCGTGCCCTGGACCACCACCTTTGGCACCCCGGCGCCGCTCGCCCTGACCCTCAAGTCGGGCAACTTCGGCGCCCGGGACTTCATGACCAAGGCATGGGGGATGTTGCCATGAGCCACATCAGCACCACGACCACCGAAAATCGCCTGCGCGAGGAGATCGCCGACATCGGTCGTGCCTTCCGGCTACTGGGCATGGCGCCGGGCACCTCCGGCAACATCAGCGCCAAGCTCGATGACGGCTGGCTGATGACGCCGACCAACGCCAGCCTCGGCGCCCTCGATCCCGCCGCGATTTCCAAACTTGACTGGGACGGCAACCTGCTCGACGGCGCGCCACCGACCAAGGAATCGTTCCTGCATCGCGCCTTCTACGATCAGCGTCCCGATACCGGCGGCATCATTCATTTGCATGCCACGCACTCGGCGGCGGTCTCGTGTCTCAACGGCCTCGATGAACGCTCCTGTCTGCCTCCCATCACACCGTATTTCGTCATGCGCGTGGGGCGTTTGCCGCTGATTCCTTACTATCGCCCCGGCGATCCCGCCCTCGGCGACGCGATACGCGAGCATGCCAAGACCCATGGCGCGGTGTTGCTGGCCAATCACGGCCCCGTGGTGGCGGGCAAAACCCTGGAAGCGGCACGCAACGCCATCGAGGAACTGGAAGAAACCGCCAAGCTGTATCTCCTGCTACGCCAGCACGACGTACGCACCCTGGGCGAAGCGGAAATCGACGAGCTTCGTCAGGCCTTCGGCGCCCACTGGTAAGCATTTTCTGAAAGGAGCCTCCCCATGCCCCGCTTTGCCGCCAACCTGTCCATGATGTTCAACGAGGTGCCCTTCATGGAGCGCTTCGCCGCGGCCGCCGCCTGCGGCTTCGAAGGGGTCGAGTTCCTGTTTCCCTATGCGTTCGCGGCCGATGACATCGCCGCCGAGTTGAAACGTCATGGCTTGCAGCAGGCGCTGTTCAACCTGCCGCCGGGCGACTGGGACGCCGGCGAGCGCGGCATCGCCGCCCTGCCGGGGCGCGAGGCGGAGTTCCGCGAAAGCGTCGAGACTGCGATTCGTTACGCCCGGGCGCTGAACTGTCCGCGTCTGCACGCCATGGCAGGGCTGGCACCTGAGGGTGTTTCACGGGAAACATGGCGCGCGGTGTATCTGGACAACCTGCGCCATGCCGCCCGCCGCCTCGCCGAGCACGACCTCGAATTGCTGCTCGAGCCCATCAATACCCGCGACATGCCGGGGTACTGCCTCAATCATCAGGCCGAGGGGCACGCCATCGTGGCCGAACTGGGCGAGCCCAACGTCAAGGTGCAGATGGATTTCTACCACACCCAGATCATGGATGGAGATATCTGGACGACCTATCGGCGTCATCGCTCAGGGGTCGGCCACATTCAGATCGCTGGCGTTCCCGAGCGTCACGAACCCGATACCGGGGAAGTGAATTATCCGTGGCTTTTCCAACAGTTGGACGCAGACGGGTTCGAGGGTTGGATCGGCTGTGAGTACAAGCCCCGTGCCGGCACGCGGGCGGGACTGGGATGGTTCGAGGCGTGGAAACGGCCAGCCGGCTAGAGGCCGAGACGCTGGCAGACCCTGGCGTTTGCACATGCGCCGGGGCCCGCCAGGACATTCAGAACGAATAGGTCAGGGTCGAGGTCACCCGTCGTGGTTCGCCATAGACACCGTAGGTGTCGAAATAACTGTAGTACTTCTCGTCGAACAGATTCTTCACGTTGACCTGTAGCGCCAGCTGCGGCGTGAACTGGTAACGACCGAAGACATTCGCGACCGCGTAACTGCTCTGCTCGTAATCGCGGGTTCCGCCGCCGGGCGCGGCCTGGTCGTCGATGAAGGTGTCGCTCTGCCATCTAGCGCCTCCACCGATCGTCAGCTGACGCCACTGAGGTACACGGTAGCTGGCGAAGAGATTGGCTTGAGTACGCGGGCGGTCGGTGTTGAACGAGCCTTCCGCGGACGTCGCCGTGTAGTGGGTAAAGCCGACCGTCATATCGAGATCGTCGGTCACCGCACCGGTCAGCTCGGCCTCGAAGCCTTCGCTGACCACGTCACTGACCGGGGTCGCGGTGGTGATGAGCGAGCCGGGCGTACTGACGATATCGGCCACGTTGTCCTGCTCGAGCCGGAACACCGAGAACGAGGCGTTGAGCAATCCCTCGAACCAGGCCGCCTTGATGCCGGTCTCGTAGTTCTTGCCCACGAGGGGATCCAGATAGCCGTTGCCGCCCTCCAGGCGATAGCTCTGTGGCTGGAAAATCTCGCTATAGCTCAAGTAAGTGGACCAGACATCGTTGATGTCATAGACCAGGCCGCCATACGGGGTGATGTCGTCTTCGTCCTGCGAATGGTTGCCCAGGCCGCTCGACCAGGTGCTGCCATGCCAGTCGGTATAGCGAGCGCCGACGATCAGCGTCAGCGGATCAGCCAGCGAGAATCGCGCAACGCCATAGACCGCCTTCTGCCGCACACTGGCGCTTTCCGACTGAGAAAACGCCGGCCAATCAAGGTCGTCTGTCGCCCCGCCCCAGTTGTCGAAGTCGCCTACGTCGATAGCGGCAGACGTATAACTGTTTTCGTAATCGTTACTTTGATCGCTGTAGCTGCCTCCAACGACTAGCTCATGTTCGCGACCGAATAACTCGAAAGGACCTTTCACATAAGCGTCGGCAGAATCCACATCACGATCGCCGCGATTCCAGCCAGTATAAAAGGCAGGCCCTTGCCCCGTTATCGGATCTGGTGACGAAAAATAGGGCTCGTAGTAGGGCGCCATCAGGCGGGAGTCCAAATCCGTCTCTTCATGGGTCGCCGTGCCGCGCAGCTCCCAACCGTTGTCGAAGCGATGGTCGATCTGCGCGAATACTTTCTTCGATTCGTAATCGCTGTAGGACCAGTCCGGGGCCACGCTGAACGAGCGGCTGTAATCCGTCTCGCTGCCATCGCTGTACCAGAGCGGCAATCCGCCCCAGGTCGGCGACGAGGCATGAGTGTTCTGGTAGTCGTAACCCACCGACAGGGTGGTGCGATCGGTCACGTCCGCATCGATCACCGCGTAGCCGAACTTCTCACGCTCGGCGTAGCGGTCCAGAGAGGAGTCGCTGTCGTCGTAGCCGCCGACGAACCGCGCCCGCACATTGCCGGACGGCGTCAGCGGGGTGGTGACATCGACCACGCCGCGGCGCTGGTCCCAGCTACCCAGCGTGCCGGACACCGACCCCGTCAGCTCGCGGCTGTCGGCGTGCTTGCGCACGAAATTGACCGAGGCACCGGGGTTCCCCGCGCCCGTCATCAGGCCGTTGGCGCCGCGCACCACCTCGACCCGATCATAGATCGCCGTGTTTTGGGAGCCCTCGCCGAAGTACCAGCGACTGTCCGTGTTGAGCGTGGGAATGCCATCGTATTGATAGCTGTTGATGCGAAAGCCGCGTGAGTAGAACGACACACGGTTGCTGTCGATGCGGCTGGCGGAGATGCCCGTGGTGTTGGTGAGGACCTCTTCGATGTCCTGTAGATCCTGATCCTCGATGCGCTGCTCGGTGACGATGCTGAGCGCCTGTGGCACCTCCTTGGGGCTCAGCTCGAAACGCGTGCCCGCCGCGGTGGTGCGGCGCGTATAGCCGACATTGTCATAGAGGTTCACGGCTGTGACCGTCACCGTATCCAGCTCAGGTGCCTCATCGGACTGTGCCCATGCCGAGGAGAAGGGAAGCACTGAGACGGTGGAGAAAAACGCGATCGGTAACGCGCGGCTGCGAAGAAAATGCGCGCGGACTTGGCCGCACGACTGGCCCGACTCGTACGGCCGACAGGAAGGTTTGTTCATTGTGTTCCCTTGAGGACGCGTCATGGGCGTCACTTTCATGAGGCATTTCCGAAGCGCGAAGTATGGAAACCCTCGACTCAAGAGTCAATGATTATGATAAATATTCGCATTGGCATCATTGGCGCCATCGATGCTGAAGACGCCATCGATGCTGAAAATGGTGCTTGCGGCAGTCGAGACCTCAGTCGTCGTCCTCAAGATCGTCACGCTCGCGTTCGCGGCGCTCCTCGGCTTCCTCGCGGGCATCGTCGATCACCGCCATCAGCTCCATCACGTCGACGTCGAGGGTATCAGGCTCGAAGTGTCCGGTGAGCGGGCTATCCGGGTGCAGCTCACCAGCTTCATAGAGCGCCCAGATCTCCTTGCCATAGTCGGTATTCAGTAGCGCCGGCTCGAAGCGCCCGAACCAGGCACGCATGTTGTCGACGTCGCGCACCAGCAGCATCGGCGCGCTGTTGTTGCCCGCCGCGTCGACCGCCTGGGGCAGGTCGATGATCACCGGGCCCTCACGGTCGACCAGCACGTTGAATTCGGAAAGGTCGCCATGCACCAGCCCGGCGCACAACATGCGCACCACATCGGCGATCACCCGATCGTGATAATCGCGCGCCTGTTCCGGGCTCAGCGCCACCTCACCAAGTCGGGGGGCAACATCGCCCTCGCCGTCGCCGATCAGGTCCATCAGCAGCACGCCGTCGACGAAGCCATGCGGCCGAGGCACGCGCACCCCCGCCGCCTCCAGCCGGTACAGGGCATCCACCTCGGCGCTGAGCCAGGCCGCTTCCTGTTCCTTCTGACCGTAGCGGGTCTTCTTGGCCATCGCCCGGGCACGCCGGCTGTTACGCTCCTTGCGACCCTCCTGATACTGAACGGCCTGCTTGAAGCTGCGTTGACTGGCTTCCTTGAATACCTTGGCGCAACGCCGCTCGGCGCCACAGCGCACCACGTAGACCTGGGCTTCCTTGCCGCTCATCAACTGGCTGACGACCTCGTCGATCAAACCGTCGTCGACCAAGGGCTGGAGTCGTTTGGGTACTTTCATATCACCTTATATATGGTATGGGCCAATAATCGGCAAAGCATCGCATGGTCATCCATCAATGCAAGCGCCAGAAAAGCAGTCTAGGGAGGAAACGCTGACAAATAGTCGAGCGGGATAAAGCGCAAGGCGCACGGAGCACAGGAGCCGGAGCCTATGGGGTATAGGTGAGGATTCCGCGCACCGCGCAACGCAGCGATTTGCCCGCGCAGGCATTTGTCAGGATATCCTAACGGGTGACACGGCGCGCCCGGAACGACCGCCCCTTGATCCGTCCATTGGCGAGTTGATCGAGCGCGGCCCTGGCCACCTCGCGCTCGACGGCGACGAAGGCACTGCGCTCGGTGATCTGGATCTTGCCGACTTGGTCGCCGGCGATACCGCCCTCGCCGGTCAAGGCGCCGAGAATGTCCCCCGGACGTACCTTCTGCTTCTTGCCGGCGCCGAGCTGCAGCGTCGTCATGCGCGGCGTGAAGGGCTGCGGATTACCGCGCAGGGTCGGCAGCGGCTCGCAGGCCAGCGACTCGCCGAGGAACTCGCTAAGCTTGTCGAGCCGGTAATATTCGTTCTCGGCGACCAGTGTACAGGCCACTCCGCGCCCACCGGCCCGGCCAGTCCGCCCAATGCGATGCACGTGAACCTCGAGTTCGCGGGCGATCTGGTAATTGAACACCGCATCCAGCGCGTCGATATCCAGCCCGCGCGCCGCCACGTCGGTGGCGACCAGGACCGACACGCTCTTGTTGGCGAACATCGCCAGGATGCGGTCGCGGTCGGGCTGCTCAAGATCGCCATTGAGCGCCAGCGCGGAAAAGCCCGCCGCGCTCAGGGCGTCAGCGACCTGCAAGGTCTCGCGCTTGGTATTGCAGAACACCACGCTGGATTCCGGGCGGCTATTGAGCAACAGGCGTTCTAATGCCGGTACACGGTCGTTTTCGTCCGCGACGCGGTAGAAATGCTGGCGAATGCTGGTGTCATCGTGAGTCGAGGCGACCTCGACGTTCAGCGGTTCGCGCATCATACGCTCGGCGATGGGTCGGATGCCCGCGCCGTAGGTGGCGCTGAACAACAGCGTCTGCCGCGAGACCGGCGCCTGGCCGACGATCGCCTCGATGGCCGCCTGAAATCCCATGTCGAGCATGCGGTCGGCTTCATCCAGCACCAGCGTGGTCAGCGCGTCGAGTGTCAACGAGCCCTTGCGCAGGTGCTCCTCGATCCGCCCCGGCGTGCCCACCACCACATGCGCGCCGTGCTCCAGCGAGTCGCGCTGCGGCTTGAGCGGCGCCCCGCCGCATAGCGTCAGCACCTTGACGTTGCCCAGCCCGCGCGCCAGCCGACGTACCTCACCGGCGACCTGATCGGCCAGCTCGCGGGTCGGACACAACACCAGCGCCTGCACGCGAAACGTCTTGGTCTCGAGTCTTGAGAGCACCCCCAGGCCGAACGCCGCCGTCTTGCCCGAGCCGGTCTGGCCCTGACCGATCACGTCGCGCCCGGCAAGTATCGCCGGCAGGCTCTCGGCCTGGATCGGTGTCATCGCGTGATAACCCAACGAATCCAGGTTAGAGAGCAGTGCGGGCGCCAGCGGCAAGGTGGCGAAATCGGATGATGGCGAATCGGACACGGCGGCAAATCCTGTCGTGAAGCTGGCCACGCCATACGCGCGAATGGGTGGCGTGTGATAGCGGGGGCAATGGCCAAGGATGGAATGGCGGCAGGATAACAGAATCGTGCCAGTAGCGTGCGCACAAGCAAGTGATAGCGATCCAGAACCGAAGGGCACGGAACACCATTATTCAGAAACCGGCCAGCAAGCATGCGTTACCTGGCCCCCACTTTCGTCGCGCACCTTTGGTCGCATCACATACAGAAGTGTTTGTAATCGCCCGCTCTCATTTCATCAATAACTCTTTAAGTATCAAAAACAAGAAATACATATATTAGATAGAATACCAATTAAGCGCTTACGCTTCGCAGGCTCAATAAAGAACGGGTAAGCGGATTAAATGGTTGATCTTACCTTTGCATGAGAGTGAGACAGACCGGCATCTCATCGGATTATCTGGTTGATGCTTCACCTACTGCTGGTGCATGTTTCCTTCGCTAATTCCAGCAAGAACCCCACACGCCTCAACTTCCCGGTCATCGTTGCAACTCGCTCTCAGTGAAACGAGTTGTTTCTCAAGCGCTTGCAGAGCGGTTATCTGCGACCGCACATGAGAGATGTGATCATCGAGCAAGGCGTTGACGGCGGTACAAGGCTGATGAGGGTCGTCCTGATAGCTCTGTAGTTCGTGAATCTCAGCCAGTGACAGGCCCAGGATTCTGCAGCGACGGATGAAGGCCAGCCCCTCACCATGCTTCTCGGTATAGACACGGTAACCGTTGTCCTGCCGATCAGGCGGCGGCAACAAGCCCTGCTGTTCATAGAAGCGGATCGTCTGTGTTTCGACCCCTACCAACTGCGCCAACTGACCAATGCGCATCAGCCTCCTCCCCAACGGATTCTTTACTCTATTGACCTTATAGTAGCTTTATAGTTTTAAATGGTACCACAACATTGTTCAAGTGGAGTCGTATCATGAGCAAATCCTGTGGTGGCGCCTGTGGCGGTGATGCAACGTCCGCAGCGGATACCGATATACAGGCCTCCTCCGAGGCGCCAGGGAGATGGGTCAGTGTTTATGCCGTGCCGAAGATGGACTGTCCATCAGAAGAACGAATGATTCGCCTAGCCCTGAACGGCTTTGAGGAGATTCGGGCGCTGTCCTTCGACTTGTCGAACCGCCGGCTGAAGGTCGTGCATGACGGCGAGGTCGAGCCCGTCACCTCGAAACTGAAGACCTTGGGGCTAGGCGCCTCGCTTCAGGAAACCGTCGCTGCAAATCCGGAGACCATCAAGGCCGCCGAGTTTTCGGCAGCTTCTGCTAAGCAAGAATCCGGGACCCTGCGCTGGTTGCTCGGCATCAATGCACTTCTGTTCGTGGTGGAAATGACTGCCGGTCTGATCGCCCAGTCCACCGGCCTGATTGGAGAATCCCTGGACAATTTTGCCGATGCGGCGGTGTACGGGCTTGCCCTTTATGCGGTTGGACATAGCGTGAAAATGCAGGTACGTGCCGCGCATCTTGCTGGTGTACTGCAACTGATCTTGGCTGTGGGCGTGCTCGTAGAGGTGGTGAGACGCTTTGTATTCGGTAGTGAGCCTGAATCGCTGGTGATGATGGCTATCGCATTCGTCGCATTGATTGCCAATACCAGTTGTCTGCTGCTCATATCCAAACATCGGGAAGGCGGGGCGCACATGAAGGCAAGCTGGATATTCTCGGCCAACGACGTGGTGATCAACCTGGGGGTCATCACCGCCGGCGCCCTGGTCGCGTGGACCGGTTCCAATTATCCGGATCTGATTATCGGCACCATCGCGGGGGGCATTGTACTTAACGGTGCCAGACGCATTTTGGCGTTGAAGGGTT
>NZ_JAKGAK010000025.1 GCF_023061185.1 Chromohalobacter beijerinckii
CTGCGCCGCGCCGCCGCAACGGCACGATTTACATCTTCAGCACCACAGGCCGCGACTTTAGTTAGCTCCTCTCCTGTAGCCGGATTCCAAGTGCCCAACGTAGCACCTTCACTGGCTTGGACATGCTGGCCATCAATGAAGGCTCCATCCGGCATGATTAGCCGGTTGCGCAAGTCATGCCAGAAAGACAGGTCATGTGCCGCCATAAGGTGGGTCTCCATCGTAGATTCATTGTTATCAAACGCCTTTTAAGGCGCTCTACTCACCATGCTCTCCCCGCCTAGTTAACTAAAATATTTTTATATTAAGAAAAGAATCATTTTTTCCTATCCAATACACACACAGATATGGAGAAACCAAAAAGCATACACTGTGCCAAATAGAGCACACACAGCATGTCTGCCACGATGAGATGAACTCATGAGGAGCAACGGCAAGTCCCGCGCGGGTGCCAAGCCAGCCCCTCGACACCGCCTGTCATGCCGTATCCGGACATCAACGGAAAAAAACTCCTCGCGGACGAGGAGCTTTCAGGCGCAACGCTGAGACATATCGAGCGCTACAAGGCGTCGGACCTGATCATATCGGCCGCCTTTTCACCGATCATGATGCTCGGTGCATTGGTGTTGCCCCGCACGATAGAAGGTATGACGGAAGCATCGGCTACCCTCAGCCCCTCGATGCCTCTGACTCTGAGCTCGGGAGTCACAACGGCCATGTCATCTTCGCCCATCTTGCAGGTGCCTACGGGGTGGAACACGGTGGCGGCGTAGTCCCGAATGTAGGCTAGAAGCTGCTCGTCGCTTTGCACCTTTTCTCCGGGAAGCATCTCCTTTCCGCGATAGGGCGCAAACAGCGGATCGGCGAGTATCTGTCTCGCCAGCCGAATGCCTTCGATCAGGACCCTGGCATCCTCCTCATCCGACAGGAAGTTGAAGTCCAGCTCCAACTCCTTGTCAGCATTCAAGCGGACCTCACCTATACTCTTCGGCTTCAGCACGCAGGTATGCACCGCATAGCCGTGCCCCCACTCGAAAAGCCGTCCGCGATGACTGCGATAGCCCGGCACGAAGTGAAACTGGACGTCGGGCAACTGACTATCGGAGCTCACCCGGGCGAACCCACCGGCTTCGACATAGTTAGTGGAGAGCCACCCCTTCCGCTTAAATATATACTGCCAGGGCGAGGCCAGCACCTTCGGCAGAGAGCCCCGAGAAAACCCGAGCGTCTTCGGACTCTTTGAACGGACTGTCACCAGACCATCCAAGTGGTCCTGCAGGTTCTTACCCACGCCCGGAAGATGGTGTCTAACGCCCACACCCGCCCCGGAAAGCGTCTCTTCAGGCCCGATACCGGAGCGCAGCAGGATGACAGGTGATCCCAACGTACCGGCGCAGAGGATCACCTCGTGGTTCACGCGAATCGTGGCCACCTTTCCCTGGCTGCGCAGCGTGACGCCTTTCGCCACCTTGCCCTCCATCAGCACTTCGTCGATCTCACAATCGGTCATTACGTGCAGGTTTTCCCGCTTGTCCAGCACGGGATGAATGAAGGCACGATAGCTGGATAAACGCCGCCCGTTGGTCTGCGTCAGGTCGTAGATACCACAGCCTTCCAGGCGACTGCCATTGAAATCCGGGTTCTCCGGCACGCCAGCGTTTTTCGCGGCATCGACGAACATCCGGGAGAAGGGATTAGGATCGCGCGCCCTGTCGACCAGAAGCTCACCGTCGGTGCCATGATAGTCGCGGCTTTGACCGATCATGTTCTTTTCGGACTTCTTGAAATAGGGGAGCACATCACGCCATCCCCAGCCGCGACAGCCCAGCGATTCCCAGTGATCGTAGTCGCTGGCATCACCGCGGATGTAGATCATGCTGTTCATGGAGGCAGACCCGCCCAAGGCCTTGCCTCGCGGCGTATGCAGGCGGCGTCCATTCAGCCCTTTCTGCGGCACGGAGAAGAAATTCCAGCTGAACGTCTTGCTCTTGTATAGCGTGATCGTTCCGGCCGGCGTCTGGACTCTCTGGCTGGCATCGCTCCCCCCTGCCTCGATCAGGCAAACCTTGACCGAGGGATCGCTGCTCAACCGATTGGCGATCACGCTCCCGGAGGAGCCGGCCCCAACGATCACATAGTCGAACACCATCTCGTCACTCATGATTCCACCACCAAAGCGTCAGGAAAATAGGGTCAGAAGATAATATGTGCGGCCAGCGCCACAAGCGGGATCGCGATGATCGTCCTGATGATGAAGATGAGGATAAGGTCCACGAGGCTCAGCGGAATATCCGCCTCCAGCATAGCGTTGGCGCTTTCGGTAAAGAACACGATCTGTACCAGGGACAACGTACAGACAAAGAACACACTCATCGTGCTGACATCCTGCGAGGCGATGATGATGCTGGGCAGCGCCACTTCGGTTATCGCTACCAGCACCGTCGGGGCGATGGCCCCTACATCGGGTAGATTGAACAGGGTTAGGTACGGTTCCACCAGAACGCCGAGATAATCCATCACCGGGGTGTAGGTAGCCAATGCCAGCGCAGGAGTCGCAATGGCTACGACGTAGGCCACAACCTTTTGGGCAAACTTCAGAGAGTTGACGAAGGAGAAGATCGCATTTTTGAGCTGCGCATCGCGGGCTCGTTCCGCGGCGGCATCGCAGGCGCGAAGGAAGATGTTCCTGCCGGAAGCCACCTCAGCATTGCGGCTGTCTTCTTTCTGCTCGCCATCGATATAGCAGTCCTTTTTGTTGGACAGTGGCGGCAGTCTCGAGGTCACGATCGCAACAACGAAGGTCACAATGAAGGTCACGACGACGATCTGAGGAAGATAAGAGGCGATCCCCGCGATCGAAGCAAGTACGGCCATAAAGCCGATATCAGCGACGCTGAAGTTGGCCGCGATACTAGCGGATTCCCTCTGAGTGTACTTCTTTTCCTTATAGAACTTGTTCGTGATATAGACGCCGACGGCGGGAGATGCCACGAAGGATGAAACGGCATCCACCGCCGCTCGCCCAGGCACCTTATACAACGGCCGCATCAAGGGCTCCATCAGGGTGCCCACGAACTCCGTGAAGCCGAACTCGGTCAGGAAGTAGACGAAGAACCCCGCGATAGCAACGGTCAGAAGCACAGTGCCCGCGATGTAGATAGCCATGCCTCCGACATCCTCGCTCAGCATCCATTCGGGTCCGATATGGAAGATGCAGGCGAGGGAAAACACCAGCGCCATCAGGAAAAGGAAGCCAGAGATCCACCCATCCTTGCCGTGATGCGAGGCCAGCGCCCGGTGTGAGAAACACCGGGAACAGACCCATGTCATGAACAGTAGCGCCATGGAGATGAGGAGCACGTATTCCAGCCCTCCGCCCAGCAGCGACTTGACCTTTTCCACGGCCATCACCAGAGGAATGTCTCTCCCACCCTCGGCGGTCGAGAAAGGCACGAAGAACACACAAACGCCCACAAGGCTGCCAAGGATGGCCTTGATGCCGCTCGGCATCATACTTTTTATTCGTCCGACATTTTCCATCATCGTCTCCAGATAAAGACTTTTCATTGTTATCAATCGTCCCCCCAGAAGGCTGACCATGAACGGTCATCCAGGGCGATTAGGGAAGGGATGGGGTGTCCCCGGTCACTCAGGACCGCGAACGACTGTTTCGGGGAAAGGGGACGGGGAACGACCGGCATTGAACGGCCCGAATTCGCCAGCATGGTCGGGCGATGCCGAGAGCGACCCAAAATAGCACTTTTAGAGCTCACAGGCCGGAAGCATGATGGCACCGTGAGAGGATTCAAATCGACGCCTAAGAGGGCCGCTTTCGTCGTCATTCGCGCCGGACGCCGATGCCGCCGGCCAGGCAAGTCAGGTGACTGCATGGGAGTCTCTCTTCTGTTTGTTATTGTCGGGTCGTTTTTGTGCCCGTTCAGGCCACCATGCATTGTCGCGCTGATTAACTAAAATATTTTTATTCGAAGAACAGCATCATGAATTTCTATGCAACGCACTGAACGGCCGCCTCCCATCTGGAAGGCGGCCCATCGAGCGTGAACGCGTGCTATGACGCCGGGGGAATCCTCAGGAAGCGGCCAAGCCCTCGTCGAGCTGGGCGAACACCTTGCCGTGAGCCTCGGGGTCACGCGCCAGGCGGTGCATGGCCTCGGCGGCGGGGCTCAGGCGCAATCCACGCAAGCAGGCGATCCCCATGGAGAGCGGGCGCGCTTCGTCGACCAGTTGCAGCGGCTTGAGACCGCCACCGTCCAGCGATTCCAGCGCCGTGAGCGGCGTGTTGAACAGCGAGAAACCGAAGCCATTGGCAACCAAGCCGCGCATCATGTCCATCGATTTGGCACGGTGGGCGACGGTCGGCGACAGGCCATGGTGGGTGAAGATCGACAGAAAATACTCGCGGCTCAGCGGCCAATCCAGCAGGACCATGGGATAGGCGACCAGTTCCTCTAGCGAGACACTGCCGCGTTCACTCAAGGGATGATCGGCCGCCACCACGGCATAAGGGGGAAAGCGATATAGCGGCGTGAAATCGATATCTTCGGGGACCTGGAGATCGTAGGTAAAGGCCAGTTCATAGTCGCCCTGGCCAAGCCCGCGAACGATGTCCACCTGGTTCATTTCATCGCAATAGAGGCTCACCGAGGGATGACGGTCGGCGAAGCGACGCAGCAGTTGGGGCAAAAAAACCGGGGCGAAAGTGGGGAAAGCCACCAGGCGCAACTCGCCGCCAATTTCCTCGCCCAGCGACAATGCATATTTCTCGAGCCCTTCCGCATCGCGTAGCAATTCGCGGGTCCGGCTCAGCAACTGCTTACCCGAGGGTGTCAGGGACAAGCCCTGTGCGTGGTGGCGAACGAACAGCTGAAGCCCGGAAATATCTTCGATTTGCTGGATCGCCGCCGAGATCGATGGCTGAGAAACATGCAGTTTGCGAGCCGCCTGGGTAACGCTTAACAGCTCCCCGGCGACCACAAAGTAGCGCAGCTGCTTGAGAGTGAATTGACGCATTGGCTCGCTACCATCGCTGGAGAATCGGTCCCCCCTACGATAGGCGTAGGGAAATCCGGCTCAGCATATCAGGTACCGACGTCAAGCGTCCTGGCTCCCTGCCTCTTCGGCGACAATGGCCAATGCCCGAGATCGGGCGCTAATCACGCCGGTGCGGGGCGCGGGAACTCGCCTTCCGCCAGACGGTGTGCCTCGGGGCCGGCGAGCGTCGCCGCCAGCCGTGCCAAGAATGCTTCGCAGCGGGCCAGTTGGTCGCGCGTCACGAATTCATCGGGCTGGTGCCCTTGGTCCATGCTGCCGGGCCCGCAGACCAGGGTCGGGATTCCCAGCTCACGCTGGAAGAGCCCGCCTTCGGTGCCATAACCGATGCGCGCCAGGTCCCGGTCGTCGAGCAGCGTCATGATGAAGTCCACCAGGGCATGGTCGTCGGCCATCGACAGCCCCGGATAATCGCCTAGACGCTCCAGGCGAATGCTCGCCTCGGGCGCGGTTTCGCGCATCTCGGCTTCCAAGGTTGCGGCGACGGCCATCAAGGCGTCGAGCAGCGCCCCGGGGTCGTCCTCGGGGACGTTGCGGATCTCGATGTCCAGCCGACAATCCTGCGGCACGATATTGAGCGCCGCCCCGCCCTGAATGGTGCCAACCTGTAGCGTGGTGTGGGGTACCGCAAAGCGCTCATCGAAGGGGCCGTGGCTCGCCTTGGCCGCGGCCGTCTCCTCGACCCAGTCGATCAAGCGGGCGGCAACGTGGATGGCATTGACGCCCCGAGGCGCCATGCCGGAGTGGCAAGCCTTGCCACGTACATGCAGCCGCGCCGCCAGCTTGCCCTTGTGCGCAGTGGCCGGGCGCATGGAGGTCGGTTCGCCGACCAGGCAGGCGGCCGGTAACACCGGCTGATGCGCGAGGTCCGCCAGCAGCGTGCGCACGCCCACGCACCCCACCTCCTCATCATGGGAGAAGGCCAGATGCACGGGCACGGCCAGTTCGGCATCCACCAGTGCGGGCACGGCGGCCAGCACGACGGCCAGAAACCCTTTCATGTCGGCCGTGCCGCGACCGAACAGGCGCTCGCCCTCAATGCTCAGCCGGAATGGATCGAAGCGCCAGTCCTGGCCAGTCACCGGCACGGTGTCGGTATGCCCGGAGAGCATCACGCCGGGGCGATCCGCCGGACCAATGGTGGCATAGAGATTGGCCTTTTCGCCGCTTGCGTCGGGCACCCGCCGCGACGCCACGCCATAGCGAGCCAGGTAGTCTTCGATGAAGGCAATCAGCGTCAGGTTGGAGCGGTGGCTGGTGGTGTCGAAGGCCACCAGTTCGGCAAGCAGGTCGACGACGGTGTCTTGGGACATGGAGAACCCCGGATGGTCAGGGAAGAAAGCAAGGCAGCGACGCGAGACTGAGCCCTCGCCTTGTGCAACGGCGATGGTCCAGGCAGACCTGCCCAGAAGATATCAGCGCTCGTCGCCCGGCACGCCGTAGGACGGCGAGGCATCGGGGCGCGAGGCACGCAGCACGTAGGCGTCGCGCTGCGGCAGATAGTGCTCCCAGATCATGCGTAGCTCGGCCAACGGAGCGACGTGCCAGTCGACCCGCAGATCGACCACCGGCCAACTGGCCCGGTCGGTGACCTTGAGCCCCGCCGAGAACACCGGCCCCATCTCGCCGCCTGCGGCCAGGCCGGCATCCATGGCAGCCAGCAGGCGCTCGGCGAGCTCACCGTCATGGGCCTCGAACGCAGCGACCATGGCGTCGATCACGCCCTCGTCGGCGAGCATGTTGCCGCCCGCCACGCAGTCCCGCCCTTGTCGGGTGGCATGTATGCCCAGGGTTTCGGCACCGCTGTGCACCGCGCTAGCCCCCTTGGCATCGAGGACCTGGAGTTGGCGCCACTGCGGATAGGTTTCATGCTCGCGAAGACGTGCCATCACGCCCTCGGCGTCGAGCCCCTCCTCCAGCAGTTGCACGCCCAGTTGTCCCAGCGCGGGATTGGTCACGTTCTGCGTCAGTACCGCTCCCTTGCCGGGGGCGATGAAGGGACAACGGCTGGCCACGCAGATGCTCGAGGAACTGATGGCGGTACCGAACTGACCGGTCTCGCGGCAGAAGCCGGCAATGGAAAAGGTCATGAGTGGTTCTCCTCGTCGTCTGACTCCTTCGGTATAACGGCGATGATGTCGATCTCCATCAGCCATTCGGGCTGGGCCAGGCCTGCCACCACCAGGCCGGTGGAGATCGGGAAGACGCCCTTGAGCCAATTCCCCACCTCGCGGTAGACAGGCTCGCGGAATCGCGGGTCGGTGATGTAGGTGGTGGTCTTGACGATGTGGCTGAGGTCGGAGCCGGCTTCTTCGAGCAACTGCTTGACGTTCTTCATGGCTTGCTCGGCCTGGGCCCGTGGATCGCCCAAACCGACCAGCCGCCCCTCGAAGTCAGCGCCTACCTGGCCACGGACATAGACGGTATTGCCCGCCTTCACCGCCTGGCAGAGATCGTTGTCCAACGCCTGATTGGGATAGGTTTCCTTGGTGTTGAACATGCGGATTCGGGTATGCGTCGGCATCATTCGGCCCTCGCGCTGGCGCTGTATGTCGGGGGTGGCGTCGCAGCGGTATCCCGCGGTGCCGTCGTTGATTGCGCTTGCAGGTGATAGTCGAGATACCGGCGCTGTGTGGCGATGTGGTCGGCAATATGCTTGGCATCGTGCCAGACACCCCAGATGAAGCTGGAACCCCGCCGTGACAGCCACGGCAAGCCCAGGAAGTAGACGCCGGGTTCGGTGGAGATACCGCGCTGATGATGCGGCTTGCCGTCCGCATCGAAGGCATCGACATCCAGCCAGCTGTAATCAACCTTGAAGCCGGTGGCCCAGACGATCGCGCTCACGCCGGCCGCCTCCAGGTCGAGCTCTCGCAACGGCTGGGTGACGCACTCAGGATCGGGGGTAATGCGGCGCGCATCGGGGTCTTCCGGCAGGTCGAGCCCGTTGTGCGCAATGTACGCGTCGGCGTCATCCAGCAGCGCGCGAAGGTTCTCGTCACCACGGGCCAGGTTGTCGGCCAGGTCCGGGCCGAAGGTCGCCACACCGTCGTCGAACGTTTGCGTTCTCCCCACCAGTGTCATGCCTCGATGAGCGAGTTCTCGGAAGTCCACCGTACGGCCGCCGCGGGCGCCACTGACGGCGATGGTGACGTGCTCGGTGCCGGGCTGCATGGCCTCGGCGTCCCACTTGCCGAGCACGCCCAGCCACCAGCAGAAGTCACGGCCGCGATAGGTACGCGGCGGCCGGTCGTGAGGCCCGACCGAGAGATACACGCGCTTGCCGGCCCGCAACAACTCATCGGCGATCTGCACGCCGGAGGAGCCGGCACCGACGACCAGCACCGCCCCGTCGGGCAGTTGCTCTGGATGGCGATACTCGGAGGAATGGAGCTGTCTCTGAGACCCGTTGCGGGGCGCGATGGCAGGAATGACGGGGTGCTGGAAGGGGCCGGTCGCCGCGACCACGCGATTGGCTACGATCACGCCCTGCGAGGTCTCGACGGTGAACCCCAGACTGCCCTCGTTGCGCGTCACCCGATGAACGTCCACGCCCGTGCGGATAGGGGCGTCTATCTGGCGTGCATACGCCTCGAAATAGATCGCCACGCTCTCCTTGGAAGGAAAGTCGTCGGCGCCGATACGAGCGTCGACGGCATCGAATGTCAGACCCGGAAAACGGTCGTGCCAGGCTGGGCCGTTGGCGACCAGCGAATCCCAGCGAGCCGTGCGCCAGGCTTCGGCGATACGGTGGCGCTCCAGCACGAGATGCGGCACGCCGAGCTTGCCCAGGTGCTCGCTCATGGCCACGCCGGCCTGGCCGGCGCCGACCACGAGCGTATCAATATGCAGGTTATCGAGAGTGAGCTCGGTCATCGGCGGTCTCCTTGTTGTTTGTGACGACAACCTTATGAGCCGCGCTTGGTTAGTTAAAATATATTTATTAACTATTGGGAATCATAAAAACCTATGCAAAGGCGCGCTATCCAGCGTCTCTCTCACAGCATCCGTCCATATAGTTCCACACCTGCTGGCGGCCACCGGGGACGGTGTCACGCGCGTGTCATCATCCGATGGATAGGCTGGAGACCTCACTTTTCTCACCACAACGCGAGGTCCCATGAATATCATCACCCCTTTCCTGATCGCCGCCGGCTTGCTGTTCACCGCGTCCGCCCAGGCGCAGCCGAACGTCTTCGACTATCCGCAACCCGATGACGCACCGGCCAGCTTCCATGTGGTCAACGA
Organism: Chromohalobacter beijerinckii; assembly: GCF_023061185.1. Lineage (GTDB taxonomy): Bacteria > Pseudomonadota > Gammaproteobacteria > Pseudomonadales > Halomonadaceae > Chromohalobacter > Chromohalobacter beijerinckii. The sequence continues at coordinate 9,319 of NZ_JAKGAK010000025.1, forward strand.
GATTCCCGCCGGGAGCTTCACCAAGTACGAAATCAATGCTGAGCACGGCCAGTTGATCGTCGACCGTTATGTCTCGATGCCGGTTCGCTACCCCGCCAACTACGGCTCCATCACCAGCTCAGCGGGTGGCGATGGCGACCCGCTGGACGCGCTGGTGCTCACCCGTGACAGCATCTATCCCGGCGCCGTGATCGAGGTCCGGGCCATCGGCGTACTGCGGATGGTCGACGACGGTGAAGCCGACGACAAAATCATCGCCGTGCCCACCGATGCCGTGGATCCCAGCTACGCCGACGTCGAGGAAATCGAGGACCTCCCGTCCATGCAAGCCGAACGGCTCAATGCCTTCTTCCGCGTTTACAAGGACCTGCCGGAGGGCGGCGATATCGAATTGAACGGCTTCGGCGATGCCAGCGAGGCGCGTGACATCCTGTCCCAAGCCTTCGATGCCTACTAGGCGCCGCAGTAACGTAAAACCGAGCCCTTCCCTTCAACGCCAACGGCGCCCCTTTGGGTGCCGTTGGCGTCTGCTTCGCATGTGCATTCCAGAGTGCTTACCGGGCGCTGCTCGACACACTCCGTTTCAGCGACTTTCTACAAGTCGATGCCCAACAACTTGGCGCCGTAGCCCCACAGCAATACTGTCACAGCTAGCAACGCCTCAAGTACCAGCACGCCGATACCCAGCGTCGAGCCGGTGACGATGAAACCCTCTTCCGCGCCGATGTCGAGGAAGTTGGGAATACCCAGATACAGCAGATAGGCGCTATAACAGAGCCCGATGATGGTCGCCAGCATGCACAGCCAGACCAATGGGTAGAGGGCGACGACGCCGCCGACGAACATCGGCGTAGCGACATACCCGGCAAAGATGATGCAGCGTCGACGACTCGGGGGACTGGCATAGCGTTGCGCCATCCAGTGAATCACCGAACCCATGAAGCCCACCGCCAGCAAGATCGCCACATAGAAGGCGACCCCCGCGAAGAAGGCGTCCAGATAGTTGAGTTGGATGGTGTGCCCACCACCGAAATCCCAGCCAACCTGAGTGGTACCAATGAACGCACACACCACCGGGATCAGTGCCATTACCAGAACATGGTGACTGTAGAGGTGGATGATGGTCTCCCTTTCGTCGTGGATCTGCTTCCATTCACGATTCGGGTGCGCCAAGAGTCCCCAGACATGCGTGAGCATAGAAAACACCTCCTCCATCGCCGATGTACGTATCACGTCGCGGCCCACGTAATGATTCGATGCGCCGCGACGTTTTTATCAGTGTAGTCAGTATTTTGGTCAGTAATATCAGATTTACCGATTGAAACGGCATACACATTAAAAAGCGACACTCATGGCGAGTGTCGCTTTGTGGTCGCTGTACTTCAGGCGAAAAGCGGATAGTGCGTTACTTGAGGCGTTCGAACACCGTGGCCACACCCTGGCCCATGCCGATGCACATGGTCGCCAGGCCCAGTTGAGTGTCTTGCTGACGCATGACGTTGAGCAGCGTGGTGCAGATACGCGCCCCGGAGCAGCCCAACGGGTGGCCCAGCGCGATGGCGCCGCCGTTCAGGTTAACGACCTCATCCATGCGCTCGCGCAGGCCGAGGTCCTTGAGCACGGGGATCGACTGCGCGGCGAAGGCTTCGTTGAGCTCGACGGTCTGGATGTCGTCGATGCTAAGTCCTGCGCTCTTGAGGGCCTTCTGCGTCGCCGGTACCGGACCGTAGCCCATGATCGAGGCATCGCAGCCGGCGACGCCGGTGGAAACTACCCGCGCCAGCGGCTCGAGCCCCAGCGCTTGCGCGCGCTCGTAGCTCATCACCGCCAGCGCCGAGGCGCCGACCGAGAGCGCCGAGGACGTGCCCGCCGTGACCGTGCCGCCCTTGGGGTCGAAGACCGGCTTGAGCTTGCCCATGTCTTCCAGGTTGGCGTCGTGGCGAATCACTTCATCGCGGTCTATCAAACGCCGAAAGCCATCGGCATCGTGCCCTTCGACACCGACGATCTCGTTGTCGAAGTAGCCGTTTTCGTTGGCGGCCACTGCGCGTTGATGCGAGCGCACGCCGAACGCGTCCTGCTCCTCGCGGCCGACATTGTGCATCTTGCCCAGCAGCTCGGCGGTCAGGCCCATCATCATGGCGGCCTTGGCGGCGTACTTGCTGGCCGCGGGGTTGACGTCGACGCCGTGGTCCATCGGCACATGTTCCATGTGCTCGACACCGCCGATGATGTAGAAGTCGCCCATGCCGGCCTTGATGTTGGCCGTGGCGATGTGCAGCGCGCTCATCGACGAGCCGCACAGGCGATTGACCGTTTGCGCCGGCACGCTGCGCGGGATACCGGTCATGATCGCGGCGTTGCGCGCGATGTTCATGGACTGCTCGAGGGTCTGATTGACACAGCCCCAGATCACGTCGTCGACCTCGGCTGGCACCAGGTTGGCGTTGCGATCGAACAATGCCTGCATCACCGAGGCGGATAGATTTTCGGCCCGCACGTTGCGAAAGGCACCGTGCTTGGCCTTGGCCATGGCGGTCCGAACGGCATCGACCACCACGATATCTCTAGGATTCAAACTCATTTTCGCGCTCCTCGTTGCGTGGTGGCTCATTGATCGGATTCGGACGTGTCGGGATAGAAACGCTCGCCCTTGGCGGCCATATCACGCAGCCGCTCGGTGGGGCGATAAAGCGGTCCCAGTTCCTCGGCCAGCGTCTCGGCCTGAGCGACGAACGCATCGACGCCCAACGCGTCGATATAACGCAGCGCCCCGCCCCGGAACGGCGGAAAACCGATGCCGTAGATCAATGCCATGTCCGCCTCGGCCGGCGTCGCGACGATGCCGTCTTCCAGGCAACGTACGGCCTCCATGCACAGCGGCACCATCATGCGTGCGACGATATCGTCGTCGCTGAACTCGCCACGCGTATCGACGGCTTCCTCGACCAACGCGTGAGCCTGCTCGTCGGAGACCTTCTTGGGCTTGCCCTTCTTGTCTTCCTCGTAGCGATAGAACCCCTTGCCGTTCTTCTGGCCCAGGCGGTCCTCGTCGTACATGCGCTGAATGGCCGTCTTCCCGCCGTTCTTGGCTTCTTGCGCCATGCGGTCGGGGAAGCCTTCTGCCATCACCGCCTGCGCGTGCACGGCGGTGTCCATGCCCACCACGTCCAGCAGGTACGCGGGGCCCATGGGCCAGCCGAACTTTTCCATGACCTTGTCGACGCGCTCGAAGTCCGCGCCCTGCTCGACAAGCAGGCTGAAGCCACCGAAATAGGGGAAGAGTATGCGATTGACCAGAAATCCCGGGCAGTCGTTGACCACGACCGGTGTCTTGCCCATCTGCCGGGCATACGCGACGGTCGCGGCAACCGCGGCGTCGCCGGTTTTCTCGCCACGGATGACTTCGACCAATGGCATGCGATGCACAGGATTGAAGAAGTGCATGCCGCAGAAGTTTTCGGGGCGCTTGAGATTGACCGCCAGGCGGTCGATGGAGATCGTCGAGGTGTTCGAGGTCAGCGTGGCGTTGTCGTCGAGCAGGCCCTCGACCTCGGCCAGCACGGCCTCCTTGACCTTGGGATTCTCGACCACGGCCTCGACCACCAGATCGACATCGCCGAAATCCCCGTAGGACAGTGTGGGGCGAATATTGGACAGCGCCTCGGCGACTTGATCGCTACTCAGGCGGCCACGCTCAAGCTGCTTGCCGAGCAGTTTGCGCGCTTCCTGCAGACCCAGTTGCAGCGCCTCTTCCTTGATGTCTTTCATCAGGATCGGCGTGCCCTTGTACGCGCTCTGATAGGCGATACCGCCGCCCATGATGCCCGCACCCAGCACTGCCGTCTTGTTCACGGCGGCGGCTTGGGTGGCGTACTGCTTGCCCTTTTTCTTGACCAGTTGATCGCTCAGGAACAAGCCAACCAGGTGATAGCAGACGTCGGTCTTGGCAAGCTTGGCAAACGCCTTGGCTTCGATGGCCTGCGCACGTTCGCGGCCTTCGCCGGCGCCCTTCTGGATGACCTTGATCGCTTCGACGGGCGCCGGGTAATGCGGCCCCGCCTTGCCCGCCACATAGCCCTTGGCGGTCTCGAACACCATCATCTGCTCGATGGCGTTGAGCATCAGCGGGGACTGTTTGGCGCTGCGGCGCGCCTGGTGATCGAGATCGCCGGCATTGGCGCGGGCCAGAATATCCAGCGCGGCGGCTTCCAGGGCATCCCCCGAGACGACGGCGTCCACCGCGCCGACCTTCAAGGCGGCGTCGGCACGGTTTTCCGTCCCGCCGGAGATCCACTCGATGGCGTTGTCGGCGCCGATCAAGCGCGGCAGACGCACGCAACCACCCCAGCCCGGCACGATCCCCAGCTTGGTCTCGGGTAGGCCCAGTTTGGCGTTGTCGCTCATGACCCGGAAATCGCACGCCAGGGTGATTTCGCAGCCACCGCCGAGCGCCAAACCGTTGATCGCCGCCACGCTGGGAAAAGGCAGATCCTCCAGGGTGTTGAAGATACGGTGCACCCGCGTGTTCATGTCGACCAGGAAGTCTTCGTCGCGGCGGAACATGCCGTGGAACTCGGTGATGTCTGCCCCGACGATGAAGGCGTCCTTGGCGCTGGTGACGACCAGGCCTTTGACATTCGTTGCCTTGCCAAGCGCTGCCAGGGCCGCTTCGAACTCCTCGATCACCTTGCTCGAGAGCGTGTTGACGGACTCGCCTTGCGCATCGAAGGTCAGCATGGCGATGCCGTCATCGCGCTGCACCACCGTGATGGCGTTACCTTGATAAATCATTCAGGGCTCTCCCTGCTGTTGGCCTGGACCTCACGATTCACGAAGGAGGCATGCGCCGAGCTCGGGCGTGGCGCTGCTCCTCGCACACTTTCATACAGTCGTTTGAATGTAGATCAGCTTGCGCCAGCCAAGCGGTGGCGTCAAGTCTTCCGCCATTAGCGAATGGTCGCGTTGAAACACGTCCCATCGAGAACATCCCGACGAGGCACATCCCGACAAGACAGCTCCCGGACACGACCGACTCCTGATAGGATAGGCATCTTTGCGATCCGCCAACCATCGCGCCGCTTTTTTACGCACTCCCTTTTATTACACGCTGCATCGGAACATCCACACGCCTCATGTCCTTACCCGCTAGCGCGACACTGCTCGCTCGCATTACGCCGCTTGTCGAAAAGCTCAAACGCTATGCCTGGCTGTGGCCGCCGACGGCGTTCGTCATCGGCTTGCTGGGGTTTTTCCTGGTCAATCGTCAGCAATGGCTGGGCGCAGTGCTGGCCTTGGGATTGCTGTTCGCCTGGTGCCTGTTGTTGGCCGAGAGTCTCTTGACCCGGTTGCTCAACTTTCACGGCCAGCCGGGTCTGCCACGCATGGTGACGACCTTCATCGCGCAGCTCATTCACCAGGAGACGTTATTCTTCGCATTGCCGTTTTTCCTTGCCACCACGGTGTGGGCAAGCGGACAGGCGGTGTTCACGTTGCTGCTGATCAGCTGCGGCCTGCTGGCGATTCTCGACCCCTTGTATTTCGGCCTCGCGCAACGCCATCGCTGGTTGTACTTCATGTTCCATGCGTTGTGCGTGTTCGTGGTGGTGTTGGTGACATTGCCGATCATGCTGCATCTGACCACCGGTCAGAGCCTGCTACTGGCTATCGTGGCCATGGCGATCTTCAGCGTGCCCAGCCTGATCAACCTGATCCAGCCCCAAGGACTGTGGCGTTGGCTGGCAATGATCGGGCTGATCGTGGTGTTGGCCTCAGTGGCCTGGATGGGCCGGGTGTGGATTCCTCCGGCAACGCTATGGCTGTCCGGCAGTGCACTCTCGCCAGGGTTCGATGTCGAATCGCGGGAGCCGCGCGGCGAAAGCGTACTGACCCCATCGACACTCTCGGGGCAAGGCTTGTACGCTTACACCGCGATTCGCGCGCCACGCGGTCTACGCGAGAAGATCTATCATGTCTGGCGCCACGATGGCGAAGTGGTCGATCGCATACCGCTGATCATCCGGGGTGGACGCGAACAGGGCTACCGTGCCTGGACGCATAAGCAAAATTTCCCCTCGGCATCGCAAGGTAGCTGGCAGATCGATGTGATGACGGCCACCGACCAGCGAATCGGCACACTGCGTTTTCGTGTCGACGAAGACGCCTCGAAGGCCACGCATGCCGATGGCGACATCCATTCACCCCCGGGTTTGCCTGGCTGGAACATCCGTCACTTGGTCGCCGGTTCGACTCAAGACGATGAATGAAAGGTCGACGATAGTGTGACTTGCAATAGCACGTCGCACTCGGGACAATCCCGTTAGGTTCCTAACCAATACAAGGCCCATGCATCAGGATATCGGACTCAAACTGTCGCGCGTACCACGCCTGTGGCGCGCCATCCTCGACGAACGCCTGGCTCCCCTGGAGCTGACGCAGACACGTTGGGTGACGCTCTACCACCTGTCGAAAATGGGTGATGGTCAGCCGCAATGCGATCTGGCTCGCTCAATCGGCGTGGAAGCTCCGTCCTTGGTCAGGACACTCGACCAACTAACCGAACAAGGGCTCATCGAGCGCCGCCCCAGCGATGAGGACCGTCGCACCAAGCGCGTCTACCTCACCGACAAGGCGACGCCACTGCTCAAGAAGATCGAAACCGTCGTCGAGCAGGCGCGTATCGAAATGATCGAAGGCTTGAGCGATGACGACATCGACCAGTTGGACGCTATACTGACGCGCATCGAGAAGAATGGGCAGCAGCTGCTGTCACGCTCGTCTTGCGAGGAGTGAGCGATCACTTGGTATTGCCCTGAGCACCGCGTGAGCCATCACGCGGTGCTCGTGCGTGGCGGTACTCACTTATGCAGCAATGCTATTTATGATGGCGGCCACTTCCAGCCAGTTGGTCGACGAGACCGACCAGTGCGCGCAGTGATGGCTCGAATGCCTTGGCCTCGCGAGATTCCTCCCACCACAACGTCAAGCCTTGCGGCGCCGACGCCACGACCAGCGCGTCATCGGGCAAAGCAAGCAGTACCTCTTTCAAGCGGCGCTCATTGTCGTCGCTCAACGGTGGCAACGGTGCCTGGCGCCAACGCCATCCCTCCATGGCTTCCTGCAACCGATCACTGGCGTGGGCATCACGCACCAGCGTGAAATCACTCCCCGGCGCGGCTTGCGGATAACGCCAGCGATACCCTACCAAGCCGTCCACCGCCTCCAGCGGCGGCTTATCGGCACGGATCGCTGCGCCCGATTCGCGCGCTGCCACCCGCAACGCACTGCGACGCTTTTCATGAATCCCCGGCCGGAGCCACAAGGCTGGCGAAAGGATGAGAAATACCGCCAGCCCCAAGAATAGAAAGATCTCCAAGCCTGTCTCCGTAGACGATTGATCTAAAGCATTGTCTCGTCGATTCGGCAAGCCTAAAATGGAAGCGTTCATCGACAAGGTGGGAGATACCCCATGAGTAACGAATACACGCACGTTTTAGTCGCCGTCGATCTGACCAAGGATTCCCGCAAGGTACTCGAGCGTGCGATTCCCATCGCCGAACGCAACCATGCCAAGCTGTCGATCATGCATACGCTCGAACCACTGGGATTCGCCTATGGTGGCGATATCCCCATGGATCTGACCAGCATTCAAGATCAGCTCGACGATCATGCCAAGCAGCGGCTCGCGGAAATCGCCGATCCTCACGGGATCTCGGCGGACAACCAGTACGTCGTGGTCGGCATGCCGGATACCGAGATCCATCGTTTCGCCGCCGAACACAATGTCGACTTGATCGTAGTGGGCTCGCACGGGCGTCACGGTTTCGCCTTGCTGCTTGGTTCGACCTCTACCGGCGTGCTACACGGCGCGCAATGCGATGTGCTAGCGGTACGCGTGGGGAAAGACGGGGAAGTCGACGAATGACCGTATGCGCCGGGCACGTCGAACGTGCCCGGCGCGCCGCCACTTACTCGCCCTCGGCCATTGCTTCCAGTTCCATCCAGCGCGACATTGCCTCATCCAGCTCGGCTTGCTTGGCCTCCAGTGCTTCCAAGCGCCGAGTAACTGTCTCAGCATCTTGCTGGTAGAACTCAGGGGCGCCCACTTCCGCTTCGAAGTCGGCGATGTCGGCTTCCAACGTCTCGATGGTGGCCGGCAGTTGATCCAGTTCGCGCTGCAACTTGTAGGAAAGCTTGACCCGCTTGGACGTAGCCGACGCCGTTGAGGCCTCGCTCTTGCTGGGTTCAGGACTGGCGGGCGCGGACGTCGAGGGCTCGGCCTCACGGGCCGGCAGCACGTTCGCCGCATTGCCGAACTCGCCAGGCGCCGGGGGCAACTTGCCGCCCTGACGCACCCAGTCGCTATACCCGCCGACATACTCCTGAACGCGACCTTCGCCCTCGAAGGCCAGTACGCTGGTGACCACGTTGTCCATGAAGGCGCGGTCGTGTGAAACCAGCAGCAGGGTACCGTCGAAATCGAGCAGCAACTCCTCGAGCAACTCGAGTGTCTCGACGTCCAAGTCGTTGGTCGGTTCGTCAAGCACCAGGACGTTGGCCGGCTGGGTGAACAACTTCGCCAGCAATAAGCGGTTGGATTCCCCGCCCGAGAGGGCCTTGACCGGCTGACGAACGCGGTCCGGCGAGAACAGGAAGTCTTGCAGGTAGCTCATGACATGCTTGTCCTTGCCACCCACCTGAACGCGGTCGCTGCCCTGAGCCACGTTGTCGTAGACCGTCTTCTCGAGTTCGAGCCCGGCACGCAGCTGATCGAAATAGGCAACGCTCAGGTTGGTGCCCATCCGTACTTGTCCTTCGGAGGGCTCGAGCTCCCCCAGCAAGATCTTCAGCAACGTGGTCTTGCCGGCGCCATTGCGACCGATGAAGCCAATACGATCGCCACGCTGAATTTCAAGCGATAGATCGCGCACCACCCAATCGTCGCCGAAACGTTGACTGACACCGGTGAGTTCAACGACGCGCTTGCCGGTACGCTCGCCGCTGTCGACGCTGAGCTGCGCGCGGCCCACGCGCTCACGACGTTCGGCACGCTCGCCACGCATCTTCTCGAGCGCCCGCACGCGACCTTCGTTGCGCGTGCGGCGTGCCTTGATGCCCTGACGAATCCAGCTCTCTTCTTTAGCGAGCTTCTTGTCGAATTCGGCGCGCTCTCGCGCTTCGACCTCAAGCTCATGCTGCTTTTGCTCCTGATACGCCGCGTAATCACCGGGATAACGCCCCAGTAATCCGCGGTCGAGCTCGAGAATATTGGTCGCCAGTCGCGACAGGAAGGCCCTGTCGTGGGTAATGAATAGCACCGAACCATTGAAGGCGAGCAACTGCTCTTCCAGCCAGCCAATGGTATCCAGGTCGAGATGGTTGGTCGGCTCATCGAGCAACAGCACATCCGGGTTGGCTACCAGGGCGCGCGCCAGTGCCACGCGACGCCGCCAGCCCCCGGAGAGGCTTACCATTTCGGTATCTTCCGGCAGCCCCAGACGCGAGAGAATGGTGTCGATGCGTTGATGAAACGACCAGCCATCCACCGATTCAAGCTGGGTTTGCAGCCGCTCAAGCTCGTCCATGTCGGGCGAATCGCTCATCACCAGGTGGTGATAAGCGCTCAGCAAGGCGCCTGCCTCGGGCAGGCCCTGGGCGACCACATCGAAAATGGTGTTACCGCTGGCATCCGGCAGTTCCTGCGCCAGAACGCCCACCTTCAGTCCCGGCGCGCGCCAGATGTGTCCTCCATCGGGCAACGCCTCACCGGCAATCAGCTTGAGGAGCGTCGATTTGCCCGTGCCGTTGCGCCCCACCAGCGCCAAGCGCTCTCCTTTCTCCAAGGTGAGTTCGGCATGATCCAGCAGGACCTGGGGGCCGTAAGCCAATTGCACCTGTTCCAGACGTAACAGCGTCACGCGTAACCACCTCGTTGACAGACATTCGTAGTAAAGACACTAGTGTAACGCATGGTCGCCTCCTAGGTCCGGGGGTAGAATGGTGGGTTTTCGCGACTCATTGGGCTGGAGAGATCTTCCGTGACACACGACGACGCCAATCCGCTACCTGACGCGCTGCGCATGACATCGCCCGCGCCCCTGGTCGACATCGGCGCGAACCTGACGCACGAAAGCTTCGCCAAGGATGTCGACGCCGTACTCGGGCGTGCCCACGCGGCCCAGGTAGCGACCCTGATCCTCACCGGCACCGACATGGCGCACAGTGAACAAGCCGCCGCTCTGGCGCATCGCCATGACGGCCTCTACGCCACGGCGGGACTGCACCCGCATATGGCGAGCCACTGGGATGCCACGCTGGAGAGCGCCATGCGGGCGTTGCATACCGATGCCAAGGTCGTCGCCGTAGGCGAATGCGGGCTGGACTTCAACCGCAACTTTTCCACCCCTGCCGAGCAAGAACGCGCCCTCGAAGCCCAGCTCGGCCTGGCCGTCGAAAGCGGCCTGCCGCTATTTCTGCATGAGCGCGACGCCGGCCCCCGGATGCGCGAAATCCTGCGTCACTGGCGCGACGATATCGGCGACGCCGTTATCCATTGTTTCACCGCCGATCGCGAGACCCTGCATGGCTACCTGGATCTCGATGTGCATATCGGCCTGACCGGCTGGCTGTGCGATGAGCGCCGCGGCCATCATCTGCGCGAGATCGTCGGCGACATTCCTGCCGAGCGCTTGATGGTCGAAACCGATTGCCCGTACTTGTTGCCGCGCAACCTGCCGGCCAAGCTCAAGGGACGCCGTCACGAACCGGCACTGCTGCCTTGGATCGTCCGTGAGATCGCCCATTGGCGCGGTGAAAGCGAGGCGACGCTGGCCGCCGCAACGACGGCCACAGCACGCCGATTCTTCCAACTCGACGAGGAGCAATGACATGGACTTTCCCGGTTTCATCACCATCGAAACCGGCGACGAGGACGCGCTTCCCGTCGCCATTTCCTGGGCCCTGCCCGATGGCCAGATCAAGCATGCGCTGATCCAACCCGACGACGACTGGCTCGACGAGGATCTCCTCAAACTCGGCGACTATAGCCTAGACGAACTGCGCAGCCTGGGCCTCAGCCCCCTGGACGTGTTGCGCGAGCTGGAGACCGATCACTTCAACGTGACACTCTATACTGCGGGGGTTGGCGACGACGAGGCTGCACTATCGCGCCTGTTCGAGGACTTCGCGGTGACGCCTTTCGTCGAACTGGCGCCGGCAGAAACGCTCTACCCCGACCTCGGCCCGGGAGAATGGACGCGCGCCCGGGGCGAACTGTTCGGCGATCTCGGGCTCGAGCCCATGCGCGCCGATCACGAAGTGCAGGTCATGCTATATCTGCACCAGCGCTTGCGCGGCGAAGAATAGCGCCGATGGCGTTATCTCCAATGCAAGGGGTAACGCCGATGGCGCGCCAGGTTATTGATCAGCACGGCCACGCTCAGCATGATCACGCAACCCGCCGCCACGGGAATGAACGCGAAGTGCCACGCTAATCCATGGACGTCGTCACTGCCAATGACGGCGATCAATGCCGTGGCACCCCCTGGCGGATGCAGGGTATGCGTAAGCTGCATTATCAGGATCGCAGTCGAGACCGCCGCCGCCGCTGCGATCCACCCCGCCCCAAGCAACTGAAAGCATGCCACTCCCACCAAGGCTGATAGCACACTTCCGCCAATCACATTGCGCGGCTGCGCGAGCGGGCTCTCGGGCGCAGCGTAAAGCAGCACCGAGGTAGCCCCAAACGAGCCGATCAGCAGCAAGCTATGGGCAGCTATCAATGCCTCACTGAGCAGTCCCACACCTGCCATGCCGAGGAATCCGCCAACCCATGACCACAAGGCGTCACGCACGCAGGGACGGGCTCGCTTGAGTGGCTCGCCACGCATCTTTCCCAGATATGTTTTGACCATAACGTTTGCATGTCTTCCCCAATAGGGAAAAACGCATCTCTTATCACTTAGAAAATAAAGGCGCTGCCGCTCAGGCAAGCGCTGTGTTCATTACGTCGCGAGGCGAGCCTGACCCTCGGCGATCGCTGCCTCGCGCGATAGCCCACGACGGTAGAAGGCATGTAATGCATCGCGAAATGCCGCCGCTCGAAGAGGGAGGCCGGTCTCGCGATAGCGAGCCGCGCGGGCATCGACACGTGCGGCGAAGGCGTGTCGGTCGACCTCGATGCCGTCCAGGTTATCGACACTGACGTTAAAACGCAGATCGCACGCCTCGCTGAACAGCGATTCGAGCGCCTGGGGGGCGATCTCGACGCTTTCGAACTCGCGTTGCCGCGCCTCATCGCGGCCGTCCGGCGCGTACCAGTAGCCATAATCCTCGAGCTGACGGCGACGTTCCCCGGCGATGCACCAATGACTGACTTCATGCAGCGCACTGGCGAAGAAGCCATGCGCAAAGATGATCCGATGCATGGCGTGCTCGCTGTCGGCGGGACAGTACAGGGGCTCATCATCACCGCTAACCAGGCATGTTCGATACGGCACGGCAAAGATGCCGTCGAACACGGCGATGACGTCGTCGATATGATGCTCCACGCGGCCTCCTTCGAAAGCGGAGGCACATTATAGGCACTCTGCCACACGATGAAAGGCATCCTGGGGCCGCTAGAAGAAAGGCGTCCTCGGCGCACCCTTGCTAGAATGCCGCTTTTACCTATCCGGGAGGACTGATTTGACCGCGCCACAGGCCTTGTTCGCCCATAGCCTTCGTGAATCGCGCCTCTTGATGCGCCTGACACTACCCATCTGCGGCGCGCAATTGGCGCAGTCGGGCATGAGCGCGGTCGATATCATCATGGCGGGGCGTGCCAGTGCCACCGACTTGGCTGCCGTCTCGGTCGGCTCCAGCCTGTGGCTGCCGTTGATGCTTTTCATGACCGGCGCCCTGATGGGGCTCACGCCCATCGTGGCGCAGTTGTTAGGAGGCCAGCGCCAGACGGCTATTCGTCCTTACGTCCATCAGGCGCTGTGGATCGCCTTGCTGCTGGGTGGGCTCTCGGCGGCGGCTCTGTGGTTCGGCGTCGGCCCGATTTTTCGACTCATGGATGTCCCCAGCCACGTGGCCGAGCTTTCCGCCGGTTATCTGGCTGGCGTGGCGTTTGGTATGCCGGGTATTGGCCTTTATCAAGCCTTGCGCGCCTTCTCCGATGGCATGAACCATACCCGTCCTGCCTTGTGGATCAGTCTCCTGGGTCTGGGCTTCAACATTCCCTGCAACTACGCGCTGATCTATGGGGGGCCCGGCATCGTCTCGCTGTTCGGTGCTCTCACCCCCGACTGGGTCGCCGCGTTGCCTGCCCTGGGCGCTGTGGGCTGTGGCATCGCCACGGCAATTTCCATGTGGGTGATGTGCCTGGCGATGATGATCTATACGCGGCGAGCACGCGCATATGGTGAGGTCAGGCTATGGCATTCGCCGGTACCGCCTCGCCGGAGCGACATTCTTGAGCTATTGCATGTTGGCGTGCCCATCGGCGTGGCAATCTTCGTCGAGGTCACACTGTTCACCCTGATCGCCTTGTTCGTGGCACGCCTGGGGGAAGTCGTCGTCGCCGCCCACCAGATCGCGCTCAATTACACGTCGATCCTGTTCATGCTGCCGTTGTCGCTGAGCATGGCACTCACCGTGAGGGTGGGTAACACGCTGGGGCGCGGTGATATGCACGAGGCACGCTTCGTGGCCTGGAACGGCATCGTCGTGTGTCTGCTGGTCGCGTTGTTCAATGACGCCATCTTGTGGGCGACGGCCTCGCCCATCCTCGCCCTCTATACGTCGAACGCGGAGGTGCATGCGCTGGCCATGTCGCTGGTCACCCTGGCGATGCTCTATCAGATATCCGACTCACTCCAGGTCAACCTGGCCGGCGCGCTACGCGGCTACAAGGACACCCGCATCATCATGTTGATCACGGTGTTGTCATATTGGCTGATCGGCCTGGCAGGCGGCCATTGGCTGGGTCGCGGCTGGGAAGGCCATTTCGCGCCCTTCGGGATTCATGGCTATTGGCTGGGGCTGTGCGCCGGGCTGACGGTGGCCGCCTTGCTGCTCGGCTGGCGTCTGCATCATCGCGCCCGCCGTAGCCTGGCGGTAAGCGACGACTCCTCGCTCGGGACCGCGACTAAAGACTAAGCGCTGGCGCTTAACTTTAGGCAAACCGCCGCTCATCATGTGAACGTGGCCATGTGGCCCCGCGATACGCCACGTCATTTGCCACGAGTCAGCACGTTCCCATGCCCTTTCAGCGCCGCTTTCCAGTCCCGCTACGCCCGCGCACACTCTTGGTGCTGGGCGTCATCGCCGGTTTGATCCTTTGCATGTGGCAAACGTCGCGCCTGGCACGCGAGCAAGCGCTTCAGGCGCTACGTCAAGATGCCGAGAACGAGTTGCGTCTGTCGGCCGCAAGCCTCGTCGGCCATTTGTCGCGGCACGATTACCTACCGGAACTGCTGGCGTCGCGCGAAATGGTCAAGCGCTTCCTGAGCGACCCCGACGCTCAGGACCCGATGCCTTTGAACCGGCTACTGGATCGCTTCCGCGCCACCGCCAATGTGTCGGACATCTATTTGCTCGACCACACCGGTGAAACCATCGCCGCCAGTAACTGGCATCGACCCGATACGTTCATTGGCCAGAACTATCATTTTCGCCCCTATTATCAACAAGCGATGAACGGCGAAAATGGCAGTTTCTATGGGCTGGGCACGCAATCCCAAGACCGCGGTTACTATTTCTCGGCACCGGTGTGGCTCGACGAGACCGCTGCCGAGGCTCGCCCCGATGGCGTCATGGTGCTCAAGGTTCTGCTCGACACGGTGGAAGCGGGGTGGGCCGAGCAGGATGCCGAACTCCTGGTCACCGATCATGATGGAGTCATCTTCATGGCTAGCCATCCCGAGTTGCGTTTGACGACCATGGCGCCGTTGACGACCGCTCAGCGCCAGGCCGTGACCGCTTCCCGACGCTACGGGGACGCAGCGCTACCGCCCTCGGGGCTACGTGAACATCATCGCCGAGATACCCGTACGCGTCTCGTGGGCTTCGACTCGGGCCCGCTCGCCGGGCAACGCTATCTAAGCCTGGCCCGTCCCATGGCCGATTTCGACTGGCATATTCATATCCAAAAACCGCTGACGCCCGTCCATCAGGCCCAGTGGCTAGCGGCCGTGCTGGCCGGCGGGCTCTACGGGCTCATCGCGCTAGGCGTCGGCATCGGTTGGCAGCGCCTACGCTTGCGTCGCGAGCGGGAACGCTTCGCGGAGCGCGAGCGACACACCCTGGCCCAGGCACGGGACGAGCTCGAACGCCACGTAGAAAGCCGAACCCGTGATCTGGTCGCCACCAACCGTCGGCTGTCGGCGGAGATCGAGGAGCGCCAACGTGCCGAAGATAGTCTACGCGCCACACGGGATGAGTTGGTTCAAGCCGCCAAGCTCGCCGTCCTCGGGCAATTGGCCGCCGGCATCAATCATGAGCTCAACCAACCACTGGCGGCCATTCGCGCCTATACCGAGAACGCGCGCGCCTTCATCGCTCGACAACGAGTCGAGAGCGCCGACGCCAATCTGGCCCAAGTCCTCGAGCTCACCGAGCGTATGGCGGATATCAGTGCCCAGCTCCGCCAGTTCTCGCGCAAGAGCGGCGACAACCTCACGGCAGTGGCCGTCACGCCCTGCTTTGCGTACGCGCTGCGCCTGTTTCAATCGCGCATTCAGGAAAGCCAGGTCACCATCGCGCAGCATTGGCCCACGCAGGAGGCATGGGTACGTGCCGACCCGGTACGGCTCGAACAGGTGCTGGTGAATCTCATCGGCAATGCCCTGCAGGCAATGAGCGAGATACCCGAGCCCCGCCTGACACTCGCTATCGTCGCCGAAGCTACATGCGTCCATCTGGATGTCATCGATAATGGGCCAGGCATTCCCGAAGCGCATTTGACACGCATTTTCGAGCCCTTCTATACCACGAAGACCATGGGCAGTGGGCTGGGGCTAGGGCTTTCGATCTCGCGACGCATCATCGAAGATCTCGGTGGCCAGCTCGACGCCAGCGGTCATAATGACGGCGGCGCCCATTTCCGTGTCACACTTCCCCGCATCGCGGATCCCGATGATCCCGCGCGCCCCGAGGAAAGCTCTCATGCATGAAACGTCCGCCATTCCTGTCATGCTCGTCGACGATGAGGCCCATCTGCGTATCACCGCCAGCCAGACATTGGAGTTGGCGGGCTATGCGCCCGATGTGCATGAAAGCGCGGAATCTGCGCTCGCGGCATTGAGTACGGACTTCCCAGGCGTGCTGGTTAGTGACATCCGCATGCCCGGCATGGATGGCATGGCCTTGCTGCGCGAAGTCCGCCATCGCGACCCCGACTTGCCGGTGGTATTGATCACCGGGCACGGCGATATTTCCACCGCCGTGGAAGCCATGCGCGATGGCGCCTGGGACTTTTTGGAGAAGCCTTTCGCGGGAGAACGCCTGGTGGAGGTCGTTCGGCGTGGCATCGAGAAGCGTCGCCTGAGCCTGGAAAATCGTCACCTGAAGGCTGAACTCGAGGCGCAGCAATCGACTCCGGGGCCCCGCCTGGTGGGGCGCGCGCCCGCCATTCAGCAACTCGCCTCGATGGTGCAGCGTATCAGCCAAGTCGAAACCGATGTGTTGCTCTACGGCGAGACGGGCACCGGCAAGGACCTGGTCGCACGCGCCGTTCACGAGCGCAGTTCGCGCGGCGGCAAACCCTTTGTCGCCATCAATTGCGGGGCCGTGCCGGAAAGCACCATCGAATCCGAGTTATTCGGGCATGAAAAAGGCGCCTTTACCGGCGCGGTGGAACGTCGCGTGGGCAAATTCGAACATGCCAACGGCGGCACCGTGTTCCTCGACGAAATCGAGTCGATGCCGCTGTCGCTGCAGGTCAAGCTGCTACGTGTGCTTCAGGAACGTGCCGTGGAGCGTCTCGGGTCGAATGACTTGGTGACACTCGATATACGCGTGATCGCTGCCACCAAGACGGACCTCAAGCTCGCCGCCGAGGCGGGACAATTTCGCGAGGATCTCTATTACCGACTCAATGTGGTGACTTTGCCGATTCCCTCGCTACGCGAGCGCCGCGAGGATATTCCCTTGCTCTTTCAGCACTTCGTTGCCGTCTCCGCCAGCCGCAGCGGGCTGGAAGCGCCGCCGCTCGACAGTCAGGGGGTTTCTGCCTTGCTGGCCCACGATTGGCCGGGCAATGTCCGCGAGCTACGCAATGTCGCCGAGCGCTACGTGTTGCTGGGGGCGACCTGTGACTATAGCCTCGAGACGCTACTTCAAGGCGCGCATAAAGATAATGGCGATTTACCGCTTGCCCAACAGGTCGAAGTGTTCGAAAAGAGCGTGATCAATCAAGCACTGGTTCGCTACCAGGGATGCGTCACCGATATATGCGATCGACTGGGCGTGCCTCGCAAGACACTTTACGACAAACTGAAAAAACACGGCTTGAAGGCTGAGGATTACCGCCACATCGTCGAGACGGAGTAACCTCGCTTACTTGAGGCGGCGCTATTCTCGGCGCTTGAATAAGCCCCATCGCCCTCCTTCCCCCTATGCATCAGTCTCTCTGTGCGGAAATCCGCACAAGGTGTAGGCCACTTTGTGCGGACTTCCAGCCATGACAGGTCGACACCTCTTCCACCTTCGTCGAATAGATGTGGCGTAACTTAATGAAAAATAAAGATTAATCAAAACATGGAATGGCGGTTGCCCTGATAGTACGTATTTAACGAGTTTGATGCCCAGCATCGCTCGGCAATGGATACGCATAACCACAATCGATATCGGGAGAATTCGCCATGTCTATCAAGACACACGCCTTGACCGCCACTATCGCGGGGGCCATGTGCCTCGCCACCGTGGCACAAGCCGACCGTGAGGATTGGCCGGAAAACTTTACCGTGGGCACCGCCAGCCAGGGTGGCACTTACTTCGTGTATGGCTCCGGCTGGGCCAACATGATCGCCGATGAACTAGGGCTCTCGGGGGGCGGCGAAGTCACCGGTGGCCCCAACCAGAACCTGGCCCTGGTACACACGGGTGAGGTGGCTCTTGGCCTGACCACCATGGGCCCAGCGGCCGATGCCGTGGCCGGCAAGAGCTCACTGGCGCCGGGCGTTAAAATGGACAATGTCTGTGCGCTGTTCCCAATGTACGAGACGCCGTTTTCCATCACCACGCTCGCCGACAGCGGTATCGAGTCGATCTCCGATATTCCCGACGGGGCCAGCATCGGTTTCGGCCCAGCGGCTTCCACCTCGGATACCTACTTTCCGGCCATGCTCGAAACGCTGGGTGTCGAGTTCGACCGTCGTAACGGCGGCTGGAATGATTTGGGCGGACAATTGCAGGACGGCCTGATCGACGTCATCGCCTTCGCCGCCGGTATTCCGATTCCCGCCGTCAGCCAACTCGAGGTGCAAACCGACGTCAATATCGTCGAGTTCACCGAAGAGGAACAGGCCAAGGTGATGGAAGAATTCCCGGTCTCGGCATTCTCGATTCCCGCCGATACCTACCAGACCCTCGAAGACGATGCGCGCGCGGTCTCCATGTGGAACTTCACCATCGCCGGCTGCGACCTCCCCGAGGACTTCGTCTATGAGATCACCAAGCTGAGCATGGAAAACAACGACAAGATGCGCGATATCCACCGCAGCGCCGAGTTCAGCGTTCCGGAGAACCTCAAGTACAACACCGTACTGCCCTTCCATCCGGGTGCGGTGCGCTGGTACGAGGAAAATGGCTACGACATCCCCGAAAAACTGAAGCGCTAAGTCGGTCGTTTAGCTAAACGCCACCCCGCGTCGCCACGATGCGGGGTGGCATGCATGCCATCCTATTCACACCCAAGGGTGTTTTCATGTCTCAACATTCTCAATCCCGTGACGAGGGAGCCGACGACGTCGTCCAGTCCGTCAATGCCGACGGTGTCGACGAGGTCGCCGTCGAATCCAACCGACGTCTCTACGGTGGATGGCAATGGTGGTTGTTCGGCACCCTGGCCATCGTCTATTCACTGTTTCATCTGGTCTCGCTCAACCTCTACCCTCTCGAGACTTGGTCGTTTCGTATTTTGCACATCGCCGGTGCCCTGATATTGGGCTATGGCTTCTACGCTGGTACCCAATTCGCCGAGACTCCACAGGCGCGCTCGAGTGCTTGGCTGCGTTGGTTGAGCTATGCCATGTTGATCCCTGCGCTCTATGCCTTGGTCCGGGTGGCGATGATGTACCAAACGATGAACGACGGCGCCATGCGCATCGCCCCCGAGATTGAAGCCTGGCACTTCGGCTATCCGTTGCTGCTGGCCACCGTAGCGGGCATCGTACTGTCATGGAGCTATCGTCAGGTTCGCGACGGGCTGTCGCCAGCGGATGCGGTGTTGATGGCTTGCTCGCTGGCCGTGGCCGGCTACCTGCTGGTGATGTTCAACAGTCAGCTACGCGCCTCCACCGGCACGCCATTCGCTCCCATGGGGATTTCCTACGCGGCCATTGCCGGTTCGCTGCTGATTCTGGAATTGACGCGCCGCGTCGCCGGTCTCGCGCTGGTCATCATCTCCACGATCTTTTTGGTTTATGTCTTTGTCGGCCCGCATCTTCCAGGCTTTCTCGGCTACCCGGGTCTCTCGGTGGGTCGATTCTTCAGCCAGGTCTACACGGATGCCGGCATTCTCGGCCCTACCACCGCCGTTTCCTCGACCTACATCATCTTGTTCATTATCTTCGCGGCGTTTCTGCAGGCCTCTAAGGTCGGTGACTATTTCGTCAACTTCGCCTTTGCCGCCGCCGGCCGTGCACGTGGCGGCCCCGCCAAGGTCTCGATCTTCGCGTCAGGTTTGATGGGCATGATCAACGGCACCTCCGCCGGCAATGTGGTCTCCACCGGTTCGCTGACCATTCCGCTGATGAAGAAAGTCGGCTATCCCGCACGCAGCGCTGGCGCCATCGAGGCAGCCGCTTCCACTGGCGGTCAGATCATGCCCCCGATCATGGGCGCCGGGGCCTTCATCATGGCCGAGATCACCGGCATCCCTTATACCGAGATCGCCATCGCTGCCTTGATCCCGGCAATTCTGTATTTCGCCTCGGTTTATTTCATGGTCGATTTCGAGGCCGCTCGTAAAGGCATGCACGGCATGCGCAAGGACGAGATCCCGCGTTTCTCGAAACTCGTCAAACACGTCTACCTGTTCGCGCCGATCATCATTCTGATCGCGGCGCTGTTCATGGGTTACTCGGTGATTCGCGCGGGCACGCTAGCGACGGCATCCGCCGCCGTGGTGAGCTGGGTCTCGCCTAACAAGATGGGAATACGCGCCATCCTCAAGGCACTGCAGCTGGCCGGGACGATGTCGATTCAGATCATCGCCGTGTGCGCCTGTGCCGGGCTGATCGTCGGCGTGATCGCGCTGACAGGGGTTGGAGCCCGCTTCTCGTCGTTGCTGCTCGGCCTGGCCGGCGTCAGTCAATTGTTGGCGCTACTCTTCGCCATGTGCATCAGTATCCTGCTGGGCATGGGCATGCCGACCACCGCTGCTTACGCCGTCGCGGCATCCGTGGTGGCTCCCGGCTTGATCGACATCGGCATTCAGCCACTGGTGGCGCACTTCTTCGTGTTCTATTTCGCGGTCGTCTCGGCCATCACACCGCCGGTGGCGCTAGCGTCCTACGCGGCAGCGGGAATCTCGGGCGACAACGCCATGGGAACCTCCGTGGCCTCGTTCAAGATTGGCCTGGCGGCCTTCATCGTGCCGTTCATGTTCTTCTACAGCCCAGCCATGCTGATGGAGGGCTCGTGGCTACAGATCCTGCGTGTCGGTGTCACTGCGACACTCGGCATCGTGCTGCTGTCAGCCACCGTGCAAGCGTGGTTCTTCGGACCGGTCAAGGCGTGGCAGCGCCTGGTGATGCTGATAGGTGCGCTGTGCATGATTTATGGCGGCATCTACACCGATATCATCGGCCTGATGATCGGCGTGGGACTGTTCGCTATGCAACGCACTCGTAATGGCACGTCTACCGCCACGCCGCGCTGATTTGCGGGGATCGTGCCACCTCCACACGCCCCCGTTCGGCTTGGCCGTTCGGGGGCGTGACGTGTAGTAACCGAAAAAACACGACCTCGGTGCTTAACTTTCCACGTTGGCCTGTGCTAATAGTGAAGTGAGGTCTTGGCCTATTACTGCTGCGCAAGGAGGTTGCCATGGGTAACGTTTCGTCCCCACGCACCGCCCGGGTCATTGACCTGGACACCATGAGGCAGCGACGTCAGGCCCAGCGCCGCATTCTACGCTTGGCGCCTGAGCTGGATGGACTTGAGATGCTGTATCACCTGGCTTCGGACCCGGACACACTGTATGGCATGCCGCTGTTGGCCTGGGGACTCCGCGAAAGCGGCGAGGTGGTAGGCCTCCTGGTGCCCTGGATGGAAACTCTGACCGCCTGCCATGAGATGGACAGTCCCGATAATGGGCGCTTTTTCGGCTATCGTGATCCCGAAACGGAAGAGATCTTCCACACACCGCCCGAGCATAAAGTCTATGAACTGGAACACGCCGCCGCGTATTTCGATTATGAAGAAACGTCGGCACCGACCCTGATACAGCAGTTGCCCGATACCCAGGGTACGCATGCGCTGTGCCTCGCCAGCGACGGGGAGAGCTGGCAACTCAAGCAGGTATTTGGCTGGCGCTTGTACAACGACGGCAACATGGAATCGCTACTCGTCGACGAGAAACGTGTCGAGCAGACGCCGATCGTGGCTGGCGATGCCTGCCTCTATGCCGGCCATAGCCGCCATGCGACGGTGTATTACTTCCAGCGTCATATCGCCAATCAGATCAAGCAACAGGACCCCACCACAATGGAGGCCCTCGCCGTGATGACGACGCCTTCCTCATCGTCTTGACGGAGAAGGGCGTCACGCTAGACGAATGACATAGCGATAACGCTCGTCTTCTTCCTGCGACTGGGCGACGAGTTCATGGCCCAGGAAGGTACAGAACTTGGGGACGTCGCGCGTCGTGGCGGGGTCCGTGGCGATGACTTCCAGAAGTTGGCCAACGTTCATGTCCCGTACCTGATTGTGCATCATCATGATCGGTTCGGGACAATACAGGCCAGATGTATCCAGCACGGCATCCGGCGTGGGCAGGGACGTATCGGGATCGGACATAAATGACGTAACCTCGTGTTCGCTCAGGTTCGATGATGCGCTATCGCCGTGGCGACCTCAATCCTGCAAGTACACATGCACGGTCACTTCCTCGCGATCGTGGTAAAGGTGTCGAGCGCGTATCCGTGCCCGCACACCGGCTCGATGCAGGCTATCCTCAAGGCGTGCCAGGCAACGTGCCACTTCTTCCCAGCGCTTCTTCATGGGCAGTTTCAGGTTGAAGATCGCTTCACGGCACCACTGCTTGATCAACCAGCGCTCCACCATGTCGATGACGCGCATGGGTTTATCGACGATGTCGCACACTAACCAGTCTAGGCGCATCGGGGGCTCCCAGACGAAGGCATCCTCGCGCAAGTGCTCGACTTGCCCCGTGGCCATCAGCGTCGCGTCCATGGGGCCATTGTCGATGGCATAGACATACATGCCTTGGCGCACGAGCTGATAGGTCCAGCCTCCGGGTGCGGCGCCGAGATCGGCCGCCTGCATGGCATCGTTGAGGCGCGCCGGCCAGGCGTCACGCGGTACGAAGACATGCCAGGCTTCTTCGAGCTTGAGGGTCGAGCGACTCGGCGCTTCACGCGGGAACTTCAGGCGCCATATGCCGCCGAGATGCTCGGCACGGTTACCAGGGAAGCTGATCGCCAGCTGGACACGATCCCCTGCCGTCCAGAATAGATGCAAGCGCCGGCCACCCGCCTTACGACGCAGCGCACCGCGCTTTTTGAGCGTGCTTTCCAACGGTTTGCTCAAGGCTTTCATCAAACCGGCCAGCGCCTTCTCTTCGTTGGTATCCGGCGTTTCCTGCCAGACCGATTCGAACGACCAGCCGCTGGCGACGACGAGTTCGATGATCGCCGTCAGCCGGTCGTCGCGCGGCAAGTCTTCCAGGGGCGGAAACGCCACCAGCGATTGTCGCGCGAACACCAGAGCCTCGAGCGGTAGGCGACGATGCACGTCATTGGCAGGTGTAGAGGGGCCGAGCACGAAACGCACATGGCCGCTGCCCGGCGCCGCGATGGGGTATCCCACCTGCCCCATGTCGGCGACCTTGTCCGAGAGTTCGGCGCTCAGGTCCTTCTCGAAACCGGGACGGCAATAGAGTAGCCACTCGTGCGGACAGACGGCCATGTTGGACTCCAGAATCGGCGGGCCGGCAGTCTAACGAGCGGAGAGTACGCGAGGCAAGCAATCATGCCCCGCGTCCTGTTGCGTCTCTGACCGTACCACGCGCGTCTGACGCCATACTATGCTACATACTACGCTAAGCGCCGCTGAGTCTTTTCATCGAACAAGACGGCGCGACTCAAGTCGGCGCGCAATGCGACACGGTCTCCCGCCACTACGCGACTCTTCGGACCGAGGCGAGCCGTTACCTCATTGCCACCCAGCCACGCTTGCAGCAAGGTATCCGCACCGGTCGGCTCGACTACTGTCGCCGTCACCTCGAGCCGCGTGCCTTCACCTGACGTTTCTTGTATGGCGTCGTCTTCGAGAAAATGCTCGGGTCGCAGCCCCAGGATCAGGTGCTCACCGACGCGAGCCGATAGTTCCTGCGTGCCACGCTCTACCGGCCATGGCAACGTCAACGCCGTCCCGCCTTGTTCCTCATCGTGGACTTGCAAGGCATAACCGCTTGCCTGACTCACGAGCGTGACGGACAGGAAGTTCATCGATGGCGAGCCCATGAAGCCTGCCACGAACATGTCCACTGGATCGTTATACACCTCATGGGGCGTACCTAACTGCAAGATTTCTCCGTCGCGCATCACCGCAATTCGATCGGCCAGCGTCATGGCCTCGATCTGGTCGTGTGTGACATAGACGATGGTGGTCCCGAGACGCTGATGCAATTTCTTGATCTCGGTACGCATTTCCACGCGCAGCTTGGCATCCAGGTTCGAGAGCGGTTCGTCGAACAGATAGATCTGCGGCTCGCGCGCCAAGGCGCGGCCCATGGCCACGCGCTGGCGCTGCCCACCCGATAGTTGTGAAGGCTTACGGTCAAGCAGCGGCGTGATTTGCAACAGCTCAGCCACGCGCGAGACCGCCTCTTCGCGCTGGGCCTTGGGCATCTTGCGCATCTCCAACCCGAAGGAAATGTTCTGCCGCACGTTCATGCTCGGATAGAGCGCATAGGACTGAAACACCATGGCGATATCGCGCTCGGACGGCGTATGCCAGGTCACGTCTTCATCACCGATGCGTATTTCGCCACTGGTGACGGGCTCGAGCCCGGCGATGGTGTTCATCAATGTCGATTTCCCGCAGCCCGAGGGGCCGACCAGGATCAGGAATTCCCCGGAATCGATCGCCAGGGAGATATCCTTGAGTACCTGCGTGCTACCGAACGTCTTGTTGACGTGACGGATGTTCAAAGCGGACATAATGACCTCTGTAATCAACCCTTGACGGATCCCGCGGTCAACCCGCGCACGAAATATTTTCCGGCCAGCACATACACCACCAATGTCGGCAAGGCGGCGATCATGGCCGCTGCCATGTCGACGTTGTACTCCTTAACGCCGGTGGAGGTGTTGACCATATTGTTGAGTGCCACCGTCACCGGCTGCGAGTCGAAGCCCGCGAACGACACCCCAAACAAGAAATCATTCCAGATCTGGGTGAATTGCCAGATGACCGTCACGGTGATGATGGGACCCGATACCGGCAGCAGAATGCGCCAGAAAATACGCCAGAAACCCGCGCCGTCTAGCTTGGCGGCAGCGATCATTTCATCGGGTATCGACACGTAATAGTTACGGAAAAAAAGCGTGGTGAACGCGATGCCATACACCACATGCACAAGCACCAAGCCACTGGTGGAACTCGCTAGCCCCAGCCAGCCCAACGTCCTCGCCATGGGCATGAGCACCACTTGGAACGGCACGAAGCAGCCGAAGAGCAGTAGGGCAAAACATAGGTTCGCGCCCCGAAAACGCCATTTGGTCAACACGTAACCATTAAGCGCGCCTACAAAAGAAGAAATCGCCACAGCGGGGACGACGATGGCTATCGAGTTGAGGAAGTATCCCGACATGCCATCACAGCGCATGCCTGTACAAGCCGAGCTCCACGCCTTGCTCCAGGCTTCGAAGGAAATCGTGCTGGGCAGCGATAAGAGGCCGCCGGCACGAATGTCATCCAGAGGTTTCAGCGATGTCAGAAGCATTACCACGAGCGGCAATAGATACACCAACGCCGCCACGATCAGCAGCGTATATAGCCCGGCTCGCCATAGTCGTGCCGAGGTCGTGTGTCGACGTACCATGTTAGCCATGTCGCTGCCCTCGCAATTCGGAATACAGATACGGCACCAGGATCGCCAATACGCCGCACAGCATCATGATCGCGCTCGCCGACCCTAGACCGATCTGCCCCCGTGTAAAGGTGTGCGCGTACATGAAGGTGGCGGGCAGGTCGGTCGCATAGCCGGGGCCGCCGCCCGTCAGCGCCATGACAAGATCGAAACTCTTGATGGCGATATGGGCGAGAATCATCACGGCGCTGAACACTACGGGACGCAGGCTCGGCAAGACGATACGTGTGTAGATACGCGGCAAACTGGCGCCATCCAGCGCTGCTGCCTGAAAGAGGCTATCGTCGATACTCCTGAGACCGGCCAGGAACAAGGCCATTACGAACCCGGACGCTTGCCATACGGCGGCAATCACCAAGGTGTAAATCGCCATGTCGCTATCGACGAGCCAGTTGAAGGTGAAGTCTTCGAATCCCCAGCCACGTACCATGGCCTGGATACCCAGCCCCGGATTGAGCAACCAGCGCCAGACGACCCCCGTCACGATCAAGGAAAGCGCCATCGGGTAGAGATAAACCGTGCGCAGCGCACCTTCCTGTCGAATACGTTGATCGAGAAAAACCGCTAGCAGTAGCCCTATCACCAGACAGCTCACGATGAACAAGCCACCGAACACCACCAGGTTAGTAGCCGCCACGTGCCAGCGTTCATTGGCAAAAAGTCGCGCGTACTGCGCGAAACCCACGAAATCGTATTGCGGCAACATCCGCGAGTTGGTCAATGACAGCAGAAACGTCCAGAGCATGTAGCCATAGACGAAAAACAACGCCACCCCGAGCGAGGGAGCGACGACCAGACGGGGCAATACACGTTCAATATGGCCCGCCAGAGAGCGACGGTGTCGTCGCTCGCCGGTAGCAGGCGCAGATACATTTGATGGCATCGACGATATCCTTTTGACAGACACAATTGCTCGCTACCGACTCAAGCCTCGGCAGCGAGCAACGACTCACCTCACTCGGCCGCGCGTACGGCGCTGACCAGTCGCTCTGAGGCGGTTTCGGCCTTCATGTCAGGATCATTGAAGAAGTTGGTGATGACATCGAACACCGCACCTTGCTGGCTATCCGACACTGCCATGCCATGTGCCAGACTGGGCACCAGCGCATCTTCGTCCATGGCGACATCGAAGGCCTCACGCGAAGCCTTGGCGCAGGCATCGAAATCGTCGAGGGAGACGTCCAAACGAACCGGAATCGACCCTTTGGCTTGGTTGAACTGAACCTGGAAATCCTTCGACAGAACGATACTCGCCAGGTCCAGTTGGGCCTGTTGCTTACCTTCGTCGTCGACATCGAACATGGCCAGGCTATCGGTGTTGTAGGAGAACATGCTTTCGGTCATCGGCGGGGCAACGCATTCGTAGTCCTCGCCCGGCGTCATGCCCGCAGCGGTGAACTCTCCCTTGGCCCAGTCGCCCATGATCTGCATGGCCGCTTTGCCATTGATGACCATCGATGTAGCGATGTTCCAGTCACGGCCGGCGATGTTGTCATCCATCGTGCCGCGTAGCTTCTTGAAGGTCTTGAGCGCTTTGATCATGGTGTCGCTGGTAAGCGCCTCAGGGTCCAGGTCGACGAACGCCTTGCGATAGAAATCGCCACCCCCGATCCCCATCATGACCACTTCGAAAACGGTCGCATCCTGCCAGGGCTGGCCACCGTGAGCGAGAGGAATGTAGCCCGCCTCACGAATCTTGTCGGCGGCGTCAAAGAACTCGTCCCATGTCTGCGGCACATGATCAACGCCCGAATCTTCTAGAACCTCGGGGTTGGCCCAGATCCAGTTGATGCGATGAATATTGACGGGGACTGCGGCATAGTGACCGTCGACTTTATCGGCGGCGGCGATTTCCTCGGGAAGGAAGTCGTCCCACCCATCGGCTTCGGCAGCTTTATCGATGTTACCGAGGAACCCCATGTCGCCCCACTCTTTAATCAAAGGCCCCTTGATTTGCGCTACCGCCGGTGGGTTTCCCGAAATCGCACGCGATTTGAGCACCGTCATGGCGCTATCGCCCGCGCCGCCGGCAACCGCGAAGTCTTTCCAGGTGTGGCCCTTGGCCTCGAGTTTTTCCTTGAGCAGATTGGCGGCCTTGGCTTCGCCTCCCGAGGTCCACCAATGGAGGACTTCGATTTCAGCGGCATTGGCCTGTCCCACGGCAGCAGCCAGCAGAGCACCTGCGGCAAGCGCATGGATCGTTTTCATGGCGTAACTCCTTATGGTTGTTATCGCGACATGGGTCGCTAATCACGAGGGGATGCCCCGTGTCTTACCAGTTTCGGGAGCGGCCAGCGAAGCGTCGACGGGGCAAGGAAGAGAGAAAGAAGGCCCAAAGGGCGGTCATGCCCAGCACTGTTCACGCTCGAATGAATGGCGCAATCCGTGACTGTTATCGTTATTACGTCAGTCCCTTGTTGGCGACCATGAGCCAGCGGATCGAACGCC
This sequence comes from Chromohalobacter beijerinckii, assembly GCF_023061185.1. Taxonomy (GTDB): domain Bacteria; phylum Pseudomonadota; class Gammaproteobacteria; order Pseudomonadales; family Halomonadaceae; genus Chromohalobacter; species Chromohalobacter beijerinckii. Next base: position 37,313 of record NZ_JAKGAK010000025.1, read on the forward strand.
CCCGATCCCTGGGTTCGAGCGTAGCGTATGCCAACATGCGTTTGGGTTACCGAGTCTTACAAAGTCTTGGCGACATATTGCAGCTCTGTAATATTCAACTCAGCCACATCTAGGGAACTCAATGCGCCAAGGGTAGGCTTAGCCGGACGTTCAATCCTCCGGCAATGGATTCCTTCAAGTAGATCTCCCCACCGTGGGCTCGCACGATATGCCGAGCAATGGCAAGCCCCAGACCACTGCCCCCCGTGTGACGACTCCGTGAAGGCTCGAGCCGCACGAAAGGCTCGAAGACACGTTCCCGCTGTGCCTGGGGAATACCCGGCCCATCGTCACTGATGCCGATGACAATATGCTCGTAATCCCGGTGAAGTGCGATATCCACATGCTGCGCATAAAAAATGGCGTTCTCTATGAGATTGGCCAGACAACGCTTGAGTGCCAAGGGCTTCGCCGACAGCCATCCCGCATGCCCTTCAAGGTGGATCGAAGCACCTTCATGCACGGCAAGCTCCTCCATGAGATCTTTCACCAGCGCGTCTATGTCGATCGCAGAGGCCGTCTCATGGAGATCCAACCCTTTCACCGAAGCCAAGGCCCCTTTCACCAACTGATCCATTTCATCCAAGGAGCGTATGAAAGCCTCACGCTGAGCGGGTGAGTCGAGCATCTCGGCACGCAGGCGTAAGCGTGTGATAGGGGTTTTGAGATCATGCGAAATAGCGGAAAACAAGCGTTCGCGCTCCTCGACCTGATGGCGGATCCGTTCACTCATGCGATTGAACGCCATCGCAGTATCACGCAATTCACGTGGCCCGCGTTCAGCAAGCGGTGGCGATTCCAGATCGTCTCCCAGACGTCTTGCCGCTTTGGCCAGGATCGAGAGCGGCCGCGTCGACCTGCGTATTCCCCATAACGACAACATGATGACCGTCAGCAAGACGGCCATGGAGACGAAAAGTCGATCCCCGGATAACCAAGTGGCATCTTCCAGGGACTCCGCCATGGGAAGGGAAGTCGCGACGAATAACCAATTGCCCCCTTCGAGAGGCATTTGCACGATGAGAATAGGCGTCGACAACGGTGTGATCGCCAAGCTGCGGTGCGCCCAATGTGCGGGAAGCTCCGCAAGGGGAACTTCATTATTGAATACACGCAGGTCGCCGGGCTGTGAAAACCCGATGTACATCTCGCGTTGCCCAAGCTCTTGCTCGAGCCCATCTCGCAAATTAGCGGCCACCATCTCACGTGCGTTGCCCCCACTCGTACTCGGCAAGGCGATGCGGTGATCGTTGACGCTGACGAAGAAGCGAGTCCCGCCCATATCGCGCAATTGATCGAGCACGATGTGCCGATACTCATATGGCAACGAACTGAAATAACGTACGGTGGCGGCCAAACTTTCGGCTAGATGACGCGACAGAGTATCGAGCCTCACCAGGCGCTCACGGTTTTCCTGCCAACTCCAGATCCCGTAGCTGGCAATCTGCGCACCTAACACGCCCAGCAGCATGATCAATACGAAACGGCCCCTGAGGGTTCGCGGACGCCACCACCGCTTCACATCACCGATTCCACGGGGGCTGCCAGGACATAACCTGCTCCGCGCACGGTGCGGATCAATTGCGAATGCTGGGCATCTTCTCCCAGGCGCTGACGCAAGCGGCAGACGTGTACATCGATGGAGCGATCCAAGGGCGGCGCTCGGCGTCCCCGGCTAAGGTCGAACAAGCGCTCGCGGGACAGCACCTGCTCAGGATGATCCAGAAATACACCCAGCAGTTGATAATCCGCTCCCGATAGATGACTTCGGTTACCCGCATCGTCGATCAACTCACGCGTAATCCTATCGAGCGACCAGGGCCCGAATCGGACGATGCGTGTGGCCGCGGCTGGTAATGGTTTGACGCGGCGCAAGATCGCCTTGACGCGTGCCAGTAGTTCACGCGGATTGAACGGCTTGGCCAAATAGTCGTCGGCTCCTAGTTCGAGTCCGAGAATACGGTCGGTTTCATCCACACTCGCGGTCAGCATGATGATGGGCAAGCTGCTATGCCGGCGAAGATCGCGACAAAGCGACAATCCATCTTCTCCCGGCATCATGATGTCGAGTATCAGTAAATCGGGATCTTCATCGCGTATCAAGGTAGGTAAGGCATCGCCGTCTTCCCCCAATACGACCTTGAAGCCATGTCGCTCGAGGTAAGTTTGCAACAGCTCACGAATTTCGGCGTCGTCATCGATGACGGCCACTGTCGTATGATTCATCGTCATAGTGGGAGACGCTCCCTGCCGCTGCTTCCCAATTCGACAGAAGGCACTGCGGATATTTGTTGGTTATCGTCGCGATTCTTTATCGATGATGCGATGGCCTCCCCTACGCATCAAGCGAATCATGGGGCGACACGACCAAAGGGGGAGGAATATAACGTACATACGCAATATGGGTGAGTTTTATGAGCGCTGTGACGATACTCGACGTAGTAGTTTTTCATTCGACAGCATCAAACGCGTTGTTTTTTCAGCCCCATAAACGATAAAACCCCAGCTTCGAAA
>NZ_JAKGAK010000026.1 GCF_023061185.1 Chromohalobacter beijerinckii
TGACCAACGTGGTCACCGCCGAACAGTACATTTCCATCATTATTCCGGGAAGAATGTATGCCCAGTCCTTTCGCGACAAGAAGCTGCACCCCAAGAACCTTTCCCGTGCTTTGGAAGACGGCGGCACGATAACTTCCCCTCTGGTGCCCTGGAGCACCGATGCCATCTTCATTTATAGCGCACTGGGTATAAGCGCCTGGTCATACGCTCCATACGCCGTGCTGAACTACAGCGTGCCGATAATCTCCATCGCCATGGCGTTGGCTGGCTTCAAGATTGTCTACCAAAAGGTATCTGAAACGGATAACTCAGCCTACACACAAGAAACTAACGATCCCTCTTTAAGCTATAAACGCTAGTGAAAAAGAGCACCGGCCGTGCAAACATCCCTGTACCTGCCAGACGGCACGGCCGCACGCCCTGACCCAATGCAACATGGCCCCTCATTTGAGGGGCCATGTTGCGTTTGTGGCCTGCTAGATTCAGCGCCTTCCCTATCGCGGCCTCACGGCGTTTCGTTGGAACGCGAGACATCCGCCGGGTTGCTGGTCGGACCGGTCTGTGGCACGCCGGTCTTGACCTCGCGCTGACCGTCGTCATAGGTATTGACCGTGCAGCCGGCGATTCCCGCCATCAGCAGCACAGCGCCTGCCATTGCCAATAGATAACGCATGAGTTCCCTCTTTTATCGCTTATCGATCCCGAGCCCACCGGCCGATGCCATCGACCAGTGAGCGATTGATGCGACGCGCCTAGAACGCGACTTCCATACCAGCGTAGACGGTCCGCCCCGGCGCCGGCTCATAATAACGTCCATAGCTGCCGTTGAGACGCACATTGGCGAAATGCTCGCGGTCGAAGAGATTACGCATGCCCACGTAGCCCTTGAGCAAAGTATCGCCGCCCAGATGCCAGCCATCACCGACGCGCAGATTGACCAACCAGTAGTCGTCGACTTCCACGTCGTTGGCGTCATCCGCCACCATATCGCCGATATACTGCGTCTCGAGCGTCGCGAAGCGCTCGTCGAAGCCCTGCCAGGTCAGTTGGTTCATCCAGGTCTGCTCCGGCAGGCCGGGGATGCGGTTGCCCCCGTAGTTACCATCCTGGGTGTCGTATTCGTCGAATTCGTAACTGGCCAGCGTCAAGGCGCTGTCGAGACGCCAGCTCGGCGTCATCTGCCAGCCCAGCGCCAGCTCGATACCATCCCGCGAGGAATCACCGGCATTGCGATAGTAGGTGCGCTCATTCGGATCCCCTTCAATCTGATAGGGAACAAGTTCATTTCTAGTCCGAATCGAGAACAGCGCCAGATCGTAATCCACGCCATTGTCGAAATTGCCTCGCAGCCCGATTTCACGACTTAATGCCTTCTGCGGCTCGACGCTCGGATTAAAGCCACCCGCACCGGAAGGGTTGGCAAACTCAGAGAATGTGGGTGTTTCAAAAGATGTGCTGATGTTGGCATAAACTTGGTGCGTCGGCAGATACCGGTAGCTCAAGCCGGCCGAGCCGCTCCATTCACGATAGTTTTTCTGCCCACTGTCATCACCGTTATTCGGTGTAATGAAGTCATCGTCGATATCGAAGTCGACGCGGTCGTAGCGGGTCCCCAGCGATAGCGTCAACTTGTCGGTGAGATCCAGATCCCCTTGGGCGAACAGTCCCAGTGACGTGGCCGTCTGCATCTCATCGCCCGCGCGACCGGTGACGCCGTTCACCGCATCAACATTGTGGCGATCCCGATCGTCTTCCTGGCGGGCCGCGTCGACCCCCACGACATAACGCAGCGGCAGCTCACCCAGCAGCAGGTCCTGATGGTATTCGGCACTGGCACCGTAATAATCACGCTGATAGTTGATGCGGCTGTCACCCTCGTAAGGTAGTTGCTGTTCGAAGTCACGCTGCAAATAGAAGCCCTTGACGTACAGCTCGCCCGGCCCCGCGGATAGATCCTCGTACTGCAGGCCCAGCACTTGCTGGTCGACGTTCTGTCCGGCATCCAAGGCAAGCGAGTTTGGAGCAGCCCCTTGGCGATCTTCATCCACTTCCGATTCTTTCAGCGCCCCCGGGTCCTCGGAGCGCGGGTTGTCCAGCAAGTTGACGATGGCCGTCAGTGCCCGGTCATTGCCCAGCTCGCGACGCACCTTGGCATTCAAGTGATACTTCTCGACCTGGCTCTGCTCGCGATACCCGTCGAAGTTCAGCGCCGACACACTCACATGGTGCGACCAGGGGCCGTTCACGCCGCCATCGCTGAAGCGATATTTCTGGTAGCCGTCGCTGCCGATCTCGGCGCCCAGGCGGGTCTTCTGATCATCGCGACCATCGGCCGTGGTCACACTGAGAACGCCCCCTGCCGCATTACCGTAAAGCACCGACGACGGCCCGCGAATCACCTCGATCCGCTCGGCGCTGTCGAGGTCGATGGCATCCAGTTGTGCCTGCCCATCGGGCAATGTGTAAGGAATGCCGTCGGTCATCACCGTGACCCCGCGCACACCGAACGGCGCCCGCGCGCCGAAGCCGCGAATCGCCAGGCGCTCGCCCTGGGCGAAGTTGTCACGGTTTTGCAAGAACACCCCGGGCACGGTCACCAGCGACTCGTCGAGCCGAACACGCTGCTGGCCTTGCGCGATGCTATCGTGGTCGACCACGGAAACGGCGGCGGGTGTGGCATAGAGCTCGCGATCGAGACGCGGCGCCGTCACCTCCATTACCTCTGGCGAAGTCGTTTGGGCGAACGCGACGCCGGAAGCGCTCAAGGCGCCAAGCAGCAAGGAAGCAGGAAGGTAGCGATGGGTCATGGCGATATCGACAGGTCGGGTCTACCGGAAGGCGAAATACCACCGGTGGACGAATTCATTAAGCGGGCAAGCATATTAGCATATCGCACGCATACCCGCCTTACGTCTAATCGCCATTTCGCATGGTGCATGCCTGCGTCATTAAAAGTACGTCGTCATCACCTCCGTCACTGCCAGCGACTCATCGACACACAATACGCGCCGCCACTTGTCGAACGTCAGACACGGATGAGAGGTACCGAAGGCCAGCACATCGCCTACCGCGATATTGGCGTGCTCGGGAATCTCGAGAAACGCATGCTGATCCATGATGTGCGTCGTGCGCCAACCGCTGACGTCCACGCTCACCGCATCTCCCGCCTCCCGTGGATAGCGGCGTAGCGGCAATGGCAGATCCGGCTCGTGACCGATATCGCGCTTGCCCAGCGCGATGATCGCCAGGCCCGGCTCGGGCAGCGACTGGACATGGGCAAAGACTTCCAGCGCCGGGCGCAGCTCGCCCTCCAGATCGGGATCGCGCGCCTTGATCGCCTCCATCGCGCCGGCATAGAGCTTGTGATCGTGCACCACGTAGCAGCCCGGCCTCAGAACCGGCGTGTAGTGCTCGCGCAGCTCCGCCCTATCGAACGTCTCCGCGATCAGGTCGAACCACTTGGAGCCGGAGGCCGTGACGATCGGCGCCTCGCGTTGAAGTACGCCACTGTCCTGCAACGTGCGGACGGTCTCGACCAATCGCTCGCCGTAGGCACGCACGGCAGCGACTTCATTGCCACCGGCGATCATGCCCTCGTAACCTTCGATGCCGACCAGCGCCAGCGCTGGTTGCTCGGCGATCGCCGCCACCAGCGTCTCGACCTGTTCGGCGGTGCGGCAACCGCAGCGGCCACCGTCGACACCCAGCTCGATCAGCACGTTCAGTGTCAGGTTCCTTTCGGCGAAGAATACCCCCAAATCGCGCACGTTATCGACACCGTCCACCACACAGTAGAACTCCATCCCTGCCTCGATGGCATCCGCCACCAGCGTCATATTGGGATGGCCAACCAATTGATTGGCCATCAACACACGTTCGATGCCGTGAGCATGCGCCGTCACCGTCTGTACCGCCGTCGCCAACGTGATTCCCCAGGCGCCCGCCTCGATCTGTCGCTTGAACAACACCGGGGCCATGGTGGTTTTCCCGTGCGGCGCCAACTTGGCGCCGTGCTCGTCGGCGAAGCGCTGCATCCACGCCAGGTTGTGGGTCAGCGGCGATTCGAAGACCACCGCCGCCGGCAGCGGCACATCTCGCAGCAGATGCGCCGGACGTGACAGCGGTATGCCTTTTTCCACAGACGATGGCTTGAATTCGGGCATCGTATTCTCCTTACCTGACGGTTTTTGTATGCGTTTCGATGATCATCGAGAGCGGCATCCTGCCACAGATGCATCCCCCTCCTGGAATGCGTAAAATACGCGCCTCGGCCCATTGCCGAACCTTACCGGTCCGTCCTTTACGGGGACGATTACCAGGAGACAGACATGACCGATTCGCACGACACGCCGCCCATCGTGGTGGCGGCGCTCTATCAGTTCGTCACTCTCGACGATTACGAAGCCCTGCGCGAGCCCCTGCTCGAGACGATGCGTGCCCACGACGTGAAAGGCACGCTGCTGCTCGCCTTTGAGGGCATCAACGGCACCGTCTCAGGCACGCGCGAGAGCATCGATGCGCTGCTTGCCTGGCTGCGCGCCGACCCGCGCCTGGCCGCGGTCGACCACAAGGAATCCTACTGCGACGCGCATCCTTTCTATCGCACCAAGGTCAAGCTCAAGCGCGAGATCGTCACTCTCGGCGTCGAGGGGGTGGATCCCAACCAGAAAGTCGGCACCTATGTCGAACCCGAGGACTGGAACGACGTCATCGCCGATCCCGAGGTCCTGGTCATCGACACGCGCAACGATTACGAAGTGGAAATCGGCTCGTTCGAAGGCGCCATCGACCCGAAGACCAAGACGTTCCGCGAGTTTCCCGACTACGTGAAGGCGCACTACGACCCCGCCAAGCACAAGAAGGTGGCGATGTTCTGCACCGGCGGGATTCGCTGCGAGAAAGCCTCCAGTTTCATGCTGAATGCAGGCTTCGAGGAGGTGTATCACCTCAAGGGCGGCATTCTGAACTATCTGGAGAAGGTGCCCGAGTCGCAGTCGCGCTGGCAGGGCGAATGCTTCGTGTTCGACAACCGCGTGACCGTGCGCCACGATCTCGCCGAAGGCGAATACGACCAATGCCACGCCTGTCGCCGGCCGATCTCCGAGGCCGACATGGCCTCCGAGAAATACGAGCCCGGCGTGAGCTGCCCGCATTGCTGGGACAGCCTGCCGGAGAAGACGCGCGCCAGTGCCCGCGAACGCCAGCGTCAGATCGAGCTCGCCAAGCAGCGCGGCGAGCCGCATCCGCTGGGGCGGGATCCGCGCCGCCAGCCGGCCGACAGCGAGGCGTAAGGCCCCGCCTGTCGCAAGCGATGGCCGAGCCGACGCCACGACGTCGGCTCGAATCGTCGCTTACCTTCACGTCCGCGCGCACTCACGACAGCGTAATGACGATCCCCCCGAGCGCCAGGATGGCCACGACCGCCCAGGCCGGCCATTTCCAGACGCTCAAGAGCAGAAAGCCCACCAGGGCCAATGCAAATTCGTGCGGCCCGACCACCACGCTGGTCCACACCGGCTGGTAGAGAGCGGCCCCCAGAATGCCCACCACGGCGGCATTCGCGCCTCGCATCAATGCCTGCACGCGTTCCAGGCGCCTGAAACCGTTCCAGAAGGGCAGCACGGCCACCAGCAATGCGAGCCCCGGCAGGAAGATCATGATGAGCGCCAAGGCCGCGCCCAGCAGCGGCACGGACAACGCCCCCATCTCGGTGCCGAGATACGCCGCGAAGGTGAACAGCGGCCCGGGCACCGCCTGGGCGGCGCCATATCCCGCGAGAAAACTATCGGGCGTGACCCAGCCCGACTGGACGACCTCGCTTTCCAGCAGCGGGAGCACCACATGCCCGCCCCCGAAGACCAGCGCACCGGCCCGGTAGAAGGCATCCGCCATCGACAGCACCGGGGACGACGACACCCAGGCCAGTCCCGGCAGCCCGATCAGCAAGGTGACGAAACACACCGCTGCGATTCGGGCGGCGCGTCGAGATACCGGGAAGTGCAAGTCTCGCGACAGGGGGTCGCCTTGGTCTTGACGCACCTGGTCTCGATACACCGAGTCCCGGCACAACAACATGCCGCCCACCGCACCGACGAGAATGGCCGCTATCATCCCCGCCGGCCCGCCGATCAGCACGACGATCAGCACCGCCGCCAGCGCAATGCCGGCACGCCGCTGATCCGGGCACAGCTTGTGCGCCATGCCCCAGACCGCATGGGCGACAATCGCCACGGCCGCCACCTTGAGCCCATGCAGGAGACCCTCGCTGACCGGCCCGTCGAAGGATGCAGCCCCTGACGCGAACAGGACCAGCACGAGGGCCGAAGGCAAGGTGAAGGCCGTCCAGGCGGCGGCGGCTCCCCATCCCCCACCTCGCAACAGTCCCAGAGCGAAGCCGACCTGACTGCTGGCCGGGCCCGGGAGAAACTGACACAGCGCCACCAGATCCGCGTAGTCCGCTTCCGACAGCCAGCGGCGACGCGTGACGAACTCGGCACGGAAATACCCCAGATGGGCGATGGGGCCGCCGAAGGAGGTCAGACCCAGCACCAGAAAGGCACAGAAGACTTCCTTGATACGTTCGATGGAATGGCGAGCATCTCGCATGGAACCGGCCCCCGAGCAAGCGGATGAGGAGAAACCAGCGCTCACCGTGCTCGCCCTTACCGTTGAACGCCATCATGGCGGGGCGCGTGCTTATAAACTCACTCGGATTTCGAGCGGGAACTCGTCGCAGTTGTCCCCCGCTCCGCCACGGTCGACCACCAGAAACTCGCCTTCCACGTCGAGTACCGAGTGAATGGCATGCCAGGTGCCGGCGCGGTAGTTGACCCCCTGGCAACCATCGGTGACGAAGGCCCGTACCCGTGCCGAGTCCACGGCCTCTCCCGGTGGCGCGACGACGACGATGAAGCGCTCGCCGTGCAGCGGCATGAACGCCTGACTGCCCAGCGGATGGCGCTCCAGCAATGCAAGGCTGAGCGGCAACGCCACGGGCTGGCTGACGAAGAGACTGATCAACGGCCGTGCCCCCTCGCCGAGCGTTTCGATCCGCGCCAGGTCGTGATAGCGCTGGGTGCGACCGCCGTTGATGGGAAAGCCGTCGGCGTCCCGGCGGTCGATGACATCGCCGAACGGCGCGAAGGCTTCGGCGGTCAGGGGCTGGGTGGTAAGTTCGAGCATGCGTTCTCCTCGGAGGATTGTCTCAGCTCAAGCGCAGCTTCATATGGCGGTTCACATCCTTGTAGAGCAGATAGCGAAACGGCCCCGGCCCGGCGGCGTAGCAGGATTGCGGACAGAAGGCCCGCAGCCACATGTAGTCGCCGGCCTCGACCTCGACCCAATCCTGATTGAGGTGATAGACCGCACGCCCCTCCAGCACGTAGAGCCCATGCTCCATGACGTGCGTCTCGTCGAACGGGATCACGCCCCCGGGCTGGAAGGTCACGATGTTGACGTGCATGTCGTGGCGCACGTCCTGGGGATCGACGAAACGCGTCGTGGCCCAGCGACCGTCGGTATCCGGCATGGCAATCGGCGCGATATCGTTGTCGTTGGTGACGAACGCCTCGGGCACGTCCAGTCCCTCGACATACTCGTAAGCCTTGCGAATCCAGTGGAAACGCACCGGCGCGTCGCTGCCGTTACGCAGCTGCCAGTCGCAGCCCGGCGGCAGATAGGCATAGCCTCCCGGTCCCATCGCGTACGACTCCCCCGCGATGGTCAGCGTCATCTCGCCCTCGACCACGAACAGCACGCCCTCGGCGCCTTCGTCCGGCTCCGGCCGCTCGCTGCCGCCACCGGGCGAGACCTCCATGATGTACTGCGAAAACGTCTCCGCGAAGCCGGAAAGCGGCCGCGACAGCACCCACAACCGGGTCTTCTCCCAGTGCGGCAGGAAACTGGTGACGATATCGCTCATCACCCCCTTGGGAATCACCGCATAGGCCTCGGTGAAGACCGCGCGACCATGAATCAGCTGGCTCTGCGGCGGCAAACCGCCATGGGGGGCGTAGTAGGTTCTTTCAGGTGCGTCGTGGCTGCGTTGTGACATGAGAGGTTCCTCGCTTTTCAAGCCGGATGCGTTGCCGCCCAGTGACGCGCGATATCCACACGCCGGGTTATCCACACCCGGTCATGGGCCTCGAGGTGATCGAGGAAGCGCTGCAGCGCGCGGAAGCGTCCGGGACGACCGATCAGTCGGCAGTGAAGGCCGATGGAGAGCATCTTCGGGGTTTCCGCGCCTTCTGCGTAAAGCACGTCGAAGGCATCGCGCAGGTACTGGAAGAAGGGCTCGCCGTGGTCGAAGCCGGTGGGCGAGGCGAAGCGCATGTCGTTGGTATCCAGCGTGTAGGGCACGATCAGGTGACGGTGCGTCTGGCCCTGGCTGTCCTGGACGTCGCTCCAGAACGGCAGATCGTCACCGTAGTAGTCGCTGTCGTAGAGGAAGCCGCCCTGATCAAGCAACAGCCGCCGTGTATTGGGGCTGTCGCGGCCGGTGTACCACCCCAGGGGCGCCTCGCCGTACAAGCGGCGGAACACTTCGATGGCACGCTGCATGTGCTCACGCTCGACGGCTTCCGGCACGTTCTGGTAGTGAATCCAGCGCCAGCCATGGCAGGCGATCTCGTGGCCCAGTTCCTGGAAGGCCTGGGCCACCTCGGGATGACGCTCCAGCGCCATGGCGACGCCGAATACGGTCAATGGCAACCCGCGCCGCTCGAACTCGCGCAGCACGCGCCATACCCCCACTCGCGAACCGTACTCGTAGATCGACTCCATGCTCAGGTGGCGGTCGGGATAGGCCTCGGCCCCGGCGATCTCGGAGAGAAACTGTTCGGAGTGGCTATCGCCGTGCAGCACGCTGTTTTCACTGCCCTCTTCGTAGTTGAGGACGAACTGCACGGCGACGCGGGCCTGGCCCGGCCAGTTCGCTTGCGGTGGCGTGCGGCCATAGCCGACGAGATCGCGTGGATAAACGTCGGACGGATCGGTGGAGGATGCCATGCCCATGAAGACTCCCGGTTTATTGTTGTGCCGCTCGGATTACCTTAGCGTGCGTTGATGTATACAAAAAATCAATCCCTCTTCGCGCCCTTGCCGACGCCTCGACTCACTGACCGCAGAAAACGCCATCCGGCGAATTTCGGCGGCTCGAGGCATGTCTGGCGCAGCAGCCGTCCGACATCAGGGCGATCCGGCATTGACTTATTTTGTATTCAATACTAGAAATTTTGTAGACAAAACATGCGCGGCCCCTGCCGCGCACCCAAGGAATGCCCCATGCGCTTGCACCTCATCAACCCCAACACCAGCACCGGCATGACGACACGCATCGGCGAGTCCGCCAGCCGCATCGCGGCGCCGGGCACCCGGATCGTGGCCACGCAACCGGACAGCGGCCCGGTGTCCATCGAGGGGCACTTCGACGAGGCGATCAGCGCCGTGGGTGTGACCGAGGAAATCGCCAAGGGCGAGCGCGACGGCAGCGATGCCTACATCACCGCCTGCTTCGGCGACCCTGGGCTGATGGCGGCCCGGGAGCTGACCCGCGCGCCGGTGCTGGGCATCGCCGAGGCCGGCTTTCACGTGGCCAGCCTTATCAGCACGCGCTTTTCCATCGTCACGACGCTGAGCCGAACCGGCATCATCGCCGAGCACCTGCTGCAAGCCTATGGCTTCGCGCATCATTGCCGTCGTATCCGTGCCGCGGAAATCCCCGTGCTCGACCTGGAGGACAATGGCGACGCCGCCCTCACGCGGGTGATCGAGACCTGCCGGCGCGCCCGGGACGAGGACGGCATCGGCGCCATCGTGCTCGGCTGCGGCGGCATGGCCGATCTGCGCGCCACCATCGAAGAAGCGGTGGGCATCCCCATCGTCGAGGGGGTCACCGCCGCCGTGAAATTGGCCGAGGCGCTGGTCGGCCTCGGGCTCGGCACCAGCAAGCATGGCGACCTCGCCTTTCCGCGTCCCAAGTCCTTCACCGGCCATTTCGCCCATTTATCACGCTAATGCCCGCAAACGGGGGGAGCCACGTTTTCGCGCCACGACCCATACTCGCTAACGCTCGAGCATGAAGCATCACCGGCGTCCTCTTGCCGACAATCACAACACCAGGGCGCCTGACAGATAGCCAAACAGCAGCACGCTACGCCACTCGGACGCCCCCCAGCGGGGCGCACAACAACAAATCGCGGGGCACGGTCCCGCCCGAGGAAAGCGTCATGACAAGCGACTCCGCCACGTCGGAAGGGCCGCGCCCTGCCGGCAAGGCACCGGGACAAGAGTCCCTGGACCCACAGCGTACCCGCATCATGGGACGCCTCTCCTATCTACTGGCCTGGTTTGGCGGCTGCGTGTCGATCGGCACCTTCGCCATGGGCTCGAGCATCGTCGGTACGCTCAACCTGTTGCAGGCCTCGCTGGCGATCGCCATCGGCTGCTTCGTGATCGGCGTCGCGCTGACGATCAACGGCGCCGCCGGCTACAAGTACGGCATTCCTTTCATGGTCCAGGCACGCAGCGCCTTCGGCTTTACCGGCACGCGCTTGCCGGGGCTCATCCGCGCGGTGCCGGCCATCGTCTGGTACGGATTTCAGAGCTGGATCGGCGCCGGCGCCCTGAACGCCGTCTCCGACCCTGCTGGGCTTCGACAATCTGGTGTTCTATTTCATCGCCTTCCAGCTCTTGCAGATCGCCCTGTCGGTGTTCGGCTTTCAGGGCATCAAGTGGCTGGAAAACATCGGCAGTGGCTTCATCCTGGCCTCGCTGGTCTACATGTTCTTCAGCGTGCTCGACAAGTACGGCGATGTGATCGGCGAACAACTGATCGACATCGACGGCACCTGGGGACTGCCCTTCTGGGGCGCGACGATGCTGTTCCTGGGCATCTACAGCACCATGATCCTCAATGCCAGCGACTACTCCCGCGAGCTCAAGCACGGCAGCGGGCCGGGGCTTCTGACCACGCTCTACGCCATGTCGATTTTGCCCTGCACGCTGTTCATGGGCTTGATCGGGCTGATGGTCTCCGGTGCCACCGGCGTCGCCGATCCCATCGATGTCTTCGCCAATGCCGTCGACAATCCACCGCTTCTGATCACCACCCTGCTGTTCATCGCCTTCGCCCAGGTCACCACCAACGTGCTCAACAATGTGGTGCCCCCCACCTATGTGCTGATGGACGTCTTCAAGCTGAAATTCCGCAGCGCCACCGTGATCGTGGGGTTGCTGGCCTTCGCGACCTTTCCCTGGGAGCTGGTCAAGGACGATTCCGCGGCCGGACTGCAGCTGTTCGTGCAGACCTATTCGGCGTTTCTGGGGCCGATCTTCGCGATCATGGCGGTGGATTATTACCTCATTCGCCGGCGCACGCTGGATCTCGACAAGCTCTATGACGCGCATGGCCCTTATCGCGGCATCAATTACGCCGCCTGCATCGCCACGCTGATCGACGCCCTGGTGGCGCTCAACGTTTCGGCGGTCTCGTGGTACGCGAGCCTGCTGCCGGCCGGCCTCGCCTATTACCTGCTGATGCGCCACTGGCCGGCCTGTCGGCGTTTCAACCAATGACGATCACGCTGTTTTTCACGACGATGCCTACCGACATAGAGCGCTGCCATGAACGATAACGACCTGCGCCTCACGGCGCCTGATGCAAGTCTCTACAACGCCGATCTGGCGCCGCTGCCCCATGCCGAACGCCGCTGGGGCGCCTTCGAGATCTTCAATGTCTGGGCCAACGATATCCAGAGCCTGTTCGGCTACACCCTGGCCGCGTCATTGTTTCTGAGCTACGGCCTCAACGGCTGGGCGGTCATGGCCGCCATCATCCTCGCCGGCCTGGTGGTCATGGTGCTGGTCAACCTGACCGGGCGCCCCAGCGTCAAATACGGCATTCCGTTTCCGGTGGTGGTACGCGCCAGCCTCGGCGTGCACGGCGCTAACCTGCCGGCGATGCTGCGCGCGGTGATCGGCATCTTCTGGTACGGCGTGCAAACCTACTTCGCCTCCACGGCCGTCACACTCTTGCTGACCGCGCTGGGCGTGCCGGAGGGCGGCCAGTTCCTGGGGCTGTCGAGCGTGGCCTGGCTGGCCTTCGTGGTGGTGTGGGCCTTTCAACTGGCGATGTTCTGGGCGGGCATCGAGCGCATCAAGCACTTCCTCAACTGGGCCGGGCCGCTGGTCTACGCGGTCATGATCGTGCTGATGGGCGTGGTCTGGTGGCAAGCCGGCGCCTCGCTGCTGCCGGCCATCGGCAACATCTTCAGCGGCAACAGCGACGCCGCCGGCAGCGCCGTCGGTGCCTTTTTCACCATTGTCGGCACCATGATCGCGTACTTCGCCGCGGTGGTGATCAACTTCGGCGACTTCGCGCGCTTCGTGAAAAGCGAGCGCGCCATGCGGCTCGGCAACTGGCTCGGGCTGCCGCTCAACGTCGCGGTGTTCTCGTTCATCGCCCTGATCATCACCGCCGGCACGCTCGCCTTGTTCGGCGAGGCACTGACCAACCCCTCGGACATCGTCGACCGCGTCGATAGTCTGCCGCTGACGATCGTCGCCGCACTGACCTTTTTCGCTGCCACCGTGGGCATCAATCTGGTCGCCAACTTCATTCCTCCCGCCTATGACTTGTCCAACCTGTTCCCGCGCCGCATCAACTTTCGGATCGGCGGGCTGATCACGGCGCTCATCGCCTTCTTCATCGGGGCCTTGTGGGTCAGCGTGATCAGCCGGATCGGCATTCCCGGCTTCGTCAACGCCATCGGCGCCGTCATCGCGCCGTTCTACGGCATCATCGTGATCGACTACTACGTCATCCGCCGAGGCCGACTCGACGTTCAGGCGCTGTTCTCCACCGCACCGGGCAGTGCCTATTACTATCAGAATGGCAGGAACCGACGCGCCCTGATCGCCTTCGCCGTCGGCGCGCTGTTCTCGCTGGCCTCGGTCTGGGTGCCGGCGCTCGCCGCACTGGAAGGGTTCGCATGGCTGCTCGGCGCGAGCCTGGGAGGTGCGTGCTACTACGCCCTGATGCGCGGGCACGCCGTGTCCACCGCGCCGTCGGGTGCGCCATGAAGGCGTACGGTATCTTGAATGTCCCGCCGGCGACGGCGGGGCATCAGCCGAGCGCGCCGTCGAAGATCCGCTTCAGGTCCGGGGTTTCTTCGGGCGCCTCGGCAATGGAGAGCGAGGCTTCGATGGCCTTGAGATGGCGCTGCATGAAGGCGCGGGCACGCTCGCCGCTGCCGTTTTCGAGGTGGCGAATCAGTTCGTCGTGGTCGTGCGACTCGCAACCGAGGTGGCCGGTGTTGCCGTAAACCGCCAGGATCAGCGACGAGCGCGAGCATAACCGGCCGACGAATTCGCTGAGCGTGGCGTTGCCCGCCAGCTCGGCCAGACGCACATGGAAAGCCGCCGACAGCTTGATCGCCTCGCTCTGCTTGCCGGCCTTGAGTGCCTGACGCTCGCGGCGCGCGTCGTCGCGCAGCCGCGCCACATCCGCCGCCGTGGCCCGCTGCACGACCTGCTCCATCAGCCCGCACTCGACCAGTTGCCGCGCGGCGAAGACATCGCGCGCTTCCTCGGCGGTCGGCCGCGAGACGCTCGCGCCGCGACGTGGCGTCAAGGTGACGAGATGCTCCAGGGCCAGGCGTTGCAGGATTTTGCGGATGCCGGTGCGGCTGACACCGAAGACGTCCGACAGGGCATCCTCGCGCAGACGTGCACCGGGCTGCAGGCGATGTTCGATGATGGCGTCGCTGATCGCGCGATAGATGGCGTCATGACGCTGCGCACCGTCGCCGGCCTTGCCCTCGTTGCGACGCGTTTTCTTGGCGGCATGCGCCTGACGTGACTCGCTCATTCACGGCTCCCGAATGCATTTGCGCTGATCATCGCATTGCCCGCCCGACATCAGCTACCGCGGTAGGTGGAATAACCGAAGGGGGACAGCAACAGCGGGACATGGTAGTGGGCGCCCGCATCGTCGATGCCGAAGCGCAGCGGAATCCGCGCCAGAAAGCGCGGCCCCGTCGGCGGGACCTCGTCCTGGCGATCGAGATACTCGCCGGCCTCGAACAGCAGCTCGTACTCGCCCACCCGGAAGGCTTCGCCCTCCAGCAGCGGTCCATCGCAACGGCCATCCTCGTTGGTCACGAACTCGCCCAGCGCCTGGCGGGTGTCGCCATCGAGCCGATACAGCGACAGGCGCATGCCGCGTGCGGGGCAGCCCCGAGCGGTGTCCAGAACGTGCGTGGTGAGATAGCCCATGGTCACTCCTTGCGATCGTCGGCGGGCATCGAGCGGCGGCCCGGGATGGACGCCCGTGGCGCCACCGCTTACCCTGATTTTTGTATACAACAATCCCGAACAACATAGCATCAGGAGACGCGCATGCGCCATGCCCTGCTCTCGCCGCGCCCCACGCAACTCGACCGCGAGGCCTTCGTGGCCGCGTATGGCGGCATCTACGAACACTCTCCGTGGATCGCCGAAGCGGTATGGGACGCCGGCCTCGACACCCGCCACGACAGCCCCGCGGGTCTCGCCGAGGCAATGGCCGCCGTGCTCGACGCCGCCCCCGCCGAGCGCCAGCTCACGGTCATCCGTGCGCACCCCGACTTGGCCGGCAAGGTCGCGCTGGCTGGCGGGCTGACCCAGGCCTCGAGCCAGGAACAGGCCGGTGCCGGGCTCGATCAGTGTACCCCGGACGAGCTGGCCCGCTTCGAGCGCCTGAACGCCGACTACCAGGCACGCTTCGGCTTTCCCTTCGTGATGGCGGTCAAGGGCTACCACCGTCACGAGATTCTCGATGCCTTCGAGCTCCGCCTCGCGCATGGGCCCGACGAGGAACGCCGCACCGCCATCGCGCAGATCCATCGCATCGCGCGACTACGCCTGGACGCCCATGCCACCTGAAGGCCGTCCTGCATCGGAATGAGCGGCAGCGTGCGTCTTTGGTGGGCTGGCGAGGCAGCGGAATTCATGGAAGAATTTTCCATGAATGCTTCGTGAGAGAGAGCCAGGCGTGACGGAAAGCAAACGCAAGACGGTCGGACGCCCCGCCGGCAACGGCAAGGCCGCCAGCGGCCACAGCCAATCGCTGGTGCGGGGCCTGAATATCCTCGAAGGGCTCGCTGCCGCTCCCGGAGGGCTGGCACTGTCCGATATCGCCCAGATCGTGGGTCTGGCCCCGTCGACCACGCACCGCTTGCTGCAGGCGCTCCACCAGCAGGGCTTCATCGCCCAGGACGCGGAGATGGGCGTGTGGCATATCGACGCCAAGACATTCCGCGTGGGCAATGCCTTCCTCGAGGCACGCGATTTCGTCGCCACCGCCCGCCCCTTCCTGCATCAATTGACGGCGGAGACCGAGGAAACCGCCAACCTGGGTATCCGGGATCAGGGCATGGCCGTGTTCCTCGCCCAGAGCGAGTCGCCGCAGATGATGCGCATGATCACGCGGCTGGGCTCGCGCGCCCCGCTGCACGCCTCGGGCGTCGGCAAGGCCCTGCTCGCCTGGCTGCCGCGCGACGAGGTCGAGCGCATCCTCCACACGCGCGGCCTCGACAAGGTGACGCCCAATACCCTCGACACCCCATCCCGCCTGCGCGACGCCCTCGGCGAGATCCGCCGCCAGGGCTATGCCTGCGACCGCGAGGAACACGCCATCGGCCTCAACTGCGTTGCAGCGACGCTGCACGACGAGAACGGCCTGCCGCTCGCTGCCATCTCGGTGTCCGGTCCCGCCGCACGCATTCCCGAAGCACGGCTCGCCGAACTCGGCGGCCTGGTGAGCCGCGCCGCCCGCGAGATCACGGCACGCCTGGGCGGGCGGCTGCCCAGCGATGCCGACTGACGCCGCCTCGTCGCCGCCCACGGCCACAGGACAGCGCATGCTGTACAATGCCCCTTCGGCACACCAACTGCGGGAATCGAGACCATTAGCAAGCAGCGCCAGCGTATCGAGCCCGAAACACGCAAGCGAACCATCATCGAGGCAACGCTCAAGTGCGTGACGCGTTACGGCCATGCCGGCACGACGATGACGCGCGTCGCACGTGAGGCCGGCACCTCCATAGGCTTGGTGAGTCACTACTTTCAATCCAAGGAATCGCTCATGCTGGCGGCCTACCAGGAGCTCACCGAGCAGCTGCGCCGGGAGAGCGACCAGCGCGATGCCGCATTGGAGTGCTCCGCACGTGAGCGGCTGACGCTCATGATTCGTTCAGCCTTCAAGAGCGAGATATTCAACCAGCAGGTACTGGCCTCCTGGGTAGGTTTCTGGAGTGCCGCTGTGGCAACGCCCAGTCTGGCGAGTCTCAACCGGAAGCTTTACGAAGAGTATCGGGAGGAGATGCAGTCACTCGTCGAGGCCATTGCCATCGAAGAAGGACGTGTTATCGATGCGAAGGGCATTGCTCGAATTCTGACAGCACTGGTAGACGGCTATTGGTTGGAGTGGGCACTTGATCCCGAGGCTTTCAAAGTCGAAGAGGCGCTGCAGGATTCCTTGGAAATCGCTGAGCGCCTGCTTCGAGATTAAGCCATTATTTAGCGAAAGCTCGCTTCATAAGCTTGCTGAGCGGACTCTCCATCACGTGTTGTTACCCCTTTGAGGAATTCCGCCACGCGCTTGGGATGATCCGCGAGCCAATCGTGCGCGACATCCGTCTTGGACCGCTCCTCAAGGCTATAAGCGCTGATGAACTGGCTCTGCTCATCGGCGGTCAACGTGAACTGCTTCAACAACTGCATGATGTTGGCGTTTTCTTCGGCATACCCCATACGCACGATCGTGCGTACTTCGCTACGCCCCTGATTCTCACCGTAGACTTCTTCGGGGTCGTCCAGGATATGCATGTCGTACTTGATCGCCATCCAGTGCGGCGTCCAGCCGTAGAAAGCGATCCACTGCTTATCGTTATAGGCCGCATCGACCTCGGACAGCATGCCGGGAGTCGATGAGTCGAGAATCTCCCAGTCCTTGAGGCCATAGGTATCGGCGTCCGCCGCCTCGTGAACCATGATGCTCGCCTGGGCGCCACTCTCGATCGAATAGTATTCCGCACCGAAGCGTGCGCGATTTTCCGGTAGATCCAGCTGCTCGGCACTAGTCACGCCGGCGTCATAGACGTATCCCGGCACCGCGAACCCCATCCTTGCACCTGAGACGTTATTCGCGACATCGACGATGGCACCGGCTTCCATGGCCGCGTCGTAACTCTCTTTCTGGGCCGGCATCCACCCCGCCAGCATGATGTCGCTGTCGCCCGTTTCCATCGTCTTGTAACCGACGGTGGCGCCCATTTCGATCTGCTGCGAGTCATAGCCCAACGTCTCCAGCAGTTGCACCAGTATTTCCGTCTTGACCGTCACGCCGGGCCAAGGCGGCACCACCATGCGGATCGGTGTCGATTGCGCCTGGGCCAACATGGGCAGGCTCAAGCCCAGTACCGCCGTGCCAAGTATCTTGGTGATTGTTGTCATCATGGTTCCTCTCGGTCTTGGTTGATAACTCCATGCCGCTCAACGTGCGGCATCAATGGCTTCGTGAATCAGTGCCGCCAAGGTCTCGCGTGGGCAGTGCACCGGATTGGTCGCGTAAGCGGGATCGCCTTCGACGGCGGCCAGAATGTCGTCGACGATCTCGTGCGGCACCCCGAGCGCGGACAACCCCTTGGGAATGTCCAGCCGGTCCAGCAGCGAGCAGATGGCCGCATGAAAGGTCTCGAACCGATCATCGTCGAGCTGCATGGCATGAGCGATCGACGGTAGCTTGGGTTCGAGGGCGGAACGGTTGAAACGCATGATGGCGGGCAAGAGGATGGCGTTGGTCATGCCATGATGCGTATGGCACGCGGCACCGACCATGTGACTGATGGCATGCACCAGCCCCAACCCCTTGAGAAAGCCCACTCCGGCCAGGAACGATCCCGTCAGCATGTTGCTGCGCGCGTCCAGGTTCGCGCCGTTCTCGACGCTTTCCTCGATATTGCCCCAGATCAGCGCCAGCCCTTGAAGTGCCGCGCCATCACACAGCGGATGGAACATCGGCACGAGGTAGGACTCCAGCGCATGGGTCAGGGCATCCAGTCCCGTCCACGCCGTCAGGCTGGCTGGCAGCCCCAGCGTGAAATTGGGATCGAGAATGATCTTTTCCGGGCGTGCCTGGGGATGGTGCACGCACTCTTTGGTACCGCGTCCGGTATCGATGAGCATGGCGGTGCTATCTCCCTCGGCGCCCGTACCCGCCGTGGTCGGCACGGTGATCAACGGCGGGAAGTCGTCGCGCGACAGATCCATCGGCGTTGCGCCGTTGTAATCGAAGTCCCACAGCGAATAGCGGCTCTGCCTGGCAATCAATGCCGCGCCCTTGGCGCCGTCCATGGCACTTCCGCCGCCGATGGCGATGACAGCGTCGGCATCATGATCGCGGTAGCTTTGTGCCGCCGCGTGCGCATCGGCGTCCGAGGGATTGGCCTGCACGGCGTCGAACTGGGCGCAGACGATGTCCGCCTTCGCCAGCTGGGCTTTCAGTTTCGCCAGATGGTCGAGCTTCGCGAACCCCGGATCGGTCACGATCAAGGGCCGTTTTATCCCGCGCCGCGTGAAGAAATCGTTCAAGGCAGCGACTGCGCCCGGCCCCGACTCAACGCAGTAGGCAAGCTCCCATGCAACCGGATCGCGTGAAGAATAAGCGGCGCACATAAAACGCTCCATTCGAAAGAAGAGTGATGGCCTGGGGCCCTGCCGCGGAGTTAAAGCGGTACCCGAGTGGCAAAAGGCGAGCCGATGCTTTTATACTGGCCACTATTGAAACACTTTTCAATAGTGGCCATGCGATGGCATCAAAGGAGCCCTCATGCGAGACATTTGCCAGCAGTTCATCGATGGGCAGTGGCGTGCAAGCGATGGCGGACGTGACCTGGACGTGGTCGATCCCTATCGGGAAACGGTCATCGCCAAGCTGCCCGCGGGCAACGCACGTGACGTCGACGCGGCGGTGCGCGCCGCCAGGGACGCACTGCCCGCTTGGCAGCGATTATCGGGCGAGGCCCGCGGGCGCTATCTGGAGGGACTGGCCGATGGCTTGGCCGAACGACATGCCGCATTGTGCCAAACGATCAGTCTCAATGGTGGCAAGCCGCTGGCCGAGAGCCAGCTGGATGTCGACGATGCGATTGCTTGCTACCGGTACTACGCCGATCTCGCCAGACAGCTGGATGCCCGCCAGGGCGAGCCAAGCGCGCAACCGGTGGCGGGTGTCCAGGTCCGTCGCTATTTCGATCCCATCGGCGTGGTGGGCTTGATCACGCCCTGGAACTTCCCCTTGGTGACGGCAGCCTGGAAGATCGCACCCGCGCTGGCGGCCGGTTGCTGCATCGTGTTCAAGCCCTCGGAGGTCGTGCCGATGCCGGAGCAGGCAATTGCCGATATCGCCCAAGCCATCGACCTGCCGCGCGGCGTGCTCAACCTCGTCAACGGTGACGGGCGCGGTATTGGCGAGGCGCTGACCCAGCACACCGGGATCGACAAGATATCCTTCACCGGCAGCAACCCGACCGGCGAGACGGTCATGCGCGTCGCGGCCACGGGAGTACGCAATGTCTCGCTCGAGCTGGGCGGCAAGTCCCCCATCACCGTGACCGAGGACGCGGATATCGCGCAGGCGGCGAGCCTCGTCATGAACGGTATTTTCGCCAATGCCGGTCAGATATGCTCAGCCACCTCGCGGTTGCTGGTCCACCAGGCCGTGGCCGAGGACCTGTACGCGGCGCTGAGCCGGCATATCGACGCCCTCGTCATGGGAGATCCGCTCGACGAGGCAACGACCCTCGGACCGCTCGTCAGCGACAAGCAGCGGACAACGGTCAACAGCTATCTGGCGTTCGCGAAGGATGAGGGACTGATCCCCGTGCGCGGGGCATCCCACCGCGAGATCCCCCGGCAGGGCTTTTTCGTGGCACCCACGCTGTTCCGCGACGTTCCCGTCGAAAGCCGTCTCTGGCAGGAAGAAATATTCGGCCCGGTCCTCTGCGCGCGCCAATTCGCCAGCGACGACGAGGCCATCGCCGTCGCCAACGACAGCGACTACGGCCTGGCGGCCAGCGTCGTCAGCGGCGGTCATGAACGGGCATCCGCCATCGCGCGGCATCTCACGGCGGGATCGATCTGGACCAACATGGACCAGGTAGCCCCACCCCAGGCAGCCTGGGGCGGTGGCAAGAAAAGCGGAATCGGCCGTGAACTCGGCCCTGAAGGCCTGGCTGCCTACCAGGAATTGAAGCAGGTGATGGCGCCCGTAGATACCTGAGCGCCCCACCGAAAGCGACGATCGCCGCCCGTGTCGCGGTCAGGTATTGAGGATCACGCCGCCGTTGAGATGCAGCGTCTGGCCGTTCATGTAGGAAGATTCCTCGCTGGCGAGGTAGACGTAGGCGGGGCCCATTTCGCTGGGCTGGCCGGCGCGGTCCATGGGTACCTGGCCCCCGAAGCCGGCGACCTTGTCCGCGTCGAAACTGGCGGGAATGAGGGGCGTCCACACCGGGCCGGGGGCGACGGCGTTGACGCGAATGTCGCGATCGACCAGTGACATCGCCAGCGAGCGGACCAGCCCCTGGATGGCGCCCTTGGTCGCCGTGTAGTCGATCAGCGTGTCGTTGCCCTTGAAGGCATTGACCGATGAGGTGGCGATGATGGTGTCGCCTTCGTGCATGTGCGGTAGCGCGTGCTTGGCCATGTAGAAATGGCTGAAGACGTTGGTCTGGAAGGTCTGCTGCAACTGGTCGTCGGGAATCTGCGTGACATCGTCCCAGTCGTACTGCTCGGCGGCGTTGTTGACCAGGATGTTGATCGCGCCGAAGCTCGCCAGCGTCGTATCGACCACATGGTGGCACAGCATCGGATCGCCGACATCGCCGTGCACCAGGACGCACTCACGCCCCTCAGCTTCGACCAGCGCCTGGGTATCCTCGGCGTCACGCGTTTCGTTGAGATAGACGACGACGCAATTGGCGCCCTCGCGGGCGAAATGCACCGCCACGGCGCGACCGATGCCGCTGTCGCCGCCGGTGATGATGGCGACCTTGCCGTCGAGCTTGCCGGTGCCGCGATAACTGTCGCGGATGTACTCTGGCTCGGGCCGCATGGCATGTTCATCGCCGGGCTGGTCGGCCTGTTCCTGCGCGGGGAAATGTTGCTCACCCATGACATTCGCTCCTTGAATGGTGGGAACTACCATGTCTCACCATAGAAGCCGCTAGCGCCCAGGCCAAGCGAAGCGCGCCGATCGACGCAAGCAGCGGATGAAGCCAACGGCGCGTATGCGTACACTACGCGCAGCGATCCCCTGCGCCACTTGCGAGGCTTACCGATGAGTTCCCACCTGCTTTCCGTCGATTCCCTGTCCCGCGATTACGTCGAGCACCTGATGCAGCTCGCCGGCCGCATGGAGCCCTTCGCCCAGCGGCGCCAGGTAACCCGTGTGCTGGAAGGCGCAGTGCTAGGCAACCTGTTTTTCGAGGCCAGCACGCGCACCCGCATCAGCTTTCACGCGGCGTTCTCGCGTCTCGGCGGTAGTGTCTGCGACACCACCGGTTTCACCTTCTCGTCGATGGCCAAGGGCGAGTCCCTCTACGACACCAGCCGCGTGATGGGCGGTTATGTCGATGCCGTCGTCCTGCGCCATCCCGACCAGGGCGCCGTGGCGGAATTCGCCGAGGCCACGCGGGTGCCGGTGATCAACGGCGGCGACGGCCCCGGCGAGCATCCCAGCCAGGCGCTGCTGGATCTGTACACCATCGAGAAGGAATTCGCGCGCCTGGGCAAACGCCTCGAAGGCGCACACTTCCTGCTCACCGGCGATCTCAAGCACGGCCGCACCGTACATTCCCTGATCAAGCTGCTGTCGCTGTTCGGCCCGCTACGCATCACGTTGGTATCACCGCCGGGGCTGGAAATGCCGCGTCACTTGATCGATCTGGTCACCTCGCGCGGGCATCGCGTGGAGCAGCGCGAGAGCTTGACCAATGATTTCGGCGACCTCGACGTGATCTACACCACGCGCATCCAGAAGGAACGCTTCACCGACGAGATGTCGGAGACCTTCGCCGGCATCTCCCAGGACTTCATCGTCGATCGCGCCTTCCTCGACCAGCGCTGCTCGCCGACCACCATCGTCATGCACCCTCTGCCACGCGACAGCCGCCCCGGCGCCAACGACCTCAACGTCGACCTCAATGGCGACCCGCGCCTGGCCATCTTCCGCCAGGCCGACAACGGCATTCCCATGCGCATGGCGATCTTCGCCAACCTGCTGCAAGTGGAGGATTACATCGAGCGCGACGCCCAGGACGTGCGCTGGTTCGTGCCGCCGACCTTCGGCGTCGACGACCGCACGTTGTAAGGCTGGGGCGCCCCACGCCGGAGCTGCATCTGGAGAGTTAATCATTCAGGGATAGTAGCTAAGCATGACACTGCGACCGGCCCCAGGCCGGTCGCGGTGCATCATGGCATGCGTTGCAGGAAGGTGTCGTCGGCGAAGAAGCTTTCCAGGATCAACTGCGCGGCGATGCCGTCCACGCCATCGTCGCGATAGTTGCCCCGGTGCCCGGCGTCGCGGGCGATGCGTTTGGCGGCGCGCGTGGAGCCGCGCTCGTCGAACACTTCCACCGGTTTGCCGAAGCGCCCATGCAGGCGGTTACCAAACTTGCGCGCGCGCTGGCTCATGTCCGACTCGGTGCCGTCCATGTTGAGGGGCAGCCCCACCACCAGCAGATCCGGCTGCCATTCTTTGAGTAACTGGCCGATCTGCTGCCAGTCGGGAATCCCGTTACGCGCGGGCAACGGGGCCAACGCCGTGGCACTGCCCAGCATTTCGTTGCCTACCGCCACGCCGATGCGCCGCGTGCCGAAATCGAAGGCCAGTACAAGCCGCTGCCCTGCCTCGGCCATCAGGAATGTCCCGCCTCGCGCGTCATCAGATTCAGATCGACGCCCAAAATGCCCGCCGCCGCGTTCAGGCGTTGCTCGGCATGCACGTCGAAGAGGATCGACGCGTCGCCTTCCACCGTCAGCCAGGTGTTCTGCTTGAGCTCGTCCTCGAGCTGGCCGGCCTGCCAAGCGGTGCAGCCCAGGCAGACGATGAAGTCGTCAGGGCCCCGGCCCTCGGCGATGGCCTTGAGCATATCCATGGAGGTCGTCAGGGCGAGGTCGTCAGCGACCTGCAGGCTGGAATCCCAGGGCAGGTTCGAACCGCGATGCAGAATGAAACCGCGATCCTTGTGGACCGGGCCGCCATAGTGAACCGGCAAGTCACGCTGCAGGCACTCCGAGGCATCCAGTTCGAGCTGCTCGAGCAGGGCATCTAGCGTCAGCTCCATGGGGCGATTGACGATCACGCCCATGGTGCCGTTGTCGTCATGGTCACATAGGTAAGTCAACGTCCCCTTGAAGTTAGGGTCGTCGAGATGCGGCATCGCCAGCAGAAAATGATGCTTCAAGCTTTGCATGAGCCTCCCGGGCGTCGAGGCGCGTCCCGCCTCTCGTTTACGCCGAAATTGGTGCTTGTCGCAGCGATTGTATCACTGCCCTTGCCGAACCTCGCCATCGTGGGATGGCAAGCGGCGCTCAAAAGCGCCGGGCAATGGCGTCCATCAATAATCCACCGATGTCGGTGCCGCGCTGGGCGTCGATCTCGCGCACGCAGGTGGGGCTGGTGACATTGATCTCGGTGATGTAATCGCCGATCACGTCGAGCCCAACGAAGATCAGCCCCTTGTCGAGGATCGCCGGCTTGACCTGCTCGATGAGCCAATAATCGCGGTCGGTGAGCTCGCGGGCCTCGCCGCGCCCGCCGGCCGCCAGGTTGCCGCGTGTCTCGCCAGCGCTGGGAATGCGCGCCAGGCCATAGGGCACCGGCTCGCCGTCGATCAGTAGGATGCGCGTATCGCCGGCCTTGATCTCGGGCAGATAACGCTGCGCCATGATCTGGCGCGTGCCGCGCTCGGTGAGCTGCTCGATGACAGAGCCCAGATTGCGGCCCTCCGGCGTGATATGAAAGATGCCGCTACCGCCCATGCCGTCCAGCGGTTTGAAGATCACATCGCCATGCTGGGCATGAAAATCGCGCAAGACGGCATCGTGGCACGAGACCACGGAGGGCGGGATGCAGTGCGGAAACTGCTGGGCGAAGAGCTTCTCGTTGCTGGTCAAAAGCGCCTGGGTGGGATTGACCACCAGCACGCCCTCGCGTTCGGCGAAGCCCAGCAAGTGCACGGCGTTGAGGAAGTGATCATCCACCGGCGGGTCCTGGCGCATCAGGATCACGTCGAGCTCCGCCAGCGGCGCGGCTTGCACTTCCTCGAGTCGATACCACGCCTCGGGGTCACGGTACGCCTCCAGCGCGCGCATGCGGCCCATGGCGCGCCCACCTTCCAGGTACAGGTCTTCCGGCTCGAGATAATAAAGCGACCAGCCGCGTTGCTGCGCGGCCCACAGCATGGCCAGGGTGGTGTCTTTCTTGTAGGCGATATCGGCGATGGGGTCCATCACCACGCCGAGCTTCAAGGCGCGCTCGCTCATGATCGGTCTTCCAGGCTAGGAATGAATGCGCGCAGTATGCCGCAGCGACCAGCGGAAGACCAAGGCGCCAGCAGCGTCTCAGCCGGACTGATGCGCGTCTATCGCCTCGCGCGTCAGGCGGATACCTTCTTCTTCGATGGTGATCAGCCGCTTCTTGTAGAGCCTGCCCACCGCCTGTTTGAAGGCGCTCTTGCTCACGCCCATGCGTGCCTTGATCTCGGCGGCGGGCGTCTTGTCGCCCAGCGCCACATACCCGCCATGGCAACGCAGCAGCTCCAGCACCTTGTCACCGACCACATCGAGCCCTGCCTCGCCGGGCGGTAGCATGGCCAAATCGAGGCGCCCGTCTTCGCGCACGCGCTTGATATAACCGGTCAGCCGTTGGCCGCGCCGAGGCGGATGGATGATGTCATCGGCGTACAGCAAGCCCCAATAGCGGTGATCGACCACCGCCTTGAAGCCCAGATCGGTACGCTCGGCGATCACCAGCGCGACGCGGTCGCCGGCTGTCATCTCCGGCGCCTCATCGGCCAGGAAGCGATCCAGACGCATCGACGCCACCGGCCGTCCTTGAGCGTCTTCGTACAACATAACCAGCACCCGCTTGCCGACCTCGGGACGAAAACGCTGCTCGGCGAACGGCAGCAACACATCCTTCGGCTGACCCCAATCGAGAAAAGCCCCGGTGGTATTGACCGCCACCACCTTGAGATACGCCACCTCACCGATACGCGCCAGGGGTGGGCGCGTCGAACTCGACGCACGCCGGCCGGGAGCGGAGGAACGCGGGGCGGGATCTGGGGAACGGGACATGATGGCGACCACTGACGAGAGATATGTCCTCATTATGACGCCGCCCGGCAATGCGAGCAAAGGGCGTTGTAGGGAGCGGCATCGACAACTGCCGGCAGGCGATGACGTACAGGACCGCCCCACCGCGCGCCGTCGTCTGACTAGTGACGGTTCACACCGGCACATCGGCTGCAAACGTTTACCGGGATGCCGACCGCAACTGCTACGGCGACGTATCTGGATTCGATGGAGAGCGGATCACGCCACCGCCGATTCCGTGGAAGATGGCAACCCATTGAGTCGCAGCACTCACCCCAAATCGCCGAAGTGATGCTGGAGCAGCGTAAGGGCGACGACGGGGGCGGTCTCGGTACGCAGGATGCGGGGGCCGAGGGTGAGAGCGGTGAAGTCGGCGGCGTGGGCGGCGTCGACTTCGTTGGGCGATAGTCCGCCTTCGGGGCCGACGAGCAGTGCGACGCGCGTGACGTCGCTGGCGTGTTGCCAGGCAGTGTCGGTGGAAGGATGCAGGACGAGGCGCAGCGTTTCGTCACGCGTTGCGAGCCAGGCGTCGAGCGTTTGCGGGGGATGCACGGTGGGCACGCGGCTGCGTCCGCATTGCTCGCAGGCGCTGACCGCGACGGCCTGCCAGTGGGCGAGCTTCTTGGCTTCGCGCTCACCCTTGAGGCGCACGTCGCCGTGCTCGGTGTAGAGCGGGGTGATGGCCGCGACGCCAAGCTCGGTGGCCTTCTGGATCGCGTAGTCCATGCGATCGCCCTTGGAGATCGCCTGGCCCAGGTGCACCGCCAGCGGCGACTCGGCGCCACTCTCGGTCACGGCGGTGACCCGCACGCGTACCTCGCGACGCCCCACACTGACGATCTCGGCCTCGGCTTCATGGCCCTCGCCATCGAACAGGCGCAATGCCGCGCCTTCACGCAGACGTAGCGCGCCCGCTACATGGCGCGAGGCACCTTCAGGCAGGGTGATTTCCGCTGCGGCGACCAACGTGGCCGCCACATGAATGCGCGGTCCGGCCATCGCTTACTGCACGTTCTCGGCGGCTTCGCTTTCGCGCTTCTTCTTCTGCGCGTACATCGCCTCGAAGTTGACCGGTGACAGCATCAGCGGCGGGAAGCTGCCGCGATTGACCAGGTTGTCGATGCACTCGCGCGCATAGGGGAACAGCATATTGGGGCAAAACGCGCCCAGGGTGTGGTCGAGCTGATCGTCGCTCAAGCCGGCGATGCGGAACAGACCGGCCTGCTCCACCTCGACGAGAAACGCCGTGGCGCCGTCTTCGTTGTTGGTGACCTGCGCCGTCACCTTGACCACGACCTCGTAGAGGTTTTCACCGACCTGTTCGCTGGTGGTGTTGAGATCGAGCCCCACCTTGGGCTTGAACGCGTTCTGGAACACGCTCGGCGCATTGGGCGACTCGAAGGAGACATCCTTGACGTAAATACGCTGCATGGAAAATTGCAGCTGGTTCTGCGTGTCGTTGCCACCTTGAGCGGCCTGATTGTTGTCTTCCGCCATGTTGCACTTCCTTTGACTTATCTATGCATGAGACGCGGGGCCCGGCGTGCGCCGCCCCGCCAGTGTATCGCTTACTTGCGGACCACCGGCAACTCATCGGACTGCCACTGGGTCATACCGCCCTTGAGCTTGGCCGCGCGGGTGAAGCCAGCCTGGGTCAACTGCCCCACGGCAGCGCCGGAGTGCTGGCCGTGCTGGCATACCACCACCACCGGCTTTTCCTTGTAGTCCTCGAGCTCTTTGAGGCGATCGCCCAAACGGCCCTTGGGAATATTGCGGGCACCGGCGATATGCCCCGCCTTGAAGTCCTTGACCTCGCGAATATCCAGAAACAGCCCCTCCTCGCGATTGATCAGCGAGGTGGCTTCGGACGGCGAGACGCCGCTGTTCGAGCCTTTCAGCTCGTAGGCGATCCATGCCACCAGTACCACCAGAAAAGCGCCTGACAGTAGCAGGTGGTTTTGCACGAATTCGAATAACTGATCGATCATGGGTGCGGATAACTCTCGTTGTGTGTCTGTCGGCGTCGTGTGCGCTCGGCGAACGCCGCATGCCCCGGCGGGCGCCTTAGTATACATGAGCCATGCGCGAGCGTCCGGCCCCACCGACGCGGCTGACGCTCTGTCGTGACTGCGTTATGATGCCGCAAGGAGACGTGAGTCGCGAACCCCGCAGCGGCACTGCCGCTTCATGGGGTCATCGGCTAGATGCGCCGATGCGACGCCCATCAGATTCCCGCGAGGCATGTTATGGCAGATACCCACACCCAGCGTCCCCGGCCCGTTGCGCTGTTGATCCTCGATGGCTACGGCCAGAACGATGACACCAAGTACAACGCCGTCTACAGCGCCAAGACGCCGGTCATGGACGCGCTGAAACAACGCTACCCCTCCGCCTTGCTGCACACCGATGGCAAGTACGTCGGGCTGCCCGACGGCCAGATGGGCAACTCCGAAGTCGGCCACATGAACCTCGGCGCCGGACGTATCGTCTATCAGGACTTCACGCGTATCACCAAGGCCATTGAAGACGGTGAACTGGCCTCCAACACCGCGCTGACGGCGCCCATCGACGCCGCTGTGGCCGCCGGTCGCGCCGTGCATCTACTCGGTTTGCTCTCGCCAGGCGGCGTACACAGCCACGAGGATCACATCCTCGCCGTGGCTGCGCTGGCCGCCGAACGTGGCGCCAAGCACGTCTATCTGCATGCCTTCCTCGACGGTCGCGATACCGCGCCCAAGAGCGCCCGCCCCTCGCTGGAACGTGCCAATGCACGGCTCGCCGAGCTGTTCGGTGCCGATAACGCCTACGTCGCTTCGATCGTCGGCCGTTACTACGCCATGGACCGCGACAATCGCTGGGACCGTGTCGAGCAAGCCTATCGCGTCATCGTCGAGGGTGAAGGCAAGCAGGTCGCCACCAGTGCCGAGGCCGGGCTGGACGCCGCCTACGAACGTGACGAAACCGACGAATTCGTCGCCGCCACCAGCATCCGCCCGCAAGGCGAGCCGGTGCGCATGGCCGACGGCGACGCCGCGCTGTTCCTGAACTTCCGCGCCGACCGCGCCCGCGAGCTGACCCGCGCCTTCGCCGAGGACGACTTCAGCGGCTTTACTCGCCAGGCACGGCCCAAGCTGGCTCACGAAGGGCTGGTGATGCTCACCGAGTACGCCGCGAACATTCCGGCGCCGGTGGCCTTTCCGCCCACCGACCTGGTCAACACCTTGGGCGAGACCGTCGCCAAGCGCGGGCTGAAGCAGCTACGCATCGCCGAGACCGAGAAGTACGCCCACGTCACCTTCTTCTTCTCCGGCGGCCGCGAAGACGAGTTCGACGGCGAGACTCGCGAACTGATTCCCTCGCCGCAGGACGTCAAGACGTACGACGAGAAGCCGGAGATGAGCGCTTACGAGCTTACCGACAAGCTGGTCGCGGCCATTGATGCCGGCACGTACGATCTGGTGGTGTGCAACTACGCCAACGGCGACATGGTCGGCCACAGCGGCGACTTCGATGCCGCGGTCAAGGCCATCGAGGCGGTGGATATCTGCCTGGGCCGGGTGATCGACGCCATCGAGCGTGCCGGCGGCGAGTGTCTGGTCACCGCCGATCACGGCAATGCCGAGCAGATGGTGCATCCCGAGACCGGCAACCCGCAAACAGCGCACACTACCTTTCAGGTGCCGCTGGTCTATGTCACGCCACGCGCCGGCGCCACGCTGGCGGATGACGGCAGCCTGTGCGATTTGGCCCCGACCCTGCTGACGATGATGCACGAGCCGGTGCCCGAGGAAATGACCGGCCGCGTGCTGATCGATACGCCCTGAACGGTGTGCGTGTATTGCGGAGTCGGCGTATGACGGCGCCAACGTCTAGCAAGCGAATCGCCATGGCCTGTGCCATGGCGATCTCGTGTGCGTGGCTTTCACTGGGCGCGCCCGGCGTCTGGGCGCAGAACTCGCCGGAGGCGGTCAAACGTCAACTCGAAGCCCTAGGCAGTGACATCGAGAACGCCGAGTCGCGCCTCGAGGGCACCCGCGATGAACGCGATAGCGCACAGAACGAATTACGCGAGGTGGAAACCGAGCTGGCCGATACCCAACAGCGGCTGACCGGCCTGCAACGCGAGCAGGATCAACTCGACCAGGAAGTCGCCGAGCTCAAGCAGCAGCGCCAGACCCTCGAGGAAGAACGCCGCCAGCAACGCGCTGCGCTGGCCACACAACTCAACGCGCTATACCGGCTCGGCCCCACGCCACAGCTCAAACTGCTGCTCAATCAGACCGACCCCGCGCGGCTGGACCGCCTTCAGCAGTATCTCAATCATCTCAACCAGGCGCGTCAGCAACGCCTCGACGCCCTGGCCAAGCTCGAGGATCAGCTCGACGAAACGCAAAGCGCACTACAGTCACACCAAGAGCGCCTAGACGACCTCGCCAGCGAGCTCACCGAGCGTCGCGAAACGCTCAGCGATCAACGCAGCGAACGCGAAGCCATCCTCTCGAAGTACAAGGAGCGCTACACCTCCCAGCAAGCCAAGCTGGCCGCGCTCACCGATAACCGCGAGGACGCTCAGCAACTGCTCGAACGGATGCAAGCCAAGCTCGAACGCCTCGACCAACCGCCGCCCTCCACGGACATCGACCAAACCCGGGGCGAGCTACCCTGGCCGGTGCAGGGCGACATGCTCGCCACCTACGGCAACGGCGACGGCGTCGACCGCAACGGCATGCTCATCGGCGCCGAGGCGGGGACACCGGTCTCCGCCGTACACGCCGGCCGCGTGGTCTTTGCCAACTGGATGCGCGGTTTCGGCAACCTGTTGATCGTCGATCATGGCGACAATGTCATGACGCTCTACGCCCACCTGCAACGTTTCGATGTCGAGGTCGGCGCTCAGGTCACGCGTGGCGACACCCTCGCCGCCGTCGGCGACAGTGGCGGTCGCGACAGCCCCGCGCTGTATTTCGAAGTGCGCAAGGATGGCGACCCCATCGACCCCAGTGACTGGATTGCCCGGCGCTGAACGTCCGCCGCGCTGGATTGCGCCGCCCCATAAAAGCTATGCTGGACTCTCGGCGCGCGCAGGTTAATCTTCGCGCTGCCATAGCCCTGCCCTTGAGGCCGACCGACACCAGTCCGTTCCGCCGCGTTGTGGAGACAGCATGACCGCAAGCCAACCTCGTTCCCCGCGTCTCATCGTTCGTCACTTGCTAGCAATGGGCATGGCCCTGGTGATCGGTGCGCTAACCCTGCCGCTGCCGGCGTACGCCCAGCAAAACGCTCAGCCGCCGGCCGACAATGACGCTCTTCCTGTGGAAGACGTGCAGACCTTCGCCGAGGTCTTCGAGCGCATCAAGCGCACCTATGTCGACGAAGTCGACGATACGACCCTGATGCGCAACGCCATTCGCGGCATGCTCGGCGAGCTCGACCCGCACTCCGCCTACCTCGACAAGGACGACTTCGAAGCGCTGCGCGAAACCACCGAGGGCGAATTCAGCGGCGTCGGCATCGAAGTCGGTATGCAAGAGGGTCAGTTGACGATCATCGCGCCTCTCGACGATACCCCCGCCGCGCGCGCCGGGCTCCAGGCGCAGGACCGCATCCTGCGCATCGACGACACGCCCACCGAGAGCATGTCGCTGCAGGAAGCCGTGGACATGATGCGCGGCGACGAAGGTGAGGATATCCGCCTGACCATCATGCGCGAGGGCGAGGATGCGCCGCGCAACGTCACCCTGACGCGCGAGACCATCCAGACCGAGAGCGTCAAACACGAGCTACTAGCGCCGGGCTATGGCTACCTGCGCATCAGCCAGTTCCAGAATCGCACCGGTGAGCAGGCCCGCGATGCCATCGCCTCACTGCGTGACGAAGGCGAGCTCAAGGGGCTGGTGCTCGATCTGCGCAACAACCCCGGCGGTGTGCTCGACAGTGCCGTCGACGTCGCCGACCTGTTCCTCGACAGCGGCTTGATCGTCTACACCGAAGGTCGCCTGCCGGACAGCGACATGCGCTTCTCGGCCTCTACCCAGACCAGTGCCCCGGACGTGCCCATGGTGGTACTGATCAACGGCGGCAGTGCCTCGGCAGCTGAGATCGTCGCCGGCGCGCTGCAGGACCAGCAACGCGCCGTGCTGATGGGCACCGAAAGCTTCGGCAAAGGCTCCGTCCAACAGGTGCTACCGCTGAACAACGGCGATGGCCTGAAGCTGACCACCGCGCTCTACTACACACCGGATGGCCGCTCGATCCAGGCTCAAGGCATCGAGCCGGATGTCGACGTGGTGCGTGGCCGTCTCGAAGTCGCCGAAGGCAGCGGCCTCAACATCCGCGAGGCGGATCTCGAGAACCACCTGCGCAACATCAACGGCGACACCGAACGCACCGAGCGCGAAGCCTCACTCGCCGAAAGCGACTACCAGCTCGGCGAAGCCCTCAACCTACTCAGGGCCCTCAACGTTCTGCCGCGTGCGCAGGGCAGCAACTAACACTCCATCCGCGCCCTGAAACGCAAACGCCCCCGTGCTGTTTGAACTGCACGGGGGCGTTTTCTTCGGGAGGCCTTACGCCAGCATCCCAAAAGGTAAACAGGACAGTCAGGAACATTCTCGCATGAACACTTATCTACTCGTACATGGCGCGTGGCACGGCGCTTGGTGCTGGCATAAAGTCATTCCGGGCCTGGAAAAAGCAGGGCAGCGCGTCATTGCACCCGACTTGCCCAGCCTTGGTGCCGACAAGACCCCCGCCTCAGAGATCGGTCTCTATACATGGGTCGACCATATTTGCGAACAGCTAGACCGCTTGGACGAGCCGGTGATTCTGGTAGGTCATAGTCGGGGAGGCATCGTCATTAGTCAGGTGGCTGAAAAGCGGCCTGACAAAATCAAGTCGCTCGTCTACTTATCGGCCTTCATGGTCCCCAACGGCGAGTCTTTAAAAAGCACCGCCAACTTGCCGGTCAACTCAGACTCCATCGCTTCACCCAATATGGAAATCGATGCGGAGGCGGGCCAGGTAACCATCAAGGATGAATTGATCAAGGACGCGTTTTACCACCTCTGCTCTGAGGAGGATGTCGCGCTCGCTCGATCCCTGCTGCAACCAGAGGCGTTGGCACCGCTGATGACAAAGGTGGCCATCACTGAGAAAAACTTTGGAAGCGTTCCTCGGGTTTATATCGAGCTTCTCCAAGACAAGGCCGTCACATTGCCCTTGCAGCGATATTTCCAGCAGCAACTGCCATGTGACCGCATCATCACCATAGACAGCGATCATTCACCGTTTTTCTGCCGCCCCCAGGAAGTTATCGACGCGCTTCTGAGCCTATGAGCGGAACGGCTCGCCTTCTGCCGCACGCACACTGCCGCGCCTGAAACGCAAACGCCCCCGCGCCGTGATTTGAAGTAAACGGCGCGGAGGCGTTTTGTTTAGGGTCTTCCTTGCACATGTAAAGTGACCGTTTTACACTGCCTGCATGGACATACGTACACGCTTGCTCGAGACCGCCGAGCAACTCTTCGAACGACACGGCTTCGCCGCCACCGGCATGGACCGGCTGACGAGCGCTGCGGGCATCTCGAGCCGCACGCTCTACAAGCACGTCGGCAACAAGAACGGCCTGATCGCCGCCGTCCTGAACGAGCGCGACCGCCGCTTCCATCGGCTGGTGGAGGCCGACAGCATCGACGCCTTGTTCGCCGCGCTGGAAACCTGGTTCGGCCAGGCTGGCGCCCGGGGTTGCCTGTTTCTGCGCGCCTGGGGGGAAACCGGCGGCGGCGTGCCCGAAATCGCCGAGGCGATGGAGCGGCACAAGCAGCGCCTGCGGGAGCGGATCGACGCCATCGTCCTCGCGGAGATCGGCCGGCACGACGACGACCTCGTCGAGGCGATTCAATTGCTGTTCGAAGGCGCGACCCACGCGGCGACGTATCGCGGCGAGGCCGCCGCCGATGCCGCTCGCCGCGCGGCGCACCGCCTGGCCGGTCTCGCGCGGATCGCGTAACGGCGGCACTCGAATCGAACGCTAGCGGCTCGCCAACCGCCACCAGCGACACCGCCGAGCGCTGACCGGACGAGCGTCATCGGGTACAGACGGCCGGCGCCTGCGCCGGGGGCTCGTTACGCCCATAGTGAAAACGATCGTTTTACATTCAGCAACACGATGCCGGCCACGGGCCGAGGGGAGTACACCGCATGACGCGCACCGAATTCCGCCTGATCGTCGCCGGCACCATGCTGATCGGCACCACCTACGGCCTGGCACGCTTCGCCTACGGGCTGTTCCTGCCCAGCATGCGCGAGGAAGTCGGCTTGAGCGCGACCCTGGCCGGCATCATCGGCAGCGGCGCCTATGTCGGCTACTGCCTCGCCATCGTGCTCAGCGCGCTGCTGGTGGAACGCTTCGGGCCACGCCGGATCGCCGTCGCTGCTGCCCTGATTGCGGCAGTAGGCATGGCGGGCATCGCCGCCAGCACACAGGCGATATGGCTGGCCGGCGCCGTGCTGCTCGCCGGGACGAGCACCGGCCTGGCCTCACCGCCCATGGCGCAGGCGGTGTCCCGCGCGATTACCGCGCCTCGGCAAGGGCGGGCCAACACCGTCATCAATGCCGGTACCAGCCTGGGCGTCGCCGTCTCGGGGCCGGTCGCGTTCATCGCCACCGGCCAGTGGCGGCTCGCCTACGCCGCCTTTGCCGTCGCCGCGTTGCTCAACGCCCTGCTGTTGTTGATCAGCGTGCCACGCACCAGCGCCAGCGATACCGCCAAGGCGACCGATGGCCAGGACGACGACCGCTCCGGCGGGCTCTGGCGGCCCCGCGCATTGACGCTGATCGCCGCAGCCACCGGCATGGGCATGGCCAGCGCCGCCTTCTGGACCTTCTCGAGCGAGGTGGTCATCACACTGGGGCACTTCGAGCAGGCCACAGCCAACATCGCCTGGATCCTGATCGGCGTCGCGGGCTTGGTGGGTGGCGCGGCGGGCGACCTGATCGCGCGCTTCGGCCTCAACACCGTGCATCGCGGCAGTCTCGCGGCGATGGCCGGTGCGCTCGGGCTGCTGGTACTCAGCCCCTCGAACCTGGCGGCGGTGTTCGTCTCGGGCGCACTGTTCGGCGCGGCCTACATCATGCTGACCGGCGTCTATCTCGTCTGGGGCATCCGGCTGTATGCGGACCGCCCCGCCATCGGGCTGGGGCTCCCCTTTTTAATGATCGCCGTGGGGCAGATCGTCGGCTCGCCCCTCGCGGGCTACCTGATCGGCAGCCGAGGATACCTCGTCTGCTTCATCACCTTTGCGCTGATCGCGGTGGCCACGGCGCTCATCGGCGACAGGACCACCGAGCGCGCGGCGCTCCAACCGGCTTCCACTTCCCCCTGACATCGATGTTCCCGACAGATGCAGCGGCACTCACGGGACCTGTCAGGTTCTTGAAGGCAACGCGAGAAGGAGAAGGTATGCATAACGAGGCGCAGTATCGCAAAAGCGAGCGAGACGAGCGTTCACCCGACGACCGGGCCGAGCATGAGCAGGCGCTGAAGGTGATGTACATGCCGGCGATGCCGCCTACCGGGCTCTTCGTCTGGAGCAGGAAGACACTCCAGCGACTGCTGGAAAAGGTACGCTCCTGATGCACTTGGAGGCACACAGCACGAGACGGCATCCCCTGTGGGCATGACCCGCAGGGGATGCCGGTTTTTTACGGCGGACTAAGCGTCGATTTTCCACTTTCCCCTGATAGCAGGAGCTCACAATGACAGGTGCAACGGCACTCGTGGTTCTCGCCTCACTTTGCTGGGGTTTATCGGGCGGCATCGGCGGCATGCTCATGGCGGACGACTGGGACGCGTTCGTCGTGTCGTTCTACCGGGGCGCCATCGGCCTAGTGTTCGTGCTGGGCTGGCTGGCGATCCGCCCGCGCCACAGCGGGTTGAGCAACCCTCGCCTATGGGGCTGGTCGGCGGTGGCCGGTCTGGGGGTCGCGGGCAACTTCGCGTTTTACTTCCTCAGCATCTCGCAGGGCAGCGTCGCGGTGGCGGCGACCCTGATGTACTCGGCGCCGATCTTCGTCTACCTGCTCTCGTTCGTGCTCAAGCTCGAAAAACCCACGCCGCTGAAGTGGGCCGCCATCGTGGTGGTGATGCTTGGCATCGTGCTGCTGACACGCATCTATGACGTCGGCGCGGGCGGGATCACCCTGCTCGGGGTGGGCGCCGGGCTGCTGGCCGGGGTCTCCTACGCGGTATTCATCTTCGGGTTCAAGTACGCGGCACCGCACGGCAGCCCGCAGGCCATTCTGGTGATCGCCTTCGCGGTTCTCGCCGTGCTCCTGGCCGGCCTCGGCGATACCAGCCAAACCCTGGACGTGCTGCATACACCGGACTGGCCGCTGTTCGTCACGCTGGGGATACTCGGCGCCGGGCTCTCGTTCATCTTCTACGTCAACGGCCTGCACCACACCGCCCCGGCCGTGGCCTCCATCGTCGCCATGGTCGAACCCGTCACCGCCTCGCTCTTTGGTGTCGTGGTCCTCGGCGAAAGCCTGGTCAGCATTCAGATCGTCGGGATGGTGCTGATCCTCGCCACGGTGACCGCGCTGAGCGTCTACTCGAGTCCCAAGGAATGAGTCGGGGGCGGGGAATCCATGTAGCCGATGGAACACCCCGCCGCCATCCTGATGTCACCTGGTACTGGCGGCTAGACGCGCCCCCAAGGCAACGAACATGGCACCAAGGCCGCGATCCATCCACATTCCCACTCGCGGACTTGCCTTCAAGAAAGCACCCAGCTTTGCTCCCATCATCACCAAAGGGGGCTCGATAAAAGCCGCCACCACGATAATCAAGCTGCCATGCAAGAACAGCTGGGCGCCCACCGGCCCGGCGCCTGCCACGACGAATTGCGGCAAGAAGGCGAGGAAGAAGATGGCCACTTTGGGGTTCAGCGCGGACACCAGCACACCTTGCCAATAGACCGACTGCGCCTTTACATCATGTCTTCCACTATTGGAAACGAAAGAGTCACCCTTCGATAAAAGCATTTTGACGCCGAGCCATATCAAATAGGCAGCCCCTACCCACTTGATCACCGAAAACGCCAACGCCGATGTGGCCAGAATGGCCGACAGGCCCGCCGCCGCC
Organism: Chromohalobacter beijerinckii; assembly: GCF_023061185.1. GTDB lineage: Bacteria > Pseudomonadota > Gammaproteobacteria > Pseudomonadales > Halomonadaceae > Chromohalobacter > Chromohalobacter beijerinckii. The sequence continues at coordinate 36,564 of NZ_JAKGAK010000026.1, forward strand.
ATGGCCACATGCAATGCCGTTCCTGACCACCCCCCGAGCATCGCAGCGAACCCATGTCGACGTCCGCTGCGTAGCGTCTGGCCTAGCATGAACGCGATATCGGGCCCCGGAGAAAGGTTCAGAAGCACCGCCGCTGACAAAAACGCCAGCCAATGCACCAACGTATAATCGAACATATCGAGCTTCCCTTTATTTCTACGTCAACGGCTTGTGTCCAAAAGCCCAAAAGGTGAGCGTAGCGAATCAAAATCGCTTATGTCTCATCACTTGGCAGCCCGATCAGGTCGGTAACGCCCACATCAATGCCCAACTGGGTAAGAAGCGTTGTAGTCTGGCCACGATGATGTGTCTGATGGTTAAAGAAATGTGAAAGGGCAAACCAAAGCGGATATCGCCGAGGCACGGGATTTACTATGCCGGTATAGATCAAGTCTTCGTCTAAATCTTGCGGAGAAAGCGAGGCGACCCATTCGACGATGCGGTTGTCCTCAGCCTCGCGCTCGCTTCGAAGCACATCGAAGTCTGAGTAGAGCTCATGATCTAGTGACGTGATATGGAATGGCTTACCCGTAAACCGCCCCATCCAGACCCGGTCAGTAAGTAGCAAATGGTTAAGAGTGCCATGAATCGATTTGAAAAAGGCACCCATATCGCGCTTTCGCTTCTCATCTGACAATCCAGAGCAGCACTCGTAGATTTTCTGATTCATCCAGCGGTTATATCGCGCCATCGTTTGAATATGCATTTGGCTTACGTCCTCATCTGTCTCGCCGCCCAACGCCGCAGAGACCTCATCTGGACACTCAGCAAGGCTGCCAACGCCAGAGTTCAATGCGCCTTCGCGCTGATCGCGGTGGCCTCGGCTCTCCTCGGGTATAGCACCGCTGGGGACGAAGTGCTATCCGGCGTCACGCCTCATGAGGCGGACGTGAATTCGATGCGACCCGCCAAACGCATCAGCTCGCCTTTTGCCGGCGTGACCACCGTGCGCGCCTGACGCGCTTCAAGATCCAGCACATGCACGATGGTGCTGCCGATATGCTCTTGCCAAGAAAGCATGATCAAGCCATCACGCAGTGCCACGGCGTCGTAATCGACCGTATCAGCGAAGCCGATGTTATCACCGGCAACGATCTCCACGGTGAGCTTGTTTTGCGTCTCAATGGTGATTCGTGGCGTAAAGGCTGGGAACTGGATCTCCAGCACATCACCCACGCGCAGTGATGGCAAAGCCTCGGGCTCCATATTTACTCCTGCTTGCAGAAAGCACCCGTCCACGCGTAGCGCACAATCAGGCCTTCATTGGTCGCAGCGAATGTCGGCCTCACACGCGACCTCAAAGTTCACCGAATTCGCAATGAAGCATAGCGAATGCGCTTTCTCATGAAGAGATTTCGCCAGCTCACTATCGTCATTTTGGCCGATGCCGACGGTGGGCTTGAGTGTCACTTTATCGAAATGACCGCCGCCACTTTTGGTCTCAACCATGCGCCCTTCGGCGTTGTCCTCGTAACTCGATACCGTGATGCCGGCATCAGCGCACAGATGTAGATACCAGAGCATGTGGCATGCAGAGAGCGAGCTCAGCAACAGCTCCTCCGGATTATAACGAGACGAGTCTCCAAGAAATGCCGGATCCGCCGACCCGGCGATTGTTGGTTTGTCACCGCAGGTTATTTCATGATCGCGCGAGAAGGCGCGATAGTGCTTTGTACCTTCGCCTGAATTACCGGTCCAGACGACGGTAACAGAATAGTTGTGCTCACCTTTTTGTGGCATCGATGACCTCCCATCTAGATAATTGATTCGCTAGCGCCTCATCCAAGTTCATTTTTGAAACGCGGCAGCACTTTTAGCGATAGCTTTTAATAAACTGTTAAACACTCTCTAGTTCAACCAGAGCTTCATTCCTTCATGCGACGCTTTAAAACCAAGCTTCTCGTAAAAACGAATTGCATCTGGCCTTTTCTTATCACTGGTTAATTGGACGATCAGGCAGTCTTTTTCCTTAGCTC
>NZ_JAKGAK010000027.1 GCF_023061185.1 Chromohalobacter beijerinckii
GTGAGTTTCCCCCGGGGTCACTATTACCGCCCGAGCGGGATCTGGCGCAGCAGCTGGGCGTCAGCCGCGCATCGGTGCGTGAGGCGCTGATCGCCTTGGAAGTCGTGGGCATTGTCGAGGTGCGCGTGGGGCATGGGGTACTGGTCAAGGAAGTCGACGCCATGCCACCGGGCTCGGTGATGCAAGCCGCGGCGCGCAAGGAGCCGTGGGCGCTCGATCCTGAGTTCGCCAGCGAGATCGAACTCAATCTCGACGAGGAGATACCGCCGTTTTCCCTATTGCAGGCGCGGCGTTACCTCGAACCCGAGAATGCGGCCCTGGCGGCGATGAACGCCAGCGACGAGGACTTGAGTGCCATACGCGCGGCGCTGGAGCGCAACATCTACGATAACAACCATGGTGGTGGCAATCTGGCGGGAGATCGGCTTTTGCACATCCGCATCGCCGAAGCCTCGGGCAATGCGGCCTATGCGCTGTTGATCAAGCACCTGCTGGGCCACCAGTACGGCGTCATGTTCCGGCGCCTGCAGGAGTTGTTCATGGAGACCGGCATGCCGCAGCGCTCGCAGGAAGACCACGAGCGCCTGGTGGCCGCGATCGAGGCACGCGACCCGGCCGCGGCGCGTCAGGCCATGGAAGTCCACCTCGATCATGTATTGCGGGTTTTTTTCGCTGAGTAGCTGTCCTGTTTCCCGGATATCGGGCTTTCCCGAGATCACCGCGGCAGGATGCGGCCGGCGGCCATTAGTCCCTCCGGGTCGAAGAGGTGCTTGAGGCCTTTCAATAGCGTGTACTCGGTCTCGCCCAAATCCTCGAGGAAAGGTGCCTGTTTGACGCGCCCGATGCCATGCTCGGCACTGATGCTGCCATGGTGCGCATCGACGAGATCGAACAAGACTTCTTCCAGCTCATGCAGCAGCGCCTTCTTGGCCTCGAGATCGAGATTCGCGGGTGGTAGCAGGTTGAAGTGCAGGTTACCGTCGCCGATGTGGCCGTAGGCGATGACCTGTGTCTCCGGCGAGCGCTGGGCCATGGCGTGATTGGCGGCGTCACAGAACGCCGTCAACGACGAAATGGGCAGCGAGATATCGGTGCGCAGGTGTTCGCCCCGCATCTGCTGGCCTTCCAGCATGCTTTCACGTATCTGCCATAGCTGGGCCGCCTGAGACTCGCTGCTGGCGAGTACGCCATCCAGCACATGGCCCTGCTCCGAGCCCGTCTCGAAGAGATGCTCGATCATGGCATCGAGATCCACCGGGCCGCTGGCCGAGACCTCCATCAAGACATAGACCGGGTGCGCCTCGTCGAGCGGGTCGGGGAGATCCGGCGCCGCCTCGAATGCCAGTTCCATGCACACACGTGGAATCAACTCAAACGCCGAGAGCAGGTCACAACAACTACGGCGTGCCTGGGCGTAAAGCGCCAATGCCGAGGCGACATCGGGCACCGCGATCAGTGCGGTGCGGCTCGTCTGCGGCCGAGGCGCGAGCTTGAGCACTGCGCCGGTGATGATGCCCAGCGTGCCTTCGGCACCGATGAACAACTGCTTGAGGTCGTAACCGCGGTTGTCCTTGTGCAGAGCATGCATGCCGTTCCACAGGCGACCGTCGGGCAGCACGACCTCGAGCCCTAGCACCAACTGACGCATCATGCCGTAGCGCAACACGTTGAGCCCGCCGGCGTTGGTGGAGACGTTGCCGCCTATCTGACAACTTCCTTGTGCGCCGAGAGCGAGCGGGAAGTAGCAATCCGCCTCTTCGGCGGCATCCTTGACGTTTTGCAGGATGCAGCCGCTATCGACGCTCATGCTGAAGTTGATGGGATCGAGATGCCGAATCCGGTTCAGCCGCTCGAGGCTGATCATTAGTTCGCCGCGCTCGGGATCGGGTTGCGCGCCGCCGACGAGGCCTGAATGGCCTCCCTGCGCCACCATGGGAATCTGGTGACGATGACAGAACGCGACGATGTCGGCGACCTGTTCGGGGGTGCCGGGACGGGCGATCATCCAGGGATCGCCCCCTTTGTCGCCGGCCCAGTCGGTGGTGTAGCGAGCAAACTCCGCGGGGTCGTCGATGACCCCGCTAGCGCCCAGCAGCTCGGTCAGAAAACGATGTAGCTCGGCGGTATCGATCGGCATCGTATCGTCTCGTTGTCCTTTCATGTCACTTGTACCAGAGCACCAGGCCAGGGAAGGCCAGGAACGCGATGAGCAGCGCGATCAGCGTGAAGTAGTAGGGCAGCAGGCTCTTGACCAGTTCTTCGAGCTTGACCTTGCCGACCCCACAGCCGACATAGAGCACGGTGCCCACTGGCGGTGTGATCAGACCGATACCGAGTACGAACGACATCAGAACGCCGAAGTAGACCGGGTCGATGCCGAGCTTGACCACCACGGGCGTCATCAACGGCGCCAGAATGACCATGGCCGGCGTCAGGTCCATGAAGAAGCCCACGACCAACAGGAACAGCGTCAGAATACCCAGAATGAAGTACTTGTTCTGGGACAGCTCCGAGAGCATGACGACGATCTGCTGTGGAATAAGGTTGGCGGTCAAAAGCCACGCCAGAACGCTAGCAAACGCCAGCAACAGCAAGACCACCCCGGTCAAGCGGCCGGTGGAAACGCATAGGGCGAAGAAGCTTTTCATGGTGAGGCTGCGATACACGAACATCGAGACTACCACGGCGTACAGCAGGGCGATCGCGGCGCTTTCGGTGGGCGTGAAGACACCACTCAAGATTCCGCCGACGATGATGATCGGCAGCAGCAACGCGAGCACCGAGTCCTTGAGGGCGGCGATCAGTTCCTTGAAGTCGAACGGCTGCGCGGAGCCGGTCTTCTTGGACTGGAAATACGTCGCCATGGCGAGGCCCATGGTGATCAGAATCCCCGGTACGATACCGGCCATGAACAGCTGCGAAATAGAGGTGCCGGTCACGACCCCGAAGAGAATCATCGGGATAGACGGTGGAATGATGATGCCGACCACCGAGGCAGCGACGACGATGGCGGTGGCGCGCGGCCCCGAATAGCCGTGTTGCTTCATGGGGTTGATCATCATGCTACCCACCGCGGAGGCGTCCGCCACGGCGGAGCCGCTGATGCCGCCGAAGAACATCGAGGTCAGCACGGTCACTTGGCCCAGACCGCCGGCGACGAAGCCGACCATGGCGCTGGCCAGGCGTACTAGGCGCTTGGCGATGCCGCCCGAGCTCATGACCTCGCCAACGAGGATGAATAGAGGGATAGCCAGCAAGGGGAACGAGTCAAGCCCGTTGACGGCTTCCGATACCAGCGAGGAGAGGCCGTAGTCGGCGAAGTGGAAGATGAACAGGCAGATCGCGGCCAGGCCAAACGAGATCGGCATGCCGATCACGATGCAGGCGAACAGCCCTAAGAGAATGCTCCATAGGATCATGCCGCACCTCGCTTGAAGACTTTATAGAGAAAAATCGTGTTACCGATGATGGTGAGTACTGCCATGACCACCATCGCGCTATAGAGGACGGTCTTGGAAATGCCCAGGAAGGGGGTCGTCCCCACATAGCCTGAGATGATGTTGTTGAAACCGAGGAAGATACTGATGCAAACGGCATAGATGATCGCTGCTGCAAGCAGGGCGAAAATCTTCTGCAGTATGGGAGGCGCCTTGTCCTTGAATAAGGTCACGGCGACATGTTCGTTGGTTAGACTGGCGATGCCCGCGCCGAGTAGCACCATCCAGATGAAGAACAAGCGTGAAATTTCCGCTGCCCAGGCAAAGGAGTAGCTGAATATGAAGCGCCCGAAGACGTTCATCGAGACGGTAACGACCACGCCAATGACGAGGAGCCCGATGATGACGTCCAATCCGCTTATCAGCTTGTTCAAGTAGGCGTTACCCGAACGTGACTTCATGAAGCCTCCAAGGAGGGGATGCTTATCGTGTTGATGCCAAAAGCAGGGAAGGGCGTGACCGACCTTCCCTGCGTACGTGTGCTACTTAGGATGTGTGGTGCTTATTCTTGCTCTTGTGCCTGCTGCACCTGCTCGCGGATGTCGTCGATCAGCTCGCCGCCGATCTCGTCGCGCCAATCTTCATAGACCGGTTCCAGCTGGTCCTGGAAGACCTTGACTTGCTCGGGGCTCAATTCGGTGATCTGCATGCCTGAATCTTTCAGGTCTTGCTTGATCTGATCGTTCAGCGTACGGCTAACTTCACGCTGGTAATCGCCCATCTTGGTGGCCGCGTCGCGAACCAACGCTTGATAGTCCTCTGGCAGACGATCCCAGAAGCGAGCAGAGACCAAGGTGATGAATGGCGTGTAGACGTGGTTGGTTTCAGTGGCGTAGTCCTGCACTTCGTTGAACTTGGACGACTCGATGGTGATCCAGGGGTTTTCCTGGCCATCGACGACACCTTGCTCAAGCGCCGTGAACAGTTCCGCGAAGGACATCGGCGTGGGGTTGGCACCCAGTGTCCGCCAGATATCCAGGTGGAGATCGTTTTCCATGGTGCGGATCTTCAGACCATCGAGATCTTCCGGCTTTTCGACGGGATGCTGACTGTTGGTCAACTGGCGATAACCATTCTCGCCCCAGCCGATGGCGACGAGGCCCTGAGAGGACGCATCTTCGAGCATTTGCTGACCGATCTCGCCATCGAGCACGGCATCCGCCATTTCCGGCTGTGGGAACAGGAACGGCAGGTCGAATACGGCGAACTGCGGGAACATGTTCACGAGCGGTGAGGTGGACGGCATGGTCATTTCCAGCGTGCCGGCCTGGAGTGCGCTGGTGGCTTCGCGGTCATCGCCTAGCTGCGCACCGGGGAAGAGATCCACTTGGATGTGCCCGTCACTACGTTGTTCGACGATCTTCTCGAAATACTCGAGGCCGCGGTATTGCGCGCCGGATTCCGTGGTACCGATGCTGAATTTGATCTTGAAGTCGCCATCGGCTTGAACCTTGTCGCCTGTGACGTCGGGCAGTGGGGGCATTTCGGTCGCCGCGGAGGCGCTCAGTGCGGTCAAGCCGAGAAAGGCACCGCCGACGACCGAAACAAAGCGTGTCGTTGTGGTTGTTGTCATCTTGTCCTCCTGGAACTGATGGTTAGTGCTGGCATGTGTGTCACGAATGACACCGGTATCATCGCGACCTGCACCAGAAACCCTTGCCTACTGATGGGTCACGCGATGTCCTCGGCAGATGGTGTGTCTGCTCTTGAGCATCTTAATGTTGAACATACACCTAGATGCCCCCCGTTGAGACTTCATCGTTAGTCGTAGATGGCCAATTAATTTTCGTTGGAAGCCGCATGCCAGGCCTCTCCCTCGGGGTAGCGATGACGTTCGAGAGAGTCGTCATGCATGGTGATGCTGTAGCCGGGGGCTTCGGGTACCTGATAGCGACCACGCTCAATACGTACCGGATCGACGAAATGCTCATGAAGATGGTCGACGTATTCGAGGATGCGGCCGTCCAGCGAGCCGGAGACGGCAATATAGTCGAACAGCGAGATGTGTTGAGTGTACTCGCACAGCCCCACGCCACCGCCATGCGGGCAGACCGGCACATCGAACTTGGCGGCCATCAGCAGCACCAGGATCACTTCGTTGAGTCCGCCCAGCCGCGCGGCATCGATCTGGCAATAGTCGATGGCGTCGGCCTGCAATAGCTGCTTGAACATCACGCGGTTATGGCAGTGCTCGCCGGTGGCGACACCCATGGGGTCGAGACGGCGACGAATTTCGGCATGGCCGAGAATGTCGTCGGGGCTGGTGGGTTCCTCGATCCACAGCGGATCGAATTCCGCCAGGTCGCGCATGTTGGCGATGGCTTCGTCCACGTCCCACATCTGGTTGGCGTCCATCATCAGCTCACGGTCCCAGCCGATTTCGTCACGCAGTATGCGGGCGCGTTGGCGATCCTCCTCTAGATTGCCGCCGACCTTCTGCTTGAAATGCGTCCAGCCTTCGGCCAGCGCTTCGCGCGCCAGGCGCCGCATCTTGTCCTCGGAGTAGCCGAGCCAACCGGCGGAAGTGGTATAGCCGGGATAGCCCTCGGCGCGCATATGGGCTTCGCGCTCGCCTTTGCCGGCTTCCTTGCGCTTGAGCAAGGCGATGGCCTCCTGCGGCGTCAGCGCATCGGTAACGAAACGGAAGTCCAGGCACTGAACCAACTGTTCGGGAGACATGTCCGCCAGCAGCTTCCAGACCGGTTTGCCTTCGCGCTTGGCCCATAGATCCCATACGGCGTTGACGATGGCCGCCGCCGCCAGGTGCATGACGCCCTTTTCCGGTCCCAGCCAACGCAGTTGGCTATCACCACTGGTGAGATCGCGCCAGAAGGTGCCCATATCGGCGGTTATCGCGTCGAGATCGCGCCCCACAATACGCGAGGCCAACGCCTCGACGCCCTTGACGCAGACATCGTTGCCGCGCCCGATGGTAAAGGTCAGGCCATGGCCTTGATGGTCATCGTCGGCATCGGTGGTGAGGGTCACGTAGGTGGCCGAATAATCCGGCGCTGCGTTCATGGCGTCCGAGCCGTCGAGCTGCCGCGAGGTGGGGAAGCGAATATCACGCGCTTGCAGGTGGGTAATCGTGGTCATGATCTAGGGTCCTGAAGAGAGAGCGGTCTGCGCCGCGTCAACGAGTGTTTTCAGGATCAGACTAAGGCGAACCATCAATAACAGGCCAATCGCAATTTTATTGTGGCGATTTCTTCTAGTTATCGCGTGATGCGAGGGCTCGCGAGGCTGCTCATGGTGCGTTAAGATTTTAATTGAACATTGTGTGCAATATTCAATATTGTGACGTTGGTCTAATCGACGTTTTCCGATCGGCGTCTGAGAGTAGATTTAGAAGCAATGTCCCGAAACCGATGCGTCCCACCGTGGCGGCGAGGCGTGTCCTTGTTACCGAGGTCCATCATGCAGCTCATCAATACGACACCGTCGGTCATCCGACTCAATGCGACCGATAACGTGGGGGTCGCCACGCGTGCCGTGCCGGAAGGCCTGCCGCTCGGCGTCGACGAGTGCGTGGCACGTCACAATATCGATGCCGGACACAAGGTGGCGCTGACACCGCTCGCTGAGGGAGACAACGTCATCAAGTACGGCCAGGTCATCGGCCGGGCGAGCCGCGATATCGACGTCGGCGAACACGTGCATACTCATAATCTTGCCATGCTCGAGCGCGATACGGCGCTGGAGGGCTTCGAGCCATTTCCGCGCACGTCGGCGAGTGATTCGCGGCGCACCTTCATGGGCTATCACCGTCCCAATGGGCAGGTAGGCACCCGCAACTACATCGGTATTCTGTCGACCGTGAACTGCTCGGCGACCGTGGCCAAGGTCGCTGCTGAACGGCTCAATGCGGAGGGTGAGATCGCGGCGCTGGGGTTTGATGGCGTGGTGCCGATTACCCACGGTTCGGGTTGCGCGATGAATACCGAGTCCGAGGGGTTTGCATTTCTCGAGCGTGTCATCGCGGGCTATGCGCGGCATCCCAACTTCGCGCACGTGGTAATCATCGGGTTGGGCTGCGAGACCAACCAGGTCAAGCAACTGGTGGAAAAGTCGGGGCTGGAAGAGGCCGGGCGTCTGGCCTACTTCAACATTCAGCAGGTCGGCGGTACGCGCGCCAGCATCCAGATGGCTTGTGACAAGGTGCTGGACATGGCGCGCAGCCATGAACGCGATGAGCGCCGCCCCGCGCCGCTCCATCACTTGAGCGTAGCGCTGCAATGTGGTGGTTCGGACGGATACTCGGGTATCACCGCCAATCCGGCGTTGGGACACGCTGCCGATCTGATCGTGCGTCATGGAGGCAGCGCGATCCTGAGCGAAACGCCGGAGATTTACGGCGCCGAGCATTTGTTGTTGGATCGCGCGGTCGATGTAGATGTCGCGCGTAAGCTGCTGGCACGCATCGCTTGGTGGAAGCATTACACCGAGATCAACGGTGCGGAGCTCAACAATAACCCTTCGCCGGGCAATAAGGCCGGCGGCCTGTCGACGATTCTGGAAAAATCCCTGGGCGCGGTGGCCAAGGGTGGGGCATCGAGCCTCAACGATGTGCTCGAGTACGCCGAGCCGCTCAAGGTGCCGGGCTTCAATTTCATGGACAGTCCCGGCTATGACCCGGTCTCGGTCACCGGACAGATCGCCTCGGGGGCGACCGTGGTGTGCTTCACCACCGGGCGTGGCTCGGTCTCCGGCTTCAAACCGGCGCCGTGCCTCAAGCTGGCCACCAACACGCACATGTATGAGACCATGCAAGAGGATATGGATCTCAACTGCGGCGCCATCATCGACGGTGACGTCTCGGTGGAGGAGATGGGCGAGGCGATCTTCGAACGGATCGTCGCCGTCGCGTCCGGCGACGCCAGTGCCAGCGAATCGCTAGGCTATGGCAGCAATGAATTCGTGCCCTGGATGGTCGGCGCGATCACCTGATGAGTACCGCGCTGGCATCACGTTAAAGGACGCTCGAAGCGCGCGTGGGCACATTAATCGGGGAGTACGACAGCCGCATGGCCAGATCGTTGAAGGATCAACTTTATCGGGTAGTCCGCGAGGCCATCGAGGATGGACGCCTCGAGCCGGGGTTGGTGCTGCTGGAAGGACATCTCGCCGAGCATTTCGCGATGAGCCGTTCGCCGGTCCGCCAGACCTTGGCTCGCCTCCATGAAGAAGGACGAATCTGTCGCTTCGAAGGGCGTGGCTACCAAGTGGGGGCGCAACCTGGCGACGCGGTGCGCCGTTCGCTGGGCAGGAGCGATTTCCGCGCCTCACGTATCGAACGCACGGATACTTGGCGGGCGCATGCCGAAAGCGTAGAGCGCGACGTGGTGCTGTGCTCGATGAAAGGGCGCTTCGAACTCAATGAGTTGCAACTGGCGCGCTCGTTGTCGGTGAGCCGGACCCTGACGCATCGTATTCTGCTGTATCTGCAGAGCATCGGGGTGGTGGAAAAGGTCAAGTACAGCAGTTGGACGGTGGTGCCGCTGGACGATACGCGCCTGCACGATCTTTACCAGGCACGGCGTCAGCTAGAACCGTTCATGATGACCCGTGCCGCCGAGACGTTGAGCGACGCGGATATACAGCGTTATCTGACGCGCTTGGACGATGCCGCGCGCGATTACCCCAAGGTGCCCAGCGCATTGCTCGATGCCCTCGAGAACGATCTGCACCACGAGGCACTGATGCGCGGTAACAATGCCGAAATCATGACCATGTTGCGTCGCACACGCCCGATTCTATTGATCAGCAAGCACCTATTGGGCTCGTCGATCGAATTGCCCAGCGTGGCGCCATTCTTTGACGAACACCGCCATGTGTTCGAAAAAGCGCGTGCCCGTCGCGGCGAAGATGCAGGGCGCGCTCTCGAAGAACATTTGGCGCGCTCCGAATCCCAGGTGCAGACGCGCCTGAGCGACTTCCGCGAGGCCGGTGCCATTGAAGTGCCGGACTATCTGCGCGAGGTCGCGCCTTCCTGATCGGTGACTTGCCGCCGGTCAGCTCGGGCGTTCGCCGTTGCGCCGGCGCAGCTCGCGGATCAGGGCGCTGTGGTCCAAATCGCCGTCGCCGTGCGCGACCATATCGGCGAACAAGCCATCCACCAGACGGGATACCGGAAGCTCGAGTGACAGCTCATCCGCGAGCGCTTGGGCTGTTTGTGTGTCCTTCCATTGCCATTTGGCGGGTCCGCCGGGACGGAAATCTTCCTTTAGCATGCGTTCGCCGTGGACTTGAAGGATCGTCGAGTCGGCGAAGCCGCCCAGCAAGGCCTCGCGCACTTTGCCGGGGTCGGCACCGCCGCGTTCAGCGAGTAGCAGAGCCTCGGCCACCGTGGCGATGGTATTGGCGACGATCGTCTGATTGGCCAGCTTGGCGAGTTGACCACTCCCGGCGGGACCGACATGCACGTCGCGTCCGAGGTGTGAAAAAAGCGCTCGCGCTCGAGCGTAGGTGTCCGTTTCGCCGCCGACCATGATCGCCAACTTACCGTCGATGGCGCCGCGTTCGCCGCCGGAAACAGGTGCATCCAGATAGCCGACGCCCGCTGTTTCGGCGGCCTGCGCCTGGCCTCTGGCAGTCTCGACCGGGATCGAACTCATCACCACCAGAATCGCACCGGGTGCCATGTGGGCGATCACGCCGTCGTCGCCTAGCAAGACGTCATCGCATACCGGTCCCGAGCTGAGCATGACGATGATGAAATCGGCGTCGGTGGCGGTGTCGTTCGCCGAATGGGCTACTTCGATACCGTGCTCGCGTAGTGTCTCTGTCTTGTCGGGCGTGCGGTTCCAGGCGCGGACCCGATGGCCCGCCTCGGCGATACGGCGGGCCATCGGCGCGCCCATGAGGCCAGTGCCGATGACACCGATGGTCTGGGTGTCATGCATGTTCTGATCTTTTGTCATCTTATTCCCCGGTCACGTATCATTTCTTCGGTCATAGACCCAGTGCGCGACTCAACGATCCGTCTGCCAATGTCGAGCCAGCGACGGCCTGGCGTAGCGACTCGACGACATCATCGGGCAGAGGAATTCCCTCACGTAGATACTGCTGCCGCTTGGCGAGGCCGGACTGGCCAGGTAAGCGCACCGCGACGTCGGGGTCGGCGCGCTCGGACTCGAGGCAGCGCCGGGTGAGGAAGTCGGTTTCCTCGACGAAGGCATCGGTGCCGCCGAAACGCGCCGGATCGATGACCATCACGGTGGCCGAGGCGCCCCATTGTGTGGGGGCGTCCTTGCGACCGAAACCGCCGAGAGCCGAGGTCAGCGCCTCGACCATCAGACCCAGGGCGAATCCCTTGTGGCCGAAGGCTTGCCCCCCAAGTGGCAGAATGCTGCCGGGCGGGGTGGTGAAGAAGTCCTCGGGGTCGTCGCTGGCCGTTCCCCGGTTGGTGAGGATGGCGGGATGTGCGAGCTTGCCGCCCTCGGCGCGTGTCTTGTTGACGGTGCCGTTGGTGATGCTCGACATGCTGACATCGATCAGCATGGGATTGTCGCGACCCGGGATGCCGATCGCCAGCGGATTTGGCGTATACGCCGGGGTTATGCCGCCATAAGGTGCGACTGACGCTACCGCGGGGTCCGAGCTGAGCACGACGGGCACCAGGTCGCGTTCGACGAGAGGGCGCAGATAAGCCGCCAGGCAGGCGATGTGATGGGAGCGTTTGAGCGTGACGATGCCGATGCCAAAGCCTTCGGCCGCTTGCCGGGCATGCTCCAGAGCACGCCTTATCAGATAAGGCCCCAATACATAGTGTCCATCGATCACGGCGGCCACGGGGCTGCTTTCCGTCATCTCGAGTGTGTCGGGGTCGCCACTTGCTTTGCCGGCTTTTAGGTCCTTGAGATAGCCATTCGCCAGCTTGATGCCATGCGTGTGGTGGCCGAGAAGGTCGCCCTCGACCAGTACATCGGCGGTGGTGTCGGCGACCTCTCGATGTGCGCCGGCCTCCTCGAAGAGGGCCGTCAAGAGCTCATGGAGGTGTTCAGGAGAGTAGGTGGTCATGGCGTCCTCGAAGATTGGGGAGCGCCGCGATAACGGCGATAGAGACGAATGAATAACGGCAAGAACCAGATCAGGATAACCATGGCGCCCAGGCTCGCGCTGATCGGGCGCGAGAAGAAACTGAGCAGGTCGCCGTTGCTCTTGAGCATCGAGCTCATGAAGTTGTTTTCCAGCGTGCCGCCAAGTACCAGCCCCAGAATGGCCGGGGCCATGGGGAAGTCGTTGCGAGCCAGGATGTAGGCCACCAGACCAATGATCAGCATGATCCATACATCGGTGATGGCGTTATTGATGGCGAAGGCGCCGACGATGCAGAAGCACAGGATGATCGGCATCAGGATCTTGCGCGGGGTCAGGATGAAGACCTTCGCCGAGCGAATGGCGATATAGCCGATGGGCAGCATGATCAAGTTGGCGATGAAGAACACCGTGAACAGAGCGTAGACCAGGCCGCCACCGTCCATGAAGATGGTGGGGCCGGGGTTCATGCCCTTCATGTACAACACGCCGATGACGATGGCGGTGATCGAGTCGCCGGGGATGCCGAAGACCAGCGCTGGCACCCAGGCGCCGCTGATACCGGAATTGTTGGCCGAGCTGGCATCGACGATGCCTTCGATGTGACCGGTCCCGTAGGCTTCCCGGTTCTTCGACCGGCTCTTGCCCATGGCGTAGGAAATCCACGCCGCGATGTCCGCGCCTGCACCGGGCAGGGCACCGATCAGGGTACCGGTCGAGCTGCCGCGCAGCAGATTGCGCCAGTAGTGCTTGAGGTGCTTGGGAACGCTGCCGAAGACCTTGTCCTTGTGCACGGCGGGGACGTTGCGCCCCTCGTTGCTGGAACTGTAGAACATCATCAGCTCATTGAGCGCGAACATGCCGATCATCACGGGGATGAAATTGATGCCGGCCATCAAATCCGGAATGCCGAACGTGAAGCGCGGCGCACCGCTCATCATGTCGAGGCCGACGGTGGAAAGCAGCAGCCCCACTAGCAAGGACAGGAAGGCCTTGGTCTTGGAGCCGATAGAAATGAAAATCGAGCAGCTCAGACCCAGCAAGGCCAGCCAGAAATACTCGAACGAGCTGAACTTGAGCGCGACCTCGGCCAGCGAGGGCGATACGAAGACCAGCACCAGCGTGCCGAACAACCCGCCGAATATCGAGCACACCAGGTTGGTACCCAGCGTTTCGCGCGCGCGCCCTTGTCGTGCCAACTGGTGCGATTCGCCGACGTAGGCGGCTGAGGCGGGCGTACCGGGTATATTGAGATAGGTACCGGGAATGTCACCGGCAAAGATCGCCATCGCCGACGTGGTGACAATGGCCGCGATGGCGGGCGTCGGGTCCATGTAGAAGGTGATGGGAACCAGAAGCGCAACGGCCATGGTGGCGGTCAGCCCAGGCACGGCGCCGACGAAGACCCCAAAGATGGCGGCACCGAAGATGACCAGCAATGTCTGGAAATTGAAGACCAGTGCCAGGCCTTGCAGAAATGCATCCATGACTTACTTACCCCCAGACGCCCAATAGTCCCTCAGGAAGGGGAATGAGCAAGTAGCGAGAAAACAACAGGTCGATGACCAGTGCTGCGACGAGGGAAACGCCAAGTGCCAGCAGAGGCGACGTGCGCCGTGCCAGCATCAATACGAACATGATCAGAGCGAGGCTGAGCAGGGCGCCCAGCCACTCGCTGGTGAGAATATAGAAAACGATGGCCAGGGCGGGCAGCAGCGAGAGCAGCGTGTTGCGCAACTGCTCACGCTCCATGCGCCAGGTCATACCGTGTCCGATGCCCTTGAGTGCCCCGACACGACTGATGGCGAGTATCAGGCCACCAATCATGAACCCTCCCCCGATGAGGGAGGGAAACAGTGACGGCCCGTATTGCAGGCTCGGCATGGTGGGGAACCCTTGGGCCACGACATAGACGATAGCGCCCGCTGCAATGAACGCGAGGCCGAGGAGAAAGTCTTTCATCGTGGCCTCCCGGCTATTTGGCCAAACCGACTTGTTCAACGATCTTGCCAAAGCGTTCGTCCATGTCCTCCATCAGCTGGCCGAAGTCCTCGGCATTGCGCCATTCGGTACCGAAGCCTTGCTTGGCCATGAACCCTTGGTAGGTGTCGCTGTTGTAGGCGGCTTCCAGCGCATCTTCCAGTGTCGAGACGATCTCGGGATCCATGCCTTTGGGGCCTGCGATGCCGCGCCATTCACCGATCTGGTAGTCGCTGCCGATGGCCTCCTGGACCGTGGGCACGTCGGGGAAGCTGTCGAGGCGTTCGGGTGCCATGATCCCCAGGCTTGCGGCACGCCCGGACTCGATCATCGAGCGGCCCTCGGGCACCGAGCTTGGCACGATGTCGATGCCGCCAGCGGCGAGTTCGGTCATGGCGGGTGCTGCGCCTTGGCTGGGGATCCAGGTGACGCGGTCGGGTTCCAGGCCTTGATCCATCAAGAAGCCGGCGAACGCCAGGTGCCAGACGCCCCCTTGGCCGGTACCGGAGGCGGTGTAAGTGCCCTTGGGTTGTTCGCCTACGGTTTTGACCAGGTCTTCGAGGTCATCGAAGGGACCATCGGCGGCGACCTGAACACCCGCGTAGTCGTAGTTGATCTGTGCGATGGGTGTGTAATCCCGGTAGGTCAGATCGGTGAGGCCTTGCCAATGCATCATATTGATCTCGCCTGTGACCAGGCCGAGCGTATAACCGTCGGGATTGGCGCGGGCAATGGCGCTGTGGCCCACCACGCCACTACCGCCAGTGCGGTTGACGACGTTGACCGTCGCGTCGAGTTCTTCTTCCATGGCCTTGGCGATGGTGCGGGCGGTGGCGTCGGTACCGCCGCCAGCGGCCCAGGGGACGATGATGGTGATGGGTTTCTCTGGGTAGTCGGCGAGGGCCGGCCCGGCGATGGCGGTGAGCAGGACGGCGATGCTGGTGAGTCCGGCTTTGTTGTGCAGTTTGAGCATGATCGATCCTTGTTATTGGCGTGTCATGAAGTGTTGTCGTGCACGGGATGCGTCTTTCAAGTTAGTTCTTAATGTACATTGTGCGCAATATTCATTTGTCTAGACTTTGGTCTATCGAGTAGATTGAATCTCCTCTTTTTTCAGTTAGTTAAGCTTCTATAAAAACGATCTTCATAGCGCCTCCAAGAGCATTCGCTGAAAATCGTCATGTGTCGGAGCACGCGGATTGGTGGCAGTGGAATGGTCTTCCAGCGCCCATTGGGCAACCGGTGCCAGGCGTTCGCGCGTAACGCCCAGGTCGCTCAAACGCGTGGGCAAGCCCAAGTCGATGTTGAGCTGAGTAAAGGCCTCGACGACGTCCGTACCGGGGGCCAGCCCCATCGCATCGCGAAGCCGGGCGAACTTTTCGCCGCAATGGTCTTGGTTGAAGCGCAGCACGATGGGCATCAGCAAGGCATTGAGCGTGCCATGATGAAGCTTCAGGTCGTGGAAGCCGCCCAGGGCGTGAGAAAGAGAGTGCACGGCGCCGAGGCCTTTCTGGAACGCCAAGGCGCCTTGCGTGGCGGCCATCAACATCTCCCGGCGTGCTTCCAGGTTGCTACCATCGCTTACGGCAGTGCGAATATAGCGCGTGGCACGCTGCAATCCGTCCAGGGCGATGGCGTCGGCGGGTGGATTGAAGCGTGGGCTGAGAAATGTCTCGACACAATGCGCGATGGCGTCCATGCCGGTGGCGGCGGTCAGGTGCGCCGGTAGCGATAGCGTCAGCAGTGGATCGCAGATCGCCACGTCGGGAATCAGATGCGGCGAGAGGAAGCCGAGCTTACGTTCATCGCGCATGCTGATCAGGGCGGCGCGTCCGACCTCGCTACCCGTTCCCGCCGTGGTGGGAATCGCCACCAATGGCAGCACCTGGCTGCTGATATGGGCGGCACCGCCCTCAATCATCGCATATTGCCGCAATGGCGCGGGATGGCTGGCCAGCAGGGCGACCCCCTTGGCGAGGTCGATGCTCGACCCGCCGCCCAGCGCGACGATGCCGTCGCAGGCATGCTCGCGGAAACTGGCCACGGCGTCTTCGATGGCGATCTCGGTGGGATTGGCAGGCGTGCCGTCGTAAACCGGGACTGGACGTGTACCGCCGATGGCCTCTTGAACGCGTGTGACCAGTCCGCTGGCGGTGAGCCCGGCATCGGTCACGATCAAGGGTGTGGCGACACCGAGCTGTGCCAATTCGTCGGCGAGATCGTCCAGGGCATCGTCGCCGAAGCGTATCTTGGTGAGGTAGTTGATGATCGAACTCATGGCGGACTCCTTGTGACCTTGGCATTGCCAAGGCGGGAATTGTTGTTAGCGTTTCGCTCAGGCTATGGCCGCATTGAAATCACAATCCAATCGAAGTTTATGGCATTGTGATTCGTTCTGGTTATCAGGAAGGGCGATCATGACGGCGAGCAAGCTTTCACATGCACATCTGTGTGCCTGGTTGCGTTTCAAGCATCTGATGTTGCTGACCACTTTGGCTGAGAGCCGCAACATGCATGCCACGGCGCGGGTCATGCATCTGAGTCAGCCGGCGGCGAGCAAGATGCTGCGCGATCTAGAGGCGTATTTCGGTTTCGCGCTTTTCGAACGCTTGCCGCGGGCCATGCAGCCCACCGAGCTGGGCGAGCAGGTCATTCGCCATGCGTGGATCCTGCTCAATGACATGGAACGTCTGGTGGATGACATCAATGATCTGCGTGAAGGGGGCTATGGCCAGCTGCTGATCGGCGCCATCGCCGCTGCCGCGCCGGAAATCCTGCCGGCGGCGATTGCACGGCTCAAACGTGATCGGCCACGCTTATCGGTGAGCCTGCAGGAGCAAACCAGCGATCGCTTGTTGCTCGAACTCGAGCACAAGCGCCTGGATGTCGTCATCGGACGTTTGACGCATGTCAGTCAGCACAATCTATTCGATTTCGAGCCGTTGCTGGACGAACCGCTGCGGGTCGTGGTGCGCCGCGATCATCCTTTGACGCGGCTTGAGCACGCTCCGGGATTGGACGAACTGAGTCACTGGCCCTGGATCCTGCATCCGTTGTCGAGCCCCATGCGTGGCGTATTCGAGTCGGCCCTGGCGGAAGAGGGCATCGCCACGCCGGCCAATGTGGTCGAAACCACTTCGATTCAGGCAACCCTGCAATTGCTGCAGTCCTCGGACATGCTGGCGGTATTGCCGCGCTCGGTGATGCGACGTCCGCTGGCGGGCGGGCAATACGTCGTGCTCGAACGTGTGATCGGCAAGCCGCTGGACTACTACGGCATCATTACGCGTCGTCAAGAGCCACACTCCGCGGCCGCCGACGAGTTGATCGCTCATCTGCGGCAGTTGGCCAGCGAGGCGCTGTTGCCGGCGGACGGCGCGAACGACACCTAAGTCTAATGCCCGAGGGCGCGACGATCTGAAATCCTTGAACGACATTCTGTGTGATGTATGACAGGCGTGCGAGACACGTTCTAGCAATCAAGGAGATCACGATGTTCGAGGAATTGCATGGCAAGCGTGTGTTGGTCACGGGTGCGAGCACGGGGATCGGGGCCGCCGTTGCCCAGCGTTTCGGTGCGCTCGGCGCGCATGTCGTCGTGCACTACAACGCCAGCGAAGCGCCGGCGCGCCAAGTGGCCGAGGTGATCGAACGCGACGGTGGCAAGGCGTTCACGCTGCAGCAGGATGTCAGTACCGCCGAAGGAGCGGTCGCCGTCGTCGATCGGGCCGTCGCGCAATTGGGCGGTCTGGACATTTTGATCAATAACGCCGGCGACATGCTGGGACGCGTACCGGCGGGTGATATCGAGGCCGAGCATTACGCGCGGGTCATGGATCTCAACGTCCGCTCGGTGACGCTGGCGACGCGCGCGGCCATCGCGCATTTCCGTCGTCAGGGTGAGGGCGGCAAGATCATCAACACCACTTCGGTGGCCGCACGCAACGGTGGCGGCCCCGGCGCGTCGTTGTATGCCTCGGCCAAGGCGTTCGTGAGTTCGTTCACGCGGGGCATGGCCAAGGAGCTCGCGGCGGATAACATTCGCGTCAATGCCGTGGCGCCGGGAGTCATCGTCACGCCATTCCACGATCGACACAGTAGCGACGCTCAGCTCGAGGCCATGCGTGCCGGCATTCCCATGGGGCGACTCGGTACGCCCGAGGAGTGCGTGGGGGCGTTCTTGTTTCTGGCCACCGATGCCTTGAGCGGTTATGTCACCGGCCAGATCGTCGAGGTCAACGGTGGGCAACTGATGCCCTAGGCAGTGTCTGCAAAGTGCCTAATCCGATGTGTCGATACGTTGGCATCGGCCCACGCCGTGCCTGAACCGCGAGGCCATCGCTGGTATCCTTGTCATTATTCTTCTTCGAAAGATAACGGGATTCCATGGCCTCGCTTTCCTTGTTCCTTTCCATCCTGATTTCTGCGGTGGCGCTGACAGCCGCCTTTACCATGCTGGTCTATCGCTGGATGGGGCGGCGTGCGTCGTCTTCCGGCAAGCAACGCGGCAAGAACACGTCCAAGCGTACCAATACCGCCTCACGCAAAGGTTCCTCTCGGGCGAGCGCCAAGACGCAGAAACAGCCTCCCTCTCGGCCTCGACTGTCGTTCCTGCGCTTGCCGACATGGCTGCGCGCCAGCCTGCCGTTGGGGATGATGCTGACGTTGATCGCGGCCGTGGGGCAGTTGGCGCTGCAGGGCATGCACAATGCGCATCAGGTGGCCGCGGACGATCCGCGCTTGCCGTCGCTGGAAAACGTGCTCGACGGTATTTCGTTGCTCGCTCTGGTGCTCTTGTTCGTGGGTATCGTCGCCTGGCTTGCGCCTCGTCAATGAAGCGCGATGCATGGATCGGCGCGTCCCAAGCGCCATGCTATAGTGCGCGCCATCACAGGAGAGACCGGTAACCCCATGAATATTCTGATTACGGGCATGGCCGGGTTCATCGGTCATGCCGTGGCCAAGCGCCTGGCGGCCGATGGCCACACCATCGTCGGCATCGACAATCTAAACGATTACTACGACGTGGCGCTCAAGCAGGCGCGCCTCGACGATCTGGCCGGGTATCCCAATGTGCGCTTCGAGCGCGTGGACCTCGCTGACCAGGCGGCCATGCAAGCGCTCTTTGCTGGTGAGCGCTTCGAGCGGGTGATTCATCTCGCCGCGCAGGCTGGCGTGCGCTACTCGCTCGACAATCCGCATGTCTACGCGCAGTCCAACCTCGTCGGTCACCTCAACGTATTGGAAGGCTGCCGCCAACAGCAGGTGCCGCATCTGGTTTATGCCTCGTCGAGCTCGGTATACGGGCAGAATGCGCATGTGCCGTTCTCGACCGCCGACGCTGTTGATCACCCCATTAGCCTCTATGCCGCGACCAAGAAGTCCAATGAGCTGATGACGCACAGCTACGCGCACTTGTACGACATTCCTTCCACGGGGCTTCGTTTCTTCACCGTCTATGGCCCGTGGGGACGCCCGGACATGGCGATGTTCAAGTTCACTCGCGCGATTCTTGCCGGCGAGCCGCTACCGATCTTCAACCACGGCGAGCTGTCGCGGGATTTCACCTATATCGACGATATCGTCGAGGGCGTGGTACGCATTCAGGACGTGATTCCCCAGGCCGATGCCGAACGGCAAGCGACGGCGCCGGATCAAAGTGCCGCACCGTTTGCACTCTATAATATTGGCCACGGGAGCCCCGTGGCATTGATGGATTTCGTGCGCGCTCTGGAGCGCGTGACCGGGCGCACCGCGCAATGCGATTATCAACCCATGCAACCCGGTGACGTGCCGCGTACCTGGGCGGATACCGAGGCGCTTTTCGAAGCGGTCGATTACCGCCCGGCGGTCGGCGTCGAGGAAGGCGTGGCCCGCTTCGTCGACTGGTATCGCGCCTTCTATCAAGTTTGATACCCACTCGGGTTTGACGCCCACGCTTTTTTGATGACATGACACGTAAAGGACGACACACGATGAGAATCAGCATCTTCGGCACGGGGTACGTGGGCCTGGTCACTGGAACCTGCCTGGCGGATGTGGGGCACGAGGTCATGTGCATGGACGTCGACGCCGACAAGATCGCGCGCCTCGAGCGCGGCGAGATTCCCATTTACGAGCCAGGGCTCGACGCCATGGTGCGTCGTAATGTCGAGGAAGGGCGCCTACGTTTCACTACCGATGCGGCGTTCGCCGTCGATTTCGCGCCGCTGCAGTTCATCGCCGTGGGTACGCCGCCCGACGAAGATGGCAGTGCGGATCTACAGTACGTCCTCTCCGTGGCGCGCAGCATCGGCCAACACATGGGCGACGATAAGGTCGTCGTCGACAAGTCGACCGTGCCGGTGGGGACGGCGGACAAGGTGCGCGGTGCCGTACAGAGCGAGCTCGATGCCCGGGGCGCTTCGCTGACCGTCGATGTCTGCTCCAACCCCGAATTCCTCAAGGAAGGCGCTGCCATCGAGGACTTCACCCATGGCGCGCGAATCATCGTCGGCACCGATGCCGAACGTGTGCGCGCCATCATGCGCGAGTGCTACGGTCCTTATAACCGTCACCATGAAAAGTTGATGTTCATGGATATCCGTAGCGCCGAGCTGACCAAGTACGCCGCCAACGCCATGCTGGCCACCAAGATCAGCTTCATGAACGAGATCGCCAATCTCGCCGAGCGCCTGGGTGCCGATATCGAGCAGATCCGTCGCGGCATCGGCAGCGACCCGCGCATCGGCTATCACTTCATCTATCCCGGTTGCGGTTATGGCGGTTCGTGCTTCCCCAAGGACGTACAGGCGCTGGCGAGGACCGCCGGTGAGATCGGGTATCGCGCCGAACTGCTCGAGGCCGTGGAAGGTGTCAACCAGCGCCAGAAAGCCACGCTCTTCGCCAAGCTCTCGCAAGCTTTCGACGGTGATCTGGCCGGCAAGACGATCGCCGTGTGGGGGTTGGCCTTCAAGCCCAACACCGACGACATGCGCGAGGCACCGAGCCGTGCCTTGATGGAGTCGCTATGGGCGGCAGGGGCACGCGTTCAAGCTTTCGATCCGGAAGCCATGGACGAGTGCCGCCGGATTTACGGCCAGCGCGACGACCTCGCCCTTGTCGAGAATCGCGAGCAAGCCGTGGAAGGTGCCGACGCCTTGGTGATCTGCACCGAGTGGAAGGCCTTTCGTAGCATCGACTTCGCTTGGCTCAAGGAGACGCTGCGCATGCCGGTGGTGATCGATGGGCGTAATCTATTCGACCCGCAGGCGGTCAAGCGCGCGGGGTTGCTGTACTTCGCCGTGGGCCGGGGGGATTCCTTGCATACGGAATGAAGCTCGCTCATGACCAAACGGCGCCCTCGGGCGCCGTTTTACGTTGCGAATTCAGCGCATGAGCCAAGGTGTTATCAATCCGCCGCCGATCAGCAAGAGCACGAACAGCATTAATGCCAGCAGGAAGGGTTTGATTCCCAGAGCGCGGAGTTTCTCTAATCGTGTTTCATATCCCAGTGCGGCCATGGCCATCGCTAGGGTGATTTGCCCGCTCGTCACGAGACCCTGATGCAAGAGAGCGGGCAGAGCCACGATGCTATTGAGGACTACCATGGCGAGAAAGCCGAAGGCGAACCAAGGAATGACGAGCGAACCTCGGGTTGCCGGGAATTCACCGTCGCGAACCTGACGGCGATGCCACCACTGCCCGATCACTAGCAGAAAGGGTACTAGCAGCATGACGCGTACCAGCTTGACGATCACTGCGTTGGTTAGCGCTTCGGGCCCGATTGCATCGCCGACGGCTACCACCTGGGCGACTTCGTGTACGGTGGCGCCAATATAGATGCCAAATAGGCCCTCGTGCATCTGCGTAAGAGGGTAGATCAGCGGATAGACTAGAATCGATAGCGAACCGAACAGCACGACGGTAGCCACCGCCATTGATGTAGCGGCGGGACGAGCACGAATCATGCTTTCGGTAGCCAGGATTGCGGCGGCTCCGCAAATCGCGCTACCGGCGCTTGTCAGTAAGGCGGTGTCGCGGTCGAGCTTTAGTATTTGCGTGCCGATCAGATAGCCAGTCACCAGGACGACGCTTACCACAAGGACATCAAGAGCGATGATGGCTGGCCCTAGCCCCACGATCTGCTGCAAGGTCAGTGAAAAGCCGAATAATACGATGCCGGCACGCAATAGATGGCGGGTAGCGAACTGGAGTCCTGGTGCCACGCCAGACAAGCGTCGTGCCAGGGGTAAATTGCCCACCATCAGTCCTAGCAATAAGGTAAACACTAGCGGACTGACGCCGCTCGAGGCGATGCCTGGCAATCTAGCCATGGCGAACCCGCCTAGCGTCAATGCGATGCATAAACTGAGCCCCTGCCACATGATGTTTCCTCTCGAATGCCGATGAAGAGGACAGGGTAGGCGTGCATCGTGTAACCTCATATCGAGTAATAACGATATGCCATTTAAGTAAATCCGATATGACATCCAAGGTAACGTTCCGCCAACTCGATGTATTTGTGAATGTGGCGCGCGCTGGTTCTGTGAGTGCCGCCGCTCAGCGCGTGCATCTTTCACAGTCGGCGAGCAGTCAGGCATTGAGCGATCTTGAGTACCAGCTTGACGTAGCGCTGTTCGAGCGTCTCGGGCGTCGTCTGGCGCTCAACGATGCCGGCCGGCGGTTATTACCACAGGCTGAGCAGTTGTTAGAGGGGTTAACGGTACTGGTGGAAACGGCGCGTGAGCCGCAAGGGGCATTACGCGGGCGTTTGCAAGTGTCGGCTAGTGCCACCGTGGGTACTTATCTGTTGCCGCGGCTGGCGGGTCGCTTTAGCGAGGTTCATCCGGAGACGGACCTCCAACTACGGCTGCGTAATACGCAAGGCGTGATCGACGACTTATTGCAATACGACGCCGATCTCGGCCTGGTGGAAGGGCAGTGTACTGAACCGCGTCTGTCCAGTGAGTTCTGGTGTCGCGACGAGATGGTGATTGTCTGTGCTCCGACACAGCGTTTCGCTGCTCAGTCGCGGTTGTCGCCTGAGGATCTGCAGGCCGCCGAATGGGTCCTGAGAGAGGGCGGTTCGGGGTCTCGCGCGATCTTCGAAGCGGCGATTCGGCCTCATGTAGCGCGCTTGCGGGTGCGCATGGAACTCGACCAACACGAGGCCATCAAGCAGGCCGTGCGGGCTGGCCTCGGTCTTGGTTGTTTATCGAGGCTCAGCGTGGCGGGCGAACTCGAGCGCGGCGAACTCGTCGCGCTGGAGACTCCACTACATTTGGTCCGTGACTTCTCGCTATTGTGGCATCCTGAGCGTTATCGCAGCCCGTTATGGCAGGCGTTCAAGGTGTTTCTTCAGGACGCGAGCTCAATTGTGTAAGGCGTATCGTTACTTCGCCAAGGCTTCGAACTGCGGCAGCACGGTCTCCTTGAGGAAGGGGCGGTAATGCGCCTCGGCCACGCGGACCGGGTTGGCATCCATACGAGCGATGGCGTCGGCCAGCGCCGTTTCGTCTTCAAGCGGGACCAAGAAATCGGCGAGTTCGCCGGAGAGGATTTCACGCGGACCGGAGGGACAGTCGACGCTGACCACCGGTGTGTCGAGCAGCAGCGATTCGATGAGCGCGCGTGGTAGCCCTTCGGCGTCCGAGGTCAGGATCAAGGCCTTGGCGTTGCGAATGAACGGGTAGGGGTTGGTTTGATAGCCCGGCAGGATAACGCGTTCGGCGAGTCCCATGTCTTCTATCATCGCGCGAAGATTGGCTTCTTCATCGCCCTTACCCTTGCCCAACAGGACCAGCGGGGTCGTCACGCCACTGGCCTTATAGGCGCGCAGCAGGCGGTCATGACGCTTGCGCGCTTCAAACGTACCGACATTGATCAGGTACTCGCCGTCCGGTACTGGCGCCGATTCCTCGGCCATGCGCAGGAAGGGTGCTCGCTCGTAAGGGTTGTAGATGGCGCGAATCTCGGCCGGCTGCAGTCCGATGACATTGAGCAGGTTGTCTTTGACGCCCTGGGAGACGGCGACGACGTTGCGTCCGCTATAGAAGCGGTGCACCTTGGCGAATGCCTTGGTGCGCTGGTCGGGATCGCTGAATTTCGCCGAGATATCGCTCTTGATCCAGAACCACAAGTTGGGGAATGTCAGGTGCCGGGTGATCTTGTCGCAGGAGCATGACAGCACGACATCCGGGGCAAATGCGCTCAATGCGCGCGCGATACGCGTGGCTTGCCATTTTTCCACCCACACGGTGGAGAACAGCTTGCTGAAGCGATTGATGACCCCGAGATTCTCGATCTCCAATCCTTCCGGCAGGCGATGCTCGATCTTGTCACGTAGTATGAAAATCTTCACGACGTGGCCGCGCTGACACAGGCCGTCAGCCGTGTAAAGCAGTGATTTCTCCGCGCCACCGCCGTATAGATCGGCAATGACGAAGGCAAAGCGTTTGGGCGTTGGCATGAGTGTCTTCCCTGATGGGGCTAATCCCTATAGCGCGAGTTGGCGAATCAGATACGCTTCGGCGAATGCTCGGTAACGCTCGCCTTGCAATTTCGTGGGGCTAAGCATGGCCACAATGGTCTGGCGACGTTGGCTTGCATCTTGCGGCAGGCGTTTGACGTGGGTGTCGATCCAAACGATCTCGCCAGCGTCATCGAGCAGCAAGTTGCCATAATGAAAGTCGCGATGATAGTAGCCGTGACGAATCAAGGCCACGGCGTCGTCACATACGCGTTGCAGGAATGCCAAGCGTGCGTCTTCTTCCTGGCGGCGAAAGTAATCCGCGCCGGACTCGCCTCGGTCGAGATGTTCCATGGCCAGCAGTGATCCCAACGGATTGAAGGGGTTGAGGGCCACGCCGACACCACGACACTCGATGGCGCGCAGTCCAGCCCGGCGGATGCAGGTGTTGGCCCGCCATTCCTTGAGGGCATCGAAACCGCCGAGCAGACGCTTCTCCAGGATATCGCGAATCCACCATTTGAAAGGGTGACGCTGCACGACGTATTTGTCGGCCACCAGTTTGAATAGCGTATTCGACGCCTCATCGAGAAAGAAGCGACTGCTGCCTACCGCTTCCATTTGTCGTGTCGTGCCGGGTTGCGACAACGCGAGGTGGGAAGTGAACGCAAAGCGTGTGCGCATGTAATACCAGCGCGCAACGCCATTGAGCGAGACACGATACAACGGCATGAGTGGCGATCCGCCTCGTTCGGGAAACAAGGCGCTAATCCTCGGGAAGCGGGGGGAGGTTGTCAAGGCGATGTATGACAGGGCTGGCGCCTGCAGTGGCGGCTGGTTACCGTAGGTTCAGAGATATGCTCGGATAAGGAAGATGCCATGCTGACGCCCGTGATTCTCGCTGGCGGTAATGGAACACGCCTGTGGCCTCTGTCGCGTCGCGATACGCCCAAGCAATTCCTGGCGCTACTTGGTGAGCGGAGCCTGCTGCAAGCGACGCTTTTGCGCCTGGAAGGACTCGATGTGGCGCGTCCCATCGTCGTCTGCGCGGATGCCCATCGTTTTCTGGTCGCCGAGCAGTTGCGTGAAATCGGCTGTGAGGCGGATATCGTGCTCGAACCCGAGGGACGCGACACCGCGCCGGCTATCGCCATGGCGGCGCTTTGCCAGCAGGCGCGTGAAGACAGTGCGAACCGAGGCGCGCCCCTATTGGTGTTGCCTTCCGATCACCATCTCGGCGAGGTGGCGGCTTTCCACGAGGCACTGCAGGCGGCGCTGCCGGCGGCGGGGCGAGGTGACTTGGTGACGTTTGGCATCGTGCCGACGCGAGCGGAAACCGGTTATGGCTATCTGGAAGTTGCCGACGTCACGGCGGGCTTGCAGCCGCTTATACGCTTCGTGGAAAAACCGGATGTCGAGCATGCACGCGAATTTGCCAATGGCGGCCATCATCTCTGGAACAGCGGCATGTTCTTGTTGCGAGGGGATCGTTACCTCGAAGAGCTGAGACATTGGCGACCGGCCATGCATGCCTCGGTGGGCAGGGCCTGGGCCGGACGTAGAGCAGATCTCGATTTTCTACGTCCCGAGTCGGACGCGTTCGCCGAATGCGCCGCCGAATCCATCGACTACGCCGTCATGGAACATACCCGAGCCGGTGTCGTCGTTCCCCTGGCGGCGGGATGGTCGGATGTGGGTTCCTACCAGGCGCTGTGGGACGTCGCGCAGAAAGACGCTGACGGCAATCTGCTGCGCGGCGACGTCATCGCGGAAGATACGCGAGACGCCTGGGTACAGTCGCAGTCGCGTTTGGTCGCGACGCTCGGGATCTCGGACCTGGTCGTCGTCGAAACCTCTGATGCCGTGCTGGTGGCGGATCGTCACCGCGTTCAGGAGGTCAAAACTCTAGTCGCGCGCCTGCAATCGCTCGGGCGACAGGAAGGCGTCGCTCATCGGCGCGCCTATCGCCCATGGGGCAGTTACGAATGCGTCGAGCAGGGCGCGCGCTTTCAGGTCAAGCATATTCGCGTACATCCTGGCGCCCGCCTTTCACTGCAACGCCATCATCATCGCGCCGAGCACTGGATCGTGGTCTCGGGCACGGCGCGTGTTACCCGGGGAGACGAGGTCTTCCTGTTGGGTGAAAATCAGTCTGCGTACATTCCATTGGGCATCGCCCATCGTCTGGAAAATCCCGGCCGCATTGAACTGGAACTCATCGAAGTGCAAAGCGGCGCCTATCTCGGCGAGGACGATATCGTGCGCCTCGATGACGATTATCGGCGTGGCTGATAGAGAACGTTTTGTATCAGAATCCATGATCAAGCGGAGAGACTTAATCAGACCTTAAGGTATCGAGCCTATCCTACTGGCTTCTTTGTAAACTTGGAAGTGTTGAAAAAATGGCTGATCTAGATAAATGGAATGGAACAGGTCTCGTACGTTTAAATAAAGCTCTTTTTTGTTCTCTAAAAGGCTTGAGTGCTGCCTGGGTGCATGAATCGGCATTTCGTCAAGAATTAGTGGTCCTTGCATTGTTGATGCCAATTCCTATCTTTGGGAATTACTTGCCTATAGAAAAAGCGATGATGGGGGCATCTCTCATCTTGCTATTGGTAGTGGAGCTTATAAATTCAGCTATCGAAGCTGTTGTGGATCGCGTGGGAACGCAATGGCATATATTAAGCGGCCGAGCCAAGGATCTTGGGTCAGCATCGGTTTTTATGACATTTTTGCTTGTTGTTTGGGTCTGGCTTAATATTTTAATAAAGTAATTGCAGCCATCTAATGGTCTTTTGAAGTGTACCTTGTTACGTCATTTTGAAAAACTTTAAAGGAGTGAAGCGGCCATACTGTTAAAATGCTTGCAATAAGTATTGCGAAGTAAATGGAAGAGCTTTTGTTGGTTCGATTCTGAGAAAGTTGGCGCAAAAATAGATAGAAAAAAAGGCAAGCCCATCCTGTCCCTAAAAACACCCCGCCGACAATATCAGTTAACCAGTGCGCATTCAGATAAACTCTAGAAAAGCATATAAGGAACAGTAATGAAAAGATGGTGAGGCCAGTCAATATTCTGTGTTTAACATTAAAGTGATGAGTAAATAGGAGGAGGATGCACAAGTAGAGCGTTATGTTTAATGTGGTGTGACCACTCGGAAAAGAAAAAGTCTCCCAGTTTTCATACAGCCCCACCATTGGGCGACTTTCATGTATTAAAAACTTCAGTAGAGGAACCGTTAAAGATATGCTGGTCATGGTTAAGGCTAAAAGTATAGCGGGTGCTTTTTCTTTCCTTACGAG
>NZ_JAKGAK010000028.1 GCF_023061185.1 Chromohalobacter beijerinckii
AAGCGAATTAACGGCAACTTGGTAAGGCGAAGCTTGCGATGGTTTAAATAAAAACCAAAGACGGGACTTGGCAATAAGCGAATAAATGGCGATAATATGGACACATCCCAACTGTCTAGAGGTAAAGAATGTCTCTGTTGAGCGAGTACATGAAAAAGGAACAGCTGCTAAAGCAACTCAGTGAAGAGTTGCAGCAGTTGGAGCAGGACCAGCGCCTGACATCCGAGCTGGAATTCAAGGAAAAGCTCGAGACCTTGATGAAAGAGTACGACAAGACGCCTGCAGCCGTTATCGAGATGCTCGATCCGCAGCCGGCCTCTCGCCCTGCGGCGGCATCTCAGGCGAGCACCGGCGGGCGCCGCAAGCGCAAGCTGAAGATCTACAAGAACCCCAACACCGGTGAAGTGGTGGAAACTCGGGGCGGTAACCAGAAGACGCTCAAGGCGTGGAAAGACCAACACGGCAACGAGACCGTCGAGTCTTGGTTGGTGCGCGTCGAGGACTAAGCATCCTTGAGGACAAGTGCTTTACAGCGAACGTACGTTGAGTTCAGTACGTTGAATCCTGAGGCACGTTGTTCGTAAGTAAAAGGCTGATGCGTGAGCATCAGCCTTTTTTATTTGCCATATTCTGGGCTAATGAAGCGTCAAAAGCGGCGTTCGAAAGCCACTTCGCCCAGCGAATGCGTATCGTGAGCTTTACGGTTGATCGATGGCTCCTGGCTATCCCGTTTCAATAGATATCGGCTTGATAGCTTGGCTGGAGCGCAGCTCAACACAAGAGGCATAACGGAATGGCACAAAAGGCGCCACGGGCGTCTACGCTAGTTGATGAGGCCTCGGGTAAAAGGATGAAAGGCTTCTCATCAACAGCAGGAGGCCGTAAACATGGCAATGGGAGTTAGCAAGGCCAGGTTTTGGCTAGGGCTTTTGTTGGTGCTGGCGATCCTCTCGCTGGGAGAGGCTTGGCTCACATTCGCCCTGGCGTTGGCCGCGCTGGTCATGGCAGGCCTTGCCATCTGGCTGGCGCGGCGGCGTGAACGCAAGCAGCGTTTGAAGCGCCAAGCCCTGCGCAATGACCGTGTGACCGATCTGCCGGGGCGCGTACTCCTCGAACGACACTTGCAACGCTTCATGGACGATGCCTACGCCGTCTCGCTTTATTATCTGGCGTTCGATGCCTTGCGCCATCTGCGCGCTCAGTTCGGGGTCGAATGCGCCGACCTGGCGGCTCAGGGCATCGCCGAGCGCCTGCGCGATACCTGCGGCGGCGTGTGTTATCCGGCGCGCCTCTCGGACAATGTCTTCGTGGTCATGGCCTCCGGCGCGCAAAACTCCCTGGCCATGGCTGCGCGTTATCAGGAAATGCTCCACGCGCCTATCGAGGTTCATGGTGTGCCGCATCGGCTCGAACCACGCATTGGGGTTGCCATATCGCCCGAGCACGGCAAGACGCCCACGGCGCTGTTACAAGCCGCGCAGGATGCCGCTGACCAAGTGCTAGCCAGCGCCGGGGCCGAGCCGCAACTATTCGAGCTCGATCTGCTCAAGACATCCGAGCGTCGGCGTTTCCTGGCGGAGACGTTGGCCGATGCCCTGGAGCAGGAGTCCCCGTTCTTCGAGCTGTATCTACAACCCCAATACCGTCTCGCCAATCGGCAGCTGGTGGGCGCCGAGGCCTTGATTCGTTGGCAGCACGACACCTTCGGCACTATCTCGCCCGGTGAATTCATTCCTGTGGCCGAAGCCAGCCACCAGATCGTGCCGCTGGACGAAAAAGTGTTCGACACCATGCTCGCCTGGCTGGCGCGTCATGAACTGCCGCATACGCAGAGCCTGGTATGGGCGGTCAATCTGTCGATACGGCATTTCGACGACCACCGATTCACCGACTGGCTGCTGGAACGCTGCCAGTATTACGGCGTTCCCCCGCAATGTATCGAGCTCGAGGTCACCGAGCACGTCGCCACACAGGACCTTTCTCAAGTGCGCCAAATCATGCGCACCTTGCGTCTGCACGGCTTTGGGCTGGTGCTGGATGATTTCGGCGCCGGCTATACCTCGTTGCGTTTCTTGAAGGAACTGCCGTTCACTAAGGTTAAGCTCGATAAAGTCTATATCGATGCCATCGCCGAGGATGAGCGCAGCCAATTGCTGGTCAAGGGCATCATCGATCTGGCGCGGGGGCTAGGGTTGACTGTCGTCGCCGAAGGGATAGAAACTCAGGAACAGATGGATGTCCTACGCGGGCTGGGTTGCCCCGTTGGTCAAGGCTATCTATTGGGACGGCCGCGGCCCGCCGAGTCCTTCCTGTGGCGGCTGTCACAGCGCCAAGACACGTTACCAGCGCGCTCCGCGCGCACGCGCTAACTTCTGTACGCCAATTCAGTGAGTGCGGCGCATGGCGCATACAGCGCATAAAGAAACGTAGGGATTGAACTTCGCAGATTTGGCATCATCTATAATACTGGGCCGAGTCAACGCCAAGCGATTTAGACATCGCCTATTCAGAGCAACCGTTTTTCCGCGTTACCTATCTGTGTGACTCGTTGCCGTACGTCGAGCGTCTCCGGTACACCTGACCGAAGCCGTGTTATTACGCTTTTGAACCGCTACATCGTGATTTCAATATTTCCATGAAAAACAATCGTCAAGCCGCATCACGCCAAATGGATGAGCGTGAAAAGCTCCGCAAGTTTCGTGAACTCGATGACGCCTTCGCCACGGCTCTCCAAGAGCTCGATGGCGGCGGCGCAAGCAATGAAGATGCCGCGCCCCAAGAGCCGCCGTTCGAGGAACGCCTGCAGGCGCTGATGCAGGAATACAACCAATCCAGCCAAAGCGTCGCCACGCTGATGCGTACCATCGTCGAGATCGGTCACGCGTCACGCGAAGCGCAGTGACATATCGCTCGGGGCGCTCCACTGGCGCGCTGGGAAGGCACGACGAGAACACACGAGAAAGAGTTGACAGCGTCCCCACAAAGGTCCAAGCTTAGCGAAGTAGGTTAGCAAGTGGCATACCGTCAGTAGTAATCGATGTCTTCGAGAGCCTGGTGTATCGCTAATTTGTTTTACCCACTGCAACTCGGGTAAATACCCGGCAATTGAAAGCGCAATGCGTGTAAAGGATATCGAAAATGGCAACTGGTACAGTTAAGTGGTTCAACGACGCTAAAGGTTTCGGCTTTATTTCTCCGGACGACGGCGGCGACGACCTCTTTGCCCACTTCTCCGAAATTCAGGCTGAAGGTTTCAAGTCTCTGCAGGACGGTCAAAAGGTCTCTTTTGACGTCACTCAGGGCAAGAAAGGCCTTCAGGCGTCTAACATCAAGCCCGAGTAACTTCGCGCTTGATCTGAAGCCGCAAGGCTTCGCATAACAGGGCCCGCTTCGGCGGGCCCTGTTGCGTTTGGGGTAGCGGTTGATCAACGACCGCTAGGCAGTGCCTCAAGCCATTGGCGAATCCGCTTCTGGTGCCAGCGACGCGATATGCGATGCGTGTCGAACGACGTCGGCACGATCAAGCAATCATCATTCTTCTGGTTGGGATCGAGCTCGCTCTTCTCCAGCATGAAGGTCCGGTACGCACCCAGCGGGCGATTCTCGCTCCCGTAGATCGCGATCAGTCGGATCTCCAGCATCCTCGGCTTTTCATCTGCGAGCGTTAGC
The DNA here is from genome assembly GCF_023061185.1 of Chromohalobacter beijerinckii. GTDB lineage: Bacteria > Pseudomonadota > Gammaproteobacteria > Pseudomonadales > Halomonadaceae > Chromohalobacter > Chromohalobacter beijerinckii. Next base: position 3,670 of record NZ_JAKGAK010000028.1, read on the forward strand.
GTATTTCGGTCGATATCCAGCTCGTGTCCCTCAGCGATGTGATCGATGATCTCTCTGAACGAGCACACCTGATGATAGTCGCCCGAGTCCAGCGGCCCTTGGCGCGTGGCATGCTGCTCGTCAATACCTTGGTCACTGTCACCTGGCCGCGTGTAATCGGTCAGGTCGCAGTGATATTCGCCCTTGGACGTGTGCAACACCCCCATGACATTCGAGACGAAGATCGCCTCCGAGCTCATGTTGCTGATCAGGCACATGCCGTCCGGCGACTTGCTACGCCCGCGGTTGATGATGATGCGTGGCCGCCGCTGGCGCGCAAAGCCCAGGTAAAGAAGCTGCGCATAAAAAAGCCACACACCCAAGGTGCAGAAACTCGCGATCGCGCTCAGCGCACCGCTATTATTGTTGAGCCACTCGAGCATTCCTTGCTCTCCTTATAGATGGTAAGCAAACGGTATTGCTTGGAAAAAGAAAAACGCTGCCTGACAAGTATCGTCCGGCAGCGTTGACTGTGCGACTCTAGCAAAAGAGGTAAAGCGTGCGGCGCGAAGGGCGCGGTGCATTCACCTATTGCGTGGGTCATGCAGCTTGATATGTCATAAACTCAGTTTCAATAACAATTGTTAAACACGGCACATGAACCCTGTCGCTGTAGAAGGTTGATATAAAACAATGAACACGGCGTTTGCCTTCAATCTGCGCGAGGTTAACGGGGCGCTGGGCGATCTCGGCACCTTGCTGCCGTTGATGTTGGGGAGTATCGCCATCGGCGGGCTAGCGCCCGTGCCGGTCGTGTTGGGGTTTGCCGTCTTCTATCTGGGCACGGCGTTTTACTATCGCCTGCCCATCCCCGTGCAGCCCATGAAGGCCGTGGCGGCCGTCATATTGACGGCGGGCATGTCGCCGCTGGAGCTGGCCATCGCCGGGGCAATGATCGGCGTGGTGTTGTTGCTCCTGGGGGTGACCGGCTGGATCGCGCGCCTCAATCGTCTGATCCCGCAATCCGTATTGGCCGGGCTGCAACTGGGGCTGGGGGCGCTGCTGGCCTTGGCCAGTCTCTCACTGATGGCCGATCAGGTCTGGATAGGCATTGCCACGCTCAGCGTGCTGCTGGTGGCGATGCGCTTTCCGCGTTGGCCCTCCGTGGTGCTGGCGTTATTGACGGCCTGGGGGCTGGGGCATTTCCAAGCGGCGAGTCCGCCGCTCATCGACACCGGCACCGCGTGGTTTCCCGCGCTGGCGAGCTGGCCGGACATGCAAAGTATCGAGCGTGCCATGTCGATGCTGGTGTTGCCGCAACTCTCGTTGACCGTCACCAACGCCATCGTATTGACCACGCTCGTCGCCGGCGATTACTTCGGCGAGCGCGCCACGCATGTCACGCCGGCGCGCTTGTCGATCTCCACCGGTCTGGCCAACCTTGCGCTTACGCCGTTCGGCGCCTTGCCGATGTGTCACGGCGCCGGGGGCTTGGCCGCGCATTACCGCTTCGGCGCACGCACCGGCACTGCGCCGCTACTACTGGGCGGCGCGTTGCTGGCCGTGGCATGTGTGCCACCGCAATGGGGGCTAGGAGTGCTTGCGGGTATTCCCAGTGCCGGATTGGGCGCCTTGCTGCTCGTCGCTGCCTGGCAACTTGCCGTCACCAAGCGACTGTTCGACAGCAAGCCCTCCTGCTGGCCGGTGATCGCCGCGACCGCCGTGGTGACGGTCGTGCTGGATCCTTTCTGGGGGCTCGTCGCCGGCGGCATCAGCGAATGGGGGCGGATCAGGTGGCATCGCCATCGCCACGCTTGAGGCGTTTCACCCAGCGTTGCTTGGCGTAGCGGCGCAGGTTCTCGACGTTGTCCGTCTCGTCGACGATGTCCTGGCCGAGGATCGTCTCGATAACGTCCTCCAGGGTAATCAAGCCCACCCAGGTGCCATGCTCGTCGTAAACCACGCGCATGTGGCCGTGATCCTTGAGCATCGCAGTGAAGACATGCTCGACGTTATCCGTCTCGTGCAGCGCCTCGATGGGATGCATCAGCGACTTCATGGTCTGCTCATCCTCGGCGTGATAAGTATCCGACTTATGGATGTAGCCAATCGCCTGCTCGCCGCCATCCATCACCGGAAAGCGCGTGAACTGCATCTTGCCGAACTGTGCGTCGAACGCCGACACGCTGAGATCCGGCGGCACTGAAACGCACACCGTGCGCGGCGTCATCACGCTTTTCACACGAATCTCATGCAGGTTGAGGATATTGACGATGGCCCGCGTTTCGTCGCTATCCAGCGCCTTCTCGTCCAGGCCGATGCGCGCCAGCGCCTTGATTTCGCCGCGCATGTCGACATCGTGCTCCGACTTGCCGATACGGTTGGTGATCCGTTCGGAAAGCCAGATGAACGGCGTCAGCACGAAGATCATCACCCGCAGAATAGGCGGCAGCAGCGGGGCGAGGGCACGCCAGTAACTCGCGCCGATGGTCTTGGGAATGATCTCCGAAACGACCAAAATCGCCAACGTCATCAACGCCGAGGCGAGAGCGACGTGGGCATCGCCGAAGACCACCGCCACCTGCGCACCCACGCCCGTCGCGCCCACGGTATGCGCGATGGTATTGAGCGTGAGGATCGCCGCCAATGGACGGTCGATGTTGGACTTCAACTTGGAAAGCGAGGCATGCAGTTTCGGGCGATCATCCTTCAACTGCGCAATGTAGCTCGGGGTCAGCGACAGCAGCGCCGCCTCGAGAATTGAACATAAGAAAGAAAAGCCAATGGACAGGATGGCGAAGGCCGCAAGGAGGACCATGAAGACTCTTGGTTGAGAATGGAGCGCTCATTTATCCAGTCCCGAAGAAGGCTGTCAATCCATGCGTGAGGCGTTTTTCAACGGTGGGTGGCGGGGTGGATTGCAGAACCAGATTGGCGTCTGCGTTTGGCTTGCTAAGTGTGATGTAATTGGTCACACTTAAGGCATGATCATAAGCTTTCGACATAAGGGCCTGCGTGCCTTCTTCGAGAAAGGAACGACCAAGGGAATTCGAGCTGACCACGCTAAGCGGTTGGGGCGAATTTTGGCGTTGCTCGACCGAGCCGAAGACCCAGAGGCGGTGAATTTGCCGGGTTGGCGGCTGCATGCGCTAAAGGGCGAGCAGGCCGGATACTGGTCGATTACCGTAAGCGGTAATTGGCGAGTGATATTCCGTTTCACAGGGCCGGATGTCGAACTGGTCGATTACCTGGACTACCACTAGGAGGTGGAACATGACCCGCATGCATAATCCCCCGCATCCCGGTGAGACGCTGCGCGAAGACGTGTTACCGGCACTCGATATTAGCGTGACGGAAATGGCGCGTCGCCTGGGGCTGGCGCGGGAAACGCTATCGCGGATTCTGCACGGCAGGGCGCCGATTAGTCCGGACCTGGCCGTTCGTCTAGAGCGAGCCGGCATCGGCCGGGCGCGTACCTGGCTGGCGGCGCAAGGCGACTACGATCTATGGCAGGCCGAACACCGCAAACAGCCGGCCATCGAGCGCTTCGCCAAGTTGGCGTAAAGCAGCTCAAGAGCAATGTCGGGTGCCGGCATAGAGAGCTGACTGCGCTTGCCGCCATAGCTAAATATGCTTATTATACACACAATAATGCGGTGAATTGTGTGGTAATTGGAGGGCTGATATGGCGACGTTACTAGAACGACCCGAAGAGGCGGTCTCTGCAACCGCCATGGCACGCAACTTCAGCACCCGGCTCAAGGAAATCTCTTCCAGACAGACTGAGCGGCTGGTGATCTTCAAGGACAACCAGCCGGCAGCGGTGCTGATGAACGTCCAGGCCTACCAGGATCTCGTCGATGAACTCGAAGACCTGCGTATCGAAGCAGTCGCTCGGGATCGGCTAGCCAGCTATCAAGCCGATCAGGCCATCGCCCATGACGACATGCGTGCGCTCTTTGATCGGTCGAGTGAGTCGTGACTTGGCGCGTCATTTACCACCCAGACGTACAGCAAGACCTGACGCGACTGGGCTCGGCCGCTGCAACACGTATTCTGGATGTCATTGAAGCGCGAATCCGCGATGGCGAGCCGGAAAAGCTCGGGAAGCCGCTGCCAGGGACCCTAGCCGGTTGCCGGCGAATTCGTACTGGCAATACGCGCATCGTGTACAAGGTGGATGGAGAGGCCATCCAAGTGCTGATCGTGGCGGTCGGGGCGCGGCGAGATGAAGAGGTTTACCGTGCCCGCCGCTGACACCGTGGTAGTGTTGACTATCCGCCAACAGTAAGAAGCGGGCTTCTAGCTGAGCCGTCCAGTCACCGTGCCGACTAGCCACCCTATCCATGGTATGTCACGCGGGCTGTGAGAAGCTGCTCGGGCAGACGTCTTGCTCTAAACTGCAAGGAAATGAGTTTCGCTATAAATGAATACTTCACACCAAGAGGTGATCGGCATGCAAGCATCTCCTCCGATTGATAAGGAAACCTTGCGCGCAGAGCTCAAGCGCGAGCTGCGTTCCGACTTCCTGCAGGATATCCGCATCGAATCCGGCATCGATAGCTCCGGCGAAGAGGCGGTCTGGGTCTGGCTCGTCGTGGATGAAGGTGCGATGGGGAGCCAAAAAAACAAGAGCAAGGTCAAAGACATCAGGGAAAGCATCTACCGGACGTTTTCTGAACGTGCCCCCGGTGTCTTTCCTTATATTCGTTTAGAAAATCCCAAAGCCCAGGCATAGGAGGTCGTAGGTGTCACTTTCACAAGACCTCCTCGAACAGGCGCGTATTCTCGAGCGCAAGGAACCCAAGCGTCCCAAGCAAGCTAGCCTACGTCGTGCGGTTTCTACAGCGTATTACGCCCTGTTCCACCACCTGATCGACCTGTCGAGCCGTGAAATCGTGAGAGGGAGTGCTGATTGGGGATTACGGGAAGCCGTGGCGCGCTCCCTCAATCATGCGGACATGCGAAAAGTATGCAAAAGCATCGCGAGTCGTAATCCTCCTGCCCCCATGGCATCGCTATTGGGCCAGCCTCTTGTATTGGATAGCGGCTTACTGGCGGTATCGGAAGCCTTTGTCGACCTTCAACAAGCGAGACATGAAGCCGATTACGATCTAGCGAGGCGGTTTACGCGAGATGATGTCGCGGCGCTGGTTGACTTGGCGGAGGATGCATTTGCAGGCATCGATGCGTTGAAGCGCCGCAATACCCGACAATACCGCACCTTTATTCTCGCCTTGGCCTTTCACCCCAGTTGGTCGCGCGCCTGATACTCCCTTAGCAGAGCTCGATTCTTTTAGTTTTGTACGAACCAGGAAGCCCGATGACCGATTTTATTACCGATTCCACGCGCAATCGCCTTATCGAGGGCGTTCACGTCGCCGGCCAGGAGATCATGGCGATCTACCGTCGCGACTTCGCCATCGAAGAAAAGGCCGACGCCAGCCCGCTCACCGAGGCGGACATGGCCTCGCACCACGCCCTGGTCGGACTGCTGGAAGCCATTACCCCCAAGGTGCCGATTCTCTCCGAAGAATCCGCCGAGATCCGCTACGAGACTCGCCAAACATGGCAGCGTTACTGGTTGATCGACCCACTGGATGGCACCAAGGAATTCATCAGCCACAATGGTGAGTTCACGCTCAATGTCGCCCTGGTGGAAGACGGCGTGCCGGTGTTCGGCATCGTCCACGCGCCCGCGCTCGAAAGCGGCCCCGCGACCTGGTGGGGCCAGCACGGGCAGGGCGCCTGTAAGCGCGAGAACGGCGGTGACGACCAACCGATTCACGCCCGCGCATTGCCCGATCCCCAGGCCGAACCCTGGAAGATCATCGGCAGCCGCCGCCATGGCGCCGAAATCTTCGAAGCCTTCTGCCAGCGCCTGCCCGCGCATGAATGCGTCTCCATGGGCAGCTCGTTGAAGCTGTGCCTAGTCGCCGAAGGCAATGCCGATCTCTATCCGCGCCTCGCCCCCACCTCTGAATGGGACACCGCCGCCGCCCAGGCCGTCGTCACCGCCGCCGGTGGCCAAGTGCTCAATGTCGAGACCCTTGAACCGCTGCGCTGCAACCAGCAAGACAGCGTGCTCAACCCATTCTTCATCGTCTGCGGTCAGCGCGACCAACGCTGGGAAAACGCCCTGCGCGAGAGCGTCGCCTGACGAGGGGCAGAAGCTATGGCGCCTTGGCATCAGGCGTTGAAGCGTTTGGGGACATGTCTGGGCATTTTTATGTTCATAAGCGGAATGGCGCGACTTTTCCAGGCCGCACGCCCTGAAGCACAAGACCACGAGCAAGGAGCTGGTCGAGTCGTACATGAAGCTCCACAAGATTAAGCCGGGGATCACCGGGTGGGCTCAGGTTAATGGCTTTCGTGGCGGGACGGCTTCCATCGAGAAAATGGAAAAGCGGGTCGAGCACGATTTGTGGTACATCGACAACTGGTCGCTGTGGCTAGATCTGCGCATCATCGGCTTGGCGATCCTGCATGACTTCATACACAAGAATGCGTATTGAAGCGTCGTGTTGCATGCAGGCTGACGGGCACATTGGTATATTCACGAGCCGCTGACTTTGTCAGCGGCTTTTTCATGGAAGGCCCACATGATGTGGTCATGTCATGGCATGGCATGGCGCGTCACGGGGCTTGGTCGGCTGTTTTGGGGGGTGGAATGTTGCGTTTTCGCCTGTGGGAGCCTAGCTGTATCGGGCGGCGGTCTCCCGGTGTTCTTGTGGTCGTGGGGGTTGCGACCCTGTTGCTGTATGGACTGTTGCGCGTGCTGTGGCCTGGTGTTGGCAGTCTGGCGGGGACCGCTACGGCGTTATTGGGGTTGATTGCCGTCCTGACATGGGGGAAGGGCATACGCGGAACCGCGCCCTTGTGGCTGCTGCTGCTGTCGGTTGCCGTGCAGGTGCTGTCATGGGGGCTGGGGTATCTCCATCATCCCGAGTGGGTGTCGAGTAACCCGGAGGTCGACCGTCTGGCCAAGCTGTTCATCTTCATTGGCGTTGCCTGGTGGCTGGGCGGAAGCTCTCGCAACACGCTGCTGGTATGGGGATTGGCGGTTATCGGCTACCTCGTTGCCTCTTTCGTGGTCGGTGGCCTCGATGAATGGCGCAAAGGCTTGGAAGGCATGAGAACCGGCTTTGGCATACGCAATAACCAACACGGCTCGATGCTGTTTGGGGTGGCCTTGCTGGGGCTTGCGATCTTTGGCCGCCGTATCATGACAAGCGGCACGCGCTGGGTGCCGTGGCGCTGCGTGGGCTGGGCGCTGGCGCTGGGCATTTGCGTGGTTGCCATTGCCATCGGGCAGACGCGCGCGGTATGGCTGGCTCTGGCCGCTTCCCTCTCTGTGGCCGTGTTGCTTGTGCTGTTGTGGGCTAATGCGCGAGGCCTTGGCCGGCGCATGGTGCGCCCCCTCTTGGGCGGCCTCGCCGTGGGGCTGGTGCTCATCATGCTGGGGGGCGTATTCTTCGGGGACACGCTGAGCGAGCGCTTGGAAACGGAGTCCGGCGTCGTGGCGGAGTTGCTGCAGGGCGATCTGGAGTCGGTGCCCTATAGCAGCATCGGCATTCGTATTCATACCTGGGTGGCCGCGGGCGAATGGATCGCCGAGCGCCCTCTGGTCGGTTGGGGCGGCGAAGGGCGTGGCCTGGTGATCGACCATACGTCCTGGTTACCGGAGTCTGTGAAGGCGAACTTCGGCCATCTGCACAACTTTTTCCTGGAAGTCTGGGTGGCATATGGCTTGCTGGGGCTCGGTGTCATCGCGGCGCTGGCGTTCTGGATCGGCCGGGGCACCTGGCTGGCGTGGCGCACGGGTGTCATGCCGAACGACATGGCGCTGTTCGGGGCGGCGTTCTTCGTGTATTGGATGATCGTCAATCAGTTCGAATCCTATAACTCGTTTTGGACGGGGGTGTACGTGCATAACCTCATCGTGGGGGGGCTGGTCACGCATATTTGGCGCTGGCAGTTGGAAAGCGGCCAGCGAGTGTTGGCCTGGCCGACGCGGCGGAGCACGTGATGCGCACATTGGTGGTCGTGCGCTCCCTGAAGATGGGGGGCATGGAACGGGTGGCGATCAACCTGGCCGATGCCTTTGCCGAGGCCGGGCACGAGAGCCATTTGGTGAGCTTCCGCCCGGTGAAAACGCCGCTACGCCCCTCGCATTCCGGTGTACGGCAGCATGCATTGCCGTTGATGCGCTGGAGCCGGTTGACCGTGATCGGCTTCTGTCTGGAGCTGATTGCACGGTGGGTGCTCAATCCCTTGCTCAAGCGGGCCTTGTTTCTGGGCACTGGCATCATGGGGGGTATGGTGTTTCGTGCTTGGTTGTGGCGCTTCGAGAAGCGCCATGGCCGCGTGGATCGCATTGTCTTCCGGGGAGTGGGAACGTTCGAGCAGGTATGGACATTTCGCGATGCACGCGCGCGCTATGTACTCGAAAACATAGTGCGTGCCAATAAGCCGTCGTTCAGTCGTTGGCTATTTGCGCGATGCCTGTATCAAGGGCGGCATTTGGTGGCGGTGTCAGAGGGAGTCGCCGAGACAGTACGTCAGGGCATGGAACTGTGGCGTTTTTCGCCAGCAAGTTTGGAGGTCATTCCTAATCCTTGTCCGATCGCGGGCATTCTTCAGGCTATGCGCGAACCGCAGCCGGGTATTCCCGCCAAGCCGTATATCGTCAATGTGGCGCGTATGGTACCCGCCAAGGATCATGCCTTGCTGCTACGCGCCTATGCGCGCTCGGGCGTGACCTTGCCGCTGGTGCTGGTCGGGGACGGCCGGGAACGCGAGCGCCTCGAGGCTTTGGCAGGGGAGCTGGGTATCGCCGAGCGGGTGATCTTCGCGGGCCAGCAAGAAAACCCCTACCCATGGATGCATCACGCGAGGTTGTTCGTGCTCAGCTCGCGCTTCGAGGGCATGGGCATCGTACTGTTCGAAGCGCTGGCCTGCGGTACGCCAGTACTGAGTGTGGATTGCCCCGGCGGCATTCGCGCCATACTCAAGGGGCCGTTGGAAAGCAGCATTGTCGCGCATGATGAAGAAAGTTTGGCGCAAGGGCTGAGTAATGCGCTCAGTACGGAGCCCGAGCCCATACAAGAAGCATGGCTGGACGACTTCAAGCCAGAGACGATTGCCGCACGCTTTCTGCAAACGGCTGACACGCAGTAGCCATTTTTTGCCACAGGCATATAAGACATTAGTACTACGATTCGTGCGCTTTAATTGATATCATGCTAACTATTGATAAAGCATGACGACAACGAGGCGTACGCATGGAAGATGGTTCATCTCACACGAAAGGGCAGCCCGCAGAGCCCTGGCGAGCTGATAGTGATGGCAAGGTGCGAGGGAGCCTGTGATGCGCCCCTTGCTACCCATGAAACGGCGTTTACCCAAGGCCCCCGCCGGTGACCCAGCCTTCGCCCCCTTGGAAGACCCTCGCATGTACTGGCCGGTACAGCGGGCGCGCTTGTCAAAAACGGTGAGAGAGGGCGCTCAATCCCTGGGCGTGCCAGTGGAGTGCGGTTTGCTTCGCTTATGGCAACATAATCTGCCGGGCGCCGCCTGGGTTGAACGTATCGGGTTGCCACGCCGCGCGGTTGAATTAACGCTTGGCGATAAGCTGGTCTTGCACGTGAATCCGAACAACCTGGTTCGAGCCACTCACTGGCAAGGCTGGCCCTATAAGTACCGGCCGACTTCCTCGGCGTTTATTTGGGATGGCGAGTGGGACCTGCGGCGTGGAGACTTACGAACCAGCTCCCGCGCACGCTTCATCGCGGATATCGATGCGCACCGCGATGACCTCGCACAGTCGGAAGCATTCGCCAAGTACATGGCGCGCTTGAAGGCTGGCAAGCCTTGGTCGTCGCATCAGCAAGGTATCCTGCTAGATAGCGAGGCCCGCATTCTCACCTTCTTGCGCGTTTACCTTAGTTTCATGGACGACATGGCCGCGCGCGGCTTCGACTCCACGCGTGGCAAGGATATGCTGGGTGTCGCTGTCACACGTGAAGGGCGACTTCTCAAGATCAACCGTGGCTTGCATCGCCTGGCCATGGCCCAGCATCTAGGCCTGCCGAGCGTGCCGGTAATGGTCAAGGCTGTGCATCGCCAGTGGTGGGAGCGGGTGACGCAAGGTACAGTAGGGCATGTTGCTTGGCAACGCACATGTGGAGAGTTACCTACCTGCATACCCGAAATGGAAGCTGGGCCCCTCGACCCTATAGAGTCGTGAAGGCAAAAATACGGACATAGTGCTGCGTAACCTCCAGTAAAAGGTAACGAAGTGTTGTTACCTTTTAGTAGCATCAATAATTTAAACTGGTCTCGTCGCAGGGGGTGTTTTGATAATTAGTCATAAGTATAAGTTCATTTTTATACATTGTCGAAAAGTGGCCGGAAGCTCCATCAAAAATACGCTATGGCCTTATTTGGGTGATGATGACATTGTGATAGGAAGCCTAGATGAGATTCTTAAAAATGGACATACATTAAATAGCAGAGCCAAAAAAACCTTATATCATCCTAGAGCGCTGAATGTGACACGAAAAGCTTTCTTGGAAAGGTGGCGATACGGTAATACGAACAGATATCGCAACCTTGTGAATACTGCGGTTAAGGCAAAATATAAAAAGACGCTTTTTAGAAACCCTGTGCATTCACCGGCTGAGGCTGTAAAGCGCTATTTCCCTTATGAGTGGGAGAACTACTATAAGTTTTGCTTCGTGAGAAATCCATTCGATCAGGCCTTGTCGGAATATTTTTATCAAACTCGAGGCTTGGAACGAGATGTCTCTTTTAGCCATTTCTTGAAAGCGATGGCGGGCGAGGTGGATGACCCGAAAATCGTGCCTCATGGATTTAGAAGTAACTGGCCACTTTATACTTGTGATGATGAGCTGGCTATTGACTATGCTGGTAAGTATGAAAGTATCGAGGAAGAGTTTAAAATTGTTTGCCAACACCTTGGTGTCCCTTGCCAAGACAGGTTGATGAAAGAAAAAAAGGCTAAAGGTGATAAAGGTGAAATCAGTAGCTGGTACAGCGAGGATGATATTCAGAGGGTCAGGTCTATTTACGCGGACGAAATTCGTTTCTTTGGGTATTGAGAAATCTGTCGAGCGGGAGGGAATGTGCTTTTAAAACGTTTTTTTAGAGAACGGGTTTCGTTTGTTTCTTACCCGAAGAGTGGCAGGACTTGGTTGCGTGCCATGTTAGGAAGTTACTTTTCTTTAAAGTACGAGGGCGATAGTGCTGGTACTTTCCCCGATGTGAGAGAGTTGAGTGATAAAAATGGGTTGCCTAAGATTAAGTTTACCCATGATGGGGCTTCCATGCAGGCTAGCTTAAGCTATAAAGATCTGCGAAGCGGACATAGAGATTATAGAAAAAACAAGGTAGTTTTTGTTGGAAGAGATGTCAGGGATACGTTGGTATCGGCTTATTTTCAAGCCACAAAGAGAGTTAATGTCTACGAGGGAAGTGTTAGTGATTTTTTGAGAAGCGATACGTATGGCGCTGATAAAATATTGAGCTTTTACCAGCTATGGCATTCTGCATGTAATGAGCCTTGCGCCTTTCTTTACACGAGTTATGAGTTGATGCATGAAGATGCAAGACGAGAGTTGACTCGTGTTTTGAATTTTATGGGTGTTGAAGTTGATGATGATTTAGTTGGGAAGTCTGTTGATGCATGTTCGTTCAATAACATGAAAAAAATGGAGAAGAGTGGAGAAGGAACGTCATCGGCTTTTCGTCCGGCTGATACGAAGGATGAAGAGAGCTATAAGGCAAGAAAAGGAAAAGTTGGAACGTATACGGAAAACCTCTCGGAAGAGGATATTGATTATATCAGTAAACGTGCCTCGGCTTATGGAATAGATTTGTATGATCCATGGAATGGCCAAAAGAGCCATTGATAAGTAAGCCATGATGCTTATTAGCTTCATATCGCCTGATCAAGCCAGGCGACCTCAAGCCAACGACATGATGGAGCGCTACCACGGCCGGGTCGTCTATGTGCTGGCCTGGCACCTGCGTAGTAATTTCTTGTAAATCCCTCCTTAAAAATTAGCCTTTCGTGCTATCTTAGATTTGAAGTGATATATAGACAGAAAGCCCTTTGTATTAGGTTATTGGGTTTTTCTTACATTCATATCTCCCCGAGATAGGCATGAAATATAAGGTTAATCCCGTTTCAATCCCCAATAATGTCGCCTTACGGCGACAGCCTCATCCAAAGGATGGGGCTATCAGCGATGATCAGTTAAGCAGATTTGATGATAAATACGTTTTTTATGATGTGTTTATTGACTCTGATAAGGACGAGTTGGTTGCAATTGGTCCGCCCGCCCTAAATTTGAAACCTTATGTAACAAATCTCCAGGTTTTTGTGAGTGGGAAGAAGGAAAAATTTTCTCTCACTGACTACCCAGAGCAAAAAATTTCAATCCTGAAAGCCAGTCTGTCACGGCAGGAACGCTATGACGTAGTCTTTAAGTTCCCTGACTTCGAGAGCAATGTCTCCTTGGGGAATGAGTTTGCAGTGTCAAATAATAAGGTGCTGACCGCGATATCCAAGAACAATGCCGTTGAATGGATCGATGAGTGGATCGATTTTTATAAGGCGAATTACGGCATTGACGATGTCTTCATTTACGACAATGGAAGCGACAACCTGGAAGCGCTCGAGGAGAGGGTAGGCGAGAAGGCGAATATCGTCAGCTGGAACTTTCCCTTTGGCCCAACGGCCAAGCGCTTCAGCTCGTTTGCCCAGCCGGTCGCCTTGAATCATTGTCTGAAGCGTTTTGCCAAGGGCGGGGTGCTGTTCAATTTCGACATAGATGAGCTGCTGATTGCCGACGAAGACCGCATCATGTCGGCGGTTGCTCGTCATAAGGTCGTCTACTTCGAAAGCCATAACGTGCCTTACGTGAATCCCGGCAAGCACGATTACTCGTTCTGCGATTTCAGGTATCGCTACCCGGAAAGGAAAAGAACGGCGCGCAAGTTTGTCTGTGACGCGGATGCCAATTTCTTGATTTCACCGCATAACACCTGGGTGAAAAAGAATTATCTCCTGGCGAGCCGTTTGAAGCGCAACAAGCCGGATGCTCTGGTCGATGCCGATGCGTACTTCTTGCACTTTCTCGGCATCACGACCAACTGGCAACCCGACCTGGACAAGTTGAAGGAGGTCCCTAAGGAAAGCTTGGTAGAAGATGATAGTCATATACGGATGATGCCTGTGGGTTGAATTGCGCCTAGGATGGCGCTTGACACAGGCACTGAAAAAGGAATTTACAGTGGCTGATGGAAAATCTTTTTTATTTGTTTCCGACCATTTGGGTGGGGGCGGTGCCCCAATCTCGATTCTAAACTTGGCGGAGATACTGGCCCAGCGTGGCCATGATGTCACCATTGCCGTGCTCAGCGATAAGGTGTGGCACGACATCCCCGAGGGAGTGACGGTCAAGACGCTTCCCTTCCGATACAAGAACGTCTGGCAAAAGCTGCGGCGCTTTCGTTTGCACGCCGCGAAAGTCGATGCGTGGCTGCGCGAGGACGCGAAAACGTACGATGTCGTCATCGCGAACCTGTATTACGCGCACCGGGTCGTCACATATTCCTCGTTGGCGGCGCAAGCGTGGCTGTGCATTCGCACCGATCCTACGGAAGCATTGCTGAGTAAACGGCGCTCTCGACCAAAAGCGTTACGCAGGATTAGAAAGCTCTATGGCGGGCGCCGGGTCGTCGCTATTTCCCACGGCATATTGGCCTCGTTATCTGACGCTAAGGCGGCGCCGGGACGTGGCGAGGTCATTCACAATGTCATCGACGCGAGTGCCATCGAACGCCGCATGGACCAGAACGTTGAGGTGAGCGACTATATCGTCAGCGTGGGGCGCCTGGGGCTGCGGCAAAAGCGCTATGACCGCCTGCTGCGCGCCTACAAGGCGAGTGGTATCGCGCAGAAGCTGGTCTTCGTCGGCGAGGGTGAGCTGGAAAACGCCCAGGCGCTGGTACGTGAGCTGGGGCTCGAGTCGCGCGTGGTGTTCCTCGGCCAGAAGGCCAACCCCTATCCGTACATTCGTCACGCCGACCTGCTGGTGCTGGCCTCCGACTACGAGGGTTTCGGCCGCGTCATCGCAGAGTCGCTGATCTGCGGCACGCCGGTGGTGAGTACCGATTGCCCCTCGGGACCGCGGGATATCCTGACGGGGGAACTGGCGAATTATCTGGTGGCCTGCGATGACGAAGCCGCACTGGCCGAGAAGATCGCCAACGCCGTCGCGGCACCGCCACGTATCGACCCGAGCCATTACCGGGGCTTCTCACCTAGCGCCATCGCTGAACGCTACGAGGCGCTGCCATGAGTTTCTTATAACGCGCGATGCGTCGCCATGAGTCCCAGTAGGTCATGATCGAAAAAGCCCCGAACCGGGGCTTTTTTGTTTTTACGGCGTCTAATGCGTGTTGCGCCTCAGGGCCGCGCGCACGTATTTCGAGATGCCACGCAACAACTGCTTGTGGTCCCCGGACTTGAAGGCGTACTTCACGGTGTCGGCGAGCAGCGCGAAGGGGATGCGGCAGCCGTTCTTGAACAGGACCTCGAGCTGCTTGTAGCGCCGCACCGACAGCAACCGTTCCCGTTCCGCCGGGGGCAACTGGCGCCGAAGTTCGGCTTCTTCCTCGTCGATGATCGCGTAGATACGGTCGATCTCGTCGCACGCGAACCGCTTCTTGGAGAGCTGGAAGCCGGCGTGCACTCGATAATTGAAGAGAGGCTCCGGTATTGAGCCGATGGCGGCGCCGTGAATGAGTGCCCGTGTCACCAGCATCAGGTCTTCGCGGTAGGCCAACGATTCGTTGAAGCCGCCTATCCGCTGGAAGAAGGCGCGTTCGATCATGATGGTGGGCGCATGCGGGGAGGGGTCGCCGAAGAGCACATCCTGGGCGCACGTCAGGGGCGGCTGGATGGCGCTCGGCGGTTGCGTCTCGCCGTCCGTGTCGAACCGGTCGAAGGAGCAGATGCTGAGATCCAGCTTGTGATCCAGCATGTGCCGCAACTGATGAGCGACCTTGTGCTCGTAATAGAGATCGTCATCGTCCAGAAAGGTGACGTACTCGCCCCGGGCCAGCTCGACGCCCCGGTTGCGCGTCGCGGAGACGCCGACATTGGCGGGGTTCGCCGAGTAGCGGATGCTGGGCCCCAGAAAGGGTGCGATCTGCTCGTGCGTCGCCAATTGGTTGGCGGAGCCTTCGCCGTTGTCGTCGACCAGTATCGTCTCGACCCGGGGATGCGTCTGTGCGATGACGCTGCGCAGTGCCGCTTCGATGAAATGGGAGCGCCCATGCATGGGAATGATAACGGAGACAAGCGGCACGTCGGTCATAGGGAAAGCGGGTCGGTGATGTCGGTGTGAAGCCGGATGGTAGCACGGTGGCTTCTCCGGTTTGTATGACGCCTGCCATTTTTCCGCCGGCCCGGCCGGCGCCTCCGGACCAGCACCATCTGCCTCATTTCGACGACGCCTTATCTCTACGACGCGCCACTCGGCCCTGAATCATCGGCGATGTACGCCCCCAGAATTTTGTAACGACAGCGATAGCTATATAGGGTGTGTGTACATTTTGTGTCGAACGTCGATACCGGCGATGGGGCTCGGCGCCTCGATGATGCCTAAAAATCTGACTTACAACTTCAATATTACGGGGTGATCGAATTGAGCAACCAGCTACTGACCGGGCGCAGCTCCCTGATGTTCAGCACGGCCTTGGCCGCTTTGTTTCTGGCAGCGCCGTCCTTGTCGGCCAATGAGGCCGAGCAGGAAGCGTCGGCCAGCAAGCGCGGGCCGGAAACCATCGCCAACCAGTTCGTGTTCGGCTCCGGCAAGGAGTGTCCCCATGAGCCGTACTGCCTGCCCGCGCTCGAGGAAGAGTACGGCTTGCACTTCGCCGATTTCGTGGTCACCGACCCCGGTGGGCCACGCACGCGAGAGGCGCTTCTGAACGGAGACATCCAGATCGGCGTGCTCTTCACCACCAATGGGTATCTTGCCACTGACCGCTTCGTCCTGCTGGAGGATGACCGTAACGCCCAGCCGGCGGAAAACGTCATTCCGGTGGCCCACCAGTCCATCGGCGACGCCTACCCCGAGCTCGGCGAGGTGCTCAATCCGCTCAGCGCCGCCCTGACGACCCCGGAACTGACCGAGATGAATCGACGCTTCGCGCTCGACGGGGTGGAGGCGGAGACCATCGCCGGGGAGTGGCTCAAGGAACATGGAGCGTCCGCGCCTTCGGAGAGTGCGTCGAAAAAAGAGGGCCCCACCATCGTGGTCGGCTCCGGTAACTTCGCCGAGAGCATCATCCTGGCGGAAATGTATCGCCAGGCGCTCGACCAGGCGGGATACCCCACCCGGCATCGCCAGGAAATCGGCAACCGCGCCACCTATCTGCCCCTGCTCGAAAGCGGCGAGATCGACCTGTTCCCGGAGTACACCGGCAGCTTGGGTGGTTGGCTGAACACGCTCGCCGACACGAGCGGACAACCCCTGTCGGCATTGCTGCCCGAACGCGACCTGGTGGGCTTCGAGCCAGCCCCCGCGCAAGATAAGAACGGCTTCGTCGTCACCGCCGAGACTGCAAAGCGCTACGACCTCGAAAAGATCAGCGATCTGGCGAAGCCCGCTCCCTGAAGCTCGCTTCTTGGAGTTTGCATATTGGTCAACACGGCCGAGGCATGGCGCCCACCCAGGTTGTGAGAAGATATTAGTGGGAGCGAATTTATTCGCGATAGTCCCTGTCCCAGGTGCCCGCAACGCGGTAAGCTTCCAGGGTCGAGACAGGAGCACGCATGGCGAGTCAACCCCACCACCCTCACGACCACAGCTATAAGTTGCTGTTCTCTCACCCCGAGATGGTGAGAGATCTATTGACCGGGTTCGTCAAGGAAGCCTGGGTGGAACAACTCGACTTCTCGACAATGGAGAAGGTCAGCGGCTCCTATATCACCGAAGATCTGCGGGATCGCGAGGACGACGTCATCTGGCGAGTGCGCTGGGGCGACGACTGGCTCTATGTTTATTTGCTGCTCGAGTTCCAGTCGAGCGTCGATAGATTCATGGCCGTGCGAGTCATGACCTACCTGGGGCTGCTCTATCAGGACTTGATTCGTCAGGAGGCCTTTACCCCCAACGGCAAGCTACCGCCGGTATTGCCGATTGTGCTCTACAATGGGGAGAAGCGCTGGACGGCGGCACAAAACGTGGCGGACCTGGTCGAACAGGTACCCGGAGGGCTTGAACGCTATCGGCCGGACTTGGCCTATCTGCTTCTCGACGAAGGGGCGGTCATCAGCGACCCTGAGTGGTCGGATCACATGCGCAACGTGGCTGCTGCGCTCTTTCGATTGGAGCACAATCGCGACGAGCAAGATATGCTGGAGGTGCTGGGCACGCTGGTCGAGTGGCTCAAGGCGCCCGAGCAAACCGGGCTACGACGGGCCTTCGTGGTGTGGATACGCCGCGTACTGCTGCCCAACCGGGCGCCGGGGATGGAACTGCCCGAGTTCAACGAGTTGCAGGATCTACACGAGGTACACGACATGCTGGCAGAACGCATCAAGCAATGGCCTGAACGGTGGGAAGAAAAAGGCCGCCAGGAAGGCGAACAACGGGGCATCGAGAAGACCGCCCGCAACCTGATCAAGCTGGGGGTACTCAGTGATGAACAGATCGCCGAGGCCACGGGGCTGACGGTGGCCGACGTGGAAGGGCTGCGCGAAGAAGACACGCACTGATCCTGCAGCGAATGGACCATGAACTACGTTTTAGACGGCCCCTTTTGGGGCCGTTGTTGTTTGTGGCCGAGTTTGGCGCGTGGGCGGCGAGGTGTCTCATGGGGCATGAGTCGTCCAGTCGTCCAGTCGTCCAGGCGCAGCCCCGAAACGCGCTCGAATTCACGTAGGTTGTTGGTGACGACAATCAGGCCCTGTGAGCGTGCATGACCCGCGATCATCTGATCGTAAGGCCCGATAGGGGTACCCGCTTTCGCGAGTTCGGCTCTTAGTTGGCCAGTATGGGCAGCGGCATCGTTATCGTAAGGCAGAACTTCCAGACGCGCTGCGAAGCTTTCGACGACGGCGATGTTGTGCTCGGGGTTACTGGATTTCTCCGCGCCATAGACGAGTTCCATCAGCGTGATGGAACTGATGCACATCTGGCTGTGGTGGCGCTTGAAGATCTCCCGCACTGAGGGCGGTTTGTTCTTGATCGTATAAATGCAAATATTGGTGTCGAGCATATATTTCAGCATTAGAATGCTTCCCGCCGCTGATCCTCTGGCTGCTCGCGCGTGGACATGAAATCCGCCGTGGCGCCAGGTTCGTCGAACCAGCTATCCCATGATTCTCCCGCTGGGACGATGATGCGCGTCCTGCCGATGGATATGATCTCGACACGCTTTACACCCTCAGGAAGGGCGCTTGCTTTGGGGAGGCGTATGGCTTGATTGCGATTGGATTGGAAAACGGAACCTTGAGGCATGACAGTCACCTTGGGATATTCTTTATGTATATCCCAATGTAGTGAGGCTCAAGAAGGCTGTCAATCTGCATGAATCGAGAGCCCCCAGAAAGAGCGGCAAGAAGGTCGTCAGGAAGGCGAACAACGGGGCATCGAGAAGACCGCCTGCAACCTGATCAAGCTGGGTGTACTCAGTGATGAACAGATCGCCGAGGCCACGGGGCTGACGGTGGCCGACGTGGAAGGGCTGCGCGAGGAAGGCACGCACTGATCCTGCAGCGAATGGATCATGAACTACGTTTTAGACGGCCCCTTTCGGGGCCGTTGTTGTTTGTGGCCGGGGCATGAGCGCGCCCATGCTTGGATGGCGAGGCTTTTCATCTTCCGGTTGGTGCGCTTTGGCGTCACGATAGGGCGTTGTGCAAAGCGAAATGGGGCTCGGCATTGATGTTCAAACGTATTCTGGTGGTGTGTACGGGCAATATCTGTCGTAGCCCGGTGGCGGCGGCGCTGTTACAGCAGCAGTATCCTGATCGGATGATCGCTACGGCGGGCCTTGGCGCGCGTGTGGGAGAAGGCGTCGAGACGCATTCCCGCGCGTTGGCGGAGGCCGAGCGGCCGGAGCTCGCCAAGGCGCTCAAGGCGCATAAGGCACGCCAGATCGATGAAACGATGCTGCGCGAAGCGGACTTGGTCTTGGTAATGACGGAACGCCAACGTAGCGCGGTGGGGGAGCTTTTACCCTCGGCGTTCGGCAAGACCATGCTGTTCGGGCGTTGGCTGGCCAACCCGGAAATTTCCGACCCCTACGGCAAAAGCGACGAAGCGTTCACGCACGTGCATCGGCAACTGGTCAACGCGGCCGAGGCGTGGGCGGGGAAGTTGTAGGTTGGTATTGAGAAATTATACGTATTGAACAATGCATGACACGTAAATGCTGACGGCCCCTTTTGGGGCCGTTTGCGTTTGTGACCGGAGGATGAGCGCGACCATGCTTGGCTAGCGAGTCTTTTCATCTTCCGGTGGGCGTTTCTCCGCGTCACGATAGGACGTATTGCAAAGCGAAATGGGGCACGTTGGCGGGTATGGCTCAACCGACCGAGCGGCACTGTTAGTGGACAAGGAG
>NZ_JAKGAK010000029.1 GCF_023061185.1 Chromohalobacter beijerinckii
TCACCATCGCGAATCAGTTGTTGCAACTGATCGGCGATCTGCCGGTACAGGCGCTGTGAGCGAATGGTTTGAATCGGCATCGCGTCGTCTCTCCGTACCGCGTTGCGACTAAAGTTGATGGCAATTGACTTGCCGCCGAGACCTAGCCCAGTAGATGATGGCCCAATCATTGGTCAGGCCTCTGGATCTTCGAATGGCTGGCCGCGTCATGTTCCCACGTTCAGTAGGGATTCGCCACACCATGAGACTTCAAAACAAGACGGCACTGGTTACCGCCGCTGGTCAAGGCATCGGCCGCGCCACGGTGGAGCGCTTTCTCGCCGAGGGCGCCAGCGTCATCGCTACCGATATCGATACCAGCCTCCTCGCCGACCTCGAAGGCGCCAACGTGTATCGGCTGGATGTCACGCAACGCGCTGACATCGACGCGCTGGCAAGTGAACTTGGCGAGATCGATATTCTGTTCAACTGTGCCGGCATGGTCCCAGGCGGCTCGATACTGGAATGCGACGACGCCACCTGGGAGCGCAGCTTCGGCCTCAATGTGACCGCCATGTTCCATATGATTCAGGCCTTCCTCCCCGGCATGCTCAATCGAGGCGGCGGCAGTATCGTCAACATGGCTTCTCTGGCGTCCAGCATCAAAGGCATCCCCAACCGCTTCGCCTACGGCACCACCAAAGCCGCCGTCATCGGCCTGACCAAGTCGGTCGCCGCCGACTACATGACCCAAGGCATCCGCTGCAATGCCATCTGTCCCGGCACAGTCGAATCGCCCTCGCTGCATCAACGCATCGAGGACCAGGCCCGGCAGCAGGGACGCGACAAGGCCGCGGTGTTCCAGGAGTTCATCGACCGCCAGCCCATGGGGCGACTCGGCAGACCGGAAGAAATCGCCGCGCTGGCGACGTTTTTGGCCTCCGACGAAGCAGCATTCATCACCGGCACCGCTCAATTGATCGACGGCGGCTGGGCCAACTGATCGCTACGCTATCGTTTACAGCGCCCCGACACCGGCGCAGCGCTGGTGCTCGCTGACCATCAGACTCAACTCACTACCGTGATACATAAAAGGAAATCGCATGAAACTGCTACGTTTCGGCCCCTCGGGCCAGGAAAAGCCCGGCCTGCTGGATGCCAACGGCAAAATCCGCGATCTTTCGTCGCTCATCAAGGATGTTGCCGGCGAGTCGCTCGACGACACCGCCCTGGCCAGCATCGCGCAAGTCGACCCCGAGAGCCTGCCGGAAATCCCCGAGGGCACGCGCCTGGGGCCCTGCGTGGGGCAGGTCGGCAAATTCATATGCATCGGTCTCAACTACTCCGATCACGCCGCCGAAACCGGCGCCGAGGTGCCGCCAGAGCCGGTAGTCTTCAACAAGTGGACCAGCGCCATCTGCGGCCCCAACGATGACGTGGAGATTCCCCGCGACTCGCAAAAGACCGACTGGGAGGTCGAGCTGGGCGTCGTCATCGGCAAGGGCGGACGCTACATCGACGAAGCCGATGCCATGAATCATGTCGCCGGCTACTGTGTGATCAACGACGTCTCCGAGCGGGAATTCCAGCTCGAGCGCAGCGGCAGCTGGGACAAAGGCAAGGGCTGCGACACCTTCGGTCCGCTCGGCCCATGGCTGGTCACCCGAGACGAGATCGCCGATCCCCAGTCCCTCGACATGTGGCTGGAAGTCGACGGCAAGCGCTACCAGGACGGCAACAGCCGCACCATGGTCTATCAGATCCCCTACCTGGTCGCCTACCTGAGCCGCTTCATGAGCCTGCAGCCCGGTGATGTCATCTCCACTGGCACGCCTCCCGGCGTGGGTGCGGGCCAGAAACCCCAGGTCTTCCTCAAGTCCGGTCAGACCATGCGCCTGGGGATCGAAGGCCTCGGTGAGCAGTACCAGCGCACCAAGCAAGCTTGATTAAGCCAGAGGCCGCCATACGGCGGCCTCGACCTTCATGTCGTGGCGCTAGACCAAAGGCGACCACGACCTATGTCTAACTCCCGTTACCGCTAAAACGCTTGAAGTCAGGTCCATCACTTGGGCATCTTGTTAGCCAATTGGCCTGACCTCTAGATCAAAAGACCGCTAGGTAACTGGCCTGACCATCTTGCCTGGCGATGCCGAAGGAAGTCTTATGCACACGATCGTCTGCACACAACCCCAAGACATGGAACTGCGCGACGTGCCCGAACCGCAGTGTGCGCCCGGCGAGGCCATGCTCAAAATTCGTCGCGTGGGTATTTGTGGTACCGATATTCATGCCTACGGCGGCAATCAGCCCTATTTCACCTATCCCCGCGTGTTGGGCCACGAGCTGTCCGGCGATATCGTCGGCGTCGGGGAAGGCGTCGATGAAGCGCTCGTCGGCCACAGCGCCTACGTGATCCCCTATCTGCATTGCGGTGAATGCCGCGCTTGCCGGCAGGGGCAAACCAACTGCTGCCAGCACATGCAGGTCATTGGCGTACATCGCGATGGCGGCATGGCGGAGTATCTCAGCGTGCCCATGAATCACCTGGTCACCTCGAGCACTCTCGACGCCGAACAGCTGGCGCTGGTCGAGTGCCTTTCCATCGGCGCGCACGCCGTGCGCCGCAGCAGCATCGAAGCCGACGAGCTGGCCGTAGTGGTCGGCGCCGGGCCAATCGGCATCGGCATCGTGCAAATCGCCCAGAGCCGTGGCGCGCGGGTGCTGGTGGTGGACACCAACCGCGACCGCCTGGCCTTCTGCCGCGACACGTTAGGCGTGGATGGTGTGCTGCATGCGCTGGACGACGACGTGGAAGCTGCCATCGAGCGCCACAATGACGGCGCCCTGGCCGATGTCGTATTCGACGCCACGGGCAATCCCGCCGCCATGAATCGCGGCTTCGATTTTGCCGGCCATGGCGGTCGCTACGTGCTGGTGAGCGTGGTCAAGGCCGACATCACCTTCAACGATCCTGACTTCCACAAGCGCGAGCTCAGCCTACTGGGCAGCCGCAATGCCACGCGTGAAGACTTCGAGACGGTGGCCCGCCTGATGGAAGAAGGCCGCCTGCAGTCGACGGCGATGATCACGCATCGCGGCCGTTATACCGACCTTCCCTCTTTGATGCCGCAGTGGTGCGACCCGGCGACCGGCGTCATCAAGGCGATGGTGACGTTCGATGATGCCACCGCTGATGGAGGTCGCTCGGCATGACCCAGACCATCGTCTCCGACCAGCTGCAGCAGCCCAGTCTGCGTGTCCATGCCCACGACAACGTGCGTGTTGCACTGCGCGACTTGCCCGAAGGCATGGAGATCGACGACAACGGCGGCCACCGCCTGTGTTTGTCCGAAGCCGTACAGCACAAGCACAAGTTCACATTGCACGCCATGCAACCCGATGAACTCATCGTGATGTATGGCGTGACCGTGGGACGTGTCGTTGAGCCCATCGCCGCGGGCGCCGCCATCACCACTGCCAACGTCGAGCATTCCACCGCCAATGCCAAGCCTCAAGGCCACCGTGAGCATTGGGATGCCCCGGACGTCAGCGCCTTCACCGGGCAGACCTTCGACGGCTACCACCGCTCCGACGGGCGGGTGGGCACCGCCAACCATTGGTTGGTCATCCCCTTGGTGTTCTGCGAGAACCGCAATATCGAGGTACTGCGCCAGTGCGTCGAGGACGCCATCGGCGACGATCCCTACCGGGATTACAAGCACATGGCCCGCCGCATGCTCCACGGCGACGCGCAGGCGGCCCCAGCCCCGACGCCCGACGCGGCTTTGTTCCCGAACGTCGACGGCGTGCGCTTTCTGACCCATACGCTTGGCTGCGGCGGCACCGACGACGATGCCCAGTCGCTTTGCCAGCTACTGGCCGGTTACATCTGTCACCCCAACGTGGCCGGCGCCACGGTGCTCAGCCTGGGATGCCAGAAGGCCCAGATCGAGATGCTCAAGGAGGCAGTGGCCAAGCGCGACCCCGAGGGCCTGCGGCCCGTTCACTACTTCGAGCAGCAGGCCACCAATACAGAACCCGAGCTGATCCGTCAGGCGCTGGGCAGCATCTTCGACGGCCTCAAGGTCGCCAATGCCGTCGAACGGCGTCCCGCCCCGCTTTCCGAGCTCACCATCGGCGTGGAATGCGGCGGCTCTGACGGTTTCTCCGGCCTCTCGGCCAATCCGCTGGTCGGCGCCGTCATCGATCGCCTGGCGACCTTGGGCGGTAGCGGTATCCTGAGCGAGTTCCCCGAGCTATGCGGTGTCGAGCATGAATTGCTGGCGCGCTGCCGCGATGACGCCACGGCGGAGCGTTTTCAGGAGCTCATGGAGGCCTACCAGCGTCACGCCGCCTCGGTGGGCGCGCACTTCTCGATGAACCCCTCGCCCGGCAACATTCGCGACGGTCTGATCACCGATGCCATGAAGTCCGCCGGCGCGGCCAAGAAAGGCGGCGACAGTCCCATCGTCGACGTGCTGGATTACACCGAGCCCCAAGTACGCAAGGGCCTCAACCTGCTCTGCTCGCCGGGCAACGATGTCGAATCCACGACCGCCCTGGTCGGCTCCGGTGCCAACCTGGTGATGTTCACCACCGGCCTCGGCACGCCCACCGGCAATCCCATCACGCCGGTCTTGAAGCTCGCCAGCAACAGCGAGCTGGCGCAGCGCATGCACGATGTCATCGACTTCGATGCCGGGCCCATCATTCGTGGCGAGGCGGACATCGCCGAACTCGCCGACGAACTCCTGCGCCTGTGCATCGACACCGCCTCGGGGCGGTACCGCACCAAGGCCATGCGCCTCTCGCAGCTCGATTTCATTCCCTGGAAACGCGGAGTCTCCCTGTGACAGCGCCAACGCTCGCCGAGGCCGGCATCGTGCAGTTCGGCACCAGCCGCTTCCTGCTGGGCCACGTGGCCGCGTTCGTGCACGCCTCACGAGAGGCCGGCCACACGCGCGACGGCATCCTCGTGGCCCAGACCTCGCCGCGCGAGGCCGGCAAGCAAAAAGCCCGCGACCTGGACACGCACCGGCAGTATCCGCTGGCGATCCGCGGTCGTCGCGACGGCCGCGACATCGACACCCACGAGACTATCAATAGCATCGCCGGCTGCTGGATCGCCGACGAGCAGTGGGCCGAACTACAGCAGCACTTCGTCGAGCATGCCCGTTTCGTGGTGTCCAACACCGGCGACAGCGGCTACCACGTCGATGACGACAGCGCCCTGGCAGAGGTGCCGAAAAGCTTTCCGAGCAAGCTCACCAAGCTGCTGCACGCGCGCTACCGCGCGGGACGCGAGGGCCTCACCGTGCTGCCCTGCGAGCTGGTCAGCCGCAACGGCGAGCAGCTCCTGGCGCTGGTACGGGAACTGGCGCAGCGCGACTACGCCGATGCCGACTTCGACACCTGGCTGACGACCCGCTGTCTATGGGCCAACACCCTCGTCGACCGCATCGTCTCGGCGGCACTGGAACCGGTGGGTGCCGTCGCCGAGCCGTACGCGCTCTGGGCCATCGAGGACCAACCCGGCCTCGAACTGCCCTGCCGTCATCCCGATGTGCAGCGCGTGACGTCCCTGGCCCCCTACGAGATGCGCAAGCTGCACATCCTCAACCTGGCGCACACCTATCTCGTCCATCGCTGGCAGCGCGAGCCGAACTCGCACATCCGCTTCGTGCGCGAGGCCATGGACGACCCGGCATGGGCGGCGGAGCTGCGCCAGGTACTCGACAACGAAGTGCTACCCACCCTGGCGGAACACCTTGAGCGGCCCTCTCTCGAGACCTATCGCGAGGCCACGCTCGAGCGTTTCGCCAACCCTTATCTCGACCACGCCCTGCAGGACATCGCCCAGCACCACGCCACGAAGTGCCAGCGACGCCTGCAACCCGTGGTCGAATCGGCGCGCCGACGAGGCATCGCCACGCCGCGACTCGATGACGCCATATCGAGCGCTCAATCCACGACGCATTCCCGGTAACCCGACCGCACGACCGACAACAAACAAGGAGCACGACAATGCGTTTCAAGAAACTCACGCTCATCGCCACCAGCCTCTCCATCGCCGTCCTCGGCAGCTTGAACCTCGCCCAGGCCGCCACCGAGATCCGCGTCGCCTACGGCAACCAGCCGGGCGAGCCGGTCGATGTCGCCGTCAAGGAATGGGCGGAAAACGTCGAGCAAGCCAGCGATGGCGAACTCACGCTCAGCGCGTTCCCCGCCAGCCAGCTTGGCTCCGAGACCGACGTCATGGAACAGGCGCGCTTCGGCTCGCCGATCATCACCATCACCGCCTACAGCAACTTCATGAGTTCAGTGCCCGACCTGTCGGTGCTCGACGCGCCCTACCTGGCCGACAGCTTCGACGACAAGCTCAAGGTCTTCGACTCCGAGTGGTTCGCCGAACAGAGCCAGAAGGTCGAGGATGCCGGCTATCACATCGTCATTCCCAATACCGTGTACGGCACGCGCCACCTGCTCTCGCGCGAGCCCGCCACCACGCCCGAGGAACTCGACGGCGTGAAGATCCGCGTGCAGAACTCGCCGATGTACGTCGAGGCCATGCGCTCGATGGGCGCCACGCCCACGCCCATGTCGCTGGGCGATGTCTATCCGGCACTGGCCCAAGGCATGGTCGACGGGGTCGAGAATCCCACGCCGGTACTGTTCGGCGGCAAGTTCCACGAAGTGGTCAAGCACCTCAACCTGACCGGCCACATGAACACCGTGGCGCCGTTCGTCACCGGCCAGGCGTTCTGGGACAAACTCAGCGAGGAAAACCGTCAGATCCTGACCGAGACCGGGCAGGACATGGCCGCCCATCTGCGTGAACTGGTCGAGAAGGAAAGCGACGTCGCCCTGCAGAAGCTCAAGGATGCCGGCGTCGAGGTCCACGAAGTGGATACGCAGCCGTTCCGTGAACGCGCTGCGGAGCAGATCCCCGCTGCCTTCCCGCAGTGGAGCGACGGCCTATACGAACAGGTTCGCCAGATCATCAACGGATAAGCGTTGAACGACCGCCGGCGCCGCACAAACCAGTGGCGCCGGCACGCGTATCACGGACGGCAACACCGTAATTGCCGTGACCGAGGAGCCTCACATGAAACGCGTATTCCATTGGATCGACCGCATCATGCGTCTCGATGAAGTGTTAGCCAGCGCAGCACTCTTCGCGATCTTTCTCGTCGCCATCAGCAACATCTTCATGCGTTATATATTCAACACGCCGCTGGCCTGGACCGAGGAAGTCCTGCAGCTACTCATGGTATGGGCCACCTTCCTCGGCGCTAGCGCCTTGGTGCGACGCAACGAGCACGTGCTGATCGGCATGCTGTCGGAAAACCTGCCGGCGTCGCTCGCCCGCTGGAACGACCGCATCTTCAATGTCGGCATGGTGCTGATCGCCGCTATCGTACTCGGCTACTGGGGACTGCAACTGCTGCCCTACTCCAACTTCCGCAGCACGCCCATGCTGCAGATTCCGTACATGTGGATTCACGTCGCCATCCCGGTCAGTGCCGTCGTCATGGCCTACCACTGCCTCGTCCGCCTGGCTCGCGATACCTAAAGGATACTTCCCATGGCCGTAGGCATAGCACTCGCTGCACTGTTGCTTCTTTTCGTGCTGGGCACGCCCATCGCCTTCGCACTGTTTCTTTCGACGTTTCTGTATTTCCTGTTCGGCGCTGATCAGCCCACCATGCTGCTCATCCAGCGCCTGGCCGGGGGGGTTGGAATCCATCTCGCTGCTGGCGATTCCGTTTTTCATCATGGCGGGGGTGTTCATGAACCACTCCGGCATCACCGACCGCCTGCTCAAGCTGGCCGAACTCATGACCCGGCGCCTGCACGGCGGGCTGGCCCAGGCCAACGTGCTGCTGAGCACCTTCATGGGTGGGCTTTCCGGTTCCAACATCGCCGACGCCGCCATGAACGCCAAGCTGCTCGTGCCCAGCATGACGGCCAGCGGCTATCCCAAACCATTTTCCACCGCCGTCACCGCTGCCTCCTCGCTGGTGACCTCGACCATTCCGCCGGGGATCGCGCTGATCGTCTACGGCTACGTCAACAACGTGTCGATCGGGCGGTTGTTTCTAGCCGGCGTGGTGCCCGGGATCCTGATGGCGGTATGCATGATGCTGTTGGTATCGCGCCAGTGCCGTCGGCTGGGCTACCAGCCGCCGCGCAAGGAACGAGTCTCGCGGCGTGAATGGGTCAGTGTGACGCGCGCCGGCATCATCGCCTTGCTGCTGCCGGTCGTGGTCATCGGCGGTATTCGTGTGGGCGTTTTTACACCGACCGAAGCCGGCGCCATGGCCGTGCTGTACGCCTTGATCGTGGGGATGTTCGTCTACAAAGAAATGAACGTGGGCAGCGTCGCGGTGGCCACGCGGGAATCGCTGTTCGCCTCGGTCAACGTGCTGTTCATCATCGCCGTGGCCTCGGGATTCGCGCGCTTTCTGACCTGGGAGCACATCCCTCAGGACATCGCCATGCTGCTCTCGTCCCAGGTTGGAAGCGCGGTGGCGTTTTTGCTCCTCGCCAATGTCATCCTGCTGATGTTAAGCATGTTCCTGGAAGGCAACGCGATTCTCATCGTGCTCTCGCCCCTGCTGGCGCCCGTAGCGGCCCAGTTCGGTATCGACCCGGTGCATTTCGGGATCATCTTCATCCTCAATGCCTCCATAGGCACGATAACCCCGCCCCTTGGCACAGTGATGTTCACCACCTGTAGTATCACCGGCGTGAAGGTGCCCGACTTCATCCGCGCCATCATGCCTTATTGGCTACTCCTGGTCGGCATACTGTTGATCGTGACCTTCGTGCCCGCCGTATCGATGACACTGCCCAATTGGATTTTCTGAACACCGGCGCTTCTCTTATCACCAGTCTTAACACCGGCAGAACCGGCCTTACGCCTCCAGCGCCGCCTTGGCCATGACCTGGGCGGCGGCTCCCCGGGCAGCGGTGAAGGTGCTGTCGTGAATGACCTTGATGGGGACGCGCTGCGTCCCTCGCAGCAAGTCATTTTGATGGGTTTCGAAGTAGTCCAGCGCCGGCTCGATCAGACGCTCACCCAAATGCATTAGCGAGCCGCCGAGCACTAACATGGCTGGGTTGAGCGTGTGATGCAGGTTGAGTATCAGAATGCCCAACGCTTCACCGGCCCGCCGCAGGACAGCATTGACGTCGGCATCGTCGCCCCGCGCTGCTATCGCCGCTTCCAGGTTCTCGGTATCGGCGATGCCCAACGAGGCGCGAATCGCCCACCCACTGACCAGGGTTTCGGCACAGCCACGATTGCCACAGTGGCAATAAAGGCCCCCCGGCTGCACGATGGTGTGGCCTATTTCCCCTACCAGCCCCTGCCCACCACGTGGCACCAGCGGGAAATTGTCCCCCGTGACCATCCCGCTACCGATACCGCTCCCAGCGCTGATGTAGACGATGGATTCCGGAGGAATGCCATCGTGGAAGTAGAACTCGCCGAAGGCCGCAGCGTTGGCTTCGTTATCCAGTAGCCAGGCACCATCGAATTCCGGCAGGTACGGGCGAAGCACCTCGAGGAAGGCGACATCGACCCATCCTAGATTGGGCGCGAGCCGCAGAATGGGCTGCTCCGGGGCAACCGGCCCCGGCACCGTCACACCCAAGCCCAAGCAATGCCGGTCAGCGATAACGGGATCGTCGCGCATGGCACGCAACATCGCGGCCAGACGCTTTGCCGTTTCTTCGGGCGTCGTGGGCGCCTCGGTGACATAGCGCTGCAGAAGCACCTCGCCGCCCAGCGTGCACGCCACGACACGTAACCCCCTCACGCCGATATCCGCCCCCAGAAGCACATGATGGGCATCGTCCAGATACAGGGCCCGGCCCGGACGCCCGCCGCCCCGTGGCTGCAGCTCACCTTCCCGCAGCCAGCCGCGCTCCAGAAGCGCTTGCACCACGCCCCCCACGGTGGCCTTGGTCAGCTGCGTGCGCGCCGCGATGTCGGCTCGCGTCGCGCCGGGATAGCGGCGCACGGTCCCCAGAATCGAACTGCGATTGAGCTTCTTGAGAAAATTGAGATCACCGGCGGCTTGAGGGGCAAAGGTACTAACCATGGCAATAAAAGGTGCCTCGCTGAAATGCGGATCGAGTTCCGCAATATAACAAATTATTGCCCTTCGCCGCCGTGGCGCAACGAAATTGACAATGCATGGCCAGCGTTTTCATAAAGTACCAGCCTCTATCGCTGTCGATGCGCTGTCGCCCTTGTCGAGGAATTCCCGCTTCGTGTGATGCCCCTAGTCCTCTCTCAGTAAAGCGTATGACTATCGTCGCATGGAAATCATCGCCTCTCTGAACGATCATCCACTTAGTTAAATCTATTAACTAAAGCATGAAAGATCGCCTAAAGACAGCTCGCTCCCAATGCGATAGAGGTCCTGCATGAGTTCCGCAATTTACCCCAGCCTCAAGGACAAGACGGTCGTCATCACCGGTGGCGGCTCCGGCATCGGCGCCGGTTTGGTCGAGGCCTTCGTAAACCAGGGCGCGAACGTCCATTTCCTGGATGTCGCTGAGGCGCTCGCCAACGAACTGGTCGATAAATGCAGTGGTGCGCCGCATTTCCACTACTGCGACCTGACCCAGCCCGACCAGCTCCGCGCCACGCTAAGCGACATCGGTCACGTCGACGTGCTGATCAACAACGCCGCCAACGACGACCGTCACAAGCTCGAGGACATCACACCCGAGTACTGGGAAGACCGCATGAACGTCAACCTGCGCCACCTGGTGCTCGCCGCTCGTGAAGTGGCCCCCGCCATGCGTCGTCAAGGCCAGGGGGCGATCATCAACCTGGGGTCGATCAGTTGGCATCTAGGGCAGCCCGACATGCTGCTCTACGAAACCGCCAAGGCCGGTATCGAAGGCCTGACTCGAGCCCTGGCGAGCGATCTAGGCAGCGACGGCATCCGCGTCAACTGCATCATCCCCGGCAACGTCAAGACACCGCGTCAATCACGTTGGTATAGCCCCGAGGACGAGGCGCAGATCGTCGAAGAGCAAAAGCTCAAGGTACGTATTCATCCGCATCACGTGGCCGCGATGGCGCTGTTCCTGGCCTCGGATGACGCCGCTGCCTGTACCGCTCACAACTACTGGGTCGATGCCGGCTGGATGTAATCCCTAGCCGCTGGCGCCCACGCCATTAACAACAACGGAGCACACCATGCCAACATACAGCGATTCGCAACGTTCACTGATTGTCTTTTTAACATGCTGTGTCGCCGCCATCGGCGGCTTCCTGTTCGGCTTCGACAGTGGGGTCATCAATGGCACCGTCGACGGCCTGCAATCTTCGTTCAATTCCGACAGCGTCGGCACCGGTTTCAATGTCGCGTCCATGCTGCTGGGTTGTGCGGTGGGTGCGTTCTTTGCCGGGGGGCTGGCTGATAAATACGGGCGTCGCACTCTCCTGCTCGTTGCCGCCATCTTCTTCATTGTCAGCGCCTGGGGCTCGGGTGTCGCCGGTGGCTCACTGGAATTCGTCATCTATCGCATCCTGGGTGGCTTGGCCGTGGGTGCCGCGAGTGTCATGGCACCGGCCTACATCAGCGAAATCGCTCCCGCACACCTGCGTGGACGCCTCGCTACCATCCAGCAAGTCGCCATCATCTCGGGGCTTTTCTTCTCGTTTTTGAATAACTACTTGCTGGCCAACGTCGCCGGGGGCTCTACCTCCGAATTGTGGTTCGGCTTTACCGCTTGGCGCTGGATGTTCTGGATGGAACTGATCCCCGCGACGATCTTCCTGGTGGCGCTGTTATTCATTCCGGAAAGCCCGCGCTATCTGGTCAGCGCGCGTCGCGACGATCGTGCCGAACACGTGCTGCACATGATCTATAACGAAAGCGACGCCAAAGAGCGCCTGGCTCAAATCCGCGACTCTCTATCCGAGCAGCGCAAGCCACGCTTTAGCGACTTGATCAATCCCAAGACCGGCAAAGTAATCAGCTTGGTCTGGGTCGGGATCGGCCTCGCCGTGTTCCAGCAATTGGTGGGGATCAACGTCGTCTTCTACTACGGTGCCGTCCTCTGGCAAGCCGTGGGCTTCTCCGAAGGCGATGCCTTGCTGATCAACGTCATCAGTGGCGCGGTGAGTATCGCAGCCTGCTTCGGCGCCATCGCCTTGATCGACCGTATTGGACGTAAGCCGCTGCTGTGGGGCGGTTCCGTCGGTATGGCCATCACGCTCGCCATTCTCGTCTATGCTTTCTCCACCGCCGAAATGGTCGATGGTAGCCTGAAGCTCTCCGATAGCAACGGCGTGCTCGCGCTGATCGCTGCCAACGCCTATGTGTTCTTCTTCAACAGCTCCTGGGGCCCGGTGATGTGGGTCATGCTCGGCGAGATGTTCCCCAACCAGGTACGTGGCTCAGGGCTCGCCGTCGCCGGTCTGTTCCAGTGGGTCAGTAACTTCGCCATCACTATGACCTTCCCGATCATGCTCGCCTCCATCGGCCTGACCGGCGCTTACAGCTTCTACGCCATTTGCGCAGTCATCTCGATCTTCTTCGTCATCAAATTCGTCCGCGAAACGAAGGGACGTGAACTCGAAGACATGGCTTACGCATAATTGCCATTATTCCGGTGTCGGAGGAAACTCCGACACCGGTTTTTTGTTTTTGGCCCCAGGAGGTCACGATGCCTACACTCATAGCTCCGCAGGCAACACCGCGCGTCGTCCATCCGGCCCACAACATCCTTGGTGAAGGACCGCTATGGGACGACACGGAACAAGCGCTTTACTGGGTGGATATCAAAGGCCACCAGCTACAGTGTCTAGCCGGCGGTAACGTGCGCCAGTGGTCGTTCGACGAGGAAATCACGAGCGTGCATCGCCACGCCGAAGGTGGGTTCATCGTCACGCTACGACACGCCATCGCGCGTCTTCAACTGCCCGAAGGTACGCTCGAAAAGTGGCTCACCCCCGAGCCTGAGCTTCCCGGCAACCGCTTCAACGATGCCGTCGTCGATACCAGCGGCACGCTATGGTGCGGCACCATGGACGACGCCGAGGGCCACACTAGCGGCTCGCTCTATCGCGTGCGTCTCGACGGCGACTGCCAACGCCAAGATAGCGGATACATCGTCACCAACGGCCCGGTGCTCTCACCTCAGGGGGATTGGCTCTACCACACAGACACGCTGGAACGCCTCATCTATCGATTCGCCGTGGATGAACATGGCAACCTTTCGGACCGTGAACCTTTCATCCGCATCCCCCAGGATCAAGGCTGCCCCGACGGCATGACCACCGACCGCGACGGCAACCTCTGGGTCTGCCAATTCGGCGGCTGGCGTATCAGCGTCTTCGATGGCCAAGGCCAACTGCGCGAAGAAATTCCCATGCCCGTCGCCAATATCACCAGTTGCACCTTCGGCGGCCCCGATCTCTCCACTCTCTACATCACCACCGCCCGCAAGGGTCTCGACGATGCAGCGCTCGCGGCGCAACCCGATGCCGGTGCGCTATTCGCCATCGACACTCAAGCACAAGGCTTGCTTGCTGGAACCTTCGGCGCTCTTCGCTAAGCCTCACCGCTAAGCCAATGCATCAGCGTTCTTCGGTATCACCAAAAACGCCTTCACCGCGCTAGGCAGTGAAGGCGTTTTTCATGCCAGCCCGGACGGGGCTGGCAAGCTACGATCACGTTGCGGGTAACGCCTTGGGCGAGGCGCTGTCGTCCGTGGCGTCGTCTTCCGAGTAGGCCGAATCGCTCACCTTGAAGCGTCCCACCAGCACATGCATGTCGTTGGCCCGTTCGTCCAGCGACAGGCTGGCCGAGGAGGCTTCCTGCACCAGCGAGGCATTCTGCTGGGTCACCTGGTCGAGCTGAGCAATCGCCTGATTGATCTGGTCGATCCCCGTCGACTGCTCTTGCGTGGCCTCGGCGATTTCGGAGACGAACTGCGATACCTTGTCGACGCTATCGACGATCTCGCGCAGATGCCCCCCAGTCTCTTCGACCAGGTTAGCGCCCTCACCCACCTTGGCCACGCTGTCTTTGACCAAGTGGCGAATCTGCTCGGCCTCATCGGCACTACGGCTGGCAAGACGACGCACTTCCTCGGCGACGACGGCGAAACCACGGCCGTGCTCGCCGGCGCGGGCCGCTTCCACCGAGGCGTTCAAGGCCAGCAGATTGGTCTGGAAGGCAATGGCGTCGATCGCCTCGACGATCGTGGAAATCTTGGCACTGGACTCGCGAATCTCCTGCATCGCGCTATGCGTCCGATCACCCACGTCGCCCGCCTCACGGGCGCGCTGACCGACCCCATGGCTCATGTCGCGCGCCTGGTGGGCATAGTCGGCAGTTTGCTTCACGGTCGCGGTGATTTCCTCGAGGCTCGCCGCTGTTTCGGCCAGCGACGAAGACTGCTCGTCGGTGCGTTGCGCCAGATCCTGATTGCCGGAGGCGATCTGACGACTGCTGGACGCCACCGACTCGGCCCCGTCGCGAATCTGCGCAATCAGCCGCTCGAAGGTCACCATCATCTGATTGAAGGCCTGCGCGGTATGGCCGATTTCATCGCCATGGCGCACCTTCAAACGCATCGTCAGGTCACCGGTTTGTCCCGCCGCTCCGCTGATGCTTTCCATCTGGCGACGCATTTCACCGATAGGCTTGAGTACGCGGGTCATCACGCGCCAGCCCACCGCCGCCAGAATCACGATCACCATCAGCAATACGACAAGCTGCAATACGCGGCCGGCCTGCGCTGTCGCGGCGGCTTGTTCGGCGGCCTCATCGGCGCGTTCGGTCGCATAGGCTTCGACGCGCTCCAGGCTCTCGGCCATGCCATCCATCGCCTGGGCAACACCAGTCAAGGCCTGTTGAGAGCGCTCGCGCAAGCCAAGCTGACGGTCGCGCAATGCATAAACGGCGTTATCGCCCGTCAGCATCAATTCGTTCAGTTCGGTCACGACATCTTCCAACTGACCGGCACTTTGCCGCTGGGCCGGCGTCGCCCCAACCGCGCCCTCGATACTCGCCAACGCCTGATGAATTCGCGAAATCTGCTGGGCGATCTGGTTATAGCGCAGATCGACCAACGCATCGTGGCTATCGACCTGCATCAGTTGACGCCCTTGATCGGCCAACTGCGCCACCAGCATCTGTACGTCACCGCTGAGTCCGGCGATGTTGGCACGCCGCTCCGTCAGCGTATCGAGCATTGAGATCGGCACCATCGACAGCCCATCGTCCTGCATCGACTGGATGCGCCGGATCAGGGCGCGTTGCTGGCGCACATCCTCGAGAGTCGCACGCCCCGCCATCGATTCGGCGTCGGTCAATACTTCGCCAATCTTGTCTTGCATCTCAGCGATACGCGCGCGCATGGAGGCGGTCAGCGCCACATCTTCGCGCCGCACTTCTTCCAGCGCGGTATCGGCCTGGTGCAAGTCGGCGTAGTCGCTATCCAGTGTCTCGAACAACGCCTGATTATCGTCGCCGATCAAGGTGGCAAGCCGTTCACGCCCCGCCGTGAAGGCTGCATCGGCCTCGGCCTGATCGACCACCCCTTCGAAGTCAGCCTCGCTTTCGGCGGCCAACAGGCCCGACTGGCGCTGGCGATAACGCGTCAGCGCATCGCTCATGGCACGACTGGCCGACTGCTGAGGCAATATCTCGTCGGTGAATAGATGCTGCGCCTCGATCAACCGCTGGTTGGACAAAAATCCGGCCGCCGCCGGAATCACCGCGCCGAGCACCGCGGCCACGAACAACCCGATCAACATCGCCCGTAAGCTCAAACTCTTTTTCATGGGGTTACTCCTTGGCCGCGACATCATCGAGCAGGGTGAACCAATCGACGGGTTCGAATTGGCCGTCGTGAATACGCGTTGTCCACACGGAATTGCTCGCTTGATGATCCTTGGGGCCCAACGTCAGTGACTTGCCAAGACCGAGATCGATGTCGCCCAAACCTTCCAGGCCATCGACGAGCGCCTCGCGGTCGGCATCGGCCCCGGCCGCTTCGAGCCCTTTGATGAACAACGACGCCGCCAGATACCCTTCCAGAGAGACGAAATTCTCGTCAGCGCTCGCATCCTCGGCTTGCAGTGCCTCGCGGTACGCCTTCACGCCCGGCAAATCAGATTCGTAAGGCGGCACCACTTGGGTGACGATCACGCCCTCGGCGGCATCGCCCAGCTCATCGAGTAGCGCCTGACTACCCACGAAGGAGACATTGAGAAACAACGCATTGGGCAGATCCTTGCGAGCCTCGCGGATGAAATCCGCCGCCGGGCCGTAGGTGCCTACGATGATCACCGCACGCGGCGTGACGGGCGCCTGCAAGACATTGGCGAGCCCGCGATGAACGTTACGCGTGCCGCGCGTATAGCGCCCATGCGCCAAGCGTTCGGGATGAGAATAGCCATGGTTGGCCAACGAGCGCAGCGCGCCCTGATAACCGGCATCGCCGTAACCATCGGCCTGAGTAAAAAAGGCGATCTCCTCGGGGGCAATGCCGGCCAACAGCAAACCTTCGATCATCGTCGCGGTTTCCTGGGCGTAACTCGCACGATAGTTAAAGACATAGCGATCCGGCGGGGACTGACGCAAGACGCCGCTGCCGGTGAACGCCCCGATCAGCGGCATCTCGTGGTCGAGCAGGATGGGCAGGTTGACGATGGCAGTCGGCGTGCCGACATTGCCCAACATCGTCAATATATCGTCGTCTTCCAGAAGCTCGCGTGTCGCCTTGGCCGAGCGCAACGGCTCATAACCGTCATCGCGTGTCACCAACGTCAGCGTCTCGCCATTCACACCGCCCGACTCGTTGGCCTCGGCGAAACGCGCCTCGATGCCCTGGCGCATCCCCTTGCCAAGCGATGACGCCGACCCGCTGAAGGGCGCGACCATCCCGACCTTGACCTCCGCCATGGCCGGCGTCGCCAGCAACGCGAGCGACACGACGCTCATCAGCGACGCCACATTCACCAACGACGCCACTCTCACCAACGACGCCACACGCACTGGCGACCCTAGGCCCGCCAGCCACCTGCCATGAACCTTCATGTATCCCTGCCTCTTTATAGTGATGCACGCGAACGCGGGGCTTATCGGCTCGCCCGCGACGATTATGCAGACACTATCGGCAGTGATTCAGAAAAGTTGAATCGAGCAGCCCGGCTCAGCGTTGGGCTTCCCAGGAGGACGTTGGGCGTTACAGCAAAAGTTACAGGAAACGTTCCGCGCGGAAAGGCCCCATCTCGATAGCCGGCACCTCACCTTCCATCATCGAGGCAAGGAGTTGCCCGGTCGCCGGCCCCAGCGTGAAGCCTTGATGGGCATGACCGAGAGCGAACCATAACCCCTTGTGGCGTGGCGCCGGCCCAATGATGGGCTTCATGTCCGGCGTACACGGACGCGCGCCTTTCCAGGGACGTGACTCGAGTCGCTGCCCCAGCGGGAACAAGCCACGCGCCGCCGTTTCCGCAGCTTCGAGTTGCGCGTACCCAGGAGGCGCATCGCGTGGCGCCAGCTCCGCACCCGTGGTCAGGCGAATGCCCGCTCGCATCGGCGACAGCAAATAGCCGGTCTCGGCATCCAGCAACCAATGGTGCAATGTCGTTTCATCACGAGTGCCGTAATGCATGTGATAGCCACGCTTCACGAACAGCGGCAGGCGATACCCTAGCGTGGCCAGCCACTCATTCGCCCAGGGCCCTAGCGCCAGCACGATATCGCGTGCCTCGAAGGCGCCGGCGTCCGTGGTCACGCGCCAGCCTTCACCGTTGCGTGTAATCGCTTGGATCTCGCCTTGCAGGCATTCTCCGCCTTCGGCCTCGAATGCCCGCGCGTAGGCTGCCACCAAGGCGCCGGGATCGGCTACGCTCCAGGGATCGCGCCAATGCACGGCCCCGATGGCCTGGGCGTCCAGATCGGGCTCACGCTCACGCAATTCACCTGCATCCAAGGTGTCATGCGCCAGGCCGAAACGCTCGCTCAATGCCCGCGCCTCGCTGAATCGCGCTTCTTGTGCCTCCGACGTACGAAAGACCTCCATCCACCCATCGCGACGGACCAACGCATCGGCTCCCGCCGCCTCGATCATTTCCGCATGTGTCGTGATCGAAAGCTCGATCAGCGAGGCATATTCGGGGACGATCCGCGCATAGGCCTCGGGCGCGCTGTGCTGCCAGTACTGCCACAAGGCACGCCCCGCCTGCATCACGCCACGCGGCGTGTAGCGAATATCCACGCCCTGATTGCCCAGCACACGCCACAGCGTGTGCATGTCACGCGGAAAAGCATGCGGCGCCACCGCTTCACGCTGGATAATGCCGGCATTACCGTAGGAGGTTTCACGACCCGGAGCGCGGCGATCCACCAACCCCACCCGGCGACCACGCCGCGCAAGATGATACGCCACGCCGACGCCTACCATGCCCGCGCCCAACACCAGAGTATCGTGCTTCATCGTCTCGTCGTTCCTCTTTCGTGTTGCGTATAAAAGCGCGGCGTCACTCGCAACGCGCGTCGCTCATCATGCGGTTCTTACCCTTGGCCTTGGCGTCATAACTCGCGGTATCGGCACGCGTCACCATCGCCTGGGCATCGCTATCATCGGCGCCCAGGCATGAAATGCCCAGGCTCGCGGTGACACGGTAGCGCTTGTCCTCGCGCAGCACCGACAACTCGCTTACTGCGAGGCGAACCTGCTCGGCGATGCGTATGGCCTGCGGATTGCCACACCCAGGCAGCAGGATGGCGAATTCATCCCCGCCCAGGCGCGCTAAGTGGTCGTCGCGGCGCACGCAACCTTCCAGACAACGAGCGATCACACGCAGCATTTCATCGCCCAAGGCATGACCGCCTTCATCGTTGATCGGCTTGAAACTATCCAGGTCGAAGAGAATCAACGACGCCATTTCGCCATGTTCGCGGAAACGCCGGTAGGTCCCATCGAGGCGTCGTTCGAAGCCACGTCGGTTGAGTAGCCCGGTGAGCGGGTCGTGCTCCGCTTCCCAGAGCTGTCGCTTCTGCTGCGCGCGCAGATGGGTAATGTCCTTGATGAAGCCCACCACGCCTTGCGGCTTGTCTCCATTCTTGACCTGGCTGGTATAAAGCTCCAGCCACATCATCCCCCCACCGCCACACTCAAAGCGCAACTGGCGATGCAGTTCGTGACCGCCATCCACCGCGTCGCGCCACAGCGCAAACAGCACCGAGCGATCCTCGGGATGCAGACGACGCAACCAGGCGCGATGCCGGAACGACGCCGCCGAAAGCCCCGTCAAGGCTTCCAAGGCGGGATTGACGTAACTAATCCGACCCTCGATATCGGCCAGGAACATCGGCAACGGCGACGAACTCAATACCGCATCCAGATAGGCTTGCCGGCTGCGTCGCTCCGCGCGCTCGCGACTGCGCTCGTACTCCACGCTATTGAAGGTATGGGCGATACGCCGCAGTTCCTCCAGCGAGGTATCCAAGGAAATACGGGCAATATCCCCGCGCCCCACTTGTGCGATCTGACGCGCCAGGCGCCGCAACGGTGAGAGCCCTAAATGCAGCAACCACCATAACAAAGGCAGCATCGACAGCACGACGGCCACGGCCACCCACCATTGGCGGCGCACGTAATCGATAATCGGTTGATGCGTCTGGCGTTGCGGCAGGAAGACACCCACCACCCAGCCCGGTTCCCAGACTTGGTGGTAACTCATCAACGCCGGTTCGCCGTTGATGAGACGACCGGTACCGGTGCCCTGCCAACCATCCAATGCCTGCGACAGCACCGGACTCTCCAGCGTGGAAGGGACATGCTGCATGACAAGGGAACTATCGGGATGGCTGAGCACCGTACCATCGCTGGTCATCAACACCGCATACCCCTCCTCGCCGATGCGCAAGCTGCGCAAATCAAGGAAGAAGCGTCCATCGCGCAGATTGACCACACCGCCCAGCATGCCGGCAAAACGGCCCTGCGCATCCGTCAGCGGAACCCCCATCACCACCAGCGGGCGCCTATCGTGGAGTTTACTGATGATCGGACGCCCCACGAAGGGACGCCCTACTTCCCGAACGAAGCGAAAATACTCGCGGTCGGCCACGTTCAAGCCCACAGCGCCCGGCAACGACGGCGTGAAGCCCCTGACATTCCCCTCGGCATCGACGACGAATGCCGAATCGAACAGCTCCAGCAGCGCCGTGTGGTCGCTCAAACGTGCCTGCACATCGTTATCGCTGTCCTCGGCCAGCGGCACATCGCCCTGCAATGCCCCCGCTTGCGAGGTGACAATGGTTTCAAGCGTATCGAGGCGCAACGAAATGGATTGCTGAATGTTGCGCGCGATCAGCGAAGCCTCGTAGTTCAGATGCGCCCGATTGATCTCCTCGGCGAGACCGCTACCGCCACGCAGCGATACCCACAGGATGGCGATGACCAACACACTCCAGCCCACTCCGGTGCCCAGGATCAAACGTCCCAGCAGCGTTTTGGGTAGCAATGTCTTGAAGAATCGTCCCATGCGATTTGGCCATATTCGCATTATGCCTCGCCGGCCCCGCGTCATTAGTTAGTGGTGGGCGACAAGCGTATCCCAGCGGCTCCAGCGAGCAAACCCCGCGCGCCTCACAAGCCCTTTGCGCGACGCTGTTTTCCTCGCATACTGAAGGCACACAGCCCCAAGGGCCTGGATGAAAGGATGCAACATCATGCCGAACGCTGCGCTACTGGACGATACCGTGCTCAATGCCCTGCGTGATCAGGCCGAAGAACGCGCCGACCTCGCCTCGCTGTGGCTTTACGGTTCGCGCGCACGCGGTGCCCATCACGCGCAAAGTGACTACGACATCGCGGTTGCGTTCACCGATTGGCAGCATGATCCACTCGAAAGGCGCCTGCGTCCCGAGCTAATGGCGCTCGACTGGCAGGCTGCTCTGGGGCTCCCCGAAAACGCACTGAGTATCGTCGATATCGCCATCGCCCCCATTCCCCTCGCCTGGACCATCATCAGCGACGGGATATTGTTATGGGATCGCAACCCATCCCTGCGTATGCAACAAGAATCTCGCATCATGTCGCGCTGGGAGATCGATTACCTTCATTCACGGAAGCACTATGACTAACGGCACAGGTGACAAAGGCCCCGGTTACGCCTATCTCAGAGCACTCAGCGAGCATATCGATAATTGCCGTAACGATCTCGAGACATTACGCGAGATCTTGGTCACTCGGGACTGGACGCGACTCGAGCAGACTGCTGCGGAAAGAACCCTGCAAGTACTCATTGAAAGCTGTATCGGTGCCGCCAAACACTGGGCTCGGCTCGAAACCGGCAGCATGAGCGGTGACGCCATGACCGCTTTTCAGCGTCTCATGGATAAGGGCGTCATCGGCAGGGAAGTCCCTTGGCGCAAGATCGTGGGCCTACGTAACGTGCTCGTTCATGATTACCTTACCGTCGATACCGATATTGTCCGCAGTGTCATCGAGGCCCATCACTACCAAGCATTGCTCACCTTTGCCCAACAAGCCCATGAAGCGCTTTACGCGGCGACGACATAAAAAACGCCGGTGCACGAGGCACCGGCGTCAAGGAAAACACGGTCGAATGGTGAAGTAGAACTGAACACTACGAGTGCTGTGGTTATTCTATAAC
>NZ_JAKGAK010000003.1 GCF_023061185.1 Chromohalobacter beijerinckii
CACCATCATCGTGACGAGTTCTGTGGTCGCGTCCATAGTCGGCCCACTCGTGAACGAAATGTTGAGAGTGCAGCGTGTCAGCCATCGGAGCGTTTAGTCGCGGTAAAGGCTGCCGTAGCTCTGGAGGATTACGCTTTACATTGTGCTGACAAGGTGGCCGATCACAGGACGGCCACGATTACGCCGGGCACGCAGGCCCTCTTATTAGCGCTATACCGGAGCTTCCAGAAATACAAGTTGTTGCAGCGTTCGTGAAGCCGGAAAGAGCACGCGTAGCAGACAGATTGGCATCTTTTTCTCAAGACGTGAGACACGCGGAGCAAGCAGTTGCCTTCTGGTGGGACCTAGTCGGAGACATGGACGTGGCCCGGAATGAAGCAGGGAAGCAAACGGCCTGCGTAGATTTACATCCATTGAAACTGGCACGGAGTCACCGGGAAGAATTGAGAGCGCTTTTCAGGATTTTGAGAGGCTTTCTCAGTATACCTGTCGCATTATTGCAACAAATTTTATTTAGTGTTATATCTTGCAGGGAAAGATCGCTATCAACCACCTGAAAGCAGGAAAAAAAATGCTCCAAAAGCTTGAAGATATTTATCTAGGGATTCTAAGAGTGTTTGTCATTGTGATCTCAGGGCTTCTGCTCATGGGAGCAATAATATTCGGCCTCAGTTCATTGAAAGGGTTCGGTGATGGTCCTGAACGAAGAGGCTTTACTCCTAATGTTAAATATGAAACGATTAAAGAAGATATAGCATCAAACGATATTGATAGTACCACAAACAGCACTCGCACTGCACCCCAAAAAGAAGCAGGCAATGCAACAACACAGCAAGAAGCAATTGATCCAAATAAAAAGCATTACGAAAAAGCCGCTGATATAATGGGCAGTTTTGTTAAGTCGGTCGACGAGGTTAATTCGCTCGACAAGGAAAGTGTAGTTGGTATATTGCAACAGAGGGCAAAATCTTACAACACTAGGCTCACTTCTGTTTATGCTAGTGGATTGCCACAATATTTTGATAACATGCTGAGCGACAATCTCGTAATCGAAAAAGCTCGTCAAGAAGGTGCTTTTGAAATGCTCAACCAAGTATTAAATGCATATACTGATGAATTTAACCGTCAGTTAGATGAGGAAAATGCTCGACTTGCGGAGGAGCAACGAGAACATCGCCAAGACCAGGCCAATGCCTTGACTAACCTTTATGTTGCTGGTGGGGCTTTCGGTGGATTCTTGCTTATCGTTTTTCTCTCCATCTTTATTAAGATAGAAAGGAATTTAAGAAATATTAAGCCCATTTCCTCTTGAAGCAAGTGTTATTAGCTGGGAGCTTACCTCCCAGCTTTTCAGCCACACTTCGAATACATAATGCAAGGCACTTTCGATGTTTATCTAAGTTCTGGCAGGATCACCGCCTCTATCTGTCAGTGTAGTTATGATCTAATCAAGCTTAGAGGTGATCAACTTGCGTTACTTCCCGGAACGTAAGTAAGCATTCTCAAGAAAATGGCACCGCCCATGAGCCTGACCATCCCGGAACTCGCCGAGCGAAGGCATTTCGCCGCAACCCTTTACCATTGGAGGAAACAGGCCAGTAACCGCTCCATAAACCCCATCTTCTCGAGTTGAGTCGGGTTATGCACACTGGTGGCCTCTATTTAGGAGGACACCTTGAAACGAGCTGACCACCACACAGGCATACTGGCTGGGCCATCTGTTTCACGCGTCATCCCGGCAGCTGGCGTTGTCTCCGTTTAGCCCCACCTTTCAGCCACTTACCGGCACGTTAGCCGAAAGTCGAGCATCCGCCGAGCGAAAAGATAGTGATTGGGGGTTGAAAGTCTTTATGCGAATCATTTACATTCCCTATCAGAGCGATCAGCGAGGTGATGGAATGTACGTGTGCATATGCCGAGGCGTGACCGACAATGCCATTCGCGAGGCCGTTGAAGACGGTGCGCGTAGTTGGCGAGAAGTGCGCGAGCGCACCGAGTGTGCGACTCAGTGCGGCCGCTGTGCCTGCACGGCCAAGGCCATCACGCGTGATGCCATCACCCAGGAAATGATGCCGAGCGCGGATCTCGCCTACGCCGTCTAGCCGTTGCATCGCTTATAAACGCTTCGCTGCTTACCGATCATCGCCAACGCCGCTATCCCATTGGGTAGCGGCGTTTTCGTGTCTGGACTGAGTCATGCTTGTCTCCGCGAGGCGAGAGCGGAGTGGCAATCGTTCTCGCCTGTTATTTCCAATCCTTCACAAATGCGGCGTTTTCGCGGCAAGATCTTGTCTTAATTCGACTTTTTCGGCGAAATAGTCGATACTCCCTGTATCCCATGGCGGTGGCGGCTGGGCCGTGTCTGGCTGGCCATCTCGCCTTAAAACCAAATGAATCTGCAAGGGAGACGTGACGATGAAAGGTGATGCCAAGGTCATTCAGTACCTCAATACCGCACTGGGCAATGAACTGGTCGCCATCAACCAGTACTTCTTGCACGCCAAGATGTACAAGGACTGGGGGCTGGCTAAGCTTGCCAAGTGGGAATACGACGAATCCATCGAAGAGATGCGCCATG
This sequence comes from Chromohalobacter beijerinckii, assembly GCF_023061185.1. GTDB lineage: Bacteria > Pseudomonadota > Gammaproteobacteria > Pseudomonadales > Halomonadaceae > Chromohalobacter > Chromohalobacter beijerinckii. Next base: position 2,579 of record NZ_JAKGAK010000003.1, read on the forward strand.
CCGACGAGCTGATCGAGCGCATCCTGTTCCTCGAGGGCATTCCCAACCTGCAGGATCTGGGCAAGCTGCACATCGGCGAGAACACCAAGGAAATGCTCGAGTGCGACCTCGCCATCGAGAAGACGGGCTGGCAGGACCTGGTCGACGCCATCGCTTATTCCGAGGAAGTGCGCGATTACGTCAGCCGTGACCTGTTCCGCCGCATCCTCAACGACGAGGAAGAGCACATCGATACAATCGAGACTGAACTCGGCCTGATCGACAAGGTGGGAATCCAGAACTACCTGCAGCAGCAGATGAGTGCCGACGACGAGTGATCGCGTCGCTGCCATGCTGATACGAGATGCCCGCCAATTGGCGGGCATCTTGCGTTACGGCGGGTGGAGCGCGGCGAGGTCTTAGCCCAGGTCGTTGACCAGTAGTGCTTCGATATCGGCGGTGCGTTCGGCCAGCGTGGCCGCGTCGGGGGCGAGCACCGTGATATGGCCGATCTTGCGGCCGGGGCGGAGCGCCTTGTGGTAGTCGTGCAGGTGCGCGCCGGCAACGCTGAGCACGGCGTCACGCTCGGGGAAGGCGCCGATGATGTTGAGCATGGCGCAGGGCACGAGCCGCGTGGTCTCGCCAAGCGGCAAGCCGGCGATGGCGCGCAGGTGGTTCTCGAACTGGCTGGTCGTCGCGCCTTCGATGCTCCAGTGCCCGGAATTATGCACGCGGGGGGCGATTTCGTTGGCGAGCAGCTCGCCGTCGCGGGTGACGAAGAATTCGAAGGCCATGACGCCGACGTAATCCAGCGCCTCGAGCACGCGTGTGGCGTAATCGGTGGCTTTGGCTTGCAGCGGGTGATCGGGCTGCGGCTCGGCGCGATGCAGGATGCCCTGGCGATGCTCGTTGCGCGACAGCGGCCAGACCCGCACTTCGCCGTCGCGGCCACGAACGGCGATGGCAGAGACTTCGTGATCGAAGTCGACGAAGCCTTCCATGATCAGCGGTACATCGCCTAGTTCGGCGACGCTACCGGGGACGTCCTCGGCGCTGCGAAGTACCTTCTGGCCCTTGCCGTCGTAGCCCAGGGTGCGCGTCTTGAGCACCGCCGGCAGGCCGATCTCGGCCACTGCGCGGTCCAGGTCGTCCTGGCTCTCGATCAGCGCGATGGGGGCAATGGCGATGTCCAGCGACTGGAACAGCGATTTCTCGGCGCCACGGTCGCGTGCCGTTTCAAGCGCCTTGGCCGGGGGAAAGGCCGGGCGCTGCTCGGCGAGCTGGGCCAGGGCCATCGTCGAGACGTTCTCGAATTCGAAGGTGAGGACGTCGCTAGCCTCGATCAGCGCCTGGTGCGCTTCCTCGTCGTCCCACTCGGCGCAGAGATGGACGCCATGGATGGCGGCGCAGGCTTGGGTCGACGGATCGAGAAAGGTAAAGCGCATGTCCAGCGGTGCGCCCGCTTGCGCCAGCATCCGACCCAGTTGGCCGCCGCCCACGATACCGATATTCATTCATTCCTCCTGCGTGTCGTCGGTGGGACGCGGGTCAGGCGCGTCGAGCACCTTTTGTGTCTGTGCGTCGCGATAGGTTTCCAGCGCCTGACGAATATCCGGATACTTGTTGCCCAGCATGGCGGCGGCGAGCAGGGCGGCGTTGATGGCGCCGGCCCGGCCGATGGCCAAGGTGCCGGTGGGAATTCCCGCCGGCATCTGGACGATGGAGAGTAGCGAGTCGACGCCGCTGAGCATGCTCGATTGCACGGGCACGCCGAGCACCGGCAAGGGCGTCTTGGCAGCGGCCATGCCGGGTAGATGCGCGGCACCGCCGGCCCCGGCGATGATGACTTCCAGGCCGCGGTCGGCGGCGCCGGCAGCGTAGTCGAACAGCAAATCCGGCGTACGGTGGGCCGAGACGACCTTGACCTCGTGCTCGATACCCAGTGCCTCGAGCGTGTCGACGGTGTGACACAGGGTCGCCCAGTCGGACTTCGAGCCCATGATGACACCAACCAGTGCGCTCATGCGTTCTCTCCTTCGGATGTGTGGCAACGTCATGGCGTCGCGCGAAACGAGAAGCGCGGCATTATAGCATCAGCGCCCTCGCTCAGCGACGCACGCCGCTCAGCGGAAGGCGGCCTCGAGCTCGAAGCGCGCGACCGGTTCGCCGGCGACCTCGACGGTCTCGCAGAACATCGTCAGGGGGCGCACCCAGAGGCCATAGTCGCCGTACAGCGCGCGATAGACCACCAGCGGTTCTTCGGTCTCGCTGTGGTGTGCGACACCCAGCACTTCGTAGCTGGCGCCCTTGTAATGACGATAGATGCCGGGGATCGGGCGTGTCTCATGGCTCATGAGGGTATCTCCGTAACGTGGGAATCGGCCGGTTCGCGCTCGGCTTTGGCGGCGAGCCGTGCGAGCGTGCGCGAGGCGGCCACGAAGCCGAAGCTCCCGGTGACGAAGGTGGCCGCACCGACGCCGGAAGCGCAGTCGAGACGCGTGGACTCGCCATTGCCGGGTTTTTGCTGACAGACCTCGCCATCGGCGTTGGGGTAGACGAGCTGCTCGTCAGAGTAGACGCATTCGACGCTGAAGCGTCGCTTGGGATTGCGCGAGAAGCCGAAATCCCGCCGCAGACGCGCGCGCACCTTGGCCAGCAGCGGGTCGTGCTCGGTGCGCGTCAGGTCGGCGACGCGGATCCGCGTGGGGTCGGTCTGGCCGCCCGCCGCGCCGGTGACGGTCAGGCCGATCTTGCGGCGCTTGCACCAGGCGATCAACGCGCTCTTGGCGACAACGCTGTCGATGGCGTCGATGACGTGATCGGCGTCCTCGGGCAGGCGCTCGGCGAGGTTGGTCGGCGTCACGAAGGCGGTGTCCGCATGCACGGTGATCCCGGGCTGAATGGCACGGCAACGCTCGGCCAGCACCTCGACCTTGGGCCGGCCGATGGTGCCGTCCAGCGCGTGCAACTGGCGGTTGACGTTGGATACGCAGACATCGTCGAGATCGATCAATGTCAGGGTGCCGATGCCGGCGCGGGCCAGGGCCTCCACGGCCCAACTGCCGACGCCACCCACGCCGATGACCACGACGTGCGCACGGCGGAAGAACGCGGCGGCTTTGGCGCCGTAAAGTCGGCGGATGCCGCCGAAGCGGAAATCGTAATCGTCGTGCATGTGATCTTTCCTCGTTACCGGTCGTGGCCGGTGGGCCATAGCGAAACAGGGCGCGTCTCATGCCAGTCGACGTTTGTCGCCGGGGCGTGGCCCTGCCAACCGAAGCGCGCGAACAGTGTGCGCATGTCGTCGGCCAGGGGTGCGTCGAGTTGCAGCGTGCGCGCTTGCTCGGGGTGCCAGATCGTCATGCCCACGGCCGCCAGCAACAGGCGCGGGCTTTCCAGATGATCGCGGAAGAAGCGGTTGTGGGCGCCCTTGCCGTGTTTGGCGTCACCGATGATCGGGTAGCCACGCCGCGAAAGGTGGCGGCGAATCTGATGCCGTCGGCCGGTCCAGGGCTGGGCCTCCATCAAGGAATAGCGCACCTGGGGGTAACGGTCGATGCGTACCGGCAGTTCGACGCTATCGAGGCGGCGCACGGCAGTCCAGGCGGCAAGCTCGGGCATTTCCGACTTGGGGCGTTTGCCGTCTTCCTCGCGCAGGCCGTAATCGAGCACGTCTTGCTCCGGGCCGACGCCCCGCACCACCGCCAAGTACCGCTTATGGACGCGATGCGCGGTGAATTCCTCGCCCAGCGCCTTGGCCATCTCCGGGTCGAGGGCGAACAGCAACAGCCCCGAGGTCGGCCGGTCGAGCCGGTGCACCGGATAGACGTGGCGCCCTAGCTGATTGCGCAGGGTTTGCAGGGCGAATACCTGCGCATCGGCGGCGATCGCACTGCGGTGGACGAGCATGCCCGAGGGCTTATGCACGGCAACCATGCGCTCGTCCTGATAAAGTATGGGCAATTCCGACGTCATGAAGGGGCCTTCGGTTCGCTCGAAGGGCGCCTATTGTCGATCTTGCCACCAAGGATGTACAGCCGATGATGCTAGGGGTCGTCACGGGCCTATTGGGTGCTCTGTGTCAGGCGATTTATTATTTCGTAGCCGCCTATGTGGGCAGCCGTTACACGCTATCCACGCGCGCCATGCTGGTGTTTTCCCATCTGTTGATGGGCGGCGTCTCGTTGCTGGGAGTGGCGCTGCTGCTGCCGGGCAGCGGTGCGCGCCTGGAGGCGGTATGGTTGCCGCTGCTGGCGATGAACGTGTGCTACCTCGGAGGCCAGGCGGCGCTGTTTCGTGCGCTGCGGCGAGACGTGGCGTCGCGCGTCTCGCCGCTGCTGGGTCTCAAGGTCGTGCTGCTGGCCGGCGTGACGGCGCTGGCGGCGGAGCAGGCGTTGAGCGTTCTGCAGTGGGCGGCGGTGATCCTGTGTGGTGGCGCGGCGCTTGCCATGAGCCTGGCGGGCGGACGGCTCAAGCCTTCGGCGGCGGGCTGGATCCTGGTTGCGGTGGCCGGTTATTCGGGCTGCGATTTGGGCGTGGTCGCGCTGACCCGCGGCATCGAGGTGCCGGGCCTGCACGGCGCGTTGCTGTCGGTGTTCCTGGCGTATAGCGTGGCCGGCCTGCTGGTGGCCCCGGTGGGCATCGGGCTCTCCAAGCGCCAGTGGCGCAAGGCGCTCAAGACGTGGCCGGTGGCGTCTGCGTGGCTGGTATCGATGCTGCTGATGTTCATCGCCTTCAATATTCTGGGCGCGGTCCACGGCAATATCATCCAGTCGTCGCGGGGCATCCTGTCGATCGCCCTGGCGTTGCTGGCCACGCGGTTGGGCGTGGGCCTGGCCGATCCGCTCAAGCGCGGGCGCGTGTTCTATCAGCGTCTGGCGTGCGCGGTAGTGATGGCGGGCGCCATCGTGTTATTTCAATTGGGTTGAATCACATTCATTTCCTTGAACAACATTCACTTCTTGAACCACATATCGCGAGGTAGGCATGAGCGAGCATCAGGCACCGCATCTCGTCGTCCTCACCGGGGCGGGTATCAGCGCCGAGAGCGGCCTGAAGACGTTCCGCGACGGCGACGGCCTGTGGGAAAACCATCGCGTGGAGGATGTCGCCACGCCCGAGGCCTTCGACCGCGATCCCGAAAGCGTGCTGCGCTTCTACGACGAGCGCCGCGAGCAGACGCGTCAGGCATCGCCCAACGCCGCGCATCACGCGTTGGCCGAACTCGAACGAGCCGGGTTCCGCGTCAGCGTCATCACCCAGAACATCGATGACCTGCACGAGCGGGCTGGATCGCGCGATGTGCTGCATCTGCATGGCGAGATTCTCATGGCGCGCTCGAGTGCCGACCCTAGCTTGCGCTACCCGGTGGGGCGGCAGGGCATCCGGATGGGTGAGTTATGCGACAAGGGCAGCCAACTACGTCCGGACGTGGTGTGGTTCGGCGAGCCGGTGCCGCGTTACGCCCAGGCCTGCGACGTGGTCGCCGAAGCGGATTTCGTGCTGGTGGTGGGCACATCGCTGGCGGTGATGCCGGCGGCGATGCTGCTCGATCAAGCGCCGATTGAAGCGCCATGCTTGCTCGTCGACCCTCAGGCAGAGTCTCTCGCGCCGCGTGGCGTGCGCGCCATTTCGCAACCGGCGAGCCAGGGCGTGCCGCCGCTGATCGAGCATTGGCGTCACGCGGGCGCGCTGTGGATGCCGGACTGGGCCTGACGCCGAGGCGCTTCGCCTGCGCCACGTTTTACGGCACACTATTGCCTCCCTTCGATACAACAAGGTGCATAAAGCACCGACGAAACACGCTAGGACACTCATGCCAATCTTCGAACGTATCAATCGTCTGTTTCCCGTCTGGGCCATCTTGCTGGCGGTCATCGCCGCCCTGGTGCCGGAGCTGTTTACCGGCTTGGCCGGCTATATCAAGGCGCTATTGGTGATCATCATGTTCGCCATGGGGCTGACGCTCACCAAGGGCGACTTCGCACGCGTGGTGAAGTCGCCCAAGCCCATCGCCGTGGGCGTCATCCTGCAGTTTCTGGTCATGCCGCTGGCGGCACTGCTGGTCTCTCGGGTGCTGGGCCTGTCGCCCGAATTGACCATCGGCATGGTGCTGGTCGGCGCCACGGCGGGCGGAACTTCCTCCAATGTGATGACCTGGCTGGCCGGCGGCCATGTGGCGCTGTCGGTGTCGATGACCATGGTCTCGACACTGATCTCGGTGGTCGCCACGCCGTTGATCACCTTGCTGCTGCTGGGCCAGAGCATCGATGTGCCGGTGCTGGGCATGCTGCTGAGCATCGCTCAGTTGGTGGTTGCGCCCATCGTGCTGGGCGTGGTGATTCATCACCTGCTGGGTACGCATATTCAACGTGTGGAACCGGCCTTGGCCACACTGGCCATGGCGTCCATCGTTTTGATCATCGCCATCGTGGTGGCGCTCAATGCCGGACGCTTGAGCACGCTGGGGCCCATCGTGGCGCTGGCGGTCATCGCGCATAACGGCATCGGCCTCGCGGCGGGCTACGGTCTGGCGCGGGCGCTGCGCTTCGACACGCGTACCGCGCGCACCATCGCCTTCGAGGTTGGCCTGCAAAATTCAGGGTTGGCGGTGACGCTGGCGAATCAATTCTTCACCGCAGGTGCGGCGCTGCCCGGCGCCTTGTTCTCGGTGTGGCACAACGTTTCCGGTTCGCTGCTGGCGGGATACTGGAAGCGTCGGCATGCTTCGAACGCGCCGCCCGCAGCCTCGACACCGCGTGGATGAAAGCCTGGCCGGGCATGCTAGAATGCCCGGCCTTTTCGACCCAGCCTGATGTCTCATGCATGAATCCCACGATGCACCGGCCGATTCAGCCACGACGGTCTCCGGTTATGACCCCGATGCGCCGCGCAAGCCGTTCAATGCGCGCGGTAGCTTCGTCTCGCGCTGTCCGGAGTGCCGGCTGCCCAAGCTCAACTGCTTGTGTCCGTACCGTGTGGCAGCCGAGAGCCGCGTACGTTTCTGGCTTTTGACGCATCCCATCGAGCACTACAAGCCGACCAATACCGGTCGTTTGATTAGCCATATCCTGCCTGAAACCGAAGTCTTCACCTGGTATCGCACCGAACCCGATCCGCGGCTTCTGGCACTGCTCGATGACGACCGCTTTGCGCCGTTCGTCGTCTTTCCCGACGACCAGGCGGATTACGCCGAGCGCGTAGTGGGCCCCGAGGCCGTCGATGCGGCACTGGCCGACTCGCGCACGCCGGTGTTCATCCTGCTCGACGGCACCTGGCGCCAGGCGCGACGGATCTTCCGGCGTAGCGAGTACCTGGCCTCGCTCCCGGTACTACCGCTCAAGACATCACGCCTGACGCGCTACCGGCTGCGCAAGGCCGCCTCCAGCGAGCATCTATGCACCGCCGAAGTCGCCGCCGAACTGTTGCGCATCAGCGGCGACACCGAGGCCTCGGCGATCCTCGACGACTACTTCGAAGTGTTCAACGAAAACTACGCCTCCAGCCGGCGTGATCGGCCCGGCGAGGCACCTTCCGGCGCGATGCAACGTTTGCTCGAGCGGCGTGGCGACGCAGATGGCGCAAGCGATTCGAATCGCACATGATCGGCGACCTTGTCTGCTTTTATGGCGCTGGACGCCCCCCGATGTTGAAATTTCGATTTGCCGTCTAAGACCAAGGTCGGTAGGGTGTGCGCCCCTCACGCGACTATCGGAACCGGAAACAGATGACTCAACACGATGCGAGCGCCACGCGCTCGGGAACGCGTTTTGGCGACCCGACGGTGATGGGGCTGACGATTGGCTTCATCGTGCTGTTCGTGGCGCTATCGCTGACCGATGCCGACGCCATGACGGCGGTGATCGGCGCCGGGTTTGCCTGGACGGCGAAGACGTTGGGCGCCTATTTCCAGCTCTTGCTGCTGTTGACCTTCCTGATCGCCGTGGGCGTCGCCGCCTCGCCTGCGGGCCGCGCGCGCATCGGCAATCGAGAACGCCCGGACATGGGCACCTTCAAGTGGATATCGATCATCCTGTGTACGCTGTTGGCTGGCGGTGGCGTCTTCTTTGCCGCCGGTGAGCCGGTCTATCATTTCGTGGTCACGCCGCCGGCGTTTTCCAGCGAGCCGGGTACGGCGGCGGCGGTGCCTAATGCGTTGGCACAGTCCTTCATGCATTGGGGCTTTCTGGCCTGGGCGGTGCTCGGCACCCTGGCGGCCATCGTGCTGTCGCATCATCACTATGATCGTGGCCTGCCGCTGCAGCCGCGCACCCTACTGGCGCCGCTGTTGGGCGAGGAGCGCATGCGCGGCGTGTTCGGCGGCGTGGTGGACGCGGTCTGCGTCATCGCCGTGGTGGCCGGTACCGTGGGCCCCATCGGCTTTCTGGCAACCCAGATGAGCTTCGGCCTGCATACGCTGTTCGGCGTGGCCGAGGGCTATGGCACTCAGTTGATGATCCTCATCGTGCTGGGCGGGGTCTACGTGACGTCAGCAATCACCGGCATCGACCGAGGCATCCAGATCCTGAGCCGTTTCAACGTCATGCTGGCGTTGGTCATCGGCGCGGCGATTCTGCTCTTCGGGCCGACGCAGTTCCTGTTCGATAGCTGGTTCCAGGGTTTCGGCACCTATGTGGGGTCGTTCTTCGAGATGGCCACCATGACCCCGCAGACCGCGCCGGATTGGTGGATGAAGTGGTGGACGGTGTTCTTCTTCGCCTGGTTCATCGGCTATGCGCCGCTGATGGCGATCTTCGTGGCGCGTATCTCGCGGGGGCGTACCATCCGTCAAATGGTCGTCGCCGTGGCCGTGCTCGCCCCCGTGGCCACCTCGGTGTGGTTCACACTGCTGGGTGGTTCGGGGATCTTCTACCAGATGAGCGGCGCCATCGATCTCAGCGAAGCGCTCAACAACTTCCAGTTCGATGTCGCTACGTTGACGGTGGCGCAAGCGCTACCGGGCGGTAAGTTGATGGCGCTGGCGGTGCTGGTGCTGACCACGATCTTCGTGGCGACCACCGGCGACTCCATGAGCTACGCGATTTCCGTGGTCAATGCCGGTCATGACGACCCCCAGCCGGCGCTGCGCGCGTTCTGGGGCGTGGCGATGGCGTTGATGGCGGCGATTCTGCTGTATATGGGCGCGGGGCAGATCAGCGTGCTGCAGCAATTCATCGTGATCACCGCGATCCCCGTGTCGCTGGTGCTGCTGCCCTCGCTGTGGCTGGGGCCACGCGCCGCGCAAGCGATGGCCAAGCGTCAGGGGATCGTCGCCTCGTAATCGACGGTCGATACCTTGCATGTCTTGCGCGTAAAGCGCCCCGGCATATCGCATGCCGGGGCGCTTGTCGTTGGACGCGAGGGTTTTACTCGCTGGCCCCAGCTATTCGTCGATCACCTGAGTGGGCGATGCGAACGATGTGAATGGCACATGATCGGCGACTTTGTCTTCTTTTGCGGTGCCGGACGCGCCCGATGTTGAGATTTCGATTTGCCGTGTTCGACGAAGGTCGGTAGTGTGCGCGCCTCACGCCTATCGGAACTGGACATTGATGACTCAACACGATGCGAGCGCCACGCGCTCGGGCACGCATTTTGGCGACCCGACGGTGATGGGGCTGACGATCGGCTTCATCATCCTGTTTGTGGCGTTTTCGTTGCTCGATGCCGACGCGATGACCGCGGCGATCGGCGTGGGATTCGCCTGGACGGCGAAGAATCTGGGGGCCTATTTCCAGCTGCTGCTGTTGTTGACCTTCTTTATCGCCGTGGGCGTGGCGGTATCGCCTGCGGGCCGCGCACGCATCGGCAATCGAGAACGTCCGGACATGGGCACCTTCAAGTGGGTGTCGATCATCTTGTGCACGCTGCTGGGCGGAGGCGGTGTGTTCTTTGCCGCTGGCGAACCTATCTACCATTTCGTGGTCACGCCGCCGGCATTTTCCAGTGAACCGGGTACGGCGGCAGCGGTGCCCAATGCGCTGGCCCAGTCCTTCATGCACTGGGGGTTTCATGCCTGGGCAGTGTTAGGCACGTTGGCGGCTATCGTGTTGTCGCATCATCACTATGATCGTGGCCTGCCGTTGCAGCCGCGCACGCTGTTGGCGCCGCTATTGGGTGAAGCGCGTATGCGCGGCGTCTTAGGTGGCGTGGTGGATGCCGTCTGCGTCATCGCTGTGGTCGCCGGCACCGTGGGCCCTATCGGATTTTTGGCGACGCAAATGAACTTCGGCCTGCATGCGCTGTTCGGCGTGGCTGAGGGCTATGGCACCCAGTTGATGATCCTCGTCGTGCTGGGTGGGGTCTACGTAAGTTCGGCGATCACCGGCATCGATCGTGGCATCCAGTTTTTGAGCCGCTGCAATGTCATGTTGGCATTGGGTATCGGCGCCGCGATCCTGCTCTTCGGGCCGACGCAATTCCTGTTCGATAGCTGGTTCCAGGGCTTTGGCACCTATCTGGGGTCATTCTTCGAGATGGCCACCATGACCTCGCAGACTGCGCCGGACTGGTGGATGAAGTGGTGGACGGTGTTCTTCTTTGCCTGGTTCATTGGCTACGCGCCGTTGATGGCGATCTTCATGGCGCGTATATCGCGGGGGCGTACCATTCGTCAGCTGGTCGTCGCCGTGGCCGTGCTCGCTCCTGTGGCCACCTCGGTGTGGTTCACGCTGTTGGGCGGCTCGGGGATCTTCTACCAGATGAGCGGTGCCATCGATCTGAGCGAAGCGCTCAAGAACTTCCAGTTCGATGTTGCCACGCTGGCGGTGGCCCAGGCGCTGCCGGGCGGCAACCTGATGGCGCTGGCGATTCTGATGCTGACCACGATCTTCGTGGCGACCACCGGCGATTCCATGAGTTATGCGGTTTCCGTGGTCAACGCCGGCCATGATGACCCCCAGCCGGCGCTGCGCGCGTTCTGGGGCGTGGCGATGGCGTTGATGGCGGCGATTCTGCTGTACATGGGCGAGGGGCAGATCAGCGTATTGCAGCAATTCATCGTGATTACGGCGTTCCCTGTGTCGCTGGTGCTGCTGCCCACGCTGTGGCTAGGGCCGCGCGCCGCGCAGGCCATGGCCAAGCGTCAGGGGATCGTCACGCCGTAATCGACGGGCGATGCCTGGCATGAAAAGCGCCCCGGCATGTTGCATGCCGGGGCGCTTGTCGTTGTGGGCGAGGCCCCGTGTGGACCAGGCCTCGTGTGGATCAGACGCTGTGACTAGCAGGTCATTCGCCGGCGGCGAGCCACTCGTCGACGAGGTCCTGGTTGTCTTCGATCCAGGTCTCGGCCCCTTCCACCGGGTCGCCGGCCTGTTCGATCTCGGCCATCAGGCCGCCCAGGCTGTCGTCATCCATGTGCCAGGCGTTGAGCACCTCGGTGAGCCAGGGGTCGTCCTCGGTGAAGCCGGGGCGCGAGAACCAGTAGATGGTTTCGTTGTCGCCGTAGACGTTCTTGGGGTCCTCGAGGTATTTGAGGTCGTACTCGGCAAAGGCCCAATGTGGACTCCACAGCGTCACGACAATCGGCTCTTCCTGCTGGTAGGCCGCATCCAGCGCGGCCATCATGGCCGGCCCGGAGCTGTTGACCTGTTCCATGGGGAGTTCGTACTCGTCGATGGCCTCGTCGGTCAGACCGGCGATCGCCGAGCCGGAGTCGATGCCCAGGATGCTGGGACTGCCCTGGTAGCCGTATTCCTCGGCTTGCGCCTTGAGTTCGGGAATGGTGTCGATGTCGGCATAGCTCGGCACCACCAGGCCTAGCCCGGTGCCTTCGTACCAGGCGCCGTTGATTTCGAGCTGATCCTTGTAGGGCTCGAGATAGCGCGCATCGGTGTTGGGGAGCCAGATTTCGAGCGAGATGTCGAAGTCGTTGTTGGCAAGGCCGCTATAGAGGGCGTTCTTGCTGACATCGGAGAGTTCGACATCGTAATCGTACCGGTTTTCGAGGATGAGCTTCCACATGTTGGCGACCGCGACGTTCTCGGCCCAGTTGTTGGTACCGATTACCAGCGTCTTGTCCTCGGCTTGTGCGGTCGTGGCGGCCGTGAAGATTGCCGCGGCTGCCAGGGGGTACAGAACCTTTTTCATAACGTTATCCCTCGGTTTTTTGTGTAAAACGAAAATTCCATATTATATCTATTCGACGCATCGCGCCTATCGATAGCTGCGGGCGCTTACCCAGAGCCCTCCGGCGAGCGGGCAAGGCCGGTTCAGGTGTCGGCGGCGGGCGCGCGTTCCAGGCCCTGAAATTCGACGAAGGCCTGCATCCGCTCCCACAGTCGGTCGCCGTAGATATAGCCGCCGTCGCCGGCCGTGTCGGGCGCCTCGATATGGGCATCCACTGCGGGTTCGAAGAAGAACGGGATCGAGTGCCGCGAGCGGGTGCCACCGACGATGCGATGCTCCGTGGCTTGAATGCGCCCGCCGGACCAGTCCGACAGCAGGCGGCCGAAGTTGACCACCAGGGCATGCTCACGGGGCGGTACTTCTTCCCAGTCGCCGCTTGGCGTGCGCACTTGCAGGCCGCCGACCTGGTCCTGCCAAAGCAGCGTGATGAAGCCGTTGTCGCAATGCGGCACGCCGACCATCCAGCGCCGCGCATCGCCGCTGCCGTCGACGGCCGGCATCGCGGCCAGCGTCTCGGCCGGACGCTCGGGATAATGGATCAGGCGCAGCGTCGAGTTGCCGTGGGCGAAGGGCCGCGTGAGTGTCTCGCGCGACATACCCAGCCCCTCGGCCAGCGCCCCGGCGATCACGCCGCCGAGCGATTCCATGGCTTCATAGTAGGTGGCGACGTCCGCCGACCAACCCGATAGTTCGGATTCCGTCGGCTGCGGCGTGGATTCGCGCAGCGGGTCGCCGCTCTGGGTATCCGCTCGCTCGGGGTGAGCAACGTCCGGGCCGAGGTCGATGCCTTCCTTCCAGGTCGGGTCCTGATTCTGGGGCGGAAAATAGCCGCGATAGACATTGCGGTTGGCCGGTTCGAACTTGTGCCGCGCCAGGCGTCGTTTGGCGGCCGTGTCGAGCTCGAAAAAGCGCAGCAGCCGCGCATGGATGTCGTCGGGTAGATCCAGTTGCGACGGGGCGATGCCCACGGTCATGAAGCCGGAGCCGCACGCGGCATCGACGATGGCTTGGCGCGTCTCGTCGCGCGCTGGGTCGTCGGCGAGTAACGGCGTCAGGTCGATATGCGGAATCAGCGTCTGGCTCATGGGGCTCCTCGGGTGGCGGATGGACGCAACAGTTGTCAGATGGCGTCGGCTGACGTGTCACTCGGCCAGCAATCGCTCATCGAGATGATAGTCGGAAAGCAATTCGACCTGACCGTCGTCGCGAATGTAAAGCTGCTCCTCGAGCTTGACGCCTTCGCCACCGTCTTCGTGGCCGATGTAGCTCTCTACGCAGAGCGTCATACCCGGCTGCATGATGCCGTCGTAGCCTTTGTCGTCGATGTCTTCGCGGTGAACGATATACGGATATTCGCCGGTCATGCCGACGCCGTGGGCCAGCGCAAAATAGCGACGTGCCTTGTAGGGCTGGGGAATCTGCCAGGCCTTCTCGGCGTACTCCTTGAATGACATGCCCGGCGCGATCAGGGCCATGTTATGGCGCACCTGGTCGAAGGCCATGCGATAGAGCTCGCGCTGGGTAGACGTCGCCTTGCCATCGCCGCACAGGAAGGTCCGCGAGAAATCGGCGTAGTAGCCATACCGGCCGACCACGTCGGTATCCAGCGCGACCAGCTCGCCGGCCTGCATCGCTCTATTGGAGCACTCCTGGAACCAGGGGTTAGTGCGCGGCCCGGAGTTCATCAGCCGCGTTTCGACATAGTCGGCGTCGGTGGCGATGATGTGCTGGTGCAGCTGCGACCAGACCTCGTTCTCCGTGGCGCCGGGACGAATCGCCGCTTCCAGCTTGCGTACGCCGTTCTCTACCGCGCGCAGTGAGCTGCGCACCATCTTGATTTCGTTGGGCACCTTGATGGCGCGGGCCCGCTCCAGCGGAATCTGGGCATCGCAGATCTGCCAGCCATGTTCGACCAGCGCGAAGGCGGCGTGCGAGGTGGCGCTTTCGATGGCCACCTTGTCGCCTTTTTGGCCGCCACACTGGCGCACCAAGTCGTCGATTTCTGCCGCCCAGGCTTGGGTGGTCTGCTGCAGATTATCTTCACAGAAGTAATAGGAAATCGCCGTCGCTGGACGTGTCTCGTCGATGCCGGGCAAGCCTTCGGTCAGGTGACTGCAGCCGGAGAATTCGAACATCACCACCGGGCCTTCTGCCGGCACGAAGGCGTAACGCGCTGGATTGCGCGCCGAGTAGACCTGCATGTTGCGGGCGCCGGTCGCGTAGCGTACATGGGTCGGGTCGAACAGCACGGCGGCGACGATATCGCGTTTCTTCAACTCTGCCCGGGTACGCGCCAAGCGATCCAGAAGAATCTGCTGGATTTCTGACTGTGTCGGTTCGCACTCGGCGGGATCGTGCGTCGGCGCCAGGATATCGGTGCCTTCCAGCAGGGAAGGCAGTGTGGATGACAAGCGGGTCATGGTCGTTGGTCCAGTCATGGAAGTTGCATCAGCGTGATTTATCTAGACAGCAATATCGAAACGCGCTGGAACGCAGGCGAGCGATGGCCAGGCAAGGCGGAAGTCGGCGAAAAAGCGGAGTTTAGGTTCCTAAATGAGTATTTTGAGACGACTTCCAACACAGCATGGCCGAGCGCAGCCCGTTCCAGGCGTTTCGATCAGTCGAGCAGGCCGTCGGCGCGAACTTCACGGCGTTTTTCTGCCTCGATGTGCGCTTCCGAGACCCGGCCGTAGAGCTGGCGCGTGCGCTCAAGACGCCCCACCACGCCCGGCTGTTGCGAGTAGGCGAAGATCGCGGTGTGACGCTCGCGCTGGCCGCTGACGCGTGTCACGCGGTGCAGCGAGTAACGGCCCTTGAAGAGCTGCAGGTCGCCGGGACGAAGCAGCAACGTACGCGGAGTGGTCGTGTCCTCGCCGCGAATCACCGCGCCGACGCCGTCGTAGTTCTCGCCCGCTGGCGTACGGATGTTGGGGCAGTACTGGAACTCGCCGCCGCTGTCCGGTATGTCGGTCATCATCGTGACGATGTATTCGTTGGTATCGTAGTGCCAGGGCTGCTCGGTGCCCGGTGGGAGGACGTTCTGCACCAGGCCGGCGAACGGGTCGGCGTACTCAAACACTTCTTCCTCGTCCAGGCATGCGGCGACCAGGCGTTTCATTGCCGGCGAGACGTAGAGCTGTTGAATTACCGTATCGGCGGGAATCATGTCACGGGTCACGAAGCCGCTGGTGCGCTCCATGAAATGCCGCCGGGGATCGCTCTCGGGGAGGCTTTCGTCGTCGCTGGTGAACCAGGCGTTGACGCGACAGCTGGAATAATAGCTCTTGGTCGCGAGTTCACGCCCTTCGTTGCGAGCCTGCTCCAATGCATCGGAGCGCAGGAAGCCACGAAGCACGGCGCAGCCTTCGCGGTCCAGGTCCTCGCGTACCCGGGCAATCTCAGCCTGAAGGCGCGGGTCGTCGACGTCATGCAGCGGATAGCGGTCGGTGTCGACCAGTTCGCTCAGGTCGGTGCGCTCGGCATCGGCGAGCCAGCGCTGAGTCGGCTTGTGATCGACGTCGGGGTCGGTCGCGGCAGCAGTCGTCGGCATGGGAAATGTCCTTTCGATCAGCAAGGTGTCAGGTGACAGGACGTTGCCGCCGTGCAGGTTGGGCGGCCCGTCGATGTCCTCTATGCTGGACAGAACCATCTCATCAGTAAAACGAGTCATTTCAATGTCAGCCATCGGAAATTCCGATAGTGCGGCGCTGGCCGCGTTGGACAGCGACCTGCTGCTGGCCTTCGTCACCGTGGCCGATAGCGGTGGCTTCACCGCTGCGGCGCGCTATCTGCACAAGACCCAATCGACCATCAGTCTGCGTATCAGCACCCTCGAATCGCGCCTCGATACCTTGCTGATCGAGCGTGGCAGCCGTCGGCTCACGTTGACCGGCGATGGCGAGACCTTTCTCGTCTACGCGCGGCGCCTGTTGCAGCTGCAACGCGAGGCGATCGCGGCGCTGGGGCGTTCGCAGCCGGTGACGCTGCGCTTCGGGCTCCCGGAGGATTACGCCGATACCTGGTTGCCGGCACTACTCGAACGCTTCGGCGCTCGGCATCCCGAGGTCCACGTGCATATTCACTGCCGCATGTCGACGGAATTGCTGGAGCAGCTTGAGAAAGGGTCGTTGGATATCGTGCTGGCAGTGCAGCATGAACCGAGTAGCGGTGGACGCCCCGTGACCACGGAGGAGGTGGTCTGGGCGGCGCATCGACGTTTCGAACTCGACGCCGAGCGACCGATTCCACTGGCGCTGTTTCCGGAGCAGTGCGTCTACCGGCGCCGGGCGTTGGCCGCGCTGGCCAGCATCGGTCGCGACTGGCAGCTCGTCTCCACCAGTCAGAGCCCCAGTGGGTTGAAAGTCATCGTGGGGCAGGGGCAAACCTTGACGGTTGGTGAGCGACGCCTGCTACCCGAGGGATGGAAAGTGATGGGTGCCGCCGAAGGCTTGCCGCCATTACCACCGGCCGTGCTCGAGGTGCATCGTTCCCCCAGCCCGATGCACCCGGCCTTCGATGACTTCGTCGCCTTGATCGCCGAGGTGCTGGAGGAGGGTGATCAGCAAGCCTAGCGTCTAGCAGCGTAACGCTCGGCCAGGTATTGCGCCTGGCGGTAACGTGAGGCCTGCAGCTCGGCCATGTCGGCGACGACGTGGTCGTGGATGGCGGCTGGGGCTGTTTCGGGGCGTCCGGCATCAAACGGCGGTGCGGGAGCATATTCGAGAATCAGTTGAGCACGCTGAGCGGTCTCGTCATCGGTTAACTCTGCGATGACGGTCAGCGCAAAATCGATTCCGGCGGTGACACCGCCGCCTGTGATGATCTCGTCATCGCGCACTACACGTGCCGGGTCCGGGATAGCACCGAACAATGGCAGCATGTCGCGCCACGCCCAGTGACAGGCGGCTCGTCTTCCGTGGAGCAGGCCCGCCGCTCCCAGAATCAATGAGCCGGTGCATACCGAGGTCACGAACTTTGCGGTGCCGGCCAAGTGTCGAATGGCGTGGATAAAACGGATGTCCTCCGCCGCATCGAGGCAGCCCAGGCCACCGGGAACGCAGAGAACGTCGCAAGCCGCGATCTCTGTCAGGTCGTCCAGGTTGGAAAACGTCAATCCTTGAGCGTCGACGGGTTCTCCGCCAATGGATGCGACCACTACATCGATTTGCGGCACACGCGAGAAGAATTGATGAGGCCCGGTGAAATCCAGGTGCGTTACGCCGGGGTAGATCGGTATGACGATACGTATCTTCGAGTCCACGATAGCTTCCTCTGTAGAAAGGGGTCGAGGTATAGATTAGCGTGAACCGTAATAGCCTAGAATGACTTATTGTATCGAAACCTCTATTTCCCGGCTTAAGCTTGGCGTTTCGCCAACGCCAACCACCCGGCCAGGCTAACCATTAGCGAGCCGCTGATACCATCCAGCCAGCGTTGCCGGCTCAGACTGATGCGGCCGCGCCCGAGTAGATGTCCCGCGCCGGCATAGAGCAGCGCGCAAACGAACTCGATCAAGATATAAGCCAGTCCCGCCAGCATGATGGCCGGTGCGAACGACACGCTATCGGTATGCAAAAACTGCGGCAGGAAGAGCGCAAACAGCACATACGCTTTGGGATTGGAGAGCGCGACCAGCGCTTCCCGACGGAGCAGCGACCAGGCCTGTGCGGCCTCGATGTCCTCGCTCGGCGCTACCGCTTTAGGTCGCCAAGCCGTGAGCAATGATCTCACTCCGAGATATGACAGATACGCCACGCCAATCCACTTGAGCACGCTGAAGAATATCGCGGAGGTTGCCAGCCAATGCCCGAGCCCCACCGCGACACCGACCACCATCAAGGCGAATGCTGCGAAGCGTCCGCAGGCCGCCGTCATGGCAGGCGCGACACCGACATGGAAACCATTGGAAAGCGATAAGAGTTGATTGGCGCCAGGCGTTAAAGCCATGACTATGGACGCACCGATCAGGAGCGGCCAGTCGATGGAGGTAACCGCACCCGGGAACGCCTGTGTCATGACCACGATGATCAGCGCCATCAGGCCACTGCAGAATAATGGGACGCGGATCATGGTCACTCCTTCCTTGGTGGAAAACCGTCAGTGGCTCTCGGACATCGTTTATTCCGTCGGGGCCCGTTACTGCTTAGCAGCCGGCCAACCGAAGCACAAATGGATTAGCGGCATTATAGGCGCTTCGAGGGCCAGTGCTTCTAACGTGGCCTCGTCGCGGAAGCCAGCGACGAGCACGCTGCCCAGCCCCTCGGCCGTTGCTTGCAACTGCATGTTCTGAGCTGCGGCGCCCGCCTCGATCCAGGCGTAGCGTTGGCCACGTGACCCGTAAGGTGGTTGATCGCTGAAGGTTTGAGTCGCGGCCCCTATGTCGGCACAGATCGTGATAATGCCGGCTGCCTGGCCGATCCAAGGTTGCTCCTCGAGTGCCGCGTACTGGAGTGCATCTCGTATGTCGTGGTCGAGGTGCGTTTTCAACCTGCAGCTTTCGGGGTCGAAGGTGTAGGTCGCCGCGTCCAGGTCGCGAATGCGCCCGGCTATCGCTAATAGCTTGAGAGGGTAGAGAGAACTCGCCGAAGGCACGCTGCGTTTGCCATCAGCATGGGTAATCCCCTGAGCGGTCTCCAGCAGTCTGTCGAGGAGTGCGCGAGGAACCGTTTGCGGGCTGAAATCACGACAGCTATAACGCGACTGGATGGTGTGCTCGAACGAGGCCATATTTCTCTCCTTATCTTGTTGGATCGGAAATAACGGATGGCTCCCAAGCGCTGACGGCGGCATTGGCTCCATTCGAGCTGAGTCCGCGGGTTTACCGGAAACGTTCGAGCGTGAAGGGCGCGAGTTCTTCTGGACGTTCACCCGTTGTTAGCCAATGGCCGAGTGCCTCGCCGATCGCTGGTGCGAACTTGAAACCGTGGCCGGAGAAACCGCAGGCCACGAAGAGTCCGGGCATTGCCTCATCGATCAGAAAACCCTCGTCAGGTGTTCGAATGTACTCGCATACGGCACCTTCGCGTAGTGCGCCGATGCCAGGCAAATGACGGCTGGTTAGAGCGAGAAGGTCGTTGAGGTCTTCGGGATAGGCACCGAACTCGGCCAGTGGCTCGTCTGCATCCACCGGTTGTCCGCCATCATGACGGCCCACCTTGAAGCCCTGATCGTCGAGGTCGGGAAACCCGTAATAGTCGCCGATGCTGCCCGTGAAGCTGAAACCGGGGAAGCATAGCGGCGTATAACGTGAATCCGCATCAAACCAGGCGAAGACTTTGCGTACGCGTTGCAAGGGCAGATGTAGGCCGAGTTGTGCGCCTAACCCAGTGACGGCGCGCCCGGCACTGAGTATCAGACGCTCGGCGCTCCAATGGCGTCCATCCCGGGCGATGGCGGTGAACCCTTCGCCATTGCGTTCGAGCCGCACGATATCGGCGTCGTCATGCCACGCGACGTTACGGCTGGTTTCTAGGGAGCGGCGCCAAGCGTTGATGATCGGCTCGGTCAAGAGTACGCCCGCGTCGGGTTCGAAGTAGGCTCGTTGGCTTGTATCGAGCCGCCACCCCGGGAAACGGTGCATGGCTTCATCGGCGGAAAGGCATGTCAGCGGCAGATCATGAAGGCGGGCGCTGTTTGCTACTTCGCGGAGAAACGGTTGTTCCGGATCGCCGATATTGGCAACTCCCACACGATGAAAAACGCCGCCGTCGACATGCTGGTCCAGGGTTTGCCAGAGGGTGTGAGCGCGGCGTGCCAAGCGCACGTATTGGTCGCCCTCACCATAGGCCACTCGGATTAGGCGTGTATGGCCATGATGCGCACCTTCACGATGAGGCGGTGCACATCTGTCCAATACGCCGATACGGTGCTGTCCCTCCACGGCAAGCGCATTGGCGATGGCCAGACCCATGGTGCCGGCGCCGACGAGCAGAATGTCCAAGTTGGATTCGTGAGAACTCATAAGCCCTCACGTTACACTTTCACATGGCACTTCGGTAGCGCCTAGCGTTTGGTGGCCTTACCCGAACAACTGCCCGGCGATGCGTAACCCGGCGATCCAGGTGCCGGCGGCGGAGCCCAGCGTGGCGAGCAGGAATACCAGCAGCGTGCGGGCGACGCGGTTTTTCCACCAGCCGCGCGGTGAGCTGACGTCGCGGCGCAGGCGCGAGAAGTCACCCACTGTGGGGCGACGCAGGGCCAGTTCGACACCGGCGGCGACGAAACCGGCGCCGATGGTCGGATTGAGCGAGGTCAGCGGTGCGGCGATGAAGGTCGCGATGATGGTCAATGGATGCGCCAGCGCGATGGCGGTGCCCAGCGCCGAGAGTACGCCGTTGATCAGGAACCACTCGCCGACCAGTGACCAGCCGAGGCCGGTATCGCGGGAAAAGCCGATGGCGAAGCCGGTCAGCACCAGCGCGACGATCACCCACGGCAGGGCTTTCCAAAGCTTGGAGCGGGCCGGGGTGACTTCCAGTGAGCGTCGCTCCTCGTCGATGGCTTCGGCACTGGGCGGTTGTTGCCCTAGCGTTTGGAGATGTTCTCCCAGCCCCTTCATGTGACCGGCGCCGACCACCACCAGGATATGCCGTGGCGCTTTCCCGGCGACTTCCTCGCGTAGGCGAAGCGCCATGTAGCGATCGCGCTCGCGGATCAGCGGTGTGTACAGCGACTCCGACTGTTCGGCGAACTCGGCGAAAGTCGATTCGAGCACATCGCCTTCCTTGAGGCGCTCGATCTCCTCGCTGGAGACCTTTTTGCGCGAGACCACGCTGCCCAGCAGCCCTGAAATCAGGCTCATGCGTTGCCACCAGGGCACGTTGTGATAGATGCGCTTGAGGGTCACGCCGATTTCGCGATCGACGAGATACAGCGGCAAGTCCGCACGCTGGGTCTCCTTGATCGCCATCTGCATCTCGGCACCCGGCGTCACGCCGGACTGCTCGGCGACGCGTTGCTGAAAGGCGCCCAGCGCGAGGCTGGCGGCGACCATGCCCGCCTTGCCCTGACGCAGGACCTGGAAGAGATCCATCTTGGCCATGGCATCGGGCTGGGTAACGCTCTGGTGGCGCGTGGGGCACAGCTCGATGGCGACGGCGTCGAAGTCGCCGGAGCGGATCAGCTCGCGGACCTCGTCAGCGCTGGCGCGCGAGACGTGGGCGGTACCCAAAAGGGTATAACGGGTCTCACCCTGATCGATGACCTGGCGAGGGCCGGCGTGAGTATCGGGCATGCGGCGTTTCGCTTCGGTGGCGGAAAAGCTCGATTATCCACGATGGCAGGGGGCGGGCCAAACCCGGCCCCGCTCGAGGATGGAGCGAGCGGGGCGTCGAACGTACGAATCAGCGCTTGGCGCGGCATGCCGCGGCGGTAAACAACACGTCGGTGGACGAGTTCAGTGCGGTTTCCGTGGCGTCCTGCACGACGCTGATGACGAAGCCGATGGCGACGACCTGCATGGCCACGTCATTGGAGATGCCGAAGAGGCTGGCGGCCATCGGGATGAGCAGCAGGGACCCACCGGCGACGCCGGAAACGCCGCAGGCAGCGAGTGAGGCGACGATGCACAACAATAGCGCCGAGGCGAAGTCTACGCCGATTCCTAGAGTATGGGCGGCTGCCAGGGTGATTACCGAGATGGTGATGGCGGCACCAGCCATGTTGATGGTCGCGCCTAGCGGGATCGAGATCGAATAAGTATCGGCGTCCAGGTCGAGACGCTCGCAAAGCTCCATGTTGACGGGAATGTTAGCGGCGCTACTGCGTGTGAAGAATGCGGTGATGGCACTGCCACGTAGGCAGGCGAACACCAGTGGATACGGGTTGCGCCGGGTGGCCAGGAACACGATCAAGGGGTTAGTGACCAGCGCCACGAACAGCATGCAGCCGACGATGACGGCGAGCAGGTGCGCGTAGTCGAGTAGGGCATTCATACCCGTATCCGCGAGCGTGCCAGCGACCAGACCGAAGATGCCCAGCGGCGCAAAGCGGATCACCAAACGCACGATGTTGGAGACGGCATCGGAGAAGGCGTTGAGTACCCCGAGGGTCGTCTCCGAGGAGCCGCGCAGCATCATGCCCAACCCGATCGCCCACGCCAGGATACCCACGAAATTGGCGTTCATCAGCGCGTGAATGGGATTGTCCACGACGTTGAGCAACAGGTTGCGCAGGATCTCGGCGATACCGCCCGGCGGTTCGCCGCTTGCCTGGGGCGCGTCGATGATCAGCGTGGTGGGAAGCGCGAAACTGGCGACGACGGCCACCAAGGCGGCGCACAGGGTGCCGACCACGTACAGCAGCAGCACGCCGCGAATATGCGTGGGCTGGCCGCGCCGGTGATTGGCAATGGCCGCCATGACCAGCAGGAAGACCAGTACCGGTGCCACCGCTTTCAAGGCGGAGATGAACACATCACCCAGAAGCGATATCGAGGCGGCGGCGTCGGGCCAGGTGGTGGCCACGACGATGCCGAGCACGATACCGATGACGATTTGCGGGATGAGCCCTAGGCGGGCTACCGCACGTATAGGGTTTGCGAGGCTGGTGGACATGACGCTTTCTCGAGGCTGAATAACGGATAAAGGCCCGTCGCGGTGGGCCGGGAAGCGCGCATGGTAGCATTGCCGTCATCGCGATACCCGACGAATCGGCCTCGCTGGTCTTAGCCTTTAGTGAAAAGAGAGCGTGAAATCCCGCTTACCTAGCATGGATAGTAGAGATTTCGCAAAATTATAGTGAATAGTGCCATATTGACTCAGCGTCGCCAGAACGCGGGCGTGAACAGCACCAGGATGGTGAAAATTTCCAGGCGCCCGAACATCATCGCCATGACCAGTGTCCACTTGGCGAGGTCCGGCATGTCACCGTAGTGAGCCGACACGCCGCCTAGCCCCGGGCCCAGGTTATTGAGGGAAGAGCCCACCGCTGACCAGGCCGTCACCTGATCCAGCCCGGTGGCAAGCAGAATCAATAGCATCAGCACGAAAAGCAGCATATAAGCGGAGAAGAAGCCCCACACGGCTTCGGCCACGCCGCTGGAAATACGCATCTTGCCGACCTTGACCGAAAACACCGCATTGGGGTGAATCAGGCGGTGGATCTCGCGCAAGCCTTGCTTGAGGATCAACAGGATGCGAATCACCTTTATGCCCCCGCCGGCGGAGCCCGAGCAGGCGCCGACGAAAGCGGCGATGAACAGCATGAACGGCAAAACCCCCGGCCAAGCGGTGAAGTCGGCGACACCGAAACCGGTGGTGGTGGCCACTGACACCACCTCGAACAGGCCATGGCGCAGCCCTAGAGAGTCGTCGTAGTCGTAGGTGCCGCTCAATATGAGCGTAGCGATGGTGATGGTGACCAGTAGCGCCAGAAAGATGATGAAGAAACGGAACTCCGGGTCGACCAGATAATGGCGCAAGCGCTTCTCGCGCCACACCGCGAAGTGCAGCCCGAAGCTCAACGATGAGACGATCATGAAAAACACGCAGATCAGCTCGATGGTTGCGCTGTCGAAATAGCCGATGCTGGCGTCGTGGGTCGAAAAGCCACCGACGGCGACGGTCGAGAAGCTATGCCCGATGGCATCGAACCAGCTCATGCCCGCCAGCCAATACGCCAGGAAACACGTCAGGGTCAGGGCGGCATAGATGTACCACAGGGCCTTGGCGGTTTCGGTGATACGTGGCGTCAGCTTGGAATCCTTGAGCGGGCCAGGAATCTCGGTGCGGTAGAGCTGCATGCCCCCGATGCCCAGTGTCGGCAGGATCGCCACCGCCAGTACCACGATCCCCATGCCGCCTAGCCACTGCAGTTGCTGGCGATAGAAGCGGATCGACTCGGGCAGCAAGTCGATGCCGGTGAGAATGGTGGCACCGGTGGTGGTGAGGCCGGAAAACGATTCGAACACGGCGTCGGTGAACGACAGCGACGGGTCCGCGGCGAGCATCAGCGGCAGCGAACCGAACAGTCCCAGTACGCTCCAGAACATTACGGTGATCAAAAAGCCATCGCGGGTACGCAGTTCGCGACGCGCATTGCGCGCGGGCCAGTACAGCAGTGCCCCGGTGACGAAGGTGATGCCCAGCCCGATGACGAAGGCATCCCAGGTGGCGTCGTCGAAGATCAACGAAATCACCACCGGCGGCACCATGGTCAGGCTGAACAGCATGAGCAATAGCCCGACGATCCTCAGGATCACCAGAAAACTCATGGCAGTCGCCTTGCCGAAACGGAAGTCGTAGGTAACCGATTACTCATCAGAAGAACGTCAGCCCGACCTGGAAAAGACGTTCGACGTCGCGGATACGGCGCTTGTCGATGACGAAGAGAATCACGTGGTCGCCGCTTTCCACCACGACATCGTCGTGGGCGATGAGGACCTCCTTGCCGCGCACGATGGCGCCGATGGTGGTGCCACTAGGCAAGTCGATCTCGTCGATGGTGCGCCCCACGACCTTGGATGAACGCGAGTCGCCGTGAGCGATGGCCTCGATGGCCTCGGCGGCCCCACGCCGCAGCGAGTGCACGTTGACGATATCGCCGCGTCGCACATGGGTGAGCAGGCCGCCGATGGTGGCCTGTTGCGGCGAGATGGCGATATCGATCTCGCCGCCCTGGACGAGATCCACGTAGGCGGCGTTGTTGATCAGCGTCAGCACCTTCTTGGCGCCCAGGCGCTTGGCCAGCATCGACGACATGATGTTGACCTCGTCATCGTTGGTCAGCGCGCAGAAGATATCGCAGTCCTCGATGTTCTCTTCCAGCAACAAGCGCTTGCTGGTCGCGCTGCCATGGAGCACCACGGTGCGGTCGAGACGTTCCGAGAGCACCGTGCAGCGCTCCAGCTCATGCTCGATGATCTTGACCTGGTGGCTGTGCTCGAGCGTCTCGGCAAGGCGTTCGCCGATGTTGCCGCCGCCAGCGATGATCACCCGGCGGAAGTCACGGTCCACCTTGCGCAACTCGCTCATCACCGCGCGGATATCCTTGCGCGCAGCGATGAAGAACACCTCGTCGTCGGCTTCGATGACGGTGTCGCCGTGAGGAATGAGTGCGCGATTGCGGCGGTAGATCGCCGCCACGCGGGTATCCACATTGGGCATGTGACGGCGCAGGAAGCCCAGTTCCTGACCCACCAGCGGCCCGCCGTAGTAGGCTTTGACCGCCACCAACTGGGCCAGGCTGCCGGCGAAGTCGAGCACCTGCAGGGCGCCGGGATATTCGATCAAGCGGCGAATATGGTCGGTGACTACCTGCTCGGGGCTGATCAGCACATCGACGGGAATCGCATCGTGGGAAAACAGCCCCTTGCGCGTCAGATAGGCGGTGGCGCGGACACGGGCGATCTTGGTCGGCGTGCGAAACAGCGTATGCGCGACCTGGCAGGCGATCATGTTGACTTCGTCGGAGTTGGTCACCGCGATCAGCATGTCGGCGTCCTCGCCCCCGGCCTGGCGTAGCACCATGGGGTAGGATGCCGTGCCGACGACCGTGCGGATATCCAGACGGTTGTGCAGCTCGCGCAGACGCTTGGTATCGATATCGACGACGGTGATGTCGTTTTCTTCGCTGGCCAGGTGTTCGGCCAGTGTGCCGCCGACTTGGCCGGCGCCGAGGATGATGATCTTCATGCGAGGGAATCCGCGCTCAATGACTGGCGCGTAGCATAAACCAGGCGGCGCCCCCAATGACAGGGGCGCCACGGCGGCGTGCCATGGCGCCCGGTAGCATTCAATCGAGGGCTAGGCCGACCTTGAGCGTGACCTGCCAGTGGCCCACGCGTCCATCCTCGAGATGGCCGCGAGTGTCGGTGATCTCGAACCAGCGCATGCCGTGCAGCGTCTCGCGGGCCTTTTCCAAGGCATTGTTCACGGCTTGCTCGATACCGTGCGGCGAAGAGCCGGTCAGCTCGATGTGCTTGTAGACGTGATCGCTCATGGCGTTCTCCTTGCGCTTCAAGTGCGATGGGTTGGCTCAAGCGCCGATGATCTCGACGCCGAGCCGAGTGAGACGCTGCCGCGTAGCGGCGTCCGTGTCGTGGGTGACCGGGCGTGTCAGCGGCCACAGAAAGCGTGTCTTGAAACCCGCGGCGACGGCATCCTCGGCGCTCCACAGCACGCATACGTCACGTGCCAAGCCGCAGAGATAGACGCTATCGACGCCGCGTTCGCGTAGCCAGCCGGCCAACCCCGTGGTGGGACGTGTGCCATCGGGCCCCAAGTTGTTGCGAAAGGCGCTGTAGGAATCGATGCGGGGGTCGCATCCCTTGCGCACGATGAGGTCCACCGGTGCCCAGTCGAGCTCGGGATGCAGCCGGGCGCCGGACGTGTTCTGCACGCAGTGATCGGGCCATAGGGTCTGCGGCTCGCCGTAGAGGTCGAGGGTGTCGAAGGGTTGATAGCCCGCATGCTCGCTGGCGAAGGAGACGTGTCGGGCGGGATGCCAGTCCTGGGTCGCCACGACGTGTGCGAAGCGTCGCTCGCTGAGCAACTGGCTCAACCCCGGCAGGATGGCATCGCCATCGGCGCAGGCCAGCGCCCCGCCAGGCATGAAGTCACCTTGCACGTCGATGACGAGCAAGGCACAACGCGTATCGATGATCTCGAGGGCATCCTGCAACACGAGGGCTCCACACGTGGGTGAGATACCCTCAGTATCGAAGTCTCCGGCGCCTCTGGCAAGGGACGCCGACGGTTGTCGGGTTATGCGGACTGCTTGCGCAGACGCGCGTAGAAGAAGCCATCGTGACCTTCGATGCGCGGCAGGAGCTGGCGTCCGGCGCCGGCGGGGCGGCCCCAGTCGACGTCGAGTTCGTCGGTGCTGGCGTCCGGGGTGCGGGCAAGGAAGGTCGCGATCTGATCCACATTCTCTTCGGGCATCACCGAGCAGGTGGCATATAGCAACGTGCCGCCAGGGGCGAGGGTGGTCCACAGCGTGTCGAGCAGGCGGGCCTGCAGCGCAGCGAGCTCGCGGATATCGTTGGGACGACGCAGGCGCTTGATATCCGGGTGGCGGCGAATGACACCGGTGCCCGAGCAGGGCGCGTCGAGCAGCACGGCATCGAAGGCTTGGCCATCCCACCAGTCGAGGCGGCTGGCGTCGGCGGCCAATGTGGTGGCTTCGAGCCCGAGGCGCGTCAGGGTAGCGTCGACGCGGCCGAGCCGCTCGGCGTCGCTGTCCAGGGCGGTGAGTTCGAGATCGAAGGCTTCGAGCAGGTGCGCGGTCTTGCCGCCGGGGGCGCTGCATGCATCCAGCACGCGAGCGCCGGGCGTCGTGGCCAGGGCCGGTTCGAGTAATAGTGTGGTCAGCTGGGCGGCCTCGTCCTGCACGCTCACCGCGCCTTCACTGAAGCCGGGTAGGGCGCGCACGTCGCAGGCTTCGTGCAAGGTCACGCTATCCGGCGCGTACGGCGTAGGGTCGGCAGCCAGGCCGGCGTCCCGCAAGCGGGCCAAGTACGTTTCGCGATCTACGTGGCGACGATTGACGCGCAGCGTCATGGGGCCGGGCTGATTGTTGGCCTCGGCCAATTCGCGCCAGTCGTCGGGCCAGGCCTCGCGCCAACGCGTGAGCATCCACTCGGGATGCAGCAGCGCGATGCTTGGGTCGCGGTCGACTTGCGCTTGAAGCGCCTGAGTATCGCGCTGAAAACGGCGCAGGCAGCCATTGAGCACGCGCGTGGCCCAGCCCTTGCCCAGGGCGCGGGCGGCCCCGGCGGTTTCGCCGACGGCGGCGTGCGCGGGCACGCGCATGTACAAGAGCTGATAGAGGCCGAGCAGCAGTAGCGCCTGGACATCCTGATCGCGGCGCTTGAAGGACTGGCGCAGCAGAATCTTGGACAGCGCCTCGAGGCGCGGCAGCGTGCGGCATACACCGAAGCACAGCGCCTTGGCCAGGCCGCGATCGCGGCCCTCGACGCCCGCGGATTCCAAGGCGCTATCGAGGGCGTTCAGCGACCCCTTGCCGTCGAGCACGGGGGCCAGGGCGGAGGCGCAGACGGCGCGAATGTCCGGTGTACTCATGAGGTGGTCTCCTGACCCAGTAGCTGTCCCGGAGCAAAGCGCTCGCCACGGGCATTGAGCAGATCGCGCACCGCGAGCGGCTTGCCGCCGGGAAGCTGGGCACGGGTGATGCGTAGCACTTGGGTGCCATCGGGGCCGCAGGCGATACGCAGGGCGTCCGGGGCGCTCTCCAGCAGTGTGCCGGGGGCTGCGGCGGTATCGGACTCAGTGTCGAGCTCGGCTAGCCACAGGCGTAGCGGCTCGCCTGCGAGGCGCGTCCAGGTCACCGGCCAGGGGTTGAAGGCACGCACGCGGGCGGCGAGTTCGGCGGCAGGGCGCGTGAAATCGAGCTCGGCCTCGGCCTTGCTGAGCTTGGTGGCGTAGGTGACACCCTCCGCCGGCTGTGGCGTCGCGGCCAGGCCCGTGTCCGACAGGGCGTCGAGCGCCTCGACGATGGACTTTCCACCCAATGCGGCAAGACGGTCGTGCAGTTCGCCGCTGGTAGTCGTTGCGGTGATCGGCGTGTCGCGTACCAGCAGCATGTCGCCGGTATCGAGGCCGGCGTCCATCTGCATGATGGTCACTCCGCTACGCGTGTCGCCGGCTTCGATGGCACGCTGAATGGGTGCCGCGCCGCGCCAACGGGGCAACAGCGAGGCATGCACGTTGAGGCAGCCCAGGCGTGGGATATCCAGCACCGCTTGCGGGAGGATCAATCCATAGGCGACCACGACCAGTACGTCGGCGTTGCAGTCGGCGAGTGTCTGCCGAGCGGAGGCGTCCTTGAGCGTGGTGGGCTGATGAACGGGCAGCGCGTGTTCGAGCGCCAGCGCCTTGACCGGGCTGGGCGTGAGCTTGCGCCCGCGTCCCGCGCCACGGTCGGGCTGGGTATGCACCGAGACCACTTCGTGACGGCTTTCGAGCAGTGCCGCGAGGCTGGCGGCGGCGAAATCGGGCGTGCCGGCGAATGCGACGCGCAGGGATTGGGACATCGGGCGGACTTCCGTAACGGCTTGCGGGACCTGGATGAATGCCACGGGCCGGCAAATGCCGGCCCGTTTGGCGAGTGCGAGGCGAGGATGGCGTAGTAGCCTCAGGCGTCCTGCATGGCCTTGTGGCGTTTCTGCATCTTTTTCATGATTCGGTCGCGCTTGAGCGGCGAGAGATAGTCGACGAACAGCGTGCCTTCGAGGTGATCGCACTCATGTTGGATGCAGTGGGCGAGCAGACCATCGGCCTCCAGCTCGTAAGGCGTGCCATCGCGATCCAGCGCCTTGAGCGATACCCGCAACGCACGCGGCACCTCGGCGTAATGGTCGGGGATCGACAGGCAGCCCTCCTGCATAGGCTCGCGTTCCTCACCCAGCGGAGTGTATTCGGGATTGATCAGTACGCGGGGCTGTGAGCGATCGTCGCTGACATCCATGACGATGACACGGCGGTGCACATCGACCTGGGTCGCGGCCAGGCCGATGCCCTGGGCGTCGTACATGGTGTCGAGCATGTCGTCGACCAGCGTACGGATCTCGTCGTCGACGGTCTCGACAGGCGCTGCCTTGTTGCGCAGGCGTCCGTCGGGAAATTCGAGAATGGTCAGCTTGGCCATGGCGTTAAGAAAACCGTTATGCTGTCACGTGAAATTTGTCCGCTAGTGTAATGCGCCACCGGCAGGAACGGAACCGAAAGGGCGCCGATGCCGCCGATAGCGAACGGCTAGGCGGTGCGTCGCCAGCAGCGGTGAAGCAGGGCGACGGAACATGTGAAAAGTATAGCAGTGCGTCCTGACGCATGCCGAGGGTCGAGAGCCTCGGGCAGTGGCAGGTTGACGTGCGAGCACTCAGAAGAAGAGACGATCATGTGGGCAGGATATGGCGGGAGCGCTGCCGGGTGGTGGCGCAGCGGTATGCGAGTGGGACTCGGGTTGGCACTGGTCGCTATTGTCGGCTCGGTCTATGCCGCCGAGGAGCGAGGTGAACCGCGTGAGGTCGTGCATCTGTCCCCACGTGTGCGTGAACTGCCGCCGAGCGAGGCGGTCCCCACCATCGAGCGCCAGACGGTGGCGCCCTTCCTGAACGAATATCGCCTCATCGACTCGCGGGCCACGCTGGACGATACGCCCTACGTCGTCGCGGGCGAGGAGGGGCATCAACTGATCGGCAGTGGCGATCGGTTTTATGTCCGTGCAGGCGAGGACGCCGCGCGCTCGCGTGACGTGCGGCGTGTCATCTATCGCCCCGGTACGATCTATCATGATCCGGACAGCGACGCGCTGCTGGGCATTGAACTGCGGGCAGTGGGCGAGGCCCGCTGGGTGAAGCGCGAAGGCGACCTGGATGTCTTCGAGGTGCGCAAGGCGCGTCAGGAAATACGCCCCGGCGATCGCCTGCTGCCGTATCGTGAAGAGCCTCTTTCTCTGACATTTTCCCCTCATGTGCCAGACCATGCCGTCGATGGCGAGATTCTGGGCGTGCCCGAAGGCGTGAGCTATGTCGGCCGGCACACCATCGTGGCGCTCGATCTGGGGCGCAGGAATGACGTGACGCCGGGGACTGTGCTGGCCTTGGATGCCTCGTCGGTGCAGGTGAGTGATCCACTCGAAGGTGGCACCTTGCATTTGGCGGGCGAGCCCGGCGGCATGGCGATGGTGTTCGAGAGCTTCGAGCGGGTCAGCTACGCGCTAGTCATGAAGGCTTCGCGGCCGCTGGAAGTGGGCGATGGCGTGAGCACGCCCGAGCGGAGTGTATTGACGTCATTCGAAGCTCGGTGAGGAAGTTGTACATGATGACTGCAAGAGAGTGGTGTGCCCTGGCGCATCTCCCCAAACTCGGCGCACGGCGTCTGGCGGTCATTCGCCGTGAACTGGCCGCGCAAGGCTTGGCCGATGACTGGCCCGAGGCTTGGCTGGCGGCAATGCCTGCCGGGCCGCGTGACACGTTGCGGCACTGGCTCGATCATCCCGCGAAGAGCCCTTTGGAAGCACCGGTCGCGGCGGCCCTGGAATGGGAGGCGAGCCAGCCATCGCATCATCTCTTGTATCCCGGTCATCCGGCCTGGCCCGCCTTGCTCGATGAAATCGTCGATCCGCCGGCGCTGTTATGGGCCAAGGGCGACCTGGGTGCTCTCGAATTGCCGGGTCTGGCCATGGTCGGTACGCGGCGCCCGACCCGCGAAGGCAGCGACAACGCGGCCTTCTTCGCCCGCGAACTCGTCGAGGCGGGCTTCTCCATCGTCAGCGGCATGGCGCTGGGTGTCGATGGCGTAGCCCAACGCACGGCGTTGGATGCCGGCGGTCGCAGCGTCGCGGTACTCGGCTGCGGCGTGGACGTGATCTACCCGCCCCGTCATGCCGGCCTGTATCGTCGTCTACTCGACGAAGGTGGCTTGCTGCTCTCCGAGCATCCCGCCGAGACGCGGGCGCATGCGCGCTATTTCCCACGCCGCAATCGCATCATTACCGGGCTTTCGCTGGGCGTGCTGGTCGTCGAGGCGGCCGAGAAGAGCGGCTCGTTGGTCAGTGCGCGGCTGGCGATGGAGCAGAACCGCGAGGTTTTCGCGATTCCCGGCTCGCTGCACAACGTGCAGGCGCGTGGCAACCTGGGACTGATCCGCGACGGTGCTTCTCTGGTGTGCGGGCGCGACGATATTCTCGAGCAACTCGGCCATTGGCAGGCGCTGAACGCGGCGCGGCCCGAGGCCGACACGTCAACGCTTCCGGTGCATGCAGAGGCGCCGGCGCCCTCCGATGTATCCCAGGATCCATTACTCGCCCTGTTGGACACGGCCCCTACGCCGCTGGACGTGCTCGTCGAGCGCAGCGAGCTGGATGTCGGCGGATGCCAGATGCGCCTGCTGGAACTGGAGCTCGCTGGCCAGGCCGCGCAGGTGAGCGGGGGGTGGGTGCGCCGTGCCACGCGCTAGGCCTTTCGAAGCAGAAAAAAGCGTGACCAGCCTATTCTGTAGCATCGGAAGTTGTCGCTGGAGCAGCTAGCAACACGATGGCGAGTGTTCCCATTGCTATTGCCGTAGCCGCGATCAAAAAGAGCTTTGAGAGGCCGGCCAGCGTAGAGATAGAGGCTCCCAATATCGCCCCAAGCCCGATCGATCCATTGAAAATCGCTGCGTAGATTGCCGAGGCCGGCAGTGCGTCGGCACCCGCTTCCTTGAGAATCCAAGTCTGGAAGCCCACCAAAATAGCGGCAATTGCACCACCCCAGACAATCAAGACGAGTGTCGTGCTTATCAGTCCCAGATCACCTGCCACCGTGGACAATACCCACAACGCCATCGACGCCATGCAGAGCGAGATCAGTAGAACAGTTTTGAGCCTACGATCAATCAGGCCACCGGTCACGACGTTGGCGGCAAGCCCAGCTCCACCAAACGCAAAAAGCAGCGGGGCGATTGCCGATGGGGCTATGCCACTTTGCGCACCAAGGTATGGCTCAATATAGGTAAAGGCCATGAAATGGGCGGTGATCGTCAGGATTATGGCGGCAAAGATGCGAATGAATCGGTAGCCTGATAGAACGCGGCCGAGTGCGGTGATACCGACACCTTCGTGGCCTGGTAGCTTGGGCAAGGTGATAAAGCATACCGTGGCGACGGCGAAGGAAAGGGCGGCGACGCCGGCAAAGGCAGTACGCCAGCCCTCGTTAGTACCGACCAGGTTGGCCAGTGGTACACCCAGCACGCTGGCAGCCGAGACGCCGCCGAATATGATCGATGTGGCCAGACCAACGCGGTGGGGCGGTACGAGCTGTGCACCGACAGTACCGATCATTGCCCAGAAGGCACCGTGAGAGAGTGCGCCGATTACTCGCGCGCCCATCAGCGCGGGAAAGGTGTCAGCCCACGCAGCAAGCGCGCTGGACAGCGCCAGAATCAACATCAGAGCAACCAGAAGCGGTCGTCTTGGCAAACGAGAAAGTACGACAGCGGTAAATAGCGCCGCAGCCACAGCGATCCAGGCATAAAGGGTCACGATTAGCCCAGCCTGGGAGGTGGATGTTCCGAGATCGGCCCCGATGACAGAGAGCAACCCTATCGGTGCAAGCTCGGTAGTAACGATGGTAAAACTGCCGACGCCAAGCGCCGCCACGGCGACCCAGTTGTGCCAGGTCCTGGTTTGGGTAGACATGTCAGAGTCTATCCTCCTTGGCTATCGGATCAGTGGGCTGAAAAGTGGATGTAGTCGCTGTGGTGGTATTCATGCGTTTACCCCCTTCATGCCCTCTGAGGTGTAGCGTTCGCCCATTACTGGTAGGCGTGCGGTTGCCGTTTCGAGCTGCTGTTGTTCTTGTGCACTAAGCGTGATCTGCGCTGCCGTGGCATTCTCCTCGATATAGCGCAGTTGCTTTGTGCCAGGTATCGGCACGATGTCGGGCCCTTTTGACAAGAGCCAGGCCAAGGAGAGCTGGGCCGGGCTACATGCCTTATGGCGGGCCATGTCAGCGATCACTTCCGCGATCCGGCGGTTGGTGCCAATCGCTTCTTTTGTGAAACGCGGCAGGTTGGGGCGGAAGTCACCCTCGCTGAAGTCTGCCGTATCCTGAAACCGTCCAGTCAGGAACCCGCGTCCCAGTGGTGAATAGGGCACGAAGCCGATGCCTAGCTCGCGACAGGTGGGTAACACGTCTCGCTCTACGTCGCGTGTCCAGAGAGAATACTCAGTTTGCACTGCAGTAATCGGGTGCACCGCATGGGCTCGGCGCAGCGTTTCTGCGCTGACCTCGCAGAGGCCAATGCGGGCGATTTTTCCAGCTTTGACCAACTGAGCGAGCCCATCGATCGTCTCTTCGATCGGCTGCTCTGGATTGATCCGATGGACGTAGTAGAGGTCGATTTGCTCCACGCCGAGTCGACGTAGCGAGGCCTCGCAGGCCTTGCGCGCATAGCTAGCACTGTTGTCCAGGCTGCGTTTGTATTCGCCAGGGTTACGAACGATGCCGAATTTGGTTGCGACTCGAACCTGTGGCTTGTGGAGAGCTAGAAAGCTGCCAATCAGCTCCTCGTTATGATGTGACCCGTACATATCCGCCGTGTCGAAAAAGTCGATACCAAGCTCGACGGCCCGCGCAAGCACATGCAGTGACTCACTGTCATCGCGAGGGCCGTAAAACTCGCTCATTCCCATGCAACCCAGTCCGATGGCGGAAATGGATAGGTCGTTACCAAGCGTTCGCTTTTCCATGATGCGTCTCCTTGAGTGCCGGAGTTGCAGCGTGGCACTATCCATATATGGAAAAAATGAGCGATATAGGTAAAGAGATTTCCGTTTTTGAAAAGCAGATGCCGAGAGGTTGGATCTGGGATGACACTCGTGCTTTTCTTGCCGTCGCTCGCCACGGCACGCTGAGCGGCGCTGCATCAGAACTCAATCTTGGTATCGCGACGCTTTCGAGACGAATCGAGCGTCTCGAAAAGGCTCTAAAACTGCCGCTCTTCGTACGCCAACAATCGGGGTATCAACTTACCGAGGAAGGGGCCGGTTTGGTCGAGAAGGCTGAGGTGCTGGAAGCTGCCGCGGCTGCGTTTACTTCGGGGATATCCAAGCATGCGCAGATGACTGGAAAAGTACGGCTTGCCACGGCAGAGAATTTGGCGAATGAGCTCATTCTTCCAGCATTGCCGATGTTTCGCAGACAGTACCCTGGTATTACGATTGAACTCGTAACCGATATAGCCACCGTCAATCTGCATCGTCGCGACGCTGATCTTGCCTTACGGATGGTCAAGCCGGAGCGTGGCAACGTCACGTTACGCCGCCTTGGCACCTTGGGATACGGGCTATATCGTAGTTCAAACTATGCGGCACAGTGCGAGACCAACCCCGATGCTGGTGCCTATGACTTGGATGAATTCATTACCTGGAGCGAGATGCAGTCGCACTTGCCTGCTGCGCAATGGGTTGAAAGGATCCTGCAGGGGCGCGAACCCGTGCTGACGACCACCTCGGTCGCGGCTCAGGTAGCGGCAGCCAAGGCAGGACTCGGACTTGCAGTTTTACCTCATTTCGTTGCCCTAAATGCTGGGCTGATCTGCGTAGCTTCAGACATAGGTGTCGATCAGCCAATCTACCTGGTAGTTCAGTCTGATCTGACACAGTCACGCCGAACTCGTGCAGTGGCTGACTTTCTTGTCGATCTGGTGAGCCGCAATAGTACTCGCCTAAGCGGCTGAAAAATGGCTCTAAACCGCCTGCGACAGCTTGGCACGGCGTCTTCCCCCACGTGCATGATAAGATGGCTATACCTTGTATCGCCGTGAAGCGACATCCTGCGCTATGTCAGAGACCTCCGACACTTTCAGTCACGCCGTCGCGGCATTGCGCCGTGGCGGCATCGTGGCCTATCCCACCGAAGCGGTGTGGGGGCTGGGCTGCGATCCCGATGACGATGCCGCGCTGGCGCGGCTGATCGAACTCAAGCAACGCGATCCTGCCAAGGGTCTGATTCTGATCGCCGGGGACGTGTCTCAATTGGCTCCTTGGCTGGAAGGGCTCGATGAGACGCAGCGCGCGCGCCTGGCGGCCAGCCACACGGTGCCCACCACCTGGCTGATACCCGACAACGGGCGGGCACGCCCGTTGTTGCGCGGCGAGCACGCCACCCTGGCGGTGCGTGTCAGCGACCATCCTCTGGTACAGACATTGTGCGATGCCTTCGGCGGGCCGCTGGTCTCGACCTCGGCCAATCGCGCCGGAGAGCCGCCCGCGATGAGCGCCGACGATATACGCGCGGCCTTCGGTGAGGCGGTGACGCTCGTCGAGGGGGCGCTGGGCGGATATGCGCGGCCGAGCACGATCCGTGATCTGGAAAGCGGCGAGGTCCTGCGCGATTGAGGCGTGCCGGTGTATGCACGCTCTTGCGCCATGGCCGCGCGCTACATGAGTCAAACCAACCGACAACCCGAGGAGCGTGACGTGGCACATCCCCATCTCGACAAGGTGAAGGAGTATCTACTCGACTTGCAGGAACGTCTCTGTGAAGGCTTGGCTGCCGAGGATGGCGCGGCCTTTCGCGAAGACAGCTGGACACGCGAGTCGGGCGGTGGCGGTCGCTCGCGGGTGATCGAGAACGGTCACG
Organism: Chromohalobacter beijerinckii; assembly: GCF_023061185.1. Classification (GTDB taxonomy): domain Bacteria; phylum Pseudomonadota; class Gammaproteobacteria; order Pseudomonadales; family Halomonadaceae; genus Chromohalobacter; species Chromohalobacter beijerinckii. The sequence goes on from NZ_JAKGAK010000003.1 coordinate 38,766, forward strand.
TGTTCGAGAAGGGTGGGGTCAATTTCTCGCATGTCTTCGGTGAACGTCTGCCGGCTTCGGCCTCGGCCGCGCGGCCCAAATTGGCTGGGCGCAGCTTTCATGCCGTGGGTGTGTCTTGGGTGCTGCATCCGCATAATCCGCACGTGCCCACCGCGCATGGCAACGTGCGCTTCTTCATCGCCGAAAAGGACGATGCCGATCCCGTCTGGTGGTTCGGCGGCGGTTTCGACCTGACGCCGTTTTATCCGGTGTTCGAGGACGTGGTCCACTGGCACCGCGTGGCCCGCGACACTTGCCAGCCGTTCGGCGATGATGTCTACCCGCGCTTCAAGCAGTGGTGCGACGATTATTTTAAGCTCCATCATCGCGGCGAAACGCGCGGCGTCGGCGGGTTGTTCTTCGATGATCTCAACGAATGGGACTTCGAGCACTGCTTCGCGTTCCAGCAGGCGGTGGGCGATGCTTTCCTCGACGCTTATCTACCCATCGTGCGGGGGCGGCGCGAGATGCCCTACGGCGAGCGTGAACGCGACTTTCAGGCGTTCCGGCGCGGCCGTTACGTCGAGTTCAATCTGGTCTGGGATCGCGGCACCCTGTTCGGACTGCAAAGCGGTGGGCGCACCGAGTCGATCCTGATGTCGATGCCGCCGCTGGCGCAATGGCAATATTGTTGGGAGCCCGAGCCGGGAAGCGATGAGGCGCGCCTGGGCGATGAATTTCTGCACCCACGCGAATGGCTCGAGGAGGCCGAGGTATGAGCGAGCGTTACTGTGTCTTCGGCAACCCCATCGCGCATTCGCGCTCACCGCGCATTCATGCGCTGTTCGCCGAGCAGTGTGGCCAGGCCATGACCTACGAGGCCATCGAGGCGCCGCGCGAGGACTTCGCTGGCGCCTGGCAGGCCTTCGTGGCGGCTGGCGGATGTGGCGCCAATGTCACCGTGCCGTTCAAGGAAGAGGCGTATCGCGTGGCGGACGTGCTCAGCCAGCGCGCGCGTAGAGCGGGAGCCGTCAATACGCTGGTACATGGCCGCGACGGGCGCACCTATGCCGATACCACCGATGGCGTGGGGCTGGTGCGTGATCTCGAGGCGCACGGCGTGATGCTCGACGATGCGCGCGTTCTCGTGCTCGGTGCGGGCGGCGCCGTGCGCGGCGTGATCGATCCGTTGCTGGCGGCGGGGCCACGCGCATTGCATATTGCCAACCGTACGGCCGAGAAGGCCGTCAGCCTGGCCGCTGACTTTCACTCGCAAGAACGTGGGCAGCAACAGGCGTGCGTGAAGGGTAGTGGCTATGATGCCTTGGAAGGTGCTTATGATGTCGTCATCAATGGCACCAGCGCCTCATTGAGCGGCGAGTTGCCACCCTTACCGGATACGCTATTGGCTGCTGATGGCGTGGCCTACGATATGATGTATGCCGCAGATCCGACCGTCTTCCTGCAATGGGCGAGTGCACGTGGCGTGCGCACGATCGATGGTTTGGGCATGTTGGTCGAGCAGGCCGCTGAGTCGTTTTTCCTGTGGCGGCACGTGCGCCCTGACACTGAGCCAGTACGCAATATGCTACGCCGCGAGCTTTGACGTTCCGCAGGCACCTGAGGTCAGGCTCTGGTGTGGGAGCGAATTCATTCGCGATGGAAGTGGCTGACATCATCGGGAACAAGTTCTCTCCCACTGGCTTTTCAGGGAACGATCAGCGTTGACAGTTGGGGCGCTTGCCGCTGGCCCGGGCCTGCTCATAGAGCGGCGTGGCTTCGTCCAGGCGATCTTGCAAGCCTTGAATGCGTGACTGATTGCTGGGGTGGGTAGAGAGCCATTCCGGAGGTGCGCCCTGGCTTTGCGAGGCCATGTTTTGCCATAGATCGATGCTAGCGCTGGGATTGAAGCCGGCCTCGGCCATCAAGTCCAGGCCGACCTTGTCGGCTTCCGACTCCTGTTTGCGCGAGAAGGGTAGGATCACACCGTACTGGGCGCCCGCGCCGAGGAGACCCATGAGCTGCTCGCCGGCGGCACCTTCCAGCCCTGCGGCCGATTGCAGGATCGAGAGCCCGGTCTGGGTGGCGGCTTGCGTCGAGACGCGTTCATTGGCGTGGTTTGCGAGAACGTGGCCTACCTCGTGACCGATGACGGCGGCCAGTTGGTCCTGGTCCTCGGCGATATCCAGCAGGCCGCTATTGACCCCGATGTAGCCCCCGGGGAGTGCGAAGGCGTTGGCCGAGTCGTCATCGAAGACCTTGACCTCCCAATCATCGACCTGCGTATCGGCGGGCACCTCGGCGGTGATGGCATCGGCTACGCACTGCACGTAGTCGTGCGCGGCGCCACCGACCTCGGGCAGTTCTTCCTGATATTGGGCGAAGCTTTGCTGCCCCATCTGCTCGAGCTCATCGTTGGAAAACAGCGCCAGCTGGTTTCGACCCAGGGGCGAAGTGCTGCAAGCGGCGAGCGTTAGGCCGACCATGGCGATGGCGAGCGGCGTGCGTAGGCGAGACGGCAACGTCCTTTGCATGAGGATCTCCTGATGGGTTCTGGACCCGGCAACCAAACGGCTCCAAGATACCCTGATGCTCCGTTGGGTCAACCAGCGAACTATAGCGGGATTCTAGAATGAACAACGACAGGAGGAGAAGGATGGACGCCGATCTAGCGCAACGTCTGCACAAGGTGCTGGACCGGGTCGAGGCATGGTTGCCGCCAGAACCCGAAGCTGTCGATTGGTCGCGCGATGTGGCGGCGATCTGGCAGCGTAACGCGCTGGGCGGCCAACTGATCCCGGTGGCGGCACGCGATAGTGTCGGCATGGACGACCTGGTTGGCATCGAGCGCCAGAAGACGGCGCTTTTGAGTAATACGCGCGCCTTCTTGCACGGGCGCCCGGCGAATCATGCGCTGCTCTGGGGCGCACGTGGCAGCGGCAAGTCGTCGATGGTCAGAGCCTTGCTCAACACGCTGGCACCGGAAGGGTTGCGCCTGATTCAGGTCGACCGACACGACCTGGTGGGTCTACCAGGGTTGGTGCAGCGACTGCGAGGCTCGACGCATCGCTTCATCGTATACTGCGACGATCTCTCCTTTGAAGGCCACGATGACGCCTATAAAGCGCTCAAGAGCGTGCTCGATGGCACCTTGACTGGGCCGCCCGAGAACGTTTTGTTGTATGCGACATCCAATCGGCGCCACTTGTTGCCCGAGTCGCTTGCCGACAATCAGGACACCCAACTGGTCGACGGCGAGCTCCATCATGGCGACGCAGTGGAAGAGCGCATCTCGCTCTCCGACCGGTTTGGGCTGTGGCTGGCCTTCCATCCTTTCAATCAGGATGCGTACCTGACGGCATGCCTGCATTGGGTACACTACCTGGGCGGGGATGACGCTTGGAGCGATGCAGCCCGCGAGGACGCGGTGCGCTTTGCCACCTTGCGTGGGGTGAGAAGCGGGCGCGCCGCCTGGCAGTTTGCCTGCCAGTGGGTAGGTGCGAGGCAAGAGGCGCAAGAGTCGTAGTATTCAGTGCTGCGAGGCGGACTTACGGTCAGGGAGAGGGCGGTATGCAAGAGAGCGAACGCAGTCGGCGCCTCGAAGCATTACGCGTGCAATACGTCGAGCGATTGCATAACGACGTGCAGGCGGCAATGGCGCAAGTCGAAGAGATGAGTACTCGCGATAATGCCGCATCGGCGGTGGAGTTGGAGGCAGTCTGCGAGGCCCTGCAACGTATCGCGGATTCCGCCGGCAGCTTCGGCTATGACGCCTTGAGCGAGACATGCGGGGAGGTGGCATGTCAGGTTCGCCAGTGGCTCGATGGGGGAGTGCTGCCCGCCCCTTATACACTGGCAGCGTTGCAATCGCGTCTGCAATACGGGGCGGAGCAACTGCCCAATCTCGACGATCTGCTTTCCGCACATGCCACGACGGCTCAGCGAGATACCGCGTCGGTACGTGTCGCCTTGCTCGGTGACGAACCTCTACGGCGACGCGCGCTGGGCGAGGCCTTGAGCGCGTTGGGATATGTGTGTCACGCGTATGTCATGCATGACGTCGACGCCCTGATGGCGTGGCAGCCTGACGCCGTGCTGATCGACGAGTGTAGCGTGCCGCGTTCGCGCTGGAGCGCTTGGTGGAGCGCCTGGCAGTCTCCTCCGCACCTTCTGGTGTTCGGCGACGAGGACGATTTTGCGGCACGACTCTCGGCGATTCGCCATGGCGCGGCGGGCTATTTCGTGCCACCGCTGGACGCCTCGTTGATCGACAGATGCCTGGAACGACTGGTGCCAGGCTCCACTCCGGAGCCGCTGCGCGTATTGATCGTCGAGGACGATGCCGAGTTGTCCGAACACTACCACCTCGTGCTGGACGGTGCGGGGATCGACTCATGGGTGGTCAATGTGCCGGCCGAGACCCTGGCCGCACTGCGCGATTATCGCCCCGATCTGGCCTTGGTGGACACGCGCTTGCCTACGTGCACAGGACGCGAAATGGCCAACGTGATGCGCCTCGACGACACCTGGCGGGACTTGCCCGTGGTTTATCTGGCGGCCGGCGATGACGTGCGTGATCAAGCCTTGACGCGCAGCGGTGACGCTTTTCTTGGCAAGCCGGTCGATGACGATGCCCTGGTGGCCACGGTGTTGTCACACGCCCACCGAGCGCGTAGCTCGCGGCGCTGGGTGGCGCGCGATGGCATGACTGGCGTGCTTACCCACGCCGCCTTGCAGGAGCTGTTGGAAGTCGAATTCGCCCGTGCCCAGCGTAGCGGTACCCCCACTAGCCTGGCGCTAATCGATATCGATCATGTCGGGGCGTTGAATGCCCATCACGGACATGCCAGTGGCGACTACGTGATCCGCCTCCTCGCGGAGCACTTGACGCAGCAACTGCGTTTCATCGACCACGTGGGACGTTACGCCGGTGGGGCGTTTTGTGTCTTGTTGCCGCACTGTAGCCCCGAGGACGCGCAACATGCGATCGAACGCATACGCCTGCAGTTCCAATCGCAGACGCAGATGATCAATGACCGTGGCGATCTCGGGGTGACGTTTTCCGCCGGGGTGGCGGGTCTGCATGATGCGCCCAGCGTCGAGGCGGGCCTCGACGCCATCGATCAAAGGCTCTACCGCGCCAAGCTGGCGGGGCGCAATCGAGTGCTCGGCAATGGCGACGAGTGACGCATCTCAGCGGCGATTCTTGCGCGCTTCGCGCGTGCGGTTCAGTTCGCGCTTCTTGGCCTTCTCACGGTCGCTGGCGCCGGCATTTTCGTCGTAGGGGTTGTCGCCCGAGCGGAACTCGAAGCGCATCGGCGTGCCGCGTACCTTGAGCACCTTGCGGAAGGTGTTGATCAGGTACCGCTTGTACGCCTCGGGCAGTGAGCCAGTCTGATTGCCGTGGACCACGATGATGGGCGGGTTGCTGCCACCCTGGTGGGCCATGCGCAACTTGATACGGCGACCGTGGACCAACGGTGGCTGATGTTCGCTCACCGCATCCTGCAAGAGTGTGGTCAGGCGGTTGGTCGACCAGTGACTGTTGGCCGAGTCGAAGGCGCGCGTGACGGATGGGTAGAGATCGCCCACTGCGGTGCCGTGCAGCGCGGAGATGAAGTGCATTTCGGCGTAATCGGCGAAGCCCAGGCGGCGCTTGACCTCCGTGCGCATCTTGTCTTTCGCCTCTTGCTCGAGACCATCCCATTTGTTGACCGCCAGCACCAGCGCCCGCCCGCTGCTCAGGACATAGTCGAGTAGGTGCAGGTCCTGATCGACCAGGCCGCTGCGCGCGTCGAGCACCATGACCGCCACATGACAGTCCTTGATGGCTTCGAGTGTCTTGATGATCGAGAACTTCTCGGCGGTTTCCTTGACGTTCTTGCGTCGCCGCACGCCGGCGGTGTCGACCAGCACATAGGGCTTTCCGCGTCGTTCGAAGGGGATCTCGATGGCATCGCGTGTGGTGCCGGCCTCATCGAAGACGATGACACGTTCTTCACCCAGCAGGCGGTTGACCAGCGTCGACTTGCCGACATTGGGGCGACCGATGACGCCGATGCGAATGCCGTTGCTGAGATCCGGCGGCGCGGCGTTGGCCTCACGCGGGGGAAAGGGCGCCAGTACCTCGTCGATCAAGGCGGTCACGTTGCGCCCATGCGCAGCGGCTATCGGGCGTGGATCGCCCAGGCCGAGCTGCCAGAAATCCGCCGAAGCCGAGTGTTCTTCGAGCCCATCGGTCTTGTTGACCACCAGCCAGGTCTTCTTCTGATTGACGCGTAGATGATTGGCGATGGCTTCATCGGCGGCGGTGAGACCGCTACGCCCGTCGACCATGAACAGCACGATATCGGCTTCGTCGATGGCCAGCAGCGACTGCTCGGCCATGGCGGCGTCGATGCCTTCTTCATTACCGCTGATGCCGCCGGTGTCGATGACGGTATAGGTTTTGTCGCCGAGCGCGCCGTTGCCGTACTTGCGGTCACGGGTCAGGCCGGCGAAGTCGGCGACCAGCGCGTCACGCGTGCGGGTCAGGCGATTGAAGAGGGTCGATTTGCCGACATTGGGTCGGCCTACCAGGGCGATGACAGGATTCATGGTGTCTCGTAAACCGGCGCACAAAAGCGTTGAGTGAGGCTGGACATGCGACGTGGTCGCTTCAAAGAGGACATGACGCAAGCGTCACGTTGTCGTGGCGTGATTCTAGCATTGCTGATCGGTGCGGGCCCACAAATGACGCGGGCACCTCATCGCGAGGTGCCCGTTCAGACGTTCAAGTGCGGCTCAGTCAATCGTCGCTTGCGTCGATATCGTAGGCCGCCAGTTCGCCGTCGTTGGTGAGGGTATAGACCCGTTGGTCGTCGGCCAACAACGGCAGGCTGATGCCATCGCCGCCGAGTTCCGTACGGCCCACGACTTCCCCATCGCTGGCGTTGAGCAGGTGGACATAGCCCTGATAGTCGCCAAATGCCAGCTTACCGTCGACGAAAGTGGGCGCAGTCAAGTCGCGGCCTTCGAGGGCGTCGGATTCCCACAGCACGCTGCCACTATCGACGTCGAGCGCCAAGACATGGCTGGCTTCGTTGACGGTGAAGAGGTAATTGCCGACGCGCAATGGGGTCAGATAGCTGGATTCGTCGCGCGACCAGATTACTTCGCCGCTGGTGGCTTCCAGCGCCATGACGCGGCCATTGTAGCTGGTCACGAACAGACGACCGTCCTGGGACAGCACCGGTTGACCGTCGAGGTCGACGAGCTGTTCCACTTCGGTGCGTCCTTGCGGCACGGCGACGCGCATATCCCACAGCGGTTGGCCACTGCGGTTATCGAGTGTCACCAGGCGGCCATTGGCAAAGCCGACGAACGATACCGGCTCGATGACGCGCGGCGTGCCTGTACCGCGCAGGGTCAGGGAAGGCTGGCTGCTGCTATAGGTCCATTCTTCCTGCCCTGAGGTGCGATCAAGGGCAGTCACCGTGCCGTCGACACTCTGCACCACGACCAGCTTGCTGTTGACCTGGGGGGTGGCCAACACTTCGCTGGAGACCTTGGAACGCCAGGCCTCGCTGCCGTCCTCGCGATCGATGGCAACGACGGAACCGTTGCGCGTACCGGCATATAAACGCGCACCATCGCGGGACATGCCGCTGGAAAGCGGCGTGTCGAAGCGTACTTCCCATTGGGTGTCGCCGTTATCGGCGTCGAGTGCACGCAACAGACCGTTTTCATCGGCGGCATAGAGGGTGCCGTCGGCGAGTAGGGGCATCAAGGGATAACGCGCCCGACCCAGGCCATCGCCGACCGAGGTGGACCAACGCTCGTCGAGGGTCGCCGAGGCCGAGAAGTCCTTGAGTTCCTTGGGTGGATACTGCGGCTCGACGTCGCCAGCGCAGCCCACCAGCAAGGTAGATAAGGTGAGCGCGGCCGGTAACAGTAGGTGGTTCAATTTCATCAGCTGGCGTCCTCTACACCGAGATTGTCGAGCTTGAGCCGTACGCCGGAAAGCGGTTGATCCTGCTCTTCGGCGCGGGCGAGCGCGTCCTGATAGGCTTGACGCGCCTCATCGGGTTGGTCTAAAGCGGCGTGGGCATCGCCGCTGATCTCGGCGGCTTGCGCCGCGAGCGCGGTGGGGATATCGCCCTCGAGTGTGGTCAGGGCGCCCTCGGCGTTGTCCAGGGCGATCTGCACGCGTGCCAGGTTGAGGCGCGCGAGGCCACTGAGATAAGCATGTTCGCTGCCATCGATGAAGGACGATAGTGTCTCGCGTGCGCCCTCCAAGTCATCGGCGTCGACAGCCAAACGGGCACGCATCAGCTCGGCAAGCTCGGCATAAAGGGTGCCACCGTGTTCGCTTTCCAGGCCATCGATCATGGTCGTCGCCTGTTCGCGCTGCTCGGCGCTCATCTGCGGTTGCTGCATCAGCATCGTGAGCTGCTGGTAGCGTTGCGACGCCGCTTCCGCTTGAGAGGCCTGGTAATCCTGCCAGGCGTTCCAGGCGAATACGCCAGCGCCGGCCAGCACGATGCCGGCGATAATCGCCTTGCCGTACTCCTTCCACCAGCGCTTGAGCGTCTCAAGCTGTTCATCTTCGCTAGTAATAAGCTCCGCCACGGGCGGTCTCCTTCAATGGCTGTTCGTACGAAACGGCGCGTCGTTCTTCAAGTCCGTTCTTCAAGTCCGCTCTTCAAGCCTCCGCGAGAAGCGTCTTGAGACGCGCCGCGAGCGCATCGAGGGCAACGCTTTCTTGATCGCGGTCCTCACGTAGGAATTTGATCCCTACCTGACCGCTGGCCAGCTCATCCTCGCCGAGTAACAACGCCATGCGGGCACCGCTCTTGTCGGCTTTCTTGATCTGGCTCTTGAAGCTGCCGCCGCCGCAATGGAGCTGCAGATGCATGCCGGGCAGAGCGTCACGCAGGCGTTCACCCAGCAGCATCGCTTCACGGCTAGCGGCATCGCCCATGGCCGTCAGATAGACGTCGGTGCGCGGTCGCGCGGCCTCAGGGATCAGGTCGAGCGTTTCGAGTAGCAGGATCAGTCGCTCGACGCCCATGGCAAACCCCACACCAGGCGTAGGCTTGCCGCCGAGCTGTTCGACCAGGCCATCATAGCGACCGCCGGCACATACCGTGCCCTGGCTGCCCAGCGCTTGGGTGGTCCACTCGAACACGGTTCGACTGTAATAGTCCAGCCCCCGCACCAGGCGTGGATTGATGACATAGTCGATGCCAGCTGCTTCGAGCATGGCGGTGAGCTCGGCGAAGTGAACACGCGATTCTTCGTCGAGGTGGTCCATCAAGCGCGGCGCGTCGGCGAGCATCGCCGCCATGTCGGGATTTTTGGAGTCCAGAATACGCAGCGGATTGGTGCTCAGACGGCGCCGAGAATCCTCGTCAAGGACATCGGAATGCGCCTCGAAGTGGGCGACTAGCGCATCGCGGTAGGCGGCACGGGCCTCGTTGGAGCCCAACGAGTTGAGCTCCAATTGGACGTGGGGCATCAGGCCGAGCGCCTCCCATAGGCGGGCGCTGAGCAGGATCATCTCGACGTCGATGTCCGGTCCATACATGCCATAAGCTTCCACACCGACCTGGTGGAACTGGCGATAGCGCCCCTTTTGAGGGCGCTCATGGCGGAACATCGGCCCCTGATACCACAGGCGCTGCGTCTGGTTGTAAAGCAGACCGTTCTCCAGTGCCGCACGCACGCAGCTAGCGGTACCTTCGGGCCGCAGCGTGAGGCTGTCGCCGTTGCGATCATCGAAGGTATACATCTCCTTCTCGACGATATCGGTTACTTCGCCGATCGAGCGCTTGAACAGCGCCGTCTGCTCGATGATAGGCATGCGGATTTCGCTATACCCATAGCGCTGCATGAGATGCTGGATCTGACGCTCGAAGTATTGCCAAACAGGCGACTGCTCCGGTAGCAGATCGTTCATGCCACGGATGGCCTGGATCTTGTTGCTCAATGCTGACTCCTGAACCGGTACGGGGCGCGCGAGCGGCGCTTTATGCCTCGCGGGCGATGGTATCGCGTTCGCGGGCCTCTTTTTCGCGGACCTTATCGCGGATCAGCGCTTCCAGATCGTCGACCAAGTGGTCGTTGCGAAGCTTGCTGGCCGGCTTGCCGTCGATATAAACGAGGTTGGCCGGGTCGCCGCCGGTGAGGCCGATATCGCTTTCCTTGGCCTCGCCGGGGCCATTGACCACGCAGCCGATGACCGAGACATCGAGCGGCGTCATGATGTCGTCGAGGCGTTCCTCGAGGGCGTTCATGGTACCGATGACGTCGAAATTTTGGCGCGAGCAACTCGGGCAGGCGACGAAGTTGATGCCCTTGGAGCGCAGGCGCAGGCTCTTGAGCATGTCATAGCCGACTTTGATCTCTTCGACGGGGTCGGCCGCCAGCGAGACGCGAATGGTGTCGCCGATGCCTTCCATCAGCAGCATGCCCAACCCAATCGAGGACTTCACGGTCCCCGAACGCAAACCGCCGGCTTCGGTGATGCCTAGATGCAGAGGCTGGTCGATACGCTGCGCGAGTTGGCGGTAAGCGGCCACTGCCATGAACACGTCGGAGGCCTTGACGCTGACCTTGAAATCCTGGAAATCGAGGCGGTCGAGGTGCTCGATATGCCGCATGGCGGATTCGACCAGCGCCTCCGGCGTCGGTTCGCCGTATTTCTTCTGCAGATCCTTTTCCAGCGATCCGGCGTTGACGCCGATGCGGATCGGAATGCCGTGTTCGCGGGCGGCATCGACCACCGCGCGCACGCGGTCTTCGCGGCCGATATTGCCGGGGTTGATGCGCAGGCAGTCGACGCCTAGTTCTGCCACGCGCAGGGCGATCTTGTAGTCGAAGTGAATATCGGCAACCAGAGGGACCGAGACCTGGCGCTTGATTTGGCCGAAAGTCTCGGCGGCCTCCATGGTGGGCACCGAAACGCGCACGATGTCCGCTCCTGCGGCCTCGAGCTGGCGGATCTGCGCCACAGTGGCGGCGACATCCAGGGTATCGGTGTTGGTCATGCTTTGAACGGCGATGGGCGCGCCACCACCGACGGGGACATTCCCGACATGAATCTGGCGAGATTGGCGCCGTTGAATCGGAGATTGCATATGCATGTGCGTATCACTCTCCCAAGGTGAAGCGGGCGACATTGTTGCCGCCGGTATGCTGGCTCAGATCGACGTTCTCGCCCCGATAGCGGAGCTCGACGCCGGAGGCGTTACCAATGGTCAGGCGAAACGGGGGCGTGCCTTGCAGTTCGGTATCGGTACCGGGGTCTTGCAGGCCCGCCATCAGGCGCTGATCGTCGGCATCATAGATCTCGGTCCATGACTGCTCGTTGAAAGTCAGCGTCAGGCCATTGGCGCTGTCAGCGCTTGCAACGCTGCTGGTGTCATCGCTGTCGCCGTCCTGCGTGGTGGATTCGGCGTTCGCCGAGGTGTCGTTGACGGCGACGTTCGTGCCCTGCGTATCGGCATCGTCGCGGCTGGCCTCGTCCGCGTCATCGCTGGTGCCAGTGCCATCGCTCGCTTCGTCATTGTTGACGAGGCCTAGATTGTCGTTTTCGTCGGGTAGCGGCGGCAGGTTGTCCTGTTCGCTCGCGTCGCCTTGTTCGCCCGTGGCAGCCTGCGACGCGATGCCGTCGCGTTGTGCCTCGTCGTTTGGGGAAGCGTCATCGTTGAGGGCGTCGCTTGCCATGGCCTCGCTCCCCACGTTCCCCGCGCTGCCCTCGGTGGCGCTACCGCCATCTGAACTTTCCATGGCGGCGGGTTCATCGCCCAGGCCGAAGAACTCGTTACCCTCACGGCTCTGCCACCAGAGCAGCGTCAAGCCGATCAGGCCTACGATGATGATTAGCGTGACCAGTTTGAAGACCCAAGCGCCAATCCGTGAAGGCGGTTGCGAGCGATACGATGGCGGTGTGACTTTGCGGTCGAGATCGTCACGGCCATGCAGGGCATCGTAGTCTTGCGCCACACGTGTATCGTCGAGCCCCAGCAACTTGGCGTAAGCACGCAGATAACCCCGCCGATAGGTGGCAATGGGGACCTGATCGTAACGGTCTTCTTCCAAACCGGTGACCACGGCGGGCCGGAGGTTGAGCTGCTCGGCGACTTCTTCAAGCGACAGCCCCTGTCGCTCGCGCTCGCGCCTCAGCCGAGTGCCCGGAGGTTCGTGACCCTCGGAGGGAGCGGGGGAGACGTGTTGTTCGTGAGTGTCGCTCATACCAGAGCATCCTTCTCGAATTCGTGTGGTCGGATCATGCCTCAGGAATCGTCATGCTGCCGATGATAAAAGGCTGCGGCTTCCTCGTCGCCCCGTGCGCGAGCGATCTCGCTCGCCAATTCGAGACTTTTCGGAGTCGCCTCGGCCAAGGTAAAGAAACGCTGCAAGCGTTCCCAGGCACGTTCATCATGACCCTGCGTATGGTCGAGTCTCGCCAGCAAGAGCAGGCTTTGTGCATCGCGTGAGTCGGACGCGATAGCCTGTTCTAGCGGACGTCGCGCGGCATCGAGCTCGCCTTGCTCGAACCGGCATCGGCCCAGATTGGCAAGCAATTGGGCGCGATTATTATACGTGGTGTCTTGTGCTGCTTGCTGTAGTTGCGTGCAGGCGGCGTCAAGCTTGCCCTCATCGTACAGAAAAGCAGCGTAGTTGTTGCGCGCGCGAGTATAATTGCCGTCGGCATCCAGCGCACGTTCGAAATATTCCTCGGCGAGTGCCGGCTCGTCCTGACGTTGATAGAGAAGTGCCATGCTTTCCAGCGCCCGTGGGTCGTCGGGACCCAGTTCCAGTGCGTGTTCCAGCGCATCGCGGGCGCGCGTTAAGTTATCGCGTTTGAGATAGGCCAACCCCAGCTCGGTATACGCCGACACCGCTTGACCGTTGTTCGGCGATGCGTAGGGGGAGTTACTTTCGACCTGGACGGCGCAACCGCTCAATAGCCAGACGAGCGACATCGCGGCACTCAACGAGCGGATCGAAGGTGGACGATGGCGGCGCGTCATGGAGCCCTCTCGAACAATGGCATCAATCGGTGCGATGAGACGGTATTCGTCGTCTGAAAGTGTCCCATCAAAGCGCCGCACCTTAGTGAAGTCAAGGCGAGGCTCAATCGGCGTCGATCTGAATGGACTGAATGTAACGCTCGTGACGCTTGGTGCGGTCCTTGACACGTCCCACCAGCTGGCCGCAAGCGGCATCGATATCGTCACCGCGCGTCATGCGGACGGGAGCGGTATGGCCCAGTTCTTCGAGCCAGTGCTGAAAGCGCATGACCTGGTTGCGTGACGGCTTCTCGTAGCCCGAGTGCGGGAACGGGTTGAAGGGAATCAGGTTGATCTTGCACGGCAGATCCCCGAGCAGCGTCGCCAGCTCTTGGGCATGGAGCTGCTGATCGTTGACATCCTTCATCAGCGTGTACTCGATGGTCAGCATGCGCGTGTCATCGCATTTATCGAGATAGCGACGGCAGGAATCTAGCAGCGTGGCGATGTTGTACTTGCGATTCAGCGGGACCAGTTCGTTGCGCAGCTCGTCGTTGGCGGCATGCAGCGAAATCGCCAGACTCACGTCGAGCTCGTCGCCGAGCTTGTCGATCATCGGTACGACGCCGGAGGTGGAGAGCGTGACGCGGCGCTTGGAAAGGCCGTAACCGTTGTCGTCGAGCATGAGCTTCATGGCCGGCACGACGGCATTGTAGTTCATCAGCGGCTCGCCCATGCCCATCATCACCACGTTAGTGACCGGGCGGTTGGTATCACGTCGCGCGCCGAAGCTGTTGCTGGCCACCCACACCTGACCGATGACCTCGGCGCTGGTGAGGTTGCGCTGAAAGCCTTGTTTACCGGTGGAGCAGAAGCTGCAATCCAACGAGCAACCGACCTGAGACGACACGCAAAGCGTGCGGCGTTTGCCGCCCTCGGCGGGAATCAGCACGGTCTCCACGTAGCTGCCGTCTTCCACTTCGAGGACCCACTTGCGCGTACCATCCTGCGAGGCGCCTTCGTAGACCACGCGTGGGCCACGTATTTCGGCGAGTTCCTCGAGGCGCGTGCGCAGCGCCTTCGAGAGATTGGTCATCGACTCGAAGTCGTCGCAGCCTTCGTGGTGAATCCACTTCATCACCTGGGCGGCGCGAAATTTCTTCTCGCCCAATGAGACGAAGAAGGTTTCCATCTCCTCGCGCGTAAGGCCGAGAAGGTTGGTACGGGGCGTGACGGTATCGAGGGTCATGGTGGGTCGTACGCTCGGTGGATGGCGGTGCGAGGGCCTTGCGGCCCCCGCGGGAAGCGATCAGCGTGCGCAGATCTCTTCGCTGCCGAAGAAGTAAGCAATCTCGCGCTCGGCGGATTCCGGCGAGTCAGAGCCGTGCACGGCGTTGGCATCGATGGACTGCGCGAAGTCGGCGCGGATGGTGCCGGCCTCAGCTTCCTTGGGGTTGGTAGCGCCCATCAGGTCACGGTTGGCGGCGATGGCGTTGTCGCCTTCCAGTACCTGCACGACCACCGGGCCGGAGGTCATGAAGCCCACTAGGTCGCCGAAGAAGGAACGTTCCTTGTGCTCAGCGTAGAAGCCTTCGGCCTGCGCCTGGGAAAGCTGCAGCATCTTGGCGGCGACGATCTTGAGGCCGGCCTTTTCGAAGCGGCTTTCGATCTCGCCAATGACGTTCTTGGCGACGGCGTCGGGTTTGATGATGGACAGGGTGCGTTCGTTGGCCATGAGGTCAATGTCTCCGTGACTGAAATCGAGGGTCTTGATCGATACGCCAACGCGCCGCTCGAGGCGACGCGTTGCATGAAACTCGACGGATGTCGAAAAAAGCGCGTCATTGTAGCGTGTCGCCGGACGTGGCGCACGCCCGGCGAGTGACGCCTTTAGACGCTAAAGCTTTCCCCGCAGCCGCATTCGTCGGTGGCGTTGGGGTTGTTGAAGCGAAAGTAACGGTTAAGCCCTTCGTTGACGTAGTCCACCTCGGTGCCGTCGAGCATGGTCAAGGCCTCCTTGTCGACGAGCACCTTGACGCCATGATCCTCGAAGGGCACGTCGTTGGCGCCCACCTCGTCGGCGATATCGAGCACGTAGCTGTAGCCGGAGCAGCCGCTGGGCTTGATCGCCACGCGCAGGCCGAGGCCATTGCCGCGTTCGGCGAGCACATGCTGGATCTGATCGGCGGCAGCGGAACTGATACTGATGTTAGCCATGTTGACCTCCTTGCTTGGGTCGCGACGCACGGTGCGGCGACCTCGAATCATTGGCGTAGGGCGCCGAGTGCGTGTCTGAGCTCGGCGCTTGCGGTGTCGATGTCCGCCTCGGTAGTGAAGCGGCCGAAACTGAAGCGAATGGACGCCAAGGCGCGAATGCGATCGGTGCCGATGGCCTTCAATACATAGGATGGCTCGACACTGGCCGAGTTGCACGCCGAACCGGTCGATACCGCCAGCGCGCGCAGCGCCATCAGTAGCGATTCACCGTCGACGTCGTCGAACGCCAGGTTGACGATCATGGGGACCGAGACGTCGAGCTTCGTATTGCAGTGCACGCCTTCGCATGCCGCGAGACCGTCGAGAAAGCGCTGGCGCATGGCCAGGCCATGGGCGTGATCGGCTTCGCGCTCGTCACTCGCCAGCGCGAAGGCTTCGCCCATGCCCGCGATCTGATGCGTGGGCAGCGTGCCCGAGCGCATACCACGTTCGTGACCGCCGCCATGGATAAGCGCCTCGAGGCGAATGTCGGGGCTACGACGTACATAGAGCGCGCCGACGCCCTTGGGGCCATAGGTCTTGTGCGCCGACATCGACATCAGGTCGATGCCCATGGCGTTGACATCGAGCGCGATCTTGCCGGTAGCTTGGGCGGCATCGACATGGAAGACTGCACCAGCGGCGTGGACGACCTCAGCGAGTGCGGCCAGGTCATGAAGGCTGCCCAGCTCGTTATTGACGGCCATCAGCGAGACCAGCACGGTATCCTCGCGCATGGCGTCGTTGAGCTGCGTGGGCGTTACGCGGCCATCCGCGCCGGGCGTCAGCCAGGTCACGTCGAAACCTTCGGCCTCGAGTGCGAGGGCGGTATCGACGACGGCCTTATGTTCGATACGCGAGGTGACCAGATGTCGACCGCGCGCTCGGTTGGCACGCATGAAGCCGGTCAACGCCAGGTTATCGGCCTCGGTAGCACCACTGGTCCAAACGATCTCTCGCGGATCGGCGGCAATCAAATCGGCGACTTGGCGGCGTGCGCTTTCTACTGCCTGTTCGGCTAGCCATCCCGGCATGTGGCTACGCGATGCAGGATTGGCGTAGACGCCATCGAGTGTCAGGTGACGCGCCATCACCTCCGCGACGCGTGGGTCGACGGGGGTGGTGGCAGCATAGTCAAGATACACGGGTGAGGTCATGACGGCTCGTATCGATGATGGCGCTGGCGCCTATTGCCCGCACGCTCATTGCGGCGCAATGCTGATGGTATCGGTGCTGATCGTCTCTGTCGCGACGCGCTGCTGGCGGGCGGCGATATCGCGGACTTCCTGGCGTTCCACCAGCTCGGCGAGCGTGATGGCGTCGAGAAAGCCATGAATCTTGTCTGACAGATCGCACCACAAATGGTGCGTCAGGCAGGTATCGCCCTGCTGGCAGTCCGAGAGCCCTTGGCAGCGCGTTGCGTCTACGGACTCATCCACCGCGCCGATGACCGACGCCACCGAAATGGCGTTGGACGCATGCGCGAGCATGTAACCGCCGCCCGGGCCACGTACGCTATTGACCAGTTCGGCACGCTTGAGCCGCGCGAATAACTGTTCCAGATAGGACAGTGAGATCGCTTGGCGTTTGGAAATGTCGGCGAGACTGATGGGGCCGGCATCATCATGCAGCGCCAAATCCAGCATCGCGGTGACGGCATAGCGTCCCTTGGTCGTCAAGCGCATAAGTCGAGGTAATCGGGCGTCGGTGATGAAGCGATTGACCAGGCAGGACATGCAATCCATATGGACTGTTTGCCTGAAACGTGTCCGTATTATGGGAAAACCCAGTAACGCGGTCAACCATTCCCGTCGTGGCTCTCCTGGCGGGCCAACGCCCGGCTTTGCTTGTTCACGGCGCCGAGAATGCCGCGCAAGATATTCATTTCCATGCTGTCGATGTGGCTGCGCATGAAGAGTCGGCGCAGACGTGCCATCAACTGGCGCGGGTTATCGGGGTCATGAAAGTCGACCTCGATCAGGGTCCGCTCGAGATGATCGAAGAAACGTTCCAGGTCGTCATGGCTGGCCGGTGGGTTGTCCCATTCGACGCCGAAGGGCGTCTCGGTATCCTCTGCGTCGCTGCCCAGAAACGCCAGGCGACACTCGTAGGCAAGCACCTGGACCGCAGCGGCCAGGTTGAGCGAGCTGAAGTCGGGATTGGTGGGGATGTGCACATGGGCATGGCAGCGCTGCAACTCGCCGTTGGTCATGCCGCTGTCCTCGCGCCCAAAAACCAGCGCAGCCTGGGCGGCCTCGGGCGCGCACTCGCCTGGGAGACGTTCGCCCAGCGCGCGGGGAGTGAGCATGGGCCATGGGAGATGACGTACGCGGGCGCTGGCGCCGACCACGAAGGTGCAGTCACCGACAGCTTCCTCGAGCGTGGCATACACCTTGGCATTACTCACCAGGGCATCGGCACCGGACGCACGAGCGTGAGATTCGGAGCCGTAAACCTCGCAGCGTGGCGCGACGAGGACAAGATCGGCAAGGCCCATGTTATGCATGGCGCGGGCGGTGCCGCCGATGTTGCCGGGATGGCTGGTGCCGATGAGAACGATACGCAGTTTGTCGAGCATGATGATAGGGCGCGCGGCTGAGAAACGAATGGCGAGTCTATCATGGCTTGAGGCCGCGAAACTTCCCGTCCTGGGCGCCTTCTGCTAGGATGCGCGACGTTCTTTAACAGTTTCCGAGATTCAGGCCCGTATCATGCATCCCATGGTTCAATTCGCACTGCGCGCCGCGCGTAGTGCCGCCGAGCAGTTCGTGCGTGCTCGCGACCGCATCGAAGTCGCGCGTGGCGACCAGCAGCTCGATCAGCTGCTGGCAGATACCGCGCGTAATGCCGAAACGCTCATCGACTCGCAGTTTCGTCGCAGTTATCCCCAGCATGGCCTTTCCGGTCGCTATACGGCGCACCGTGACGGCGAAGGTGAAGGTGCCGATTTCCATTGGCGTATCGAGCCGTTCCACGGCTATTCCAACCTGGCCGTGGCATCGCCCAACTTTGCCATTTCCGTGATCTGTCTGGTCAAAGGCAAGCCCGAACATGCGGTGATTGTCTGCCCCTTCAGCGACGATGAATATCTCGTCAGCCGTGGGCGTGGCGCGCAGCTCAATGGGCGCCGCATTCGTGTGCCCAATCACATCTCAGTCGAGGGCGCACGCATTGCCGCCGGTTTGCCGGAGCCCTGGCTGCGTTCGCGCCATCTCCCGACATATTTGGCCTTGGTCCAAGCCCTCGGGCCGCAGGTCGAAAACTTCCTCAGCAGCGGTAGTGGCCTCCTGGATCTCGCGCAACTCGCTGCCGGCCGTGTCGATGCCGCCTTCGTGCTGGGGCTCGAAGAACAGGATCAACTGGTCGGTAGCCTCCTCCTCAAGGAGGCCGGAGCGCTGCTGGGCGGTCCGGACGGTAGCCCTACGGTCAGTATCGAACAGAATCTCATGGCTGCTACGCCGCGCCTTTACAAGACACTGGTACAGCAGCTCAAGCCGCGGATGTAAGTCCTTTGGACTGATCCGCACGAAATACCCCGCCGACATCGTGTTCGGCGGGGTATTTTTCGTTTTGCGGCTTGTATGGGTCAGCCCGACGGCCCGATCAGGTGCTTGACTTCCAGATAGGCGGCCAGCCCCCAGGGACCGAGCTCGCGGCCGATGCCGCTGCGTCCGAAGCCGCCCCAGCTGGCCTCGGGCATGACGATCTGCTCGCTGTTGTACCAGATGTTGCCGGCGCGCAATGCACGGCCGACCCGCTGAGCGCGTTGCGGATCGCCGCTGATGACCGTGGCGGCCAGGCCGAACGCGTTGTCGTTGGCCAGGGCGATGGCATCGTCATCGGAGGCGACGCTGCGTGCGCACAGCACCGGACCGAAGACCTCCTCGCACCACAGGCGGCTGTCGGTGGGCACGTCGCGATACAGCGTCGGGGCGATGAAATAGCCCTGCGACGGCAACTGGCGATGGCGGGCGTCGCGCACCGCATCCAGACCCTCGCGCTCGGCGACGGCCAGGTAGTCGCGGACGCGATCGCGCTGACGCTGGCTGGTCATCGGTCCCATGTCGGTGTTCTCGCCCAGCGGATCGCCCAGGCGTATGGCGTCGATGCGCGTGGCCAGTGCCTCGTACAGCGCGTCGGCCAGGGTCTCGTGCACGATCAGCCGCGAGGTCGCCGAGCAAATTTGCCCGCTGTTGAAATAGATGCCGGCCATGACCCAGTCGGCGGCCTGTTCGACCTCGGCATCCTCGAGTACCAGGATCGGCGACTTGCCGCCGAGTTCCAGCGACACGCCGCGGCTCCCCTCGGCGGCGGCCTGCATGACGCGCTCGCCCACGGCGTTGCTGCCGGTGAACGACAGCTTGTCGATGCCGCGATGATGCGTCAGCGGTATGCCGATGCCGTCGCCATCGCCATGCAGCAGGTTGAGCACGCCTGGCGGCAACGCGATCTCCAGGGCGATCTCGGCGAGGGTCTGTTCCGGCAGCGGCGTGACCTCGGAGGGCTTGAAGACCACCGTGCAGCCCGCCGCCAGGGCCGGCGCGATCTTCCAGGCGCTGGTCACCAGCGGGAAGTTCCACGGCGTGATCAGGCCGATCACCCCGGCGGGATCTTCGTAGCAGTAGGCGTCGACGCCCTCGATGTCGTGGGTGATGCGACGCCCCTGACGCGCTTCCAGGTCGCCGGCCTGACGTGCGTAGTAGCGGTAGCAGGCGATGGCGTCGTCGAGATCGATGCCGGCCTCGGCGAGCGCCTTGCCGTTGTTGGTCGCGGACAGCTCCATCAAGGCTTCGCGGCGTGCCGTCAGGGCGTCGGCCAGCGCATTCAGATAGGTGCCGCGACGTTCGCCGCCCAGGGCATGCCATCCGGGCAGCGCACGGCGTGCCGCCTCGACGGCCGCCTCGACGTCGCGGGCATCGCCGGCCGTGACCTCGGCGATCTGGCGCTCATGATACGGGTCCATCACCGCCAGGCGTCGAGTGCCGTGACTCGCGACCCAGCGGTTATCGATGAATTGGTGGTCGAGTGCTTGCATGGTGGCTCCTTCAGAGGGCGTGGTCGCGCAGCCAGTCATCGATCATGGCGTGCAGGCGTGCCCCGGAAAAACTGGGAAAATGACCGCCATGGACGACGCGCGCGGGCAATTCGCGCAGACGGCGCATGCTGGCGGCGTAATCGCGGGCGTTACTGTGATAGACATCCTCGATCAGTGGCCCGTCGTAGATGAGATCGCCCGAGATCAGGATGCCGCTGGCGGCTTCCCAGAGCGCGATGCCGCCGGGGGAGTGCCCCGGCGTATGGATGACCTCGAAACGGCGGTCACCGAGGTCGATGATCTCGCCGTCCTCGAGCGTGGCGATACGCGTCGGCGGGGCGATACGGTAGCGATGATGCTCGAAGGGTGCCGGCGGCAGGGCATCGAACATGGCGTCGTCGAGAAAGGCGTCGGCCAGGGTACGCGCGTTGTCCGGATCGGCCAGGATATCGGCCTCGGCAGCGTGCACATGGCAGCAGTCGAACTCGTGCGCGCTACCGATATGATCGAAGTGGGTGTGGCTCGCCACCGCGATCAGGTCGCGTTCGCTGAGCAGCGGGACCTGCCGGCGCAGCGGCACGGCACCCAGGCCGAAGTCCACCAGCAAGTCTCTCTCGCGGCCCCGCACGTGCCAGATATTGCAGCGGTAGAACGGCTTGATAGCGGGCTCGTCGATATGCGTGACCCCGTCATCGAGCGACTTGGTGCGATACCAGCTCGCGGCATCGCCTTGAGGAAGCGAGAAACGGCTCATGCGATTGTCTCCGGCATCGGCCTGAGGTCCTGGAGATAGTCCTGGTGGGCGCGGCTTGCGTCGATGCGACGCAGGTCGATGTCAACCACCAGGCTGCCCGCCGTGTCGCCGAGGCGCCCCAGGACCTCGCCATCCGGTCCCGCTATCAGGCTGTTGCCGCAATAACGCAGTTCGGCTTCCTCGCCGGCCCGGTTGATGCAGGCGACGAAGCATTGGTTGTCGAGGGCCCGGGCCCGAATCTGCAGCGCCTGGCGCTCGGCATTGGGCACCATGTTGGCGGTGGGCGAGAGGATGACCTGAGCCCCTTGAGTGGCGAGCGCCCTGGCCACCTCGGGAAACTCGTTGTCATAGCAGATCATCAGGCCGAGGCGGCCGAGGCGCGTATCCACCACGCAGCAGTCCTCGCCAGCGGTGAAGAAGGCATGTTCGCGATCCCACAGCTGGCGCTTGTGGTAGGTGGCGATACGCTCGCCCCGGTCGTCGATCAGCACGGCGGAATTGGTCAGGCGTCCGTCGGCTTGCCGCTCGGCCAGGCCGAAGAGCAGGAATAGCTCGTACTCGGCGGCGAGCTCGGCGGCCCGCTGGGCGATCGGGCCGCCCACCGGCTCGGCGAGTTCCTCCAGTCGCTCGAAGATGTTGTAGCCGCTCAGGGCGAGCTCGGGGAGGACCAACAGGTCCGCGCCGGCCGCCGCTGCCTGCTGGCACTGGCGCGCAAGAGACGCCAGATTGGCGGCCACGTCGCCGTACACGGGGTCGGTTTGCGCCAGCATCAGTCTCATCGGTGTCACTCTCCTGCGGTCTGTGAAGCGTTCGCGCGGGACTTGGTCAACAGCATGGCGCCGAGCCAGTAGAGGCCGCCGGTGATGATGAAGACCGGCAGCGAGGCGCCGAAGGCCAGCGGCGCGACCAGCGACCAGTAGGCGGCCAGCCCGGCGCCGAAGGCCAGCGGCGCGACCAGCGACCAGTAGGCGGCCAGCCCGGCGCCGATCACGTAGGCGCCGATCACGTAGGCGCCGATGGCCACCGGCGCGGTGGGGCGTCCCAGCTGGTGACGCGCCTTGAGCAGTTCGGGGCTGTAACCCTCGCGACCGACCAGGTAGTAATCGACGATGATCACCGAGAAGGCCGGGATGAACAGCGCGCCTATCAATAGCAGAAAGTTCTGGAACTGGTCCAGGATGCCGGGAATCAGGGCGCCGAAGACGGTCACGACCCCGATGATCAGCGCTGGCTTCCAGAAGGTCATGCCGGGCGACACGTTCATGCAGGACAGGGTGGCGCTGTAGACGGCCATGACATTGGTGGTCATCACGGAGAAGAAGATGACCAGGGCCGCGGGCAGGCCGAAGCCGAAACCGGAGAGCAGCCGGGTCGGGTCGTAGGTCTGCTCCATGCCGTTCATGACCGACAGTCCGGAAACGGCGGCGCCCAGTCCCATGGCGATCATGGCGGCCATCACGTAGCCAAGGTAGGTGCCCCAGACGGCGATGGCGCCGCTCTTGCAGTTGCGATTGTAATCCGCCGAGGACGAGATCCAGGAGAAGGCGGTGGCGATGACGATGTCGAAGGCGATGCCCAGGGTGATGCCGTTACGGGCCTCGACCGGCATGTCCAGCAGGGTCGAGACATCGTAGTGGAGGTTCAACTGGTAGAGCACCACGGCGGCCAGCGCCACCATGGCCATCGCCGCCCAGCGTTCGACCCGCTCGATGCCCAGGTGGCCACGCAGCACGATGAGGACCACCACGGTCTCGCAGAGGATGGTCATCAAGGGCAGGTTGGAGTAACCGGTGGTCGCCTGGATGGCGTAGTCGAGACTCATGCCGGCGAGCAGGGCCTGGATCCAGCTCCAGGCGATCAGTACCCCCATGTTGACCAGCGAGATCAGCCGGCTGCCGAGCGGGCCGTACGCGCGCCGGGTCAACGCCATGGAGGGCAGGCCGGTGCGCTGGCCCATCAGCCCGACCAGCAGGAGCGGGATGGCGCCGATCAACGAGCCGATCAGCACGCTGCCCATGGCGGTCGTGAAGGGCAGATCGGGCACCAGGAGCATGCCGGTGAGGATGGTGGTGACCACGACGTTGGCGCCGAGCCACAGGGCGACAGTGCCGAACGCCCCGAGGCTCTTGTGCTGGTGGTCGTCGAGGGTGTCCTGACCGAGCAGACGATGGAAGAAAGCCATGGTGTTGTCCTTGTAGTGTTTTGGAAAACCGTTGTTTCCGAGACGGCTCTCGGGCCGCGGTTGGCGCCTCAGTCGAGTGCCGCCTGCCAGCGTTCGGCGTCGATCTCGATCAACGTCGGCGAGGTGCGCGAGACCTTGCTGAGCGCGAGATCCAGCGCGATGGGCGACTCGACCCGATGCGAGGCGAGGCCGAACCCGTCGGCCAGGCACTGGAAGTCGGGCGGCGTGGGGTCGACGCCGACGCGAGCGACGCCATGCGCATCCATGTAGCGGCGGATTTCCTCATAGCCGCTGTTGTTCCAGAGCACCACGACGACCGGCAGGCCTTCGTCGACGGCCGTGGCCAGCTCGCTCAGGGTGAACATCGCGCCGCCGTCGCCGACCAGAGCCACGACCGGCGTGCCGGGAGCGGCGAGCTGGGCGCCCAGCGCCGCCGGCAAGCCGTATCCCAGGGTTCCGTAACCGGTCGAGGCGTTGAAGTAACGCCGCGGCGCCGCGCGCCCGACGAGGTGATTGCCGGCATAGACCGGCGCCGTGGAGTCGCCGACGAGAATGGCCTCCGGCAGTGCCTTGTCGAGGGCCGTGTAAAGCGGCACGAAAGGCGCCATGTCCGGGCGTTGCGGCAGGGCCAGCGCCTCGTGCACGGCGCGCACGCGGGCCGCCCCCTGGCGCGCGAGCGGCGCGGGGAAATGCGCCGTCAGTGCCTCCAGCGCGGCCTGGGCGTCGCTGACCAGCCCCAGGGCCGTCGCCTGGTTGCGCACCAGTTGCTCGGCCTCCAGGTCGATGCGGATGAGGCGACCGTTCAAGGTGAAGCCGTCGTCGAATACCACGTCGTAATCGGTTTCGCCGAGCTCCGTGCCCACGGCGAGGATGACGTCGGCATCGCGTGCCAGGGCGCGGACCTCGGGCCAGGTGGCGTTGGCGCCCAGGTCGAGGGGATGCCCGCGCCCGAGCACGCCCTTGGCATTGATCGTGGTCACGGCCGGCGCGTCGAGATGCTCGACCAGGGTGCGCGCCGCTTCTGATGCCTCCGCGCAGCCCCCGCCCAGCAGTACTAGTGGCGCCTGCGCCTGGCGCAGCCATTCGGCCGCCAGGGCGATGCCTTTGGGATGTGCGCCGGCACGGTATAGTCGTGTCGGCGAGGCGGTGTCGGGGAGGTCGATGGGGGCCTCGAAGAGATCGATGGGGATCTCGATGTGCACCGGCCCGGGTCGCGCCGACTGGAACACCGCGAAGGCGCGGGCGAGCACCTCCGGCAAGGCGCTCGGGTCGAGCAGGGTGTGGCTGAAACGGCTGACGCCCGCCAGCACGTTCTGCTGGCTGGGCAGCTCGTGCAGGCGACCCTGGCCGCGTCCCAGGGTGTCGCGGCGATTGACGCTGGAAATCACCAGCATGGGCACCGAGTCGGCGAGCGCCTGACCCATGGCGGTGGCGATATTGGTCATGCCCGGCCCGGTGATGATGAAGCACACCCCGGGCTTGCCGCTGGCGCGGGCGTAGCCGTCCGCCATGAAGCCCGCGCCCTGCTCGTGGCGCGGCGTGACATGACGCAGGCCGCCTGCCTCCAGGCCGCGATAGAGCGGCACGGTATGCACGCCAGGGATCCCGAAGACGGTGTCTACGGCGTAGCGGTCACGCAGCAGCCGGACCAGAGCCTCGGCGCAGCTGATCTGGGTAGAGGCGGATGTCTCGTGTGTCATGGAGCGCTCCTTAAGCGACCAGCCAGTGGCCCATCACGACGATGATCGGCAGGGTGATGGCGGTGCGCAGCAAGAAGATGACCACCAGCTCCCAGAGCTTGAGCGGGATCTTGGACTTGAGCAGCAAGGCGCCGATTTCCGACATGTAGATCAACTGCGTCAGCGACAGGCAGGCGATCACGAAGCGAGTCAGTTCGCTCTCGATGTCGCTGGCCAGCACGGCGGGCAGGAACATGTCGGCGAAGCCCACCAGGGTCGCGGGAGCGGCCGCGGTGGCCTCGGGGATTCGCATCCACTCGAGCACTGGCACCATGGGATAGGACAGCCAGGTGAACAGCGGTGTGAACTCGGCCAGGATCAGGGCCACGGTCCCGATGGCGATGACCAGAGGCAGCAGGCCGAAGAAGATGTCGGCCACGTTCAGCAGGGCATGCCGCAACAACTGACGCGGTCCCGGTGCCTTGTCGGCGCGGTCGACCGCCATGCCCAGGCTGTAGCGGAACAGGCCCTTGGTGCCGGTGCGTTCCTCGGCGAGTCGGCAACCCACCGGCTCGTAGTAGGTGTCCGGCTTGCGCGAGAGTGGCGGCAGGCGCGGCACGATCACCGCCGCCACCAACCCCGCCACGACCACGGTCAGGTAAAACGGCACGAAGAGGTGGTTGATGCCGATGAAGTTGGTCACCAGCAGCGCGAAGGCAATCGAGACGATGGAGAAGTTGGTGGCGATGGCCGAGGCCTCGCGTCGATTGTAGTAGCCCTGTTCGTATTGCTGCGTGGTGATCAGCACACCCACGGTGCCTGAGCCCATCCACGAAGCGGTGGCGTCGATGGCGCTGCGTCCTGGCAGACCGAAAATCTTGCGGAATGGCGTGCGGACTAGGCTGCCGATGAACTCCATGAAGCCGAAGTCGACCAGAAAAGGTAGCAGAATGGCGGCGAAGAAGAAGAACGTCAGCAGCACGGGGGCCAGGTCGTTGAGCATTACCCCGCCGGTGAACGAAGCGGTGACGAACTCGGGACCGATCTGGAAATAGGTCATGACCGCGAAGGCGGCGCCCAGCAGGCGCATTGCCATCCATAGCGGTTCGACGTTGAACAGTTCACCCCAGGCATTCTCGCGGGCCCAGCGGGGGTTGGCGCATTTGACGAGTAGGGTCAGCACTGCCGAAGCGCATAGTACGGCGACGGCAATGGCGGGCAGGGTGTCGCCGAGCAGTGCCTTGAGGCCATCGGCGAGCAGGCCCATGCCGATATTGATGGTGTCGCCCGTCGAGAAGGGCACCAGAAACATGCCGATGCCGATCAGCGAGGGGATGAGAAACTTGAAAAGCCCGCGCGGCGTCAGACGCGCGTTGTCGGGAGTTCCACCGCTAGGTGCGGTTGAATCGAGGGATGCAGACATAGGTGTCACCACTTGTTGTTGTATGGCCCCCGGTATCGGGGGCATGGGCTTAGCGGCGCTTGACGCCGGGCAGCACGCAGAGCATTTCATAGAGCAACGTGGCGCCCATCAGCGCGGTGTTGCCGCTGGTGTCGTAGGGCGGTGCGACTTCGACCAGGTCGCCGCCGACCATGTTGAGGCCCTGGATGCCGCGCACGATCTCGAGCCCTTGCGGCATGGTCAGGCCGGCGGCCTCGACGGTGCCGGTGCCGGGTGCCACCGATGGGTCGAGCCCGTCGATATCGAAGGACACGTACACCGGGCCATCGCCCATCTGCTCGCGGACTTCGGCCATCAGAGGTTCCAGCGACTTATGCCAGCATTGCTCGGCGGTCACGACGCGGAAGCCTTGCTCACGGCACCAGTCGAAGTCGTCGGCGGCGTAGCCGGTGCCCCGCAGGCCGATCTGCACCACGCGCTGGCTGTCCAGTAGGCCTTCTTCCTGGGCGCGGCGGAACGGGCAGCCGTGGGCGACTTCCTCGCCGAACATGTGGTCGTTGACGTCGGCGTGGGCGTCGATGTGGATCAGGCCGACGGGGCCGTGCTTGCGAGCCATGGCGCGCAGGATCGGCCAGGTCAGGGTGTGGTCGCCGCCGAGGGTCAGCGGTACGGCGTCGTGCGAGAGCAGTTCGTGGTAGAAGTTCTCGATGATGCCGATGCTTTTCTTGAGATCGAAGGTGTTGATCGGGACATCGCCGATATCGGCGACCTGCAGGCTGTCGAAGGGGGCCGCCCGAGTGGCCATGTTGTAGGGACGCAGCATGCGCGATTCATCGCGAATCTGGCGCGGTCCGAGGCGGGTGCCGGGACGGTTCGAGGTGCCGATGTCCATGGGGATGCCCACGAAGGCGGCGTCGAGTCCCTGGGCGCTTTCCTGCGTCGGTAGGCGCATCATGCTGGCGGGACCGCCGAAGCGTGGCATGTCGTTGCCACCTAGCGGTTGGTTGAAACGCGGGGTGTCGTGCTCGCTCATGCATCTCTCCTGGCAGTCAGCGCGGTTTTTTGTGGCACTTGCCTGTACTCCAGTATGAAGTAGCACGAAACATGCCAAGTCTCGCTAACGAAAAATCAATGGGTTAGCACGAAAGGTGATGCAAAAATGTATTGTTATCGTGCCTTGAGTGATTCACTATCGGATTACGATGCAATACTGAATCGAGAGGTGACATGCCCGACCACGATATCGAGGCCCAGACTCTAAAGGCGCTGGTGCACACCGGGCACGATCATGTCTTCATCGTCGATGTCGATGGCCAGGTGCTGGATGTCAGCCCGGGAAGTGCCGCCGTCTACGGCATGAGCCGTGAGGCGCTGTGTGCGACCACGGTGTACGAGCTGGAGGCGCGTGGCGTGCTATCGCCCTCGGTCTCGCTCGAGGTGATCCGCACCGGTCAGCCGGCGCAGGTCATGCAGCGCACCGGCACGGGACGCCAGGTCATCGCCGAGGCATACCCGGTGTATTCATCCGGGCGCTTAGTGCGCGTCATCAGTCGCTCCATGGACATGACCGACCTGCGGTTGCTGCAGGACGAATATGCATTGCTCCAGCGGCGCTTCAACGAACACCTCAAGCGTGGTGGCGCTCCGGCATCGGGAGACGCGTTAGAGCTGGAGTCGCTGGAGGTCCGCAGCCAGGTCATGCATGAGGTAGCGCAGCTCATCAAGCGGGTGGCGCCGACCGATGCCACGGTACTGATGCTCGGAGAGTCGGGGGTTGGCAAGACAGCCTTCGCGCGCCAGCTCCATCGTTGGAGCCAGCGGTGCGATGGCGCCTTCGTGGACGTCAATTGCGCGGCGATCCCCGAGTCGCTGTTCGAATCCGAGATGTTTGGCTATCAACCCGGCGCGTTCAGCGGTGCTGCGCGCATGGGCAAGGCCGGGCTCCTGGAGCAGGCCCACAAGGGCACGCTATTTCTCGACGAGATCGGCGAGTTGCCCCTGGCCATGCAAAGCAAACTGCTGAAGGTGATCCAGGACGGTTACCTGACACGGCTGGGGGATACGCGCTCGCGGCGAGTGGATTTTCGCCTGGTGGTCGCCACCAACCAGGACTTGGCGCAACGCGTGGAGGAGGGGCGTTTTCGCCTCGACCTCTACTATCGGCTCAATGTGATCCCCGTCACGCTGCCGCCCTTGCGCGAGCGTCGCGAAGATATTCCCGGCCTGGCGGAACGCCAGCTCGCCCGGCTCAACGAGCGCTATGGCATGGATAAGGTGCTGCATCCTCGCGTGTGGCCGGAGTTGATGGGGGGCGACTGGCTGGGAAACGTTCGCGAGCTGGAAAACTGGCTCGAACGCGCCTGGTTGTCGGCCGAGGGGGGTGTCATCGGCGCGCCAATGGAAGAACGTGACGTGGCGCCAGCACGCGTGAGCACATCGACACGCGTCGCTAGTCCGCTGGCGACGCTAGAAGAAGGGCGCTCCCTACGCGAGACACTGGAGACCGTCGAGGCCGAGATCCTTGGCGAGTTGGCGATGCGGGTGTCGAGTACCTACGCCATGGCCGAGCGCCTGGGTATCAGCCAGCCTAGCGTGGTGCGCAAGCTGCGCCGTCATGGGCTGAAGATCGTCCCGCGCGACTAGCCTCTAGCGCAAAAAAGTCCACCCAACGCAATACGCCTCCCCGGAGGGAGGCGTATCGGATACTGAACGGCTAGGCCGACGAGTTCTAAGGCAGTTCTTCTTCCTCGTCGTTTTCCTTCTTCGATGGAATCAGGTCCTGGCGCTGCAGTTTGATGGCCAGCAACAACGCGGCGGCCACGTATACCGACGAGAAGGTCCCCGCCACGACGCCGAGTATCAAGGCGATCGAGAAGTTGTGGATCATGTCTCCGCCGAGGAAGAACAGGGCCAGAAGTACCAGCAATGTCGTTCCCGATGTCGCCATGGTGCGCGCCAGAGTCTGGTTGATCGACTCGTTGAATATCTGCGCCATGTCGTCGATTTGCGACTTGCGTATATTCTCGCGTATTCGGTCGTAGACGATGATGGTGTCGTTGAGCGAGTAACCGATCACCGCCAATATGGCGGCCAGCACCGTCAAATCGAAATCCAGCCCGAACAGCGCGAAGATGCCGAGTATGATCACCACGTCATGGCCGAGAGAGATCAAGGCGCCGAGCGCGAACTTGTACTGGAAGCGGAACGCCACGTACACCATGACCACCGCCAGGGCCAGCAGCATGCCCATGCCGCTCTGATCGCGTAGCTGATCACCGACCTGCGCGCCAACGAACTCGGCGCGAACCAGGTCGACCGGATTCGCCTCGCTGTCCAGAATACCCACGACGCGTTGCCCGACATCATTGTCGAATGTCTGCTGCAGGCGCACGAGGATGTCATTGGAGGTGCCGAAGGTTTGCACCTGGGCATCCTCGAAGCCTTGGTCGCCCAACTGGCTGCGTAGGTCGTCGAGGGCTGGGGCCTGCTCATAGCGGACTTCCACCAACGTGCCGCCAGTGAAGTCCAAGCCCAGGTTGAGGCCTTTGAACGCCAGGGCACCGATCGCAACGACCGCGAGCAGCACGGAAACGGCGAAGGCTATGCGGCGTTTGCCCATGAAGTCTAACTGTCGCATCGCTCGCTCTCCTCAGATCCAGATTTTCTTCAGCGGGCGTCCGCCGATGGTGAGGTTGATCAGGGCACGTGAGACCAGGATGGCGGTAAACATCGAGGTCAGAATGCCCAGCGACAGCGTGACGGCGAAGCCTTTGACCGGCCCGGTGCCGATCGAGAACAGGATGACCGCCACCAGCAGGGTGGTGATGTTGGCGTCGACGATCGAGGTGAAGGCGCGCTCGAAGCCAGCGTGTATGGCCTGTTGTGCCGGCATTTTGGCCCTGATCTCTTCACGTATTCGTTCGAATATCAAGACGTTGGCATCGACCGCCATGCCCAGGGTCAGCACGATCCCGGCGATCCCGGGGAGCGTCAGCGTGGCACCGAGCATCGACATCGCGGCAACCAGCAGCACCAGGTTGAGCCCCAGCGCGATGTTGGCGACGACGCCGAAGGCCTTGTAGCGCGCCAGCATGAACAGCACCACGAGCAACAGCCCGAGTTCTACCGAGAGAATGCCCTGGTTGATGTTCTGGGCACCCAGGCTGGGCCCAATGGTGCGCTCTTGGGCGAAGTAGATGGGGGCTGCCAGCGAGCCGGAGCGCAGCAGCAAGGCCAGGTCTGCCGCCTCGCTCGAGGAATCGAGGCCGGTGATGCGGAAACGATTGCTCAAGGCGCTTTGTATGGTCGCCAGGCTGATGATGCCGCGCTCGGTATAGGCCTCGCGCTTTTCGACCTCTTCGCCGTCTTCCATCACCGTGTGCGTACGGGTCTTGTGCTCGATGAAGACGACCGCCATGTTGCGCCCGATATTGGAGCGCGTGGCGCGACTCATCATCGAGCCACCGGTGCCATCGAGGTTGATGTTGACCTGCGGACGGTTGTTTTGGTCGAAGCTGCGGCTAGCGCTGGAGACATGATCGCCGGTGACGATGACGTCACGCATCAACTCTGCGCTGCGGTTTTCGTCATTGCGAAAGTTGAGCGTTTCGACCTCGCGATCGGGTGTATCCGGGCGGGCTTCCAGGCGGAACTCCAGGTTCGCCGTGGCCCCCACGATACGCTTGGCGGCGGCGGTGTCCTGCACGCCGGGCAGCTCGACGACGATGCGGCTGGGGCCCTGGCGTTGCACCAGTGGTTCCGAGACGCCCAGCTCGTTGACGCGGTTGCGGATCGTCGTCAGGTTCTGATTGACGGCATAGTCCTGCAGCGCCTGAACGGCCTGTTCGGTGAAGGTCATTGTCAGAGCCGCACCACTACTGCCGTCTTCGTTCTCGTAGTCGAAGTCAGGGAACTGGTCGGCGATCAAATCGCGCGCAGCGTTGCGATCCTCCTCACTAGCGAACTGGAAGGTAATCGTGCGGTCGCCGATCTCGGTATCACGGTAACGGATACGCTCGTCACGCAGGATGTCGCGGACGGCGCTGGCATTCGCTTCCAGGCGTTGCTGGACGGCGGCGTCCATGTCGACCTGCAGCAGAAAGTGCACTCCGCCCTGGAGGTCGAGGCCGAGCTTCATGGGGGTGGCGGAAAGACCGGCCAACCAGTCGGGCGTCGCATCGGCGAGGTTGAGCGCCACGGTATAGGCGTCGCCCAATTGGTCGTCGAGAATGTCACGGGCAGCGATTTGCTGATCGGCCTCGTCGAGTCGAATCAGCGCGCTGTTGCCATCCAGTTCGCTTTGCTTGACGTCGATGCCTTCGTCTTCGAGCGCTTGGGTCAAGCGGTCGAGACGTTCTTGATCGAGTGCGGTGCCGCTGGCGGTACTGCTGATCTGAACGGCGGGGTCGGCGGGGTAAAGATTGGGTAACGCGTAGATGACGCCGACGAGAAGTACGATGAGTATCAGCAGATACTTCCACAGGGGATAACGGTTGAGCATGGAAGCCCTGTCCTTGTTGCTGACGCAGAAGACAACCACCGACCATAGAGCATGGCCGGTGGCGTTGAGGAGGGGCGGTTTCGCGCCTCCTGATAGGAGATCAGATGGACTTCAGGGTGCCCTTGGGCAATACCGCGGCGACGGAGTTCTTCTGAACGTTCACCTCGGTGCCTTCGGCGATTTCCAAGCTGATGAAATCGTCGCCGACATTGGTGACACGTCCCATCAGGCCGCCGCCGATGACGATCTCATCGCCCTTGGCCAGATTGCTGATCAGTTGTTTGTGCTGCTTTGCACGCTTGGACTGCGGGCGCCATAGCAGAAAGTAGAAGATCAGCACGAAGCCGACTAGCATGACGATCTGGGCAATGCCGCCGCCCGCGGGGGAAGCATCCTGCGCGTGAGCTGCGGGAATGAAAAACTCCAGCATGGATTGTTATCTCCGGATGGTAGTTGGGGGTGAACCTGGACCCGAGAGCGTATCCCGGATGGCCTTGGATTACGCTGACAGCGGCGGCACCGGCATGCCGCGCCGTGCGTAGAAGTCCTCGACAAAGGCAGTCAATGTACCCGCTTCAATGGCAGTGCGCAAACCAGCCATGACGCGCTGGTAATAGCGTAGATTGTGCACGGTATTGAGCATCGCACCGAGCATTTCGCCACAACGGTCCAGGTGGTGCAGATAGCTGCGCGTGAAGTGCTGGCACGTATGACAATCGCAATCCGCTTCAAGTGCCTGCGTGGAGTGGCGATGCTGGGCGTTACGGATCTTGACGGTGCCTTCGGCAGTGAACAGATGGCCATTGCGCGCGTTGCGTGTGGGCATCACGCAGTCGAACATGTCCACCCCGCGCCGCACGCCTTCGACCAAGTCTTCCGGTTTGCCGACACCCATCAGGTAGCGCGGCTTGTCGTCCGGCATCCAGCCCGGCAAATAGTCGAGTACTTTGAGCATCTCTTCCTTGGGTTCGCCCACGGACAAACCGCCGATGGCGAGCCCGTCGAAGCCGATGTCCAAAAGCCCCTTCAGGGAGCGCTCGCGAAGCTCGGGATACATGCCGCCCTGAATGATGCCGAACAGCGCCGAGGGCGAGTCGCCATGCGCGATGCGCGAGCGCTCGGCCCAGCGCAGCGACATCTCCATCGAACGCTTGGCTTCTTCCTCGGTGGCCGGGTAGGGCGTGCACTCATCGAAGATCATCACGATGTCCGAGCCTAGGGAACGCTGCACGGCCATCGATTCCTCAGGCCCCATGAAGACCTTGGCGCCATCCACGGGCGAGCGGAAATGCACGCCTTCCTCGGTGATCTTGCGCATATCGCCCAGCGAAAAGACCTGGAAGCCGCCCGAGTCGGTAAGGATCGGCTTTTGCCATTGGGCGAAGTCATGCAGGTCGCCGTGCGTCTCGATGACCTCGGTACCCGGCCGCAACCAGAGATGAAAGGTGTTGCCGAGGATGATTTCGGCGCCGATCTGCTCGACCGACTCGGGCGTCATGCCCTTGACCGTGCCGTAGGTGCCGACGGGCATGAAGGCGGGCGTTTCCACGGTGCCGCGAGGGAAGCTCAAACGGCCGCGTCGTGCCATGCCGTCTTCGGCGAGGCGCTCGAAACGCATGAAGCTTTCGTTACGCATGGGAAGTCTCGTTACGCATGGGTGCCTCGTTACGCATGAGGAGTCTCGGGGAAAGGGTGCGACGTCTCGGTCCGGCTGAGGAACATGGCATCGCCATAACTGAAGAAGGCGTAGCGCTCGGCGACGGCTTCGCGGTAGGCATGCATCACCTGGCGATAGCCAGCGAATGCCGAGACCAGCATCAACAGGGTCGATTCGGGCAAGTGGAAGTTGGTGATCAACGCATCGACGCAGCGCCAAGCGTAACCGGGATAGATAAAGATATCGGTATCGCCACGGTAAGGGGCGATGCGGCCGTCGTCGCGGCCCTGGCTGGCGGTTTCCAGGCAGCGCACGCTGGTCGTGCCCACGGCGATGACGCGTTTGCCGCGTGCCCGCGTGGCCTCGACCTGGCGACAGAGTGTCTCGTCGACTTCCAGCCATTCGCTGTGCATATGGTGCTCGCGAATATCGTCCACGCGTACCGGTTGGAAGGTACCCGCGCCCACATGCAGGGTGACATAGCCCATCTCCACGCCACGCTCGCGCAGCGCCGCCATCAGCGCCTCGTCGAAATGCAGGCCGGCGGTGGGCGCCGCCACCGCGCCCTCACGTCGGGCGTAGACGGTCTGGTAGCGCTCACGATCGTCGAGCTCATCCTCGCGGTCGATATAAGGCGGCAGGGGCATATGTCCGTGACGTTCGAGCAATTCGATCATCGGCGTCTCGCCCAGGAAGCGCAGCTCGAACAAGCCCTCATGGCGCTCTTCGACCACCGCGTGGATGTCGCCCTCGAAAATCAGCTCGGTGCCGGGCTTGGGAGCTTTGCTGGCGCGCAGATGCGCCAGGCCCCGATGCGCATCCAGCGGGCGTTCGAGGAGCATCTCCACGCGCCCGCCGCTGGCTTTTTGCCCGAATAGTCGCGCGGGGATCACGCGGGTGTCGTTGAACACCAGCAGATCGCCGGGCTCGAGGTGCGTCAGCAGGTCGGTGAAACGGCGGTGCTGGACCTCGCCGCTCTCATCGTCCAGGCACAGTAGACGGCAATCGCTGCGCGTCTCGGACGGGTAACGAGCGATCAGCTCATCGGGGAGATCGAAATGGAAATCGGCGCGCTGCATGGCGTTGGAGAGGACGACCTGGAATCGGAAAACTGAATCGGAGATGAGGCACGCACGGCGTGCGCTCGACGAAGGCGGCCTATGATAATCGAGACAGGCGACGAAGTCAGGCCCAATGATTGACGTCGCCAATCTGCTCCGTATAATACGTCTCCGCTGCCCGGGTGGCGAAATTGGTAGACGCAGGGGATTCAAAATCCCCCGGTGGCGACACCGTGTCGGTTCGAGTCCGACCCCGGGCACCAACAAAATCAAGCACTTAGCATTCCCCTCCCTCGCTTGGTTTTGCCTGCTTTCCCTAAAGTGTCAACGAAGTGTCAACCGAGATTCGCGGGCCGAATTTGACCGCCTCCTTGAGATGGCCTGGCGATAAGTGCGCGTAACGCATCGTCATTTGTAGGGTTCGATGGCCCAAGATCTTTTGCAGCGTGAGTAGATCTCCCCCGTTCATGACGAAGTGACTGGCAAAGGTATGCCGGAGCACGTGAGTTCGTTGTCCCCTGGGCAGAGTGATGCCGGCCCTGGACAGCGCGTTGGTGAAAGCCTCGTAAGCGTCATGACGAAAGATGCGCCCAACACTAGGGCCATGGGCTTTAAGCGCGTGGTAGAGGTCGTCGGAAATGGCGACGGTACGAGATCGCCCGTTCTTGGTATTGGCAAAGGTGACGCTTTGATTGCGCACCATTTCACTACGTAGCGTTTGTGCTTCGCTCCAGCGTGCCCCGGTTTTCAAACAGAGCCATACGATCAAGCTGACATCGCGACTGCGCGAGATCTTGAGCGCTTCAAATAGCCGTTGAATCTGCTCATTGCTGAGATAGGTCAGTTCGTTTTCCGGCAGGCGCAAGGCTTTCACGGCTGAGAAGGAGTTATCCCCTTTCCACTCGTCCATGCGAATGGCGACATTCACAACGGCACGCAGATAGCCAATATCGTGGTTAACGGTGTTGGGAGTCTTGCCGGTTTCCAGGCGTTGCTGACGGAAGTGGGCAATGTCGCTTGGCTTGAGCGTCAGTAATATGGGGTCGCCGAGCAGGTCGCATAGGTAGTGCAATTTTTTGCGCCGAGCCTGGCCATCTTTCAGCGAGCCACCATGGACCTGGAACCAGAACTCTATGAAGTGGCTGAGCTTACGCCGGTCCTTTTTCGGAGGGGTGTAGGTCTCTCCGCCGTCCACTATGGCACGAACCTTGGACTCAAAACGCTTGGCTTCACCTTGTGTCTTAAACGACTTCCGGTAGCGTTTGAAGCCTCGCCCACCAGGTTGAATGTCGACTTGCCAGCCGGTCTTGGTCTTCTTGA
The DNA here is from genome assembly GCF_023061185.1 of Chromohalobacter beijerinckii. Lineage (GTDB taxonomy): Bacteria > Pseudomonadota > Gammaproteobacteria > Pseudomonadales > Halomonadaceae > Chromohalobacter > Chromohalobacter beijerinckii. The sequence continues at coordinate 74,589 of NZ_JAKGAK010000003.1, forward strand.
TCGTCATGTTATGCCGCTTTCCCTAGCAATCGTCGCTCGACGAGGCGTTGGCTTATGAGTTCATGGAGCTGGGCGCGATCCAGACCCCGGCGTCGGTAGTAATTGGCGATGTCTTCCCAGGCCCCGCAGAAATGAAGGCCGCGCATTGCTTGGGCAGCGGTGAAGCCTTGACGGGCGTAGATGGAGATCAAGTTACCGACGACCAGGGCGACGTTCTTTTCGTTGCCGAGGCCGGGGGTTTTGCGGGCGCGTTTGTAGAAGAAATCCGGGGTGTGGGCGTAGAACCGGGCGTCTTCCTGGAACAGTTGCCAGGTGGCATCGATGAGCTTGCCGCGTGTGAGATCCAGGCGGTAGGACTGCAAGGCGGTACGCCAGATGCCAGAGAGGTGGGGCACGGTGTCGGTGAAGCGTTTGAAGCCGTGATCCATGTCGAGGCATTCGCCGGTGTCGACGTTGACCGGGGTGCCCTGGGCGTATTCGCGGAGCACGGATTGATGGAAGCGGAATTCGATACGCCAGACGGGTGCCTCGGGATCGTAGGCGCTGGTAAAGGGCTCATCGCCCCCGGTGGTGGTCCAGATGCTTTCCCAGAAGTGAAGCTTGTCGGTGGCGTGGGCCTGCTTGGTCTTGTTGTAGATACAGCACTGTAAGGCACCCGCCGTGCCGAACATGTAGGTTTCGCCGTGGCCGTAGGTGGTGGCGATACTGCCATGCTGAAAGGCGAGTTCGTCGATGCCGTCGATGCGCATGACCTTCTTGGAGCGGGTAACGAAGCGGTCCATGAAGTCGCTCGGCGGTTCCCAGCCCTGGACGTCGAGGGCCAGATGCACGGCACAACCGATAGGTTCGACGTGCTCGAGCAGGTGCGTGGCAATGGTGTCCATGAAGGCTTGGCAGTCGTCGGGGGTGCGCTCATGGATGAAGTGCGGGGACAGCTCGACCTTGACGTGGGTACCGATGCTTTCGACCTTCACGTGGCGGGCATAGAAGAAGACGATTACGCCCAGGTCATTGTTCTGCAGGCGATAGCGAAAGCCCGATCCACTGGCCCCGGCCCCGATGACCCAGGTATGCCCGAACAGGCGTACAGTGGCCCCGCGTCCTTCCTCATAGCGCGTCATCAAATCGTTGAGGTGGGACATGTGGGGTTGCCCGCTGTAGAGCTGGCGTACGGTGTCGACACCGGTATGCAGGAAGCGAACTCCCCCTAGCTGGCGTTGGCCCTGAGGACTCAAAAACAAACGGCCCTTGTCGTCTTGCTCTCCGTTTCCCTGCGCGAGCGATTCCACCGAATAGCGTTCCCAACGGTCCATTTTTCTAAACTCCAATAAAGTCCAACACTGTCAATTAACGGCACCCATAAAGGGTATTTTGCGAGACGTGTTACAGGGCGGGTCTCGCCTGCCCAATGAGCGGCAATAACAAGGCGATCAATGCGAGGTGCAACGGGTACCAGGCCAGCCAGAGACGACGCGGAAGGCGGATGATCGGGCGCAGGGGCATAGCGGGTTGCCTGGCGATGACGATCAAGGCCGTGGCGGTGAGCAGGCTGACCAGAGGCGCTAGAGGCGGTGCATTGATGAAGGCCGCAATCAGCAGGAGAGGTACCACGGCGGCCAGGTGGTGCGGATGCCGGAAGGCCAGCACGTAGGCCGGGACCAGGAGTAAGCCCAGGTGGGCGTATTCGAAAGAGCCGCCCGCGAGTAGCCCGACACAGCCAAGCACGATGACCGCGGCGAGCCGAGAAGGAGTGTCGGTAAGCCGGTCGACCAGGGCCACGGCGAACAACCCGAACGCCAGGGTATAGCAGACGTTTAGCGTGAAGGGCGTCACGACCAGGGCATAGGGCAGTTGCGCGATGAAGCCGATCAAGAGCAGCCGACGGGCGTAGCGCATCGGGTGGCGCGTGTTGTAGACCAAGTGCCAAGCGACCATGCCGGCGAACAGCGGGAAAGCGATACGCCCAACCAGGATGGCCCAGGGCGTGAAGGCGGAGGCGGGCCATAGAAATTTGGTGACGTGCTCGAGCGACATGCTGAGGAGCGCGAGCCACTGGGCGAGGGGGATCCAGGCGTTGCGTGTACATACCTGGCTCAGACTATACGTATAGTCTGGTGGGGCTGTGCATGGCTGGTTCATGAGTTAGCTTCCTGAGTCGGTAGCACGGTGGCTTGCAGCAGGACGTAAAGCCGGGTGCGTTGGTGGCTATCGGAGGTGGAGCGGAACAAGCGACCGATCAACGGGATATCGCCGAGACCGGGCACGCTGGATTCCTGTTCGCGGCTTTCGTTGCTGATGAGTCCGCCCAGGAGTACGGCCTGGCCGGAGGTGATCTGCACGGTGGTATTGATCGAGCGTTGGTTAGTGACGATATCCGAGGCGGTGAGCGAGTCGGCGATGCTGTCCGAGGAGGTGAAGACGTCCATGACCACCAGGCCCCCCGGTGTGACGACGGGGGTAACGTCGAGGCGAATGCCCACGTCGCGGCGCTCGATGGTTTGAAAGGGGCTGTCGACGCTGGCCGCTTCGCCGGTAACGCGCCCGGTGATGAAGGGGACGTTCTGACCGACGGAGATCTTGCCGCGTTCGCCGGAGAGCGCGAGTACTTGGGGCGTGGAGAGAATATCGGCGTGGGAGTCCTTGCGCAGCGCGTTGAGGGCGACGGCCAGCACGTTGCCATCGAAGATCCCGAAGGTACCGCCCGGACTGGCGAGCGAGGTATCCAGCTTGTTGGTGTTGACGCCCCCGGCAAGACCCGCGCCACTGCGAGCGCGACCGAACGACACGCCGAAATCGAGGGTGTCGCCTTGGGTGGTTTCGAACAGCACGGCGCGAATCAGCACCTGGGGGCGGGTGACGTCGAGTTGCGGTAACAGCCGTTCCAGGGCGTCGAGGCGTTTTTCCGGGCCGCTGACCAAGAGTGAGTTGGAGGCGTTGAGTACCTGTGCCTTGGCGGGGCTGACGCTGCCGGACGTGGTTTGCGAGAGAAAGGCCGTGACCAGTGGCGCGAGATCCTGAGCGCGGAGGTGTTGCACAGGCAGGACACGCGATGCCTGGGGTGTACGCGGCACGTCCAGTTGGCCCATGAAGTCGTTTTGTTGCTCGCCGGGCACTACACGCGGGGGATCGCCAGGGACGAGTTGGTAGCCGTTGGCCTCAAGGACGCCCCGGAAGAAGTCGGGTAACTGATCGTCGGGCACATCGGGGGCGTAGGCGGTCAAGGTGCCGTCCACGCGTGGATCGATGGCGATGGCCGTGCCGGTGTGCTGCGAGTACCAACGCACCACGTCTTGAATGGCGGCGTCCTGGAGTTCGATCGGGACGGCGATCGCGGGTAGTGCCGTGCCACTCAAGATGAGCGCAAGGCCAAGATTAGCAACCGATTTCAACATGTTGGGCTCCCTGTTCTAGGCGAAGGCGACAGGCCGCGACCGGGACGACGGAGACGCCTTGGCGTTCGAGGTCGTCGGTGGTGTGGGGCTGGTTGTCGCTGTCGGTGAGGCGGTAGTCGATACGGTCACCCAGGCGGGCGTAACCGGTGATGCGGTAATCGGTGAAGCGTGAGAGATCGACCGGGGCGGCGTCGGGATCGGGCGCGGCGTCGTTGCGGGCGTTGACCTGATCGACGACAAGCACCGAGGTAGTGAGGACGATCCCCAGGAGAAAGCCGCCCAGGGTGAGCAAGGGGCGGTTGAAGCGTTTCCAGTGAATCCGGGTCATGCGCATGAAGAACCTCGCATCGCGGGGGACGCGAAACACGCCATGGGTGAGCCACGGCGGCAGCATCATGTAGGTTTGATGGGGGTAGTTATCGGAGAAGGCTTGCTTGGTGTCGTAGGCCGCGTAGAGCGGGCGACCGGTGTAGGTCCAGCGCTCGACAACGAGGCTTTGCGGTGAATCGCCGTATTTGACGATGCCCAGGTGAAGCTTGGGCATGGGGATCTTGCCCCCGGCGAACATCGACCATAACGAGCCGATGAAGGGCAGCGAGAGGCGATCCAGGCGACGGCAGTAGACGACGTGTTCGGCCAGGGCGACCCGCGCTTGCTTGTCCATGATGCTGAGATCCTGGATCAAGAAGATGATGTCCCAGCCGAGCTTTCGGGCGTGAAGAAACCAGTCGATGACGGCTTGGCGGGATTTATCGGCCCAGCCGCGCGAGTTGAACCAGGTGCCGCACTCGTCGAGCACCAGGAGGCCGTTTTTTGCCTCGTCGTAGGTGTCATTGCCCTGCCCGATGGCTTCCAGGTCGGCAAGCTGAGGCTTGTCGGGAATGCGGTAAACGCGAGTGTTCTTGGGCGTGGGGCCGATGAGCTTATCGAGATTAAGATCCAGGTTCGTGGCGACCGGGCACCCCCGGTTGAGCTTGTCCTTGATCTTGCCCACCGCGACGAGGGTTTTCCCGGCGCCGAGTTTGCCGGTGACGACGTAGACAGCCATTAGAGCCCCGCCATGCCGATGAGGCGATCTTTGATCGTGAAGGCCCACACGGCGAACTTGGCCATCAGGATCGCGGAGACGCACAGCGAGAAGTTATCTGGCAGCACCCGGCCAATGCCATCGGCCAGCATGGGCGGCATGGAGACGATGAGACGATCTATCCCGCTGGCAATCAGATCCGCCATGACTTCGACGAGTCCTAGGATGACGCCGGCCTTGATGAGGAAGATCCCGAAGCGGGCGACCTTGAGCCACAGGAAGAAGCGGACCAGGAGCGTGCCGAAGTGGCGAAGCAGCTCTTCCAGGAGCGGCGACAACCGGGTGAGCAGAATACGTAATAAAGCGCCCATGGTTATGCCTCCGAGCCGTTACGGTAAGAGAAGGCAATCGCGGTCACTTGATAGGCGGTGAAGAAGTACAGCAACCAGGCAAGCGCGGCTTTGATGAGATTGAAGTGTTCGCAGTCGATGGTGAATGAGCGTTCACCGCTGCCGAAGACAAGAGGCGTACAGCCGCCGGAGGAGACCTCGGGTACCAGGCCCGTGACCTTGTCGCGGACATAGCCGAGGGTCTGGCCGAGTGCGCTGCCTTCATTGGTGAAGTAGTCGCGAAAGCGGTCGTTAAGATCGCCTTGGGCGGCGGTGGCGTCTTCGTCGAGTTGGGACATGACATCATCGTTGACGCCCTCGCCATCGAAGCCTTCGCGTATTTCGTTTTCAGAGGGCGCGCCCTCGGTGTCGGTGAAGGTATCGACGAGGCCGTTAAAGCCGTCGTTGATGGCGTCGATTACATCGCCCAGGCCGAGGCCGTCATCGTCGCCGGTGTCGCCAGAGCCACTATCAGAGCCGCCCGAACCGCCACCAGAACCGCCAGAGCCACCGCCGCCTGAGTCGCCCGAATCGCCGCCGTCACTGCCACCGCCAGACGAGCCGCCATCAGTTCCGTCATCACTACCGCTATCGCCGCCGCCAGAACCGCCACTAGATCCGCCATCGTCGGAACCTCCGCCAGAGTTATCGAGATCGGGGGAATTCACGTAACCGGTATCGATGGCCGATTGATCGACTTTGTAGGTGGTGCCATCGAAGGTGACGCAGTTGACCTGGCAATCGGAATCCGGGGTGAGGTAGTCAGGTAAGTCGTCAGTATCTTCAGAGCCGGATGAGTTGGGCGTAGGAACCTGGGTGGGATCGCCCGTCGAGGTGGCAACACGGTTGCCATAGCAAAAGCCGCCCGTGGGGATGCTCGGCCTATCGAAACACTCTAGATCTTCATCATCGGCGAGGGAGATGGAACACGCGCCGGTATCGACGGCACCGCTACCACTAGAGTCTACGCCCTGGGAATAATTGACACGGGAATAACCGCCGTATTGGGATTGGCATTGTTCGTCAGTAAGCGGCATGCCGTATTGTTCGGTGTATCTCGAGAGGATATCGGGGTCGGTCACCAGTGTATCGGTGCAGTGATAGGAGACGGTGGCCTTCATGGCCCACCGCGTCGAGAACATACTCATATTCACGCGGCGGATATTCGAAATATTGAAGTAGCTGTAGGGGTAGCCGTCGCAAGAGCTATAAATCCTGGCGTAAAGGTTGGCGGTGGCGGCGGCTTCATCCCATGGCTTAATGGTATGTGAGGTCACGCTGCCCCCACCGCCAGTAGCCGCCCTGATAGGTGCCGATAGCGGAACCTGCATGAACAGTGCGAGCGTCAGCAGAAGTAGAAATACGCCTGGAGATAGCTTCATACCACCTTACCCATGAAAAGGGGGCCGTGAGGCCCCCGGATGATCGGTAGCCCGATCCAGGATGCGCCGGCCGATTAGGTAGCGCGGTTGGCGAATTTCTTGAACAGGCTGATCGCCAGCAGGGAGCCGACGACGCCCACCACGACGGGCCAGGCATCGGAGGCCATCTGGCTGGCCTGAGATTGGAGTTCGCCGAAGGCTTCGGAGGCGGAGGAGGTTGCCCCACCATCAGAGGCAGCGGCGACACCGATACCGCTCAGGGTCAATGCACCAGCGGTGGCGATCTTGGCGGCAGCTTTTTGCGAGAGTGCTTGGAGGTACTGAAGTTTAGCTTTCATGTTGAGACTTCCATAAATCGCTTGAAGGTAAGCATTGATTTTCCCCACACCCAACCAAGGGCATAGGCACCGAACAGGGTGCTAACGATGAAGCTGACATCGTTCATCGCTGGCCCCCTTTTATTGCGCCGAGCCCGAAAGAGAGCATGAGCCCGATGCAATAAATCAGGAGCCACAGACTTTGATATTGGTCGGCGTCCATGGCTCAGGATCCTGGGTTATGACGCGCTTTTGGCGTCGGGTTTCGCGTCAGTTTTGGGGGCGGTGTTCTGCCCTTGTTGGCGCTGGTTACTAGGCAGGCGCACGGCGATGGCGTGCATGGTCATCTTGCCCTGAGAGGAACGAATCTCGGCGTCGATCTCGACATTGCACGGCAGGTGCGGGGCGATGGCGTGCATCTGATCGAGCAGTTCATAGGGCGCGGTCAACGTGGCGTATTGAAAGCCAAGCTGGTTGTCGTTGTCGGGATCGACCTTTTCGATGATGCCGAGTTTGCCGCCCTTACGGCCTTCGAATTCGTAGCGGGTGGCGCCGATGACGTGGGCGGTAATGGTGTTAATCATGGTCTTGGTTTCCTTCTTGGCGTGTGTGCTGGGCTGCACGGGTTAAGCAGTGGTGAGCAAGCACGGCTAGCTCTGCGAGGGTGGATGCGTCGAATCCGAGCATCCGGGAAAGGTGTTCGGCTTGGGCGTACAAAAGCGCGGCGTGGCCGTAGTCCCGGCCTTGGAGACACCGCGAAGCCCGCTCCCTCAAGGCTCGGGGCTCCGGGCAGGCGTGTACCTGCGCCGCCCCCGTGCCCGTCGGTCGAGTTGCACGGCAGTCGACTCCGCCACCCCCGTCAACCCGTGCTGCGCAGGGTATGACGGGGGCGGCGTCGCCGACTCGGGAAGCCGTGCGACCGACGGGCGACGGGTGACGGGCAGGCACAAACATCTTTTAGAGCCCCGAGCTGGGTCGCGGGGTGGCGGCTTCAACCGTGTTGGGATCGAGTGCCGATAGATCGCCGCGCTCCAGGCGTGAGAGGCCATCCATGATGAGCGTTTCGCTTAGGATGGATGGGGTAAGCCCGTGGGTACCGGCCTGGATCAACAACCGTGAGTGGGTCGGCTGATACAGGAACACGCGAACGGGCGACTTTTTGGGAGTGGTCATTGGGTGATCCTCCGGGGGTGGATAAGTGGGGTGCCCAAAAAGATGGCCCGGGCGGTGGTGCCCAGGAGAACGGGAGGGGTAAGCACCACGTTCCGGGCCGAAGCGTTGGGGACCTCGGGGATGCCGTGGGAGACGGCGGGGGATGCGCTGGGGATGGCAGCGGCTTGGGATTCGGTGTCGTGCTGGGTATCGGTCGCCAGGAGCAAGGCGGCGTCGTGGGCGTCGATACCGTAAAGCCAGGCCATGAAGGCAAGGGCGTCTTCCTGGGAGGTGAAGTCGTAAAGACGGGTGCCATCGTCGGCGACGAAGTCGGCATCGCGTTGAAAGCGTTGCTGGGCTTCGAGGTAGGCGACGTAAGGGACATGCACGGTAGCGGCGATGCCACGACGAGGGGCGTCTTTCAACTCGCAGGAGGCGGCACGCACGGAGGGCTTGCCGTGGCACAGCACCCGGACGAAACGTGCGGGGGTGGGAAAGGTGGAATCCACGTGTTGAAGGCTATAGACGCTCATGACCAGTCCCCCTCTTCCAGGCACTGCATTTGCAGCAAAGACAGGTTGATGACGCGATAGCGGCCCAGCTTGATGGTTGGGAGGTAGCCACGACGGATGTGGCCTTGAATCACGCCTTCCTCTAGGCCGGACATCTGGGCGAACCGCTCGATGGTCATGACAGGCACGAAGGGCGGAATCTGGGGTGCTTTCGTTTCTTCCATGCTGTCACCTGCCTTTGTTTGTCTGTGTTAGTCTTTGAGGAGCGTGTTGTGCGCTATGTCAGACTGCGCATATGCTCATAGTTAAGTACACCTTATATCCGAGTATACCCAGAGATAGGTATATGTCAAACGACCTTGCCAAAAAAATCCGCGAGATAAGAGAAGTCGAAACGTCAGGTCGTGCTGAGTTTTCGCAAGTAGTTGGTATTGCTAAAAAAACGCTCGAGGGCATAGAGCAAACAGGCAGGGTTCCTAAGGGAGATCTGCTGCAAGCGATATGCAGTCAATGGCCGCAATACACGCTGTGGCTGATGACCGACCAGGTGAACGAAGCAGCAGGGCAGGTGAGCCCAGAGATAGAAAAGGCACGTCGCGCCTTTAAGCCGACGGGAACGGATACCGAATAGCCAAGCGGGTTGTGGATAGTTGGTACGCGTAGGGTGGGTTTGGATAATTATATTAAACATTATTAATTTATATCGGTGTTAATATGGAGCTAATTTCATCGTTAAGTGAAGTATTAATGATAATAGCGTTCGCAGGAGCAACAGGCATATGGTTTAGCCTGTGGTTAGGCGCTGGCAGGAAATGGCTTAAAATTAAGTTGCCCATATGCAGTGTTATAACACTGGCAACACTGTTATTAGTTTTTAATACTCCTCTGGTTGTGCTGGTTTATTATATAAAAGAAAGCCCTTTATTGAGCTATTTGGCTATCTCGGTAATTTCCTATTGTGGAACAGTGACAGTCTGGGAACCATTGGAATGGGGGCTAGGAAGGCGGCTTTTTGGTAGCCCTTCAAATAGAAAAAAGAACAGCATGGAAGATGTAGGCGAAGAGCTTAGAAAAGATTGGGAAGAACTTAAGAAAGGGTGGGGAGGCAAGAGCAGCGGTAAGCAAGAGCCGAAGATAGACGATAGGAACCTTTCCGAACATCTAATGGACGCCGGACAGGCATATACTGCTAAAGCTCAGTTGATGACACCTTCGGAACAGCTAGCCTATCGAGTTATAGAGAATAAGTATAAAGACCGGTTCTTTATATTTTCTCAGGTTCGGGTCGTCGATATCATCAAGCCGAATGAAGATGCTTATCCCAAGAGTTCTCGTGAATTTAATGCATTGTTTAGGCAGCTTTCACAATGGCACTTTGACTTTGTGCTTTGTTATAGGGATGATTTTCGCATTTGCTGCGTCATAGAGCTGGATGATCCCAGTCACCAGCACACGGCACGCCAAAAACGGGATAGGATACTTAATAGGGCGTGCGAGGTGGCTGGGATAAGATTAGAGCGAATGCGGCTGAATTATGAAGGCAAAATTGTCGAGAGAGTAAAAGGGGATGGTACCTAAATGAGTAAAGATAATAGCGTAAGGCTGTGGACGGATGAAGAGAAGTACAAGATCATTCTTCTCGTTAATGGCGCGATGGCCTTTGTTTATATATTGATTCTAAGTTTCCTAGTTTTTAAGTATGGGTTGTTAATCACCATATTAGTGCCGGCATTTTTATTTTTAATTTTTATAGTCGCAGTATTTTGCGGCATGGTTGTTAACAAGGATGAAGCGCCAGCGATAGGCTTAAAAAGTCTGCTTATAATGTTAGTTACTAGCGTTGTGGGTCTTGTTGTGTTTTCTCTGTTTTTTGCTCAAAATCTGCCGATTTCCAATGAGGACACGCTTAGGGATTTCCAAATATTCTTGGTGGTAGGCTCATCGGGGATGCTTGGTGGAGTCATGCGAATTTACTCTGGTGAATCGCTGTTGAGTAAGATGGGGCCGGACGTTTGGAAGATTTTTCACTCTCTTTTTGTGGCCTTATTTGTATCCATAGTTTTGTTTTTTCTGCTTAGAGCCGGGATTGTGAAGGAGCCAAGCATAGACACTTTTAATGTGTGGGGGGTCGCCGGTGTTTCAGCAATTACAGGTTTTTTCTCAGAAAAAATAATAAAAAGGTTCCAACGGTTATTCAATGAAGTCCTAGGAGAAGGTGATTTCTCTAGAGAGCGAAATGACGACCGAGAATAGTCAGAATTGTCAACCAACTGTCAACCGCGTTGAGGCCTCGTGGCGTATGTTGGCAGTTTAATTTTTCGTAACATCATGATTTTGCAGATAAAAGCCGTCAGTGACAGTTTTCAAGACGAATTCAAAATCGCTCATGTGGAAAGTGACCACAAAGTGTCCACGCCGAAGACCGGCAAAGGCGCTCACAGTCAAAAGCGCCTTTCGTAACTTACTGTTTTGACGGGTAAAGGCGATTAGTGTCCGGTATCGCGGATATTTCAAAATCCCCCGGTGGCGACACCGTGTCGGTTCGAGTCCGACCCCGGGCACCAGCCTTCCTTCATGACCTCTGGTCATTCCAGCAAGACAAGCTTCTATCTATCTTCTTTTCCTGATGATGTCGATGAGACATGCGTCCATTTTTTTCGTGCGCGCGTGTTCGTGCGCGCGTGCCAAGCGTTCTGCCTGCCTTTCGTTTTTTATATCTTTTATTAACCAATTATGTAAAACGCTTTGATTGCTCTATCCTGAGGGCGAGCCATCAAGATGGCAGGGCGCGTCGATAACGTGCCTAAAGCCGCGTGGCGTGTCGCTTTTACCGGCGATGCAAAGGATCACGGTCATTCAAGGAGAAACGCTTTGGCTACTAATACATCTTCCCACAGGGCTGGCGGGCTGTTCGCCAAGCTGGTGGGTATTATCGTTGCGCTCGCCGGCCTCGCGCTGGGCGGCGGCGGGCTTTATCTAGCGTCACTGGGCGGTTCCTGGTATTACGCGATCGCGGGCATTCTGATGCTCGTCTCCGGCGTTCAGTTGCTGCGTGGTCGTGTTTCCGGTGCCTGGATTTATGGGGTGGTGTTCATTGGCACGCTGATCTGGGCCGCTTGGGAATCCGGGTTGAATTACTGGCGCTGGATTCCGCGTCTCGACGTCGCGTTGATCCTGGCCATTCTGGTCGCTCTGGTCATGCCGAGCCTTCGGGGCGGGCCTTCGCGCAAGGCGGGGTTCTCGGTGGCAGGCGTGTTGTGCCTGGGGCTGATCGTCGCCGGGGCCTTGGCGTTCGTGCCGCGCGGTTATCAACATCTCGAGGACGTGCCGGACGTCGCCGAGAATTCATTGGCGACCGATGTCGGCGGCGCCCAGCCCGCGGATACGCCCGACGATGAGGATTGGGTCGCCTACGGACGCGACAGTGCCGCGACGCGTTACTCGCCGCTCGACCAGGTTACCCCGGACAACGTCGGTGATCTCGAGGTGGCGTGGCAATACCGCACCGGCGATTTGCTCGATCATCGCTGGGGCGCAGAAACCACGCCGCTCAAGGTCGGTGACGACGTGTTCCTATGCACCTCGCGCAATATTCTGATCTCGCTCGATGCCGATAGTGGCGAAGAGAACTGGCGCTACGATCCGCAAGTATCCGAGGATGCGATTCCTTATACAGCCGCCTGTCGTGGCGTTACGTACTATGAGGTACCGGATGACCGTCTCGACGATCTGGCCAGTGGCGATGATGGCGATTCGCAGAGCTGCCGCGCCCGCATCATTTCCGGCACGCTCGATGGTCGTATGCTCGAAGTCGATGCCGCGACTGGCGAGCCGTGTACCGGTTTCGGCGACGATGGCCAGGTCGACATCAAGAAGAACATGGGCGAGACGCCGGACGGTTACGTCTCCATCAACTCCGCGCCAGTGGTGGTGCGCGATGTGGTCGTCACCGGTCACCAGGTGCTCGATGGCCAGCGTCGTTATCCGCCCTCCGGCGTCATCAAGGGTTTCGATGCCGTGACCGGCGAGCTCGAATGGGCCTGGGATGCGGGTCGTCCTGAGCAGAGCGAACCGCTGAGCGGTGACGAAACGTATGTGCGTGGCTCTCCCAATATGTGGACGACAGCCGCCGGCGATAGCCAGCTCGGTCTGGTCTATCTGCCGATGGCCAATAGCGCCGCCGATTACTGGAGCAGTTCGCGCACGCCGGAAGAAAACGAGTGGGCTAGCTCGATGGTGGCGCTCAACGTCGAGACCGGGCTGCCCGAGTGGCACTTCCAGACCGCCCACAAGGATGTCTGGGACTATGACCCCGGTTCGCAGCCGACGCTGATCGACTTCCCCACCGACGAGGGCGAGGTGCCGGCATTGGTGATGCCCACCAAGCAGGGCGAGATCTACGTCTTCAACCGCGAGACCGGCGAACTGCTAGGCGGCGGCGCCGAGGAGCGTCCGGTTCCCCAGGGCGGCGCCGAGCCAGAGGAGCGTAGCAAAACCCAACCCTTCTCGAACTATGCCACGCTGCGTCAGCCCGACATCAACGAGAAGGACATGTGGGGCATGTCGCCTTTCGATCAACTTTTCTGCCGTATCCAGTACCAGCAAGCCAGCTGGAAGGGCATGTACACGCCGCCCACCGCCGATCAGCCGTGGATTCAGTACACTGGCTATAATGGGGGCTCCGACTGGGGCAGTGTCTCCATCGATCCTCGGCGTGGCGTGATGATCGCCAACTACAATGATATGCCCAACTACAATGAGCTAGTGCCCCGTGATGTGGCCAATGAACTGGGCTGGAAGCCTCGCGAGGAGCTCGATAGCGACAGCGGCGGCGCCGAAGGCGCGGGCGATCCGCAGGCCAATACGCCTTACGCCATCAATGTCAATGCCGGCTGGCGCGTTCCTTATACCGGTATGTTGTGCAAGCAGCCGCCGTATGGCCATATCCGCGCCATCGAGCTTGCCAGTGGCGATACGCTGTGGGATCGCCCGTTGGGTACGGCGCGCGCCAACGGCCCGTGGGGAATTCGTTCCGGCTTGCCCATCGATATCGGCACGCCCAATAACGGTGGTTCGGTGGTCACGGCCGGCGGCCTGATCTTCATCGCTGCGGCGACCGATGACCTGATCCGCGCGATCGACATCGAGAGTGGCGAGACCGTGTGGCAAGCGCCGCTGCCGGCGGGCGGTCAGGCCAACCCGATGGTCTACGAGGCGAATGGTCGTCAGTATCTGGTGATCGTCGCCACGGGGCACCACTTCATGGAAACCCCTAGCGGTGACTACGTGATCGCCTATGCGTTGCCCGACGATGCCTGACGGCTCGATAGGGTAGGAGAAGCACAGCGACCCCGGCATGCGTGTCGGGGTCGCTGCATTTAGGGGCTAGGAAGCCGCGAAGCCATGAATAGGGGGCAGTGCTTCGAACGCGGGACGCGCATAATAGAAGCCTTGGTGCTGCACGATGCCGGCCTCTTCATGGAGCCAGCGGGCTTCTTCCCGGCACTCGATGCCTTCGGCCACGAGGTCGATTTCCAATTGCCTGGCAATATCGACGACCGCCTTGAGCAGTACCTGGCGGCGTGTGTCTTGATGGCAATCCATGACCAGTGCGCGGTCGATCTTGAGCTTGTCGGGACGTAGGTCGACGAGCAGGTCGAGATTGGCGTGGCCTTTGCCGAGATCGTCCAGGGCGGTGGTAAACCCCATCTGGCGATAGGTGTCGATGATATTGTGCAGGTGGGCGCGGCACGCGTCGTTTAAGGTTAGGATGTCTGCGATATTATTGTACGATCATAAATTAGCTGCGATACGCCTTCGAGCACGTCGCGTCGTATTGCGCTTCCATCATGATATTCCTGGATAAAGATCCTGGATAAGGAGTTCCGATGAAATCTGTGAGTCTTACCCTGTTGGCGCTAGCGACCTTGATGACAGGGTGCGCCATGCAAGGTGGCGATGCCGATCGCGTCGATCAGCATACCCAGATTTACCAATGTGAGGGGGAGACATCGCTGTCGGTGACCTATTTCCAATATGACGCCGATACTGACCGCGCCATGCTGAGCTACGGTCACGACTCCATCCCCATGCACCAAATCGCCTCGGGCTCCGGCGCGCGCTATGCCAGCGACGACGAACAGCTCGCTTACGTCTGGCACACCAAAGGCGACAACGGCATGTTGTATCGCGAGAACGACGAGGGTGAACGCAACGTCATCGAGCGCGACTGTCAGGGTCGCATGAAGGACGCCGACCGCTAAGTTGAGCGCTGATTTTAAGTTGTACGCTCATTTCATGACGGGGCCTGTGCGATGTCATTGAGTTTATGGCTGTCGCTGGCGGCCGTCTGCGCCATGGGGGCGATGTCGCCGGGGCCGAGCCTGGCGATGGTGCTGCGCCATACATTAGGCGGCGGGCGCGTACCGGGTGTCGTCGCGAGCGTTTGCCACGCGGCGGGCGTAGGCTTCTACGCGGCGCTGACCGTGTGGGGTTTGGGCGCGGTCATCGTGCATCAGCCGGTATTGTTCAAGGCCATCACCTGGGGCGGGGCGGCCTATCTGGCCTGGCTTGGCGTGAAGGCGTTGCGCGCTGGCAGGGGCGGCGCCTTGGAAACAGGCGGTGTGGCGAGCCGGCCTGGGGTGGCTGCGCGGGACGGCGTATTGGTGGCGTTGGCCAATCCCAAGCTGATTCTGTTCTTCGTGGCCTTGTTGAGCCAGTTCGTCAGCGCCGACATGGGCGCGGGGGCCAAGGCGATGATCGTGGCGACCGCGTCACTGATCGATGCCGGCTGGTACGTGCTGGTGGCGCTGGCGCTCTCGCATTCGGCGGTTTTGCCCTGGCTTCAGGCGCGTGCGCATTGGATCAATCGGGCGACGGGCGTCCTGCTGTTGGGGCTGGCGCTGCGCATCGTCATCGGTTGATGGGCCGTTGAAACTGCTGTCAGGTCTCGATTCGCTCAAGAATGGCGTCCAGCGGTGCGTGTGACGGCAAGACACCGAACAGCGGCGAAGCCTCCTCACCGAGGCGGGCAGCACAAAAGATCTCACCGATGGCGATGGGCGCATGACGCAATAGCAATGCGGCCTGTAGGCATTGTGCGAGGCGCTGGGTCAACCAGCGCGCCTGCGCTTCCAGTACGTCCGGCGTGGCCTTGAGGCATCGTTCGAGGGCCTCGAGCGCCCGGTCAAAATCGGGATGCGCGCCGCGTGCCAGAGCGAGCTCCTGGCGCAGGGCGGCGATGCTTTCCGGATGGCGGGCCAGTACGCGCATCACGTCCAGGCACATGACATTGCCCGAGCCTTCCCATATCGAATTCACCGGCGCCTCGCGGTAAAGCCGCGCGAGCGGCGCCTCCTCGACGTAGCCGATACCGCCGAGACATTCCATGGCTTCAGCCATGAACGCTGGACCACGCTTGTTGTGCCAGAACTTGGCCAGCGCGGGGAGCAGGCGCGCCAGGGCGTGCTCATGCGGGTCTCGGGAGGCGCCATCGAAGGCGCGCGCCGTGCGTAGGCAGAGTGCCAGGCTGGCCTCGGTTTCCAGCGCCAGGTCGGCGATCACGCGCTGCATCAGCGGCTGGTCGGCGAGGCGTTTACCGAACGCTTCGCGGCCCTGAACGTGGCGCCAGACTTCGAGCGTCGCCTGGCGCATCATGCCGGCGGGTGCAGTGGCGGCATCGAGCCGGGTCTGCTGGACCATCTCGAGAATGGTGGCGACGCCGCGCCCTGGCTCGCCGATAGGGTGCGCCCAGGCATCGGCATACTCGATTTCCGCAGAGGCGTTGGCGCGGTTGCCGCACTTGTCCTTGAGGCGCTGTAGCTGAATGCCATTGCGTTCGCCATCGGGGCGAAAGCGTGGCACCAGGAAGCAACCGAGGCCGGCGTCGTCTTGTGCGAGGGTCAGGAAGGCATCCGACATCGGGGCGCTACAGAACCACTTATGGCCGGTGAGGCGTACGCTGCCATCCGACTGGTGTGTCGCGTGGGTGGTGTTGCGGCGCACGTCGCTGCCGCCTTGTTTCTCGGTCATCGCCATGCCGAAGGTTGCCGCGCGCTTGTCGTCGGCGGGCAGGGCGCGAGGGTCGTAGTCGTTTGCCAGCAGGCGCGGCCCCCATGTCTCGAGTATGGCGCTGTCGTGGCGTAGCACCGGATACGCGGCGTGGGTCATGGTGATCGGGCAGCAGAATCCCGGCTCGACTTGGGTCAAGAGATACAGCGCGGCGATATGCGCTTGATGACCGCCGTTGCCTTCATGTTCCCAGGCCACCGCCTGCCAGCCGCCATCGCAGGCGAGATGCATCAAGCGATGATAGGCCTCGGTGTAGTGCACTTCGTCGAGCCTGCGCCCGTGCCGGTCGAACAAACGTAGCTCGGGAGGATGGCGATTGGCCTCGTCGGCGATGGCTTGCCAGGTATCACGCCCGGCCTCGCGGGCGAGTGGGGCAAGGCGCGTCGCGACCCAAGCCGGGGCTTCGCGGGCCAGAGTCTCACGCAGGGCGATGTCCTCTGCCAGGAGGTCATGGTCGCCACCGAGCAACGGCTGGTTGGTGACCTCGTGCGTAGCGAGATGAGTGCGAGCGGCATGATCGGCCATGGAAGCGACTCCTGAAGACGGCAAGGGGATGCGTCGTGCTTCGAGCATGGCCAGACGTGATACCGGGGTCAATGCGACCCTGGTGGGGTTAGTCGGGCGAGTCGGCGCTTGGCAGCGTCTGCGCGATCCAGCGACTGAGGCGCGCGGGCGTCGCCGTATCGAGGTCGTAGAGTAGCCGGTACGTCATCGGCGCGATCACGCCGTCCATCAAGTCCTCGACCGATGGCGTGGCTTCGCCGCGCTTCACGGCACGTTCACGCAAGCACGCCATGATCGTTTCACTGTAACGGTAGCAGCGTTCACGTCGTTCACGTTCGGCGCTGGCCATGATATCGCTGAGCATGCACTGGCCGGGTAGCGAGGTCATCTCGTCGAGATATTGCTCGCCCCAAGCCTGTAGGTCGCCCGCCAAGGAACCGGTCTGCGGCGGTTCGTCGTCGGGGCGCAGGCGCTCGAGGGACACGTCTGCCAGCAGCTCGGCAAGATTCCCCCAGCGACGATAGATCGTCGACGGCGTCACGCCGGCCTTGTTCGCGATCTGGGGCACGCTGAGTTCTTCGCGGGATTTGGTGATCTGCAGCTCGCGGACCGCGTGATGCACGGCTTCTTGCACCCGCGCGCTGCGTCCCCCGGGACGAACGGCTTCTTTGATGGCCATGGTCACCTAACGCAAAATATTTGCTTTATGAGCCTGCTAAGTTCAGACTGCGACTAAAGCATAATCTTAGCATTAATGGACTTCATCATGACACCGCCTTCATCTACGGGTACGACGGATGCTTACCCGGCGCCGCGCCTCGGGCAACTGACGTATTACGCCATCCTGATGATCACCTTCCTGGCGGCATCCAGCGCTCCGACGCCGCTTTATCGCCTCTATCAAACGACGTGGCACTTCTCGGCAACGATGCTCACACTGGTGTTTGCCAGCTACGTGTTCGCCTTGCTGGTGGCGTTACTGGTGTCCGGATCGTTGTCGGATCATATCGGCCGGCGGCCAGTGGTGGCGGGTGCGATCGTGGGCGAAATCCTATCGCTGGGAGTGTTCTTCTGGGCCGATAGCCTGGCGTGGCTCATGCTGGCGCGTATTCTGCAGGGCATCGCCACCGGTGTCGTGACCAGCGCGCTGGCGGCGGCCATGCTCGATAGCGACCACCAGCGTGGACCCGTCATGGCGAGTATCGCGCCGCTCTTCGGTATGGGCATCGGCGCCCTGATTGCAGGCATCTTGGTAACGTATGCGCCCGCGCCGCTGCACCTGGTGTACGCACTCTTGGCCGTGGTTCTGGTGGTTCAAGGCCTGCTGCTAGGGCGCATCCGCGAGAGCGTGACGCCGCGCCCGGGCGCATGGGCCTCGTTGCGGCCACGTGCCTATATACCGCCGCCTGTCCGAGGGCCGCTGATGCGCGTGGTGTCGGCAGTGATTTCGTCCTGGGCGCTAGGCGGCTTCTCGCTGTCGCTGGGCCCCACGCTGGTGGAGACCGTCAGCGGTATCCATAACCCGCTGATCGGTTGTCTGATTACGTTCCTGCTGCCCTGCGTGGGTGCCATCAGTGTGTTGACGCTGCGGGCCAAGCCGCCTCGTGTGGCCGTGCTGATCGGTACGGGCTGCTTGATCGTCGGCATGAGCGTGCTGTTGTTAGGTGTGTATTGGCGCAGCGTAGCGGTGCTGTTGAGCGGCACAGCCTTTGCGGGGATCGGCTTCGGCGCGGCGTTCATGGGAGCCATGCGTACGGTGATGCCTTTGGCTCCGCCCTCCGAGCGCTCGGCGTTGATGGCGGCGTTCTACGTCATTTGCTATTTGTCTGCCAGCCTTTTGGCCATGGTCGGCGGCGTGGCGACACAGCACATGGGGCTGCTGCCGACGACATACGTGTATGGCGGTGTCGTGGCGGCGTTGTCGCTCGCCGCCTTCATCGGTGCGCTGACACAGCGCGCGACGCCACGACGTTGCCAAGCCTGCGATAGCCCCGCTTGAGGTGTGCCTCCACGCGTCTGGGGTAGGCCTTTTACATGTTCATTAGTGTATTCGACATGACGCGATGCCCGGCCTCTGGCATGCTGAGTTCTTTACGCATCGACACGTCACAGGACACACCATGGTCACGCTGTCGTCTTCCGCAACACCAGGGGCGCTACCCGAGCCGGTCATCAAGGATGAGCGCATCCAACTAGTCGATGCCCACAATCGCCCCTGCGGCAGCGCCTCGCGTCGGCTGATGCGGCGCTTTCGCTTCTGGCACCGCGCGACGTACGTGTTCGTGCGCAATGGTCGAGGCGAGCTATGCGTGCAGCGCCGCACACTGACCAAAGAAGTTTTCCCCGGCTATCATGATTTGGCCACCGGTAGCGTGGTCGGTGCGGGAGAAGCGGAGCATGTCGCTGCGCGTCGTGAGCTGGCCGAAGAGCTCGGCATCGAAGGCGTGTCGTTGACGCCGTGTTTCACGTTTCGTTATACCGATGGCGGTAACTTCATTCATGGCAGTGCCTTCTTGGCCGATTACGATGGGCCGCTGGTCCTGCAGGAGGATGAAGTCGCCGACGCCACCTGGTTGACGGTGGAGGCCGCGCTGGCTTTGGAAGACGCCACGCCGGATAGTCGCGTCGCGCTGGAACGCATGCTCGCCCAAGGCTGGTTGATGGCACGGGACGATTGAAGCCCTGCCGCAGGCGGACGACAATGAATGAGGTATCCCCGACGATGAACGCAATGCGCGACCGCCATGACGCTATATAGCCAGGATTGCCATACCAACCGGATGGAGCCCTTCAATCTGCGCGCACTGCGCGGGCAAGTGCTGTTGATCGTCAATGTCGCCAGCCGCTGCGGTTATACGCCGCAACTCAAGGAACTCGAGTGGCTGTATCGCCGTTATCACGACCAAGGTTTCACCGTGCTGGCGTTTCCCTGCAATCAATTCGGTCGCCAGACGCCGGAGTCGGCCGAGGGGTTCGGCGCCTTCTGCATGCGTGAATATCGGGTCAGTTTTCCGGTGATGGAAAAGGTTCACGTCAACGGGCGCGATGCCCATCCGCTATTCGTGTTGCTGCGCCGCCAGGCGCCGGGCGTGCTGGGCAGCACCCCCATCAAGTGGAACTTCACCAAGTTCCTGGTGGGGCGCGATGGTCATGTGATTCGGCGTTTCGCACCGCGCGTCTCGCCGCGCAGCATGGCGGCGGATATCGAGCGGGCACTGGACATTCCGTTCTCGGCATGACGCTTGTACGGCTCATGGCGAGGTTGCATGCAGACGTTCGATCAAGATGTCGAAACGCGGCCGGCTCATCATCGTGGTCAACCCGGAAAACAGCAGCCAAAAGCCCTTGCGCCAGCCATGCAAGCGACGCGTGTGGCGTGCCAGGTCGAGCAGCAGGCGGTCCTCGTCGAAGGCGCGCCATTCGCCGGCCACCGACATTTGGCGACGCGACATGACCGGCGCCATTTCTAGCCGATAGATCATTTCCAGCTCCTGAGGGGTATGGCCTTGTGTCTCGACCACCTCGAGCATGCGGAGATATTCGCGTTCCCGGGGCTCGCGCTCGAGCCAAAGGGGCGAGAGCGCTAGCCACAGGGCGCCACGGCGTTCCAATAGGGTTTCAAGCTCGTTGGGGTCGTGCATGTTTTTGGGCCTTCGCTGTGAGGGGGCATCTTCGGCCACTCGTCCATGACGAGCAAGGGGGTGCGGACATGGACGCCATCACCCGCTAGAATGCCCCACAATAAAGAAACCGTGCATTGGCGCGTGTTTCCCCGTGGCGGTTCCAACCGCGATCAACGAATGACGTCAGCAAAGAGGTTTCCTCTGTGATCATCAAACCCAAGGTTCGTGGCTTCATCTGCACTACGACGCATCCCAAGGGCTGCGAGCGCAATGTCGCCGAGCAGATTGCCACCACGCGTGCGAACATTCCGCCAAGCGAACAGGAAAACGGCCCGAAGAAGGTGTTGGTGATCGGCGCTTCCAGCGGCTATGGCCTGGCCGCGCGTGTCACCGCGGCCTTCGGTTACGGGGCGTCGACCCTCGGGGTTTTCTACGAGAAGCCGGGCACCGAGAAGAAGCCGGGAACGGCGGGGTGGTACAACTCGGCGGCGTTTGACAAGTTCGCCAAGGAAGAAGGCCTTTACAGCAAGGCGATCAATGGCGATGCCTTCTCGCACGAGGCGCGCACCAAGGCCATCGACTTGATCAAGCAGGACTTGGGTCAGATCGATCTGGTGGTGTACTCGCTGGCCTCGCCGGTACGCAAGATGCCCGATAGCGGCGAACTCAAGCGTTCCGCCCTCAAGCCCATCGGCGAGACCTATACCGCCACGGCCATCGATACCAACAAGGATGCCATCACCGAGGCTTCCGTAGAGCCGGCCACCGAGCAGGAGATCGCCGATACCATCACCGTCATGGGCGGCGAGGACTGGGAACTCTGGATCGATGCGCTGGACGAGGCGGGCGTGTTGGCGCCGGGCGCTCGCAGTGTGGCGTTCAGCTATATCGGCACCGAGATTACCTGGCCGATCTACTGGCATGGCGCGCTGGGCAAGGCCAAGGAAGACCTGGACCGCGCCGCCGGTGAAATCGACGCGCGTCTGTCCAAGGAAGGGGGCAGCGCCAATGTGGCGGTGCTCAAGTCGGTGGTGACTCAGGCCAGCGCGGCGATCCCGGTGATGCCGCTTTATATCTCGATGGTCTACAAGATCATGAAAGAGAAGGGCCTGCACGAGGGCACCATCGATCAGCTCAATCGCCTGTATGCCGAGCGTCTCTATTCATCTCAAGAGCCGGATACCGATGAAGCGGGGCGCCTGCGTCTCGACGATTGGGAGCTGCGCGACGACGTGCAGCAGCCGTGCAAGGAGCTATGGTCGCAGGTGACCACCGACAATCTCTTCACGCTGACCGACTACGCTGGCTACAAGCACGACTTTCTCAAGCTGTTCGGCTTCGAGCGCGAAGATGTCGATTACGAGGCGGACGTCGACCCCGTGGCGGAGTTCGACGTCGTGCAACTGTGATCGTCGCGTCCGAGCGCCTTTCCCGCGCGTTGCGCTGGGGGCTGTGTGTCGTGTTGCTGGGCCTGCTCGCTGGGTGTCAGAGCTCACCGTATTACACCTCGATGGAGCGCCTTGGCGTGTCGCGCGGCGAGGTGCTGGCGGAGCGCGTCGACGCCGCCCGGCAGGCTCAGCAACGTGCCCGGGAGGCACTGGACAGCGCCTTGTCGCGCCTGGAGCTGGCGCTTTCCGCCTCGCCGAGTACCTTCTCACGTGAGCGCGAGGCACTGACGCATGCGCTTGATGAAAGCGACGACGCGCAGCGCGACCTGGTCTGGCGGCTCGATGACGCCGACGAGGCGGCCGAGGCGGTATTCACCGAATGGCGCGAGGAGCTCGACGATTACCACGATGAGCGTTATCGCAAACTCAGCGAGCGGCAATTGGCCGAGTCCCGAGAACGCTATGAAGACATCCGCCAGGCGCTTGCCACCTCGCGCGAGCAGATGCGGCCGCTGACGGAGACGCTCAACGATACCGCGCTGCTGCTCGAGCACGAGGAAAAGGCTCGCGATCTGGCCTCACTGGGTGATCGGATGCCCGATATGCGCGACGCGCTGGACGAGCTCGCCACGCGTGCCGCGCATATCGACCGCGAGACGGATGCGCTGGTGGAGGCGCTGCTCGATGTCAGGGAGTGAAGAGCGCCGCGATGCACCCCGCCAGGTGGGGTTTTTGCTGTTGCCGGGATTTTCGCTGCTGGCGCAGGCCTGCGCCATGGAGCCGTTGCACGTCGCTAACTTGCTGGCCGAGCGTCGGCTCTATGTGCCACGGACCTTCGGGCTCGATGGGCGCGCGGTGAAAAGCGCTGCGGAGTTGGCGTTGACGCCGGAAAGCGTGGCAGGCAGCGATATCCAGCGTTTGGATATGCTCATGGTGTGCGGCGTGAGTTCGTCGCCAGCGAGCGAATCCCCCGACTTGCATGGCTGGCTGCAACGGCTGGCGTCACGCGGGGTCATGCTGGGCGGTATTGCCGGCGGTACCCAGGTGCTGGCACGCGCTGGCGTACTGGAGGGCTATCGGGTCACGTTGCACGTCGCCGGGGCCGATGCCTTCACGCGGGACTTTCCCGGCGTGCATGTCTCGCATCAGCTGTTCGAGATCGACCGTGATCGCTTGACCTGCGGGGGCGGCACGGCAGCGATGGACATGATGATGACGTTGATCGCGCAGCAGCATGGCGCGCGGCTGGCCGAGCGCGTCTCCGAGCACTTCGTCTGTGAGCGGATCCGCATGGCGGATGAGCCACAGCAAGTGCCGCTGCGCGCGCGTCTCTCGCACGCACCGCAGAGCCTGGTCGACGCGGTGACGCTGATGGAGTCGAACATCGAAGAGCCGCTGACCACCCACGAGCTGGCGGAACACCTGGGGATTTCTCGGCGGCAGTTGGAGCGATTGTTCAAGAAGTACCTGCAGGCGGTGCCTAGCCGTTACTACTTGGAGCTGCGTCTTCAGAAGGCCCGTCAGTTGCTGCGCGACAGCGAGCAGGCGGTCGGCGACATTGCCTTGTCCACGGGATTTTCCTCCGGGGCGCATTTCTCCACGGCGTACCGTAATCATTTCGGCATCAGCCCGCGCGACGAGCGCATACCGCGTCATTGACGGCAGTTTTCGTATACCGCTAGAAGTCTTGGAGTGCCCGTCGGTATCCCAGATAGGCCTTGCGGCGCTCGCCTAAGCGGCTGGCCATGGCGAAGTCGCCCTGATTGCGTGCCGTCTCTTCGGCGATGTCGAGCTGTTTGATGGCGCGGTCGATATGACCGGTCAGCTGCAATTGCTCGGCGCGGGCGAGCATACCCCACAGGTTGCGGTCGCTGCGCCCGGCGGCCTCGGCGAGCAGAGAGAAGACTTGCGGATCCTCGGGATATTGATCGCTCATGCGGCGCAAGATGTCGTATGCCTGGCGTGGGTCTTGCTGCAGCAGGACCTCTGCCTCGATGAGCTGCGCTGGGCGGTAGTCCGGTTGCAACCGCAGGATCCGCTGGGCGCGGGTCAATGCCACATCGCGCTGGCCGGCGTCGAATGCCACCTGGGCTGCGCTGGCCGGCAGCATCGAAAGATCCGGCTGTGCCGCGCTTAACTGGTCGATCGCGTCGAGTGCCTGTGCAGTATGACCGTTGTGGGCATCGATCAGCGCTTGCAGGTAGCGTATCGCTACGTCAGGAGCATCATCCTGACGTAGCTGGGTCATGGCCTGGTTGGGATTGTCGCGATTGAGCGCGAGCAGGGCGCGGGCGCGAATCAGGCTGAAGGCCGTGCTATCGTGCGGTTCGGGCGAGGGCATTTGGTCGGCGCGGGCCTGGGTATCGGCGATGCGGGCTTCGGTGACCGGGTGTGTGAGCAGAAATTCCGGCGGGTTGCCGCCCTGGAGGCTGGCCAGGCGTTGCATGGCGCGGAAGAGTTCGGGCATGGCCTGCGGATCGAAGCCGGCATCGGCCAGGGCCTCCAGCCCGACGCGGTCGGCTTCCTGCTCGAAGCGCCGAGAATAGGCAAGCTGATCCTGAATGAACGCCGCCTGCGAGCCGACCATGGTGGCCAGCCCTGCATCGCCAGCGCCGCCTGCAGCGAGGACCATGCCGACCAGCATGGCGCCCATGGTGGGTAGCTGTGTTTCTTCCACGCGCTGCATGCGGCGCGCGAAATGATGCTGTGACAGATGGCCGAGCTCGTGGGCGAGCACCGAGGCCAGCGCATCCTCGCTCTCGGTGAAGGTGAACAGGCCGCTGTTGACACCGACCACGCCACCCGGCACGGCGAAGGCATTGAGAAGTCGGCTATCGACCAGGGTGATGACAGTGTCGTCATGGACCCCCGTATGCGGTAACAGGCGTGCCACTAGTCCATGAATGTAATCCTGCGCGATGGGGTCTTGCCACTCGTCGGTCTGGGCGCGGAACTGGCGTAGCCAGGCACGCCCCAGACGGTGTTCTTCACCGCTCGAGACGGTGGCACTCGAGCCACCCAGCTCGGGAAGCCCATAATCGTTTTGTGCCACGGCATTCGACGCGAAGGCGCAAAATGTCAGGGCGAGGCATAGGACAGGAAGCAGCGTCCAGCGACGTGGCATGGGCATCCTCTTGAATGGCGCGACGGGGCGGATAGGCCGACGGCATGGTGCACGCCATGCTACCGTTGTCTTCGACATTGAACTGAGTGGCAAAGTGCCTTTAAATCGTTGCGTTTTCAACTACCGAACCGCTGGGGGCGCAGATGGCGTTGCAACCCGATCATATGCTCGACGCACGTGGCCTGCATTGTCCTTTGCCGCTACTCAAGGCCAAACAGGCCCTGTCGACGCTCGAAGTAGGGGCATTGCTCGAGGTTCAGGCGACCGATGTAGGGTCGTGGCAGGATTTCGAGACCTTTGCCGCGCAGGGGACGCACCGGCTCGAGGCGCGCGAAGAAAGAGACGGCGTCTACTTCTATTGGCTGCGCAAGGGTGAACGAGGAAGCACGGCATGACGATGAAAGGCCTCTTCAAGGGGTGGATGGAGCGCTACTTCTCGGATGAGGAGGCGGTCGTCTTGCTCATCGTGCTGGTGTTGGGCTTTGCCGCCGTCATCTGCCTGGGCCGGATGCTGGCGCCATTCTTTACGGCTCTGGTGCTGGCCTTTCTCCTGGAAGGCGTGGTCGCGTGGCTAGAGCGGCGCGGCTTGCCACGTCTGCTGTCGGTACTGGTCGTGTTCCTGATCTTTTTGGGCGCATTATTGGCGCTTGCCCTGGTAATCATGCCGCTGGTCTGGAACCAGATGGTGGAACTGGTGCAGGAGGCTCCGCGCATGTTCGCCAGTGGCCAAGCATGGCTGGATACCTTGCAGTCGCATTACCCGACCTTGATCACCCCTGATCAGGTCGAACGGTGGATCGCTACCGCCGGGCGCGAGGCGACCCAGCTCGGTCAGCGGGCGCTGACGCTGTCGCTGGCGTCGCTGGGCAATTTATTGGGAGTGATCGTCTATCTGGTATTGGTGCCGATCCTGGTGTTCTTCCTGCTCAAGGACCGCGAGCGCCTGACACTGTTCCTGCTGTCCCTACTACCCAATAAGCGTGTCCTGATGACGCGCATCTGGCATGAGATGGACGATCAGATCGCCAACTACATTCGCGGCAAGGCGATCGAGATCCTGATCGTGGGCGTGGTGGCCTTCATTACCTTCTGGGCGTTCGGGTTGCCTTATTCCACCTTGCTGGCACTGATCGTCGGCTTGTCAGTGCTGGTGCCGTACATCGGCGCGGCCGTGGCGACCTTGCCGGTGGCGGCCGTCGCGGGTTTTCACTTCGGCATCGGCGACCAACTCGCCTACGTACTGCTGGCCTATGCCGTGATTCAGGCGCTGGATGGCAACGTGCTGGTGCCGATCCTGTTTTCCGAGGCGGTCAACCTGCATCCGGTGTCGATCATCCTGGCGGTGCTGTTCTTCGGCGGTATCTGGGGCTTTTGGGGCGTATTCTTCGCGATCCCGCTGGCGACCTTGATCAAAGCGCTGGTGTACGCCTGGCCGCGCGGTGTGCGCGACCCAGGCCTGCGGTCTCCCCCGGCGGAGCAGTGATCAGGGGGCCGCATTGAGTTCGCGGGCGGCGTCGAGTACCTCCTCGACGTGGCCCTTGACCTTCACCTTGCGCCATTCGCGCGCCAGTTTGCCGTCAGTGTCGATCAGGAAGGTGCTGCGTTCTATCCCCAGGTGCTCTTTACCGTAGAGTTTCTTGAGTTTGATGACATCGAAGAGTTGGCATAATGCCTCGTCCTTGTCGGAAATCAGCTCGAAATTGAACCCTTGCTTGGCCTTGAAGTTCTCATGGGCACGCAGCCCGTCTCGCGAGACACCGAGAATGACGGTATTGGCGGCCTCGAAGTCGGCCTTATGGTCACGGAAGTCGCCCCCTTCGGTGGTGCAGCCCGGGGTACTGTCCTTGGGATAGAAATAGATCACGACCTGCCGGCCACGGTAATCGGAAAGTGTGATCTGCGTATCGCCCGTTGCGGGGGCGCTGAAATCGGGTACGTGCTGGCCGATGCTGACGCTCATGTAGGGTTCCTCGAGTACTGGCGTGAAAGGTGTCGTTGCCTGAACGTGGGCGGTTAAGATTACATTGCAGCCCGGCGCGCGTGTCAAAGCACGCCGCTTCTGTACAGGATGAAGCTGGCTGAGTACCATTTAACGTAGATCGACATCATGACAGGAAAGGCCGGTCCGGCGCTCGAAACGCCCGGTTGGCGATACGCGCATTTTTATCGCCCGCGCATGCCGGTGGCACGCTGGCCCGATTCACAGGAGAGCACTGCAGGATGATCACAGGCAGCATCGTCGCTTTGGCGACACCGATGAAGGCCAGTGGCGATATCGACTGGGAGGCGTTGCGTCGCCTGGTGGAGTTCCATCTCGACAACGGCACCGATGCCATCGTCGCGGCGGGCACCACCGGTGAGCCGACCACCATGTCGTTCGCCGAACATTTCGACGTCATCCGCTGCGTCGTCGAGGAAGTCGACGGCCGCGTGCCGGTGATCGCCGGTACCGGCGCCAACGCAACCTCGGAAGCCGTCGAGCTGGCGCGTTACGCACGCGAAGTAGGCGCGGACCTCTGCTTGTCGGTGGCCCCTTACTACAACAAGCCCACCCAGGAAGGGCTTTACCAGCATTTCAAGGCTGTCGCCGAGGGCGGCGGGTTGCCGGTCATTCTCTACAACGTGCCTGGCCGTACCTGCTCGGATATCTACAACGAGACCGTGTTCCGTCTCGCCGAGGTCGAGAACATCGTCGGACTCAAGGATGCCACCGGCAATCTCGAGCGTGCCGAGGAGTTGGTCGAGCGTCTCAAGGACACCGACTTCGCGCTTTATTCCGGCGACGATCCCACGGCGTGCGATTTCATGCTGATGGGTGGCCATGGCGATATCTCGGTGTGCGCCAACGTCGCGCCGCGCGCCATGCATGAGTTGTGTGAAGCCGCCGTTGCCGGCGATACCGAAAGAGCGCATCAGATCAATTCACGCCTCATGTCGCTGCATACTGCGCTGGGCGTCGAGGCTAACCCGATTCCGGTGAAGTGGGCGCTCAACCGCATGGGGCTGGCGGAGCAGGGCATCCGCCTGCCGATGACGTGGCTCTCCGACAAGTATCATTCCACGGTGAGTGAAGCGCTGCAGCTCGCGGGCGTGACCGAAGGCTGACCAACCGTCGAGAAGCGTTGAGGAGCCGGACGTTTATTGGCGTTAGCGGTACTCCTCGACGCCGATCAACGCATAAAGAAGGTGTATGCATGAAACCCGTCCTTAAATGGATGCCGCTGATCATCGGCGCCACTCTGATCGTAAGTGGCTGTGGCCGTTCCGGTTATTATTACGACCGCAACGCTGAATACGCCGATGCCGAGATGGTCGAGCCGGTGACGCTGCCGGATTCGCGCGACTCGTCACGGTACCAGAACGCCATGCCGGTGCCCGATGCCGAGAGTGATTTCGCGGCCACGGACGAAGACTTCGACGTACCGCGCCCACGCCCGTTGGCCTCTAGCCAGGAAGCCGAGGCGGCCTTCGTCGAATCCCGCGAGGCCGGCGACGAGCGTTGGTTAGTCGTCAATGCTGCTCCGGGGGGTGTCTGGCCGATGTTGCAGGGATTCGCATCTGCGCAGGGCACCAATGTCGAAAATGCCGATGTTGATAATGGACGTCTCGAGACCGGCCTGGGGACGTTGAGTGTCCGGCAGGGGTTGCGTGATGGCTCCAGCGAAGTGCGTTGTGAAGGCAGCAGCAACGAAGCTCGGTGCCTCGAAGCGTTGCAGCGCTATCTGAGCGACAACGTCGGTGACCAGGAAGGCGTGTCTCTGGCAGCGCAACCGCTGGCGAGCAATGAGCGCGTGCGCTTGTCGAACCACGATGGTGAGTGGCAGCTCGAACTGGCGCTGAATCTTG
This sequence comes from Chromohalobacter beijerinckii, assembly GCF_023061185.1. GTDB lineage: Bacteria > Pseudomonadota > Gammaproteobacteria > Pseudomonadales > Halomonadaceae > Chromohalobacter > Chromohalobacter beijerinckii. The sequence goes on from NZ_JAKGAK010000003.1 coordinate 103,315, forward strand.
AGCGTGCCTGGCCGGAGCTGCGTTATCAGTTGGAGAACAACTTCGAGGACGAACGGGGCGCCCTGGTCGACCAGAACCGTAGTGCCGGTCAGTTCGTAATCGACTACACCGCCCGCGATGATGATTCCGGCTGGTTCGACTGGTTCGGCGGTGACGATGCAACCCAGCGCTATCGTCTCAATGTCAGCGCCAACGCTCGTGACACCACGCAGGTGCGTGTCAGTGACGAAGACGGCGGCTCAGTGGATTCGGGCGATGCCCGTGAAGTGCTCGACGCCGTGGCGGCGACCTTGCGCTGAGATGCCGGTTGGCATGACAGATCAGCCTCAGGCGTCGTCGGTCCTGCGTTTCGCATCGCTGGGTAGCGGCAGCAAGGGTAACGCCACCCTGGTCAGCGACGGTGAAACGCACGTGCTGGTGGATTGCGGTTTTGGCATGCGCGAGGCGGAGCGCCGTCTCGCGCAGTTCGGTCTGCATCCCCGCCAGCTCGACGCCGTGCTTCTCACTCATGAGCATGGCGATCACATTCGTGGCGTGGGGCCCTTGGCCCGGCGTTACGCGATACCGGTCTACTTGACCGCTGGCACCTGGTTGTCGGGGCGTCTGGGCGAAGTACCGCGCCATGAGTGGGTGGTGCCTCAGTCACGCTTCGCGATCAAGGGGCTGGAGATCGAGCCGGTGACGGTGCCGCATGATGCACGCGAGCCAGTGCAGTTCCGGTTTCGCGCCCATGGTCGCCATTTGGGCGTACTTACCGACCTCGGCCATCCCAGTGAACATGTCATCGATGCGTTCCGGGGCTGTGATGCGTTGATTCTCGAGTGCAATCACGATCGCCACATGCTCGATGTCGGCCCCTACCCGCCGCGCCTCAAACGGCGAGTAGGCGGTCACTGGGGGCACTTGGCCAATGTCCAGGCCGCTGAGCTCTTGACGCGGCTGGGGCTGGATCGCCTGCAGCGTATCGTGTGTTCGCATATCTCTGAAGAGAACAATCGCCCCGAACTGGCGCTGGAGGCGTTGACGCCGTTGTTGTCCGGCGATGAGTCGCGGCTGCTGGTATCGGCGCAGGAACACGGTTTCGCCTGGCAGAGCATCGCGTGAGTCGAGACCGTGCGTCGTTGGAAGTGTTTGGCAGTATAGAGACGCCTTGAATAGCCTTTGAATACGTCGCGGGTCGTGCGATCCGCGCTCAGACAAGAGCCAGAGGCCCCGCGTGGGCCATTGTGGAGACCCCATGGAAAAACGTGACGAGCTGTACGCGGGCAAGGCCAAGTCCGTCTACCGCACCGATGATCCGCAGCGTTTGATCCTGCACTTCCGCGACGACACCAGCGCCTTCGATGGCAAGAAGAAGGAGTCGCTGGCGCGCAAGGGCACGGTCAACAATAAGTTCAATGCCTTCATCATGGAAAAGCTCCAGGCGGCGGGCATTCCCACGCATTTCGAGACGCTGCTCTCCGACGACGAATGTGTGGTCAAGAACCTTGAGATGATTCCCGTCGAGTGCGTGGTGCGCAATGTCGCCGCGGGTGGGCTGGTACGCCGTCTCGGCGTCGAGGAAGGTCAGGCGCTGACGCCGCCGACCTTTGAGTTGTTCCTCAAGGACGACGCCAATGGCGACCCGATGATCAACGAGTCGCTGGCCGAGACGTTCGGCTGGGCGACGCCTGAACAACTGGCGACCATGAAAACGTTGACCTTCCAGGTCAATGACGTCCTCAAGCAGCTGTTTCTCGACGGCGATATGCTGCTGGTCGATTACAAGCTCGAGTTCGGTTTGTTCGACGGCCAGGTGACGCTGGGCGACGAGTTTTCGCCGGACGGCTGCCGCCTGTGGGACGCTAACACCCGCGAGAAGATGGACAAGGACCGCTTCCGCCAGGGGCTGGGCGGTGTCATCGAAGCCTATGAAGAAGTCGGGCGGCGGATCGGCATCACCTTCTGATTGCCGCGCATTGTCGACTTATGCCAGCGGGGCGCCCACGGGCGCCCCGCTGTCGTTCACGCGGGGGAAGACGCCACGACGATGTCTTCCACATGCATCGCGTCGATGCCGTTGGACGCACTCGGATGAAAGCGCACGTCCACATCGCGCAGGCGCACGCCATAGCGGCGCTCGGACGTGTTACGTGCGTTCTTGTGGTACGCGGGGCGCGGGTCCTGGGCCAATACCTGGCGTATCAGGTTGCGTAGCGAATCGCTGTCGTCGCGCGCTAACAGGGCCGTCTCGGCGGCGGCCGAGAACGTCACCGGTAGCGACGGCGGGGGCGCGGGGGCGAAGCCACTGCGTGCCTCGGGGAGCGCTTCGGCCCAGGCCAGATAGGGTTTGATGTCGAGCACCGGCGTGCCGTCGACGAGATCGTGCCCGCGCAGGTGAAGCGTCACGCCGTGGTGCGTCTCGATCTTCACTAGCTCGACCAGCGACAGCCCCAGGCGGTTGGGGCGATGGGTGCTGCGCGTGGCGAAAACGCCGTGCTTGGCATTGCCACCTAGACGCGGCGGGCGCACCAGCGGCGTCCAGCGCGTGGGGCTTTGGTGGAAGACGAAGGTCAGCCAAAGATGGCTGAACGCGTCCAGGCCGCGCACAGTGAGCGGATCGTCGAATGGTGGCGCAAGCGTTAGCGTCGCCCGCGCGGCACTGGCCAGTCCCGGTTGGCGTGGAATGCCGAACTTGTCCGGGTAGTCGCTGGCGATACGTCCGATGGGCGTGAGCGTGAAAGCCGTCGACGCCTCGGAATAAGGAAAATCATAGTCGGTCATCGTGGCATTATGCCCAATGCTGTCCCGTGCAGCGAGACATGCTGGCGTGGCATGCAGGCCTTGTGTAGGCTGCGCGATGCCCATCACCATGGTGGTCCGGGCGCTCGCGGAGCGTCCGCCAGGCATGCCATTTCCAGGAGGCAACGGTGACCGAACGAATCGTCTATCGCGAGGCTACGCCGCGTGATGCCGCCGATCAGGCGGAAGTGTTTCACCATGCCGTGATGCAGGGTGCCGCCGGTTATTACACGCTGGCGCAACGCGAGGCGTGGACCATGGCTTTGCCACGCGATGCCGAGGCCTGGGCGGCGCGCCAGGTGCTCTATCCCACGTTGGTGGCGGTCTGCGATGGGCGCTGCGTGGGATTCTGCGAGCTCGACCCCGGAGAAGGGCGCATCGAAACGCTTTATGTGTGGCCCTCGCTGGCCGGTCGAGGGATGGGCGGCCGCTTGCTGGAGCACGCCGAAGAGGAGATGCGTCAGCGTGGCGTGGCGTGCATGCGAATCGAGGCCAGCCTGGTGCTGGCGGATGCTCTGGTACGCCGTGACTGGCGTCACGAGGGGGAAGACTGGGTCGAGCGTGCCGGTGAGCGAATGCCCCGTGTTCGGCTCAGCAAGGCACTCTAAGCTTTTTGTTAAAAGCCGGCGTGTCTGATGAAAAGCCGGTGGGTCTGATGAGAAGTCGGTGGGTCTGATGAAAAGTCGGCGGGTCGCTCCGATTACGCCTTGCGGGCCAGCAGGGCGCGGAACAGCGAGCCCATCATCACCGGCGTGTCGTGTTCGACGATGAAGCCGGCGCCTTCCAGGAGCGGCCGTGCCTGACGCGTGATGTCGGTGGCCAGAAAGGAGGTCACCATATTGACCAGGCGCCTGCCCAGGCCGGCGGGGCGCGCATCGCTCTGGAACTTGTCCATCACGCACAATTGGCCGTCTTCCGCCAACACGCGGTGTGCCTCGCTCAGCCCGGCCTTGGGGTCGGGCATGACGGCGACGATCAAGTGCATCACGACCACATCGAAATGCGCATCGGGATAGGCCAGTCGCGCGGCATCCATCGTCGCGGCGATGACGTCCAGCCCGTGGCGATCGGCACGCGCCTCGAGACGCGCGATCATCACCGGCGAGATATCGATAGCATGCACTTCGATGTCGCGTGGCAGGCAGGGCAAATCGAGCCCCGTACCGGCGCCCACCAGCAGAACGCGCTGGCCCTGCCGCCAATGCACGGCCTCCAGCGCGAGGCGGCGCGCGCGTCGGAACGTCCGTGCGGCCACCAAGTCGTAGACCGGTGCGTAAAGCGAATAGCGCAGTCGGTTCCAGGCGGTCGTGTTGAGCATGACATGGCGCTCCGGCAAGGGCATAACGCCGTCTTAGCACGTTGCCGACGAGGCGTCCATGTAGAGATGGGGTCGTGACACGATGGCAACACGGCCCGGGGATGCCGGGCCGTGCGAGTGCGGTTACGCCATGCTGTCGACGATGCCGCCTTCTACGCGCAGTGGCGCGCCAGTGGTGGCGCTGGCTTGCGGTGATGCCGCGTAGACGCACATGTGGGCGACTTCCTCGGGAGTAGCGAGACGGCCGATGATCGAGCTGGGGCGGTTCTCCTTGACGAAGCGCGCTTCCATTTCCTCCTGGGACACGCCTTCCTGCTCGGCCATCTGGGCGATCATGTCGACCACGCCTTCGGAGCGTGTCGGCCCGGGCAGCACCGCGTTAACGGTCACCCCGGTGCCCGCCATTACCTTGGCCAGGCCGCGCGAAATCGACTGCACGGCGGACTTGGTCATCCCGTAATGAACCATCTCGGAGGGGATGTTCAGTGCCGATTCGCTGGACAGGAACTGGATACGGCCCCAACCGCGTGACTTCATGCCCTGGGCGTAATGGCGCGATAGCCGCACGCCGCTCATCACATTGACCTGGAAGAACTGCTCCCAAGTGTCATCGTCGATCTCGAAGAAATCCTGCGGTCCGAAGGTTCCCACGTTGTTGATCAGAATATCGGTATCCGCGCGTGCGTCGATCAGCGCCTGGCAGCCTTCGGCGCTTCCCAGGTCGGCGGCGACGCCGGACACCTGCGCGCCCGAGACCGCAGCTTTCAGGTCGCTCACCGCCGCGTCCACGCGTGCTTGAGTGCGGCCGGTGAGCGTGACCTCGGCGCCGGCCTCGGCCAGTCCTTGGGCGATGGCGAAGCCGATGCCGGCGGTGGAGCCGGTAACAATGGCGGATTTGCCGCTGAGATCGATCTGCATGGTGCGTCTCCTTGTAGCGCCTCGTGTGTCCTAGTTGGCTCTTCGCGTCATGGTGACGCGACCATGAGCCTGCAAATAAATGAGTCGGGGCGTAGACGCCAAAACTCAACCTCTTTTCATAATTCGTCGTCACATCGCTGAAAGACCCGATACCTCCCATCCTCGTATACTCAATGCCAACCTACCGTATTCGTTGACCCACCCAGGAGGACCGACACGATGTCCCAGTCACCGACCCGCGATGATTTCGACCGCTACATGGTACCCAACTATTCCCCGCAGCGGACCATCCCCGTGCGCGGCGAGGGTAGTCGTCTGTGGGACCAGGACGGGCGCGAATACATCGATTTCGCCGGCGGGATCGCGGTCAACGCGCTGGGGCATTGTCATCCCGCGCTGGTCTCGGCGCTCAAGTCGCAGGCCGACAAGCTCTGGCATCTGTCCAACGTCTACACCAACGAGCCGGCGTTGGCCCTGGCCAAGTCGCTGGTCGAGCGCACCTTCGCCGACAAGGCGTATTTCTGTTCGTCCGGCGGTGAAGCCAACGAGGCCGCCTTCAAGCTGGCCCGGCGCTGGGCGTACGACAATTTCGGTGCGCACAAGGACAAGATCGTCTCCTTCCGCCAGTCGTTCCATGGTCGGACCCTGTTTACCGTCAGCGTCGGCGGCCAGCCCAAGTATTCCGAAGGCTTCGGGCCGATCCCTGGGCGTATCGAGCATGCCGTGTACAACGACCTCGACAGCGTCCGCGCGCTGATCGACGACGAGACCTGTGCGGTGGTGGTCGAGCCGATGCAGGGCGAGGGCGGCGTGGTGCCGGCCGATCCCGACTTCCTGAGCGGCTTGCGCACGCTATGCGATGAGCATCAGGCGCTGTTGGTGTTCGACGAAGTGCAATGCGGTGTGGGCCGCAGTGGGCATCTCTATGCGTACATGCATTACGGTGTGACCCCCGACATCCTGACCAGCGCCAAGGCACTGGGCGGCGGTTTCCCGGTCGGCGCCATGCTGACCACTGATCGCGTGGCGCCGTCGTTGGCGGTGGGCACCCATGGCTCCACTTATGGTGGCAACCCATTGGCTTGCTCGGTGGCGCTGGCGGCGGTGGAAACCATCGATACGCCCGAGGTGCTGGAAGGCGTCATGCATCGCCATGCGCTGTTCAAGGAGCACCTCGAGGCGATCAATCGCGAATACGGCATCTTCAAGGAAGTACGCGGCCTGGGCCTTTTGCTCGGGGCCGAGATGGCACCGGCCTTCGAAGGACGTGCCAAGGAGCTCCTGCCGTTGGCCATGGAAGAAGGGCTGATGGCGTTGGTCGCCGGCCCCAACGTGCTGCGCATGGCCCCATCGCTGGTGATTTCAGAGGCGGAAGTCCGTGAAGGGATGGCTCGCCTGGAACGCGCCGTAGCGCGCTTCGTGCAGGACGCATGAACCCGCAACCGAGAGACATTGCCATGCTTGTCGTTCGCCCCGTTCAACCTCGCGACTTGCCGGCCCTGGAGCGCCTGGCGGGCAGTGCCACGCCGCGCCTGACCAATCTGCCGGCGCATCGCGACCGCCTCGAAGAGCGTATTGCACGCTCGACGCGGGCCCTGGCACGCGAGGTCGATTTTCCCGACGACGAGGCCTATACCTTCGTGCTTGAGGACCTCGAGCTTGGCGAGGTGGTGGGGACCGCCAGCATCCGCGCCCAGGCGGGCGCCATGGATGCCTACTACACCTATCGTCAGGAAACGCTGATTCACGCCTCGCAGCAACTCAACGTGCGCCGCGAGGTGCAGACTCTTTCGTTGTCGCATGAGACCTCCGAAACCACGCTGCTGTGCGCGCTGTCGTTGGACGCTCGTTACAAGGGCACCAGTGCCGAGAGCTTGTTGCGGCGTGCGCGGTTGATGTTCATCGCGCAATATCCCGAACGCTTTGCATCGATTTTGGCCGTGGCCTTTCCGGGGTATCTCGACGCCCAAGGCGAGTCGCCGTTCTGGAACAGCGTCGGGCGGCATTTCTTCGCCCGCGGCTTTCAGGAGATCAACCTGCTGGCGGGCGTGCGCTCTAAGAGTTTCATCGCCGAGGTGATGCCACAGTTCCCGCTGTATCTGCCCTTGCTCACGCCCCAGGCGCGTGCCGCCATCGGCCGCGAGCATCCCGATCACGAAGGCGCGCTCGAGGAAATGCTGGGTGAAGGCTTCGTGCGCTCGCGGCATGTGGATATCTTCGATGGCGGACCGGTAGTGCGCGGCGAGCGCGACCGCCTGCAGAGCGTACGCCAGGCCAGCTGGCATCCGGTGCGCTTGCGCCCCGGCAACGTGCTGCCGGATGCCGAACCGGCGTTGATCGCCAATCAGCAACTGGGCGACTTTCGCTGTCTGGTGGCGCGCTATGCGCTGTCTCCCACAGGGCAGTTGATGCTCACGCCCGAACATGCCGAGTTGCTGGGAGTCGAGGAAGGTCGCGCGGTTCTGGCTGCGCCATTGGCGTTGCCCACCGTCCTGGATGAGTTCGACGAGGGAGAAACCTGATGCGCATTCGACCCATCGAACGCCGCGATATCGACGAGCTGCAGGCTCTGGCTTGGCAGACCGGCGTAGGGTTTACCTCGCTGCCCGACAACCGCGACTTCCTCGCCGCCAAGATCGAACATGCGGTCAGTGCCTTCGAGGAGCGCAGCGCCATCGACGATCGGCTGTATTTCTTCGTTCTCGAAGACGACGTCAATGGCGAGCTGGCCGGATGTTGCGCCATCGAGGCGCAGGTCGGCCGCGAAGTGCCGTTTTACAATTACCGTCTGGGCACCCTGGCGCATTCGTCGGTGCAGCTCGATTTGCATCGCACCATCGATACGCTGTTTCTCAGCTCCGATCATACCGGCGATGCCGAAGTCTGCTCATTGTATCTGCGTCCCGAATACCGGCGTGATCGCAATGGCGCCTTGCTGTCCAAGGCGCGCTGGCTGTTCATCGCCGAGTTTCGCGATCGCTTCCCCGACAAGGTACTCGCCGAGATGCGCGGGCGTTTCGACGAGAACGGCACCAGTGCGTTCTGGGAGTGCCTGGGCAGCCACTTCTTTCCCATGAACTTCAACGAAGCCGACCGCCTGACTGGCCTCGGGCAGAAGAGCTTCATCGGCGAGTTGATGCCCAAGTTCCCGATCTACACGCCGTTTCTTTCCGAGGAAGCGCGCGCCTGCATCGGCGCAGTGCACGAACACACCCGTCCGGCGCTGGAAATGCTCAAGAAAGAAGGGCTGCGTTGGGAAGGCTACATCGACATCTTCGACGGCGGTCCCACGGTGGAGGCCTATATCGACGATGTACGCGCGGTGCGCGACTCGGCGTCCTATCCCGTGGAAATCGTTGACGAGGCCAGCAGTGTCGAACGCCCGACCTGGTTGGTGGCGACGGCCAATATTAGCGACTTCCGGTCCGCTTGGATCGGCCGCGGGCCCAGCGCAGACGGCGTGCTCACATTGACCGTGGATGAAGCCCGGCGTCTCGGCGTCGCTGCGGGTGACCGCTTGCGCCTGCTCGAGACGTAACCCGGCTGCGCCGGGCGTGAGAAGTCATAAGCTGTCAGCGACGGGCATCGGGCTTCGTGAAAAGGATGGCGAACTTTCAGCGTGGCCGAATACTGCTTTTCGTAGCTCGTAGCTCGTAGCTCGTAGCTCGTAGCTCGTAGCTTACAAATGAATCAGGAGCGAACTATGCACGCCAAGCAGCAATTGCTGATCGACGGCGCCTGGGTCGAGGGTGACGCAGCGCGTTTCGATAAGACTGACCCCGTTTCGGGCGAGACCTTGTGGACGGCGGCTGCCGCCAGTGCCGCTCAAGTCGAGCTTGCGGTGGCCGCCGCACGGCGGGCGTTCCCCGCATGGGCACGTCACAGCTTCGAGGAACGCCAGGCCGTAGTCGAGCGTTTCCGCGAGCGTCTGGAAGCCAACCGTGAGGCGTTGGCGACGAGCATCGCGCATGAAACCGGCAAGCCGCTTTGGGAAGCGCGTACCGAGATCGGCGCGATGATCGGCAAGGTCGCCATCTCGATTACCGCTTATCACGAGCGCACCGGCGAACGTTCGCGGGATGTCGGCGGCAGCCGCGCGGTGCTGCGCCATCGCCCGCACGGCGTGCTGGCGGTGTACGGCCCTTACAACTTCCCCGGGCATCTGCCCAACGGGCATATCGTCCCGGCACTGCTGGCCGGCAACGCGGTGGTCTTCAAGCCCAGCGAGCAGACGCCAATGACCGCCGATCTGACGTTGCAATGCTGGCTCGAGGCGGGCCTGCCCGCCGGCGTGATCAATCTGGTGCAGGGCGCGGCCGAAGTTGGCCAGGCGCTGGCCGGCAGCGCCGACATCGACGGTCTGCTGTTTACCGGCAGCGCCAAGATCGGCGGGCTGCTGCATCGCCAGTTCGGCGGTCAGGTCGACAAGATCCTGGCGCTGGAACTGGGCGGCAACAATCCGCTGGTGGTCAAGGATGTGCCGGACGAGGAAGCGGCGGTATTGTCGATCCTGCAGTCGGCGTTCGCCTCCGGCGGGCAGCGTTGCACCTGTGCGCGCCGCCTGATCGTGCCTCACGGCGCGGCGGGGGATGCGCTGCTCGAAGCGTTGGTGCGTGCCATCGGCGCGCTGCGTGTGGCGGGGCCATTCAGCGAGCCCGCGCCGTTCTATGCGGGGTTGGCCAGTGTCGAGGGAGCGGATGGCTTGCTGGCCGCCCAGGACGATTTCGTTGCACGCGGCGGCCGGATATTGAGCCGTATGCGCCGCCTTGAAGAGGGCACCAGCCTGCTATCGCCGGGGCTGATCGACGTCACCGGCTGCGAGGTGCCCGACGAAGAGCATTTCGGACCGCTGCTCAAGGTGCATCGCTACCATGATTGGGACGAGGCCATCGCCCTGGCTAACGATACCCGTTATGGCCTATCGGCAGGCCTGATCGGTGGTGAGCAAGCCGACTGGGACGACTTCCTGCTGCGCATCCGTGCCGGCATCGTCAACTGGAACCGCCAGACTACCGGCGCCTCCAGCGACGCGCCCTTCGGTGGTATCGGCGACAGCGGCAACCATCGCCCCAGCGCCTATTACGCCGCCGATTACTGCGCGTATCCGGTCGCCTCGATGGAAACCGAGACGCTCAGCCTGCCCGATACTCTGCCGCCGGGGGTGGTGCTATGAGCGAAAGTTCTATGAGCGAAGAGGTACGCGAGGTCAACTTCGACGGCCTGGTGGGGCCGACCCACAACTACGCCGGGCTGGCGCACGGTAATGTCGCCTCGATGCGCCATGGCGGGCTGACCGCCAATCCGCGCGAGGCGGCCCTGCAAGGGCTGGCCAAGATGAAGTCGCTGATGGAGGCAGGGTTCGCGCAGGGCGTGCTGCCGCCCCAGCAGCGCCCCGATCTGGGGGCATTGCGCGATCTCGGCTTCACCGGCGACGACGCCGGTGTGCTCGCCCAGGCGGCACGCCAGGCACCGCAACTGCTGCGCGCGGTATGCTCGGCCTCGTCGATGTGGACGGCGAATGCCGCCACCGTCACGCCCAGCCTGGATGCGCCGGACGGGCGCGTCCACTTCACCGCCGCGAATCTACAGTCGAGCTTTCACCGCTATCTCGAGCCGCGGACCACGGCGCGGGTGCTGGCGGCGATGTTCCACGACCCGGCGCATTTCGCGCATCATCCGGTGCTGCCGGCCACGCCGACGTTCTCCGACGAGGGGGCCGCCAACCACACCCGCTTGTGCGGCGATCACGACGAACCGGGCGTGCACCTCTACGTATACGGACGCCAGGCCTTCGGCGGTCAACACGGCCCCACGCGCTACCCCGCGCGCCAGACGCTGGAGGCCAGTCAGGCGATCGCCCGCCAGCATGGCTTGAGCGACGCACAGACGGTGTTCGCCCAGCAAAACCCCGACGCCATCGACGCCGGTGTCTTTCATAACGACGTCATCGCCGTCGGCAACGGCCCGGTGCTGCTCTATCACGACATGGCGTTTCGGGATGAAGACGCCACGCTGGACGCGCTGCGCGCCCGGATGGCGACGCCACTGATCCCGGTGCGCGTGCCGAGCGAGGCGGTCAGCCTCGAGGATGCGGTATCGACGTATCTGTTCAACTCGCAGTTGCTCTCCAACCCCGACGGCAGCATGACACTGGTCGTGCCCGGCGAGTGTCAGGAGAACGAAACCGTGTGGCGCACGATTCAGGACTTGCTGCTGGCGGGGTACAACCCGATCAGCGAAGTGCTGGTCAAGGACGTCAAGCAGAGCATGCGTAATGGCGGTGGCCCGGCGTGTCTGCGCCTGCGGGTAGCGCTCTCGTCGGCCGAACGTCAGACACTCGGCGGCCGCGTGTTGCTCGACGAGGCGCTGCATGGCGACCTGACAGCCTGGGTCGAGCGGCATTACCGCGATCGACTAGCGCCCGAGGATCTCGCCGATCCGCAACTCGCCCAGGAATCGCTGACAGCCCTGGACGAGCTGACTCAGCTATTGGGCATCGGCGCGGTATATCCGTTTCAGTTAGAAGCCTGAGACCATCCAGGCGACGCCAGATAGGGCCGAGCCTCGCTGAAAGCGATCAGGAGCATGTGCGTGATCGAGAATATCGCTATCGTCAGGCTGCAGGCCGACTCACCTCACGCGAGAACCGTGGCGGGCTGGACTCATGACGCCTGGGGGCATCTGCACCCCGATACCTCGGCGACGGAGTATCGTCGGGCGTTCTATGCGCAGTGCGGCGAAGGTGGCGTGCCTTCGGTGTTCGTGGCAATGCACGGGGCGTCGCCGGTGGGTACGGCAAGCTTGGTCGCCGACGACATGAGCATCCGCCGCGAACTGACGCCTTGGCTGGCCTCGGTATTCGTGCTGCCCGAATGGCGCGGCCATGGTATCGCTTCGCGCCTGGTGCAGCGGGTCGAGGCGGAAGCGCTGGCCCACAGCATCCGCCATTTCCACCTCTACACGCCCGATCAACAGGCGCTGTATCGTCACCTAGGATGGGAGGATCGCGAGGCGCTGACCTATCGCGGCGAGTCTGTGACCGTCATGAGTCGGCGGTTGGATGCCTCTACGATCTGAGTCAGCTACTGCTAGCAGCGCCGCCGACCATGCGGCAAGGTCTCGACCCGGTAGCTCAAGACTCTGACCTTTTTTCGAGCATGTCCTCGAGGCACTTCTCAAGAGGACGCAAGTGCTGGTCCATAACCTTGATAACCGTTAAAGGGTCGATGTTGCCCAGATAGTTATGCACCAGAATATTGCGGAAGCCGCTAATTTCTCGCCAAGGTATCTGTGGGTATTCCTGCTTTAAATCATCGGGCAGCATTTGTGTGGCTTCGGATAATGTCTGCAGGTTTCGCAGTGCTGCGTCGTACAGGATTTCGTCGCACGCAAGGTCACCGCGTGATTGGATACGCCGCAGCTTGGCAATGTTATCGAGGATATGCTGAGCATAGGATTGCCAAGGCTTGTTCATAGTTCTACCGCCTCGTTCAGTATCTGCTGGCGGAAATGACGGTTCAGTTCATGCTCGGGCACAAGGTCGACCCGGCGCCCGAGCAAGGCCGCCAAGCGTTCCGCCAAAGGCAGGCGCTGGGTGAACAGATCGTATCCCGGCGGAAAGTCGACGAGAAAGTCGACATCACTTTCCGGCTTTTCCTGCTTGCGGGCGACCGACCCGAACACCCGGATTCGGCGAGCCCCGTACTGACGGGCCATGTTATCGATGGCTGCCTTCTGATGATGTAGGTCCTCAAGTAACATGGCGCCTCCCAAGGGCTAACTACCGTGTCCCGTATAATCGATGCCTTTCTTCTTGAAGAGCAAGTATAGGCTGCTATAGACGCAGATTAGTCACAAGCGTAGCGAGTCAACCCTCTCGCACCGTGACCAGTTTGGGCCGGCCGATCATCACGCCGGCGACGGTCTGCACGCTGAGCAGTCCCATCAGCAGCCACAGCGAGAGCCGCCAGTCGCCGGTGACGCCGTGCAGGGCGCCGAACACCAGCGGGCCGCCGGCGGCCATGAGGTAACCGAGGCTCTGGGCCATGCCGGATAGCATCGCGGCGTGGTTGGCGCGCCGGGTGCGCATCACGATCATGGTCAATGCGAAGCTGAAACAGCCGCCTTGGCCGGCGCCGAGCAGGATCGCCCATAGCGTCGGCGACGCCGTGGGCGCTAGCCATAAGCCTCCCAGTCCCAGCGCGATCAACGTGCAAAGTCCCAGTACCAGCAGGCTGTGGTGATGCAGCCGCGCGGCGAGGCGCGCGATCACGTAGCTGGCGGGAATGGTGGTCAAATTGATGATCGATAGCATGCCACCCGCGGCGGCGCTGGGGACGCCCGCGGCCGATGCCACGGCGGGGACCCAGGTCTGCAAGGTGTAGAAGCCCAGTGACTGCATGCCCATGAACAGCGTCAGGGTCCAGGCGGTGCGGCTCTTGAACAGCCGCGTGATGCGTGTCGATTGGCCGTCGTCGCTTGCCTTGGGCCGCCGCCAGGCCATCCAGATCCAGAGAGCCGTCGTCGCTACGCCAATGCCCGCCCACATCAGGATGGGCACCGACCAGGAGCCGCTGAGATTCATCAACGGCACGGCGGTTCCCGCACCCAGGGTGGCGCCGATCCCCATTACCACGGTGTAAAGCCCCATGGTTTGACCGATGCGCTCGGGGCGGTCGCGCTTGACCAGGCTGGGCATGAAGACGTTGCCGAAGGCGATGCCCAGGCCGGCGAAGAAGGTCCCGATGAGCATGACTGGCAGGCTTTCGATGCCACGCAGCAACCCGCCGAGCGCAATGGCGCCGAGTGCCAGCGCGATGGCGCGGTCCAGCCCCAGGCGTGCGGCAACGCCGGGCGCCAGCGGTGAGAGCACGCCGAAGCACAGGATCATGCCGGTGGTGAACAGGCTGGCGACGCCGGCACCGATGGCCAGTGTCTGCATGATCGATTCCAGTACCGGCCCCACCACCACGATGGGCGCGCGCAAATTGATCGCCGCCAGCGCGAAGGCGACGAGCCATAACGCAGCGGGTAGGGGAGCGGCTGGGGAAGCGGAACGCGCGGACATGGACAAAGCCTTCCTCTCGAACGGGCGCGCTATCTTAGCATCTCGTTGAAAAGCTTGCCGTGCGTCGAAAGGTGCAACGTCAGAGGGTGAGGCAGGTCACGCGCGGGGCCGCCACCGTGATGCGGCGGCGGCCCGGAGGCCGGTTCAGGCGCTGGCTTTAGCGTTCAGGCGTGGGCTTCGTTCAACTGATGGAAAAATGTTCGCGCAGATGTGCACGATAGGCGTCGATATGGCCGTCGATGTCGGGCGCCTTGATGACATCGTTGGCGATGTAGGTCGGCATGGCGTCCAGGCCAATGAATGCCTGCGATTTGTGGAATGGGAAGTAGACGCCGTCGACGCCCTGGCCTTCGAAGAAGTTGCCGGGCTCGTCGAAGGCTTCGACGGGGGCGTTCCAGGTCAGCGAGAGCATGTAGCGCCGTCCCTGCAGCAAGCCGCCGCTGCCGTACTGAAGGCTGGGGTCCTTGCGTGAGCGTCCGTCGCTGGCATAGAGCGATCCGTGGCCGGCGGTGAAGACTTCGTCGATATAGCGCTTGACCGTCCACGGTGTGCCCATCCACCAGCCGGGCATCTGGTAGACGATGACATCGGCCCACAGGAATTTCTCGACTTCGGCATCGGTATCGTAGCCGTCGTCGACGCGGGTCTCGCGGATCTCGTGGCCCATTTCGGCGAGTTCGCCGCGTGCCACGTCGTGCAGGGTGTCGTTATAACGGCCGCCGGAATGCGCAAAGGCCTTGGCGCCGTTGATCAGCAGAATCTTCATGGTGTCGTTACCACTTTCGTAGGCATGTGAATGCAAAAGGTGGGGCAGTCTGCCGAGTCGCGGCCTTGCGATAAAGGTGCCTAATTGCAAAACATTCTTGCATTAATCACAAAGATTGCGGCGCGCATGTTCCGGCGTGAGGGAATCGGCGTGAGGGAATCAGAGCGTCAGGCGGTCGGCGAAGAAATCCAGGAAGGCATTGATGCGGCCATGGAGCGCCGTATTGCGATAGTAGACCGCTTGAATGGGTTCGTGGCGCTCGTGGGTGGCGTCGTCGAGAACTACCGTCAAACGCCCGGCCTGGCAGGCGCCGCGTGTCAGGAAATCCGCCAGGCAGGCGATGCCCACGTCAGCCTCGGCCATTTGCAGCAACGCTTCGCCGCTGCTCGAGGCGAGAGTGGGCTGGATGGTGCGGCCGTCGCCGATGGGCCAGCGGTTGAGCTGGGTCAGATGCGTGAAGCCCAGCAGCACGTGATGCGCCAGGTCCTCGACATGGCGCGGCGTGCCGTAGCGTTCCAGGTAGGCGGGGCTTGCCACCAGGCGACGCCGGCTATGACCGAGCGGTCGCGCATGCAGGGTGGAGTCTTCCAGACGACCGATGCGAATGGCGACATCGGTGCGTTGCTCGATCAGGTCGATGTTGGTCTCGTGGGTGGTCAGTTCCAGGCGTACCTTGGGATAGGCGGCATGGAATTCGGCGAGGTGGGGCACGATCTGGTGCAGCAGAAACGGGGTGGCAGCGTCCACGCGCAGGCGCCCGGCGGGCTCGCGACGGCGCACCGTGAGCGCTTCCTCGGCGGTTTCCAGGGTGCCCAGCGCCTGGCGGGCCTGGGCGATGAACGCCTCGCCTTCCTCGGTAATGTCCAGGCGTCGCGTGGTGCGGTGCACGAGGGTCGTCTCGAGCCGCCTCTCCAGGCGCGAGACGGCCCGCGAGAGTCGCGCGGTGCTGGTGCTCAGGCGCTCGGCGGCAGCGGTGAAGCCACCGGCGTCGACCACGGCGAGCAGTGCCTCAAGATCGTCCCAGCGGCTTTTCATGAGACCTCGCGATGTGCGGGGGTAATGGCGAGGACGATCATCCGCCGGCGTGGCGCGTTACAGCTTGGGCGCGTCGAAATCGGCCGGCTCATCGGTGTACACGCAGACGTTGGCATCTTCGACATCGCCATCCTCGGCTTCGACGTATTCGGCGAAGAAGGCCTGCACTTCGCGGCGCTGGCAATGGGCTTCGAAGGAGGCGCGGTCGGCCCAGATCTCGTGGAAAACGATGGGATAGCTGGTGCCATCGGCGAACGGATTGTCGATCTTACGGGTCACGGTGTACTGGATGCAGGCGTCTTCGCGATGGGCATTGGGTTCGAGTGCCTGCAGCGCCTGGAAGACGCTCTCTTCCTTGCCGGGCTTGGGCTTGAACTGGGCAGTGCAATAGATCTTGCTGGACATGGGTGACCTCTTGAATGCATGCGAATGAACGCGAAGACGATACCATCTCGGTACCTGGTATCGGTAGCATCGGCTCATGTCTCGGGACGCCGGGCCGCTTGGCTTGCCGTCTAATCCAAAGGTGTATTGAGCGCGGCGACGGAATCGCTTATCAAGGAGACTCGAGCCACCGTCATGCGAGGTCGTCCCATGCGCGTCATGAAACCCGATACCCTGCGCCACGCGCTCATCGTCGCCTTGATGGGTTCCGCCACCTTGTTGGTCTCGGCGTTGAGCTACCAACTGCTGATCTGATGACGATGGCGCTCGGGCCACCGAGCGGTTACGCTCTATCGGAAAAATGCCTGCGCTCACCCATACGGCGTTAAAAATCGACTCAAAATGCTCATTTACCCTGTGTAAACTCTGCTTTTTCGCCAATTTTTGCCTTGTCTGGCCATCGCTCGCCGATTTTTCAGACAGAGCTTAGGGTCTGGGCATTGTCCCGGGAGCTTTCGTCATGTCGCTGTCTTCTTGCATGCCCCACCGCCGTTGGGCGGTGGCGGCGTTATTGATCTTGGCGCTGGTGTCGTGGCTTGGCGTCACGCACGACGTAGCGCTATCTACGCTGGATGACGCTCTCGCCACGGCGTTCAAGAGCTTTGCCTTGGCCAAGGCGCTCAATGCGGCCATTTCGGTGATGCAGAGCGTCACTGCCGACGCCATGGTTTTCCAGGTACAGTTCGGCCAGGCGCTGGACCCCGCCAATGACCTCGTCGAGCGTTTTTCGTGGATCATGTTTGCCTCCACGGCCTCGCTGGCCATGCAGAAAGTCTTGATCCAGATGGCCAGTCACGCGGTCATCAAGGCGCTTTTCTCGTTGAGCTGCCTGTTGCTGGCGGTGTCGCTCGTCTGGAGGCGTGGTGTTTGGCGCGAATGGGCCCGTCGGGCGTTCTTGCTGATGGCGTTCCTACGTTTCGCGGTGCTCATCGCGGCGCTGGCCAGCACCTGGATGGGCGATGCGCTGATTGGCGATCAGCGTGAGGGGCTTTATACGGCACTGGATCAAGATCGCGCGGTGTTCCAGGACGTTGCCGAGACGCAGGCCGGCATTCGTGAAGAAGACGACGGCGTGTGGCAACAGCTCAAGGATAAATGGGAAAGTGCCGTGGGCCATCCGGTGCGCGACCTGCTGACACGTCTGGATAGCATGACCGAGAACGTGGTGGCCTTGTCGGCGGTGTTCATCGTCCAGACGATTCTATTCCCCCTCGGTTTTCTCTATTTGAGCTGGCGCCTGCTCGGCACGCTGACCGCCCCGTTGGCGGGGCGTTATCCCGTTGCTCGCGGCGCCTGATCGCACGTACAGCGTCATCAGGCTTAAAAGGACGATCCCGGCTGGCGTAAGAAGTCGCGTTCTTCCGGCGTCGATTCCCGGCCCAGAACCGCATTGCGATGCGGATACCGGCCGAAGCGCTCGATAATCGCCCAATGGCGCCGTTCGAAGTCAAGATTGCGCTCCAGCCCCGGCTGATCGAAAAGCCGCAGGGCTTCCTGGTGGATCACGGGCGATTCGCTGTGCATGTGCGGCATATAGACGAACGCGCGCTGTTCGGGGGGGTAGCGCTTGATCGCCTCCGCGCGCGACCAGATGCTGGGCGAGGCTCAGCGCTAGCGGGTCCTGAGCGAAGGCCAGGGCCTGATCGCGGTAGATATTGCGCGAGAACTGATCCAGCAGCAGTATTTCCGCCAAGGCGCCGTGGCTACTTTGCCGCCAGGCGTAAAGTTCGCAGCGACATGCCGCGTCGTGGAGCGCCCCAAACCGCTCGGTGAGCGCCTTATCGAACGACGCGCTCTTGTTGAACCACTGCTTGGGACCCGCCTCTACGAACCAAAAATCCAGCACTTGCCGTGCCTGTTCGAAATCTTGCGTCATGGCGCACCTCCGTTGATTGATGCGATTAACGTGTTGAATGGTGCCTGATGTGCGTGCGCTCGAGCTCAAGTAGCCAGGCCTTGCGCTCGAGCCCGCCAGCATAGCCGGTGAGCGTACCATCACGCCCAATCACGCGATGACAAGGCACCACGATGGGCAGCGGGTTGCGGCCGTTGGCGGCGCCTACCGCGCGCACCGCCTTGAGGTTGTCGATGTCTCGGGCGATTTCCGCGTAGCTGCGCGTCTCCCCAAACGGAATGCGTGCCAATGCCTGCCATACGCGCTGCTGAAAGGGCGTGCCTTGCGGGTCGAGCGGCACGTCGAAATCGCGTAATTCCCCCTTGAGATAGGCGCTTAACTGTTCGCGGCAGGTCTCGGTGAGCGGCGAGGGCGCCGCCGGTGTCTCGGTATCGTCGACGAAGGCGATCTCGCGAATCCCGTGCTCGCTGGCGAGGATGCGTAGCATGCCCAGCGGCGAGGTCGGTTCGGGCGTGACGTAATCGAGAGCGTAGGCGGGGGATGCCATATCAGCGACTCCAGAGTTGTAGGGTGAGATAACTGCGCCACGGCGCGGCAAGATCCGGCTCGATCGCGTCCAGAGACGTCAGGGCCCGCTTGACGCCCAGGTCGCCGCCCAGCCAGATATCGGGATGGCTGGTGCCGCGCAAGGCGGCGTAATCGGCACTCCAGGGGCCGATGCCTTTGAGTGTGGTCCAGCAGCGAGGGTCGTCGTCGAGCCGCTGCTCGCATGCGACGTGCGCCAGGCCACGCAGACAGTCGCGGCGCGCCTGGGGCATGCGCAGAAACGTGAGATCGCTGGCGGCGATCCGCGCAGCCGTGGGGAAGTGGCGACCGCCCTCGGCGGTCGGCTCGCCGAGCGCCTCGACCAGATTGGTCGTATGCCCGCGCGCCGCCGAGATCGAGACCTGCTGGCCGAGAACCGCGCGAATGCCGGCCTCGAAGGGACTCCACAGGCCGGGCAAGCGCAAGCCTTCGACGAGGGAAAACGTCTCCGGGAGCGTCTTTTGCAACTGGGCCTCGATCAGGGCCGTATCGGCGTCCAGGTCGAGCACACGGCGGATGTTGCGTACCACCGGCGAGAGCGCCCCGAGGTCGTCGAGATTCAGCGTGACGCGAAAACAATGCTGGTCGGGCATGTGCTCGGCCGTGAAATGGCCACGCGCCGCTCCCCACTGAATGTAGCGTCCGTAGCGATGCGCGTCTCCCCATTCCAGTTTGTCGATACGCCGCACGGCGAGGAAGTCGCGCAGCCATTCCCAGGCGTAAGGCGGGCGATAGGCCAGCGTCAGCGTGAGGTCCTCGCTGGGGGGCCGAGGCGTACGGCGCAACTCGCGCGGTGCGTGTCCCACTTGGCGACGAAACGCATCGTTGAAGCGCCTCAGGCTGGTGAAGCCGCTGGCGTAGGCGATATCGGCCACCGGCAGCGCGCTCTGGTGCAGCAACTGCTTGGCGAACAGGCACTGGCGATGCAGGGCGTAGGCCTTGGGCGAGACGCCCAGATGCTGCTTGAAAAGCAGGCGCAGGTAGCGCTCTCCGATGCCGAGGCGGTCGCAGAGCGCGCCCAGGGAAGCTTGGCTCAGGGCGCCTTCGTCGATCAGCCGCAAGGCGCGGCGTAGCGTGGTGTGATTGCCATGCCAGGCGGGCGATTCCGGGGCGCTGTCCGGGCGACAGCGCAGGCAAGGCCGAAATCCCGCCTGGGCGGCGCTTACAGCGCTGGGGAAATAGCGCACATTGTCATCGCGCGGCGGCCGGGCAGGGCAGATCGGCCGGCAGTAGATACCGGTCGTGGTCACGCCGACGAAGAAGCGCCCATCGAAGCGAGCATCCCGAGATAGACGGGCCACGCGACAGCGGTCGGGATCGAGCATGGCGAGGTTCCTCGAAGCGGCAACGCTACCAGTGTAACGCGCTGACGGCACCGGACTCGCCGGATTCGGCAGTGATATACACGGCGGCGGTCTCGCGGTAGCTGCAGCGAGAAGTACTGCGGAAAGTCCTTAGCTTGCTATAATGCTTCTCTTTTGTGGAGTACCCCCTTGGCCCCTTCCCCGACCCCTGTGCCTTCTCGACCGTCGTCTCCCCGCATGCACCGTGCCGGGCTGTGGCTGGCGCTATTCGTGGCGTGCTGCGTGGCGAGTGGCGTGCTCAATCATTGGCACATGCCGGCGGGTGGCTTCATCGGCCCGATGCTGGTGGGCATCGCCTTCGGCATTGGCGGCAGCGGTCTGCGTCTGCCGAGACGCTGCTTCAAGCTCGGCCAAGGCACGGTCGGCGTGTTGATCGCGCATGCCATGACGATGAGCGTGCTGATGACGATCCTCGATGGCTGGCTGGTGATGCTGTTGGCCACGGCCATTACCCTGCTGCTCAGTCTGCTGGTGGGGATCGTTCTAGTGCGTTACGGCGGGCTTCCGGGCAGCACGGCGGCCTGGGGCACCACGCCGGGCGCGGCGGCGGCGATGGTGGCGATGGCTGAGGAGCGCGAAGATACCGACCCGCGTATCGTGGCGGCGATGCAATACGTGCGAGTGGTATGCGTGGTGCTCGTGGGGGCCCTGGTGAGCCATTGGCTGGGGGTGAGCGATACACCATCGCGTGGCGGGGGCGGCTTTCCTGACGACCTGGCCGGGACGGTCGATTTGGCGATCACCTTGGCGGTTATCGTCGGCGGGGTCTGGCTGTGCGATCGCCGCTTGCCTGCGGGCGCCTTGCTGGGGCCGATGCTGATCGGCACAGTGCTGCATCTCGCCGGCTGGGCGACGCTGTCGATGCCGGCACCCTTGCTGATGCTGGCTTACGGCTTCATCGGTGTCTATGTGGGGCTGCGCTTCGACCGCGACGCGCTGGCGACCGTGGCTCGCTCGCTGGGCAAGATGGTCATGGCGTCGATAGTGCTGATCGGGCTATGTGCGCTTTCCGCGCTGTTGATGGTAGGGCTCATGGACACGAGTTTCATCACCGCCTACCTGGCGACCAGCCCTGGCGGGCTCGACTCGATGACCATCATCGCCATCGACACGCATGCCGATTTGGGTCTCGTGGTGGCGCTGCAGACATTGCGGCTCTTCACGGTGGTGCTACTGGGGCCGGCAATGGCGCGTTTCATCGCGCGTTTCGCCCCGTCCGGGAAAGGTACGTCCTGAGCGTTTGCCGTAACGCAAAGGGGCGGCCCGCAGGCCGCCCCTTTGGCGTGGCGTTGGTTGTCCCGACGTCTTACTTGGATCCTGTAGCGAAATACTTGTTGTAGATTTCCTGATAGGTGCCATTTTCCTTCAGCGTCGCTAGCGCTTCGTTGAACTGGTCTGCCAGCTCCTGATCGCGCTTGCGGAATGCAATGCCAAAGCCTTCACCGAAGTACTTCTCGGGCTCGGTGATCATGCTGCCGACCACCTTATAGCTACCCTCTTCGCTGTCCAGCAGGGTCGACTTGCCGACCGGGAAGTCCAGGAAGGCGATATCGACACGACCGGCATCCATGTCGAGGACGAGATCATCGGCGGTGGAGTAACGGCTGATCTCGGCCGCGTCGCCGAACATGTCGGTGGCGTAGTTATCCTGCAACGTGCCGCGCTGCACCCCGATGGTCTTGCCTTCGAGCGTTTGCTTGGCTGGGAAGTCGATGCTGCTGTCCTCCGGTGTGAACCACGCGGAGGGCGGCTTGATGTACGGGTCGGAGAAGAGCACGGTTCCCTTGCGTTCTTCGTTGATGGTCATCGAAGACATGATCGCGTCGTACTTACGCGCCATCAGGCCCGGAATGATGCCGTCCCACGCCTGCACGACCCACTCGCACTTCCTGTCGATCTCTTCGCAGATGGCGTTGCCGAGCTCGATGTCGAAGCCGGTGAGTTCACCGTCGGCTGTGCGGTATTCCATCGGCTCGTAAGGCACATCGACGCCGATACGCAAGGTGTCCTGCGCGACGGCGCTACCGGCCAGCAAGGCGCTACCGAGAAGGGTGATGGTCAGCAATTTTTTCATGGAAAGCTCTCTACGGAATTTGCAGTGTGTTGTTATGGAGCCGCCTCGTGAGCAGCCCTGAGTTTCACGTCTTGCAGCATATCGAAGCACCGCCGCGATGCCTAGCGTCGCGTGGCTTGGCGAAGGGCGTATGCAATGGGAAAGACTGTGAGGTCTGCACTGGTTGGCATGTGTTGACGCCTCTGTATATGTTGATAATATACTTCTATGATCAATTGGGTAAAAGTTACTGGCTTTGACTGGGATGAGGGTAACGCCCGGAAAAATGCGGAGAAGCATGGCGTTAGCCAGGCCGAAGCGGAAGCAATTTTCTTCAATGAGCCGCTTCTAGTGCTGGAAGACTCCAAGCACAGCCAAGCCGAGGCCCGTTTCCATGCCCTTGGTGAAACAGATGATGAGCGGCTGCTCCACATCACGTTCACACTCAGGAAGGACGATACGCTGATTCGGGTAATTTCGGCCCGAGACATGCACCGCAAAGAGAGGGGTGTTTATGAGCAAGCTAAAAAAGATGCCTGAGTTCAAAACCGAAGCGGAAGAACAGGAGTTCTGGGAAACCCACGATTCCTCCGATTACCTGGACTGGAGCCAGGCGAAACAAGCGTCTTTTCCAAAATTGAAGCCCTCAACCAAGACGATTTCACTCCGCTTGCCCGAGACGCTGCTTGATCGGATCAAAATCGAAGCCAACAAACGGGATATGCCTTACCAATCCCTGATCAAAGCTTGGCTTGCAGATGACGTGAACGGCAGTCGTTAGGGCTGAGGTATTAATGATCACAGCATGCGCGGCTTTGCAGTGAGAGCGAAGCCGCAACAGAAAGAGTGGCGATTATAACTATTTGTTACACACTACCTTCATTTTCAACGACCAATACCCTAGCCTCGCCGATTGGATGAGCGACATGCTCAGTTCCGACTGTAGCGAAAAAAATATCACCGACTTCCAAGACAACGGATTCTTCTGTGCCGCCCTTTCTATAGTACATTTCTACTTGACCATCAAGAACGACAAACACCTCTTCACCATCATTGATGTGCCACTTGTAAGGTTGGTCTGTCCAATGTAAGCGGGTTGTGATGCCACTCATATTGGCGATATTTTTCGCACCCCAAGCATGATCTGCCTTGAATCCTTTGCTTCTGATTACTTCCACGTCTTATCTCCATTGGTGGAGAGTCTTGGATTCATAGAATAACCGCAGCACTTTGGGCCGCCAAGTAGAGGAAGGAGGGCCAGCGCCGGTACCCTCTCGACTTTACCGACCAAAGTGAAGCAGAGCATGGGATACCGACAGCTGACCCAGACCCAACGATACCAGATCCACGCCCAACAGGGTGTCCGTATGAGCCAGCGGCAGATCGCTAAAGTGCTTGGCATCCATAGCAGCACCGTCAGTCGCGTCGTTGCGGTACTTGGGGTGGAAAATCGACAGGTCCAGCTTGTGCTCGATCAGGTAGTGTACCGCGTGCTCAAAAGTGCCGGGCTGAAGCTGATCTTGGTAGTTGATCACCACCATGGCGCTCTGATCGTGGTTATAGGGCTTGAAGCGGGGCATGCCGACCACTCCTCATCTGTTTTCCTGATCCTACCAAAACCAAGGAGTCAGCGGGGTTTTTCTACAGCCTCAACGCCAACAGCACGCGCGGTTTTGGAATGGAGGCGCAGCCGCAATGTAAAAACCGTCGCCGTGCCTGTGATTGTTAGGCATTAGTCAAACTTGATCTCAATAGATTCAGTTACTTTGACCGCCATATTGTCTCTAGCATGTCCAACAAGGCAACAAAACATATATCTGACCGCTTCGGTGATAAGCTTGTGCAGCTTCTTCTTGTCATGCACTACTGGCACCACCCAGTCGCCGTTAAACTCCCGTAGGCTTTGTTCACTGATGTTTCCATTGTGCGCAGCCGAATTTCTTAATTTGACTAGCAAATCAATGACATCTCGCCCTTCTGGCAACTTTATACCGCATTCAGTAGCTAACAACGCTAGGTCACCGGAAAAGCCAATTTTCTCACTGAAGCTTCTCAGCCTTTCAGCAAATGAAGAGGCATCTTCATTGTCAGATGCTTCTTCGAACAAGATGAGCTGGAACAATATCTGATTGTCGATTTCCGACTCTCTGAGGGAGGCCCTAAACAAGCGAAGCAATAACGAAAACTTTGTATCCGTCTGCGCTTTCTGCTCAATGTCGGGAAGAGCATCAAGATGTCCAGGAATATTAGTGCCGTGCCGAATAACACGGTCGGAAGGTATGTAGAACTTTATACCTGGATTTTCAGGTCCTTCAGCAAATGCACATAGTGGAGTCGCTGGGTTAGCGGAAATCACAGACAAAGCACCAACAATATTCTCCGCTTCGCCTTCTTTACTTTCTATCGCTTCGACGAAGCTATCGCCTTCAACAGCTTCAAACTCTACAAGCGTGCAGTGCCCAGTGCTCGCGTAGTTCCTCAGCGTGTTTCCGAGATCCTTTCGCGTGAAACTAAAACGTACTGACTCAAGCTTCTTCTTGCCGTCATGAATCTCACCAGCAAAACCAGTAGGCGAAAGCGGCTTTACTGTCGCGGAAGGGAGCTTGATTTCCTTTTGAACGAAAGATCTACTGAAAATGAATCCAACCCTGTATATTTCCATTGCTCCCTCTTGCCTAACAGGTATTACCTAGCGCGCTCGTTTTGCTACTTGAACGAGCGCGCGCGTTTAATAAATCTTATCTGGCTTGCTTTTACGCACCTAAACCATTGATTTTAAGCCATGCTAAGAATGATTCGGCGCGTTATGCAGCATTCGCGTGCCTGCTGCCTTTGCCGGTTTTCGCCATTCTTTCAGCGTTGCGACGCAGTACGGATTTATCCTCAGGCACGCTACCGCTAAGGCCACTGCATATCGTATTGATGCGGTAGTCCCGTGCGTATCGGTTATTTTTTCGAGCCGTCTAAGCAGCCTTAGGGTTTCATACTAGGCGGGATGAGGTCGGCCAGCAAAGCGGATAAGGGGGCGCTTATCGATGCAGTTCGTGGATTTATAAGGACGTGTAGCAATCTTGGGTGAGGGTGGTGAGCGTTAGCTTACTTTTGAAACAACGGGCAGCGTGGGCTGCCCGTTGTCGGTGGTAGTTGTTGCGGTGAAATAAGAACGCGAGTAGGTGTGGTTATTTCTGCCTTTGGTGCTACTTTACGGCGCGAGTAGGTAGCCGCTGCGGTGTGCGTAGTGGCCGGCGACGTCGGCGACGATCATGCCGGCGGTGGCCATGCGGCGCTGGGTGCGGGCGTAGAACATGCCGTCTTGCTCGGCGCGCACGGGGTGTACGGCGTCGCTGATGGGGTCGATGATCTCGGCGATCAGGTCGCCGTTTTTGACTTCTTCCCCTGGCGTGCGATGGAAGACTACGACGCCGCCCGCGGGGGCGCGCAGGAAGTCCATGGCGGCGAGTTCGGTGGCGGGATACGGCAATGCCGGCAGGGGCGGTGCTTCGCCGTCGATCAGGGCGTGGTAGCGCATCCAGTTGAGAATCGCGTCGGCATCGCGTTCGGCGATGTCGCGGGCGACGTCTTGCTGGCCGCGTAGCTCGAGGGTGATCGATTGGCTGCCGTAAGGGATCGGATAGCGGTCGCCGAAACGCTCGCGCAGTTGCTCCCAGACCAGGGTGAAGCACTCGTCGAACGAGCCGCCGCCGGAGTCGGTGGCGAGCATGCTGGCCTTGGCGCCGAAATAACGCGCCAGGGGCTCGAAGTCGGGCCATGCCGCCGGGGTGGTGTAGAGGTGTTCGACGGCGTTGAAATCGCAGTGCAGGTCGAGAATGAAATCCGCGTCGCAGGCCAGGCGTTGCTGCGTAAGGTGCAGAGACGCGTAGGCCGAGGTCGCCGGCTGTTCATCGAGGGCAGCAATGAAGCGCCGACGAATCTCGGCCCGGTTGTGTTCGGCATCCTGCGTCAGCGCGCTTTCCAGCCCTTCGGCGATGTGCTCGGTGACGTCGCGATAGCCCCGGTTGAAGTTGCTGACGCTCTCGAAATCGTAGCGCCCCAGTGGGATGTCCATCAGTTGCTGGTCGAGCCCGATGGGGTTGGCGACCGGTACCACGATGACGTGCGCGTTGAGCTGTCCGGCCTCTTCCAGCGCTTTCAGGCGCTGCTTGAGGGTCCAGGCGACCAGCATGCCGGGGAGTTCGTCGGCATGCAGCGAGCCTTGGATGTAGACACGCTTTTCCGCCTCGGCGGGGCCGAAGTGAAAACTCTCCAGGCTGCGCTGAGTCCCGGGGACGGGGCTCAGCAGAGGATGGGCATGGTGTTGCATGGGGTGTCCTCGTGAATGCCGGCGGTTGATTTTGCCGCCGGCAAACGGTCATTTTTCGCCGACGGGCAGCGACAGGTCGTAGTCGAAGTATTGCTTCATCAGCTTTTCGTAGGTGCCGTCGGCATAGACGTCGCGAATGGCCTGATTGAATTTCTCCGCGAGTGCCTTGTCGCGCTTGCGAAATGCCATGGCCGCGCCCTTGCCGAAGATCGAGACGGGCTTCTTGATGCTCTCGCCGATCTTCTTGAATTCGCTGTCGTCATCCTTGAAGTGGAAGGTATCCACGGCGAGGGGATAGTCCTCGAAGGACAAGTCCAGGCGCCCCGACATCAGGTCGTTGGCGACGTCCTGGGAGGATGAGTAGCGGTGGATATCGAGGGTGTCGCCGTACATCTGCGTGACATAGCTATCGCGGATGGTGCCGCGCTGCACGCCGACGCTGAGCCCTTCGAGTGCGTCCTTGTCGCTGATGTCGATATCGCGATCGCGACGCGTGATCCAGACGCTGGGGGTGTTGTAGTAGGGGATCGAAAACAGCACCTGGTTTTCACGCTCGGGCGTGATGGCCATCGAGGAGAGAATGGCGTCGTATTTGCGCGAGAGCAGGCCGGGGATGATGCCGTCCCAGGATTGCTCGACCCAGGTGCAGTCGAGGTTGGCGCGTTTGCACAGTTCGTTGCCGAGATCGATCTCGAAACCTTCCAGCTCGCCTGCCGGTGTGCGATACACAAAAGGCTCGTAAGGCACGTCGATGGCCAGGCGTACTTCGTCGGTATCGCGGGCCTGAGCGGTGGCGGTCGTCATGACCACGCCTAGAAGAGTCAGCGCCAGGAGCTTTTTCATGGTAAGCCTCATTGGGATGTCGTTCGGCGGGTGTGGCTTGCCGCGTGCCCATGATATGGGCCGCGGCAAGCTGGGTGTCACCCGTTCAGCGGTTTGAGATGCGCCAGGAGTTTCTTTTCCAGATAGCGGAAGAGATACAGGATGGCGAAGGTCAGGCACAGGTAAATCGCCGCCACGAAGAGGAAGGCGTCGAAGGGCGCGTAGAAGCGTGCATAGACGAACCGTGCGGCCCCGGTGAGGTCCATGATCGTGACCACGCTGGCGATGGCGCTGGCGTGGAGCATGAAGATCACCTCGTTGCCGTAGGCCGGCAGGGCGCGTCGGAAGGCGCTGGGCATGATGATGCGCCGCATCATCAGCGCGCGTGACATGCCGTAGGCTCGCGCCGCTTCGATCTCACCGCGCGGCGTGGCCTTGATCGCGCCGTGGAAGATCTCGGTGGTATAGGCGGCGGTGTTGAGCGTGAAGGCGATCAGCGCCGGGTAGAAGGCGTCCTTGAGGATCGCCCACAAGAAGGTGTCCTGAATGCCTTCGATGAACACCACGCCGTAGTAGATAAGGTAAAGCTGGATCAACAGGGGGGTGCCACGAAACACATAGGTGTAGAGGAACACGGGCCACTTGATCCACTTGCGACGCGAGCCCCGTGCGATGGCCAGCGGTACCGCCAGCACCAAGCCGATGATCAGAGACAGAAATACCAGACGCACGGTGCTGCCCAGCCCGTCGAGGTAGTAGCCGAGCGTATTGGCCGTGAAGATGGCATTGTCCGAGAGTAGTTCGGTGAACCAGGCGTTTAGTTGTTCCATTCGTCTGCCTCCCCGAAACCGACGTTATAGTGTTTTTGCAGCCGCGCGACGATCCACTCCGAAACGCTGGCGATCAGTAGATACACCACGGCCACCGGGATCATGAACAAGAACGGCTCGTGCGTGGCTTTGGTCGCTTCGGCGGCGATACGCACCATGTCGGAAAGCCCGATCACCGAGACCAGCGCAGTGGTCTTGAGCAGTACCATCCAGTTATTGCCCAGCCCGGGAAGAGCGTGACGCATCATCTGCGGAAATTGAATGCGCCGAAAAATGAGCCGGTTGGACATCCCGTAGGCACGTCCGGCCTCGATCTGGCCGCTGTCGACGGCCAAGAAAGCGCCGCGAAACGTTTCGCCCATGTA
Source organism: Chromohalobacter beijerinckii (assembly GCF_023061185.1). Classification (GTDB taxonomy): domain Bacteria; phylum Pseudomonadota; class Gammaproteobacteria; order Pseudomonadales; family Halomonadaceae; genus Chromohalobacter; species Chromohalobacter beijerinckii. Next base: position 131,839 of record NZ_JAKGAK010000003.1, read on the forward strand.
GGCGCCGAAGATGAAGCCGATGGTCACCACGCCGGCGATGAATTCGTTGATGTTGATGAAGATATCCACATCGAACTGGTAGTAGAGCCAGTCGGTGAACATGTTGACGCCTATCTGGCCGCCGAAGAATAGCAGCATCATCAAGACGAGATCGGGCACGCCGCGAATGAGCGTGGTGTAGAGCGTGGCGATGCGATGGAACAGCCAGTGGCGCGACAGCTTGGCGCTGGCGGTGAGCAGGCCGAGGATCAAGGCCAGCAACAACGACAGCACAGCCACTTCCAAGGTGACCAGGGCGCCTTCGAGAAGCCGGGGGCCGTAGCCCTGCAGGTCGATCATGCGATTTTCTCCCGTCGGGCGTCAGTGCTTCGGAGCCAGGAACTGCTTGAGGCGGTCCGACTGCGGGTTGTCGAGGACCTCTTTCGGCGGACCGATTTCCTCGACCATGCCCTGATGCAGGTAGATCACTTGCGAGGAGACATCGCGGGCGAAGCTCATCTCGTGGGTCACCACGATCATGGTGCGTCCCTCTTCGGCGAGGTCGCGCATGACCTTGAGCACATCGCCGACGAGTTCGGGGTCGAGCGCCGAGGTCGGCTCATCGAACAGCATCACTTCCGGGTCCATGGCCAGCGCCCGGGCGATGGCGCCACGCTGTTGCTGGCCGCCGGACATTTGCGCCGGGTAGTAGTCGGCGTGATCGAGCAGCCCCACACGGTCGAGGAGTTGGCGTGCGTGTTCGGTCGCTTCGCGCTTCGACTTGCCGAGCACGTGAATCGGCGCTTCGGTGACGTTCTCCAGCAGCGTCATGTGGGCCCAGAGATTGAAGCTCTGGAAGACCATCGAAAGCTTGGCGCGAATGCGCTCGACCTGTTTCCAGTCGACCGGCTCGCGGCCACGACGCGTGGTTTTGAAGGCGATATTTTCGCCATGCACGATCAACTCGCCTTCATTGGGCTGTTCGAGCAGGTTCATGCAGCGTAGGAAGGTACTCTTGCCGGAGCCGGAGGCGCCGATGAGCGTGATCACGTCACCCTTGTGGGCGGTGAGAGAGAGTCCCTTGAGGACTTCGGTGTCACCGAAGCGCTTGGTGATGTCTCGTACTTCGAGGGGAATGGGCGTATCAGCCATGAAAAGCTCCAAACGTGGCGGTAAGTCACGGTCGGCACACCGGGTGGCGATGAAGAAGCCATTGAGCGCGGTGCGACAACCTTGGGGCGGCTAGCGCGAAAAAGGGAGCGATTCTAGCAGGCCGCAGGCGACCGAGCAGGCTCGATTTGGCGGCCGATGATACGACGTTTGTCGTATGGATGCGTCGTCTTGTGCATGAAAATCATCCTGTCGTTGTTGTCATTGTGCTACATCCTCCCGCCCACGTGGCTCACGACGGCGGGGACTGGGTTGGGAAGCGTCATGTCATGTCGGCGGCGGGCACGCGCGCACCAGTAGCGCCGCGCGTGCGCCGAGCTCCACCTGGGCATTGGGGAACACCACTGCCACCGGCGCTTCTTCGACGACGGTGTCGCCAGCTTGACCATCATGCGCGAGCTGGGTGCCCACGGCGAATTCGGTGAAGTTGGGCGTCTGCTCGGAGAAGCACAGTTCGAAGTCCTGCGATTGGCGCATCAGCTCGCTGACGACCCTGAAGAAACGCACATCCTCGAGATTTCCCGATGGCATCTGACGGCCCTCGAGCAATGCCTCGAGCAGTGTGAGCATGCCCGCCAGCGCGTCGAGGTCGTTCTCGCCGAAGGGGCGCACCTTGCCGAGTTCCAGCGTGAACGCCTGCGCGGCGTGATAATGCTTGGAATAATGCGAGAAGGTCCAGCTATGGCGATGCTGATGCAAGGCCGCCTGCATACCGGCGGCGGCCAGGCCATGCCATTGCGCGGGGTCGGTCTCGGCGTCGGCGAAGGGCTCGACGGCGAAGCGCGGATAGCGGCTGTCGCGAATCGCGGTGTGCATGTCGTAATGCACGCGCGGCAAGGTATGGCGCGCGAAGAAGGCATCGACGACGGCCATCAGCTCGCGAGCGCGGTCGGGCTCGTCACCTTCCAGGTCCAGGCCTCGCTGAAAAAGGCGATTGAGGTTGGTGGTGCAAAAGCGCACGCCCTGTCGAATCGCCTCGAGATTGCCAAGAATCACCAGTACCGGCGCGCCTAGTCTGAGCTGGCCGGCCTCGAGGCGCGCCAGCCATGCGCCGACGAGCTCGATGGGGGCGGTCTCGTTGCCGTGGATACCCGCCGAGACGACGCATGCCTGCGCCTCGGGGGCGAGTTCATCGGGGAGCAGTTCGAGTACGCCGGGTGCGTGCAGGCGATAGCGCCCGCCGGGCACCTTTCCACTGCGTCCTTCGCGCGGCTCGACGGGATCAGCGTCGAGACTCGAAGCGAGCCACTCGTCGAGCATGTTCAACGCTCCTCGCGGTGCGCACCGCATGCATCGGTTACGGCACCGAGGATATGCAGGCCGGTAACTAAGGAGTCTTGCTCTCGAGACCCGTCGTGATTCGATGACGGCGTGAGGAACGCTTGGTCGATCATGTCGTGCGCCTGCTCTTCTGTTGTTGTGCGGTTCGAGTCACTGCAAGGGCCGCTGCGTGCCAGCGTCGCATGACCGCAAGCATCGCTAAGGATGCACTGAATAAATCGACGAGCGATTCGCTCGTGCAGGCATTTATGCAGTGTTTTCCTAATACGGCATTAGCAATGTCGATGCCTCTACAGTACGAACCGGGCGCACCATCACAAGAGGGGAGGTCGGCGTAATGAAAATGCCCGGTCTCAAGATGAAAACCGTGTCACTGAGGATAATCGACGACGTCTGAGAGCAAGAGGAGGTGTTGGGACACGGGAGGCTTTCATGATGCCGTATTCGAGAATATTATTAACGTGCTATTGATAACACGCTAACTAAAAGAGGATGGAACATCATGACCTCGCGCACGTTCGGCAGGCTTCGCGCAGGTGGCGCGCCGCTCGTCATCATCGGCAGCTTCTTGATCGCCGGTACAGCCCACGCCTATTCGGCCTTCGCGCCGGATTCTCCTTATATGTTCGGTGACTGGGGAGGAGAGCGCACCGCGCTGGAAGACGCCGGCGTTGCTTTCAGCTTTGATTACGTCGGCGAGGCCGCCACCATTCTCGACGGAGGCTACCGCGACAGTCACGTGACCAAGTACGCCGATCAGTTCGCCGTCGGGGCCAACGTCGACCTCGACAAGCTGGCCGGTATTGCCGACGCGGAGTTCCAGATAACGATGGTCAACCGCAATGGCCATACGGCCAACGACCGGCTCAGCGACCCGGACGCGACGGTCGGTGGCTCCAACGTGCAGGAAGTGCAGGGGCGCGGGCCGGTCACGCGACTGACGCAATTCTGGTATCGCCAGCGGTTCTTCGACGACGCCTTGGCTATCAAGCTGGGGCGGATTCCCTTCGGCGATGATTTTGCCACCATCGACAGCAAGTTCCAGAATCTGGCGTTCGGCGGGGCGCAGCCGGGCAACTGGGGCAACAATATCTATAACTGGCCGATCTCGCAGTGGGCGGCGGTTATCCGTACGAACTTCGCGTCCGATTGGTATGCCCAGTTGGGGGCTTTCAATATCAATGACAGCAATTTGGAGAACGACAACGGCTTCGATCTGCGCACCAGTGGCACTGAAGGCACGCTTTTCCCGGTGGAACTCGGATACACCCCGACGTTGAATGGCATGGAAGGCGCCTACAAGCTCGGCTTCTACACCCAGAACGTGGAGAATCGCGCCTATGGCGATGGCCCGGCAACGGAGACCAGCGATACCAATACCGGGCTCTACTACGTGGTTCAGCAGCAGGTGACGACGCGCGGCGGCAATCCCGATCGCGGGCTGGCGTTGTTCAGCATGGGCAATGCCAACCACGGCGATACGGCGGGTATCGATCGTTACGTTTCGATTGGTGCGACCTACGAGGGACCATTCGACGCCCGCCCGCAGGATGACGCCGGCATCGGGTTGGCTTATCTCCACGTCAATGACGACGTCAACGACTACGTTGATTACTACAACGCCACGCCGGCGGGTTTATCCTCGCCACTGCCACGCCAGGGCCACGAGTACGATGCCGAGATTTATTACAGCTTCAACCTGACCAACTACTTGGCGTTGCGTCCCAACCTGCAGTACGTGGTCAATCCATCGGCGGTGGATTCAGTCGACAACGCCTGGGTCGCCGGCACCACGATCCAGGCGAGCTTCTGAGTCACGCAGCGTGCCTCGGTACTCACGTTAGGCCATCACGCGTTGCCGGACAGCACGAAACGCCCGGTTTCATGGAAACCGGGCGGATGTCGGATGCGCGGAAAACGGTGCTTAGGCTCCGCGCGCACCGGTATAGAGCGTGTAGATCGATTGGCTGGCCGTCATCAGCAAGCGGTTGCGGTCTTCGCCCACGAAGCAGAGGTTGGCGCAGACTTCGGGTAGCAGAATGCGCGCTAGGCGCTCGCCGTCGGGGGTGAAGACCGAGACTCCGTCCTTGCCTTCTCCGCCTGACACGCCGGCCCAGATATTGCCGTCCTGATCCAGCGTGATGCCGTCGTAGCCTTCATCCTTGCTCGAGATCACCGTCTCACGTTCGCCTTGCGCGGTGCCGTCCTCCGCCAGGCGCCAGCGCGAGATGGTGGCCGGCTGGTCGGGATAGTGGGACGGCGCGGTGTCGCTGGCGTAGAGCGTGCGTTTGTCGGCGGAGAGCGCGACCCCGTTGGGCTTGTAGAGCGCATCGGAAAATAAGCGTGGCTCGTCGAGGTCGTCGTCGATGTAGTAGATCGCTGGATCGAGTTCTAGCTCACGCTTATGGCCTTCATAATCCACGTGCGCGCCATAGCCGGGGTCGGTGAACAAGATGCCCCCGTTGTCGAGAGCCACCAGATCGTTGGGCGCATTGAGGCGCTTGCCCTGGAACTGGTCGGCTAGGGTCGTGACGCTGCCATCCCATTCATAGCGGACCACGCGCGCGGGTGAGTGCTCACATGCTACCAGGCGCCCCCAACGGTCGAAGGTATTGCCGTTGGAATGACCGACGCCTTCGCGCAGCACGCTGACTTCTCCCGTGGCTTCATCCCAGCGCATCTGCCGGGCGCGGGGAATGTCGCTGAATACGGCATAGCGGCCCACGGCATTCCAGGCCGGGCCCTCGAGCCAAAGGCCTCCGGTCCATTGCTGTTCGAGCGGCGTGTTGAAGATGTAATAGGGCTTGAAACGGTCATCGAGCACTTCCCAGGCATCATCCGGATAACGCTGTGGTGTGCTGGCACCGTTCGTGTGCGCCAATAGCGTCGGCGCGAAGGTGGCCGTGGCGGCAAGGGCGCTGGAAGTGGCGAGAAACTGGCGACGTCCCATCTGCATGGCGTGAAGATCCTTTGCATTTGTTGAGTGTGATGTGTGAAGGGTCCCTGTCTTTTTGAATGTAGAACTAATATGTACGTATGTTGAACCTATTCGACCAATGGGCGAGGGACGACGGTGACGCACGTCGTACAAGAGAGCTGGTCGAAGTGGGCACTCACATTGCAGCGATACCCTAAAGAACCGGCCTTGGTGGTCGATAACTCTTCTGTGTCACCCATAGTGAATACGTAAAAAGGGGCAAGGGGGGTCAATGGCTAATTCGAACGTGGTCGCTCACGCGGGCGAACCGACGGCGCCGGCGGTATCGCACGGTTCTCATGCGGAGACGACACGTAAGCAGTGGACGCTCAAGGGGAAGTTATGGCTGACGCTGGCGCTGATGTGGCTGGTGATGATCGCTATCGTGGTCAGCATGGCGTGGCAAAGTCGGAATACGATGTTCGATGAGCGTCAGGCGGCGCTTTCCAATACCATCGGCATGGTGCATACCCTGCTGGATGGCTACGCCGAGCGAGTCGAAGCAGGTGAGCTGAGTGAAGAAGAGGCCAAGGCGCGGGCCACCGAGGATCTCGACGCGATGCGCTTCGGTGCCGACCGTGACAATTATGTCTTCGTCTTCGATGCTGACGCGAAACTCGTCTATCACCCTCGCCGTGACGCGGGCTCGGATATGTCGGACTACGAGGATCCCAACGGCGTCGCGGTGTATCGTGATCTAGCCTCGCTTGCCGGAGAGGGCGGCGGTTATCTGCCGTATTCCTCGCGTGATGCCAGCAGCGATGCGCTCTTTCCCAAGCTCAGCTACGTCGAGCGCTTTGAGCCTTGGGGCTGGAACATGGCGGCGGGTGTCTACACCAACGACATTCAGTCGGCCTTCATCGACAAGTTGTGGCAGTACGCGCTGGTCTTGCTGGTGGCGGGTGGTCTCCTGACCGCGGCCTTCCTGCTGGTGATCCGTAACGTGTATCGCAGCCTGGGCGGTGAGCCGGATGAAGCCGCCCGCGTCGTGGGACGTATTGCCGAAGGCGATCTGATTACGCCCACCACGTTGCGTGACGGCGATACGCACAGCCTGATGTATGCCATCGAGCGCATGCGCCTCGAGTTGAGCAAGACGATCGCGCGTATCCGTGAATCCGGGGAAGCCATCGACCAAGGCGCGCGCGAGATCGCCACGGGTAACAACGATCTTTCTGCGCGGACCGAGGAGCAGGCGGCCTCGCTGGCACAAACCGCGTCGAGCATGGAAGAGTTGACAGCGACCGTGCGGCAGAACGCGGAAAACGCTGACCAGGCCAATAAGGTGTCGGATGCCACGACGGCGTCGGTGGTGCATGGCCAGGAGGTGATTTCCCAGGTGGTGAGCACCATGGGCGAGATCCGCAGCAGTTCCAGCAAGGTGGCCGATATCATCTCGATGATCGATGACATCGCCTTCCAGACCAACCTGCTGGCGCTCAATGCCTCGGTGGAAGCGGCGCGTGCCGGCGAGCAGGGCCGTGGTTTCGCGGTGGTCGCCAGTGAAGTGCGCAATCTGGCCAGTCGCAGCGCGGATGCCGCGCGTGATATCAAGTCACTGATCGAAGGTTCGGTGAGCCACGTCAACGCTGGTGCCGAACTCGTTGATCAGGCCGATAGCGCGATGGGCGAGATCCGCGAGGGCGCCCAGCGTGTCAGCGACTTGATGGCTGAAATCTCCGCTGCTTCACAAGAGCAGTCCTCGGGGATCGAGCAGGTCAATCAGGCCGTGACGCAGATGGATCAGGTCACGCAGCAAAACGCGGCGCTGGTACAGCAGGCTGCGGGTGCTGCCGGTTCGCTCGAAACGCAAGCGGGTGATCTTTATCAGGCCGTGGTGCGCTTCCGCGTAGCATCGGACCACTGATACCGGTCCTGTAACGTTCGCCTCGCAACTTGCGACGGCGGAAGACACGAACGCCCGGCGAGAATATCTCGCCGGGCGTTTGCGTTATGACGTGGCTATCAGTCCTCCTCTCAAGATGCCAGGCGCCGCATTTCTTCCTGGTAGGTGTCGGCCAGCGACTGCTTGGTTGCATCGTCGAAGACGCGACCGGCCAGTTGGAAGACTTCCTGTTCTTCTTCGTCGAGATGATGAGTGACCATCTCCTGCAGTTGGCGCGCCGTTGCCAGCCAGGACGGTGAGCTGTAATCGGTCTGTTGCAGGGTTTCGATCAGTTCGTCGATCTCATGATGCTCGGCGACGCTGTGGCGGGCTTTTTCCTGCGTCATGTCGTGTTCCATCATGGGGATGTAGAGCGCGCGCTCTTCCGCCCCCGCATGATGTTCCAGCTCGGCGCGCACGCGTTTGAACAACTCGTCGCGACCATCACTATCGCCGTGCGTCTTGACCAGCAGGTCGAGCAAGGTGCGCTGCCTATCGTGGCTTTCGCGCAGTGCCTCGAATATCGTCATGATCCTCTCCCTGGAGCGGTTACGGTCTGGGCCGTGGCTTGTCGTGCCACGTGCCCATCTACCTTAGGCGACTCACGGGACTCGTGCGACCCAAGCGCCCCTCAGATCGCCTCGATGATCGCCTGCGCCAGATCGCGTGTCGTGCCCTGACCCTTGAGGTCGGGCGTCAGCACGTTGGTGTCGGCCTTGGCGAGTACCGACTCGATGGCGTCGAGCATGGCCTTGCCGGCATCTTCGTGACCCAGGTGGTCGAGCATCATGGCGCCGCACCAGATCTGGCCGATGGGGTTGGCGATGCCTTGGCCGGCGATATCCGGCGCGCTGCCGTGTACGGGTTCGAAGAGGCTGGGGAACTTGCCTTCCGGGTTGATGTTGGCCGAGGGCGCGACGCCGATGGTGCCAGTGCACGCCGGGCCCAGGTCGGAGAGGATGTCGCCGAACAGGTTGCTGGCGACGACCACGTCGAACCAGTCGGGGTGGAGCACGAAATTGGCGGTGAGGATGTCGATGTGGAACTGATCCACATCGACCTCGGGATAAGCCGTGTGCATGGCTTTCACGCGTTCGTCCCAGTAGGGCATGGTGATCGAGATGCCGTTGGACTTGGTGGCCGAGGTGAGCTTGCCGCGCGGGCGCTTTTTGGCCAGTTCGAAGGCGTATTTGAGAACGCGGTCGACGCCGGTGCGGGTCATCACAGTCTCTTGCATCACCGTTTCGCGCTCGGTGCCTTCGAAGATCTTGCCGCCGATGCTCGAATACTCGCCTTCGGTATTCTCGCGTACCACGTAGAAGTCGATGTCGCCGGGCTGGCGGTCGGCCAGAGGACTCTTGATGCCAGGCATTAACTTGCAAGGACGCAGGTTGATGTATTGGTCGAACTCACGCCGAAACTGCAGCAGCGATCCCCATAGTGAGATGTGGTCGGGGACCTTGTCGGGCAGGCCCACGGCGCCGAAGAAGATGGCGTCGAAGCGGGACAGCGTGGCTTTCCAGTCGTCTGGCAACATCTGGCCGTGCGCGAGGTAATAGTCGCAGCTGGCGAAGTCGAAGTCTTCGAAGGTGAGGTCGAGATTGAAGCGCTCGGCCGCGGCCTGGAGGGCGCGAACGCCTTCCGGAGTGACTTCGGTGCCGATGCCGTCGCCGGGAATGACGGCGATGTTGTGTGCGGTCATGAAGGGCTCCTTCAATAATCGGGGGAACGCTACGTCTTGGTGTGTCCCTTGAGTCTAGCGTGCGGTGTCACGATGATAATCAAGCTAAAATGCAAGCCACTCTTGAATAAAAGTGGAGAATGATGTGACGCCGCTCGACGATCTGGCCTTCTTTCAGCAGGTAGCACGTTCGGGCAGCTTGACCGGGGCCTCGCGTGAGCTCGGTCTATCGCTGTCGGCGGTGAGCAAGCGCCTCATGCAGTTGGAGGCGCGACTCGACGTGTCGCTTGCCACACGCACCACGCGGCGGTTGACCCTGACCGCCGAAGGGGAGCGCTATCTGGCGCGTGGCGCGATGATTCTCGGTGACCTGGGTGATCTCGAAAACTCACTGCGAGACCAGGGCGCTTCGTTGTCGGGACGGCTTCGAATCAATGCCACGTTCGGCTTCGGACGGCGCCATGTGGCGCCGCTGATCTCGCGCTTTGCCGAGCTCCATCCTCAACTGGAACTGCTGCTGGAATTGACCAGCTTCCCGCTGGGGCTCGACGAGCAGGGGTTCGATATCAACATCCGCGTCGGCGAGCCGCCGGATTCGCGTTGGATCGCCAGGCGGTTGCTCACCAACCGTCGGATACTCTGCGCGGCACCTGATTATCTAGCCGGCGCCCCGAGGCTCGAACAACTTGAGGATCTGGCCCACCATCGATGCTTGATCGTACGCGAGAACGATACCGACTATTCGCTATGGCGGTTCGAGTCCACCGACGGCATACGCACTCAGCGCGCCATACGCGTTCACGGTCGCCTGGCGAGCAACGATGCCGAGGCCATGACGCGGATGGCACTCGATGGTCACGGCGTATTGCTGCGCTCCTGGTGGGATGTCCATGAGTACCTGGCGAGCGGCGAACTAGTGGCCTTGTTGCCGCAGTGGCAGGGAGTTCGCGCGGATTTTTACCTGCTTTACAGTGAGCGAATGCGGGACAGCGTACGGATGCGCAGGTTCATCGATTTCATGATCACGGAGATGACCGGCCGTGTGCCCGAGTTACCTGACGCATCACGTTAACCCCATCGCTGGCCTTTGGTGCCATGCTATCTGCTATGATATGCCGCCTTGCGGCGGGCCAGGCCGGCGTCGCGCTTTCGAGGTCATAGGGAGTCGAGGGATTGAATATCCTGATGTTCACCAACACCTACTGTCCGACCGTGGGTGGAGTGAGTGAATCCGTTCAGCGTCTCAAGCGGTGCCTGCAGCATGCGGGGCACAGTGTGTTGGTCGTCGCGCCCAAACTGGACGGTCAGCCACGTTTCGAGCGCGATGTGGTGCGTGTGGTGGCCATGCAGCGCTTCAATGGCAGTGACTTTTCTCTTCCGGTGCCGGTGCCCGGCCAACTCTACGAGGCCATCGAGGAATTCGAGCCCGACCTGGTGCATTCCCACCATCCCTTCCTGCTCGGCGATACCGCAGCACGCGTGGCGCAGACCTATGGCCTACCGTTGGTCTTTACCCATCACACGCTTTACGAGCACTACACGCATTACGTGCCCGGCGACTCGCCGCGCATGCAGCGTTTCGCCATCGCGCTATCCAGTGAGTACACGCGGTTATGCGATGCAGTGATCGCGCCCAGCGAGAGTATCGCTGCACTATTGGCCCAACGGGGCGTGTTGCCCGACAAGGTGCGCGTGATTCCTAGTGGCGTGGATACGCGCGCCTTTGGTCGAGGGGATGGGGCGCGCTGGCGTCAGCGCTTTGGCATCCCCGAGGATGCGATGGTGATAGGGCACGTGGGGCGCCTGGCGATGGAGAAGAACTTAGGTTTTCTGGCCGCGGCGTTATCGCGTTTCCTGGCGCGTCATCCCAAGGCCCGGGTCTTGGTCGTCGGCGAGGGTGAAGCCCGTACGGTGATGCACGACCATGCCGCCCGCGAGGGCGTGGCGGATCGTTTTCATTACACCGGCAAGCTGCACGATCAAGCCTTGATCGATGCCTACCATGCGATGGATACCTTTGCTTTCGCCTCGCACAGTGAAACCCAGGGCATGGTCATCGCCGAAGCCATGGCGTCGGGCCTGCCGGTGGTGGCGGTCGATGCCAGTGGCGTGCGCGAAGTTCTGAGCGACGGCTTAAACGGCATCATGCTTCCCAGCGATGATGTCGAGACGTTCGCGAAAGCGTTGGAAACGCTTCAAGAACCGATGTTGCATGCCAGGTTGCGTCAGGGAGCGTTCGACAGCGCGCATAAGCTTGATGATCGACGCTGTGCCGAGCGCTGCTTGGGCATCTATCGTCAGGTGCTTGAGGCCGAGGCGAGCGTGGCGGAGCGTGATGATGGTGCCTGGGAGAAGGTGCGTGGGCGTCTCGAAGCCGAGTGGCGTTTGCTGCGGCATCGCGGCCGGGTATTGCGCTCGGTGTTTCAAACCGTGCCGGAGCGCGACGCAGTCCAGGCCAAGGAAGAAGCCCCCAGTAAGTGAGCGCTCACAGGATGGGCGTTACACGCGCTTGCTACGTCGCTCTGCATAACGCTTGAGTCCCCACAAAATACCCATGGCGACGACGATGCCGCCGACGGCGATCAGCAATCCCTCGCGGCTTTCAGCGGTGACCAGCGACCCCAACTGACTTCCCAGCAAGGTGACGCCAAGTAGCCCCGGGGCTATTCCCAAGGTGGAGCCGAGCATGTAATCGCGAAAACGCAAATGGCAGGCGCCGGCCAGCATGTTGGTCAGGGTGAAAGGTGCCAGCGGCAGCAGGTTGAACAGCACCATGGTGCGAACGCCGCGTCCGGCGAGAAGCCGAGCCAGGCCGTTGAGCTTCTGGCCGCCGTGGCGTAGGAGTGCGTCGCGTCCTAGCGCTCTCCCTACCCAGTAAGTGGCGATCGACGCCGACAGCGTCCCCAGCATGGCGTAGACGAAGCCCCAGGCGGGGCCGAAGACCAGGCCGGTGGCAGCGACTAGCACGCTCAATGGAAAGACGACCAGGGAAGTGAGGGCATACACACCCATGACGGCCAGAGGCGCCCAGGGGGCGTCGCGCCATGCGGCGGCATTTTGCAGCAGATGGAGCAGCGCTTGCGGGGTCAGAATGTCGTGCATGGCGAGCCATTGCCAGAGCAGGCCACAGCCGAGCATGACACCGAGCAATGTGAAGAGAATTCCGAGAGAACGAGACATGCGGGCACTCTATGCGTGAACTGCGCCAAGCATACGTGAGAGCCCGCACGGGGAAAACACGGCACTTTGCGTGCCGTGTCGGGCGCGGACCACTCTTACAGTGACAGCGCCTCTTTCACTACCGGCCAAGCTGCGTCGCCATCGGTAGTGGTCACGCCGTCGAGCATTTCCTCGACGCGATCCGGATGATCCTCGATCCAGGTCGTGGCCACGGTGTCGAGCTCTTTCTCATCAAGACCAAAGGCCTTGATCATCCAGCTTTGCTGTTCCGCCGTGAAGGTGTAGTTCTCGAAGAACGTCGTCAGGTTGGGGTTGTCGTCAGCGAAGTCTGAGCCCATCAGGGTCAGCACCTGGCTGGCACCGTTGCCTTCACCGAACAGGTTCTTGCTGTCCTCCAGGTAGCGCATCGGCAGCTCGAGGTTCATCCAGTGCGGCGTCCAGCCGACCCAGACGATGGGGTCCTCGCGTGAGATGGAATCGCGCGCCGCGCTTAGCATGCCAACGGTGCTGGTATCCACTAGCTGCCAGTCGCCGAGTCCCCAAGTGTCGTTATCGATCGCCTTGTTGAGGATCTCGCTGGCGGCGGACCCGGCGCCGAAGCCATGAATCTTGCCGTCGAACATGTCGCGGTGCTCGTCGAGATCTTCGAACGAGGTCACACCTTGTTCGTAGACATACTCGGGCACCGCTAGCGTCATTTGCGCACCATCGACGTTATTGGCGATACGCTTCACGCTTCCTTTGTCTTCCATGGGAGTGAGCATCGGCTCTTGCGCCGGTAGCCAACCGCCCAGGAACACGTCCACATCACCGCTTTCCATGCCTTGGTAGATGACCTGCAGGCCGATATCGTCGGTCTGCGCCTGATAACCGAGGGGCGCCAACAGCTGGCTGGCGATCTCGGTCTTGACGGTAATCCCGGGCCACGACGGCACGCCAAAACTCACTGTGTCAGCGGCTTGGGCCGGCAGTGCCAGGCCGATACCGGCGGCAAGCGGTAGTCCGGCGAGTAAGGGACGAAGCGAATGAGACATCAGAAAACTCCCGTTTCATTGGTGGATGTTGTCGGAGTAGCGGGCGCGGCTGTAGAGGCGTGGCGCGCCAACACGCGTAGATGCGATTCGAGGTGGTCGATGTCCAGGTAGGTGCCTTGCAGGTGGCGACGGCCGGTATTGGGATCGAAGGCGCCGCGCCCATGCAGTACACGGCGGTTATCGAAAGCCACCATCTGACCGGGTTCGAGCGCGAAGTCGACGCGGAAGCGCGGCTCGCGCAGGCGCTGCCAGAAGATCAGGTATGCTTCGTACCAGGCATCGGCTTCTTCCGGCGGGAGACGCAGGGTGTCGCGAATCCAGTTGTTGAAGCGGATTTCGCGAAGGCGGCCCGTGTCATCGACGTCAATGACCGGTGCGCGCACGGCGATGTCGCTATCCTCGTCCTGAAAGCGGAAATCGATAGGCGTGTCGCGCAGGCGAAGGAAGACGTCCGGTGCTTCGTGGCGCAGTGCCTCGGCCACGGCGAAGCCATCGGCGAACAGCGATTCGCCGCCTTCGGCTTCGTTTTCCAGGCAATACAGCAGCTGGATGTCCGGCGGATGGCGCCAGTTGGGGAGGTCGGAATGCAGCTCGAGGCCGATGGCCGTGTAAGCGGCATTATTGGGGTTGGGCTTGGACTGAACGTCGAAACGCGCCCCGAAGTTGGTGGCACGCATCGGGCCGAAGAGCTCGGCGATGCGCACGACTTCCTCGAGCTCGCGCGGGCCGTCGTCGAGTAGGACCAAACCATCGCGCAGCAGGGCAGTCAACCACTCACGACGGCCTTGGTTACCGCCCATCATCTCGGCATGCGGCACGTGAGCCGGTGTGAAGCCTTCCGGCCACGCGACGGCACGCGGGACGCCATCATCGATGTGCGTTTCAGGACGACGCTGATGCAGCCAGCCGGCGTCGAAGCGCGATTCGTGTCCGTCGGCCCAGCGCAGCACCAGCACGCCGTCTTCGACGGCAGCTTCGGGATGGGCATTCAGGAAGTTTTCGTCTCCGAGAGGCTTGTAGAGGCGTTCACGCGTCATGGGGTGACGGCATTCGGGGCAAGCGCAGTGATCGCGCAGCCAACGATAGCTGTAACGCGCGGTATCGGCGTTATCCCAGGTTACCTCCAGCGCCTTGTCGTGGGCCTGGCTGGTGCGCAACGCGGGCCCTTGTACGTAAGGGAACAGCTCACTCATTTCGACGGCGGGGGATTGGCTCTGGGACTGCATATCGGCCTCCTGGTGTTGGGTCGTGCGAATCGGCCTCTAGCATGTCGCCTCATGGCGACATTAGACAAACGATGAATATCGGACCTAAGGCCAAGCTTTGCTAATGGGCAGCTTATTGACGATCATGGGCGGACGTCCATTACCACCGAGTTCACCATGTCCCTGCCACCGATTCTGTGGATGCAAGCCTTCGAGGCTGCCGCGCGTACGCTGAGTTTCACCCAGGCTGGTCGCGAGCTGGGCGTGACGCAGTCGGCCATTAGCCAACGGATTCGCCTGCTCGAAGACCGTCTCGGCCAGGCGCTATTCGTGCGGCACCCGCGGAGCCTGTCGCTGACGCCGGCCGGACAGGCCTGGCTGCCAAGCATTCAGGAGGCCTTTACACGCATCGCCGAGGGTACTGCCGAGGTCTTCGGACCGCACCCCGACGCGCCGGTGACGCTGCGGGCCACGCCTGCCGTGCAGGCTGGTTGGCTGGCCACCGAACTGACCCATTTCCATCGGCGCCATCGCGATGTCACGGTGCGTCTGGTGAGCGCCGTGTGGCCTGGCGACTTCAGCGCCGAGGGTGTGGACATGGAGATTCGCTACGGCCAGGGTGATTGGACCGATATGGAGTCGGTGCTGCTCAACGAGGAAGTCATGCTACCGGTGTGCTCGCCGGATCTGGCCCGTGAGTTGCAGACGCCCGACGATTTGGCCGGGCATACCCTGTTGCACGCCGCCGGCTTCGCGCTGGGCTGGCCGAGCTGGCTGGCGATGGCCGGATCCGAAGGGCTGGAAGCGCGTTGTGCTTCGTTCATTTGCGATACTCAGGTCGCCACGCTGGCGTTGGCCGCACGCGGGGCGGGCATCGCGCTGACCCATCGGCGCCTCTTCGATGGACGTGACGATCTGGTGGCGCCCTTTGAATTGTGCATGCCCACCGACGAGGCCTTCTGGCTGGTACGCCCGCAGGCGCGGGTATTGCGTCCTGCATGCGAGGCACTATGGGAATGGTTGCGTGATGCACGTGAACTAGACTGACGGCAGTGGCCCATGAATGAGGCTGGCGAGCCCGAGGAGACGAGCATGACGAGGTATCGGCACGCGGGTGATGTAATGCCTGTCGCGATGGGCATTGTCTTGTTGTTGGCGGTGGCAGGGATTACGACGGCCAGCGCGGACGGTGTAAAGGTCTACGATCCCGAGAGCGGGCGCTTGCTGCCGCTCGAGTCGCACCAGGGCGGACATGAGGACAGACGATACGACCGTGAGCGTCACGCCTGGCATGGATGGGATGAACCTGGGTGGCGAAAAGGACGCGATCGCGTCAACGTGCACCCGTCGATCATAGTGCAGCCCAGCGCGTCTTCGTCGCCAGGCGTCGAGACGCGCTCCGCCACGCCTGAAGGTAGCCGTGTATGTCGCGGGGACGACGGTGCCACCACTTGGTCGACGCGCCCTACGCCTTGTGCCTCGGCTTCGGAGAGCCGCGATGCTACGCCGCAATGACGGAGTCGTAATGCGCCGCTGCCTGATGTGGGCCTGCCTGGTGCTCGCGGGTCTGGGGCTGTCGTGGCTGGCGAGTGCGCAATCCGACGCGCGTGACGCACCCCACGGCGTGGTCCTGAGCATCGACGGCAGCATTGGCCCCGCCACCAGCGATTACTTTCAGCGCGGTCTCGAACGTGCCGACGAAGCGGGTGCCTCGCTGGTGATTCTCGAACTCGATACACCGGGCGGCTTGGACGCCTCCATGCGTGACATGATCCGCGCGATGCTGGCCTCGCCGGTGCCGGTGGTGAGTTATGTGACGCCCGCCGGCGCGCGGGCCGCCAGTGCCGGTACCTATTTGCTATATGCCAGTCATGTCGCCGCCATGGCGCCAGCCACGCACCTTGGCTCGGCGACCCCGGTGCAGCTCGGCGGAGGTGGCGGCGAATCGACGCCGGACGAAGCGCAAGAGGGCGACGATCAGGAGACGTCGTCATCGGCGATGGAGCGCAAGGTCCTCGAGGATGCGGTGGCCACGATTCGCTCGTTGGCCGAGCGTCATGGACGCAACGCCGAGTGGGCCGAACGCGCCGTGCGCGAGGCGGCCAATCTCACGGCCAACGAGGCGCTGGAGGCCAATGTCATCGAGGTCGTGGCGAACGATCTCGACGACTTGCTGACCCAGCTCGACGGGCGGCGTGTGGTCATGGAAGACGGGGAGCGCACGCTCTCTACGGAAAACATGACGCTTGAGCGTCAGCCACCGGACTGGCGCGCTAAGGTGCTGGCATTCATCACCGATCCCAACGTCGCCTATTTCCTGATGATCATCGGCTTCTACGGGCTGATCTTCGAATTGCTGAGTCCAGGCACTCTATTTCCCGGCGTGATCGGCGCCATCAGTCTGGTATTGGCCATGTATGCCTTCCAGATGCTCTCGGTGGGGTATGCGGGCCTGGCACTGATTTTCCTAGGCATGGCGCTGGTCGTGGCCGAAGCGTTCGTGCCCAGCGTTGGCGTGCTGGGCTTCGGCGGACTCGCCGCCTTCGTCGCCGGCTCGGTGATGTTGATGGACGACACGCATCAGGCGCTGGCGTTGCCTCTGGTAGGCGGTGTGGCGCTGGTGGCCGCCGGCTTCCTATTGTGGGTAGTGACACGCTTTTTGGGCATACGCCAACGCCGTCCGCAGGGCGGCCAGGAGGAAATGATCGGCCAAGAGGCCACCGTGCTGGCGGATTTCCAGGGGCAGGGCAAGGTCATGGTGCACGGCGAGCGCTGGCAGGCGCGCTGTGCATCGCCCGTGGCACGCGGTCAGCGGGTGCGGATCGTATCCAACGAGGGCTTGACGCTGATCGTCGAGCCAATGACGGCAACCCCTTAGTCGCCATGCGGCGCCTGGGGCACGCTATCGTTTATCGAGAAGGGTTCATCGAGAAGGAGTAACGCCATGTACGCGAGTTATGCCTATTTAGTGCCGATCGTCCTGGTCGTGCTGTTGCTGTTTGCGGCGATACGCATCTTGCCGGAGTACAAGCGCGGCGTGGTGTTCTTTCTGGGCCGTTTTCAGGCGGTGAAGGGGCCGGGGCTGTTGTTGCTGATCCCGGGAATTCAGAAGATGCAGGTCGTCGATCTGCGCACCGTGACGCTGGATGTGCCGGAACAGGACGTCATCTCGCAGGACAACGTCACCGTGCGTGTCAACGCGGTGCTGTACTTTCGCGTGGTCGACCCGGAGAAGGCCATCATCCAGGTCGAGAACTTCGGTGTCGCCACCAGTCAACTGGCGCAGACGACCTTGCGCTCGGTACTCGGTAAGCACGACCTCGACGAGATGCTCTCCGAGCGCGACCGACTCAACAACGATATCCAGGAGATCCTCGATGCACAGACCGAGTCATGGGGCATCAAGGTCGCCAATGTCGAGATCAAGCATGTCGACCTCGACGAGAGCATGATTCGCGCCATCGCCCGGCAAGCCGAAGCCGAGCGCGAACGGCGTGCCAAGGTGATCCATGCCGAGGGCGAGCTGCAGGCTTCGCACAAGCTGGTCGAGGCCGCCGATGTCATGTCCAGCAACCCGGCGGCACTGCAACTGCGTTATCTGCAGACGCTCAGCGACATGAGCAACAAGAATGCCTCGACCATCGTGTTCCCGCTGCCGATGGACATCATGGAGGCCTTCAAGGGGCACTTGAACAAGGCAGGCGGTGCGTCTTCGCAAGGCCAACCCCCGAATGGAGCGGCGGCATCCGGCACGTCGTCGGGCCGCGCCTCGGCGGATGACGAGACACCGGGCAACGAAGCGTGACAGACGGCTGTCATCTCGAGCGGTTAGAATGTCGCCTCGTTTTCACGAGGAGCAAGGCGGCATGCCCGATGACAGGCGCCATCTGGCGATATTCGATCTCGACGACACCCTGCTCGACGGTGACTGTACCGGCCTGTGGATCGCCTGGCTGGTAAGGCGCCGCTGGGTGGAGGATGGCGAAGCGTTCATGGAGCAGGTGGCGCGTCACGATCAGCAGTATCACGCCGGCACGCTGGACATGCAGGCGCACCTGCGCTTCGTGCTGGCGCCGCTGGTCGGGCGCCGGCACGACACGGTGCGCGACGAGGTCGTGGCGTTCGTCGAGACCTGGATCCGGCCACGCCTGATGCCGGGCGCGCTGGAGCGCCTGGCTTGGCACCGCGACCAGGGGCACGCCACCTTGGTCATCTCGGCCTCGATGCATCACTTGGTTGACCCCATCGCGCGTGAGGTCGGTGCCGACGACGCCCTGGCGACGCCACCGGCGTTCGACGCCGAGGGCCGCTTCACCGGCGAACCCACTGGCATCGTCACCTATCAGTCAGGCAAGCTGAAGGCGCTAGAGGCGTGGCTCGCCGAGCGTGATGTCGAGCACACGCGTCCTGGCACCCTCTGGGGCTACAGCGATTCGCACAACGATCTGCCGCTGCTCGAGCATGTCGACCATGCGCATGCCACGCAGCCCGACGCCCGGCTGGCGCGTGTCGCCGAACAGCGTGGCTGGCCGCGATTCGATTGGCGTACCGCGTCTGGCTCTACGACTCAAGATGCAAATGCAACGTCGAGTTGGTAGAATCTCGCGCTTTCCCGGGCACATGGCCTATGTGCCCACAACCGACCGTCCAAGGCCGCTTGATTTTATGAGCGCAACGCCGCCCTAGCGTTTCTCCCTCTCCCCGGAGCGTCTCTTCGCTCCTGCGCGGCCCCGCTGAACGCATGACGCGTCGCGTCCAGCGGGGCCGCGTTCGGCCGTCTTCTCGGTTCCCCGTCGCATTTTAGACATCGATACATGACACGATGCCCGTGACCGGATGAGCCGTCGCTAGGCGCGCCGCGTGAAACTTCTGACCTTTCTCATCGACTGGACACACGCATGTACGCATCAATCAAACAACGTTGGTTCTCGAACGTCCGATCGGACGTCCTGGCTGGCGCCGTGGTGGCGTTGGCGCTGATCCCCGAGGCGATTGCCTTCTCGATCATTGCCGGGGTCGACCCCAAGGTGGGGCTTTTTGCGTCCTTTTCCATGGCCGTGGTGATCGCCTTCACCGGCGGCCGGCCGGGGATGATTTCCGCCGCTACCGGCGCCATGGCACTGCTCATGGTGACCCTGGTCAAGGAGCATGGGCTGGAGTACCTGCTTGCCGCGACCTTGCTGACGGGGGTGTTGCAGATCGTGGCCGGCTATCTGCGTCTGGGAGCCTTGATGCGCTTCGTTTCGCGTTCGGTGGTCACGGGTTTCGTCAATGCCTTGGCGATTTTGATCTTCATGGCGCAATTGCCGGAATTGACCGATGTGACCTGGCACGTCTACGCCATGACCGCCGGCGGCCTGGCGATCATCTATCTATTCCCCTATGTGCCGGTCATCGGCCGCATGCTGCCCTCGCCGCTAGTGTGCATCATCGTGCTCACCACGATTTACATGCTGGGCGACTTCTCCATGGTGCGCACCGTGGGCGACATGGGCGAGCTGCCGGATACGCTGCCGGTGTTCCTGTGGCCGGATGTACCACTCAATTTCGAGACGCTGGCCATCATCTTCCCGTATTCCGCCGCGCTGGCGGTGGTGGGGCTGCTCGAGTCACTGATGACCGCGACCATCGTCGACGAGCTTACTGACACGCCCAGCGACAAGAACCGTGAGTGCAAGGGCCAGGGCGTTTCCAACATCGCCACTGGCTTTCTGGGCGGCATGGCCGGCTGTGCGATGATCGGGCAGTCGGTGATCAACATCAAATCCGGTGGACGTACGCGGCTTTCCACGCTGTGCGCGGGGGTCATCCTGCTGATCATGGTGGTATTCATTGGCGATCTCGTCGCGCAAATTCCCATGGCGGCGCTGGTGGCGGTAATGATCATGGTCGCCATCGGGACGTTCAGCTGGGAGTCGCTGCGCGACCTGCGTAAGCACCCGATGTCGACCAATATCGTCATGCTCGCCACGGTGGCCGTGGTGGTGGCGACCCACAACCTGGCCATCGGCGTGCTCGTGGGGGTCCTACTGGCATCGCTGTTCTTCGCCAACAAGGTCGGCCAGATCCTCTACGTGGGCAGCGAGACAGGCGATGACGACAAGACACGCGTCTATCGTGTCGTTGGCCAGGTGTTCTTTACCTCGGCGGATCGCTTCACCGATGCCTTCGACTTCAAGGAAACCGTGGAGCGCGTGCGTATCGACCTGACCCGCGCGCATTTCTGGGATATCACCGCCGTGGGCGCACTCGACAAGGTCGTCATCAAGTTTCGTCGTGAGGGGACCGAGGTAGAGGTCGTGGGGCTCAACGAAGCTAGCGCCACCCTGGTGGACCGGTTCGCGGTGCACAACAAGCCCGATGCCGTGGAAAAACTCATGGGTCACTGAGTCGCGACCTGAGCCTTAAAGGGGAGACGACAAGTCTCCCCCGCCCTGAGTATCATGCAGTTAGCCCCATTACGATGGGACCCGATAAGAACATTGGAAGGAGCCCGCCACATGAAAGCCCCCCACGTCATGGCGTGTATCGATGGCTCGAACTATGCGGAAACCGTGAGCGAAGCGGCGGTCTGGGCGAGCCAGCGCATGGATGTCCCGCTATCGTTCGTGCATGTGCTGGATCGTAACCAGGCGCCCAGCCAGTTCGACCCGCGCGGCAACATCGGGCTCGGTTCGCGCGAGCACCTGCTGGAGGAACTGGCCAGCCTCGACGAGCAGCGCGGCAAGCTCGCCCAGGAGCATGGCCGCCTGATGCTGAGCGCGGCGCGCGAGCGGGCCGAAGCCGCCGGCATTGCCGAGGTCGAGACGCGTCAGCGCAACGGGGAGCTGGTCGAGGCGCTGGTCGAGATCGAAGAGGAATCTCGCTTGGTGGTGCTGGGCAAGCGCGGTGAATCGGCCGAGGCGGCGCCGGAGCACATGGGCAGCAATCTCGAGCGCGTGATCCGTGGGCTGCACCGGCCGATTCTGGTGGTGCCGGAAACCTTCACCAGCCCCTCGCGCTACCTCATTGCCTTCGATGGCGGGCCGACTACCCGCAAGATGGTCGAATTGCTCGCGGAGCGCCCGCTGCTGCGTGGTCTGGAATGCCACCTGGTGCTGGTGGGGGCTGACACCGACGAGCATCGCGAGCAACTGGCCTGGGCGGAGAAAAAGCTGGCGCCGACCAGCAGCGCCGTGCACACCCGGATCATTGCCGGCGAGGTCGAAAAGGTGCTGTGCGACTATCAACATGAGCATGATATCGATTTGCTGGTCATGGGCGCCTACGGCCACTCGCGCATTCGTCAGTTCCTGGTGGGCAGTACCACCACGGCGATGATTCGCCGCGCCCAATCGCCGCTGCTGTTGCTGCGCTGAGCGTTTCCTTTTATTGAATACTCGTTATTGAGTACTTGTCACGTCGACGGCTTACTCCGTTGGCGTGGCGTCGTCCGTCTGTGTCGCCGCTGGCGGCTGATGACTCAGGAACTCGCCCAGACGCTCCTCTTCGCTTTCGCCGACACGGCATAGCTGGACGGCGACATCCGCATATTGCATCAACACCGGTACCAGCAGGCGCCGCCGTTCGACGCCGTCGTCGGTGGCACGTGCCTCGCCATCGAACCATTCGAAGAGCCGTGCCAGGCGCGCATAGTTGGGATCGCCGCGCCCGCTGTTGCCACGTAACGCATCGATGGACAGGCAACGCAATACATTGCGCTTGTTCGGGTCCAATCCTTCCTTCTCCAGCAAGCGCTCGGCATGCTGCATGAAATGCTCGGCCAGCAAGGCAGTGGTCTGCGTGCGCCCATGGTGCGCCAGGGCGTCGAGACTGTCGCGTAAAGCTCGCTGTTGTTGCACGAGCTGCTGCCAGAACGCCAGGCCGAGCAGCGCCAGGATCGCCAACGCGCCCAGCGCGAGCACGAAAGCGCCCAACGGTATCAAGGCCGCAGGCGGCAGCGGCCAGGCGAGATCGGTGGCCGACAGCAGCGCACCCCCCAGCAGGGCGGTCGCGAGAAGCACGGCGAGCGTCAGAACCAAGCGTTTCATTGTGTCGTATCCATTACCTCAGGCGTATGCCTCATTATCGGCCCCGTCGCGCCAAGCTTGATGGTGGTGTGCCGTCGTGAGCACGATCGGCATTCTGATAAGCGAGAGTGAGGGCTTGGTCGGCCGCGACCGAAGAGCTAGAAGCCGATTTCCATGCGGCGGAAAGCCTCCTGGTTCATCTCTTCGACGCTTTATTCGGCATAGCTTAATTTTTCCTTCTCCCTGCCGATATTACGTTTTGCCCCCGAGTCAGTGGGTTCCCCTCGTGTTACTCAATGCTCGGCCTCTTATCAACAACCAGGATGCCGGATCCCACCATGAAAAAATGGCTTCTCCTACTAGCGTTGGCTGTGACCATGACCCTTCAGGGTTGCGCTACCTCACGTAGTGTCATCGATATTCCTACAACCACGACTACCGCTCAGGTAGCGAACGAGTCCGCGCCGGCGCTCTACATTCGTGATGTGACGGACGCCCGGGAATTTCAGCAGGAGCCGCCTTCTGCTGACATCCCTTCACTAGGCTTTGGAGGGGCGAATGCCGCCACCGAAGACCTCAAGGCGCGTGCCATCGGTCGCAAACGAAATGGCTGGGGCAAGGCGTTGGGCGATGTACTGTTGCCAGAAAATACCACGGTCGAGCAGCTTGTCCGGGATACCGCAACCGCCGGCTTCCAGGAGGCTGGCTGGCGAGTTGTCCAGACAGCGAATGTCGCCCAGGACACGACTGCCGTGGATATCACCATCAAGCAGTTTTGGAGCTGGTTCCAGCCCGGGTTTTGGGCGGTAGCCACCAATGCGCGCATCGAAACCGAGTTCGACTTCTCGAGCCCGTATCGACTCGCTCCGGTGGTGACCGAGTACGAGGACCATATGCAATTCGTCACTGACAGCGATTGGCAGAACACGATTCAGCAAGCATTGGCACAGTACCGTGACAAGCTGGCCCGTGAAGCCAAGCCTGAATGACGCGTCCGTAAACTCACTGCCCGTCGCCTGAGCTGACGGCGGGCAGTAAGGTTTTCGAGCATCGATCAGAAAGCTTTACGGTTCACGGCAACGTGACGACATCTCCTCGCAACGCCACGCCTGCCATCAGCATACCGGCATGACATTCATACTGGGTGCTGGAAGCCATGGGCTGACGGTCATAATAACTTTCGATATTGACCACGGCGTTGCCCCCTTCCGATTTGACACGATCCTGCAGGCTGAGCAGCGCGGAGAGCATGACCCAGCGGCAGGCTTCCTCGTCGCTCTTGTTGAACGCATTAGTTTTTTTGTTGGTCACGAAGTTGCCGAAATCCCGCGTCGTCCTGGCGTGCGATTGACCGGCGAAGACGAAACGGATCGATGGGTCGAGTTTCTCCTTGGCGGCGGGGGTGTTCATGGCCTCGTCGATGGACAGTAGCAAACGCGTGTCTCGCGCTTCGCTCTGGGCAGCGACTGCCATGGAGATCACGGCGAGACCAATTGCTGCGATGCACTTTTTCATACCGATGTTTTTCATGGAATGTTCCCTTGTGAAATCGTGGTTTGTTGTGTGCCTGGGCTGATGGGGTCAGGACCAGCGCCGAAAAATCAGCGACGTATTGATCCCCCCAAAGGCGAAGTTGTTGCTCATGACATGGTCGCAGGCGAATTGTCTGGGAGCGCCGATGATGTGATCCAGCGGTGCGCCCTCGGGGTCCGGTGTGTCCAGATTGACCGTGGTGTGGAACCACTCGTTGCGCATCATTTCGATCGCGGCCCAGGCTTCCAGCGCGCCACAGGCACCAAGGGTGTGGCCGGTGAAGCTTTTCAGCGCGCTGACCGGCACACGGTCACCGAAGACCGCGAATGTTGCCTGGCTTTCCGCCAAGTCGCCACGATCAGTGGCCGTGCCGTGGGCACTGACGTAACCGATGCGCTCGGCGGCGAGGTCGGCGTCGTCCAGCGCCAGCCGGATCGCGCCTTCCATCGTGGCGGCATTGGGTTGGGTGACGTGGCGTCCATCGCTATTGGTGCCGAAGCCGACGATTTCCGCATGGATCTGGGCGCCGCGTGCCAGGGCGTGGTCCAGGCGTTCGAGAATCAGCGTACCAGCTCCTTCGCCGATGACCAGACCGTCCCGTTCCCGGTCAAAGGGGCGTGGGGAGGCGTGGGGCGCATCGTTTTGGGTGCTGGTTGCGAAGAGGGTATCGAACACGGCGGCTTCCGAGGCGGAAAGCTCCTCGCAGCCACCGGCGATCATGGCCACCTGGCGGCCAAAACGGATCGCTTCATAGGCGTAGCCAATGCCCTGGCTGGCCGAGGTGCAGGCGCTGGAGGTGGTGTGAATGCGACCCTGGACGCCCAGGAACACGCCGATATTGACCGGCGCCGTGTGCGCCATCATGCGGATATAGGAGTTGGCGTTCAGCCCATCCGTCGACTTGCGTATGAGCATGTTACCGAAGTCGGCCACGGCGTCGGGTTCGCCTGCCGAGGCGCCATAGGCGATGCCCATATCGCCCGACCCCAGCAATGAGCTCTCGAGCAGCCCGGCATCGCGGAGGGCTAGTTCGCTGGCTCGTGTCGCCATCTGGGCGCCCCCAGTCGCGTGTTCAGCCCTTCGTAGGCATCCCAGTCGGGCATGTAGCGAATGCCGGTGTGCTGGCGTTCGAGGTTCGTCCGGATCTGCGCCCAATCATTGCCGATCGGAGAAAACCCCGCCATGCCGGTGACGACAACGCGGTAGCCGAGGCCATCGGAACGCATTCCGGAGGCGGGCATCGGTGTCTCTGCCATCAACACACCCCTCCATTAACCGACAATACCTGGCGTGTCACGTAACCGGCGTCATCGCCACACAGGAAGGAGACCATAGCTGCGACCTCGTCGCTGGTGCCGGCGCGGCGCATGGGAACCAGCTTCAAGGCTTGCTCCGCGAGGTCGGGATCGTCGCGGGTCATGTCGGTCTCGATAAAGCCGGGCGCGACACAGTTGACGGTGATACGCCGTTTGGCGAGTTCGACCGCGAGCGACTTGACGGCGCCGATCAGTCCCGCCTTGGCGGTGCTGTAGTTGACCTGTCCGCGATTACCCACCATGCCCGAGACTGAGGACATGACCACGATACGGCCCGGCGCACGGCGCTGAATCATGGGCATGACAATCGGTTTGATCACGTTGTAGAAACCGTCGAGGCTGGTATGGAGGACGCTGTCCCAATCCTCGTCGGTCAACGCCGGAAAGGCCGCATCGGCGGTGATGCCCGCGTTGCAGACAACGCCATAATAAGTGCCGTACTGGTCGATATCCTGCTCCAGCACGGCGCGTGCCTGCGCCCGGTCGGTGACATCGAAGCATAGCGTACGGGCTTGGCGCCCCATGTCGCGTATCTGGGCGGCAACGCTTTCGGCATCGGTCTGGCGCTGGCGGTAGTTCAGGACAATATCGAAGCCGTCCCGTGCCAGGCGTAGCGCAATGGCGCGCCCGATTCCCCGGCTCGATCCTGTGACCAGTATCGTTCGGTTCATGGCATTTTCCCTTGTTTCATGGCATCCAACGCTTCATTCGAAGGCGGACGGTAGACGTTTAGCGAGCCTTGGGCCAGCGCTTCTCCACTGGCGGTTGTTATCTGCGCCTGGAAGGCACCGAGGCCGTTTTCGGCCTGAAAATCCAGTTGGATCGAGACATACAGAGGGATGTCGAATGCGAAAAACGGTTGTGTGACATGGAAGCTGCGACTGCCCAAGAGAAACCCGATGGTCGGCGCTTCCGGGCCATCGTCCATGACGCTTGCCCAGGCCGCGATGGCCTGGGCCATCCATTCCAGCCCGACCCAGCCCGGGATGCCTGCTTCGACGGCGAAGGGATCCTCGCGCCGTGGCGTGATCTCGGCGATCAAAGTGTCGGCGTCGACCGCCATCAGACGCTGTAACAGGCACATCTCTCGTTGGTGCGGCACATAAGGCGCAATGTCGCAGGGCAGCGCCGGTGCGCTCGACGCCCGTGGCGGGCTCGGTTCGCTCATGAGGCGCGCTCCAGAAGCAGTGAGATGTTGTTGCCGCCGAATGCGAAGGCATTGCTAATGGCCCGGCGGCAAGTCTGGCGGGTATCGGCCGTGGCGTATCGCAAAGGCGCTAGTTGCGGATCGATGTGGCCATCGTTGACCTGAGGCGGCAGGCGCTCGGTCTGCATGGCGAGCCAGCAGAAAGCGGCTTCGAGCGCGCCGCAGGCACCTAGTGTATGGCCGGTCAGGGCCTTGGTGGAACTACATGCTGGAATAGAACGGCAGGCCGACGCCTCGCCGAACACTTTCGCGACGGCCAAGGCTTCCATGCTGTCGTTCAGGCGGGTCGCCGTGCCGTGCAGGTTGATGTAGTCGACCTCCCCCGGCGTGAGCGATGCCATCTCCAGTGCCATTTCCATGGCGGCTTGTGCGCCCGCGCCATCCGGCTTGGGCGCCGAGATATGGTGGGCGTCGCTGGTTTCGCCATAGCCGCTGAGCTGAATGCCGCCCGTTTCCCGGGTGACGAGAAACAGCGCGGCGGCCTCGCCGATGTTGATGCCCCGGCGATTGACGGAAAACGGCTCGCAGGGCGCGTCGCTCAAAGCTCCCAGGGCGGCGAAGCCGTTGACGGTCAAGCGGCACAGGCTGTCGGCGCCACCGGCGATGACCGCATCACAGCGGCCGCTCGCGAGCAGGCGTCGGGCACTGGTCAGCGCCCGAGCGCTGGAGGTGCAGGCGGTCGACAACGTATAGGCGGGGCCGTCGAGGCCGAGGCGCTCGGCGATGAAGCGGGCACTGGCGCCGATTTCCTGGCGTTGATAGTGGAACGCCTCAGGCCACTGGCCGGTTTGCCGGTAGTGCCCGAGATGGCGCTCGGTTTCGCCGATGCCGGAGGTGCTGGTGCCGATAACGACGCCGATCCTTGCGTCGGGATGGCATTGTCGGAACGCCTCCAGCGTGGGGGCCAGTTGTGTCAGCGCCGCGGCGAGCAGGCGGTTGTTGCGTGAGCGGTGTTGCGCCGGCCAGGCACTATCATCCGGCAGCGGCGTCGCCACCCGGCCGACGGGAAGCGTGCGCGCGTCAATCAGTGCGTCATCGTCGACCAGCCCGCGTTGGCCTTGAAACAGCGCCGCTTCGATGGCCGCCGGCGTGTCTCCTAGCGGACAGACCACGGCGGGGCGCGAAAGACAGCAAGGTATAGGTGCGCGTGCGGTCATGGAGTGGGACATGAGCCCTCCACATTGTTATTGGAAGCATCCTTATTGGGGGAATCGCCGTTGGCGGACGCCTTGCCGAGCGTCGCGGTCTGAAGGCGTTCGATCTGGAGGCGATAGCGCCCCTGACGGTCGTCGATAGACAGACAATGCGGGTGCCGCTCGATGCGCACGACCGGCGTGCCCCGGTAGCTGACGTCCCGGGTCGTCCCTTCCTGCTCCAGCCGCCACGGCGTGCCGGCAAAGGCAGCTGTCAGGCTGGGCTCGGGCCACAGGCTCCATATCAGCCGACTGGCTAGCCAATCGGCACTAAACGGCGGCTCGAACGCGGCATCGGCGAGAAAGTGGGCCTGCTCGTCATCCACATCGAGGGTCAGCAGCCGTTGCCCTTGCGGACTCAGCACGACCAGCGTCAGCGAACGGGCGTCGTGCCGCAGGATCCCCAACAGCTGCTGGGTTTTGCCGCCGTGGTGGAACGTCAAGCGCTGGGTCACTGGTTCGCTCTCGGGCAGGGCCGACATCGCAGGCCACGGCGAAGTGTCCGGCATGGCGGCGCAGCCGCCCAGCCAGGCCAGGCACAGTGCCCCACATGAAACAAGCAAACGTTTGGCGGGAATCGGCGACATGTTCAAGCTTCGACGGATAAAGACGTGAGTGGGGGGCAGACTTCGGCAAGCCGACTCAGACGGCGTTCGCTGGCGCTGACGTAGGGGTTGCGTTCGTCCCAGGCGTAACCGGCCAATACCGCGCTGATCATGGTGCGTATCCGCGCAGATTGACGATGGTGGAAGATGATAGCGGGCAGGCGTCCGTCATACCAAGCCTCGACGAAGGCGCGGAAGGTCGCGCTGCCACGGCGGATGGGCTGCTCGAAGTCTTGCTGCCAATCCACGTTCTCGCCCTGGAGCTGGCGCTCGACCAGCGGCACGGCGCGCATGGCGGAGTCCAGCGCGATGGTCACGCCGGATGAAAAGACGGGATCGAGAAATTCCCCGGCGTTGCCCAGCAGGGCGTAGCCGGGGCCATGCAGGGTCTCGACGCTGGCCGAATAGCCCTCGATCCTGTCAACATCGCGCACGCTGCGGGCGTCGTGGAGCAGCTCGGCAAAGCGGGGTTCCTGGCGCACGAAATGCCACAGGCGCTCACCGTCATCCGCGCCCCCTCGTTCGAGCCGGCTGCGTTCGCCGACGACACCCAGCGAGGCCCGACCGTTGGCGAATGGAATCAACCAGAACCAGACGTTCGGATCCTGGGGATGGAGGCCGATGAGGATCTTTTCGCGGTCGTAGCGGGGATCCGCGATGCGGTCTTCGACATGCGTGAATAAGGCGCAGCGGGATTCCAGCGACGGCTGGCGGGCGAGGCTGTTCAAGCGCGCCAGCACCCGGCCGTAACCGCTGGCATCCAGCACGAAGCGGGCCGACAGGGTGCGGCTATCGCCTTGTTCGTCCACCAGCGTCAGACGTTGGCCGTCGGCATCGCCGGAGAAGTCGGTGACCTGCATGCCGAACTCGGCCTGCGCACCGAACGCCTGCGCGCCTGCGATCAAGCGCTGGTCGAAATCGGCGCGCTCGACTTGCCAGGTCGTGCCGGGACCGTCGCTGAACTTGTCACGGAAGTCGAAGGCCGAGTCCTGGCCGCGATAGGTGAAGGCTGCGCCGTTCTTGGGTTGGAAATGGCCGGCACGGGCGGCATCGAGCAGTCCGCAGCTATCGAGATGCACCATGCATTGCGGCAGCAGGCTCTCGCCGATGGAAAAACGCGGAAAGTGGTTGCGTTCGATCACGCTGACTCGCCAGCCGCGGCGGGCGAGCCAGGCCGCCGCGGCGGCACCGGCCGGGCCCGCGCCGATGATGGCGATATCGGTGCTGTCCACAGAGTCGGAGGCGGCAAGGTCGGAGGTGGTATGCGGCTGGTGGGGTCGGTTCATGGTGGGTTACTCCGATGAGGAAACGGGGCGGCTCGCCCGAGCAAAGGGCACCAGCAGCCAGGTGGCCGCGAGGCCGATCAGACAGGTCAGCCCCAGGGCGTGCAGGGCCGGCGTTGCGCTGAAGGCCAACAGGCCAAAGGCGAGAATGCTGGAGGCGCAGGACAGCGTGATTGCCAGCCAACTGGCGGCATGCTGGGTGTGCTCGGCACTGAAGATGCCGGCATCCATGCTGATGCCGAAGACCAGCATCAATCCCAGCACATGAAACAGGGTCAGCCCGTTGCCGAGCAGTGCCAGCGTGGCGAGTGTCGCCAGCAGCGCGCCCAGGGGCGGCAACAGCACGCGACAGGCGCGGCGGCGATAGCGCCAGATGAACAGCAGCGACAGCAGCACGATGGCCCCGCCGAGCCACAGGGAGAGGGTGTCGCGTAGCTGCCCCAGGTGCGACGACAGACTGGCTATCTTGTCGTGATAGCGGATATCCGGCGCTGTCGCGATGGCGTTCAGGGCCTGCGCGGCCTCGGCATCGGCGTGGCCGAGTGCGACTAGCGCGGCAGTACCGTCCCAATGCGGTGAGGTGCCGAGCCAGAGCGAGCGGTTACGTTCGCCCAGCGGCTGTTGCAACCATGTCGAGACCTTCAATACCGGCACCGGCTGTGCGACCCGCGCCTGGGCCTGATCCAGCAGGCGGTCGGACAGCCCGGCCTGCTGGAAGACCGTGGGCAACACGTGGCGATAACGCTCTCTCACCAACTCTAGGTTGGCATTCTGCGTGGCGGGGGCGGGTACTGCCTGGGCCAGGTGGCGGTAGTGACCGAGATGGCCCTTTTCGACCAGCGCGTTTAGGCGGGGATTCAGCGCTTCGAGTTGGGTCAGCAGCGCCGCCTCGTCAGGGGCCGTGACCAGCAGGTAGCTGCCATCGAACGACGCGTTCATCAATGTCTGGACCTGTTGTTGCTCCTGGATCAGCGCCGGGGGAGAGGGATTCAACTGCCGTAGGTCATCGCTCGTAGTCGATTGGGTAAGTGCCACGGCGGCCGCGACGATACCGAGCACGCCCAGCAACACCCAGCGCGGATCGCGTCGCAGGGGCTGGGAGAGAGGCACGCGCAAGCTGTCGAGCCGGGCCGCGATGGCGGGCGTCGCGGGATGGCCGCGGACGGGCAGCAACGGCAGCCACAAGCGTACGGTCAGCCAGGCGCCCGAGAGTCCTAGAAGGGCGAAGGTCGCCATCTGCCGCAGGCCCGGCATGGGGGTCGCCAATAGACCTAGGTACGCGGCCAGGCTGGAGATCAAGCCGAGCCACAAACCGGGCCAGATCCGTCGCAACGGCTGCTCAGGGGCGAGCAGGCGCATGCAGTGGAAATGCAGGGCATAGTCGACGCTGACACCGATCAGGCTGGCACCGAAGGCGAGGGTCAGCAGATTCAGGGTGCCGAACGCCAGCCAGGTGAGGGGCAGGGCGAAGAGGATGCCGCAGGCGATCGGAATTAGCAGCAGCCCCACGAGCTGCCAGCGCCTGAAGGTTAGCCAGATCATGGCGATGACGCCGAGCAGGGAGCCCAAGCCGATCGTGGAGATTTCCCGCTTGCTTTGCATGGCACCGGCCGCGGCGTGGAAGATCAGCCCCGCACGCAGCAGTCGGGTATCGGGATGCGCGTCCCGGAAGGCGTCGATGGTGGCCAGCAAACGCTGTTGCTTGCCCATGTCGAAGGGGCTGCCCCGCACTCGGCCACTCACCGCAAACCAGGTTTGGCCATGGTCATCGCTTACTGTGGGCATGCCGTCGACGAGGGTGACCGGGCCTTGCAGGCGGTGCGCTAGCCAGGCATCCCGCAAGCCGAAGGGATCCTCGATCGGGTCGACCTGGGCACCGGGGCCAAACAGGCGTTGCAAGGCCTGTCGTGTCCAGGCAGCGGCGTCCGCCTTGGCCAGCGACGGTGCCAATAATCGGTAGCGATAGGCATTTAGGGCATCGAGTGAGGCCAGCGGTATGTCATCGTCGAAGTCGGCCACCATGCCGGAGCGCTGAAGCCGCCGTTTGAGATCGGCGACTTGCGCCGCCGCGTCCGGCCCGCCGACCAAGAGCACGAAACGGTTCTCGACCTGCTGCGAAAGCTGTTGGTCGGCGGCGGCGATCAGTGCGCTCCTCTCGTCATCCGGCAGCAGAGCGGTAATGCGGGTGTCGAACTCTCCGCCCTGGCTTAGCAGGAGCGTCAGCGCCCCCCCACAGCCGATCATCACCGCGAGCCAGACGAGCGCGGCCAGGGTGGGCCGGGTGAACGACATACGCGTCAAGGCGACTTACCATCCACATACTTTCCGTCGGCATCATGGGACGACGCCCCGGCCGGGCCGGTGGTCGCGCACTCATGCGGCGATAGCGACAGGGTCAGGGCGTCGCCGTTATCGAAATCCAGCTTGATCGTCTCGACCTGCTGCCCGCCGCCTACGGCAAGACGCGTGAGGCGCGAACGAACGGCGGCGTCCTTGGGCGCCAGATCGGCGTGCCACGCCGACAATGTACCTTCCAGGTGCAATGTGAAATGCCGCGACAGCGCTTGCCAATTCCCCGCCAGCAAGCCGTCGAAGATCGGCAGTATGGTTTGCAGTTGCGGTGGCAGGTCCGGGTTGTTCGGGCCCAGCACGACCCGATCCTCGATGGGGGATTGCGTTTCCCAGATCAGGCGCTCGCCGTCGCGTCGAAAAATGCCCCGGCTCTCGAGCGTGGTATCGAGATCGGCCAGATGTCGGGACTGCTCGAAGCGCCCGCAAGGCTCGGCATGCTCTGCCAACTGCTCGCTCAGCGCCTGGGGCGTAGGGGCGGCCCAGGCAAACGTCGGCAGGCAGACGAGTGCCAGCAGACATGCGATGCGGGCGGTGGTGCGGTTGTCGCTCATGCAGTTCCTCATGCCTCGTTAGCCTGCTGCCAGGCGACCAAGCGCTGCACCAATGCCGGCGGCGAGGCCAGGCACATATCATGGTCATCAAGGCCGACCGCGACCTGAATGCTCCAGGCGCGGGTCAGGCGCTGGCGGGTGCCGGCATCGCGAATGGTGTAATTGATCTTCAAGCGATGCTCCCATTCCGTCAGGCGGGCTTCGATGGCCAGGCGTTGGGCGAAGGTGGCGGGGTTCGCGTAGCGCAGGCGCAAGTCGATGACGGGCCAGGCAAAGCCCGATGCCTGCATTTGCGGGTAGTTGTAGTCGATCATGTCGAGCAACTGGCAACGGGCTATCTCCAGATAGCGGACATAGTGACCGTGCCAAGCGACCTGCATCATGTCGACATCGTGGAAGGGAACGCTCAGCTCGACTTCGGTATGGGGTAACGGGCGGTCATCGGGGATCATGTCGGTTCTCGTATCGAGCGTCGGTGTCGGGGCTCCGAGGATTCACGTCGGATTCGCGATCCTGCCCCCAGAAAGGGAAGAAATTGAACCACTGTAGCGGCGCGCGGCGCACCTGCGCCGCCAGGGTGTCGGCGTATCGCTGCATGCAGCGTCCGATCCAGGCGTGGCGGTCGCGCCGGGATAAGGCTTTGGCGCTCTCCAGCGGGATGAAGTCGATGACGAAACGCCTCTCGTCTCGAATACAGGAAAGATAATAGGTTCGGCAGCGCAGCAGTGCCGCCAGATGAAACGGGCCTTCGGGAAAGTCGGCCGGCTCGCCCAAGAAATCGACGGCGCGGGTGCGGCTCGAAGAGAGCGGCACCCGGTCCGCGGCGATGACGATGAACCCGCCGGCTTCGATGCGTCGTGCTAGTCGTTGCGCGGTGCCGGGAGTGATCTCGCTGACCTCGATGACGTTGGGGCGCCCGATCCCGCTGGCGCTTTCGAGCAGCTCGTTGAATTTGCCGGCATTGCGCGTATGCAGCATGACCGTCAGGTCGAGCTGTGGATGTCGTTGGG
This sequence comes from Chromohalobacter beijerinckii, assembly GCF_023061185.1. Classification (GTDB taxonomy): domain Bacteria; phylum Pseudomonadota; class Gammaproteobacteria; order Pseudomonadales; family Halomonadaceae; genus Chromohalobacter; species Chromohalobacter beijerinckii. Next base: position 165,290 of record NZ_JAKGAK010000003.1, read on the forward strand.
TCAAGGCGTTGACGACATCCAGATTGCCATGGTGCGCGACCAGTATGAGACCGCCGGCTTGCTGCGCGATGGCGGACTCGAAGGCGTCGATGCCAGGCCCGGTCAGGCGCTCGCGGGCGATTTGTCCGCTCCAGGCATCGACCTTGTCCATCAAGGTATCGCCGAACGACAAAAAGTGTCGGAAGCTTTGCCCGAACAAGCGCGCGGGGCGATGCGTGAGCGCAGGGTCGAGGCGCTTGAGATAGGCGGTTGAAGCCTGGCGAGCCGTACTATGGGTCAGGAAGTACCACAGCATCACGGGCCACAAGACAACGCGAAACGGCCAGCGGCCCAGCCAGCGGCGTAGCCGGACCAGCAACAGCATACCGCCTAGAGTGCCGCGTTCTCTCATGCTGGACCAGTGTGTGGAACGGGCATTGGTGCGTTGTGTCGCCTTGGTGGTCTCACGCCTTGCCCGCCAGCGGCGACGGAGCAGCAGGGGCGCGCGCCACAGCATGCCGATGAACAACTTGGCGTGCATGAGGCTGATCTGGCGATTGTCGCGCCACAGAGCGAAGTGGCTGACACCATCCTCGGGGTAGTGCACCTTGATCGGCAGATTGACGAGGTCGTGGCCGGCCCAATGCCAGCGCACCAGGATCTCGGTGTCGAAAGTCATGCGGTCGCCGCAATCGTGGCGCGCGAGCAGCCGATTGACGGCGGCGACGGGGTAGACGCGGATGCCGCACATGGTGTCGCGAATCGCCAGCGACAGCGTATTGATCCACACCCAGACGTGGGTCGCGTAGCGCCCGTAGAGCCTAGCGCGGGGCACGCTGTCGTCATAGCGCGGGTAGCCGACGAACAGGGTGTCCGGTTGCGCCTCCAGGGCGGCCAGGAATGACGGCAGGTCCTGCATGTCATGCTGGGCGTCGGCATCGACTTGTAGCGCATGAGTGTAGCCCAGGCGCTGTGCTTCGCGAAGGCCGCTACGCAAGGCGGCGCCCTTGCCTCGATTGATGGCATGTCGGACGAGCGCATGCCCTTGGCGATGTAGTGCGTCGAGCACCCTGGCGCAGGCGTCGCCGCTGCCGTCATCGACCAGGATCACCGGTAGCCCGAGTCGTTCCAGGCGCTGGCAGACTCCGGTGACGGTCGTCGGGTGGTCGTAAACGGGAACCAGGGCGCAGGGGCGAATCTCAGGCATCCGTGACCTCGTCGAGTCGCAGCTTGCCGAGGCAGTAGTGTTCCTGCCCCGATGCGTGCCCTGATGAGAAGCGGAATGCGATATGGCGTGGATGGCGTTCGAGCGTCAGCGTGCAGCGAGTACCAGGGCGCAACATCTGTTGGAACTTGACCCGCTCGACGCCGCGGAACGGGCCCAGCTTGCCCCAGTACTGCTCGCCCAGCCGGTAGGCCCACTGCACCATGACGACGCCGGGCACTAGCGCCAGGGAATCGAAGTGGCCATCCAGATAACGCAACTGCTCCGGGACTTCGAGGGTGACCCGAACCGTGTTCGGCGCCGGGTGGCTGTCGCCCAGCCAGCGAGGCAGGCGGGAGTCGTTGAGGTCGGCAAATAGCCGTTTCACCAGCACGTTGTCGAGTTTGCCTTGTGTATTGCGTGGCACGGCATCGACGAAGCGCCAATAACGGGGGATTGCCACGCCCTCGAAACGTTGGCTCAGGTGTTGGCGCAGCGTCGTCAGCAGGGCATGGCGTTCATCGCGCGCTTGGGGGATGGCATCTGCCTCGAGGGCCACGATGGCGCCTAGCCGCTCCTGGTCGTCGTGCAGCGTGACGCAGCGGGCATCGAGCACGGCGTCGCATTCGTGCAAGGCTTGTTCGAGCGCCGTCAACGAGACGCGCTTGCCGGCGACCTTGACGATGCGGTCCTGGCGGCCCAGCAAGCGAAAACGCTCGCCGTTGGCTTCGGCGCGATCCGGCTGTGCCCACCACTGGGGGGGCGATGGCGCGTCTGACAAGAACGGCGAGCGCAGCCGCAGGGTGCCTGCCTCGATACGAAATTCGACGCCGGGAAAGGGCTGCCAGTCCGTGTCGTCACGTTGCCGGCGATAACCGATGCCGCCGGTTTCGGTGCTGCCGTAGATCTCGATGACGGGCGCTTGCAGAAGCGCTTCCGTGCGCGCGGCATGGCGTTGCGGCAACGGCGCGCCGGAGGAAAAGAGGCGCTCGATGCGACCCCGTGCGGCCCACTCCAAATACGCCGGCAAGCGTGCCAACTGTGGTGGCGAGCTGGCGATGACTGCCGTCCTCCCGGCGGCGTGGGCTTCTTCGAGTCGTGCGCTGAGTACCTCGGGATAGCCGCAATCCCGGGCACAAAACGGCACGCCAGCGCACAAGGGATGCAAAAGCCCCACCAACAGGCCGTAAATATGTTGATGGCTGACCTGGGAAATCACGGCGGCATCGTTGGGCTTGCCGCCGACCAGCGGCCACAGGGCGTGATGCGCGTCGAGTTCGGCTTCCAAGCAGGCAAAAAGCTTATCGACGCTGACCGGCGCGCCGGTGGAGCCAGAGGTATACAGCGTGACCGCGATGGCATCGCGGGCGAGCGTGGCAGGAATCGCCGGCATGGGGCGTGAACGCGGGGCCTCGTCGGGAAGTCGCTCGGGTATGCGTCCCACCACTTGGGATGCCATCGCCGCCAGAGTCTGGGGGCGATCGTCTCCCGGCAGCACGGCGGTCTGGCCCGTTTCCCATAACGCCAGCAGCGCGGGGCAGAAGAGGGCTGGGTCGCGATTATAAAGCAGCCAGGCGCCTTGCGGCTGGGTGGCGAGCCAGGCGTGCCAGCGGTCGATCTCGTTGGCCAGTCGCGAGGTGGTCAGCCAGGCATCGCCCAGCGCGTGTATTTCAGGTCGCGCCCCGCTTGACGACGCGGCCCGACGCCAGGGCAAGTGACACAAAGAAGTGAACGTCATACGGATTTCCCGATCCGGTAGCGGCGAATCACCCATTCGCCAGCGAACATCGCCGCCATCAGCAGGTAGCTGATCGCCCCGTTATAGAGCGACCACCAGGCAAGATCACCTGCGAAAACGGTCCCGGCGGCGATACCGCCATTGATCATGAAAAATAGACACCAGGCCTGGGTCACGCGGCGCGTGTACCTGATGGCGTGCGGTGGTAACGTCGGCGTTCGCAACCGCGCCAGGCGTTCGACGATGGGCGGGCCATGCATCAGGCTGGCCGCAAACAGCATCAGCATGCCTGCGTTGACTGCCACCGGATAAGCGCGCACCCCCCACTCGGCGCGCCCCACTAGTCCCAGCCCGAGCAGGACGACGGCCAGTGGGAACACTACCCGTAACGACCCGGGCAGGCGCCAGGCGAGTAGGGCAATACCAATCGCGAGCAGAGGCCAGTTGCCCACGTCCTCATGCAGGAACAGCACGATGAGAGGCCAGGCGGCCGCCAGGCAGCCGCCTGCCATAGTTAGCGCACGTCGCGACATGGCGCTTAACGTTGCATGATCTGCTCGACGGCGCTGACGACGTCGTCGATTGTCCTGACGCTCTTGAAATCGCTAGGATCAATGCGCCGCCCGGTGTATTTTTTCAATTCGACGACGAGATCCACGGCGTCGATGCTATCGATGTCGAGATCTTCGTACAGTCGCGCTTGCGGCGTGATCTCTGCGGCGTCGATCTCGAAAAGCTCCGCCAGTGTTTGGCGGACGTGCTGATAGATGTTTTCGCGTTGGGACAGGGAATCAGTGGTCACGATGCGCCTCCACTAAGGCCTTGAGCGCATTGAGGCTCGCGAAGTGTTGGCGGGTCTCCTCGGCTTCCGAATCGAGTTTGATCCCGTAGTGCTTTTGCAGCATGAGACCGATTTCCAGGGCGTCGATGGAGTCCAGCCCCAGTCCTTCCTCGAACAGGGGCGCCTCGGGGTCGATATCCTCGGGCGTAATATCCTCGAGTTCCAGGGTTTTGATGATCATGCGCTTCAGTTCAAGCGACAGGTCGAGGGTTTCGCTCATGTCTTCGTTGTTCCAGTTCCTGGTTGAAATAATCGCTTAGCTGGTGCGTCAGCCGCCTTGCGGTCTGCGCCATCGGTTGTTGTTTGTCGGTGGGCAGCGGTATGTCGTCGAGCACGTGCAGCTCGATTTCCACCTTGCGTGCCGGCACATGGTACCAGGGGTGCTCCTTGCTTAGCGTCGGCGGCGCACAGAGGATGAGCACCGGCGTGATCGGTGTGCCGATACGCAGCGCGATATTGGCACCGCCCCGGCGGAATTTGATCGGCCGCTGCGGTGTCGTGCGGGTGCCTTCGGGAAAGAGGATCAACGAATGGCCCTGGGCCAGGCTGTGTCCAGCGGCTTCCAGGACGTCCTGGGGATCCTGGTTGGTGATATAGCCGGCGGCACGGACCGGGCCACGCGTGAAAGGGTTGGTGGCCAATTTGCCTTTCACCACGCAGTCGGCATTCGGGGTGTAGGCCAGCAGGAAGATAACGTCGATCAGCGACGGGTGATTGGCGAGTATCAACTGCCCTGGGCGCTTGAGCCGGGAGACATGGGACAAGCGGTATTCGAGCACGCCGAGTCCACGCATGAGCATGAGAAAACCACGGAACGAGAACGCGATCAACCGCCGTGCCGTGTGCTGGCGCTTGCGTGGTTCCCTGTAGAGCACGTTCAGCATCGGAGCGGCCAGCAGGCCGATGACGAGTCCGCCACAACCAAAAAGGGTAAAGGAAAACAGGGTGCCCAGCGCCCGCCAGCCGCGATTCAGGTGGCGCGATATCCATGTCCGCGCAGGCGAATTGCTGTGTCGCAGGGTACTCGAAGACACCTCTGGCGTTACGGGAGGTTCCGTCGCCCCGGCGTCTGGCGCCTGGCGATGGTGTGCCGTCCACCGCGTCCCGCTCGCCGATGGATTCTGGGTTTCTTTTACTGACACGCGTTGCCTCGCTCCAAGCGCTGCTGGTCGTCAAGGTCATTCAGCCAGGCGATGACATCGAGTGGCGTGGGTTGCGCGTTATCGCCGAACAAAAGGGAAAGCGTATGGGCAAACGGCCTATCGGCGATGCTCTGGTCTGGCGAGGCAGCAAGACGCATGCCCACGACACAGGGTGCCGCAGGGTGCGACGTCAAACCCTGATAGGCCTCGGGTAGCGCTGATTCCGAAAATACGGCGATCACCGCGGGATAACCTTCGGCAAGATAGCCCAATGCCTCGTCGAACAGAGCATCCAGCTCGTCGCCGCAAGCGGCCAGTGCCTGTAGTGGTTGCCGGTGATCGCGGGCAATGGCATGCAGGCCTAGCACAGCATTGTGTACCGACATAGAAAATCGACCGGGGGATAAGGGGTTGCCGTCGTTCAGCTCGGTGAGCAACCCCCAGGTGAGCGACGTGTTGCCATGGCGGGAGGCATGTACGATCGGACAGGCCGCTTCCGGATCCAGGCGCCGCAGGATCTGGCAGGTGGCGCGACCAGCTTGGTCGAGGCGTCGCCGCAACAGTGGCGGTAGCGGTTCGAGGTCGGACAAAGAGGCGATGTCATGACGCTCGTCCCCGGCGCAGCTAACAGGGGCCGCGCTCCACGCATACCAACTTTCTATCTGTAAGCTCGAAGACATCGCGTTATCCGGATAATGCGGGCCAGAATACTAACGGAATCCGCTCCCGTTGCCCAAGGTTCGCTGACTTTTCAGACAACACCTACATGCTGTGAAAGAAATCTAATGCCAGGAAAAACCTATCGGCAATGGGAGGAGATTCTTTAACTCGATATAACCAAGGCCGATGGGGCGCGTTGGCGTCCCGGTTCGGTCTCACTGTCGACGGGTAACGGTTATTGAGTGGCTACCTCTACTGGGCATAGCTTACTGGCTAGCATGCTGGCTGCCAATCTGGAGAGGAATACCCATGCGCGAGGTGATTGTGACGCAGAGCGGCCATCATTGGTGTCATGAAATGCGATGGGTGATGGCTACTGTCTCGGGGCGCCGACATGGGAGTTGTGGCGCACGCAAAAAAAGACCGTCCTGGCGGACGGTCCGGCCTGAGGCCAAACCCGCATGTGCGGGCGCAGGGAAACGGCGCTTGGCGCTGATGTGCAACGCGAGTGGTATGTGCTGTTAGGTGTCAGTCTATGTCAGCGCCATGTAGCTGGCTGTCAGACATGGTGGCGAAAGGCGTAGGCAATGCCCGCGGGGCGGCGCAAGCGACTGGCCATGCACTGGGTGATCGTTACGAGGCATGGGATGAGCGTTGGCGCCCACCCTTACGGCCCGCCTCACGAGCGCGGTTGGTGTCTTGCTTGAAGTTGCCCGGGCTCTGCCGGCCACCCTTGCGTCCCGCTTCGGCGGCGCGCCCAGGGTCGTTCTTGAAGTTGGTGGGGCTGGCCTGGCCGCCCTTGCGTCCAGCTTCGGCGGCGCGTCCGGGGTCATTGGCAAAATTGCTGGTGCTGCGTTTTGGCGTTGAAGAAGGCGATGCTGGGGGGCGGTGTCTCTTCGTCCTTGATCAGCGGGCGTGGCGGTGTGGTCATGTGAACCTTCGTCAATGGAACACGTTAGCGACACGAGACCAGGCAATTAGCCGGGTCACTGGCGATGTTTCCCCCTCCATGGGGCGGCACATCGTCTCCAGACATTAGCAGGTTCACGTGCAACACAGCGCAGCAAAACGTAATCTTCTGCGGTGTTTTCTTATCGCCATCCACTGGCGATCACGCCCATCCCGGCAAGCGCGAGGCCGGCGCCGATCCAGTCGGTTGGTTGCAGCGGTTCGCCATCGACCGCCCACAGCCAGCCCAAGGCACAGACCACATAGACGCCACCGTAGGCGGCATAGATACGCCCGCTGGCGGCGGGGTGCAGCGTCAAGAGCCATGCAAATAGCGCCAGGCTGGCGGCCGCCGGGATTAGCAGCCAGGGCGAGCCTTGCTGGCGCAGCCACAGCCAGGGTAGATAGCAGCCGACGATTTCCGCCAGAGCGGTGGCGATGAACAGCAGCGTCGTGATCAGCATGTGGCTTCCCCCGTGGACCGGTCGTGTTCGCCTATGGTGTCGGCGATTTCGCGCGGCCGGTAGCGGCGCGCCAAGGCGTCGACGGCGATGTTCAGGCCGGCGGTGACCAGCAGCAGGAAGAATGCCTGATCGAACATCAGATAAGCGAAGCTGGAGTCGATGTGAAAGCCCAACGTGGCGATGCCGAGCATGCCCAACAGTGCGGTTTCACGAATGATCGTCTCGGCGCGGTAGAAAAGCAGCGCCAGCAAGCCGCCATAGAGGCGTGGCAGTAACTCGTAGGTATAACGGGCAGATGCCGGCAGTGCGTGGCTGCCCGGCACGATGGCATCGGCATGCCGCGCCACCAGGAAAGCGATCAGTGCGCCGTTATGTAACGACAACGCCAGCCAGGCGGGCAGCATCGAGGGGCCGAGCATCAACAGGAAGATGAACGCCAGCATCAATTCCGGTGTCGAGCGCATCAGGATCAAGACGCCTTTGCCTGCCATGCGGGTCGGACGGTTGCCGAAATGGCGGCAGGCCAATGGCCACAGCAGCAAGGCCACCACCAGGCTACCGGCGGTGCCCATCAGCCCCAGTAGCAGGGTGTTGCCGATGGCGGGCAGTAGGTCGGGGATTTCGCCGAACCATTGCCAAAGCCCTGCCAGATCACCGTCGAGCAGGGGTTTCGGCCATAGGTCGACACTCATGAATCGCCACAGCAGCGCGCCGTCGATGTCCGGCCATGGCCCCAGCAGGAACAGGCTGCCCAGCGCGACCCACGGCAGCAGGCGGCGGTGTCCCCATAGATGCAGCGAGGCGATCATGAGATAGAACACCCACAGCAAGGCACCGGCCTCGGCGTAGCGCCCCTCGCGGAAGGCGCTCTCCAGATGGAAACCTAGCGTCGGTAGACCCACGAAGCCCAGCAGTACGCTCGAGCGCATGGCGCATTCGAAGCGATAGCGGGTATAGCTCGATAGCCTCGCCCAGACCATGGGCAGTTCGGCATACACGAAACGCGAGAAGCGGCCCACGCCCTCAGGAAGGGCATCGACCGGTGCACGCGGCGTGAGCTCGAGGATCTCGGCGTAGACCTTGGCGAAGATGCCGGCGTAGGGAATCGTCAGAGCGGCGATGGCGGTGACGGCGGAAAGGCCGAAGACTTGCAGCAGAAGTAGCGCCCAAAATAGCTCGTGAATGGCGCGTACGAACGCACAACTCCCGCGTAGCAGGCGCGAACGTGGGAAGAGCAAGGCCAGCGGGAAGCCCAGTACCACGCCGAGAAGCGTTCCCCACAGCGCGAAACCGATGGTCAGGGCGATGGCATGGGGCAGCGATTGGGTCGCCAGGATGTCGGGGCGCAGCAGGCCGGAGATCATGCGTCCCAGCTCGGCCCAAGGATCGTGGGTGGTGATCGCCAGGTCGGCGAATGGCAGCAATACCAGACACAGCGCAATCAGCCCCAGCGAGCGCCGGGCAAGGCGCAAATTGAGGGAGTCACCGGCGAGCAGACCTGGCGCACGTTCGGCACTCATGCCGGCTCCGGTGAGGCATCAGGCGAGTGGGCGTCAGGATAGAGCGTGTCGAGATCTTCAAGCGTCAACTCGCGCGCTGGCGCATCGAGTATCAGTTGGCCGTCGCGCAGGCCCCATACGCGGTCGAAATGCGTCAACGCGAGTTCACGCTGATGCAGGGCGATCACGCAGGTCGCGTGTTGACGCTGGATCATATTAAGCAGGCGGCGTGCCTGGTGCGGGTCGATGCTGGCGACCGGCTCGTCGCCGAGAAATACCTCGCGCGCCTGATAGAGCGTCCGGGCGATGGCCACGCGCTGGCGTTGACCACCGGAGAGCTGTGCCACAGGACGTTTGAGAAGTCCTTCGAGGCCCAGTTCTCTGCATAGCGCTTGAATGTCGCGCCAGGCGTCGCGTCGCGGGCGCAGCAGATTGACGAGGTTGGCGAGCGCAGAGTGGCGCTCCAGGCGGCCCATGTAGATGTTGTGATAGACCGACAGCGGCGGCACCAAGCCGTGCTCTTGTGGGCACCAGGCCGCGCGCTGCCCGAGGCGCCGGCGCAAGGCGGCCAACAGGGTCGATTTACCCACCCCGCTGGGACCGAGCAGGGCCACGCGTTCGCCGGCCCGAAGTTCTAGTGTGAGATCGGCGAGGACGGTATGGCGTGCATGGCCCAGCGCCTCGCCGTCGAAGCGAACGAGTTCCTCCACACTCAACGCAGCAGGCCTAGTTTCTCGCCGACGTCTTCGATGGGTTGATAGTCATCGTTGTCGGCGGGAATGAAGCCTTGACGGGGGAAGCTCTCGAGCAGCTCGGGATCGTGCATATCGAGCAACGCCTTGCGCACCTTCCCGGTAAAGCCGTCGCCATAGCGGTCGTCAACGTCCCCACGTATGGTCCATTGATAGTCGGGGTAGGTCGGTGTTTTCCAGATTACATCGACCTTGTCGGTATCCACGCGTCCATCGGCCACGGCGGCGTCCCAGACCTTGAAGTTGACCGCGCCGAGGTCGTACGCACCCGATTCGACCAAGGCAATAGTGCGGGAGTGGTCGCCGGAAAAGCCGACGCGCGAGAACAGCGACTTGGGTGGCGCTCCGAACTGTTCGCGAATGAAGTACTCGGGCATGAGCCGCCCGGAGGTGGAGGTCTTGGCGCCGAAGGTGAACGACTTGCCCTGCACGTTCTTGGGCAAGTCATCGCCCTGCGTGTCGACATCGCTGTCATGGTTGGCGATGAAGTAGGTGCGGAACTCGGCGTCTTCCTGGCCTTGGGCTAGGGCGCGAGAGTTGGGCACCAGGCGGCGCGCCTGCACGCCAGTCAGTCCGCCGAACCAGGCCAGTTGCACCTGGCCGTTGCGGAAGGCCGAGACGGCAGCGCTATAGGATTTGACCGGCACGTACTCGACTGCCACGCCCAGTTGATCCTCGAGGTAATTGGCGACCTTGTCGAAGCGCTCCTCGAGCCGCGACTGGTCTTCGTCGGGGATGGCCGTGAAACGAAACGTTTCCGCCGTGGCGGCTGTGCTGACGAGAATCAACAGGCAGGCGACGAGCCAGCGCATGGGCATACTCCTTGGAAGAAAAGCCATTTAATAAAAACGGCTCAATGAGAGCGGTGAGACGCTCATTGTCGTGACTGCGCGTTGCGGCGGCAAGCGTACTCCACGACGCTCAGTCGTGGAGCGGAAATCGCGTGGCTTGCAGGCTGTCCTTTATCTTCTTGAGGTGCGGCAGGAAGTCTTCGCCGCGACGCAGCGTGACGCCCGTCGCCAGTACATCGATCAAGGCCAAGTGGATCATGCGCGAGGTCATCGGCATGTAAACATCGGTGTCTTCCGGGGTGATGACCTCGAGTGTTTCGGTACACTCGTGGGCGAGTGGCGATTCGGGGGCGGTGATGCCGAGCACGATGGCGCCATTGTCACGTGCCACGCGGGCGATCTCGACCAGCTCGCGGGTGCGGCCGGTGTAGGACACGATGACGATGACGTCGCCGGTGTGTGTGGCGGCGGCGACCATGCGTTGCATCAGCACGTCTTCGTAGGCGGTGACGGGCAGGTTGAAGCGAAAGAACTTGTGCTGCGCGTCCTGGGCCACGGGGCCCGAGGCGCCGAGGCCGAAGAAGCTGATCTGCTTGGCCTGGATCAGATAATCGACGGCACGCTCGACACGCTGGGCGTCGAGCGCGCGGCGGGCGTCGTCGAGGGCAGCAATGGTGGCACCGAAGATCTTGTCGCCATAACTCGCGGCGCCATCGTCACGCTCCACGCTGCGGCTGACATAGGGCGTGCCGCCGGCTAGGCTTTGGGCCAGCTTGATCTTGAAGTCGGGATACCCCTTGGCGTCGAAATTACGGCAGAAGCGATTGACCGTTGGTTCGCTGACCGCTGCCGCCTGCGCCAGCGTTGCGATGCTCATGCCAGTGGCGGCGGCCGGGTCGTGAAGAATCACGTCGGCCACTTTGCGTTCGGAACGATTGAGTTCCTCCAAACGGGAACGGATACGGTCGATCAGATCGAAGGCTGGCATGCGTAATGGGAGTCTCTGTCTGCCAAGGGTGTCGAATTAACTACGTTGTCACGTAACCACATTTTCCAGTAGCTACTTTTTCAAGTGACTACGTTTTCAAGTAACTACGTTGTGTTAGATAAGGCATCCTAGCGTGGTGGCGCAGGGTCGCCAAGCCAAGTCGTTCGTGGGTGAGATCGAATGCGTGCCGCAATGGTAGTAAATTTACATAATATATTTGCCGAGGAGCCCTGATATGGCTTATTTTATAGGTAAGTTAACCAGATTTTTGGGGGCCGCGTCATGAGTCGAGATATCACGCCCGATGTCGATCTGGCCCTTTTCGGGGCGCTTGGCGATTTGGCGCTGCGCAAATTGTATCCGGCATTGTACCACTTGGATCGCGAAGGGTTGCTTGGCGATACCACGCGTATCCTGGGGCTGGCGCGCCAGGAGCGCGATGTCGATAGTTTCCGCACCAACGTCAAGGAAGCCCTTAACAAGCGGCTCAAGCCCAACGAGCTGGAAAAAGCCTGTCTCGAGCGGTTCCTGGCGCGTCTCGATTACCAGCAACTCGACTTTGCCACCGTCGAGGGATATGACGCCATTCGCGATTGGCATGACGCCACCGCGCGCCCCATGGTGGTGTATCTAGCGGTACCGGCCAGCATTTACGGCGATATCTGCGCCAATCTGCATGCCAGTGGCAGCCTTGATGACGAGACTCGCGTGGTGGTCGAAAAGCCCATTGGCTACGATCTCGAATCCTCTATTCAGATCAACGATGCCATCGGCGATGTGTTCCCCGAATCGCGCATTTATCGCATGGATCACTACTTGGGCAAGGAGACGGTCCAGAACCTGATCGCGCTGCGCTTTGCCAATCCCTTGTTCGGCAATCAGTGGAACCAGAACCAGATTTCGCATGTGGAAATCACCGTGGCCGAGAAGGTGGGCATCGAAGGCCGCTGGGGATATTTCGACGAGGCCGGGCAGTTGCGCGACATGGTCCAGAACCACTTGTTGCAGCTGCTGTGTCTGATCGCCATGGATCCGCCGTCGAATCTCGATGCCGACGCCATTCGTGACGAGAAGGTCAAGGTACTCAAGGCGCTCAAGCCCTTGGTAGGCGAAGAGCTGTCGCGCAACGTGGTCCGCGGCCAATACATCGGCGGTTCCGTCGACGGCGAGAGTGTACCGGGTTACCTCGAAGAGGAAGGTGCCAACACCGCGAGCCATACCGAGACTTTCGTGGCCATGAAGCTCGAGGTTGCCAACTGGCGCTGGGCGGGGGTGCCGTTCTATTTGCGTACCGGCAAGCGCATGCCGGAAAAGATGTCGCAGATCGTTATCCACTTTCGCCAGCAGCCGCACTACATCTTCGATCCCGACCAGCGTGGACTCGCGGCCAACAAGCTCGTCATCCGCTTGCAGCCGGAGGAAGGCATCGCGCTGCAGGTATTGACCAAGGACAGCGGGCTCGACAAGGGCATGCGCCTGAGGCCCGGGCCGCTGCACCTGGATTTCAATCACGCCTTCCCCAAGACGCGGATTCCCGATGCCTACGAGCGCTTGTTGCTCGAGGTGATGAAAGGCCAGCAATACCTGTTCGTGCGTCGCGACGAGGTGGAGTATGCCTGGAAGTGGGTGGATCAGCTGATCGCCGGCTGGGAGGCGCGGGACATGCCGCCGCGTCGTTATCCGGCTGGCTCATGGGGGCCCGTGGCGTCGATCGCCATGATTACCCAAGACGGTCGCTCCTGGTATGAAGACTATTGATTGGATAGGCAACCGATTATGACAAGCATCGATGAAGGCCGTCGTTACCTTGCCGAGCGCCTCGCGGATACCGTGGCCAAGGCGCTCGAAGCCGATCTGGCCAGTCGCGAACGGGTGCTGCTGGTGGTTTCCGGCGGCTCTACGCCGAAGCCGTTCTTCAGCGCCCTTGCCACCAAAGCGCTGCCTTGGTCACGTATCGACGTGACACTGGCCGATGAGCGCTGGGTGGCCGACGACGATGCTGACAGCAATGCGCGTCTGGTCCGCGAGACGTTGCTCGTCGGGCCGGCCGCCGAAGCGCGTTTTCATTCCCTGACCACCGATGACGACACCCCCGAGGCTGGCGTCGAGGCGGTTTCGGCGCGTGTCGCATCGCTGCCATGGCCGGCCAGCGTGGTCGTCCTCGGCATGGGCGGTGATGGACACACGGCCTCGCTGTTTCCCGACAGCGAACAGCTAGCCACGGCGCTCGAAACGTCCGAGGCGACGGTGGCGGTGCATGCGCCCAGCGTCCCGCAGGCGCGCATTACGTTGAGCGCCGCACGCCTGGCCGATGCCCATCTGCATGTCCTGCACATGACCGGCGAGGACAAGCGTCGTGTCCTGGCCAACGCGTTGGGTGGCGATGATGCCCGGCAATTGCCGATTCGCACCTTTCTCTCCCAGCCGATCGCGACGTATTGGGCCCCCTGAGCCCAGCGTTTACGAACACCCGGAGCATCCCCATGACTATCGACAAACAGCTTCCTTCCACTCGCACGACGGAACTCGACAGCATCTGCCAAAAGGTGGAGGTGATTCCGGTGCTGGTGATCGATCGCCTCGAGGATGCCGTGCCCATGGCGCGTGCCTTGGTCGAGGGCGGGCTCAACGTGCTCGAAATTACCCTGAGGACCGACTGTGCGCTAGACGCCATCCGTCGCATGCGTGCCGCGTTGCCAGGCGTAAGCATCGGTGCTGGCACCGTGCTGACGCCCGCCCAGTACCGGCTGGCCGAAGAGGCCGGCGTAGATTTCGTGGTCACGCCTGGCACGACCGAGGCGCTTTATCGCTATGGCGTGGAAAGTCCTGTGCCGATGCTGCCGGGGGTGGCTACGGTGTCCGAGCTGATGACCGGCTGGCAATACGGTTATCGGCGCTTCAAGTTCTTTCCGGCGGAAGCCAGCGGCGGCGCCAAGGCAATCAAATCGATTGGCGGCCCGATTCCAGAGGCGCGCTTCTGCCCCACCGGCGGCATCACCGTGGACAACGCCGACGATTATCTCAGTCTGCCCAACGTGATGTGCGTGGGTGGCTCATGGCTGACGCCCAATTCTCTGGTCGAAAACGAAGACTGGGACGGCATTCGCGAACTGGCGCGCCAGGCCGCAGAACGCTTCCATCACTAAACTGCTCATTACTAGGACTACTTGCTATTAAGTAGGTAACCGCTTCTCTCTCGACAGCTGATGCTGTTCTTCCGACCCGCCGTTTGGCGGGTCTTTTTTTGCTTCGTGTACGTTACCGGAATGGCGTAGATGATCTGCCGTCATCTAATTGAAAGATTGCTTGCCTAGCCTAGTGCAAATGGTATCGCCCCTCTGTACTGGTCAAGGAGTCTTTCATGCAACGTGCTTTCCTGCTTACGTCACTTGGCATCACCCTCGCTTTGGGGAGCTACGCGAGTAGCGCCCAGGCCAATACCGAAATTACCTGGTGGCACGCCATGGGGGGCGCGCTGGGCGATAAGGTCGAGCAGATCGCGGCCGACTTCAACGCCAGCCAGGACACCTACACCGTCAAACCGGTCTTCAAGGGTAATTACAGCGAAACGATGACCTCCGCTATCGCGGCATTCCGTGCCGATAAGGGGCCGGATATCGTCCAGATATACGAGGTCGGCACGGCGACGATGATGGGCGCCAAGGGGGCCATCGTGCCGGTTTATAAATTGATGGAGTCGGCCGATGTCGACTTCGACCCCCAGGCCTACCTACCCGCAGTCACCGGCTATTACACCGATCCCGATGGCAATATGCTGTCACTGCCGTTCAACTCCTCGACGCCGGTGACCTATTACAACCGCAAGCTCCTTGAACAAGCGGGCGTCGAGGAAGTTCCTCGCACCTGGCAGGCATTGGGCGATGCATTGGAAAAGGTCGTCGACTCCGGGGCGGCGAGCTGTGGTTTGACCACGACCTGGCCTTCCTGGGTCATGCTCGAGAACTACTCCGCCATCAACGACGTGCCTTTCGCGTCGCAGGCCAATGGCTTCGAGGGAACCGACGCTAGATTGCAGTTCAATAGCACCCCTGCGGTCGATCATATCGAGCGTCTCACGCAGTGGCAGGAGGATGGGCGTTTCGCCTATGGCGGTCGCTTCGATGATGCTGCGCCCAA
The DNA here is from genome assembly GCF_023061185.1 of Chromohalobacter beijerinckii. Classification (GTDB taxonomy): domain Bacteria; phylum Pseudomonadota; class Gammaproteobacteria; order Pseudomonadales; family Halomonadaceae; genus Chromohalobacter; species Chromohalobacter beijerinckii. The sequence goes on from NZ_JAKGAK010000003.1 coordinate 180,433, forward strand.
GTTCTATTCCGGTGAGTGCGCGCTGATGATGGGGTCTTCGGCGTCTTACGCCAATATCAAGGAGAACGCCGATTTCGACTTCGGTGTGGCACCGCTGCCGTACGATGCCGACGTCGTCGAAAAGCCCAACAACTCGATCATCGGCGGTGCTTCGCTCTGGGTGTTCGATGGACTGGACGACACGCACCAGCAGGGGGTGGCCGAATTCTTCGAATACCTGTCCTCGCCCGAGGTGCAGGCGGATTGGCATCAGTACTCCGGCTACCTGCCGATCACGCAGGCGGCGGCCGACCTGACCCGCAAGCAAGGCTTCTATGCCGATCACCCCGGTACCGATGTGGCCATCAAACAGATTACCGACGGCGAGCCCACCGAGAACTCCAAGGGGCTGCGATTGGGCAACATGGTGCAGATTCGCGATGTGATCAACGGCGAGCTCGAAGAGATCTTCTCCGGCGATGCAGGCGCGCAGGAGGGGCTCGATGAGGCCGTCTCGCGTGGCAATGGGCTATTGGAAAAGTTCGAGAGCGCCCATCAGTGAAACTGTGCATCTTTAAAACAACGCCCGGATCCCGGGCGTTCGCTTTTGAGCATGCAAGAAGATCCTCATCGAGATGCCGGGGGATGTCATGAGTGCTCCATTCCAGCGTCATCGGCTCACGCCTTGGATATTGATGGCGCCGCAGCTAGGCATCGTCCTGGTGTTCTTCTTCTGGCCGGCATTGCAGGCCATCGAACAAGCCTTCTATGTCGAGGATGCCTTCGGCCTGTCGCGGGAGTTCGCCGGGCTTGCCAACTTCGAGGCCGTATTGAGCGATGCGACGTATTACCAGGCGCTGGGGACCACGCTGGTCTTCTCGCTTGCAGTGGCGCTCGGTGCGATGAGCATCGCGTTACTCCTGGCGGTCATGGCTGACCGCGTCATACGCGGTGCACGTGTCTACCGGACACTGCTGGTTTGGCCCTATGCGGTCGCGCCGGCGGTGGCGGGCGTGCTGTGGCTATTTTTGTTCGATCCGACGCTAGGGCTGATTAGTAGCTTGCTGGGCAATGTGGGGATCGATTGGGACCACAAGCTCAATGGCGCACAGGCCTTGGCCTTGGTGATCATGGCGTCGGTGTGGAAGCAGATGAGCTACAACTTCGTCTTCTTCCTCGCCGCGTTGCAGGCGCTACCCAAGAGTCTTCTGGAAGCAGCGGCCATCGACCGTGCGGGCCCGTGGCGGCGTTTCTGGACCATCATCTTCCCGCTATTGTCGCCGACCTCGTTCTTCCTGCTGGTCATGAACAGCGTCTACGCCTTCTTCGAGACCTTCGGCACCATCGATACGGTGACGTCCGGCGGCCCTGGTGGAGCAACCACGACACTGGTCTACAAGGTCTATCAGGATGGCTTCGTCGGTCAGGATATGGGGTCCAGCGCCGCTCAGTCGGTGTTGTTGATGGCCTTGGTCGGAGGCCTGACGTGGTTTCAGTTCCGCTATGTCGAAAGAAAGGTGCAGTACTGATGCAGTATCGTCGACCCGGGTTGGATAGGCTGAGTCATGCACTGCTGGCGCTGTGTTGCCTATTGTTTCTACTACCGGTGTGGCTGGCTTTCACGGCGAGTACTCATACGCTGGGCGCGCTTTATTCGCAGACGGCATCGTTATGGTTCGGAGAGGCGGGGTGGGACAATTATCGCCACCTGCTCAGCGGTTCGTTCGGTGGCCTGGGGACCGATGTCCTGACCCTGCTCATCAATTCGACGATCATGGCGTTAGGCATTGCCATCGGCAAGATAGCGATCTCGGTGCTGGCCGCTTATGCCATCGTCTTTTTCAGGTTTCCCTTTCGCCGCCTATGTTTCTGGCTGATCTTCATCACCCTGATGCTACCGGTGGAAGTGCGGATCCTTCCGACATTCGAGGTGGTCGCCGACCTGGGGCTGTTGGATAGTTACGCGGGATTGATTCTGCCGTTGATCGCCAGTGCCACCGCGACGTTCCTGATGCGCCAGTTCTTTCTCACCGTTCCTCCAGAGCTGGTCGAGGCGGCACGTATCGATGGCGCCGGCCCTTGGCGCTTTCTGCGTGACATCCTGCTGCCGCTATCGAAGACCAATCTCGCGGCGTTGTTCGTGATCATGTTCCTGTATGGCTGGAATCAATACCTGTGGCCGTTGTTGATCACGAACGATGCCGATTATCTGACCATCGTGGTCAGCCTCAAACGTTTATTGACTAGCACTGACGGTCTCGTGCCTTGGCAGAACGTTACGACCACGGCGGTCCTGGCCATGCTGCCCCCCGTCGCTGTGATTCTGCTGATGCAGCGTTACTTCGTGAAAGGGCTGGTCGACAGCGAAAAATAAGTGCACCCGGCGTTGGCCGGTGTTCAATGAGTGATTCTATATGGCGACTTTACGACTCAACGGCATTCACAAACGTTACCCCAATGGTATTACCGCCTTGCATGGCATCGACCTGAGCGTCGCCGATGGCGAGTTGATCGTGGTGGTCGGACCGTCAGGGTGTGGCAAGTCGACCTTGCTACGGACCGTGGCGGGGCTGGAGTCGATCAGCGATGGAGAGCTCATGATCAACGAGCAGCGCGTCAATGCGCTGGAGCCCGCTGAGCGCGACATTGCCATGGTATTCCAGAACTACGCGCTCTATCCCCATATGAGCGTGTTCGACAATATGGCCTACGCATTGAAGAATCGAGGCACGCCCAAGGATGAGATACGTCGTCGAGTAACCGACACGGCGCGCTTGCTCGACCTCGCCGAGCTGCTGGATCGGCGTCCGCGACATCTATCTGGAGGGCAACGTCAGCGTGTGGCGATGGGGCGGGCAATCGTGCGTGAACCGCAGGTGTTTCTATTCGATGAGCCGCTCTCCAACCTCGATGCCAAGCTGCGTGTGCAGATGCGTCTGGAAATCCGGCGTTTGCAGAAGCGCCTGGGAATCACCTCTGTCTACGTCACACATGACCAAGTCGAGGCGATGACGTTGGCGGACCGCTTGGTGGTGATGAACGGGGGGCACGTCGAGCAGTGTGGTACGCCGATGATGCTCTACGCGCAGCCGGCGACGCGTTTCGTGGCGAGCTTTCTGGGCTCGCCGGCGATGAATTTCCTGCCCGTGACGGCGCACCGCGACGGTGTGGTGTTGCCCAATGGGGTAGAGGTCGCACTCCCCGACATGCTATCCGAAGGGCGCGCGGCGACCCTTGGCATCCGCCCGGAACACCTCGTCGAAGCGACGTCCATGGCAGATGCAGCAGCGGTCCTGGACGTGACGGTCGAGATGCTCGAGCCGTTGGGGGCGGACACGCTGGCCTATACGCGTTTGCCGGGGCTTGAAGAATGGTTAGTGGTGCGCCTGGATGGCGCGCACGCCGCCCGCGAAGGGCAGCGCTTGTCACTCGCGTTTGCGGTGGCGCATTGTCATGTCTTCGATAGCCAGGGCGCCCGCGTTCCGTTGGCCGAGCCCGAGACCCAGGCCTGTCAGTAACCGGCCTTGGGGTCCACCGTATCGATGGCCTCTCCGGCTTGCATGGCGGTGAGGGCCTTGGCGACCTGGTCGGCAGCTTCGTCGATGGGCGTCGGGCCGGCCATGTGCGGCGTTATCCACAGGCGCGGATGTTGCCACAGCGGGCTGTCGTCGGGCAGCGGCTCCGTGGGAAAGGCATCGAGCACCGCGCCGCGTAAGCGGCCGTTTTCTTCCTCTCCGGTGCCCAGGGCTTCGAGCAATGCGGCTTCGTCGATCAGCGTGCCGCGTCCGGGGTTGATCAGGCTGGCGCCGTCGGATAAAGCGGCCAGGGCGTCGCGATCGATGATTCCGCGTGTGGAAGGCGTATCGGGTAGCAACGTCACCAGAGTGTGGACCTTGCTGAGCAGGGCCTGGAGGCCGTCGTCGCCGTGATGGCAGGTGATACCCTTGAGGGCCTTGGGCGAGCGGCTCCAACCGTGCACTGGGTAGCCGTCGTCGGCGAGCTGGCGGGCCACATGGTGGCCGATGGCGCCCAGCCCGAGAACGCCAACCGCCCATTCGCGCTTGGGCGTGAGCGCGTGTTCGCGCCAAGTGGTGTGATGCTGCTGGCGACGGTAACGGTCGAAATCGCGCTGAAAATGCAATACGCCATAGCGTACATAGTCGGCGATCAGCTCGCCCATACCGGCATCGCGCAGCTTGACGATGGGGATGTCTTGGGGAAGCGCAGGGTTGTTGAGCAACGCATCCACGCCGGCGCCGAGATTGACGATTCCTTTGAGCGCTGGCTGGGCTTCGAAGAGCGACGCCGGGGGCTTCCATGCCGCGAGATAGTCAGCCTGAAAATCGCTCGTTTCGCCACTGATGGCGAATTCCGCCGAGGGTAAACGCGAAGCGAGCCTGTCTTTCCAGAGCGCGGCGTCGTCGGCATGGATCAAGATGCGCATGAAGTCCTCATGAGGTGGTCGTGGATGGTGGACGAGAGGCAGCGTTGGTGCGCGCCCATCGCGCTATACGATTTGTAGCATCGGTGGTGGTGCCTCGCCGAGTAAGCGGGCGAGGATCGTCAATCCCTGATTGAAGCGTTCGGGATCGTTTTCACCACCCAGGCTCAAGCGGATACGCCGAGGTGGGGGGCCCTGATCGACCATGAACGACTGTGCCGTGGAAATAGCCAGGCCTTCCTGAAGCGCCTGTTGTTGCAGTTCCTCCGCACGCCATGCCACGGGCAGGGCCAGCCAGATATGCATGCCCGTGGGACGCGAGGCCATGGCGTGGCCTGCGAGGCGTGTGCGGGTCAACTGCTGGCGCTCGGCAAGCAGACGCCGTTGCTCACAGGCCAGAGCATCGACGGTGCCATCGGCCAGCCAACGGTCGGCGATCTCGAAGACGAGCGGTGTGGCCATCCAACTGGTGGCGCGCAACCGGGGTAGGGTGTGATGCAGTTGACCGCGCGGCACGCTGAGATAGCCGGCGCGCAGCCCCGAGACAGTGGCCTTGGTCAGGCTGGTGACATGAAAGCTCTGACGGGGCAAACGTGCGGTCAGTGGGCTCAGTCCCGGCGGTTCGAGCAAGGCGTGAACGTCATCTTCGATCAACCAGGTGCCGTGTCGCGACAGCACCTCGGCTACGGCATCACGGCGTGCGTTGTCCATGGTCGCGCCGGTGGGGTTGAGCTGCGTGGGCGTCAGGCACACGGCACGCGGTCGGTAGCGACGGCACGCGGCGTCGAGGGCATCCGGGGTCACGCCTTGTTCGTCGATGGCCACGCCACGTAGCTGCAAGCCCAACGTGCGTGACAAGGCGATCAATCCGTGGTCGGTCAGCGCCTCGGTCAATACCACGTCGCCATGCTGGACCAGCGTGGCGATGGCCAGCATCACACCGTGGGCAGCGCCGTTGCACAGCACTCGGTCGTCGGGCGTACCGGGCACGCCAAGCGTGTCGTGTAGCCATTGGCTGGCGCGCTCGCGCTGGTGAAGCAGCCCCGCGATGGGGCGGCAGGCATCGATGACATCGGGATGCGCGCTGTCTGCCACGTCGCGAAGCGTTTCGCGAAAGCGTAGATGATGCCCGGGCGGGCAGATCGGATGCGCGATGGAAAGATCTATGGGGGAAGCATCCATAGCCATGTTGGCGCTACGCAGGTACTCGGCCTCCTGACCATCGTCGAGGCTGTTGATCCAGGTGCCGCTACCCACGCGGGCCTGTACCAAGCCCATCTTTTCTGCCTGGGCGTAGGCGCGCGAAACGGTCTGAACGCTCACCGCCAATGTCTCGGCAAGACAGCGGTGTGGTGGCAGGCGTGTGCCGGGCGTGAGCTCGCCCTGGCGAATGGCCTCGGCGAGTGCTCGGGCAATGGCTAGATACTTGGGCCCATGGGCCGGGAGATAAGATGTCAGGTCAATTGTCATGACACAATAAAGCCTTTGACGGCAAGCAGCGCGTGAATGCTAGTATCGTCGACAACGCATTGATCGACAATTGTACTGATTTTCTTCCTTCCTTGTGTCAGTACAATTTATTTCATCGAATGCAGGGTCCTGCCTCCCGTCCGGGAGATCAGGGATGAGCAATTCTGTCGGGCGAGTGGTGCCATGTCTGAGGTTTCCCTGCCTTTCACTCGTGAGGAATACGCCGGCCGGCTGCACAAGGTGCGTTCGGCCATGGCCCAAAGAGGGATCGACGTACTGATCGTCAGCGATCCGTCCAATATGGCGTGGTTGACGGGGTACGATGGTTGGTCTTTCTATGTGCATCAGTGCGTGCTGCTCGGCCTGGAAGGCGAGCCGGTCTGGTATGGACGCCGCATGGATGCCAACGGAGCGCTACGCACCTGTTGGATCCATCCGGATAACATTACCTATTACCCGGATTATTACGTTCAAAATCCCGATATGCATCCCATGGAGTACCTGGCGCAGTCGATCCTCCCGGATCGTGGCTGGCACGAGGGTACCATCGGCATGGAGATGGATAACTACTACTTTTCCGCCAAGGCGTATTTGAGCCTCGTGCGCGAATTGCCGCACGCGCGTTTCGCGGATGCCAATTCGCTGGTCAACTGGTGCCGGGCGATCAAGTCGCCGCAGGAAATCGAGTATATGCGCATCGCGGCGCGGATCGTCGAGGGCATGCATTCGCGCATCCTTGAGGTCATTCAACCGGGTGTGCCCAAGAGCAAGGTAGTGTCCGAGATCTATCGCGTGGGCATCGAGGGCTGGGTCGATCCGCACGGGCGTGTCTACGGCGGTGATTATCCGGCCATCGTGCCCATGCTGCCGACCGGCAAGGACGCCGCCGCACCGCACCTGACCTGGGACGACACCCCGTTTCGCGAGGGCGAGGGCACCTTCTTCGAGATCGCCGGCGTCTACAAGCGTTATCATGCGCCGATGTCGCGCACGGTGTTTCTGGGCACGCCGCCGAGCCAGTTCCTGCGCGCTGAGTCGGCACTGCTCGAGGGCATCGAGAATGGCCTGGCGGTGGCCAAGCCGGGCAATCGTGCCGCCGACATCGCCATGGCACTGGGTGCAGCGATGGACAAGTACGGCTTCGACCGTGGCGGCGCGCGTTGTGGCTATTCCATCGGCATCAGCTATCCGCCGGATTGGGGCGAGCGTAATATCAGTCTGCGTCCCTCCGACGACACCATCCTCGAACCAGGGATGACGTTTCATTTCATGCCGGGTCTCTGGGAGGACGACTGGGGCCTGGAGATCACCGAAAGCATTCTGATTACCGAGACTGGCTGCGAGACGCTGGCCAACTTTCCACGCCAGCTGTTCGTGTGCTGAGTCGTGGGATGCGAGACGAGGAGAACATGATATGAGCAAGCGACCCAGCCCGGTGTCACCCACCGTCGATTTCGATGCCGATGGCATTCAGCACGGTTTTCTCAAGCTGCCGATCTCTACCGATGAATCGGCCTGGGGCGCGGTGATGATTCCGGTCACCGTCATCAACAACGGCGCGGGGCCCACGGCGTTGCTTACTGCTGGCAACCATGGCGATGAATACGAAGGCATCACGGCGCTTCTCAAGCTCAGCAATACACTGCGTGCCGAGGACGTGCGTGGCCGGGTGATCATCGTGCCGATCATGAACGTGCCCGCCGCGACTGCCGGCAAGCGTACGTCGGGATTGGATGGCGGCAATCTCAACCGCAGCTTCCCCGGCGACCCGGATGGCGGCGTCACCGAGCAAATCGCCGATTACTTCACGCGCGAACTGGTGCCGATGTGCGACGTGGCGTTGGATCTACATTCTGGCGGTCGTACCCTGGACATCTTACCTTTCGCCGCCGCGCACCGCCTCGACGATCACGATCAGGAAGCGCAAAGCCTGGGCGGTGCAGTGGCCTTTGGCGCACCGGTGGCGATGATGATGTTCGAACTCGACGCCACCAAGCTCTACGACACCGCCGTGGAATCCCAGGGCAAAACCTTCGTTACCACCGAGTTGGGTGGCGGCGGCACGACCACGCCGGAGCGCATGGCCATCGCTGAACGCGGCGTGCGCAATTTCCTGATTCACTACGGCTTGATCGAAGGGCAGCTGGAATCCCCGGCCGGCCAGCAGGTATACGTGGACATGCCCGATGCTTCTTGCTACGTGCAGAGCGAGCATAGCGGTCTGCTGGAGCTGAGTTTCGCGCTGGGCGAGACGGTGCGGCGTGGCGATGTGATCGCACGGATATATGACATGACGCGAACCGGTAGCGAACCGATCATCTACCACGCAAAACGTGATGGCGTGTTAGTGGCGCGGCGCTTCCCGGCACAAGTGAACATGGGCGATACGATTGCAGTGATCGCGGAAGTCGTCGATAGTCTCGAGCGTTGAGGATGGGTCGCCACACCACATGAAACTCGACCGCTACGACCTCAAGATTCTCGACATTCTGTCTCGCGATGGGCGCATCACCAAGTCGAAACTGGCCGAGGCGATCAACCTCTCGGTGAGTCCCTGCTGGGAGCGCGTGCGGCGCCTGGAAAAAGCCGGCGTCATCGAAGGTTATGGCGCCCGGATCAACCCGACCTTGGTGGTCAAGCGCACTCCCGTCTGGGTGCAGATCGAGCTTGCGACCCATCAGGCGGCTAGCTTCGCACGTTTCGAGAAAGCCGTCGCCGAGACACCGGAAGTGACCGAATGCGTCGCGGTAGGTGGCGGCGTCGACTACCTGGTCAAGTTCGAAACCGACTCCATCGATGCCTACCAGCGCACCATCGATGCCTGGCTGGTGGATGGCCTGGGGATCGAGCGCTACTTCACCTATATCGTCACCAAGACCGTAAAACGCACCACACCGCCGTTGTCGTTGCACGACGACGAATCGTAGCGCGCCATGGATCATCGCCAACTTGCGTTTTTATGTGCCCTGGCGCGAGAGCGCCACTTCGGACGCGCCGCCAAGACGTGCCATGTGACCCAGCCGACCCTGTCGGCGCGCCTGCGGCAACTCGAGGAGGAGCTGGCCACGCCGTTGATTCGTCGCGGCCATCGCTTCGAGGGTTTCACCGCCGAGGGTGAGCGCGTGTTGGGACATGCACGCCGCATCCTCGGCGAGTTCGAAGCCCTACGCGGTGACCTGGCATCCTCGGCGCCGCTGGTCGGCCGCCTGACCCTGGGAGTGATCCCCACGGCACTGAATGCGCTCACCGAGTTGCTGCCGCCGCTGCGCGCCGCGCATCCCGGCCTCGTTCTGCGCGTGCGCGAACTGGCGACGCCCATGTTGGCGCAGGGCCTGGAAGACGGTGACTTGGACCTGGCGATCGGCTACCTGGATGCGCCGGCGATGGCGGGGTTCGCGCATCGTCCCCTGTTCGATGAATATCCCGCCCTGGTGGCATCCCCCGCGCACTTTGCCGTGCCCGAGGCACCGCAGTGGGCGCAGTTGGCCGAGTACCCGCTGTGTCTGCTGACCCCGGACATGCATCAGCGCCACTTGCTGGAAAGGCGCTTGGCGGGCCAGGGGCTGACGCTGACGCCTGCCCTCGAAACCGATGCTACCGCGGCATTGGGGGAATGGCTGCTTGCGGGGTTGGGCGTATCGGTGTTACCCGAGCAGTTCGTGCGCCGCCGCTGGCTACAAGACGGCGAAGGGGCGCCCGGCCTCGTGGCGCGTCGCCTGCCCGGCGAGGGAGACCGTGTCGGCATGCTGTGGCCACAGAGGACACCGCGCGGGCGGCGCCTGCAAGCCGTGCTCGACCTGTGGCAAGCGGTATCCGGGGCGACTTGATCGAGCCGCTCTATCGATGCATCGCTTAGTTCGATTGGCCTAGGCGTGAAAGGACGCGCTAGGGTGAACGACGTACTTCGTGTTTCCGTTCGGGCGCGGGGCGAACGCTCCGGCAGCGAGTCCGCCTGAGGGGAAGTCGATGCCCGCGCGGGCGTTACACAGGATGTGTCTCGCGTCGGTCATTTCGTTTCCCGATGGAACCTTTATATGCCACTAGAGCCGATGAAATCGCATTCATTTTCCGCTGCCTCGCGCTATGACGATCAGCGCGACCGGCCTTTGCGGACGCTCGATGGCCCACAGGAACAACCGCTGACCCTGTCGCTCAACGATACCGCCATGGTGACGTTGTTGGCGACGCCCGAAGCCCTCGAGCCGCTGGCGCTGGGGCATGCCTTCACGGCGGGCTGGATCGAACGCGCCGAGCAGGTCGAAGACATTCGTGTGTCACGGCTGCGTCACGGGCAGTTGGTGCGGCTGTCGGTTTCGTCGCAGGTCGAAGCGCGCGCTGCTAGTCTGCAACGTGCCGGGGCCTCGGTGTCGAGCTGTGGCGCCTGCGGGGTAGCCGAGGAGTCGCAGTTGATGCAGGGGCTTAAACGTTTGCCGTCGTGCGCGCCTCTGCCGCCCTGGGCCTTGATGCGCGGCGTGGAAAGTTTGCAGCGTCACGCCCGTGCCGGGCTGCATATGGCGTTGGCCCTCGACGGCGATGGCGAGGTAGTGGCGCGCGGCGTGGATATCGGACGCCACAACGCCCTGGACCGAGTCATCGGCGAAGGGTTGGTACATGGCGAAATGCCGGCGGCGGTGTTGCTTTCCAGCCGCTGTAGCATGGAACTGGTGCAGAAGACCGTGCGTGCCGGTATCGCGACCCTGGCCACGCTGTCGTTACCCTCGGCCCTGGCGGTAGAAATCGCGCGTGCCTGCGACCTCAACTTGATCTGTTGTCATCGCGGCCGGCACCTCGAACGCCTGAGTGGCGCGACATAGCGCCGGATGCTTACCAGGAGCTTTTTCTGCCGTCATCGCGTCATCCTTTCACTTCTTCACTAAGTCACCGAGATTGTCATGGCTTCCCATCATCAGACTCCGTTACCCGACGACCGCAAGGCGCCTCCCGCAAGTGAAGCCGGGGAACGTCTCCCCGAGGCGGATGCAACCCTGACCCGCGCGCCTAGCGTCGAACCCTACACTGGCCCGGCCGGGGGCTGGGGTGCGATGCAAAGCGTGGGACGCCACCTCAAGCGTAGTAAGGCGCCGTTCAAGGGAGCGCGGGCATTGCTGTCCACCAATCAGCCGCAAGGCTTCGATTGTCCGGGCTGCGCGTGGGGCGATCCGCTACACGGCTCGTCGTTCGAGTTCTGCGAAAACGGCGTCAAGGCGGTGGCTTGGGAAAGCACCAAGAAACGCGTCACGCGGCGCTTTTTCGAGCGTCACACGCTGAGCGAGCTGCGCGGGTGGGATGACTTTCGCCTCGAGGATCAGGGCCGGCTCACCGAGCCCATGAGTTATGATGCGGCCAGCGACCGCTATGTCCCCATCGACTGGGAGGCGGCGTTTGCGCTGATCGCCGAACGCTTGACGGCACTTCCCGATCCCAACCGTGCGCTGTTCTACACCTCCGGGCGGGCCAGCAACGAAGCGGCGTATCTGTATCAGTTGTTCGTGCGCCTCTATGGCACCAACAATTTTCCGGACTGCTCGAACATGTGCCACGAGGCCAGTGGCGTGGGCATGGATGCCAGCCTGGGCGTGGGTAAAGGTACTGTCCAACTGGAAGATTTCGAACATGCCGATACCATCTTGGTCTTCGGCCAGAACCCCGGCACCAATCATCCACGGATGCTCGGCGATCTACGCCGTGCGGCGGAGCGGGGCGCGCGTATCGTCAGCTTCAACCCGCTCAAGGAGCGTGGTCTGGAACGGTTCGCCGATCCCCAGAACAAGCGCGAAATGCTCACCCAGGGCAGCCATCGCATCTCCTCGCATTACTATCAGCCCAAGATGGGGGGCGACATGGCGGCGGCGCGCGGTATCGCCAAGGCATTGTTCGCGCTCGAGGCCCAGGGAGACTTTACGCCGGATCGCGCCTTCATCGAGTCGCACACTGCCGGCTATGAGCAGTGGCGGACTCAGGTCGAGGCCACGCCGTGGGCGGACATCGAGGACCAGGCTGGACTGGCGCGCACTCAGATCGAGGAAGTGGCGGATATCGTCGCTCGTGCCGAGCGCATGATCATCACTTGGGCGATGGGCATTACCCAGCACGAGCATTCGGTGGATACCGTTCGCGAGCTGGTCAACTTGCTACTGCTGGGTGGCCACATCGGGCGCCCCGGTGCAGGGGCTTGCCCGGTGCGCGGACACTCCAACGTGCAGGGTGACCGCACCATGGGCATCGACGAGAAGGCGCCCGCGCGGCTGATCGATGCTCTAGAGGCGCGTTATGGAAAAAGCGGTGTCACCATGCCGCGTGCGCCGGGTTATAACACCGTGGGTGCCATTCGCGCGCTGGAGCTGGGTGAGGCCGATGTCTTCATTGGGCTGGGCGGCAACTTCACCCGGGCCACGCCGGACAGTCAGCGCACCGAGCGCGCCTTCCGACGCCTTGGGCTCAATGTGCAGATCAGCACCAAACTCAATCGTAGCCATCTGATTACCGGTGGCGATGCGCTGATCCTGCCGTGCCTGGGCCGTACCGAGATCGATCGCCAAGGCGAGGCGGGCGCGTCGCAGCAGGTCAGCGTCGAGGATTCGATGTCGATGGTGCACGGCAGTGCCGGCATTCAGGAGCCGGCTTCCGAGTGGCTGCGTTCAGAGCCCGCGATCGTTGCAGGTATCGCCAAGGCCACGCTGACACGGGTGTTGCCAAGGCGCGGAGTGGCGCCCGACGTCGTCGATTGGGACGCCTTGGTGGCGAACTACGACCGCATTCGCGACGAGATCGAGGCAGTCATTCCCGGTTTCGAGGACTTCAATGCGCGTCTGGGGCAGGCAGGTGGCTTCTGGTTGGAAAACGCCGCCAGCCAACGCCGCTTCAATACATCATCCGGTCGGGCCACGTTCTGTGCCGCGCCGCTGCCCGAAGCGGTGATGCACCAGCGCCTGCACGCACGCCGCGATGACGGCTGGCTGACACTGCAGACGCTGCGCAGCCACGATCAGTACAACACTACCGTTTACGGTTACGACGACCGTTACCGAGGCGTCAAGGGCCAGCGGCGGGTGGTGTTCGTCAATCCCGCCGACCTCACGCGACTGGGGCTCGAAAGCGACCAGTGGGTCGATCTGGTGGGGCTCGATCACGAGGGTGAGCCCCGTCGCGCCCCGGCATTCAGGGTCGTCGCCTACGAAACTCCCGAAGGGTGCGCCGCCGCCTATTATCCCGAAACCAATGCGTTGGTGCCGTTGGAAAGCGTCGGCGTGGGCACTGATACGCCCACTTCCAAGGCGGTCGCGATACGCCTGGAGCCGAGTCAGCGAATCGTTTGATGCGTTGGTGATACGTGTCGTACGACCAAAGTTGTGACGCATGACCGGTGTTGCGGCGCTATGCTATTAAATACTACATAAGCGTCGCCACATAAGTTGGACTACACAAAATATTCGGACGACGCTATTAATGCCCCTCTTATAACCGGGGGCACGCCGCTCAACTTAACGGGATCGCCCGGGAGGTGCTGTCATGGAACTGTTCATCCAGACTGCATTGGGGTTTCCTTTCGCCTTCTTTCTCATCTTGCTGGCACTAGTGGCAATTTACTGGTTGTTGGCCGGGCTGCGCGTCATACGCGTCTCGTGCTTCGACCATGACAGCCTGCGTGACGATCATCTCGCCAGTACCTTGATTTCCCTGGGCTTTGCAGGGGTGCCAGCGTCATTCGCGCTGAGTGCCTTGATCGTCACCGCTACGCCTATCGCGTTCGCTCTAAGTTTGGTGCTGCAATGGTTGCCGCTGGGGCTGCTACGTCTGCCGCTGGGCTTTCTGGCTATCTGGGCGGCTTTCGCGCTGGCGTCGTCACCGAGCGTTGCTGCCTGCCACGGCTTGGCGCGGCGTTTTCATCATTCGCGTCGGGCCTCTCCGCGCTGGCTGTTGGGCGAAACCGTCGTGGTGCGTCAAGCAAGCGACAGCGAAGGGCGCTGCCAGGCGACGCTGGAAAGCGATTCCGATGTGGTCGTGACCCTGCATGGCAAAGGGAACGGCTGCATCGCTGGTGAGCGCCGCGTGCTGGTCAAGCATGTCGCCCGTGAGGATGCGTATCGTGCGGTGCCCGCCGAAGAGTATCTGGATGCCCACGCACGCCTGCGTAAGCTGCATTTACTACCGCGCCACGATATCTGAGCGAATCGCCCCGATGCCGCCCCTGCTTGCGGCGGTGGGGCGTAAAAAATGCGACGCAGAAAAAAACGCCCTTCCTGGAGCGTGACTCGAAAAAAACCGGTGTCGATCACCCCATCAGACAAAAACTCTCCCGCCTTGTGCTGCTTTACCCTGTGGGCATCGGATGAACGTCGTCCGCCACGACCTATCCGGGCCGATGCTAGTCAACTCAGGCCCGGTTCGTTTTTGGGAGAAGTAGCGCATGAAACTCAACGATCCGCGTCTATTGCGTCAGTACGCTTATATCGACGGTAAATGGACTCATGGCGACGGCGGTCGCGAAGAAGCGGTCGTCGATCCCGCCACGGGTGAAGTGCTGGGTCACATTCCCTGGCTCGAGGCTCCGCAATTGCGGGAGGCGGTAGATGCCGCGGATGCTGCCTTTGCTCAGTGGCGGGCGCTGCGTGCCGATGAGCGTGCCGAGCGTCTTCAGGCGTGGTATGACCTGCTGATCGAGCATCGCGAAGATCTGGCGGTCATCATGACGCGCGAGCAGGGCAAGCCGTTGCCCGACTCACGCGGCGAGATCGAATATGGCGCCAGCTTCATCAAATGGTTCGCCGAGGAAGGTAAGCGTACCTTCGGGCAGACCATTCCCAGTCATATCCCCAACGCCGCTCTGGGGACGCTCAAGGAGCCGGTGGGGGTGGCCGCATTGATCACGCCCTGGAACTTCCCGCTGGCGATGATCACGCGCAAGGCCGGAGCCGCGCTGGCCGCCGGCTGCACGGTCATCGTCAAGCCGGCCGGCGAGACGCCGTTCTCGGCCCTGGCGCTGGCGGAACTCGCCGAACGTGCCGAAATTCCTGCCGGGGTCTTCAACGTGGTGTTGGGTGAGCCCGCCGAGGTGTCCAAGCTGCTGTGCGAAGAAGAGCGCGTCAAGGCGCTGTCGTTCACCGGCTCCACCCGCGTTGGGCGGTTATTGCTGGAGCAGTCCGCCAATAGCGTCAAGCGCGTCTCGCTGGAACTGGGCGGCAATGCGCCGTTCATCGTCGGCCCCGACATGGATCCCGCCGAGGCCGCGCGTGCCGCAGTCGCCGCCAAGTTCCAGACCGGTGGGCAAGATTGCCTGGCCGCCAACCGGATCCTGGTGCACGAGTCGATCCATGACGAGTTCATCGAGCAGTTCGTCGCCTGCATGGAAACACTCAAGGTCGGCAATGGCCTGGTGACCAATATCGATATCGGCCCGCTGATTCATCAGCAGGCGGTGGAGAAGGCGGCGAGCATTGTCGACGATGCCATTTCGCGCGGCGCGACGCTGGTGCATGGCGATCAATCCATGGCACCGGGACCCAATTTCTTCATGCCCACCTTGCTCACCGGTGTGACGCCCTACATGAAGTCCTGGCGTGAGGAGAGCTTCTCGCCGGTGGCGGGAGTCACCGCTTACAAGGATGACGATGAGGTCATCAAGCTGGCCAACGATACCGAGTATGGCTTGGCGGCCTATGTCTATACCCACGACATCCGCCGCATATGGAAGCTTCTGCGTGCCCTGGAGTACGGCATGGTGGCGATCAACTCGGTGAAGATGACCGGTCCGCCGGTACCCTTCGGCGGCGTCAAGCAGTCCGGCCTCGGGCGTGAGGGCGGCACTGCCGGCATCGAGGAATATCTGGAGACGAAGTTTTATTGTCTGGGTGCCTTGGGTTCTGTCTCTGGGAGCTAGCTTTTCCGGGAGCTAGCTGCGCTCGGCCTGACGGCGTTGGGCCCGACATCGAACATGCTCATTTACGGCCAGTAAACTCCGCTGTTCTCCGTCGGGCCCGCCTGGTCAGGCCGTCGCTCGCAGAGCTCTCTAGTTTTGTGCCCCCACTCTGTTATTTACGATCATTTTTTAGGAGCCAGACATGAGTCAGCACCAAGACCTGGTCGATCGCGATCGCAAGGTCACTTTCCATGCGTCCACGCATCTACGCGATTTCGCGCACGGCGATGTACCGGGGCGTGTAGTCACCGGCGGCCAGGGCATCAATATCGTCGACAAGGACGGCCGCGAGTTCATCGACGGTTTCGCCGGTCTTTATTGCGTCAATATCGGTTATGGGCGTACCGAAGTCGCCGAGGCGATCTATCAGCAGGCGCTGGAGCTGGCCTATTACCATACCTATGTCGGCCATTCGAACGAGCCGCAGATCCAGCTTTCCGAGAAGATTCTCGAGCTGGCCGGGCCGGGCATGTCCAAGGTTTACTATGGCATGTCGGGTTCCGATGCCAACGAGACGCAACTCAAGATCGTGCGCTATTACAACAACGTCCTTGGACGGCCGCAAAAGAAGAAAGTGATCTCGCGGCAGCGCGGATATCACGGTTCCGGCATCGCCTCAGGCTCGCTGACCGGCCTCAAGGCGTTTCACGATCATTTCGACCTGCCCATCGACGGCATCCTGCATACCGAAGCGCCTTACTATTATCACCGTGGCGCCGAGCAGGAGGGCATGAGCGAGCGCGAGTTTTCCCAGCATTGCGCGGCCAGGCTCGAGGAGATGATTCTGGCCGAAGGCCCGGACACCGTGGCGGCTTTCATCGGCGAACCGGTGCTGGGAACCGGCGGTATCGTGCCGCCGCCCGAGGGCTATTGGGAAGCGATCCAGGCGGTCTTGAGCAAGTATGACGTGCTGCTGATCGCCGATGAAGTGGTGTGCGGCTTCGGACGCATCGGTACCGATTTTGGTAGTCATCACTACGCCATCAAGCCCGACCTGATCACCATCGCCAAGGGCCTGACCAGCGCCTATCAACCATTGTCAGGCGTCATCGTCGGCGATCGCGTGTGGCAGGTGCTGGAGCAGGGCGCCGGTGAATACGGCCCCATCGGCCACGGCTGGACCTATTCAGGCCATGCGCTGGGTTGTGCTGCAGGGCTCGCTAACCTGGCCATCATCGAGCGCGAAGGGCTGACCGCCAATGCCGCCGAGACCGGCGCTTATTTGCAGCGGCAAATGCAGCAGACATTCGGCGAGCATCCGCTGGTGGGGAACGTGCGTGGTGTGGGCATGTTGGCGGCGCTGGAATTCTCGCCCAATCCGGCCAAGCGTGCGTTCTTCGACCCCGCGCTCAAGGTCGGCCCGCGCGTAAGTGCCGCCGCGTTGAGCGAAAACCTGATCGCACGCGCCATGCCGCAAGGTGACATTCTCGGCTTCGCGCCGCCGTTGGTGACGACTCGCGATGAGGTCGATGACATCGTCGCTCGCGCCAAGCGCGCCGTCGACAAGGTGACCGACGAATTGTCTCGTTCGGGGGACTTGAAAGCCTGAGAGCGCCTTGCCTACTGTGATGAGGGGTACCTGCGAACGTTGCGCGAGGGCACATGGCCGATCTCCAGTCTGATATCAATTTAGCGTCGATCTACCACGCTCGTGCGCGCCTGCGAGGGCAGGTGGCGCGAACGCCGCTGATTCGGTCGCAGGCGCTATCGCAACGTTTCGAGTCCGAGGTATTCCTCAAGCTGGAAACCCGTCAGCCCACGGGGGCGTTCAAGTTGCGCGGTGCGACCAACATGATTGCCGCGCTGATCGAACGCGACGGACGCCAAGCGTTGGCGCGTGGCGTAACCACGGCCTCGACAGGCAATCATGGCCGTGCCGTCGCCCACGCCGCGTATCAACTGGGGATTCCCGCTGTCATCTGTCTGTCGCGGCTGGTGCCCGACAACAAGGCCGCGGCCATCGAGGCCTTGGGCGCCGAGGTGCGGCGTGTCGGGGAGAGTCAGGACGACGCCTTCGACGAGGTCGAGCGTCTGGTGGCCTCGGGCATGACGGCGATTCCGCCTTTCGACGATCCGCTGATCGTGAGCGGGCAGGGCACCATCGGCCTCGAGCTGATGGAGGATCAACCCGCGCTCGATCGGGTCCTCGTCGGGCTTTCTGGCGGCGGCCTGCTGGGAGGCATCGGCGCGGCGGTAAAGGCGATTCGTCCTGCGACGCGGGTGACCGGGATCAGTCTTTCCCAAGGCGCGGCGATGTGGGAAAGCCTCCAGGCCGGGCATCCGGTCAACGTGGCGGAAGTCGAGAGTCTCGGTGACTCGCTGGGTGGCGGCATCGGATTGGACAATCGCTGTACCTTCGCGCTGGTGCGCAAGGTAATGGATGATCATTTCCAGGTCTCGGAACCTGCCATCGCCCGTGCCATGATCGACTTGCTCGACGCCGAGAAGATGCTGGTCGAGGGGGCGGCGGCCGTGGGGCTAGCGGCGCTCGACGAACATGATCTCGACATTCGTGGCCAGCGCGTGGCATTGATCGTCTCCGGCAACGGTGTGGCATTGGAAACGTTTGACCGCGCTCGGGCGTTGGCGGGAGCCTGATACTTCCCCCTTCTTGTTACTTCCCTTCTTCATTCTTTTCTCTTCCGTCTGGAGGACGTCATGCAGCTCCATCAACGCGAAGCCATCGAAGCCGCCGTTCAACTGGACAGGGAGGCCTTGACCGTCATCGAGTCGGGATTCGCGGCCCTGGGGCGTGGCGAGGCCGTGCAGCCGCCGATCCTGTCGATGGCCATCGAAGAGTCCAATGGCGAGGTCGACGTCAAAACCGCTCACATTCGCGGTTTCGAGCGCTTCGCCATCAAGGTGAGCTCGGGGTTCTTCGACAATCCCAAGCAGGGGTTGCCCAGCCTCAACGGGCTGATGATGATGTTCTCGGCCCGCACCGGGCTGGTAGATGCCGTGCTCTTCGACGAAGGCTATCTGACGGCGGTACGCACGGCGCTCGCGGGAGCGCTTTCCGCCAAGTATCTGGCGCGTGAAAACAGCCGTCGCGTGACGGTCCTCGGCGCCGGCGAACAGGCTGAATTGCAGATCGATGCCTTGCGTCTGGTGCATGATATCGAGACCGTCGATGTCTGGGCGCGTCGGCGTGAGGCCGCCGAGTCTTATGCCGAGCGGTTGCGGCAGCGTGACCTGACGGTCAATGTTCACGACGATGTCCATGCGGCGTGTCGTGAGGCGGATATCATCGTCACCGCGACACCTTCGCAACAGCCGATTCTCGAGGCCGCCGATCTCCCCGAAGGCGTTCATGTCACGGCGATGGGCTCCGACAGCCCGGACAAGCGCGAGCTTGACGATAGCGTGATGACCCGCGCCGATGCCTTCGTCTGTGATACCCGCGCGCAAAGCGAGCACAACGGTGAGCTCAAGGCCTTCGTCAAATCCGGCGAAGCGGCGGCCAACGTGCCGTTCAAGGTCTTCGAACTTGGCCAAGTAATCGACCGAGGGCTGACGCTACGCCTTTCGAGTGCCAGCATCACCGTCTGCGATCTCACCGGCACCGGCGTGCAGGATACGGCGATTGCCGATTACGCCCTGAGGCGGTTGGAAGCCTAAACAGAGTGCGTTCTGGCGCGGTCTAGGTCTCGTCTGGAACGTGCCTCGTGGCGTGCCACTCAATCGTCATGGGGCTGCCATGTCGTCGTCATGCCCTCTTGAGATGCTGAGTGAATAATGGACACTCAGTGGAGAGTTGGCGATGCGATATTCCCGCCGCGATGTATTGGGATGGGGCGTCAAGGCTGGCGCGGCGTTAGGCGCCGTATCGGTGGCGCCGTCGATCGTGCTGGCCGAGTCACGTCGCCCGCAGGTGACCTCGGGGGTGATGAGCGGCGACATGCTGAGTGACCGGGCGATGCTCTGGTCGCGCAGCGATCGCCCCGCGCGGATGCTCGTCGAACTGGCTGACAATCCCGCCTTCCATGGCGCGCGTCAGGTGCGCGGCCCCGAGGTGCTGCCGAGCGGTGGCCTGGCCGGCAAACTGGATGTCGTGGGGCTCGGCGACATCGATATGCTGCACTACCGCGTGCGCTTTGCCGCTCTGGATGATCCGCGTGCTCTGAGCGAGCCGGTCGAGGGACGTCTACGCCTGCCGCCGTCCCAGTCGCGAGACGTACGCTTCGTGTGGTCCGGCGATACGGTCGGGCAAGGCTGGGGCATCGACGAATCGCGTGGCGGCATGACGATTTACGACACCATGCGTCGCCAGCGTCCGGATTTCTTCATCCACTCCGGCGATACCGTCTACGCCGACGGCCCTCTGGAAGAGAGCGTGACGCTCGCCAATGGCGAAACCTGGCGCAACGTGGTCACCCCGGCCAAGCAGAAAGTGGCGGAAACGCTGGACGAGTATCGTGGCCAGCACAGTTACAACCTGCTTGATGCCAACCTGCGGCGCTTCAATGCCGAGGTGCCCATGCTCGCGCAATGGGACGATCACGAGACGACCAACAACTGGTACCCCGGCGAGTGGCTCGAGGATGAGCGCTACACGGAAAAGAACGTATCGCTGTTGGCGGCACGCGGACGTCAGGCCTTTCTCGAGCATACGCCGGTGCGCCAGCGCCCTACCGCGCCGGGACGTATTCATCGGCGCTTTGCGTATGGGCCCTCGCTGGAGGTGTTCATGCTCGACATGCGCACCTATCGTGGCGCCAACAGCCGCAATCGCCAGACCGAGAGCACCGCGCAGACGGCCTTTCTGGGGGAGGATCAGTTCGACTGGCTACGCCGTTCTCTGAAAGAGTCCACAGCGACATGGAAAGTCATCGCTTCGGACATGCCCATCGGCCTGGTGGTCAGCGATGGCGATGCGTACGAGGCCATCGCCAATGGTGATTCGGGTGCCCCCTTGGGACGTGAGCTGGAGATCGCCAGGCTGTTGCGGGCGATCCGCGACGACAAGATCAAGAACGTGGTGTGGCTGACGGCGGACGTGCACTACACGGCGGCGCATCACTATTCGCCGGAGCGGGCCAGTTTCCAGGAATTCGCGCCTTTCTGGGAATTCGTCAGCGGTCCGCTGCATGCTGGCACCTTCGGCCCTGGCGAGCTGGATACGACCTTCGGTCCCGAAGTGATCTTCCAAAAGGCACCGCCCGAAGGCGAGTCGAACCTGCCGCCGTCACGGGGCTATCAATTCTTCGGCCAAGTCGACCTCGACGGCGACAGCGAGACATTGACCGTGAGCCTGATGGACGCCGCCGGCAACATGCTGCATCGCCAGCAGTTGACGCCGGAGAGGGTGTAATACGAGCACCCCGGCCCCATCGCCGCGTTCCGACATTGAGGCTTGAGAACGGCAGGGAAATGCTATGAATCGATAAGCGGTAAGGCGACGTATTCATACCCGATAACCAAGCCCGTCAGAGCCAAAAGAAGCGCCAGGATGATATTGATGAGCCGCAATAAGGAGTGATCACGAATGGCTTTTCCCATCACGCTACCCAGTAATGCGTAGCTTCCAGGTGCGCCAGTTGCCAGCACGCCGATGAGTAGCGCCACCATGACGAGGCCTGGCCCTTCTATATGCATTGCGGGTAGCTGGATGGTCGCGATGGGTAGCGTGGCGACGATGCCTTTAGGGTTGAGTAATTGCATTAACAACCCTTCCTTGAAGCGCAAGGGACGCGATACCGCATCCACATCGTTCCTGTGAGGAGTGGATCTGGCTATCTTGATCGACAGGTAAAGAATGTAAAACGTGCCGAGCGCACTGATGATCAGGAGTGCCTTTCCCTGGATGAACACGCCTCCCAGCCAGCCAAACAGTAGAAGCATCAGCCACATCGCTGTGCCGACTCCGATGAAAAATCCTGTCGATTCCTTGGCTTGCCCGTTGATTCCGGCATTCAGGCCAAGCAGGTTCACCGGCCCGGGCGTGTACATCACGCTTATGGCATAGGCGAGCATCGCGAGCATGAGGGTTTCCTGTCTTGCTAGGTAAAAATATGGGCTTGGTATTGTCGTGGTGTCATGCCGTAAATACGCTTGAAACGGCGATTGAAATGACTGAGGTCAGAAAAGCCACAGCATAAGGCAGCCTCCATGACACTCTCGCCGTTTTCGAGGTGGCGCCGGGCGGCATTGACCCTGCAGTTCAATACATATTGGTGCGGCGTAATTCCGTACTGTGTCCTGAACGTTCTCAGGAAGTGATACTTGGAAATGTTGGCGGAATGGCTGATGTCATCCAGGCTGATATCGTATCTGGCATTTTCATGAATGAAGTCCTTCGCCCTTTCGAGCAGCGAGTCCGGCCGCCTGGCCCGCTCGTTTGGGGCAAAATTTCCGGCGCGCTCAGCCAGGTGAGCCGCAATGCGATACAGAGCATATTCTTGCTCGATCTGACTCGTCTCCTGTTCCTCGATCATGCGTGACAGGGCGATGATCTCGTCGCGCAAGGGGACATCTTTCATGAGGGTGGGGGCCAGGCGAGTGGCCTGCAGGTCTTGCACGCCGATGGCATTGGCAATGAGCGGGTCGAGCTCGTCGGGGTGAATATAGAGCATGACATAATCGAGGGCGTCGCCGCCCCCGGCGTGGCCGTCATGCACCTCATCGGGATGCAGGGTGATCACGCTACCTGGTGGGCTGCGGTGAAATTCACCGTTGCTGAAGAAATCCTGACGTCCCGCCAGTGTGACACCCAGTGCATATTCTTCATGCGCATGGCGGTCGTACTGGAAGTCGTTCATCGTGGCATGCAATGCAGTGATGCGTGCCACATGCCGGCTTTTCATGAACCGGAAACGACTCGTGGATTGCATGTGGTGTCCTCCTTACGTCCCGGTCGTGCCATGACAACGCCACTTTAGCGCGTCACGAGGGAGCGGGCTTGAACGAAATTGCGCACTTCGTGCTTTCGGCGTCTCGGGTGCGTACCGCCAGGGCCAGTACGGACTTGTCTGCTGCATGTCGGCATGGGGGACCGGGCCTGCTAGGCTGCAAGCTCGGTTCATGAAAGGTAGGGCGCGTGCATGTCGGAAAGGGAACATCAGGAACTCGCGGGATTGGCTCACTTGCTCGAGCGGATCGGGCAGGCGCCCCGGCGCGACGATGAACGTGTCCAGCTTGGCGATATGCTGACGGCGGTGGGGCAGGGGTCGTTTGGCTCCTTGCTGCTGGTGCCCGGGGTGATCACGCTATTGCCGCTGGTGGGCGATATCCCGGGCGTGCCCACGCTCATGGCGCTGTTGGTGCTATTGGTGGCGGGCCAACTGCTGCTTGGACGCCGCACGTTCTGGTTGCCGCAATGGCTTTTGAAGCGCTCGGTTTCCCGAGCCAAGCTGGACAAGGCGGTGGCCTGGATGCGTAAGCCGGCCCGGGCCATCGACCGCTTGTTGAAACCGCGTCTGACGTGGCTGACCCAACGTGCCGGTACCTATCTCGTGGCGCTTTTCTGCTTTCTCATTGCCTTGGCCATGCCACTGATGGAAGTGGTGCCTTTCTCGGCCAATGGCGCGGGGCTTGCCTTGATGATGTTCGGCTTGTCGCTGATGGCCAACGATGGCCTTTGGGCGCTGCTGGCGCTGATCCTCACAGGCGGCACGGTGGGAGCGGTGATCGTCGCGTTGCTGTGAGGCCTGTCAGTAATGGTGCTCCGAGCCGGCCCTCAGGCTTTGGGCGGCGGATAATGACACATAGCCTAGGCACCTAGTCGTGCATCGAACATAGTTTGCTTTGGTCGAGGATGACTGATGGCGCTCGACGAGGCCACGGCAGTCTTCATGGTTCAGGCTGTCCCAGCAACGGCTAACGCCGATCGCCAGGACGTGGGTACGGCGCAGCGCCTCGGCGGGATAGAGGTACGTGGTCTGCTGCGAGATCAGACTCAACTCGCCCAGCGTGCCGCCGCGCTCGACGCAGCGGATCGTTCCAGGTGGCCGTCGTCGGTGGCACGCAACAGCCGCACGGCGTCAGATGGCGAATTGTGCAACGGGCAGGAATGCATAGTCGTTTCCTTCCATCACCGGCGTGTCGCCGGGCACCATGAGATAGCCGTCCGCCTGGCAGGCCGCGCCGAGCATGGCCGACCCCTGGCCGCCGGCCAGCTGGGCTATGGGTTCGAGTTCGGCATGATCGAGAACGACGCGCAGCAACTCGCGGCGCCCGTGGGTGGCGCGACGGCTGAAACCCGCCTTGACGGAAAACTGCTGAAGCGGGCGTGGATGCCGGCCCTGGCAGGCCTGCACGAAGGCCTGTCCCAGCACCTGCCAGGTCACCAGTGCCGCGACCGGGTTGCCGGGCAGACCGAGCAGCGGCACGTTGCCGTCGGCCCCATGGAGACGGCCGAAGGCGAAGGGCTTGCCGGGCTTCATCGCAACACCGTGGAAAATCAGCTCGCCGAGCTCGGCGAGCACCGGGCGAACGTGGTCCTCCTCGCCGGCCGAGACGCCACCGGTACAGATCACCACGTCGGCACGGTCACGCGCCTGGCATAGTGCCTCGCGCAGCGCGGCGGCGGTATCGGCAACGATGCCCAGGTCGACGACGGTGCAGTCCTGCTGCTGGAGCAGGGCGTCGAGCATGACGCGGTTGCTGTTGTAGAGCTGGCCCGAGGCCAGGGGCGTGCCCGGCTCGACCAGCTCGTCGCCGGTGGAGAGCAGCGCCACCCTGAGGCGGGCGAAGACTTCGACCTCGACGATGCCCTGGCTGGCCAGCAATGCCAGGCCGGCGGCGTCGAGGCGCTGGCCGGCGGGCAACAGCGGCGCGCCTGCGAGGCACTCTTCGCCGCGTTGGCGGATATTGGCGCCGGGTAGTGCTTCGCCCTGGACATGCACGCGGCCCCAATCATCGATGTGGCAGCGTTCCTGCGGGACGACGCAGTCGGCGCCGGCCGGGAGCGGCGCGCCGGTGAAGATGCGTGCACAGCCGCCCTCGCCAAGTGGGGCCGGCGCGCAGCCCGCCGGAATGCGCTGGAGCACCGGCAGACCGTCGTGAGGGGCTGCGAGATCGGCAATGCGCAGCGCATAGCCATCCATGGCGCTGTTGTCGGCGCCGGGCATGGCTAGGCGGGCACTGATCGGCGCGGCGAGGATGCGCCCCAGCGCGGCATTGCGCGGGCAGCGTTCACGCGCTACCGGTGGATGCGCGGCGGCCAGCAGGCGTCGGCGGGCGTCTTCCAGATCGAGAAGGCCGGGAGTGAGGGTAGCGCAGCTGACGCAACTCATGCCGGCTTCTCCTCGACGCGCTCCGCGGCCACTGGCGTTGTGGCGGGTTGCCGACTGACACAGGGCGTGGCATCGGGGCGAACCATGGCGACGAAATTGCAGGGCCGGGTGCGGGCGTCGAGCTGCGAGGCGAGGATGCCGTCCCAGGCGGTGGCACAGGCCTTGGGCGAGCCCGGCAGGGCGAACACCAGGGTGTGGTTGGCCACCCCGCCGATGGCCCGGGACTGGATCGTCGAGGCGCCGATATCGCCATGGGATATCTGCCGGAACAGCTCGCCGAAGCCGTCGATGGCCTTGTCGAACAGCGGCGCAAGCGTCTCGGGGGTGGTGTCGCGTGGCGTGAAGCCGGTGCCGCCATTGACCAGCACGGCATGGATGTCGTCGCGGGCGATCCACTCGGAAACCACCGCGCGGATACGGTAGATGTCGTCCGGCACGATGCGCCGCTCGCCCAGCCAGTGGCCGGCCGCGATGAGGCGTGCGCAGAGCAGGTCGCCGCTGCCGTCGCGGTCGAAGCCACGGGTGTCCGAGACTGTCAGCACCGCGATGTTGAGCGGCACGAAGGGCGCATCGGCGTGAATGTGGGCCATGGAATCCTCCTCGTCCACCCGTGGGTGGCGGCAATATGAAATTACGGAGCGCATCTGTGAATGACTTACTGCATCAGTGCGCCGGTACTCTCGTCGTCCAATGCAACGCCGCTCACGCCCAGGCGCGCTTCCAGCGCCAGCAGGTAGTGACGCAGCGCGCGGCGTGTGGCCTGTTCGCGCAGGGTATGTCGGACCCGCTCGGCGGCTTTGGCGTAAGGCAGGGCACGGCCACCGTCGCGCTGGTCGACGCTGACCACATGCCAGCCATAGCGCGAGGCCAGCGGCCGGTCGTGCAATCCTTCGGGCAGACGTTGCAGGGCGCGGTCCAGCTCGGCCACGGTCTGCCCCGGCGTCAGCCAGCCCAGCTCGCCGCCGTCGTCCTTCGACGGGCAGGCGGAGTGGCGCTGGGCGAACTCGATGAAACGCTCGGGCATCGACTGCAACTCGGCGATGAGCGTCCGGCCCAGACGGTACTGACGATCGCGGGCCTCGGCATCGTCCGGGGCGGCGGCCAGCAGAATATGGCGTACCGCCAGGCGCAGCGGTTCGCTGAAGCGCTCGGCGTTGGCCTCGAAGTAGCGTTGACAGTCGGTTTCGGCGGGCTCGGGTACCTCTAGTTCCGCGTCCAGCAGGGCGGCCAGGGCCGCCTCTTCGCCATCCTCGACGTCCCAGCCCAGCTCGTCGCAGCGCTGGCGCAGCAGCTCGCGCACGACCAGGGCGCGCGCCGCCTGCAATTGGGCTTCTTCCACGGAGTCGGCCTGATGGTACTGCATCTCCCGGGCGATCTCGTCGGTGGGGATGTTCACGTCGCCAACCCACACCGGCGGGATCGCCATGGTCTGCGCGTTGTCGGGCAGGGTTTCGAGTGAAATCAGTTGCATGGGATTGCCCTCATTCATGCTTTACGACGCACGATTTGATAACGGCGACCAATGTAGCCCAGCGGCGCGCTCCACACGTGCACCAGACGGGTGAACGGGAACACCAGCACGATGGTCAGGCCGAGCAGGATGTGCAGCTTGTAGACCAGCCCGATCTCGGCCAGATGCTCGGCGGCGCCACCCTTGAAGAACACGATGGACTGCGCCCACTCGGCCAGCTCCAGCATCGCGCCACCATCCAGATGCCCCATCGCCGGGATGATGGTCAACAGCCCCAGCGACACCTGGGCGACCAGCAGCGCCAGGATCACGATGTCGGCACGGCTGGAGGTGGCCCGCACACGCGGGTTGGTCAGGCGGCGATGCAGCAGCATGGCACCGCCGGTCAGGCACATCAGCCCGGCGATGCCGCCGACGACGATGGCGATGATCTGCTTGCTGCCGGCGCTGATGAACGGGGCGTAGACCCAGTGCGGGGTGAGCAGGCCGACCAGGTGGCCGAAGAAGATCACCAGGATACCGACGTGGAACAGGTTGCTGGCCAGGCGCATCTGGCGCTTGGAAAGCATCTGGCTGGAGCCGGTCTTCCAGGTGTACTGGCCATGATCGAAGCGCAGCAGGGCGCCGGCCAGGAAAATGGTGCCCGCCACGTAGGGATACAGGCCGAACAGCAGTTCATTGAGATAGTTCATGACGGCAGACTCCTGACTCAGTGACCTAAAGTGGCGTCGACGACGGGCGGTACGATGCGGATCGGCATCTCGGCCTGGGACTGGCGCTTGAGTTCCGCCTGGCGACGGCCGGTGGCGGACTGCAGGGCACAATCCTCGTCGGAGGCGGCGTTGAAGCGCACGGCTTCCTCTTCCCACACCGCGTCGAGGGCGGCGGGGGTGTCGTCGCGCGCTTCCTTGCTGACCGCCTCGGCGTGCTCGTCGATGGCGGTATCGGCGCCGACCATGGCCAGCAGCGCGGTGGGCACTAGTGCATGGTCGGACTCGCGTTCCCGCAGGCGGGCGGCGAGCAGCGCCAGGATATGGGCGATATCGCTCAGCTGCTGGGCGATGTCGGCCTCGTCGCGGGCCGACAGGTACTCGAGGAACACCGGCAGGTAGTCCGGTAGTTCGCGAGCGCTGAGCTCGAAGCCGGCCTGGCGGTACTGTTCGAGCAGGTCGACCATGGCCTGGCCACGGTCGCGGGATTCGCCGTGGACGTGCTCGAACAGCAGCAGCGAGGTCGACCGGCCCTTGTCGAACAGCGCCACGTAGTCGGCCTGCAGATCGAGCAGGTCGCTGGTCGCGATACGCCCGATCCAGCCATGCAGCGCGGCGCGCTGGGGATGGCTCAGGTGGGCTTCGTCGGCGATGACGTTCTGCATCTCGGTGGCGGCCCGCTGCAATTCCTCGGTGGGGTAGTCGAGCAGACGGGCAAGTACGATCAGGCTACGCATTGGACTCTTCCTCCGGCGCGGGGCGTTTCGGGGCCGGTGTCGGCGTGTAGTGGTTGACGGCCTCTGTCGTGGCCAGAGCCGTGGGTTCGTCATCCGGGTGGGTCATTGGCTTGACCAGCATGGTGGTTTGCCTGCGCGCGCCGAACAGGCTGGCATCGCTGTCGCCGCCATGGCAGCCATTGCCGAACGAGAAGCCGCAGCCGCCGCGTTCGGGGAAGGCATCTCGGGCCTGCTCGCGATGGCTGGTGGGGATCACGAAGCGGTCTTCGTAATTGGCGATGGCCAGGTAGCGGTACATCTCCTCGACCTGGGCTTCGGTCAGGCCCACGGCGTCGAGCACCTCCTCGGCCCTGTGGCCGTCAACCTGCTGGGCACGTTTGTACAGACGCATCGCCATCAGGCGCTTGAGGGCGAGCACCACGGGCTCTTCCTCCCCGGCGGTGAGCAGGTTGGCGAGATAGCGTACCGGGATGCGCAGCGACTCGATGTCGGGCAGCACGCCGTCGCTTTCGATGTGTCCGGCCTCGGCGGCGGACTGGATCGGCGACAGCGGCGGCACGTACCACACCATCGGCAGGGTGCGGTACTCCGGATGCAGCGGCAGCGCCAGGCCCCAGTCCATGGCCAGCTTATAGACCGGCGAGGCCTGGGCGGCCTTGATCACGTTCTCTGGAATGCCGTCACGTTTGGCCTGGGCGATCACCTCGGGGTCGTTCGGGTCGAGGAAGATCTCGCGCTGGCGGTGGTAGAGGTCGCGCTCGTCGGGGGAAGACGCTACTTCCTGGATACGGTCGGCGTCGTACAGCAACACGCCGAGATAGCGGATGCGGCCCACGCAGGTCTCGGAGCAGACCGTCGGCATGCCGGACTCGATGCGCGGGTAGCAGAAGATGCACTTCTCGGACTTGCCGGTCTTCCAGTTGTAATAGATCTTCTTGTAGGGGCAGCCGGAGATGCACATGCGCCAGCCGCGGCACTTGTCTTGGTCGATCAGCACGATGCCGTCTTCCTCGCGCTTGTAGATCGCGCCACTCGGGCACGACGCCACGCACGTCGGGTTGAGGCAGTGCTCGCACAGGCGCGGCAGGTACATCATGAAGGTGTTCTCGAACTGGCCGTAGATGTCGGCCTGGACCTGCTCGAAGTTCTTGTCCTTGCGGCGCTTGGAAAACTCGGTGCCGAGGATCTCTTCCCAGTTGGGCCCCCATTCGATCTTGTTCATGCGCTGCCCGGTGATGGCGCTGCGCGGGCGCGCCACGGGCTGGTGCTTGCCTTCGCCGGCCTGATGCAGGTGCTGGTAGTCGAAGTCGAACGGCTCGTAGTAGTCGTCGATCTCGGGCAGGTCGGGGTTGGCGAACAGCTTGGCCAGTACCCGGTAGCGACCGCCGATGCGCGGCTGGATGGAGCCGTTCCTGTTGCGCAGCCAGCCGCCTTTCCACTTCTGCTGGTTCTCCCACTCCTTCGGGTAGCCGATGCCGGGCTTGGTCTCGACATTGTTGAACCAGGCGTACTCGACCCCCTCGCGGCTGGTCCAGACGTTCTTGCAGGTCACCGAGCAGGTGTGGCAGCCGATACACTTGTCGAGGTTGAGGACCATGCCCACCTGCGAGCGAATTTTCATATCACGGTCTCCGCAGTAGTTGTGTCTTCAACCAGTCGGCAGCGTGCATCAGGGCCGGGCGGTGTCCGCCGGTGCAAGCCGCTGCTCGATGTCCCTGGACCCGTTGAAGCGTTGTTTCGTCAGCCACTTTGGTCCTTTCGGTGAGGGAGGTTTTTGACTCGAATCAAGTCGCCGGGTCCACCGCCCGGTGCCGAGGCGCCGTGTACTCCCTTGGGGGTAGTCGCGCCGGCGTTGGCAAGCAATTGTTTTAAAATATGTTTTTTTGCTCGGATTATGCCTTAGGAGGTAGCCGCGAAAAGAGGCAGGCTCTTTGGGGGTAGGGGCGCCGGAAGACCTACGACGGGCAACAATGAAGAGAGCCGGCTATTGCCGGCTCTCTTTCCAGTCGTGCGATCAGGGCGGTATCAGCAGGGTGTCTCGGCATTCCTACGGGTGTAATAGAACCAGGTCAGGCCCATGCACAGCGCATAGAAGACGATGAAGCCGTAGAGTGCCGATTCCGCACCGCCGGTCAATGCGATGGAGCTGCCGAAGGTCTTGGGAATGAAGAAGGCACCGTAGGCGGCGATCGCCGAGGTAAAGCCGATGGTTGCCGCGGATTCCTTGTCGCCCTGCTGACGTTGTGCCGCGCTATCGAGGTTCGGCATCAGGCGCGCCACCTCCTGGCGGAAGATCTCGGGAATCATCTGGAAGGTGCTGGCGTTGCCTACTCCGGTAAAGAAGAACAGCAGCAGGAACATGGCGAAGAAGCCCCAGAACGCGCCCGGCTGGTCCTTGATGCCGAGGAAGAACAGTACCCCGGCGACACAAATGATCATCCCCGCGAACACCCACAGCGTGACCCGGGCACCGCCGAAGCGGTCCGAGACCCAGCCGGTGCCGGCACGCGACAGCGCCCCCACCAGCGGCCCCAAGAAGGCGAACTTGAGTACGTCGACCTCGGGGAACTGATTGGATGCCAGCAGCGGAAAGCCGGCGGAATAGCCGATGAAACTGCCGAATGTGCCGGTATAGAGCATGCACATCAGCCAGTTGTGCTTGCGCTTGAAGATGACCGACTGATCCTTGAACGAGGAGCGCGCGCTGGCGATGTCGTTCATGCCGAACCAGGCGGCCGCGGCGCCGAGCAGGATGAACGGCACCCAGATGAAGCCGGCGTTCTGCAACCACAGGCGCTGGCTATCCCCCAGCATCTGCGGCTCGCCGCCCAGCGCCCCGAAGACCCCGGCGGTGATCACCAGCGGCACCACGAACTGCATGACGCTGACCCCCAGGTTGCCCAGGCCGGCATTGAGCGCCAGGGCATTGCCTTTCTCGCGCTTGGGGTAGAAAAACGAGATGTTGGCCATGCTGGAGGCGAAATTGCCGCCGCCGAAGCCGCACAGCAGTGCCACGATCAGCATCACCAGATAGGGGGTATCCGGGTTCTGCACCGCAAAGCCGATCCACAGCGCCGGCAGCGCCAGCGAAGCGGTCGACAGCGCGGTAAAGCGTCGGCCGCCGACGATTGGCACCATGAAACTGTAGAAGATGCGCAGTGTGGCGCCGGACAAACCTGGTAGCGCGGCCAGCCAGAACAACTGGTTGGAGGTGTAGTCGAAACCCACTTGGGGCAGTTTGGCGACCACCACCGACCAGACCATCCATACGCAGAAGGCCAGCAGCAGACAGAAAATGGAGATCCACAGGTTGCGGGTGGCAATGGACTTGCCGATGCTCCCCCAGAACTCGGTGTCCTCGGGTCGCCAGTCGGTGAGTACCCGCGACTGCTCACCTTTGTGTAGCGTGTTGTCCATGGACATGCTCGTTATCTCCTGATAGTTGCTCTTGGCGACCGGGGCCCAGCGCTCCGGTTGCACCGTTTTCGTGGTTAGGTTCGGGCATCCGTCTCCCCGGTCTTCCGACGGTTTCCGCCCGTCGATTCCTGGACTTCCGGCAGGTATCGATAGCCCTCCTCCGAGAGCTCGGGGATGCGCCGGCGCTCCATGCGCCGGATCGCCATGTGCATCCAGACCAGGGAAACGGCGACGAGCACGAACATCACCATGTAGGAGGTGGTCCACACGCCCGTGAGGTCGAGTACGATTCCGAAGGTAATGGGCAGGAAAAAGCCACCCAGGCCGCCGATCATGCCCACCAGGCCTCCGACGGAGCCGACGTGATTCGGGTAGTAGACGGGGATGTGCTTGTAGACGGCCGCCTTGCCCAGGGACATGAAGAAGCCGAGCAGCACCGTGAGCACCACCACGCCCCACAGAGGCATCGCCAGGCTGAACTCGATCAGGCCTTCCTTGCCCTGAACGGCGTATCGAGTCTCCGGGTAGGCGAGCAGGAACAGGCACACCAGCGAGACAATGAAGGTCAGATACATTACCGCGCGGGCACCGAAACGATCGGAGAGGTAGCCGCCAAAGGCCCGGAACACGCTTGCCGGCAGCGAATACAGCGCCGTGAGAGTGCCGGCGACCGCGATGCTCACGTCGTAAGCGCCGACGTAGTAGCGCGGCAGGTAGGAGGCGAGGGCGACGAAGCCGCCAAACACGAAGAAGTAGTAGAGCGCGAAGCGCCATACCTGGGGGTGACGCAAAGGCTCGAGTTGGGTGAGTGCGGAGGTGCCATGTGCGCCGGCACGGCGACGGGCCATCGTCATCGGGTCTTCCTTGGTGAATACCCAGAAAACCACCGCCATGATCGCCAGGACCACGGCGTAGATCACCGCCGTGTGCTCCCAGCCGAGGGCGATCAGCAGAAACGGGGCACCGAAATTGGTGATCGCCGCGCCCACGTTACCGGCGCCGAAGATCCCCAGTGCGGTGCCTTGGCGCTCTTCCTCGAACCAGTAGGAGGTGTAGGCAATCCCTACGATGAACGACCCGCCGGCCAGACCCACACCGAGCGCGGCGATCAGGAACATCCAGTAGGTCTCCACATAGGAGAGCAGGAATACGCACACCGAGGTTACGAGCATGAGGATGCTGAACACCCGGCGGCCGCCGAGTTGTTCGGTCCAGATACCGAGGAAGATCCGGCTGATGGAGCCGGTCAGCACAGGGGTTGCGACCAGGATGCCGAACTCCGTCTCGCTGAGGCCGAGATCCTGCTTGATCCTCACGCCGATAATCGAAAAAATCGTCCACACCGCAAAGCACACGGTGAACGCTACAGTGCTCAGCGACAGTGCCCGATACTGATCGGGCCTCGTTACGCCTTCCAGATTCTTCATGATAGCCTTCCTGACACGAAAGAAATGATCGAGTGGGATTCAGGACGAGAACGGATAATATGCTTGACTTGTTGGCTTGCCATCGCGAGCCCTCCCGCTGGAACCTGAGGCCACCATAGGCACGGTGCACTCGACCGTTGTTGACGCGAATCAAGGGAGCTCATGGGGCGGGCGGGGTAGGCTAGCGTGGCTACCCCCTAAGAGGTAGCCAGATATTTTTATTCATCGTTTTGTTTTATAAGCATTTTTAACAAGCATGGGGTCACGCTGAGGTCCGCTGAAGCGGTAGCGAGGCATAGGTGGTAGTCCCGTCTGGAGCGCGCATGTCCCAATCCCTCACCCGTTCGCTGATCTTCCGGGCCGGCCTCGCCATGGCGGGGATCGTCGTTCTCGCCCTGACCAGCATGCTCGGGTCGATCATGATCGCCGAGACCGCCAGTGGCGACGCCGCGGCCATCAACCAGGCTGGCACCCTGCGCATGCAGGCCTACCGTCTGCTGAGCACGCACCTGCAGGCCCCAGTGGATGGCGAGGTGCTGCGCCAGCGGATCGAGCGCTTCGATGCCGACCTGACCAGCCCGGTCATTACCGGATTGATTCCCGACGATCCGCAGCATCCTCTGACCCAGCGCTACGCCAGCGTGACCGAGATGTGGCAGGACATGCTGCGCCCGGCCCTGCTGGCCGCCGAGTCACGCCCCTCCCGGGCTCTGGTTGACCAGACCGCCGAATTCGTCGGTGAGGTGGATCGCCTGGTCGGCCAGTTGCAGCAGGGCGCCGAGTCGCGAATCCGAATGCTGCATCTGCTTCAGGGCATCGTTCTGTTCCTGACCCTGATTCTGGTGCTGGGGACCATGTACAAACTGGTCAATGACGTGATGCCTCCGCTGCGTGAGCTGTTCCACGTGGTCAATCGGGCGCGCCACGGCGACTTCACAGGGCGTGTGGCTTATGAGGGCAACGATGAACTGGGCCTGATCTCGCGCACCCTCAACCAGATGAACGAAAGCCTGTCGCGGATGTATGCGGAACTCGAGCAGCGGGTGGAGGCCAAGACGATCGAACTCAAGCGCAGCAACGAGTCGTTGCGGCTGCTCTACGAGGCCGCACGGCAGCTCAACAGCTCGACCCCCGGCAGCGAGGACTTCCGCGACGTGCTCAATCGTCTGGAAGGGGTCACGGGGCTCGGCCCGATTACCCTGTGCCTGTCGCAGGGCGAGGCCGAACGTGCCTATCAGCGTATTTCCACCCAACTGGGCGATCGCCCCGATTTCTGCCGGGCGCCGGACTGCGGCCCCTGCCTGAGTGGCGATCGGGTGCCGCCGCGGGTACGCCCGGTGGTGGTCAGCGAGTCCGACCGCCGCTATGGCGTGTTGTTGATGCAGCACCCGGCGGGGGCCCCTCCGCTGCGCTGGCAGATGGACCTGGTCGAGACTGTGGCGGGACTGATTGCCACGGCGCTCTCGCTGGCTCAGAACAACGACGAGCAGCGTCGTCTGGCGTTGATGGACGAACGTGCGGTGATCGCCCGGGAGCTGCACGACTCGTTGGCCCAGTCGCTCTCGTATCTGAAGATCCAGGTGGCGCGCCTGCAGATGCTGATTCGTCAGCAGAATTCGTCAGCCGATCAGGATGCGGTCATCGACGAACTGCGCGAGGGACTGAACTCGGCCTACCGGCAGCTGCGCGAGCTGCTCAATACCTTCCGCCTGAAGATGACCGAGCCGGGGCTCGAGGCCGCGCTCAACGAGACGGTGCGTGAATTCGCCCAGCGCACTGAGCTGAAAATCCTGCTCGAATACGAGCTGCGGCACTGTCCGCTGACCCCCAACGAGGAGATTCATGTGCTGCAGATCGTGCGCGAGGCGCTCTCCAACGTGGTTCATCACGCCAGGGCCGAAAACTGCGATATTCACTTGCAGACCACCGACTCGGGGCAGGTCAGGGTGTCTATCCGCGACGACGGGGTGGGCTTGCCCGAGCAGCACGTGCGGCTCAACCACTATGGCACCACGATCATGGACGAGCGTGCCACCGGCCTGGGCGGCGCACTCGAAATGCACAATCGCGCCGAGGGCGGAACGGAAGTGGTACTGCGTTTTATCCCGCAGGTCACCGCCGGGAGCGAATCGGTCAATCTGCTGGGAGGAGCTCAATGAGCGAAACACGCATCCTGATCGTCGACGACCATCCGCTGTTCCGGCGCGGCGTGCGCCAGCTGGTCGAGATGGATCCGGACATGACCATCGCCGGCGAGGCATCCAACGGCGCCGAAGCCGTCGAGGCCGCCGGCACGCTCGAGCTTGACCTGATCCTGATGGATCTGAACATGGCCAGGATGGATGGGCTGGAGGCCCTGCGTCAGATTCGCAGCAATGGCGTCGATACGCGCCTGGTGATGCTCACGGTGTCCGATGCCGACGACGATGTGGTCGCCGCGCTGCGTGCCGGTGCCGACGGCTACCTGCTCAAGGACATGGAGCCCGAGGACCTGCTGGCGCGTATCAAGGAGGCCGCCGAGGGCAAGCTGGTGATCAGCCCACAGCTCGCCGCCATCCTGGCGGGCATCGTCAGCGGCGGCCGCGCCGCACCCGCCGATGCGTTGTCGTCGCTCACCTCGCGCGAACTGGATATCCTGCGGACGCTGGCCCGCGGCATGAGCAACAAGATGATCGCGCGGCGGCTCGATATCACCGAGGGCACGGTGAAAGTTCACGTCAAGAATCTGCTCAAGAAACTCGGCCTGCGTTCGCGGGTGGAGGCGGCGGTGTGGGCGGTCAATCATGGAGTTTCGTAAGAAGAACCGTTACTCGTCGATCTTGCACAGTGCCGAGTCCTTGTGCATGGCGATGTGATCGGTCTTGTCGCTCTTGATCTCGTACTGCGGTTCGTCCTCGCTGGCATGACGCCTATGTCCCTTGTATTCGGTATCGCGGGTGTGGACACGGATGACCCGACCGCTGACATGGCCCGCCTCCGAGTTCCAGCGGACGCGATCGCCTACCTTGAAACGTTTAGCCATGTTGGCCCTCCATTGCGAGGATTAGTGGAGTCGCTGCATCCAGCATAGACCTCTGTCGGATTACTGAATATCGACGGCATCGCCACGGCGGTCGAACGCCAGGAAGTTATCGATGCTGCCCATCTGCAAGGCTTCGACCATACGCTGAAGGGGGCGTTCGGCCTCTTCGCTGGTCGGCGGGTTCGTGCCGTCACCGGCCAGGGCGGCGACAAAGACGATGTCCCAGGCCACGCCAGTGAGTCGGGATTCCACGACCAGCGATTCCATGTCGCTCAGTTCATCCAGCGTCTTGTCGACGCACAGGGCCGGTGTCAGCACGCCGCCTTCACCCTGTTCGAAGCGTTTGCGCTGCTGCGTGTCGGGATTGTCGGGCAGTTCGGCCCTGGCGAAGACGAACAGCAGGCGTTGGGGATCGGGCTGGCGGTGCGCTTCGCTGAGAAGCTTGGCGTAGTTGGCAATGGCCATATGGCTTTCCTCAAGAGAATGTCGGCTGGACAACGCGTGATTTAACACGCGACATAGCCCCACACTGACCGGTCCGGCTTATGGCTTTGATGACTTCAATCAATGTTGGTTGGATATCTAACGAGACTGCGTAAAAAAACACTGTTTTAGGAGTAAGATATGCAGCAATTCTCCTGTGCGCCACTTATGCGCGACAAGAGGCACCAGGGCAACGACGCCGAGCGTGGTTCTTTTGGGGTATTGCCAAAGGGTTGCAGAGATGCCGCATGGCAGTCGATAGCTATTGGTGAAAGACTTTCTTAGTGACCTATCCGGCCCCGCCAACACCATGGACATACTCAATCTCGTTTTTCTGCTCACCCTGGCCGTTGGCGTCAGCCGAATACTGGCCAACATCATCCCCTTGCCCCTGCCTATCCTGCAGATCCTGATGGGCTGCCTGCTGGCTTCACCGCTTTTCGGGATGGAAGTCGAGCTGGACCCCGAGATCTTCATGATGCTGTTCATTCCGCCGTTGCTGTTCTACGACGGCTGGAAGATTCCCAAGAAGGAGTTCACCGATCACGGCGGGCAGATCGCCGCCATGTCGCTGCTGCTGGTGCTGGTCACTGTGGTGGCGGTCGGTTACTTCATCCACTGGCTGTTGCCTTCGATTCCGCTGGCGGCCAGTTTCGCGCTGGCCGCGATCCTGTCGCCCACCGATGCGCTGTCGGTGATCGCCATCGCCCAGGGGCGCCTGCCGCGCCATATGTCGCACCAGCTGGAAGGCGAGGCGATGATGAACGACGCCACGGGGCTGGTCTCGTTCAAGATAGCCATCGCGGCCGCCATGACCGGCGGCTTCTCGTTGCTCTCCGTGTCCGGCGAGTTCCTGATGGTGGCGTTGGGTGGCCTGCTGATCGGTGGCGCGCTGAGCTGGACGGTTGGCAAGATCAAACAGTGGATGACCGCGCGCAACCTCTATGATCCGGCCACCTACGTGGTCACCATCCTGTTGCTGCCGTTCGCGGCGTTCTACCTTGCCGAGCATGCCGGCATGTCGGGCATTCTCTCGGCGGTGGCCGCCGGCATGGTGCAGAGTCGTGTCGACATGCTGCCGGTGAAAACCAGCACCCGCATCCTAAATCGCAGCATCTGGGAAATGCTCGACTTCACCTTCAACGGCGTGGTGTTCCTGCTGCTCGGGCTGCAGTTCCCCGGGATCGTCGAGCGTGTGTGGGCGGATTCCGCCACGCAGAGCTACGCGATGGGTACGCTGGTGCTCTACGCCGTCGTGCTCATGGCGCTGCTGCTGGCGATCCGCTTTGCCTTCATCTATGCCTACCACTGGATCGAGACCCGCCTGCTCAAGCCGCGAGCCAAGGGCGGAGAGAACCAGCCGCTGCTGTTGATCACCACTCTTAGCTCGGTGGCCGGCGTGCGTGGGGCAATTACCCTCGCCGGCGTGCTTTCGGTGCCGTTGTTCATCAATGGCGCGTCTTTTCCCGGGCGCGACCTGATGATCTTTCTGGCGGCCGCGGTGATTATCCTGTCGTTGCTGATCGGCGCGCTGGGCATTCCCTACTTTTTGAAATTCCTGTCGCTGAACGACCTCAAGGAGCACGAACGCGAGTTGCTGAAGGCACGGCAGATCGCCTCCCAGGCCGCTGTCGACTGGCTGGAAGAGTGGTCAAAGGCACAATCGAGCGACGAGCCCGAACCGAAAGGATCGGTGACGGCCCGGATCATCGATTCCTATCGTCAGGAAATGCAGGCGATGGCGATGGAGCGTGACGATCGGGCCGACCAGGCGCATCAGCTTCACCAACTGGAAACGGATTTGCGCATCCGAGCCATTCAAGCCCAGCGCAAGGAACTCTATCGGTTGCGCAAGCGGCGGCATATCGATGAACAGATGCTGCAGACCCTGATTCGCGAACTGGATTACGAAGAGGCTGCGCTTCAGTAGGCATGGGAAAGCCAGTCGCCATGGCGACTGGCTTTTTCGTCAGGATCAGCGGCCGTGTGTCGATGGCCGGCGAGGGGAGAGTGGCTCAAGCCGCATGAGGCGGGCGTGCCCGAAGTGCTCGTAGTGACGCCGCTCGGCGGGCACGCCGAGTTCTTGCAGCGCCTCGTCGATCGCGGTCATGAAGCCCTGTGGATCGACGAAATAGCATTCGGGCGAATCGTCGGGTAGGTAGCGTCCAGCAACTCGCGGTTGACGCGGCCGATGTGGTCGGCCCGGTCGTCCCGTTCCCCCCGTTCGTAGAGTGTCACCGATGTCGATGTGCCGGGGTAACTGGTCGGGTGGTAAACCGTGCCGAACGAAATTGCCCCACTGATGTGGGGCAATTCGTTGGCAGGTGAGTCGCTGGCTTCAGCCTTCCACTTTGGCCTGCACGCTGTCGTTGCCTTCGTCGTCGAGCCAGTCGATGTTGTGCATCTTGCGCACCAGCACAAACTCATCGCGGTTGGAGCCCACGGTGCCGTAGTAGTTAAAGCTGTAGGAAAGCTGCGCGTAGCCGCCGATCATGTGGGTCGGCTTGGGGCATACCCGAGTGACCGAGTTGTGAATGCCGCCCCGGGTGCCGGTGATCTCGGAACCGGGGATATTCACGATGCGCTCCTGGGCGTGGTACATCATCGCCATGCCGTTCTTGACTCGCTGGCTGACCACCGCCCGGGCGGCAATGGCGCCGTTGGCGTTGTAGGCTTCGATCCAGTCGTTGTCTTCCACGCCGATGGACTGGGCGTCGTCTTCAGACATCCAGATGATCGGCCCGCCCCGGGACAGCGTCTGCATCAGCAGGTTGTCCGAGTAGGTGGAGTGAATCCCCCACTTCTGGTGCGGCGTGAGGAAGTTGAGCGCGATTTCCGGATTGCCGTTGCCCTGGGGCTCGGACACGCTGGCCGCCGCCTTGGTGTCAATGGGCGGACGATACACCAGCAGACTCTCGCCGAAGGCGCGCATCCAGGGATGATCCTGATACAGCTGCTGGCGGCCGCTCACCGTGCGCCACGGAATCATCTCGTGAACGTTGGTGTAGCCGGCGTTGTAGGACACGTGCTCGTCCTCGAGCCCGGACCAGGTGGGGCTTGAGATGATCTTGCGCGGCTGGGCCACCACGTCGCGGAAGCGGATCTTCTCGTCTTCCTTGGGCCTGGCCAGATGGGTGTGGTCGCGACCGGTGATTTTCGACAGCGCCCCCCAGGCTTTTACCGCTACCTGGCCGTTGGTTTCCGGGGCCAGGGTGAGAATCATCTCGGCGGCGTCGATGGCGCTGTCGAGCAGCGGCTGGCCTTTCGCCGGGCCGTCGAGTTTGCGGTGGTTGAGGTTGCGCAGCAGCTCGACTTCACTTTCGGTTTGCCAGTTGATGCCCTTGCCGCCGTTGCCGACGCTCTCAAGCATCGGGCCCACCGAGGTAAAGCGCTCGTAGGTTTCCGGGTAGTTGCGCTTGACCTCGACCAGGCTCGGCATGGTCTTGCCCGGAAGCGGCTCGCACTCGCCCTTTTTCCAGTCGAGCACCGCGGTTTGCGCAAGCTCCCCGGGGGAGTCGTGCTGCATGGGCAGGGTGACCAGGTCGGTCTCTTCGCCCAGGTGGCCTACGCAGGCCTTGGAGAACGCCTTGGCAATACCCTTGTAGATGTCCCAGTCGCTGCGCGACTCCCACGCCGGGTCGGTGGCCGCGGTCAGCGGGTGGATGAAGGGGTGCATGTCCGAGGTGTTGAGGTCGTTTTTCTCGTACCAGGTTGCCGTGGGCAGCACGATGTCCGAGTACAGGCAGGTGGTGGACATGCGAAAGTCCAGGGTCACCAGCAGGTCGACCTTGCCTTCCGGGGCCTCGTCGTGCCACTTGACCTCTTCGGGCTTATGCGCGCCGGCCTCGCCCAGGTTTTTGCCCTGGATGCCGTGGCGGGTGCCCAGCAGGTACTTGAGCATGTACTCGTGGCCCTTGCCCGAGCTGCCCAGCAGGTTGGAGCGCCAGATGAACAGGTTGCGCGGGAAGTTCTGCGGATTGTCCGGGTCTTCCGAGGCAAAGCTTAGCTTACCGCTCTTGAGCTGGTCGACCACGTAGTCGGCGGTGCCCATGCCGGCCTTTTGTGCCGCGCCTGCCAGGTGCAGCGGGTTGGTGTTGAGCTGGGGCGCGGACGGCAGCCAGCCCATGCGCTCGGCGCGCACGTTGTAGTCGATGAGGTTGCCGGAGTAGTCCTTGGCCTGAGCCAGCGGCGAGAGCAGCTCCTTGATCTCGAGTTTCTCGTAGCGCCACTGGCTTGAGTGGTTGTAGAAAAACGAGGTGCCGTTCATGTGGCGCGGCGGGCGCTGCCAGTCAAGGCCAAAGGCCAGCGGCGTCCAGCCGGTCTGCGGGCGCAACTTCTCCTGGCCCACGTAGTGCGCCCAGCCGCCGCCGCTCTGGCCGATGCAGCCGCACAGGATCAACATGTTGATCAGGCCGCGGTAGTTCATGTCCATGTGGTACCAGTGGTTCATCCCGGCACCGACGATGATCATGGAGCGGCCGCTGGTCTTGTGGGCGTTGTCGGCAAACTCCCGGGCAATGCGGATCGCCTGCTCGGCGGGCACGCCGGTGATCTTCTCCTGCCACGCGGGCGTGTAGGGGCGCAGCTGACCGTAGTCGGTAGCGCCGTCGTCTTCGCCCTCGGCGCCGAAGCCGCGGTCGATGCCGTAGTTGGCGCACATCAGGTCAAAGACGGTGACCATCAGCACTTCCGTGCCGTCGGCCTTGGTGACCCGCTTGACCGGCAGGCTGTGGTAGAGGATCTCGTCGTGGACGCCTTCGTTCTTGACGCTTTCGAAGTGCTTGTGCTCGATGCCGCCAAAGTACGGAAACGCCACCCGAGCCACTTCGTCGCGACGTTTGTCGAGGCTCAAAAGCGGCGCAAGCTCGGCGCCGTCTGCGTCCAGGGACTCCAGGTTCCACTTGCCGCGGTTGACCTCGTCCTCGCCCCAGCGAAAGCCGATGGAGCCGCGCGGCACCACCAGCTGGTCCCGGGCTTCGTCCCAGACCAGGGTTTTCCATTCGGGGTTGTTGCCCTGTCCAAGGCTCGCCTCGAAGTCGCTGGCGCGCATCTGCCGGCCCGGCGCGTAGCTGCCGTCTTCGCGCGGCTCGAGCTCGACCAGGCACGGCATGTCGGTGTAGCGGCGCACGTAGTCGGTGAAGTAGGCGCTGGGATTGTCAAGGTGGAATTCCTTGAGGATCACATGCCCCATGGCCAGCGCCAGGGCGGCATCGGTGCCCTGCTTGGCCGACAGCCACTCGTCGGTGAGCTTGGAGACTTCGGAATAGTCCGGGGTGATCGAGACGGTCTTGGTGCCCTTGTAGCGGACTTCGGTGAAGAAGTGGGCGTCCGGCGTGCGCGTCTGGGGCACGTTGGAGCCCCAGGCGATGATATAGCCGGAGTTGTACCAGTCGGCGGATTCGGGTACGTCGGTCTGCTCGCCCCAGGTCTGGGGGCTGGCCGGCGGCAGGTCGCAGTACCAGTCGTAGAACGACAGGCAAACGCCGCCGATCAGCGACAGATAGCGCGCCCCGGAGGCGTAGGAAATCATCGACATGGCGGGAATCGGCGAGAAGCCGATGATGCGGTCCGGGCCGTACTGCTTGGCGGTGTAAACGTTGGACGCCGCGATCAGGGTTTCCAGCTCGTCCCAGTCGGCGCGCACGAAGCCGCCCATACCGCGAACCTTCTTGTACTGCGCGGTCTTCTCGGGGTTCTCGACGATGGAGGCCCAGGCCAGCACCGGATCGACGTGCTGGGCCAGCGCCTCGCGCCACAGCTTGATCAGGCGCTTGCGCACCAGCGGGTACTTGAGACGGTTGGCGCTGTAGATATACCAGGAGTAGCTGGCCCCGCGCGGACAGCCGCGCGGTTCGTGGTTGGGCAGGTCGGGACGGGTGCGCGGATAGTCGGTCTGCTGGGTTTCCCAGGTGACCAGGCCATTCTTGACGTAGATCTTCCAGCTGCACGAGCCGGTACAGTTCACCCCGTGGGTGGAGCGCACGATCTTGTCGTGCTGCCAGCGGGCGCGATAACCGTCTTCCCAGTCGCGGGTTTCGTCACGGGTCTCGCCATGGCCATTGGCAAATGCCTCTCGGGGCTTGCCCAGATACTGCAGTCGGTCGAGGAAATGGCTCATTATATCTTGCCTCTATGGAGTCCGGTCAGGAGTCAGGGAGTCGTCTCGGTCATATCGCCGGGGCCAATGAGGTATGGCTGCGCCAGCAGGCTTGCCATGGCGAACCTCCCATGCATGAACTGAACCCACCATAAGGAGCCTACGTCGGGTCGATTTTGATTTCAGTCAAGTTGGGTAGCGAACTCCTTCGCTTACCTCGCAATATCACCCGGACTACCTCTAAAGGGTTATCGGGGGCTAAGCGGGGGTTGGGTAACATCGTGCTCATGATGTTGCGTAACCCCCGCAGGAAGGAGAAATACGCCATGACCCGCATTGCCACGCTGAGCGAATCGCGCGATAGCTGCCACAACTGTCGTCTGCGCACGCTGTGCCTGCCCGACAATCTGCCGAAGGAAGACATCGGGAAGCTGGAAGGGATCGTGCAGCGTCGCAAGCCGGTATCCCGGGGGGGCTATCTATTCCAGGCCGGGCAGCGTTTCAACTCGATCTATGCGGTGCGCACCGGGGCCGTGAAGACGTCGACCCTGATGGCCAATGGCGACGAACATATCTCGGGATTTCACCTGCCGGGCGAAGTCATTGGCCTCGATGCCATCGTCTCGCGGGATCACCCGTCGAGCGCGATCGCCCTGGAAACGGCCAGTATTTGCGAGATTCCTTACGCCGAACTGGAAACCCTGAGCGAACGCACGCCGGCCCTGCAGCATCGGCTGATGCGCATCATGAGCCGCGAACTGCTCGCCGAGCAGAGCACCAATCATCTACTGTCGCGTCGTTCCGCTGAACAGCGCCTGGCCGTCGTGCTGCTCAAGTTCTCGGAGCGCTTCGCCGATCGTGGCCTCTCGGCGTTGCGCTTTCGCTTGCCGATGTCGCGCCTCGACCTGGGCAACTACCTGGGCCTGGTGCCCGAGACCATGAGCCGCACCTTCCGCCGCCTGGAGGAGCAGGGCCTGGTCAGCATCGCCGGAAAGGAGATCGAGATCGTCGATAGCGGCGCGATGAAGGCACTGGCATTCGGCGCGGAAGATTCACAGACGGCGCGGACCTGAGCGGGAGCGCGATGCATCTCATGGCGGCGTGACTTCAGTCAACCTGGCCGTCCGCAGCGGGCGCTAGAGTGAGTCTGGATATACTCGCTCTGGTAATCGAAATGACCCGCTTCCTCAATCCTGTTCTTCTCGGTAAGCATGATCGTCCGGCTCCGGATTATGGGATCTTTCCCAGCCTGGTCCGCTTTCCTGCAAAGCTCACAGCAGACGATTACCGGCTGGCGGCGCATGGCAGTAACGAAGACCCCATCCCCAAACCATTGACGGCTCATGTGCATGTGCCCGCCAGGTTGGGCCACGAGGTCAATGGGGTGGCTCGCTATCTGTCTTATCTCAAGCATGAAATAGCGCTTCAGGGGAGTCTGTTTGATGTCGACCGCTGCATCGAGCAGCTTGTTCTGACTGGGAATGGCGCGGGGTGCCTTGGCGATGACCAGTTGGCCGGCCTGATGACCGAGTTGCGTCGCCATTTCGGGCTGAAGCGCAGCCGCGACAGGGACTTTTCGCTGCGCACCGGGCCGAACCGTCTGTCGCCGCAACGCTTGGCCGATTTGATTGCCCTTGGCTTCAACCGGTTCAATATCGATATACGGGATTCCGGGGCCGCGGCGATAGAGCGCCTGGTCGAGATCCAGGCCGCGTCTCGCCAAGCTTATCTTCACCCGCCCACTCTCGAGTTGGCGCTGCGGCTGCCTGGACGGACGCCCGCTGGTTTCTCGGCGCTGCTCGAACGCTTGGTATGCCTACGTCCCGAGCGTATTACCCTGTCTCGCGATGTAGGTCACTGCACAGCTGACTGGCCAAGGGGCTCTGGCGGTTCAGTGCCGGGCGATCAGGGCGGTACGCCCGAGCGTAGCGAGACCTTGGCCCTCCTTGTACAAGGTATAGAACGCCTGGTGGCGGAGGGCTACGTACATACAGGCATGGGGCGGCTTGTCCTTTCCAGCGATACGTTGGT
Source organism: Chromohalobacter beijerinckii (assembly GCF_023061185.1). GTDB lineage: Bacteria > Pseudomonadota > Gammaproteobacteria > Pseudomonadales > Halomonadaceae > Chromohalobacter > Chromohalobacter beijerinckii. Next base: position 224,867 of record NZ_JAKGAK010000003.1, read on the forward strand.
AGCAGCGCAACGCCGTGGGTGGTCGCAGCGCTGCCTCGAGGGCTATCACCTCCACGGCGATTCCGACTGTATCGGGTTCGGTGTTGGTGCGATCAGCCATGTCGCCGATGGGTACTACCAGAATGCGCGAAAACTGTCGGACTATCACGCCCGCCTGGATGTCGGTGAGCTGGCCGTCTGCCGGGGCTATGAGCTGAACGCCGATGACCGGGTGAGGAACGATGTCATTCAGCACCTCATGGCGAAGGGCAGCGTACGTTATGCGACTATCGAGAAACGTCACCGCATCGTATTCCGCAATTATTTTGCGCCGGAGTTGCAGGCCCTGCAGGAGATGGCCGGCGATGGTCTGGTCGATATCCGACGCGGCAGCATGGCATTGACGCCACCGGGACGGTTACTGCCGAACCGTCTCGCCATGGTCTTCGACGGCGCCTTCAGCGAATCGAAACCGCGGTACTTGCAGATGGTTTGATCGGCGCTGCCACGTTGACATCGTGCGGAGGGCGCCGTTGTCTTGGAGGGGACGGCGGTTGACGATGAGTTATCAATGCTCGGGGGCGCGCGGGGCCTGAAAAATGTCGCTGTTGCTATCGCCATGTACCGTCAGGAAGCCTACGAGGCCTTTCTCGACACGGGCCAGGGCGTGGTCCACCAACGTATATTTACCTGGATAATCGACCTTAAACTCGACCATGGCGGTGCTGCCTGGGGGGACTGAGATGGTCTGCACATCGGTCAGCGGAGGACTGGTCAACGATCCTAGGTTGTAAACCTTGTCGAAGGTCTCACCGATGATATGGAAACTGGACGTTTTGTTGGGGCCGCCGACGCCGAAGAAGATACGCACGGTTTCGCCGACTCTGGCTTCCATCTTGTGGATGCCGGTCAATGCGCCAACCGCGCCGTTGAACGTGAAATACTCGGGACGCTCGTCGAGCAGCTTGTCGAGCGATAGCGCCTGCGGTCCCGGGCTGCCGTGGCGTTCGCGGGTGTAGAGCTCGCCCTGCATGACATAGAACTCCCTGTCCACCGGCGGCAGACCGCCTTCGGGCTCGACCAGGATCATGCCGTACATGCCGTTGGCGATATGCTGAGCGACCATCGGCGTGGCGCAGTGATAGACATAGAGCCCCGGTGCCAGGGCCTTGAAGGTAAAGTGCCTGGTTTGGCCCGGGGCAACCTGCGTGACCGCTGCGCCGCCACCGGGACCGGTGGCGGCATGCAGGTCGATCGAGTGAACATGCTCGCTGAACTCGTCGTTGCTCAGGTTGACGGTTACCCGGTCGCCGACCCGAACACGCAGCAAGGGGCCGGGAACCTTGCCATCGAAGGTCCAGTAGCTGTAGCTCGAGCCATCGGCAAGGCGGGCGACGACCTCACTAGTTTCCAGATCCAGTGTGACATGCCGAGGCGCGCGCGTGCCGACCGGCTGGCCCACCGCTGTCGGGTCCTGCGCGATGGTGCCCGTGTCGTCAGCCGACGCTTCCCGTGCTTCGCCAACGATAAGGCGGCCGAGCATGCCCATCGCCTTGTGGCCGGGCAGCGAGCAGTAATATTCGAAGGTCCCGTTCTTGTCGGCCTTGAAGACGATCGTGGTGACCGCCCCCCGGGTGCTGACCTTTCCAGAATCGGCACCGAACTCGGGCACCACGATGTCGTGGATGACGCCGTCCCCATTGATCAGCTTGATCCGGACGATGGCACCCTCGGGAGCGCTCAGGTCGGGATTGACCTGCCCCTTTATGGAGCCGGTTGCGCCGACGAATGCCAATCGGCCGTCAGTGAGCGCGGTACGTAGTGTGTAGCTCACATCCGGCGTCGCATCGCCGGGAACCGGCTCGTCCTGGGGCGCCGCGAAGCCGGCTGCGCACGCCAGTCCGGTCAACAGCACAAGCATGCCAGCAATCAACCGACGGGGAACTCTATTCATGAGGTCTTATCCTTGCCCTGCTGGGACAATCTTGAAATACGCTCCACGTTAGCATCGCGAAGGACGCCCATTATTGATTCGTCTCAAGGAGCCCGCTTCGAGGGTTCGACCGCGTGTTCGCAAAGGGCCGCCGGCGTCGGCATGGCGGCGAAGTCTCAGACACCTGCCAGCCAGGAAAGTGGATGGTGATTCATCGCCGCGCCGACGATGTACAGGAAGATGACGATGGCTACGAGTGACGCCACGGCGCGAAGGGTCGCTGTCCTGCCGCGCTTGATGGCCAGGGTACCAACGATGATGTAGGCCACCAGGCCGATCAGCTTGGCCGCCAGCCACGGTTGCTGGGTAGGCCAGGCTTGCGACATGACCATCAGTGCGATGCCCGCCGCCAGCAGCACCGTGTCGATGAGATGCGGCAGCACCTTCACCCAGCGCTGCCGACGTCGCGGCGACTCCCTCACTGACCACCAGGCGCGCAGGATGAACAGCGCCAGACTGAGAGCAGCGGCGGTGATGTGGAGTTGCTTGATCAGGGAATAGTCCACGCGGACCTCCACCAGGAAATAGCCGCCTTCCAGCATGTCATGTCAGGGGGGGGAGCGTTGCACGACAGCATGGCGCGCAGCCAGTGGAGTGGCAAGCCATACGTCACGCCCTCGAACGGGCCGACGGCGGTTCGACACCCTCGAGGGGCGTCGCATCTCGCTGATGGTCGAGGATCTTGACATCATCTTGACCCTGGGGCTAGAGGAAGGGCTGGCGCAGGGTCGCCTGGGCAAATGACTGGAGCGGTTGGCGCGTCGCGATCATGGTGCCCAGTCATCCCGGCCTGCCCCGGAGACGACAGGATGGATGGGGTAGTCAACGCGCGGGGCGGTATCGCATGACTTGCCCTGACTAAAGTCAAGGCTCCTGCGCGCTCGTTCTGATCTGATGGCCTTACCCTGCTGTGGGGCTCGGCCAATCGAGACGAGGCGGTATTCGGCGATCCGGATGAGTTCCGGCTGGATCGCGATCCAGATCTGAACCTGTTGTATGGCGGCGGTGTTCATGTCTGCCTGGGGGCGCCCCTGGCGCGCATTGAATTGCAGCTGTTCCTGCAAGCGCCGCTCGGACATACCCGGGCGCTGGTTGCCGTAGCGGACAAGCCCGCCGTCAGGGCGCGCTTTCCGGCGGGTGGCTACTCGCGGGTTTGGAGACGCAGACGAAACGCTGAGCTTTCCATGGCTTCATCCTGTGCTATTCGAAGGCATGTCCGGGGAGGGGGAGACATCCAATGCCTGATACGGCCACGCCAATCATTTCAATCGGGAGCATCCGGGCCATGAATGACACGACCAGCCTCCGCCATGACAACGGCCCCGTGCTGCTCGCCTTTGCGTTCCGGTCTTTCTTCCTGCTCACCGCGCTCTACGCGGCGGGCCTGGTAGCGGCATGGGTCGCCTTCCTGTTCGGCGGGCTGCCCCTGCCGCTGGGTGTGAATCCGGTCCAGTGGCATGCGCATGAGCTGCTCTTCGGCATGATGCCGGCAGCCATCGCAGGGTTTTTGCTCACCGCCATGTGCAACTGGACGGGAGCGTCGCCTCTGAAGGGTGGCGGCCTGCTGGCGTTGATTCTGCTATGGACAGCGGGGCGGGCGGCAATGTGGCTGTCGGGCTGGCTGCCGCTGTGGCTGGTCGCGGCGATCGACCTGGCCTTCCTGCCGGCAATGGCGGCCTATGTCGCGCGAGTACTGCTGCGGCATGGCAATTACCGCAATCTGGTGCTGGTTGCGCTGCTTTCCCTGCTCACCGGAGCCAACCTGTTGATGCACCTGGGGTTCAGTAGGCCCTGGCTTGGCGGGGGACGGCTGGGTGAAGTCCTGGCGCTGGATTTGATTGCCACGCTCATGGTCGTAATCGGCGGTCGGATCACACCGGCGTTCACTGCCAACTGGCTACGCATGCAGGGCAAGGATCCCACCCAGGTGAGACGCTCGGAGGCGCTGGATCGTGCGGCCTTCTGGAGTATGGTCGCTATACTGCCGGTCGACTTGGCGATGCCGTTTCCCGTGCTAACCAGCCTCATGGCATTGTTCGCCGCACTCGTCAATGGTTGGCGACTCCATGCTTGGCGGGGTTGGAAGGCCTCGGGGGAGCCCCTCATATGGATTCTTCACTTTGCCATGGCCTGGATTGTCGTTGCCCTGCTTCTCAAGGCGATGACGCCTTGGTTGGCGCTATCTCCCAGTGTCTGGATGCACGCGATGGGGGCCGGAGCAGGCGGTACCTTGATACTGGGCGTGATGACCCGTGTAGCGGTGGGGCATACGGGGCGGCCAATGCGTCTGCCGCGTTTGGCGATATGGATCTATATCGCTGTCATCACTGCGGGGGCGGTGCGAGTGATTGCGGCCTTCGTGCCGCAACTGGCCTATCCTGCGCTCACCGTCTCGGCAGTGGCCTGGGTGGTTGCTTTTCTACTTTTCGTGCTTATCTACTGGCCGATCCTGAGCCGACCACGCGCTGACGGGCGCCCCGGCTGAATGCAAGCTCGGAATATGGTGAAACCCATTGCCGTCTGGGATGTTCATATCCAGAACCAGCCGTGGCTACCTGCCACCGCCCCCGCGATCGTAATCAGGCTGATGACGAGCAGGAACCAGTGCAGCCCCTGGACGAGCCGAAACGTGGATCCGGGGGCGCGTTCGGCGCGTGCATGGAGCCAGCGGTGCAGGAATAGCGGCTCGAACACGAACAGCATCAGCGTGAAGATCAGCCACACCACGATCATGGCGTGAATCCACCAGTACTCGATCATCGTCAGGCGCTGCCAGCCGACGACATCCAGCATGTAGAAACCGCTGAGTCCCGCCAGCAGCGTGGTGATGCGTGCCTGCCAGGCAAAGCGTGCTTCCACTTTCTCGAAGAATGCCACGCGCTCCGTATCGCTTTTGAAGCGCTTCACTGCCGGTAGCAGGACGGTGGTCACCATCGCTACGCCGCCGATCCATAGCACGACGGCCAGCACATGCACGACCCGGGCCAGAAAGTAGTATTCCATGTGTCACACGGTTCTCGAAAACAGGCCGCGCTGGCCCTCGCCCAAGTAGGCGTCGAAGGCCATGGCTACGCTGCGCATCATCAGTTTCCCCCGGGGCAATAGCCTCACTGCACCTCCCTCTATCGCCACCAGGCCATCGGCGATATGCCCGGAAAGCTGATCCAGCGAATCGGCGAAGTAGCGAGCGAATTCGATATCGTAGCGGCGTTCGAAATGTGCCATGTCGATACGGCCATGGCACATCAGGGCCATGATCACATCACGGCGCAGGCGGTCATCGTCATCGAGTCGGTAGCCGCGCTCGACCGGCAGGCGGTCGGCATCGAGGCAAGCATAGTATCGGGAAAGCGTCTTGGCATTCTGGCTGTAGCTGTCGGCCACCTTGCCGATGGCGGAGATACCCAGGCCGATCAAGTCGCAGTCGGCATGCGTGGAGTAGCCCTGGAAGTTGCGTTGCAAGGTGCCGTTTTGGCGGGCCTGGGCGAGTTCGTCATCGGGCAGCGCGAAGTGATCCATCCCGATGTAGATGTAACCCGCGGCGGTCAGGCGCTGGATGGTCAGCTCAAGCAGTTCCAGCTTGCGCTCCGGCGGCGGCATGTGCTCGGGGCGAATCAAGCGTTGCGCCTTGAACCTGCTGGGCAGGTGAGCATAGCTGTAGGCGGCGATGCGGTCCGGGCGGATGTCGATGGCCTTGCTCAGCGTGGCGTCGAAGCTCTCCACGGTCTGCAGTGGCAGGCCATAGATCAGGTCGACGCTGATCGAATCGAAATCGGCCTCGCGAGCCGCCTCGACCAGAGCGCGGACCTGGGCTTCGCTCTGGATGCGATTGACGGCGGCCTGCACGTCCGGGTCGAAATCCTGCAGCCCGAAGCTCAGGCGGTTGAAGCCCAGTTGCCGCAGGCCGTGAAGCCGTTCGGGCGTGACCGTGCGCGGGTCGACTTCCACGGAAAACTCATGCGCACTACGGGTATCGAAGCGAAAAGCCTGGCGCAAGGCGCCCATCAGCTCGGCGAGCTGCTCGTCGGTGAAGTAGGTCGGCGTGCCGCCGCCCAGGTGGAGCTGGGTCAGCCGACGGTCGGCGTCGAACAGTTCGGCCTGCAGGGCGATCTCGCGCTGCAGGTAATCAAGGTACTCGGCGGCTTTCTCGGCCTTCCGGGTAATGATTTTGTTGCAGGCGCAGTAGTAGCACAGGCTCATGCAGAACGGGATATGGACATAGACCGACAATGGCTTGGGCAACGGGTCGCCGTTGCTCGTCTCGATGGCTTGCCGGTAGTCGTCCTTCGCGAAGGATTCATGGAACTGCGGTGCGGTCGGGTAGGACGTATAGCGTGGCCCGGGGAAGTCGTACTTGCTGACCAGGGCACGGTCGAAGACCTGCGTTTGGTTCATGATCCTGCTATCCGAGGGGGAGTGATGAGGGTACTATACGAGGTCTCGCCGTCGCCGAAGTTGCTTTCGATCATTTTCGGTGCGATCGGTATCGTCCTTGCTCAAAGGCAACCGCAAGGTGTCGGCTTGAGCGGTAAGGCCTTCCAACGTGCTGGCACCTATCTCGTGGCGCTTTTCTGCTTTCTCATTGCCCTGGCGGTGCCACTGATGGAAGTGGTGCCTTTCTCGGCCAATGGCGCGGGGCTTGCCTTGATGATGTTCGGCTTGTCGCTGATGGCCAACGATGGCCTCTGGGCGCTGCTGGCGCTGATCCTCACAGGCGGCACGGTTGGCGGCGTGGCTTACGCCTTGTTGTAATACCCTACCTTTAAAAGGCGGTCTCACCGCCATGATCGGCGTGGAATTCGTGCTGCAGCCAGTCCAGCAGTGCCAGCGTTTCCACCCGCGATTGAGCGCCTTGTCGTGTATACACCGAGAGCGCGTCGCTGAGTGGCAGTGACGCCTCGAACGGTCTCACGAGCTGGCCGTTTTGCACCAGGCGCTCGGCCGTGCGCCGCCAGCCCAGGGCGATACCGTGGCCGGCGAGTGCCGCCTGAAGCACGAGCGGGTAACTATTGAAAATCATGCCGTTTCCCAGGATGGGCACGGAGTGCCCCATGGCGCGTAGCCAACTGTCCCACTCGAACCAGTCCGGTGTGTCGGCCCTATGGTGCAGTAAACGATGCTCGGCGAGGTTTGCCAGCGTGATGGGGTGGCACTGTGCGGCGAGATAATCGGGACTGCAAATCGGAAAGATCTCGTCGGACGCGGTGAAGGATAGCGCGTGGCTGCCGCTGGGGCGCCCACTCGTTTGCAGCGCGACATCGAAATAGTCGTGATGCTCGGCCACGGGGCGTGTCGAGGTGACCAGGCGTACCTCGATTTCCGGGTGCTGCCGGTTGAACGCGGCGAGACGCGGCATGACCCAGTAGAAGGCTTCGCAGAGCTGGCAGAAGAGTACTACCACGCCGTCATGCACTTCCTCTCGCAAGGTATTGGCATGCGTTGCGACGCTCTCCAGAGCGGTACTCACCGTGCGCCCGAACTCGCGGCCAGCGGCGGTGAGGAAGACCCCCCGGTTGCGACGCTCGAATAACGATACGCCGAGGTTTTCCTCCAGGGCGCGAATCTGGCGGCTGACGGCGGCCTGGGTGAGATGCAACTCCTCGGCGGCACGCGAGAAGCTTTCCAGGCGTGCGGCAGCCTCGAAGGGCATCAGGCTGGCGAGTGGGGGCAGGGCCTTGCCGAGTCGGTTCATATAAGATCCATAATCACAGCTCATGGAAAGTGACGTATAACTCGTTTGTCGTGCATGCCTGGGGCGCGCACTCTTGAGCGGCTTCTTGCTCAGGGAGAACGTTCATGAAGCCGATAATTGGGGCACAAACCTCAGAATGGCAAGGCATCGGTTGTATTGTCGCCTCGGTCTTCTGCCTCTCGATGGCCGACGCTCTGGTTAAGTATATCAGCGATGACGTGGGTGTTTGGCAGCTGTACGTGCTGCGTGCGCTTTTGGCGTCGCCGCTTTTGGGGTTGCTGCTCGGAAGACGTGGCGTGATGCGTCTGGGACGAGCGCTGCTACGCCGCTGGGTGCTGGTCAGAACCGGTTTGTTGATGGCGATGTGGTTGACCTTCTATGCGGCGCTTCCGACGTTGACGCTTTCCATGGCGGCGGTGGCGCTGTACACCTCGCCACTGTTCATTGCCTTGTTCGCTGCCTGGTTGGCCGGCGAGCGGCTCTCGACAGGAGGCTGGTTGGGGATCGTCTTGGGCTTTGCCGGCGTGGTGCTGATATTGCGCCCGGGGACGATGCATTTCACGCCCATGGTGGCACTGCCGCTGCTGGCGGCGGTGTGTTATGCGCTGGCCTGCGTGGTGACGCGTGTTCATTGCCGCGACGAAGCGCCGTTGGTGCTTTCCGGGGCGCTGAATCTGGGCTTTCTGTGTCTGGGGGCGGTGGGCTGTCTATGGATGACGCTGCACGGGCAGCTACCGGCCGATGGCACCACGCCGACCTTCCTGACGGCGCCCTGGCGTTCGCTTCCAGCCGAAGCCTGGTGGCTACTGGCGGGACTGGCGATACTCTTCGTGCTGGCCAGCAGCACGGTGGCCAAGGCTTATCAAATGGCCCCGTCTGCCTTGATCGGCATTTTCGATTACACGTATCTCATCTTCGCGGCCGGTTGGGGATGGTGGCTGTTCAGCGAGACGCCGGATGTGGCCACGGCGGTGGGCATGTTGTGCGTGGGCGTGGCGGGGGTGTGCGTCTGGCGCGCCACGCCCGCCTGCATGCCGTCCGTTACCGCATCGGTCGGCACCGAGACCCGATCCGGCTATCCGGCGGGACCGCCGAGATAACGATGCCATTGTTTAACCTGGGGGCTGGATGCAGGTTGAGTCGTCCGCGATCCTTCCCTATTATACATAGGGGATAGACGTTACCTCAACACGGACAAGGAGCTGTCGCATGTTGGCAGGTGGCGTTCAGGACCGCTATCTAGTCTTTGAAATTGAGTGTGCGAAAGTGCAAGGCCAAGGTATGGCCAAGATTCGTTTGAGTCAGCAACGCGAGGGATTCGCATGGAGCTGTTCGCCCTTCTAATCATTCTGATTCTTGCACTGGGCGCCGGGCTGCTGATGCAGTGGTTGCCCATGCGTCACCAGCCGCGGCCCAGTTGGTCTCAGCGCGCGCCGTTTCTGGGCGGGGGGACGCCCGACAGCCACGCCTGGAACCGCTACCACGTTCGCTACTACTCCATGACGCTGCTGTTGATCGCCTTCGAGATGGAGATGATGTTCATGTACCCGTGGGCGGTCGTGTTCGTCGAGAAGGGCATGAAGGCCATGATGGAGATGGGCATGTTTCTCGCCATCCTGTCGGTGGGCATCGTCTATGCCTGGCGTGAGGGGGTGTTCAAGTGGCAGTGAGCTGGCTGCACAAGTTCGCCGCGCGTGGCCGCGTCCCCGTGTTTCCCGTGCTGGGCAAGCAGGGGGATGGCGTACTGCGGCACCTCGCGTTATCGCCGCGAATCGAACTGGTCGACTCGCCTCGTCATGCCAGTGTCTTGCTGGTGGCGGGGGAGGTTCCGGCCGACCGCTGCGAGCCCCTGCGCCGGGTGCATGACCAATTGCCATACCCTTTCACGACGCTGTGGTTTCGCAGCGAACCCTGGCCGCATCTGGAACGCGTGGCCCGTATCGACGATCTCGACGACCTGCCCGGTGCACTGGTCACGGCGCATCGCGAACTGATGGAAGGTCGCCGCGGCAGTGCCCATCGTCTCCTGCCGGACGAGCCGCCCAATCCATGGGAAGGCGAGGGCGATTTCGGCCAGGGCGGTGAAGGCATGATGGGCGGGGTGCCCTACGGGCGGCCCATGGCCATGAACATGGAGGATGACATTCGCGACGGGTTGACGCTGGATTCACTGACGTTCCGGCTGGGGCCGTTCTTCTTCGCATTTCCGCCCGGCATGGCGGCGGAGATCACCCTGCAGGGGGATCTCGTGCAGACATGGAAAACGCAGCTGGCGCCGTATCCACAGCCTCTCGATGAGGTGTTTTTCGACGCTCGCCAGCGCCCCGTCCCCATTGCGGAGGTCGAGCTTGCCCGGGCTCGCCATCACCTTCACCAGCTGTTCCATGCATTGCATCTGGCGGGCCTGGAGAACGTGAGCCTGCGGACCTTGCGTCTGGCGCATGGATTGTCGACGTCGAGTACCCTCGATGGGCTGCGGCGCGCACTATCACGTCGCGGCTTCTTTCGCCTGACGGCGGGCGGCGGCGTGCTCGGCCCCGAGCAGGCACGCATGATCGGCGGGCCCGCCGCCCGAGCCGCCGGACTGGATGATGATCTGCGCGCGGAGGATGCCGGCTATCGACGACTGGGATTCTCCCCCGTCTGTCAGACTGCGGGCGATACCCATGCTCGCTGGCGGCAGCTTCTGGACGAAATCGACCAATCCCTTCATCTGGCCCGTCTGGCCGAACGCGACAGGGTACACACGGAGCGAACAGGCAGCGTCGAGACACCGCGTGGCCCCTGGTCGGCGCGGCGGCCGGCGGATGCGAGCGCGCTCTTCGACGAGCTGTTACCCGGGCTAGAGTGGGGCGATGCCCTGGCGACGGTCGCCAGTCTGGATGTCGCGGGGTTGGCCGATCAACCTGTCGGCACACGGCCATCCGGCGAGTCCCGGGCGGTACGGGGAGGTACCGGGAACGATGTTTAGCGAGCTGTTTCTGCCGGTTCTCATGGTGATCTTCATGCTGGTTGTCGGCGGTTATGCCGTTGCCGTGCTCGATCGCCTGGTTGCCAGCGCGCTTGGCGTCCCCCAGGCCGGAGGTATCTGGCTGGCGCCGATGGCGCGCGGCGCCTGGTTGCTGACCCAGCACGCCAATGCCACCGAAGCGCCGGACTGGCGGGCCTGGCGGCTGGCACCGGCCCTGTATCTGGCATTGGCGGCGGGCGGGCTGGCGGTGGTGCCATGGTCGGCATCGCTGGTCGCCACGGATCTGGTCACCAGCGTGGTGCTGTGGGGCAGCGTGGAAGCGCTGGCGACCGTCGTCATCTTCTTGCATGGCTGGTCGGCGAATTCGCTACTGGCCTTGATCGGCGGGTACCGGTACGTGGCGCTGGGGCTCTCCTACATCCTGATCAGCATGTTCGTGCTGATCGGCGTGGCATTGCCGGCCGAATCGCTGCAGTTCACCCAGGTGGTGGCTTCGCAGGAAGGCCTGTGGAATGTCATCCGCCAGCCGCTGGGACTGCCGCTGTTTCTCATCGTCGGCCTGGGCATGACCTTCTGGGGGCCGCTGAACCTGGCCGATTCGACGGATCTTGCCGGCGGCACGGCCTCGGAGATCTCGGGGCCGCCACGGCTGGTCTGGGACATGGCCCGGGCGGCCATGCTGGTCGCGTTCAGCGGCGTGGCAGCGACTGCCTTCCTGGGGGGCTGGCTGGGGCCCTGGCTGCCCGGCCCGTTATGGATATCCCTCAAGATGCTGGCAGTATTGAGCGTGCTGCTGTTGCTCGGGCGGCTACTGCCGCGACTGGCGCCGGAGCGCTGCGTCACCTTGATGTGGGTCGTGTTGCTGCCGCTGTCGTTCATCGATCTGGTATGGGCCGGGATAGGAGCGCTGTTGTGATGGAGAGCATGAATCACGGCCTCGGTGTCGATATCGCGTTTCTGCTGCTGGCCACGCTGGCGGTGGTCACCGGGTGGCGCGTGTTTCGCACCGATTCGATGGTACGGGCCTCTTTCTTTCTGCTGGTGTCGTTCATCGCCGTGGGTGTGATCATGATCCTGTTGGCGGCGGAATACCTGGGCGTTGCCATGTTCTTCATGATGGCCGTGGAAATGACGGTCATGGCGCTGTTCATGGTCATGTTCATGATGAACCCGGCCGGCCTGAATCCCATGAACATGGTCCATCAGGAACGTATCGCCATCGGGGCCGGCGTCGCCGGTTTTCTGATACTGGGCGCCATGGCCCTGTTGGCGACCTTTCCCGATCAACCGGTGCCGGCAGGCCTCGAGCCCGTCAGATCACTGGGCAACGAAATGCTCGGTGAGTCGATGCTGATTTTCGAATCGGCGGGCCTCGTGCTGCTGACCACCATGATCGGCGTGGTGGTGCTGTCGAGCCATCGCGGGCGCTATGGCGCGGCGGCGGAGGGCTCGATGCCGCCGGGGCTGGAACCGGGCGGCGACCCGGCAGGCAAGCCCGAGGAGGACGAAGCGGGCGAGGGTGGGCATCACCATCATCACCATCACCACTGAGCGGCACAGCCAGGCAGGGAGGCTTGCATGACACTCACCACACTTTTGCTATTGGCAGCGGCACTGATCGGTATCGGGATCTATGGCGCGCTTTCCCAGCAGTCGTTCGTGATGCTGATGATGGGTCTGGAGCTGATCCTCAACGGTGTCATGCTGGCGGCGGTGGCGTTCTGGGCCTTCAGCGGGGCCGGGGTGCCGGAAGGGCAACTGCTGACGATCATCGTCATGGCCGTGATGGCCATCGAGATGGCGATGGGGTTCGCCCTGGTGGTCGCGGCCTTCCGCGGTAAACAGGCCGACATGACCGAATCGCTGACCGGGCTGAAACACTGATGCTGTGGTCCGTTCCTATCTTGCCGCTGCTGGCGGCCCTCGTCATTCATGGGGTCGGCAAGCGCTGGCCGGGCGACGACAGGGGCCGTGCCGTGCTGACCCTGGCGGTGGTGGCGATCACGGTCGCTACCTTGCTGCTCGTGAGTGTCGCGGTCACGGTGGACTGGAGCGGCACCTATCGCTGGAGTTCCCGAGTCGTTCTGTCGCTCGGGATGACATCCGCGAGCGCCGTGTTCGCCATCGTCGTGCCACTGATCGCCGCGCCGATCATCGTCTACAGCGCCTACCATGAAGCATCGCCGGTCAGTGGCGGGGGAGCGGCGCGCCCCCCCGTCGGACTGGTGGCGCTGCTGACGGCGTTCGTCGGCGCGATGGAACTGCTCGTCCTGGCCGAGGATTTCGTCACCCTGCTGATCGCCTGGGAACTGGTCGGGGCATGCTCGTGGGCGCTGATCGCCCATGAATGGCAGAAGGCCGGCAACCTGCGGGATGCCACCTGGGCGTTCCTGGTCACTCGCTTCGGGGATCTGGGGCTGTACATCGCCGCGGCGGCAGCGTTCGCCGGCACGGGCTCGTTTGCCTTTGCAGACCTGGCTCAACTCGATGGGTGGCGGCTGGACGTGTTCGTTGCCGGCGCCGTGCTGGCCGCCGCCGCGAAATCCGCCCAGGTGCCGTTCTCTCCCTGGCTGTTTGCTGCCATGTCCGGGCCGACACCGGTGTCGGCATTGCTCCATGCGGCGACCATGGTCGCGGCGGGGATCTACCTGGTGGTCCGGCTGCATGCGGAACTCTCCGCCGTCGCCTGGTTTGCGCCGGTCGCCATCACGCTGGGGCTGACCACTGCCCTGGCAGGGGGACTGGTGGCCTGTCTTCAGGGCCATGCCAAGAAGCTGCTGGCCGCCTCGACATCGGCCCAGTATGGCCTGATGTGGCTGGCGGCAGGGGCGGGCTTTCCCGGCGTCGCCCTGGTGCACTTCGTCACGCATGCATTCACCAAAGCGGCGCTGTTCCTGGCCGCCGGCATCGCCGAACGCCATGTCGACAGCTATTCGCTGACGGCGATGCGCCTGGGTCGCCTGCTTCCTGGCGTCGCGGCAGCCAGCATGGTGGCCAGCCTGGCGCTGGCGGGCGTCGTTCCGCTGAGTGCGGCGTGGAGCAAGGAGAAGATCGTCACGGCCGCCGGCCATCAGGCGCCCTGGCTGGCCGTGATCGTCGCCGTGGCGGCAGGGCTCAGTGCGCTGTACGCCACGCGCTTTCAACTGCTGGCGTTCGGGCGGGGGCGGCATGACCGCATGAGCGAGGCTGTCTCCCGGCCCGGCCACTCCTGGGCGGAAGCCGTCGCGCTCTATCTGCTGGCGGCAGGCACATTGGCACTGTCGCTACTCTGGTGGCCCGGTGTCGGAAATGGCCTCGCCGATTTGCTGTCCGTGCACTTTCCCGGGACCAGGCCGTGGGAACTCATCCTGTCGCTACTGCTGGTGGCGCTGGGCATTGGCCTGGGTGCCTGGGCGGTGCGTCGTGAGGTGTCGAGCCAGCAGAGCGAAACGCGTACCGCTATGGCGGACTGGTTTGGCCTGCCAACGCTGTCAGCACGTGGCGTGAATGCCGTGATGATGTTCAGCCATGGCCTGGCACGCTTCGATGATCGCGCCGTGGATGCCGGGATCCGGGGCAGTGCCCGCTTTGGTGCGTGGCTGGCCAGGCTGGGAGAACGGCGTGGCGAAGGCGCGTTCGATGGTGCCACGAACCAGCTCGCGAAGGGCATCGACTGGGCGGGACAAGTGGCACGTCGGGCGCATACCGGGCAGATGCATCACTACTACACCGGTATCGCGGCCGGACTCGCCGCGATCCTGATCATCCTGAGCATAGGAGCGCTCCTTTGATTTTGACTGCAGCCCTGGGGCTTCCCATGCTGGGGGCCCTCGCACTCGCCGTTTCAAGCCGTTGGACCGAGACCGCGGCTCGCCGGTGTGCCATCGTGGTCTCGGTGTTGCCGGTGTTGTTGCTGGCCTGGGCGTGGCGACAGTTCGATCCGCAAGGTGTGCTATTCCAGTTCGTCGAGGAGGTGCCCTGGGTCCCCAGCCTGGGCATGGGCTACAGGTTGGGCGTGGATGGCATTGCCCTGGCTGTCGCGACGATGAGCGCTCTGGTCTTCTCGGCGAGTATCGCCTACCCCGTGGATACGAAGCATCAGCCTCGCCAGTACTACGCCTGGATGCTCTTCCTGCAGTCCGTGTCACTGGGTGTCTTCCTGGCGCTGGACCTGCTGCTTTTCTATGTCTTTTTCGACCTGAGCCTGGTGGGGATGTTCTTCCTGATCGGCCGTTGGGGACATGGCCAGGCGCAGCTCGCCGCGTTCAAGTTCTTTCTATACACCTTCTTCGGCTCGCTGTTGCTGCTGTTGGCGATCATCGGGCTTTATCTGTCGGTCGAACCGCGTACCTTCGACATGCGCGTGCTTATCGAGCAGCAACCGCTGGCGGGCGCGGGCATGACGGCTGGCCTGGTGTTCCTCGCCCTCATGCTCGGCTTCGCCATCAAGACACCGGTGGTGCCTGTGCATACCTGGCTGCCCCAGGCGCATGTCGATGCCCCGGGGCCGGTCTCGGCGATTCTCGCTGGGGTGCTGCTCAAGATGGGCACTTACGGGATCATCCGCATTCCATTCGCCATGATGGCGGAGACGTTCTCTCGCTATGCCCTGATCATTGCACTGTTCGCGGTCGCGTCGATTCTCTACGGGGCCTTCGTGGCTCTTGGTCAGAGTAACCTGAAGCGACGCATTGCCTACACGTCGGTCAATCACATGGGCTACACGGTGCTGGGGATCGCGGTGGCCGGGGCCCTGATCCAGGACACCGAGTATGCCCGCGAGCTGGCCCTGGTGGGGGCCACGGTGGAAATGGTGGCGCACGGCCTGATTACCGGGGCGCTGTTCCTCATCTGTGGCTCGTTCTGGCAGCGTACCGAGGAGTATGACCTGGACAGCTATGGTGGTCTGCTTCGTCAGGCCCCGTGGCTGACCGCCTTCGCCGTGCTCGCGTCCTTTGCCAGCCTGGGCCTGCCCGGCCTGGCCGGTTTCGTGGCGGAGTTCCATATCTTTGCCGGCACCTTCGGTGTCTATCCATGGCTCGCCGTCATCGGTGTGCTGGGCATCCTGGTGACGGCGGCGCTGTTTCTGCAGATGCTGCAGAAGGTGTTCTTCGGGGCGATGCCGGAGCGCTGGGCGCAGTTCGAGGATCTGCGTCCCATCGAGTGGGGCGTGCTCGTGGTGCTGTCGGCAGGCTTCGTGCTCATCGGCGTGGCGCCGGCGTTTCTGCTGACCCTGGTCGAAGCATCGGCGGCACTGCTGGTAGGAGGCCGCTGATGCCTATCGGTGACGTATTGCCGGAAATCAGCCTGACGCTCGGCGCCGTGGCGATTGTCCTGTTCGCCAGCTTCGTCCGTCAGCGGCAGCATCACTGGGCAGCCGTGCTGGCCCTGCTCGCCATCGGCCTCGGTGCGGGGCTGACCGTCGCGCAATGGGGCGGGACGCCGCGGCTGACGTTTTCCGGTGTCTGGGCGCTGGATGGCGTGGCGCTTGCCAGCAAGCTGGTCGTGCTGATCGCCGGTGCGCTGGTCGTCGCGATGTCGCCTGAATGGATGCGGACCGATCGCCGCCATGGCGAGTACTATGCGCTGGTGCTGTTCGCTCTGCTGGGCGTCATCATGATGGCATCGGCCAGCGATACCATGGAGCTGGTGTTGGGCGTGCTGCTGTCCTCGGTGGCGAGTTACCCGCTGGCCGCCTATCACCGTGGCTGGGCGCCCGCGCTGGAGGCCGGGATGAAGTATTTCCTGATCGGCGCCTTGACCAATACGTTGTTGACGATCGGAGTGGTGGTGCTGTTCGGCCTGACCGGCAGTACCGGGTATCCGGATATCGCCCAGGCGCTTGCCACGGACAGCGACCGCCTGGCACTGACTATCGCCACGGCCTGCGTGGTGCTGGGGCTGACCTTCAAGCTGGCGGCGTTTCCGGCTCACGCCTGGATGCCGGACGTGGCGCAGGGTTCACCGGTACCGGCGGCAGCCTTCCTGACCGTCATTCCCAAGATCGGCGCCGCGGTAGCGCTGGCCCGCTTCGTTTCCCTGTTGCCGCCGGATGTCGCCTGGCGAGCGATCGTGGCATCGATCTCCGTCGCCACCATGACGCTGGGCAACGTGGCGGCGTTGCGCCAGACGGACGTGCGTCGCCTGCTGGGCTGGTCATCGGTTTCCCAATCCGGATATGCCCTGATGGCCATTGTGGTGCTGGGTGTCAGCGACCAGGCCCTGCCGGCGCTGGTGTTCTTCCTGGCGAGCTATGCCACGGCCAACCTGGCCGCCTTCGCCGTGGTCACGCACCTGCGGGGACGTACCGCATTGGACGATTACCGAGGATTGGCCCGGCACGCACCGATCGCGGCCACGATACTGATCGTGTCGCTGTTATCCCTGGTGGGCATCCCGCCGCTGGTCGGCTTCTTCGGCAAGCTGATGCTGTTTCGCGTCACCCTCGAGGGCGGTTACGCCTGGCTGGCGCTCGTGGCGGTGATCAACACCGTCGTCTCGCTGTTCTATTACTTGCGCATCGTCGCGCCGATGATGTTCGGTAGTCGCCAGTCCGCCGTGCATGTGCTGTCGGGCCAGTGGGCGCGCTCCGCGATGGCCGTGGCGGGCGTGCTGCTGATCGTCGGAGGGCTCGGCGCGGAAGCTCTCTCGTTATTCACAGGCTCGATACGCTTTGCCCTGTAGGCCCCGGCGGGCCTGGCCTGCCGGATCCACGTCAATGGAGTGATATTGAGAAAGGAGTCGTCCATGTCACCCGCTCAAGGTTTGACAATCGAAACGCCAGATAGCCTGCATATCAAGGAATGGTTGCGCGCGTACCAGCGGATCCGTGCCGCCACCGAGGCCATTTGCGCGCCTCTGCACAAGGAAGATTACATGGTGCAGAGCATGCCGGATGTCAGCCCTCCGAAATGGCACATCGCTCATGTCAGCTGGTTCTTCGAAGCCTTCATTCTGAAACCGTTTCATCCCGCCTACCAGACTCTCGACCCCGCGTACGACCACCTCTTCAATTCCTACTACGTGACTCACGGTACGCCGTTTCCCCGGCCCGAACGCGGCATGATCTCGCGGCCAACCGTGGACGATGTCTATCGCTATCGCGCTCACGTCGACCGGGCCATGGAAGAGCTGCTTAATGACCCACCTCAGGAACATCTCCAGGAGATTCTCCGACGTCTCGAGCTGGGCCTGCCGCATGAACAGCAGCATCAAGAACTGCTGCTGATGGATATCAAGCACATCCTGGCCCAGAACCCGCTGTGCCCGGCCTATCGGGACGACCTGGCGCCGACGCCTGTGCATGAAGTCGCTGCGCTCGGCTGGCATGCCTATCCGGCCGGCGTCCAGTACATCGGCCATGACGACACCGAAGAGGGGTTTGCCTATGACAACGAGATGGGGCGCCACCGCCAGTTCGTCGAGGCTTTCCAGATCGCCGACCGTCCGGTGACCAACGGCGAGTTTCTCGAATTCATGCGGGCGGGCGGATACGACAAGCCCGATCACTGGCTGTCGGACGGCTGGGCCACGGTCAAGGCCGAAGGCTGGCAGGCGCCGCTCTACTGGGTCGAGCGTGACGGTGTCTGGCACCACTACACTCTGGGTGGCCTGGTGCCGGTCGACATGAACGCGCCAGTGTGCCATGTCAGCTTCTATGAAGCCGATGCCTATGCGCAGTGGGCCGGTGCCCGCCTACCCACCGAGGCTGAGTGGGAGACAGTGGCTCATGATGCCGCCATTCAGGGGAACTTCGTCGAACAAGATCATCTGCAGCCGGTCTCCGCCGCCGGGTCCACAGGTGTGCTGGGACAGATGTTCGGTGATGTCTGGGAGTGGACGGGCAGCGCCTATCGCCCCTATCCGGGATTTCGCAAGTTGCCGGGCAGCCTGGGGGAATACAACGGCAAGTTCATGTCCGGCCAGATGGTGTTGCGAGGCGGCTGTTGTGCGACGCCGGCCGATCACATCCGCGTCACCTATCGCAACTTCTTCCCGCCTCATGCCCGCTGGGCATTTTCCGGTTTCCGTCTTGCCAAGGAGAGCCTCTGATTAACGTCGTGACCCTGGCCACACCGCTCGCTAACGGCAAGCGGCTCCCATTGAGGCATGATCGGCCATGGGTTGAGCCCCGGCGCTCACGCCGAGAGGCCGCTGGCCTCGTCCACGCCCAGGTGCAAGTTCATGCTCTGTACGGCGGCGCCGGCGGCCCCCTTGCCTAGATTGTCCAGCCGAGCGACGAGTGAAACCTGCTCATGGTTGCCGAACACGAACAGGTCGGCTCGGTTGGTGTCGTTGCAGCCCTGCACCTCGAAAAAGCCGCCATCTAGATTGGCCGGGTCCTCAAGAGGCATGACGCGGACGAAGGTCTCGCCCGCGTAGTGATCGGCGTAAGCCTTGCGCAGCGCCTCCGCCGTGGTGCCGGGGCTAAGTTGGTCGACATGCAGGGGAATCGTCACCGAGAGGCCCTTGAGGAAGGGGCCGACGATCGGCTGGAAAACCGGGATGCGCTCGAGCCCGCCGTGCACGCGCATCTCCGGCAGATGCTTGTGGGCCAGCCCCATGGCGTAGGGACGTGGGGCGGCAAGACGATCGTCGTGGCCGGCCTCGTACTCGGCGATCAACTTCTTGCCGCCGCCGCTGTAGCCGGTGATCGAATGCGCTGCCAGCGGCGTGTCGGCGGGCAGCAGGCCAGCGTCGACCAGCGGCCGCGTAAGCATGATGAAGGCGCTGGCATGGCATCCTGGATTGGCGATGCGCTTGCTGGCGCGAATGGCATCACGCTGGCCTGGCGTCAGTTCGGGTAGGCCGTAGGTCCACTTGGCATCGGTGCGAAAAGCCGTGCTGGCATCGATCAGGCAAGTTTGGGGATTGTCGAGCAGCGCTGCTGCCTCGCGAGAAGCGGCATCCGGCAAGCACAGAAAGGCCACATCAGCGGCGTTGAGAAGACGTGCACGCTCGGTAGCATCCTTGCGCTTATTGCTGTCGATACGCAGCAGTTCGATGTCCTCGCGTGCCTCGAGATAATCCAGCAGCCGCAGCCCAGTAGTGCCTTCCTGACCGTCTACGTATACCTTGAATGCCATGGGAAATTCGTTGCCTCGTTGACCGGGTCCGTACATGCTGGCAGCACCTGCCAGCGTATTGTCCTCCATTGTGCGTCGATGCGGCCGCGCTGTCATGTTTCCGGGCGTCAATCCGCTTGTCGTGACTCGCAAAAACGACCAATCTGAGAAGGGTTGGGACTTCGTGTCACCCACTGAGACAAGCGTGATAAGGACGACATATGAATAAGCGTGTATTGGCTTTCGATGTCTATGGCACCTTGATCGACACCCACGGTGTCGTGGAAGCCTTGAACAAGGAACTGGGCGATACCGACATGGCGTTGCCTTTTTCGCAGCGTTGGCGGGATAAGCAACTCGAGTTTGCCTTCCGTCGCTCGCTGATGGGGGCCTATGCGAGCTTCGCCGATTGCACGCGCGATGCGCTGGAATTCACCGACCGCGCCATGGGCAGCCAGCTTTCGGAAGTCGCCAAGGATCGGTTGATGGCGCTTTATGGGCGCTTGCCGGCGTTCCCCGATGTCGCGGCGGGGTTGGCACGCTTGAGCGATGCCGGCATGTATTGCGTGGCGTTTTCTAACGGCACCCAGGAGGCTGTGACGGAATTGCTGGCGCAGGCGGGTATCCGCGAGCGGTTCGACGCTATCGTTAGTGTCGACGATATCAAGCGCTTCAAGCCCGACCCCGCCGTGTACGCCTATCTGCGCCAATGCACCGAGTCGAACGCTGCCGATACCTGGCTGATTTCCAGCAATCCCTTCGACATCATCGGGGCCAAGTATGCCGGCTTGCACGCGGCCTGGGTACGTCGCAGCGCTGAGGCGCCTTTCGACCCCTGGGGCGATGAACCCGACATGACGGTGAGCGATCTCGACGAGCTTGCCGAGCGCCTGGCGAGGTGAGCTCGACAGGACACGCTCAGCCGCTGCGTCGCCTTGGCATAGGGCTGAGTGTACTGGCGGCGCTAGTGCTGCTATTTCTGGTCGCCTGGCTGTGGGCGTTACCGGCGTATATCGACCAGCGCCTCAGCCAGACGCTGAGCGATCGCAGCGGCCGCCAAGTATCCATCGACGACGTCACCCTCACCCCATGGCGCCACCAGGTCACCCTCGACGGGCTACGTATTGCTGGTCAGGCCGACACACCGGTTTTCTTGAGCCAACGGGTAGTGGCGACCTTCGATTGGCACTCGCTGTTCGAATCGGGCTGGCGCTTCGAGCGAATCGAGTTAAAGTCGCCGCGGCTGCAACTGATCTGGCGCTCCGGAGGCGAGTGGAACCTGGCCCAACTATTCGGCGGTGACGGTGGGGGCGGTGAGTCGGCACCACTGCGTATCGCCCAACTCAACGTCAGCGATGGCCGGCTGGACTGGATCAATCGGCGACCCGATGAGCCGCTGACGCTGAGCCTGAAAAGCCTCGATCTCGAAGTGCGCCATTATGACAATAGCGATGATCGGCCCTTTTCTCTGCAGGGGCAGGCAGACTGGAATGGCGGCACGCTGAAGGGGGCGGGCGAGATGGGTTTCTCGCCGTGGACGGTGGATGTCGATCTCGAGGCGGACCAAGTGCCGCTGACGACGCTGTCCGGCTATCTGGCATACGTCGTTCGCGCCGAGCCGGCGGCAGGGTCGCTTGGCGCGCAGATTCGACTGCGTGCGGGCCGCGCCAGTGATGCCGGCACACAGGTCAACGGTCAGGGCGTGATCGAAGGGCTCGAGATGCGTGATCCTGAGAAGGATCAGACCATCGCCCGTGCTGAACGCGTCGCCGTGAAAGGACTGACGTTCGCCAGCGCGGTGCCTGAACTGACCGCCGAGCGGGTGTCGCTTGCAGCACCCTGGCTCGATGTGACGATCGATGAACGACTCGACACTAACCTTACCGCCTGGCGGCCGCCGTCACCGAACAATGGTTCTGAGGATGGCGGTTCTGAGGATGATGGCTCCGAGGGCAGCGGCATGCGCTATGCGCTTGACACCCTAGCCATCGAGCGTGGCGCGGTGGCCTTCAGCGACCGTCACCTGCCGCGTCCGTTCGAGCTCGATTTTTCGGCATTGAATGGTGAGTGGCGACACCTCAACTCCAACCAGCCGGGTGACGGCCAGTTATCGCTCGAGGGCCAGGTGGCCGACGGCTCGCCGCTACGCATAGAGGGTGCCTTCGACCCGCTCGGTGACGCCCTGAACGGCAACCTGAACTTGCACTTCGAGCGTCTCGACCTCAAGACCTTGGCGCCCTACCTGCGCGAGTTCGGTGGCTATGCCGTCGAGCGGGGCCAGGCGACGCTGGATCTCGACTACCGGCTCGAGCAAGGCCGCCTGAGAGCACAGAATCATCTTGTTTTGCATCGGCTCAAGCTTGGTGAAGAGGTCAATGCTTCGGCCACCGATCTGCCGCTCAAGACACTGGTCGGTGTCCTGAAGAGTGACGACGGCACTATTGAACTCGATATCCCCATGCGCTTGCCACTCGACGAACCAGGATCGGTGGATTTCGGCAGTGTTGCCGGTCAGGCGATCCGTGAGGCGCTTGAGAATCTGGTGTCATCGCCACTGGAAACGCTCTCCGAGGTGGTCGGTGGCAGCGACGACAGTCACTCGGACGATGCAAACGATAATGGTGAAGGCACCCGTAGCGGTGAGAGTAATGAGAGCGGCGGAAGTGACGAGAGCAGCAAGGATGACCCCACACTCTACGAGCGTGCCCGCACCCGCCAGTGAGCACTCAGTGCGACGGGTAACGCCTCAGCGGGTCCTGCCGGAAGTAGCGTCCCAGCAGCGCGTAGAGCTCAGGATAGGCGGCGTTCAGGACATCGGGGGCGGTGAAGAAGTACTCGCAGCAAACCGCGAAGCATTCGCCGGGATGGCTGGCGGCGTAGTCGTCGATGGGGGGCGCGTCGCCGCGAGCCAGATGCGCTTGAAGGTCTTCCCACACGTCGGTAAAGACGCGGTGCCAGTCACGTGGATCGATATCGCGTGGCAAGGGTGGGAAGCCGTCGGCGTCCAGTGAGTTGCCCATGTCCAGCTTGTGGGCGAACTCATGAATGATGACGTTGAAGCCGCCCCAGCCGCCGCTTTCCTGGATGTCCGACAACGCCAGGACGATAGGCCCCTGATGCCAAGTCTCGCCGACGCGTTCGTCCTCGAATTCGTGGACCACGCCCGCCTCGTCCATCTCCGCGACCTTGCTGCGGAATGCCTCCGGCAGTACGCGCACCTCATGGACGTTAGCAAAGGCCTCGCGGGCGTCACCCTCCGACCAGTAGAGCGTCATCAGGCAGGCCTGGGCGACCAGCGCCAACCGTGCGGGAAGGTCGAACAACTCGTCATCGAATAATGAAAGCCGCTTGCGGCGAAGGAAGGCCCAGGCGCGCTCGCCGAGGCGGCGTGCGTCCTCATCGGGTAATGTCATCAATAGCGGTACCCGCGCAAGGCCCTCAGCCCAGGCCTCGGCGGGGAAGGGGTGACGCGCGCCACGCCAGGCGTTCCACCATTTCATGACTGGGCTCCTTCTCGACGTCTCCCACGACGCATCGATTCAAGCGTCTTCCTGGCGCGAGCCCGACTTCCATGACCAGTCGCGCCAGCGCAGGTCGAACAGATCCTGGCGGCGGTCCTTCAGGTTGGTGACCGAGCCTTCGTTGCGCACTACTGTGAGACGGGTCAGGTCGAGATCCGAGAACATGATCATCTCGGTATTGGGCGTGGTTTCGGCCAGCACCGCATCGTGGGGGAAGGCGAAGTCCGAAGGCGAGAACACCGAGGACTGTGCATACTGGATCTCCATGTTCTCGATCGAGGGCACGTTGCCGACACTACCGCAGAGCACCACGTAGCATTCGTTTTCGATGGCGCGTGCCTGAGAGCAGTGGCGCACACGCAGGTAGCCGTTCTTGGTATCGGTCCAGAACGGCACGAAGAGGATGTCCATGTCTTGATCGGCGAGCAGACGTGAGAGCTCTGGAAACTCGACATCGTAGCAAATCAGGATGCCGATTCGGCCGGCATCGGTATCGAAGACCTTTAGGTCATCGCCGCCCTCGATGATCCAGTCGCGGCGCTCTTGGGGGGTGATGTGAAGTTTGGCCTGCGCCTCTATGTCGCCGTCGCGGTGGAACAGGTAGGCGATGTTGTAGAGGTGCCCGTCGTCGTGTTCCTCGATCATCGAACCGGCGATGATGTTGATGTTGTAGGACACCGCCATGCGTGACAGCTCGGTCTTGAAGTGTTCGGTGAAGCCGGCCAGAAAGCGGATGGCCGCGATTTGATCCTGCTGAGCGGCGCGGTCCTGCAGGCCCATCAGCGGCGCGTTGAAGAGCTCCGGGAAGACCGCGAAGTCGCTTTGATAGTCCGACAGCGCATCGACGAAGTACTCGGCCTGCTGCAAGACCGCCTCCACCGAGGAGAACTCGCGCATCTGCCATTGCACCGCGCCGACCCGAATCTGGGTCTTGCGAGTGTCGAGCACTGACTCGGCCGGTTCGAAAAGGATGTTGTTCCACTCGAGCAGGGTCGCGTAGCCCTGAGATTTTTCGTCCTCCGGCAGGTACTTGCGCAACAGCCGCTTGACCTGGAAATCGTTGGCCAGTTGGAAGGACAGGATGGGGTCGTGGATCTCCTTGCGCGAGACCTGATCCAGGTACTCGGCCGGCGACATGTCGCTGGCGTGCTGGTGATAGTTGGGAATCCGCCCGCCGGCAAGGATGGCCCGCATGTTCAACGATTTGCACAGATCCTTGCGGGCTTCGTAGAGGCGCCTGCCGAGCCGGTAGCCGCGATAAGCAGGATCGATCAGCACGTCCAGGCCATACATGGCGTCGCCTTTGGGGGCGTTGAGGATGATCTCCCGCTGATCCATCAGATCGTCGTAGCGGTGCGGGTTGGAAAATTCCTCGTAGTCGACGCGAGCGGTCAGCGCCACGCCGACCAGTGTCTGGTCATCCTCGATGACGATCTGGCCGTCGGGGAACTCGCTGATCAAACGCTCGATGGTGCGCTGCGGCCAGGCGCCGCCGAGATCGTGATAGACACGATCCATCAGCGTCTTGAGCTGTGGATAGTCCTCGGGCGTCAAGTTGCGAAGGTTGAGGTGAAGATCGTCGAGGGACATGGCGGCGTCCTGCGTTGCGGATACGAAAGTGAGCGCTAGTGTATCACGCGGGGGGGCGTGGCCCATGAGGCAACGGTGTGGGGGAGCCACCGGCAAACAGAGCATTGCCATCCTGACGGGTATGATCGCCAGCTCCTAGCGCAATTGGCTGTCCTTGCTGCCGCGTCGATTGTAGCCACTGACGGTGGTGCGCTGCTTGTCGCGCTCGCTCTGACATGCGATGCACAACCGCACGCCTTTTATCGCTTCACGTCGTGCCTGTGGAATCGGGTCGCCGCATTCTTCGCAGTATTCGAGGCTTTCCCCGCTGGGTAGCTCGCTACGCGCGCGTTCCAGAGCGTCCTCGATGGTGCTGTCGATCTGCTCCTGGACGGCGCCGTCTTTCGACCATCCGCCTGCCATGTTCTGCCTCCTTCATGGTTAACGGTCGTTTCGGGAAGGTTGCCATCTGCGCCCCCTTTGCGTCGCTCATGCAATGTCGGGGACGCTGACAGTATGGGGCAACTCGGGCGGCGACACATGCTTGCATTCAAGCGCCGGTGCCGAGGAGGGTGTCGTTATTTCGGGCGAGCCATCTTGAAGTTTTGCTCGGCGCTGATTTCGAAATAATCGGCCGGGCCGCCGCCGCGTAGAATGGGGTGCGCCTCGGCGGTCTGATAGACGCCGTCATGTAGCAGTGACTGGTCGATGTGCACACCGACGACTTCGCCGAGCACCAGCCAGGTCTCGAGCGACTCACCGGCGGCGGAGTGGAGCTGAATCAGCTGACTCAGCCGGCACTCGAAGGCGACGCGCGCTTCGGCGACATGCGGCACGTCGACGACCTGGGAGGTACGCGGCGTCAAGCCGGCCAGCGCGAATTCGTCGACCTCGGGTGCCACGCTGGCGCAGCTGGCGTTCATCTGCTCGGCGAGTGCTCGGGTCGCTAGGTGCCAGCAGAATTCTCCCGTGGCCTCGATATTACGCACGCTGTCCTTGTAGCCGATGCTGGAGAAGCCCACGATCGGCGGCGTGTAATTGAAAGCGTTGAAGAAACTGTAGGGTGCCAGGTTCAGGTGGCCGTCGCGGTCCTGGGAAGAGACCCAGCCGATAGGGCGGGGGCCGACGATGGCATTGAAGGGGTCGTGCGGCAGTTCGTGGCTCTGGCGTGGCTCGTAAAAGTGAAACGTATCACGCATGGCGTTGTCCTTGCTGACGGCGAAAGGCGTGGCACCGGGCCTGTCGCCCGCTGCCGGATATGGCGTGATGGTAGCCAGAGACGCGTGTCAGTGATAGGGCGGCTAGGTGGCACTGCCGTCGAGGGCGTCACGCGTGCGTCGGATGTTGGTAAGAAGAGGCGCGCCCGTGACGGGGTCTGTGATCAGTGAGCACTCGACACCGTACAGCCGTCTGACCAGTTCCGGCGTGACCGTCTCGCCGGGCAGCCCCTCGGCGATGACATGGCCTTGGTGCATGGCAATCAGGTGGTCGGCGTAGCGACATGCGCTGACCAGGTCGTGGATGACCATGACGATGGTCTTGCCCGAGGCGGCGAGTGATTGGATGAGCTCATAGACTTCGACCTGATGGCCGAGGTCGAGCGCCGAGGTGGGTTCGTCGAGCAGCAGCGTTGCGGTCTGCTGGGCGATGGCCATGGCGATCCACGCGCGTTGGCGCTGGCCCCCGGAAAGCGCGTCGACGGGACGCTGGGCAAGCGGCGTGAGCCCTGTCATATCCAGTGCTTCATCGACGATACGTTTGTCCTCGGGGGACCATTGGCGCAGCCAGCTCTGGTGCGGATGCCGACCGAAGCGCACCAGTTCAGCGACGGTCAACGCCTCGGGGGCATGCGGCTGCTGCGGCAATAGTGCCAGCCGCTTGGCCAGTTGGCGGGTCGGCTGGTGCCGGATGTCCGTACCGTTGAGCAGCACCGTGCCGCCCCGGGGTTTGAGCAGCCGCGAAAGGCCCGCCAGCAGCGTCGACTTGCCGCAGCCATTGGGGCCAACGATGGCCGTGACCTGGCCAGCGGGTAGTTGCAGGTCGAGATCCTCGATGACCGCGACCGAGCCGTACGCCAGCGACAAGCCCTGAGTCGCCATATCCGGCGCCGTCATATCCGGTGCGGTGTCGGGCTGAGCAGTGTCACGCTCGCAGGCTGGGGCATCGTGTGTCATGGCGCGGTCCTGGCATTGGGGTTCAAGAGTATCCACAGCAGTAGTGGGCTGCCGATCAGGGCGGTGACGATCCCCACCGGGATCTCGATGGGTGCGAGCAGCATGCGCCCGAGCAGGTCGGCGGCGACCATGACCACCGCCCCGGCGAGGGTCGCTCCGACCACGGGTACCGTGTTCTTGGCGCTGAGCTGACGCGCAAACTCCGGGCCGATCAACGCCACCATTCCCACCGGTCCCGCGACCGCCACGGCGAGCCCGGTGAGAATCACCGCGACGCTCAGGGCGGCCATCCGGCAGCGTCCCGCCGCGATGCCCAAACTGATGGCGACGGCGTCGGAAAGTCGCAATACGGTGAGCGAGCGGGTCAGCCATATGCCAGCCAGCAACGCGGGCGGCAAGGCCAGGGACAGGCTCAGTACTGCGTGATCGGGGCGGGCATTGAGGCTGCCCACCGTCCACGGGTAGGCCGCATTGGCGGCGTCGATGGAGACCCGCGTCAACATGAGTTGGGTTAGGGCACCAAAGACGGCCCCGACGCCGATGCCGGCGACCAGGAAGCGATACCCGCGCACGCCGATGCGGCCCGTCAAGCCGAAGGTGAGTGCTGCGGCGACGGCGGCGCCGGTCAGGGCCATGGCCGGTGGCGCCAGGCTGATGCCGGTGCCCACCACAGAGGCCACGGCAAAGGCGGTGGCGCCGTTATCGAGACCGACGATCCCCGGCGTCGCCAGGCGGTTGCGCGCGACGGTCTGCATCAGGCAACCGGCCAGCGCAAAGGCGCCACCGGTAACGATGCCTGCAATCACGCGTGGCAAGCGCAATTCTTGAATCACGAAGGTGTCGAGTGGGCTGCCGTCGCCTAGCAAGGCGCGAAGCGTCGCCGGCAGCGATAGCGACGCGGCGCTGCCGATATTCAGTGAGACGCCTGCCAGCAGTATCAGGAGCCCTAACAGCAGCAGATTGGCGAGCAGGTTGCGCTTGTCGACGATCACGCGCAGCGGGGCGCGCTGGCCCAGCGGCAACGCGAGATAGTACTTGTCCTGGCGCACCGCGTTCGGGGTATCAGCGGGGGACGTCATGGCGTGTCCCATGGAAGATGTCGTGGATACAGAGTCGGGCATAAACGGCCTAGAGCGTCGGCAGCCGGCGGCCACGCACCACGCCGATCAGTACCGGAGCACCGATCAGCGCCGTGAGCACGCCCAGCGGGAGTTCGGAAGGCGGCACCACGAGCCGCGAGACGATATCCGCGCTGACGACGACGATAGGGCCCAACGGCAGGCATAACCATAGCGTGCGCCGAATGTCGGGGCCGGCCAGTGCGCGTGCGGCGAAGGGGACTACCAGCCCTACGAAGGCGATGGGGCCGGCCGCGGCGGTGGCGCCACCCACTAGAAGGGCGACGACCACGATTACCAGCAGACGCACGACGCGAGGATGATGCCCGAGCCCGATGGCGACGTGCTCACCGAGCGCCAGCGCCGCCAGTGGGCGCGCGAGGAGGATGGTCAGCAATGCGGCCACTCCCAGGGTGGGGAATAGCGGCACCAGGTCGTCGAGTTGGCGGCCAGCGAGGCTGCCCACCACCCAGAAGCGAATTTCATCCGCCGTGTGCTGGTCGTAGAGGAGGATCAGCGACGATAACGAATGCAACAGGCCCGACAGGATGGCGCCGGCCAGGATGAGGCGGATGGGATCACTGCCGATGCCTTGCAGGCGCGCGGCAGCAAGTACGCAGAGACAACCGCCCAGGGCGCCGAGTTGGGCGACCGAGACGCGTAGCGTGGCGGTATCGGCGCCCCACAGGATCGCCAGCGTCACGGCGAATGCAGCCCCTGCGCTGACGCCCAGCAGCCCGGGTTCTGCCAGCGGATTGCGCGTCACGGCCTGAAGTAACGCGCCCGCGATACCCAGTGCGGCGCCCACCACCAGGCCGATCCACAGCCGGGGGGCGCGTAGCTCGGCGATCACGAAATGAGCCTCGCTATCGTATGAGGCGGCGTCACCTAAGTTTTGCAGTGCTTGCCAGGCGCGTGCAGGGCCGACATCACCGGCCCCATACAGCAAGCTCAACAGCGCAATGGCGGCCAGCAGTCCGCTCAAGCCAAGCCACAGGCCGATCAATGAGCGCGGCTTGCCGAATGACAGGCAATGAGTCAGGACACGCATGAGAGCATCGTCACCATCAAGTGCTTAGGCATCCGTGGGCGCCATCATTGGGCCGTATCCATGGCGGAGGCGATATCGTCGAGTATGGCCCTTGCCGCCATCGGCCCGGTAGCACTGGTCCACAACTGACCGTCGACGGTAACCACCTGATCGCGCTGAACGACATCGAGACGCTCGAAGGCCGGCGATTGCTTGGCCGCCTCGTAAGCTTCGTCGCCTTCGGCGTTCAGCGTGGCCAGGAACAACCAATCGTTATCGATCCGTGAGAGGTTCTCGAGACTCAACGGGTCGCTGTGCGGGCGTCCCTCTTTGACGGTACCGCCGTCGTCGACCGCAAAACCGCTTTTGCTGAGGAGTGTGTTGGAGAAGATTTGCGGCGCCATCACGAGCGCGCCTTGCGGCATCCAGCGAATCAAGCTGGCGCTCGGAGAGTCGTTCTGATGTTCACTCAACGTCTCGGCCTTGGCATTGACCTCGGCGATGGCGTCATCGATGGCGTCGCTGCGCCCGAGTGCCTCGCCATAGACCCGTGCCTCATTCTCCCAGCTATCCATTTGGTAGGGCTTGACATCTGGCACCACGGTCGGGGCGATGTGCGACAGTAGGTCGTACTGAGCCTCGGGTAGTCGCGGAGAAGCCAGAATGACATCTGGCTTGAGCGCCGCCACGGCTTCGATGTTGGTCTCACGCGGTGTGCCGACGATCTCGATATCCCCGGCCTGCTCGCTGAGGTAACGCGCGACGCCGTCACCGCCTCGGGTAGCGACCGCTCCTAAAGGGGCCACGCCCGCCGTCAGCGCGCTATCCAGTGCGTTGGTATAAAGCGTGACGACACGCGTGGGATCGTCGTCGATCTCTACCGTACCGAAGGCGGTCTCCAGGGATTTGGCGTTGGCCGGAAGTGTCGCGGAAAGCGCGGCAATACCGGCAGTCGCCATGCATAGGTGTCGTAGCGAGGTCATGAGAGGCTCCTGATGGTGAATACCGTGCTGGTCGATCCCGGAGAAATGCATCCTGTGCTTGAGCGGGTGGAATAGTAAACGAGAACAAATGTAAATGAGAAGTCATCTCATGAGGTTGCTGGTCGCATTCCGGTTAGCAGCGCCATGTCGAGCGAGCATGTCTCCATTGGTTCGTGTTCCACGAGGTAATGTTCGGAGTTGGCTCGTAGTTTATTAACTTGTTGTTTTTAAATTAATATTTCGTGACGGGGAGGCGCGAAGCAGGCGTGTCCGGGGCGATGGCGGTGACACAGGCGTTCTAGATGACGAAACAAGGTGTTCGCCGGTCGTCGAGTTGCTGTGGAGGGCCGCACCGCTCGGTGAGCGGTGCGGGAACGTGGTGATTAGGCGCGGCGGTCCGCAAGGACGCGTCGGCCGCGTAGGCAATCCTGCTCATGAGGCTCGTCGATCCATGGCTCGGCGATGCCTTGGGATATCCAGTCAGCGACGCTGGGATGCTCGAGTAGACGTTGCGCATAGGCTAAGGCTGTTTCTCCGAGCGGCAGGTCATAGCCCTGGACGCGCACTGCTACCGGAGCGAAGAAAGCATCGACGGCCGTAAAGCGTTCGCCCGCCAGCCACGGGCCGCCGAAACGTTTCAGGCCTTCGCACCATAGGGTCTCCAGCCGCTCCAGGTCCCGTTGCAGGCCCTCACTTGGCATGTCCAGTTCAATACGCAACGAGCAGTTCATGGAGCATTCGTCACGCAAGGCCGGGAAGCCGGAATGCATTTCGGCGGTGGCGCAACGTGCCCAAGCCCGGGCAGCGCGTGACCGAGGCCAGAGGTCCGGGTGGGCTTCGGCGACATACTCGATGATCGCCAACGAGTCCCAGACCACGTTGTCGCCCTCATGCAGGCACGGCACCTTGGCGGTGGGCGAAAATGACGTGAAAGCCGTCTGGGGGCCGGCGCCATCGAACGGCGTCAGTACCTCTTCGAAAGGAATATCAAGCGCTTTGAGTGCCACCCATGGGCGCATGGACCAGGACGAGTAGTTCTTATTGGCGATAAAGAAGCGATATGACATGCGGGACTCCATGGAAAACGCCGGGGCGTCCGTTCGTTGATGACGAGAAACCCTCAGGCGAGGGTTTCTCGGGATCGTGGGCCTCGCCGAGGTCAGTCCTGGCCTTCGAGGAAGACCAGGGTGCGACCATGGGAAAGCGCAGCCGCGTGACGGTGGTAGGCGCTACGTGCCCAGCAGTTGAAACCGTGGTCGGCCCCATCGTAGACGTTGATCGTGACGTCGTCGCGGTCGGCGAAGGTGGTGCGGACTTGGTCGACGGTCTCGGCGGGGATATGCCCGTCGTTGCCGGCGAAATGGAACTGTACCGGTACGTCGAGACGCGGCGCCTTGTCCAAGTGCTTGTGGATGCCTCCGGGGTAGAAGCTCGCCGCGCGGTCGACGCCTGACTCAATGGCGGCCAGATAGGCGAGTATACCGCCCATGCAGTAGCCGATAGCGGTGATGTCGCCTTCGCATTCGGCGCGCTGGCGCAAGACCTGAGTGGTGCTGGCCAGGTCCTTGACGGCCACCGTGAAGTCGATATCGCCGACGAGTTTGAAGGCCTTGTCCATGTCGGT
This sequence comes from Chromohalobacter beijerinckii, assembly GCF_023061185.1. Lineage (GTDB taxonomy): Bacteria > Pseudomonadota > Gammaproteobacteria > Pseudomonadales > Halomonadaceae > Chromohalobacter > Chromohalobacter beijerinckii. The sequence goes on from NZ_JAKGAK010000003.1 coordinate 256,565, forward strand.
ACCCTCGTAGGCGAGTTCCACGCCTGGCTCCTGACGCCAGAACACATCCGGCGCGAGGACAACGTAGCCGTCCTGCGCGTACTGTTCGGCGACGCTGCGGATATGCGCGTTGACGCCGAAGATTTCCTGAATCAAGACGATACCGGGGCCCTTGCCCGCGGGTGGCAGGGCCAGATAGCCCTTGAAGGTCTGCCCGTCATGCGAAGGAATGTCGATCCACTGGGTCGTGACGGCGGAGTCGCTCATGGTGTCTCCTTGGATGGGTGAAGCGTTCGAGATATGGATCTAGTCTAGAGAGCTGACACCTTGAAGACCAGGAGGTTCGCAGGCGAACGATGGCCAGGTGCGTGATTCGATGGTTTAAGCTTAAAAAGAATATAAAGATCGCGTTTTAGAATTTTTAATTCTTTTTAGATTTGCCTAGCCTAGGGGTTTTCGTCTCCCGATCATTTACGGCAACGATGAGAGGTCCAATGTCGCAGGGACGCTTGTCCGAATCGAACAGCCCCCTCAGTGCCGATCAGGCGCGACGGCTCAATGACGCGCTGGCCGATCTCGACGCCCGGCAGCGTGCCTGGCTGCAGGGATATTTGGCTGGACTTGATGCGTACGATACGCCGACGGCCGCGCCGGGCGCCGAAACGGCGTCGTCGCCTGGCGAGCCGCTGACCGTGTTGTTTGGCAGCCAGACCGGCAACGCCGAAGGTGTGGCCGAACAGGCGGCCGAGCGGGCACGTGCTTGGGGGCTTGATGTCGAGCTGAAGGATATGGCGTCCTTCGGCAAGCAAGACCTCAAGCAGGCCACTCGGCTGATGGCGGTGGTCAGTACCCAGGGCGATGGCGACCCGCCGGATAGCGCCTTGGGTTTTTACGAGTTGCTGGCCGGACGCAAGGCGCCACGTTTGAGTGACGACCATCGCTTCGCCGTCTTTGGACTCGGCGACGCCAGTTACGAATATTTCTGCGAGTCCGGCAAGGTCCTCGATTCCCGTCTCGAGGCCCTCGGCGCGCAGCGCCTGTGCGCACGTGTCGATGCCGATGTCGACTACGAGGAGACCGCCACGCAGTGGATCGAATCGACCCTCGCGGCCTTCGCGGAACTTGCAGGGGCCTCGGCGCAGAGCGATGCGGGTGTCGTGTCGGGTTCCGGGAACGTCGCGGTGACCTACTCACGTTCGCATCCCTTCCAGGCGGAAGTGCTGGAGGCGCAGCCGCTCAATACTGAGGATTCCGACAAGCAGACGCTGCATGTCGAGTTGTCCCTGGAAGAATCGGGTCTGGAATACAGTCCCGGTGACGCCGTGGGCGTCGTGCCGCAGAACGACCCTGTTTATGTCGATGAATTGCTGGCCGCCTTGCGACTGGATGGCGAGGCACCGTTCGAGGAAGGGCGCCAGCTGCGCGATGCCTTGCTCAACGATTTCGAGGTCACCACGCTGACGCGTCCCTTCCTCAATCATTGGGCCGAGATCAGCGACGATGCCGAACTGCGTCGCCTGCTCGACGAGGAATCGCGCGACGAGCTGCGCGAATGGCTTCAGGGACGGCATATCATCGATGTGCTGGAGCATTTTCCGGTCGAGGGGCTGGAGGCGGACACCTTCATTCGTGCGCTGCGCAAGTTGCCGCCGCGCTTGTACTCGATTGCCTCGAGCCAGGCCGCGTCTCCCGACGAAGTGCATCTCACGGTGGCCGTGGTGCGCTACGAGACGCATGGTCGCGCTCGCGGCGGTGTGGCGACGACCTATCTCGCCGATCGCGTGCAGCCCGGCGATTCAGTGCCGATTTACATCGATCACAACAAGCACTTCAAGCTACCCGACGATGATGCGGCACCCATCGTGATGATTGGTCCGGGCACGGGTGTGGCACCGTTTCGGGCCTTTCTCCAGGAGCGCGAAGCGCGTGGGGCGAGCGGTGACAACTGGCTGTTCTTCGGCGATCGGCGGCGGCGAAGCGACTTCCTGTATCAGGCCGAATGGCTGCAATGGCGCAAGACAGGACTCTTGTCGCGACTGGACGTGGCGTTTTCCCGCGACCAACAAGACAAGGTTTATGTGCAGGATCGCCTGCGCGAACAGGCCGCTACCCTCTATGATTGGCTACAGGCCGGGGCTTATGTCTTCGTGTGCGGCGATGCCGAGCGCATGGCGCCGGACGTCCACCAGGCCTTGCTCGATGTGATTCGTGAGCAGGGTGAATACGACGATGAAGCCGCTGCCGAGTACCTGCGTGACCTGCAGCAGCAAAAGCGCTATCAGCGCGACGTCTATTGAGGAGATCGACATGGATATCATCGCCAAGATGCGTGACGTGTCGCTCGACGAGCTGCACACCAACGAACGGCTCAAGGTCGAGAGCCACTATTTGTATGGCACCTTGGAGGAGAGCTTGGCCGACCGGGCCACCGGCGCGGTCAATGAAGCGGATACCCAACTGACCAAATTTCACGGCTTCTATCAGCAGGATGATCGTGATGTGCGCGACGACCGTCGCCATCGCAAGCTGGAGCCGCTGTATTCGTTCATGGTGCGCCTGCGCTTACCCGGTGGGCGGGTGTCGCCTGAGCAGTGGCTGACACTGGACGACAACGCCATGCGCTATGCCAACGGCACGCTGCGTATCACTACGCGCCAGACCTTTCAGTATCACGGCGTGTTCAAGGAAAACCTGCGCGGCCACTTGCAAGCGCTGGACAAGGCGATGATGGACACCATCGCCGCCTGTGGCGACGTCAACCGCAACGTGATCTGCAGTGCCAACCCGCACCGCTCGCCGGTGCACCGTCAGGTCTACGACCTCGCGCACGAGATCAGCACTCGTCTGTTGCCGAGCACTCGGGCCTACCACGAGATCTTCCTCGGTGAGGAGCGCGTGGCGGGCGGGCCTCAAGAAACCGATGACGAGGTCGAGCCGCTCTATACGCGGCACTATCTGCCGCGCAAGTTCAAGGTCGCGCTGGCGATTCCGCCTGAAAACGATGTCGATGTGTTCGCCCACGATGTCGGCTTCATCGCCGACGTACAGGCCGGCGAGCTCAAGGGCTTCAATGTTTGCATCGGTGGCGGTATGGGCATGACACACGGTGAGACCGCGACCTTTCCGCGGCTTTCCGACATCGTCGGCTACTGCACGCCGGATCGCGTGGCCGCCGTGTCGGAGGCGATCATGCTCGTGCAGCGTGATAACGGCAATCGCCACGACCGTAAGCAGGCGCGTCTCAAGTACACCGTCGAGGCCCTGGGCGTTGAAGGCTTCCGCGAGCGTGTCGAGGAGTATTTGGGCGAGTCGCTGGCGCCGGCGCATGAATTGCCGCTCACTCACAATGGTGATCGGCTCGGCTGGTATCAGGGTGAAGACGGCCTTTGGCATTACGGATTGTTCGTTCAGAACGGGCGTCTGGCAGATGTCGACGGGGGCGCTCAGCTGATGACGGGCATGCGCGAGATCGCCAAGGCGCACGATGGCGATATCGTGTTGACCACCAACCAGAATCTGATCATCACTCAGGTGCCCGAGGCGCGTCGCGAGGCCATCGACACATTGTTAGCGGATTACGCGATGACGTTCGAGACGACGCCGCTGCGCCGTCATGCAATGGCCTGCGTGGCATTCCCCACTTGTGGTTTGGCGATGGCCGAAAGCGAACGATATCTGCCGTCACTCATCGACCGGCTCGAGGCGATCATGCATGACGCGGGCCTGAGTGACGACGCCATCATCGTGCGTATGACGGGTTGCCCCAACGGTTGTGCGCGGCCCTACCTGGCGGAAATCGGCTTCGTGGGCAAGACCTTGGGACGCTACAACCTTTATCTGGGGGGCGGCTTCGCCGGCGAGCGCCTCAACAAGCTCTACCGCGAGAACATCGACGAAGCGACCATTCTCGAGGAGCTCACGCCGCTGATTCAACGTTACGCCGCCGAACGCGAGGCGGATGAGGCATTCGGCGACTTCGTGGTGCGCGCGGGCGTGATCGCGCCGACCCTGGCCGGGCGTGAATTCCACGCGCGCTGAGCCTGCCCCACTTTGATGCCGCCTTGGCGCCTGAGTGCGCCAAGGCGTTGCCTCCGCTCGTGCGGTGTCGTGTTATTGGAAAACGAAACTCGAGCCTTCGTGAATGCCGATCTGTCGCAACAGTTTGACCAGCGCGCTGTAATCGCGAAGTGAGCGGTTCGTGCGGCTCTTCGAGGCCATGTCTTGAAGTATGCTCTCGCGTTCGGGAATCGCCAGGTAATCGAGAATGGCGCGCCAGAAGCCTACGTCGAGTTCGACGAAGTCGTCGATGGCGCGCAGCAGGTGAGCGCGAAAGATGGCTTGCTGTCCGGCACCGAGACGCTCGTAAACGGCGCGGGCAATCTCGCCGAAAATGGCGGCGTGCGAGGCTTCGTCCTGGCGGTGAAGTTCGGTGTTCAGACGGTTGAGTGGCTGGATGCTGCGGTCCTGCGAGAGACGTTTCAAGAACACGTTGATGGTCATCTCGGCCACGGTGGCGTAGGCCATGCGGATCAAGGCGAACTCGCGCTCGTTGTCCGCCTTGGAAAGCGCTGTCTCCATGCGCTGCTCGAGCAGGGGCGTGGGAATGCGCAAGTCATGTAGCTGGTGCTGGCGGCGTGCGCAGTCACAGACCTCCAAGCACATCAGGATGTGGAATTGCTCATCCACTTGGGTTTGCGCGATCGCCTTTTTGGAGACAGTGTCGCTGACACCGGGCAAGGCATCGCGCAGCAGCAACGAGCACATGGGATTGATGACCTTGTCCTCGACGAAGATCGTCTTCTCGTTGTAGTTGATCCAGGCGCCGGCGAGCACACGGCGCTTGTCCGCTTCGTCGATGGTCTGGAAACGCGGGTCGTCCCAGAAGGGCACCATTGATGGTGGGAAATCTGGCGCCGTGGTGTCGTAATATTCGCTCAAGTCGAGCCGCGCCTTGCGCACCGCGACGCGCTGGTTCCAGTTCTCGGTGAGGCGCGCGAGTATCTCGCTGTCACGCGCCGTCGTGGGGCTTTCGGTACCGGTGTACATGTGGATCTTTCCCTGAAATATCTACCTAGAAACCGACTGCTTTCCCTAGCGATGGGCGATGTTGATCGAGTTTTCGGAGAAAGTTCGCCAGCATGAGATGGCCATGCTCGGTGAGGATAGACTCGGGGTGAAACTGAACGCCTTCGATGTCCAGGTCGCGATGTCGGATGCCCATGACGTCCTCGATATTGCCCTGTGCGTCGCAGGTCCAGGCACTGATCTCGAAATCGGCGGGCATGCGCTGGCGGGTGACGATCAGTGAATGGTAGCGCGTCACGCGCACCGGTTGGCTGACGCCGGCGAACACGCCACGTCCGTCGTGGTGTACGTGCGATACCTTACCGTGCATGACCTCGCGAGCATGCTCGATATACCCACCGAAGGCCTCGGCGATCGCTTCGTGACCCAGGCAGATCCCCAGAATCGGGACTTTACCCGCGTAGGCCTTGACGGCCTCGAGCGTAATGCCGGACTGCGATGGCGTGCAGGGTCCCGGTGAGATCAGGATGCCCTCGATGTCGTGGCTCGCCAGTTGGTCAAGCGTCATCGCGTCGTTCTTGACGATCCAGGGCTGGATGCCCAGTTGGTTGAGGTAGGACACGATGTTGTAGGTGAACGAATCGTAGTTATCAATTAGACACAGCATAGGTAGTCTCCTGGCCTGCCCAGGCGGTAAGGGTTTGTATGGCTTGATCGCTGAGCGTGACCGGTATGACGCCACGTACGGCGTTGGTTAGCCATATGGCGTCGGCGTCGAGTAGATCCCGCGGCGTGATCGGGCGTTCGCAACAGCGTTCGCAACTCGCTTCGATGAGCGTGTCGCGGGCGATGCCGGGCAGGACGCCTTCGTCGAGAGGCGGTGTCAGCAGCAAGCCGTCCTTCTCGATGAATAGATTATGACGACTGGCCTCGGTGACCCGGCCTTCGTGGTTGAGGAAGGCGACGTCATAGTCGCCCTGAGCCTGATGTCGCTGGTATTCGCTGTCGTAGAGATCGCGTGCGGTGGTCTTGTAATGCAGCAAGAAGGCGTGCTGATCGATGGGGTGGGTGCTGATGCCCAGTCGCACCGCAGAGGGCGCTTCGTCCTCCGGTCCAAGCGACGTGGTGGTAATATCGAACTGGCCGTCATGGGCTAGGGAAAGGCGCACACGTGTATCTTGCTCGAGCCCGTCGATGGCTTCGGCGAGTGCCAGTCGGGTGCTGGCGGCTGCATAGACGAAGTGTAGATCGCGTGCCGCGTGTGACAGCCGTTGCAGGTGTTTTTCGAGGTGCTCGATATGGGCACCATCCGCCCGGTAACGCATGGTCTCAATGAGTTGCAGGTCCTGATTGAGCCCGCTCAAGAAACGTGCCTTGAGCAGGCATTCCTCGTATTCGGCCTCGGGGTCGGACTCATGAAGCACGCCGCCGCCAATGCCCATCTCCGCATGGCCATCGGCATGCGCGATGCAGGTGCGGATGGGCACGTTGAAGCAGAAATCGTTGTGCGGCGTCAGGTAGCCGATCGCGCCGGTATAGACACCGCGCGGCTCGTGCTCCAGTTCCTCGATGATCTGCATCGTGCGTATCTTGGGGGCGCCGGTGATCGAGCCACAGGGGAACAGCTCGCGGAATACCTGCTCGATTCTGGCGTTGGTGTCGATCTTGCCGGTCACGGTGGAAATCATCTGATGCAGCGTCTCGAAGGTCTGTATCTCGAACAGATTCTTGACCGCCACGGAGCCTGGCGAGGCGACGCGGCTGACATCGTTGCGCAGCAAATCGACGATCATCACGTTCTCGGAACGTGTCTTCGTGTCGTTGCGCATCGTGTCGAGAATATGGGCATCCTCTTCGGCCGATGTGCCGCGTGGAAAGGTGCCCTTCATGGGCTTGGATTCTAGCGCCGTACCTTGTTTACGCAGGAAGAGTTCCGGCGATAACGATAGCACCGCATACTCCGGAAAGTTGAGTAATCCCCCGAACTCGACTTTCTGGCGACTTCGGAGTTTGCTATACAAGGCGACGGGTGCGCCTTGATATTCGAAGCGATATTTTAGTGTGTAGTTGACTTGGTAAGTATCGCCTTCACGAATATAAGATTTTATCTTGTCGATATTGGCGAGATACTCTTCGCGTCGCGCGTTGAGCGCCAAGTGGCGAATGGCCGCGGGTGTCGTGTCGGGCGTGCGCGCTTCGAGGAACCGGCCGGCTTGATGCTGTGATAAACGGCGCACATCGCGAAACGCATAAAAATGCACGAGTGGGGAATCGCTCTTGGCGCGCTTGCAAAACTTGAAATCCGGCTTGTCGGCAAGCGCGTAGCCCGCTTCGTAGGCGAGGTAGCCGGATACGTAATAGCCTTGCTCACGCAACTCATCGAGCTCGCGCAAGGCTCCTTGAAGTGCATCGTTGCGGTAACAGATCACTTCGTATTCAGGGTTTTCGAACAGCAATGAAGCACGGTGATCGCTCGAGCAACGGGTGTTCTCGAGCAATATGAAGACATTGTCTTTTTGTTGTTTGTTTAGGCTGCGCATCACCCTGGCTCCCTAATATTGTTTATGTGTTTATTTAAGAGTGCGCAGGTGTTTGTGTCAATGATGATTATATTGGCATTATTATGTCATATATTTAATGAAAAACTATTATTGTGTGTTTAAAAGTTGCCTTAATAGGGGGATGATAAATCTACACAATGCGTGGCAGGAAATTACCGCGTGATGATGAAAACGATCATCCCGCCGTCGGCTGCAATGCGATTCACCGACGGCGGAACGATTGGTTCAACGCAATTGGCTATCCTTGCTGCCCCGGCGATTATAACCGCTGTCATCACGACGCTCATGACGGTCACGCTCGCTTTGGCAGTCAACGCACAAGCGCACCCCGGGCACGGCGTCGCGTCGTGCCTCGGGAATGGGGGCGCCACATTCCTCGCAATGACGCAGGCTCTCGCCGCTGGGTAGCCGTTGGCGCGAGCGTTGTATAGCGTCTTCGACGGTGCTATCGATCTGCTCCTGTACGGCACCGTCCTTCGACCATCCTCCTGCCATGTCGTCTCCTCGGCATGTGGCATGCCGTGCCTGCGGTGGGACTCATGGGCGCTCAACTCGTGGCGAGCATTCCCGTGGCGTTCTCGACTTCTTCGCTCGACATCAGCGATAAGGTGACCGGTATCGACTTGCCGGCGATGGTATTGCTTTGGCGGTCCCGGTTGGTGACAGGAATCAGGTCGTTCACTTCCGGGTAGTACGCGCCCAGGCAGTTCTCTGGTAAATCATAGGCGATGAGCTTGAAACCGGCTACCTGGCGTTCGATGCCATCGTCGCTGACGGCGGTCAACGTAACGCGATGTCCCGCTTCGAAGCCGTGTTTCTCCATGTCCGCGGGGTTCATCATCACCACGCTGCGGGTGCCATAAATGTCACGATAACGGTCGTCGTATGAATATACGGTGGTGTTGTATTGGTCGTGGCCGCGGATCGAGAGCAGTTGGAAGTGCGTGTCGTCGGGGGCAGAGTCGTCCTCGGTGAGCATGTCGCCGGGAAACAGGAAATTAGCCTTACCCGAGTCGGTGTGCCAGAGACGGTCACGCGCGGCGATATCGAGATGAAACACGCCTTCTGCGTCGAGCCGGCGGTTGTAGTCGCGAAACGTCTCGGGCTGCGTGGCTTCGATCTTGTCGCGAATGCGTGCGTAATCCTCGCATAACCACTCCCAATCGACCTTGGGATTGGGGGTGAGCGTGGCCCGCGCTAGCCCGGCGACGATGGCGATCTCCGAACGTAAATGCGGTGAGGCTGGCTCCAGTGCGCCGGTCGAGCCTTGCACGTTGCACATGCCGTCCTCGATGGTGATGGTCTGTTCGACCCCGGCCTGGACATCTTTCTCGGTACGCGCCAAGGGCGGCAGCAAGTAAGCGGCCTTGCCGTGGAGCAGATGGCTACGGTTGAGCTTGGTGGCGATCTGCACGGTCAACGGAATATGTTTGACGCGTGCGGCGACGCGCGCCTGATCCGAAATCGCGCGGAAGAAGTTGCCACCCATGCCGAGGAAGGCGTCGACCTCGTCGCGCAGAATGGCTTCGCAACAAAGCGCCACGTCGTGACCGTGTTCGCGACGGCAGTCGATGCCGAAGACCTCATCCAGCTTCGACAGGAAGGCCTCGCCCGACTTGTGAAAAATGCCCACCGTGCGGTCGCCCTGGACGTTGGAATGGCCGCGTACCGGGCAGGCGCCGGCCCCCCGGCGACCGATATGTCCGCCCATCAACAGCAGATTGAGAATCTGGTGGACGTTGTCGCCACCGCGTATGTGCTGGGTAATGCCCATGCCCCAGCAGCAGATAACGCGCTCGGCACGCATCCATGCCTCGGCGGCTTCCTCCATGGCCTTACGCTCGAGGCCACTATGACGTTCGAGACGTTCCCAGGACAGCGCTCGGCAATGCGCAGCGAAGTCCTCGAAACCGGCGGTATGCATACTGATGAAGTCGTGATCGATCACGCCCCGACGCCCGTCTTGGCGTGCTTGATCGTCGACCTCCAGAATACGCTTGCACATGCCCTGAATCGCAGCGATATCCCCACCGATACGCAGTTGATGATATTGGCTGCTGATCGGTACGCCGCGGTTGGTCAGCATGTCGCGTGGCGTCTGCGGGTTGGCGAACTTGACCAGCGCCCGCTCGCGCAATGGGTTGAAGGTGATGACTTCCGCCCCTCGCTGGCGAGCCTCATGGAGCAGACCCATCATGCGCGGGCTGTTGGTGCCGGCATTCTGACCGAAGAGGAAGATCACATCGGCATGCTCGAAGTCTTCCAGCGTGGTGGTGGCCTTGCCCACACCGATGCTTTGGGGGAGCGCCACGGTGGTCGTCTCGTGACACATGTTGGAGCAATCCGGGAAATTGTGCGTGCCGAGCATGCGACCGAATAGCTGCCACAGAAACGCCGCTTCGTTGGAGGTGCGCCCCGACGTATAAAGCTCGACTTTCTGAGGATCGTAGGTTTTGAGGCGCTCGCCGATTTCGCGAAAGGCAGTGTCCCAGTCGATGGGATCGTATTTGTCGGTGGTGGCGTTGTAGCGCATGGGATGCGTCAACCGGCCTTGCTTCTCGAGCGCGTGATCCGACCAGTCGAGAAGTTCGGTCAGCGTATGCTGGGCGAAGAACTCCGGTGTGGTACGGGCCGCCGTGGCTTCCCAGGCGACGGCCTTGGCGCCGTTCTCGCAGAACTCCGCCGGGCCGGGCTTTGCCGGATTGGGCCAGGCACAGCTAGGGCATTCGAATCCGCCCTTGGGTTGATTGATCTTGAGCATCAAGGCGTTGCCCTGGAAGGGCACTTTCTCGCGCAGGAAATGCGTCTCGGTGGCCCGGATCGACTGCCAGCCGCCACCCGGCGCATCGTGCGCGCTTTGCTGGCCGTGTACTGCATCATCCGTGAGCGAACGTGCCATGCTGACTCCTCCTGCGGTCACCCACCTACGATGAATACGATACGTCGCGAACTCATCGTATGGTGGCTAGTAAGTATGTGACTAGCGAGTATGGCAACGAAAAAACGATCTTGCAGGGTCGATAAGGGAGAAGTGGAGGAAAGGGTGGGGAAGCGGAGACACGCCTGCGGCGTGTCTCACGTCGCGCGAAGGGTCACGCCAAGGCGGTGACGGCGGCCTTGGCGACCTGCACGTCCTGGTCGGGCTTGACGCCCGAGATCCCCACGCTGGCGACGACCTCGCCCTCGACGATCACCGGCACGCCACCGGCGAGCAACGCCTGCATCGGCGCGCTGATGAAGGCGGTGCGGCCATTGTTGATCATGTCCTCGAAGGCCTGGGTTTCCTTGCGGCCGATGGCGGCGTTGCGGGCCTTTTCGGTGGCAATCCCGGCGCTGAACGGGGCTGCGCCGTCCAGGCGGCGCAAGCCGAGCAGATGGCCGCCGGCATCGGCCACGGCGATGGTCACCGCCCAGCCATTGGCCTCGGCTTCCTGTTGCCCGGCGTCGAGCAGCCGGTTGACGTCACTGAGTTCGAGTACGGCTTGAGTTTTCATGCAGGTCTCCTGTGGGAAATGTGAGCTACGAGCTATGCTGTCCGCGCCTCGTCATTCGGTGCCGATGTCAGCGCCTCATCGACGACTTCGATCCAGTGCCGGACGGTGGTGCGCCCTGCGCCGCTCAGGTGAGTCTGGCATCCGATGTTGGCGGTGACGATTTCGTCGGGCTGACCGGCCTCGAGCGCGTCGAGCTTGTCGTCACGTAACTGTGTTGCCAAGGCGGGCTGGGTGATCGAGTAGGTACCGGCCGATCCACAGCATAGATGGGGATCGCGCACCGGGGACAGTGTGAATCCCAGGCGGCCGAGCACGCTTTCCACCGCGCCGCCCAGTTTCTGGGCGTGCTGCAGCGTGCAAGGGCAATGGAAGGCGAGTCGTGCGTCGCCGTGAATCGCCAATGCGTCCAGGTCTTCTTCCCGCAGGATTTCCACCAGGTCCTTGGCCAGGGCGCTGATGCGTTTGGCCTTGTCGGCGTAGCGCGGGTCGTCGGCGAGCATATCACCGTATTCCTTGACGAACGCCCCGCAGCCGCTGGCGGTCTGCACGATGGCTTCGACGCCTTGGTCGATGTATGGCCACCAGGCGTCGATGTTGGCCCGCATGCGCTCGCGGCCAGCCTCCTGGGCATTGAGATGATAGTCGATGGCGCCGCAGCAGCCTGCCGCGGGGGCTGAGTTCAGGGCAATGCCCAGCCGGTCGAGAACGCGGGTCGCGGCGTCATTGGTGTTCGGCGACAGCCCAGGCTGTACGCAGCCCTCGAGCACCAGCATATGGCGGGCGTGAGTCGCGGGCGCGGCGCGCCCCACGTTGACTGCACGGGGAGGAATCTTGTCCTTGAGAGGCCCCGGCGCTAGAGGGCGAAAGGTTTGTCCCAAAGCTAGCAATGCCTGGAAGCGACGCGGCTCGACCAGTGCCTTGCGTAGGCCGTAACGCAAGGCACGCTCCTTGTAGGAACGCCCGACGCGACGCTCGACCTCGGCGCGCCCGATGTCGAGCAGCTTGTGGTACTCGACCCCCGAGGGGCAGGTGGTCTCGCAGTTGCGACAGCTCAGGCAGCGGTCAAGGTGGGTTTGCGTTTCGTGGGTGACCTGGTCGTCATCGTCGCGGCTTTCGAGCAGCTCCTTCATCAGGTAGATGCGCCCGCGCGGGCCGTCGCGCTCGTCGCCCAGCAGTTGATAGGTCGGGCAGGTGGCGTTGCAGAAGCCGCAGTGCACGCACGATCGCAGGACGCGGTCGGCCTCACGGATGTGCGGTTGGCGCAGCGCCTCGTCGGAAAAATTCGTCTGCATGGCTATAGCCCCTCGTAGAGTCGCCCGGGATTGAAGATCCCCTTGGGGTCGAGCTTGGCCTTGAGCTGGCGATGATATTTGTCCATCACCACGGAAAGCGGTGTGAACGGCGCGTCGACGCCGTGCGCTCGGTCACGGTCGACAAGGGTGGCATGGCCGCCGGCCTGAGCGGCGTGCTGGCGAATCGTCGCGGCGGGAAGCTCGCTGCGCAGCCAGCGTTGGGCGCCGGCCCAGTCGACGAGCGTGTCGCCGTCGAGTGCCAGGGGCGGTGCGCGATGCGGTAGCGACAGCCGCCAGAGCGGGCGGTCGTCGTGTCGGCGCGAGAAGAACGCTAGTTCGAGTTCGCGCAGTTGCGTCCAGAACGCCGTATCGTCCGGCTCGCCACCCAGTTGCGCCTGGGTATTGGCCACCGAACTGGCACCTCCCTCGAGCCGCACATGCAAGGTCTCGCCGTCGTGGGCGGCGCCGGTGATGGGCATCGGCTTGCGTCCCCATTCGGCGAGGCGTGCCATGGCGTCGCCCAGCCCCATCTCGAGGCGCAACGTGGCGCTGGCGGCGGGGCGCGGCAACACCTTGAACGAGACCTCGTCGATGATGCCGAGCGTGCCCTGGGCGCCGACCATGAGCCGCGAGAGGTCGTAACCAGCGACGTTTTTCATGACCTCGCCACCGAAATGCAGCCGCTTGCCGTCATGGGTGATCATGCGTGTGCCGAGCACGAAATCGCGCACGCTGCCGGCCCACGGACGGCGTGGGCCGGAAAGCCCGCAGGCCACCGTGCCGCCCACGGTCGCGTTCTCGCCGAAATGAGGTGGTTCGAAGGCCAGTTGCTGTCCCTCTTGGGCCAGCACGGCTTGCAGATCGGCCAGGCGGGTGCCGGCGCGTACCGTGACCACCAGTTCGACGGGGTCGTAGTTGACGATGCCGGTGTGCTCGGCCAGCGAGAGCGTTTCGCCGGCGACCGGTCGACCATAGAACCCCTTGCTGCCACCCCCGACGAGGCGCAGCGCCGTGCCGGTCGCCGCGGCTTGGCGCACGCGTTCGAGCAGGGTCTCGCTGGCATCGTGATCGCGCGCCGGCAAGGTGCGTGCGTCCTGTGGCGGATGTTGATCCTGTGGATGCGTCATGTTGTCTCCTTCGCACGCATGCCGTTGGGGAAACACTGCATAAATGTCTGCGCGGGCAAATCACTTCGTTGTGCGGTGCGCGGCATCCTCACCTATACCCCATAGGCTCCGGTTCCTGTGCTCCGTACGCCTCGTGCTTTACACCGCTCGCCGATTTATTAAGCGCTTCCTTAGAAACGCGGCAACTCGGGGTGCGGCAGGTTGCCGTGATGCACGTGCATGGCACCGAATTCGGCGCAGCGCGCCAGCGTCGGAATGTTCTTGCCGGGATTGAGCAGCCCGAGTGGGTCGAAGGCGGCTTTGACGGCATGAAAGACCGTGATCTCGTCGGGGGAGAACTGGGCGCACATCTGGTTGATCTTTTCGCGCCCCACGCCATGCTCGCCGGTAATGCTGCCGCCGACCTCGACGCAGAGTTCGAGGATCTTACCGCCCACTTCCTCGGCCAGTGCCAGTTCTCCCGGCGCATTGGCATCGAACAGGATCAGCGGGTGCATGTTGCCGTCGCCGGCATGGAAGACATTGGCCACGCGCAGGCCGTGGGTTGCCGAGAGGTCGGCGATGCCCTTGAGCACACGCGGTAGCTCGCGCCGGGGAATGGTGCCGTCCATGCAATAATAGTCGGGCGACATGCGTCCCACCGCGGGGAAGGCGTTCTTGCGCCCGGCCCAGAAGGTGGCGCGCTCGGCGTCGTCGCGGGCGAGCCGAATGTCGGTCGCGCCGGCGGCCTCGAGCACTCGGCGAACCGTTTCGCAGTCATCATGAACGTCGGCTTCCACGCCATCCAGCTCGCACAGCAGGATGGCCTCGGCCTTCACCGGGTAGCCGGCCTTGACGAAGTTCTCGGCGGCTTGAATGGCCAGTCGGTCCATCATTTCCAGGCCGCCGGGAATGATGCCGGCGGCGATGATGTCGCCCACCGCCTTGCCGGCCTTCTCGACGTCGTCGAAGCTGGCCATCAGTACCTTGGCGCTTTCCGGCTTGGGCAGCAGTTTGACGGTGATTTCGGTGATCACGCCGAGCATGCCTTCAGAGCCGGTGAACAGCGCCAGCAGGTCGAAGCCCGGCGTATCCAGGGCTTCGCTGCCGAGCGTGATGTGCTCCCCTTCGATGGTCAGGATGTTCACCGCGAGCACGTTGTGCACGGTCAGCCCGTACTTGAGGCAGTGCACGCCCCCGGCGTTCTCGGCAACGTTGCCGCCGATCGAGCAGGCGATCTGCGAAGAAGGGTCGGGTGCGTAATACAGCCCATGGGGCGCAGCCGCCTCGGAAATCGCCAGGTTGCGCACACCGGGTTGCACGCGTGCGGTGCGGGCCTCGGGGTCGATGTCGAGAATGCGGCTGAAGCGGGACATCACCAGCAGCACTCCCTTTTCGAGGGGCAGGGCGCCACCGGAGAGGCCGGTGCCCGCGCCGCGCGTGACCACCGGAACGCCCTGGGCGTGGCAGATGCCGAGCAGGGCTTCCACCTGTTCCAGGGTATCGGGCAGTGCCACGAGCATGGGCAGCACGCGGTATGCCGAGAGGCCGTCGCATTCGAAGGGACGCAGGTCCTCCTCGCGATGCAGTAGCGTCATGTCGGGGAGGTGCGCGGTCAGATGCGTGACAAGGGCATCCTTGTCGACCGCCGGCAGCGTGCCGTCCAGGCGTTCGTCAAAGAGGATGTTCATGCGGTCTCCTTGGGCGATGCCGCCACGCGTGGGCGAGGACGTCAGGCGCATGGCGCCGGACCCCGCCGCTTATGGAAAGTGTTTCCATATTCTCTTATGGCATGCGGCCGTGCCTATTAGCCGAAAGCCTAATGATTGGAGAATTGGTCTTACCAATAATACCCCCGAAGAAAAACCCCGCCCGGCATGGCCGGGGCGGGGCGATAGTGTGGGCGATGATGTGAAAGCGCGTGGTGGTCGGGCGCTAGCCCATGAGCGGGTCGCTCACGCCGATCACGTAGAAGGCGATCAACCCGATGAGTCCCGTGAAGATCAGGTAGTACAGGGTGGGGAGGATCGTCTTGCGCAGCGTGGTGCCCTCGCGGCCCAGCAGCCCCACGGTGGCGGAGGCGGCGACCACGTTGTGGATGGCGATCATGTTGCCGGCGGCGGCGCCCACGGCCTGTAGGGCCACCATCATCGCGGTGGACACGCCCAGCGCCTCGGCGACGTTGAACTGGAAGTCCGAGAGCATCAGGTTGGACACCGCGTTGGAGCCGGCGATGAAGGCACCCAGCGCCCCGACGGCGGGGGAGAAGAACGGATAGACGTGTCCCACGCCATCGGCCACCAGTTGCGCCATGGCCACCGGCATCGAGACCAGGTCCGCCTGGTTGACGCCGGAGTTGATCAGGATGCGCACCATGGGCACGGTGAAGATCAACACGAACCCGGCGCCCAGCAGTGTCTTGGTCGACTCGCTGAAGGCCGCCCCCAGTTCGCTGGCGCGCATGCGGTGCAGCAGTACGGTGAGCAGCACGACGATGAGAATGATGCCGCCGGGAAGGTACAGCGGTTGAAGGCTGCCCGACACACCGCTCTCGCCGAGGATGTTGTTCCAGCTCACGCTGATCGATTGCAGTGCCGAAGTGACCGACGGCACGGTGCGCGAGATGACCAGCAGGACGGCCAGCAGCACGTAGGGCACCCAGCCCATGAAGATCGACATCGGTGCCTTGCCGGCGACTTGGTCCATCTTGATCTCCAGGTTTCCCAGCCATTCGTCCGGCCAGGTCGTGCTGTCGGGGAAATCCCAGGTGTCCTTGGGCAGCAGGAAGCCTTTCTTGGCGGCCGGCACGACGATGGCCAGCCCGACCAGGGCGCCGATCATTGACGGGAACTCGGGGCCCAGAACGACGCCCACCAGCGCGTACGGGACCACGAAGGCGACACCAGTGAATAGCGCGAACGGCGTGATCGACAGGCCCTCTTTCCAGGAGCGGTTAGCACCGAAGAAGCGCACCATCACGATGACCATGATCAACGGCATCAGGACCCCCACGATGGCGTGGGTGATGGCGACTTCCGATGCGATCAGTCGAAAGAAGCTTTCCCAGCTCGAGCCGTTGGCGGTCAGTTGCTCGGTAATCACGTTGCGATTGAGGCCGCCGGTGACACCGACCACGATGGGCGTGCCGACGGCACCGAAGGAGACTGGCGTGGATTGGATCATCATGCCCACGGTGACAGCCCCCAATGCAGGGAAGCCCAGCGCGACCATCAACGGCGCGGCGACGGCGGCGGGCGTGCCGAAGCCGGATGCCCCTTCGATGAAGCAGCCGAATAGCCACGCCACGATCAGCGCCTGGACGCGACGGTCGGGGCTAATGCTGGAGAAGCCGTTGCGGATGGCGGTGATCCCGCCGGAATGCTTCAAGGTATTGAGCAGCATGATGGCGCCGAAGATGATCCACAAAAGGGCCACGGTGAGGATCAACCCTTGGAACGTGGAGGCCAGCACGCGTGTGAAGGTCATGTCCCAGGCCAGTAAGGCGATCAAGGCTGTGACCAGAAACACCACAGGCATGGCGATCTTGGCCTGAACCCGAAAGCCAATCAGCAATACGCCGGCCAGCACCAATGGCAGGAAGGCGAGTAGCGAGAGCAGCGTTTGATTCATGAAAATGCCCCTGATTGTGTTGTTGTACAGCGCAAGACGGAGGCAGACGGATGTCGCCCGTCATCGAGCAAAAGATAAACGTGAAACGCGACGGAGCCAATTAGTGGATAATTGGTATTACCAATAATGACGGTAAGCTGAGAGGCTTAAAATATATTTCAAAATCAAATATCTATGTGTTCTCTTGTGACCTTCGTTGGAGGCATTCAGAGCAGTGGCGAGTCGTTTTGCGCGGTGTGAGTTCGACTAATAGACGAGTCTTTTCAAGGACATCGTGGCCAGGGTGCGTAGCGCATAGGCGCGATTGCATGGCGTGTGGTAGCGTCGACTTCCTGGGCGTGGGCGCTTCCCACGCGATGCATCTCGAGAAGGAGCGATGATATGGCGTTGCAGATGTACGAGTTGAGCGGTCGCGACGAGCGGCTGCGGTTTTCTCCCTATTGCTGGCGCGTGCGTTATGCGCTGGCACACAAGGGCCTGGAATGCGATTTCATTCCATGGCGTTTTACGCAGAAGGAAGCGATCGCGTTTTCAGGACAAGGCAAGGTGCCGGTACTCGTCGACGGTGAGACCTCGGTCACCGATAGCTACGAGATCTTCCGCTATCTGGATCGCGTATATCCCCAAAAGCCGCTGTTGGGCGACGACACGGCGGAGTCACGGGCGCGCTTCTTCAAGTTCTACAGCGAGCGGGCCCTGGCGCCGGGCATCCTGCGCACCATCGTCATGGACTTGTTCAATGTCGTGCATCCCGACGATCAGGCCTATTTTCGAGAAACGCGTGAGAAGGCGCTGGGACGCAGCCTCGAGGAAATGCATGCACCCAGCAAGGGGCTATCGGCACTCGATGCGGCCCTTGAGCCGCTGCGTGGGCGTCTCGAAGAGGCCGATTTCCTCGACGGCGAAGCGCCCGGCGGTGCCGACTACATGGTCTTCGGTCATTTCATGTGGGCACGGTGTGTCTCGGCGGCGGATCTTGTCTCCAATGCCGATCCGGTCTATGCCTGGATCGAGCGCATGCTGGATCAGCATGGTGGCGTAGGTCGCAATGCCACGCGCATCGTCGATATCGAGGGCGGCTATCCTGGTTGATGGCGCTGTGAACGTACCATGAGTGGCAGGGCGTGCGTGGATAAGGAGCAAAGCATGAGCGATATCGTATTGATTACTGGCGCGACCTCGGGCTTCGGGCGTGCCGCGGCACGGCGTTTCGCCGAGGCTGGCTGGTCGTTGATTCTCACCGGTCGGCGCGCGGAGCGTCTCGAGGATCTCGAGAAGGAGCTAAGCGACAAGGTGCCCGTGCATACCGCGGTGCTCGACGTGCGCGATGCCGAGGCGATCAAGGGCGTCGTTGCGGCGTTGCCGGAGGGTTTCCGCGCGGTCAAGGCGCTGATCAACAATGCCGGCTTGGCCCTGGCACCGGAGCCGGCGCAGAAGGCGGATCTGGACGACTGGCATACGATGATCGATACCAACATCACCGGGTTGGTCAACGTGACGCATGCGCTGCTGCCTACGCTGATCGAGACCGGAGCCGGCGCAAGTATCGTCAACCTGGGCTCGGTCGCGGGGCAGTGGCCGTATCCGGGGAGTCACGTTTACGGCGCGAGCAAGGCCTTCGTGCAGCAGTTCACCTATAACCTGCGTTGCGATCTGCAAGGCACCGGCGTGCGGGTCACCGATATCGCGCCGGGCATGGCCGAAACCGAGTTCACGCTGGTGCGCACTGGCGGCGATCAGGCGGCCTCCGACAAGCTTTACGGTGACACCACGCCACTCGAGGCCGAGGATATCGCCGAGCTGATCTGCTATACGGTATCGTTGCCGGCGCACGTCAACATCAACCGCCTCGAAGTCATGCCGACGCGCCAGGCATGGTCGGCCTTCGCCGTCGACCGCGACTGAGTCAGTCGTCTGCGATCAAGCGCTTGCCAAGGGTCACGAAGTCACCATCGTCGTACCCTTGGCGGCGGTAATACTCGACGAGCTCGGGGTGTTCGTTGCGGACCATCAGCATCAGCTTTGGGCAGCCCCGGGCTTGCAAGGCGCGTTCCACGGCGGCGAGCAGAGACGTGCCGAGCCCTTGCCCCTGATGGTCGGGGTGGATCGCGAGGTAATGCACCCAGCCGCGATGCCCGTCGTAGCCCGCCATGGCACTGGCGATCACCGTGCCCGCCTCTACTCCAACCAGAAACAGACTGGGGTCTTCCGCCAGCTTGCGCGCGATGTCGCGGCGTGGGTCGTTCCATGGACGCGTTAGCTCGCAGCGTTCCCAGAGCACAATGACGCTCTCTTCATCGACAGGCTGAAAAGGTCGAATCTGCATATGTTCCTCTCGCAGGGTGCCGGCCATCAGGCGGTCTTGGCCGTGGCAGTGGCCGGTGTCTGACGTTCGGCCATGACCTCGGCCTGTCGTTCCAGCACCAAGACTAGTCGCTCGATCAAACCTTCGAGGAGCTTGCGCGCGTCTTCCTCGATGCCGCCATGGCGTGCGATGGCGTCGTCCAGGGCTTGGCCGGCCTCGCTTATTCCCTGGGGCGAGCGGCCATGGGCACTGTCCTCGAAGCCGTTGGCCAGCGTGTCCAGGAGATGTCGCATGGCGTCGCGCACGGGCGGTGCGGCATCGTCCAGGCGATGGCGCAGGCGCAAACACGAGCGCCCCAGGTCGAGGCCGTTGAGGCCGATCATGAATAGATGGCGATGATCCTCGGGCAGCATATCGTCGTGCCGTGCGAGTTGCAGTAGGCGGTCGGCCATGCGACCGCTGAAGCGGCTTTCGGCTTCATGTAAAGGCTGCTGATCGATATATCGCAGGTCGTGACTGATGGCGCCGATCAACCGCCGACGCCTGATCGGTGTCCCCAGACCGGGGAACAGGCGGAAGCCCATTACCACGGCGCTGAGTCCGACAATGACGGCGATGGCGCGATTGGCGAAGCTGTCAAAAGAGAAGTCCATCCCGTTGCCGGGCATGGTCAGTAGGATATTGAAGATGGTGAAGGCCAGGCAGTAACCCATCAACCGAGGGTTGGAGGCGCCGAGCAGCCCCAGGAACAGGGGCGTGACGAACAGCATGGCGAGCATGGGAAAGCCGTTGGCCTGCGACAGCAGGACATGCCCGAACAGGAAGGCACTGGGCAACGCTGCCAGCATGCCCTTGAAGAACATCATGCAGATCGTCACGGGGTTGTCGCGCGTGGCGAAGAAGGCCGAGAACAGGGTGCCGAGCAGCATGGCCACCTGGCCGTTGTTCCAGTGGGTCTGCAGCCAGAACACCGCCAGGCATGAGAAGACCAGCCCTGCGCGGCCGGCGTTGAGCAGCGCCACCAGATGATCACGGTGCCAGGAAAGCGAGCCGCCGCGTAGTTGTTTACGCCCCGGGTGGGCGATGGCCTCGCGCGCGTCGAGCATGATCATGGCATGACCGAGTACTTCACGCAGCGCCAGAATGACACGGCGCTGCAAGGGATCGAGCTGAGTATCGGCGTAGGCGTGCGCCCGCTTGCGAAGCTCCTGCAACTGTTGGCGTGCCGCCGGGACGCCTTGCACGTGCTCGGCGTTGCGAAAGCCATCGGCGATCTCGCTGGCCAACTGGTGCAGGGGCGTGCTGATACGCTCGCGATGATCGTGCAGCAACTGATAAAGCGCGCCCAGTGTGGCGAAGAAACGCAACGTGCGCCGGGTGAGAACGTGGGTGGCACGCATACGCCCGTTGCCATCGGGCCCCTCGTAGCGCGCTGCTTGGCTATCGGTCTCGAGCATGGTCAATGGCTCGAGGCTGGCGGTCAGCGACTGCTGCATGGCCTCGGGGTCATCGCTGGCATCGAGCCGCTGTCCGGCATGTGTGAAGGACTGGTTGATGACTTCGTCGGCCTGCCCAGCGAGATGATCCTTGACGCGCGTGGGCCACAGCAAGGCACTGACCAGGGTGGCACACAGCGCACCGAGGCCGAGTTCGGATAGCCGCGCCACGGCGATGTCGAAGATGCCACTCGGAGGCTGGTTGGCGGAAATCACCACGATCAGCATCGCGGTCACGGCGCCCATGATGCAGCCATAGGAAAAGTTGTTGCGCAACAGCGAGCTGCCGTAGGTACAGAGCATGATCCACAGGGTCAGCGTAATCAGCGCGGGCACGCGTGCCTGGGCGAAGAAGGCCATGATGACGATACCGACCAGCGCACCGATGAGCGTGCCACCGATCTGGCAGATGCCCTTTTCGACGACCATGCCGCTCATTGGGCGAATCTGCAGAAAGGCTGCCGAGATCAACGCCCAATAGGGACGGTCGAGATCGCACCATAGTGCGATGTAAAGCGCCAGCAGCATCGCCAGGGTGGTCTTGGTGGCGAACTGCAGCGACGCCTTCGAGGGAGTGAGGTAGGTTTCGATCCAGGGCGACATGGGCGGCTCAGTCTGCGTCCGTGTCGTCGACGATATGGATGGTGGCGGTCATGCCGGCACTGAGCAGCGTCTCGTCGGGGACCTCATCGAGGGCGATGCGCACTGGAATCCGCTGCGCTAGCCTGACCCAATTGAAGGTCGGCTCGACCTGGGGCAAGAGCTGATCGTTGGGCGAGGTATTGCTATCGGCGATCCCACGACCGATTCCCGTGACATGGCCACGCAACTCGGTATCGCCGTTCATCAGCGTGATCCTGGCGGTGTCGCCTTCATCGATACGCGACATCTTGGTCTCTTCGAAATACCCGGTCACATAGTAGGAATCCGATTTGACCAGCGCCATCACCGCATTGCCGGCCGAGACGTAGTTGCCCTCGGTAAGACGCAGATTGAGGATATGCCCGTCGGCGGGTGCCTCGACCACGGTCCGCTTCAGGTCGAGCTGGGCGCTTTCCAGATCGGCCTGGGCCTCGTCGAGATTGGCTTTTGCCACGCGGGTATCGATGCGCGCGACTTCGCGATCCTCGCTGCTGATGGCCTGATTGCTCAGGTTGTTGCGCCGGTTCTCCTCGTGTCGCTTGAGCTCCAACTGCGCCTGGTTCAACGCGACCACGGCCTGGGCTTTGTCGACCGCCGCTTGATAACGCGCCTGGTCGATCTGGAACAGAGTGTCGCCTTGCTCGACTTGTTGTGTATCACTTACTGGCAATTGGCGCACCCAGCCGGAAACATCCGGGGCGATCGTGACGACGTCGGCGCGAACGCGACCATCGCGGGTCCACGGCGTATAAAGGTAATAATGCCAAAGCCAGACGCCGGCAGCGACGGCCAGTGCCACGACAACGAGAGTGATCAGCATGCGTAGCGGTGTGCGCATTTAAACGATTCCAGCTGTGGACGAGAAGGCAAAGGCGACGGCGGCGGTAATGATGACGAACAAGGCGGCATCGAACCACGCTTCGAACCACGGGATATGTTGCCCGACGAGTCGGTGCAACACGGTACGCACGATGAGTGCGCCGATGAAGCCTAACAAGGCATAGATGAGCAGCGGACTGAGATAAATACCCCCTACAGCGATTTCCTTGAGACCCATTCCCTCTCCCGTTCGCCAAGGCAAGCGAATATATTAGCACGCTATCGAAATGCGCGACACCTGCATATCAGCATTTCGCATGAACCGACCTTCGCATGGACCAACTTCTACATGAACCAGTCTTTTATATGCACGCATCTTTTATATGAACGTGCATTTTTAAAAGAGTACAGCATGCCATTTTGAGGTTGTCAGTCTAGCGTGAAAACGCGCTCGGGCGGGATAGGCGAATGCAGGCGCCAGCTCTCTGGAACGGTCTGGCGGATCTGCTCGAGAAGCGTAACGCTCTTGCGGGGCAAACGTCCGAATGGATAGAGCAGGGTGATGGGAAGCGATGAGGGCGCCCATTCTGCGAGGCAAGGCGCCAGGCTGCCAGGATGATGCTGCAGGCGTTTCTCGGCCATCCAGTGGGGAAGAAGGCCTAGGCCGCGCCCCCGCGCGATGGCATCGATATGCAGCACGTATTGATCCACGTGCAGGCGTGACGGTGGCAGTGTGATCCGGGTCTCTCCTTCACGGGCGTGATGCAACGTTACGCCTTGTTCGCTGGTGCCAAGCAGGTCGACCCAGGCGTGTTCGGTCAGTTCGCGGGGGTGGTGAGGCATGCCATGGCGCCGGAAGTAGTCGGGATGCGCGTAGACCCCGCGACGCATGTAGCCGAGCGTCTCCTGACGCAGGCCGCAGTCGGCGACGTCGCCTAGCCACAGGCACAGGGTTTCGTCTTCGGGGCCCGTAGGCGGGGTCAAACGGGTATGCAGGTTCAGGCGCACGCCTGGGTGACGTGCCACGAAATCCTCCATTTGCTGGCTGAACCAGCCACGCGCGAAGGCATTATGCACCTCGACCGTCAATTCTCCGCTGACATCCGCGCGCAAGTCGTCGAGTGCCTGCTGGCCTTGCTCAGCGAGATGCAGGATCTGCTGGCTGTAGGCGAGAAACAGCGTACCGGCTTCGGTGGGAAGCAGTCGGTTGGCTTGTCGCCGAAGTAGCGGCTGGCCCAGCCGTTCCTCCAACTGACTTATACGTCGACTGAGGGTCGACTTCGCTAGCCCCAGTTCGCGGGCACTAGAAGTCAGACTGCCGGACGCCATGACCGAGGCGAACGCGGTCAGTTCATCGAGATCGTGCATGCCATAGGCCATCGTCAGTGTGATGCGTGGAGTAGGTCACTATTCTGGCATATTGCATGACGTTTTTGAAAATCATTAACGCCTGTAATGGCCTCTCGTTGCGTTGCGGATTGTGAAACGCCCCGTCCCGTGGCCTGTTGTTGTTCCTTGTGAAAGAATCTAAATGATAAAAATTCGCATTAAATTTTAAAACATCACGCAAGAGTCCCGGAAGCAGCCGGGGCGGGATTCATCAGGGAGAACAACGCACCATGTCCTACCTTCCACGTCTATCGACGTTGGCGCTAGCCGTTACCGCCTGTAGCACGCCCTTGGCGTATGCTGCCGATGACGACGTCGAGTTGAATGACGTCGTCGTCACTGCCAGCGGTCACGAGCAGCAGGTCAAGAACGCGCCGGCTTCGATCAGCGTCATTGATCGCGAAGCGCTGGAAAACAAGCATTACCGCGATATCACCGATGCCTTGAAGGATGTACCGGGCGTTATGGTCACCGGCGGCGGTTCGTCCCAGGACATCAGCCTGCGCGGCATGGGATCTAAATACACGCTGATTCTGGTCGATGGCAAGCGTCAGGGCTCGCGGGAGACGCGCCCCAACAGCGATGGGCCTGGCATCGAGCAGGGCTGGCTGCCGCCGCTGTCGGCCATCGAGCGCATCGAGGTGATTCGTGGGCCGATGTCTTCGCTATACGGCTCCGATGCGCTGGGGGGCGTGATCAACGTCATCACCCGCAAGGTCGCCAAGGAGTGGAACGGCAGCGTGACCGCCGAAACCACGATTCAGGAAGATAGCGACTCCGGCGATATCAATCAGACTCGCTTCTATGTCGGTGGGCCACTCAAGGACGATGTACTGGGCTTGGAGGTGTACGGCCAGTATTCGCAGCGCAACGAGGACGAGATCGAAAACGGCTACAACGACCAGAGCATGAGAAACGGCACTGCCAAGCTCACCTGGACACCGACGGACCGCCAGACGCTCGACTTCGAAGCCGGCGTCAACAAGCAGGAGCGTACTACTAATCCGGGGAAGTCTAGTGCTGCTTCGAATACACGCAGTGAGACAGGCTATATTCGCCGCCACTATGCTGTGACTCACCAGGGGCGCTGGGATTTCGGCACGTCGGACAGCTACGTGCAGCGCGAGGAGATCGATAATCCGTCACGCGATATGGCGTACGAAAGCACAGTGTTCAACTCCCAGACCGTGATGCCGTTGGGGGCGCATATTCTGACCCTGGGCGGGCAGTACGAGAAGCAGGAACTGACCGATGGGGGTAACGAGGCGGGTGACTTGGATGAATTGACGCGCTGGCAGTGGGCGCTGTTCCTGGAAGACGAGTGGCTGCTCACCGAGGATTTCTCGCTGACCGGCGGTGCGCGCCTCAACAAGGATGAGAACTACGGCACGCATTGGTCGCCGCGTTTGTATGGCGTATGGAATGTCGCACCTGAGTGGACGGTCAAGGGTGGCGTGACCAGTGGCTATCGGGCGCCGGATCTGCGTCAGTCCTCTCCTGGCTGGGGGCAGGCCACGGGTGGGCGCAATGGCAATGCCGTGATTCTGGGGAATCCAGACTTGAAACCGGAGGAAAGCCTCAGCCATGAACTGGGGGTGATTTGGGATAACCAGCAGGGTACTCAGGCTGGGCTGACCGTATTCCACACTGACTTCGAGGACAAGATCACCGAAGAGCGTATCTGCGATCAAAGTGCAGGGGATGCCAGCTGCCTCTACGATGGGCATGACTACGACTTCATTAGCGAGAGATATAACGTCGACGAGGTCACCATGCAAGGTGTCGAGGCGACGCTGACCCTGCCGCTGGGAATGGATTACTCGTTGAGCGCCAATTACACCTACACCGATTCCGAGCAGAAGAGCGGCCAATATGAAGGCAAGCCGCTCAACAATCTGCCCAAGCATATGGCCAATGCTACGCTGAATTGGCAGCCGGAAGGACCGCTTTCAGCCTGGACGCGGGTCAATTATCGCGGCCGTACGAGCGAGGGAACGGGCCACCGGGGTGTCGAGGAGAAGATTCCTTCCTACACCTTCGTCGATGTCGGGACTGCCTATCGCTTGACCGAAAGCGCCACGCTGTTCGGCGGCGTCTACAACATTTTGGACAAGGACGTGAATTACGAAGACTTCCAGAAGGTGCTGGATGGTCGCCGCTATAACGCGGGCATCCGCGTCGAGTTCTAAGCGTTTATCGATACGCCGATGAGTGTTTCATGGGAGGCCTTGGGCCTCCCTTTTCGTGCGTGCGTGTGCAGCCAATATCGGCGTGTGAGTGAGCGTGACCTGCCCGGCGTAGGACGTTCATGCTATTTTCGTGATGCGAATGGGTCGGTTACGCGTACTTAAATATTGGTTATCGGGAGAGTCGTATGTTGCGTCGTTCATTGGTTCGCACCTGTCTCGCTTGTGGCGCCGTTCTGCTGCTGGGGCTGGGCAGTGCTTCGGCGCAGGCTGCCGAGCGCGTGACCTTGTTTGCGGCGGCCTCGTTGACCGATGCCGTGGATGCGCTGGCCGAGCGTTACATGCGCGATCATGATGTCGAGGTCGTTCCCGTTTACGCCGCTTCATCGACACTGGCTCGACAGATCGCCAACGGTGCACCGGCGGCCGTGTATCTCTCGGCCAATGAGCGCTGGATGGACTGGCTCGACGCGCAGGAGGGGATCACGCTTTC
Organism: Chromohalobacter beijerinckii; assembly: GCF_023061185.1. Lineage (GTDB taxonomy): Bacteria > Pseudomonadota > Gammaproteobacteria > Pseudomonadales > Halomonadaceae > Chromohalobacter > Chromohalobacter beijerinckii. The sequence goes on from NZ_JAKGAK010000003.1 coordinate 282,982, forward strand.
GCATCGCCACGATGTGCTGAGCAATCGCCTGGCTCTGATTGCGCCTCGGGACAGCGATCTCGAGGACTTCACACCGGATGAGACCGCCTCGATCGCCGAACGGTTGGGAGAGGGGCGCCTGGCACTCGGCAACCCGGAGCATGTCCCCGCGGGGATCTATGCCAAACAGGCGCTGACATCGCTCGGTCAATGGATGTCGCTCGCGCCACGGCTAGCGCGTGCCGACAACGTGCGTAGTGCCTTGGCACTGGTCGAGCGTGGCGAGGCACCGTTGGGTGTCGTCTATGCCAGCGATGCCCAAGCCAGCGACAAGGTCAAGACGCTAGGCCTGTTCCCGGACGCGTCCCATGAGCCGATTATCTATCCGATGGCATTGATCGGCGACGCACCGAGTGATGCGGCCAAGTCTCTGGCGGATTGGCTCGATGGCCGTCAGGCGGCCGCGATCTTTCAACGCTTTGGCTTTGCGAGCGTGGCGGCGGAAGACGCGTCATAATGCTGACACCGCTGGAATGGGAAGCGCTGTCCCTGAGTCTGCGGGTTTCCGGTGTCGCGGTGGCTGCGATCCTGCTGCCGGGGCTGGGCATGGCCTATGTGTTGGCGCGTTTCGACTTTCCGGGCAAGACACTTCTCGATGGCATCGTGCATTTGCCGTTGGTGCTGCCGCCGGTAGTAGTGGGGTATCTACTGCTGGTGTCGCTGGGGCGACAAGGCACGCTGGGCCAATGGCTGCACGAAACGCTGGGCGTGAGTCTTCCCTTTACCTGGCAAGGGGCGGCACTTGCTGGGGCGGTGATGGCGTTTCCATTGCTGGTACGTGCCGTGCGCCTGTCGCTGGAGTCGGTCGATCGCAAGCTGGAGGAAGCGGCGCGCACGCTCGGCGCGAGCCGTTGGAAGACCTTTCTGACGGTGACCCTGCCGCTGATATTGCCGGGCATTCTGACCGGCGGCGTGCTGGCGTTCGCACGCTCGCTATCCGAGTTTGGCGCGACGATTACCTTTGCCTCCAACATCCCCGGTGAGACGCGCACTTTGCCGCTGGCGCTTTACAGCCTGGTGCAAACGCCCGGAAAAGAGGCCGCGGCAGCGCGGCTGTGTGTGATCTCGGTGATCGTGGCGTTGATCGCGTTGGTGGCGTCGGAATGGTTGGCGCGGCGTGCGCGCCGGCGTCTGGAGGGACGCCATGCTTGAGGCGAAGGTCTCGCAACGGCTGGGCGATTTCACGCTCGATACCTCGCTGGCGGTGCCGGCGGAAGGCGTCACGGCCTTGTTCGGACGCTCTGGTAGCGGCAAGAGCAGCCTGATTCGGCTGATCGCCGGATTGGGCGTGCCGGATAGTGGCAGTATTCGGTTGGGCGATACATGGCTGGTGGATACCCAGCGTCGCCGTTGGGTGCCGCCCCACCGGCGCCAGCTGGGCGTCGTATTTCAGGAAGCGCGACTGTTTCCACATTATTCGGTGCGCGGCAACCTACGCTACGGTATGCCGCGCGCGGCGCGCGCGGATTTCGATGACCTTGTCGAGCTTCTGGGTATCGGCCATTTGCTATCGCGTACGCCGGGGCTGCTGTCGGGAGGCGAGGCACGGCGCGTGGCTATCGGTCGGGCGTTGCTGTCGCGCCCGCGCATGCTGCTGATGGACGAGCCGCTTACCGGGTTGGATGGGGTGCGCAAGCAGGAGCTCCTGCACTATATCCGGCGCTTGGCGCGCGACACTGGCGTGCCGATTCTCTTCGTTAGCCATGACACGCGTGAAATCGGGGCGCTGGCTGATCGTGTGGCATTGATCGAGGAGGGGCGCGTGATGGCCAGCGGGCCGGTGGACGAGATGTTTGCACGCCTCGATCTGGGACCGCGCACAGGGCACTTCGAGGCGTCCTCGTTGCTCGAGGCACGTATCGTCGCGCACGACGAGGCGCTTTGTTTGACGCGTTTGGCGCTGCCGGGCATGCCCGAGGGCGAGATGCTGAGCGTCGCGCGTCTCGAGGGGAGGGTCGGTGATGCGGTGCGCTTGCGACTTCGAGCGCGCGATGTGGGCGTCACCTCCACGCGGACGCCGCCGATGCCGGATGTCGATTGCCTACCGGCGACGCTGCGAGAGATCGGTGATGAAACCCACGGTCCCTTCGTCGAGGTGATGCTGGACGTCGGCGGGCAGGCGCTGCGGGCGCGTCTCACCCGTGAAGCGGTCAGCCAAATGGGGCTGCATACGGGCCAAGCGTTGCAGGCGCGGCTGCGTAGCGTGACGATTTCCCGCCATGATGTGATTGTGATGTGAGTGTATTCAGGACGCGGCGCGAGGACGTCGCCTTCCTGGCAGGTTGATCACCGCCAGCCCGGCGATGACCAGTGCCCCGCCGAGCAACTTGTGACTATCCAGGCCATCGTCGAGCAGCCAGACGCCGAGGAAAACGGCGATGACCGGCATAAGCAACGTCAGCGGAACGACGCGGTTGATCGGGTGACGGCGCAGCAACGCATACCACAAGCCGTAGGCGATGATCGACGACATTACCGCCGTGTAGAATACCGCGCCCCAGCCGATCCAGCCGGCATGGCGAAGCGTCTGCAAGTGCTGAGTCTCGAAAAGCCAGCTGCCCAGTGCGACCTGGGGAATCGCGAACAGCGCGATCCAGCCGGTCAGCGTCAGCGGCGAGATAGCCGGCGCACGCTTGATGATCAACGTCGACACTGCCCAGGCCAGGGCGCTGGTCAAGAGCGTCAACGTGGCCGTGGCATTGGGCAGTGCCGGCCCACCGGCGAGTATCACGGCGCCGGCGAAGGCCAGCAACAACCCAAGCAAGCGCCGAAGGTCGAGGCGTTCCTTGAGAAATACGGCGGCGAGCAAGGTGGCAAAGGGCGTCCCCATCTGCACCAGCAAAGCGCCGGTACCGGCCTCGGCCTGCCCCAGGCCCAGAAACAGCAACGGAAAATGCAGCCCCCCGAAGGTGACCGATAGCACCAGCAGCCACGGCAGTTGCCGTCGTGTCACGCGGGTGAAGGGGACGACCAGAACGGCGACCAGCATGAAACGCAGTGTCATCAGCATCAGTGGCGGCATGTCATCCACGCCGACCTTGATGACGATGATGTTGAAGGCCCAGATGACGATGACCAGAAGGCCAAGCAGGAGGTCGCGAAGCGGCACGGGGGCGTCCTTGTAGGCGAGTGACGTCAGGCATCATTCGCGTTGGGTGGTAGAACGCAAGAGGATAGCGCATGAAACGGACATTGTACGTGTCGGGCTGGATGGTGTTGGGCCTGTTGGCGCTGACATTCGTGCCGGCGTTTGGAGAGGAGCGCTCGACGCTCGAACGCGCCACCTTGGAAGTGGCCGGAGAGACGCTATCGGTGGAGGTAGCCAGGCAGGCCGACGAGCGTTCCCGGGGATTGATGGAGCGCGACGTGCTCGCAACGGATGCTGGCATGCTATTCGTCTACCCACGCCGACAACCTCCTGAGGCGGCGTTCTGGATGTATCGCACGCGTATCCCGCTGGATATTGCCTTTCTAGGCGCGGACGGTGAGGTACGCGCCATCCGGCGCATGCTGCCGTGCCAGGCCGCTTCCAGCGCCGAGTGCCCCAGTTATGCGGCCAAGGTGCCGTTTCGCGCGGCACTGGAGGTCAATGCCGGATACTTCGACCGGCACGATATCGAAGTGGGGGATCGGCTTCCGATCGCGCCATTGCTATCGCCGCGCTAGGCTAGCGGGCCGGCTGTCGACGCTGAAGTGGTACCGAATGTTCGATGACAAGGAGTGAGCACGTGGATCCGATATGGTGGTTGGCTTATCTGGCCTTGGGCGGTGTGGTGGGTATCTTCGCTGGCCTGTTGGGGGTCGGCGGTGGCGGCATCATGGTGCCGATACTGACATCGCTGTTCGCTCTGCAGGGGTTCCCGCATGACACCCTGGTGCATGTGGCGCTCGGGACGTCGCTGGCCGCCATCGTACCCACATCGCTGGCGAGCCTGCGAGCGCATCATCGTCGCGGCGGGGTGGTATGGCCGGTAGTGCGCTCCATCACGCCGGGCATTCTAGTGGGGACGTTTCTGGGCACATTCCTGGCGTCCCACGTACCCACGTCGGGGTTGGCCATCTTCTTTGCCTGTTTCATGGCCTTCGTCTCGTTACAGATGCTGATTAATCTCAAGCCCCAGCCGTCGCGCACCTTGCCGGGCGCCTGGGGCGTATCAGGCGTGGGACTGGGCATCGGCGGTATCTCCGCTTTGGTCGCCATCGGTGGCGGTTCGTTGACGGTGCCGTTTCTCACCTGGTGCAACGTCTCCATGCGGCGTGCGATCGGCACGTCCGCGGCGGTGGGCCTGCCGATCGCGTTGGCAGGGGCGATCGGCTACCTGATCAATGGCTGGGGAGAGCCGGGGTTGCCTGTGGGGACGCTGGGGTTCGTCTACTGGCCGGCGGTGATCCTGATGGCGAGCGTGAGCTTCTTCACCGCGCCATTGGGCGCTCGGCTCGCCCATCGTCTACCCGTGTCTGCGCTCAAGCGCATTTTCGCGTTCGTCTTGATGGCGCTATCGGTAAAGATGTTGTTTACCGTGCTGTCGGGTTAGACGTTAGTCGAATACGGGCTCGATATGGAAAACGTCTGTTCCGGTCGGCGCAACGGGCGGTTATCATGCCCGCCGGCTATCGGCTTTAGCACATATTGCCTAAGCTGGTTGCAAGGGAATTGAATGCGCTGGAGCGTACTGCCTTCGCAGTGCTTTTCGGTCGCTCCCGATTGCCGGTCGTGGCCTCGGCCTTGCGATCGGCTCGTCAAAATAATGTTAAAGAGGTGATGCATGAAACGTTACGCCTTTACCGCTGCGCTATTCTCCGGGGCCCTGCTGGGTGCCGCCGCGCTTTCGACGCCGGCGATGGCTCAAGATCAGGAGCGCTTCGTCACCATCGGGACAGGTGGGCAGACAGGGGTTTACTACGTGGTGGGTCAGTCGATCTGTCGTCTGGTCAACCGTAACTCGGAAGACACCAACATTCGCTGTAACGCACCGTCTACCGGTGGCAGCGTGGCCAATATCAACGGCATCAAGTCCGATGAGCTGAGCATGGGCGTCGCGCAATCCGACGTGCAATATCGTGCTTACAATGGCGAGGGTGATTTCAAGCAGCCGATGGAAGACCTGCGTGCGGTATTTTCCGTGCACGGCGAGCCGTTGACCGTTCTGGCGCGCAAGGATGCTGATATCCACGGGGTCGAAGATCTCAAGGGTAAGCGCGTCAACATCGGCAACCCGGGGTCCGGCCAGCGCGCCACCATGGAAGTGCTGATGGATGCCGAAGGCTGGGACAAAGATGTGTTCTCGCTGGCCTCCGAGTTGGGCGCTTCCGAAATGGCCTCGGCGCTGGCGGATAACAACATCGATGCCATGGCGTATGTGGTCGGCCATCCCAATGGCGCGATTCAGGAAGCAACCACGACCGTAGATGCCAACCTCGTCCCGCTGAACGATGACGCGGTGGATGGCTTGGTCGAGGAATATCCCTACTACGCCAAATCGGTCATTCCCGGTGGCATGTACAAGGGCAACGATGAAGATGTCGAGACGTTCGGCGTCAAGGCGACTTTCGTGACTTCCTCCAAGGTGGATGACGATGTCGTCTACGAAGTGGTCAAGGCAGTGTTCGACAACTTCGATCGTTTCAAGCGTCTGCACCCGGCCTTCTCCAACCTGGAACCGGAAGAAATGATTTCCGACGGTCTCTCCGCGCCGCTGCACGAGGGCGCCAAACGCTATTATAAAGAGCGTGGTTGGTTGTAAGCGTTAGCTTGATGTCGTGCTAGACGATGCGCGGCCGCTTCGGCGCCGCGCATCTCTGGTTCTGGCCACGCGGTGGCGAACGAAACAAGCGACTGTGATGTGTTTTTTGGTCGGTCAGGGCACGCGAAGCACGCCCTGACCGACACCACCGGGACAACAGTATGCAAGACGATAAGTCGACGGCATCCACGCGAGAAGCCGAGCTTGAAGAACTGGCTGCCAACGAGACCGGGGCTCGCAAGCCCGCGGGGCCGGTTGGCAAACTGCTGCTTTGCGTGGCGGCGGTCTGGTCGTTGTTCCAACTCTGGATCGCTTCGCCCTTACCCTTCGTGTTTGGTTTTGGGGTGTTCAGTGCCACGGAGGCACGTTCCATCCATCTGGCTTTTGCCATCTTCCTGGCTTTCATGTCCTATCCGGCCTTCAAGCGCTCACCGCGCGGTAGAGTGCCGATGCTGGACTGGGGGTTGGCTTTGGTAGGCGCCTTTGCGGCGTCCTACATGTATTTCTTTTACGAGCAGCTTGCACAGCGCCCTGGCGCGCCGATCCTGCAGGACGTCATCATCGGTGTGATCGGTCTGTTGTTGCTGTTGGAAGCCACGCGACGTGCGCTTGGGCCGCCGCTGATGATCGTGGCGCTCGTGTTCATCGTCTATTCGCTGGCGGGCCCCTACATGCCAGGAATGCTGGCGCATCGCGGGGTGAGCCTTTATGGCCTGGTCAATCACCAGTGGCTCACATCGCAAGGCGTGTTCGGCATCGCCTTGGGCGTGTCGACCAGCTTCGTGTTCCTGTTCGTATTGTTCGGCGCCTTGCTGGATAAGGCAGGGGCCGGAAACTATTTCATCAAGATGGCGTTTTCGATGCTGGGCCACTATCGCGGCGGCCCAGCCAAGGCGGCGGTCGTCGCCTCGGGCATGACCGGTCTTATTTCGGGCTCCTCGATTGCCAATACCGTGACCACCGGTACCTTTACCATTCCCATGATGAAACGTGTCGGCTTTAGTCCCACCAAGGCCGGTGCGGTCGAAGTCTCGTCGTCGGTCAATGGTCAGATCATGCCGCCGGTGATGGGGGCTGCGGCGTTCTTGATGGTCGAGTATGTGGGCATTTCCTATGTTGAAGTCATCAAGCATGCCTTCCTGCCGGCGTTGATTTCCTATATCGCACTGATCTACATCGTTCACCTCGAGGCACTCAAGGCCAATATGCGGGGGCTCGAGAGCAGCAACCCAGTACGCCCATGGCTGCAGAAAATCGTCGGTTTCCTGACCGGGCTGGTGGGTATCATGGCCCTGGCACTGATCGTGTATTACGGGTTGGGGTGGCTCAAGCCGGTGTTGGGCGATGCCATGCCGTGGGTAGCCGCCGTTGGGCTGGCAGTGATCTATGTGGCGCTGCTCAAGCTAGGGTCGCGTTACCCCGAGCTCGATAAGGACGATGCCAGTACTGACATTACGGTGTTACCACAAACGCGGCCCACGGTAATGGTGGGGCTCTATTTCCTGCTGCCCGTCGTGGTGCTGGTGTGGTGCCTGATGGTGGAACGCTTGTCGCCAGGCCTCTCGGCATTCTGGGCGACCGTGCTCATGATCGTCATCATTCTGACCCAGCGTCCGCTGGAGGCATTCTTCCGTGGACGCGGCGGGTTAGGCAATGAAGTCAAGCGTGGCGTCGTCGACCTCTGGGAGGGCCTGATCGACGGTGCACGCAACATGATCGGCATCGGCATCGCCACGGCGGCGGCGGGGATTATCGTCGGCGCTGTATCCCAGACCGGGGTAGGGCTGGTACTGGCAGGTTTGGTCGAGACGCTGTCGATGGGCAATCTGTTGCTGATGCTCATGCTGACGGCGGTGTTGAGCCTTATTCTGGGGATGGGGCTGCCAACCACGGCTAACTATATCGTGGTCTCCGCGTTGCTGGCACCGGTCATCGTCCAGTTGGGCGAACAGAATGGCTTGATCGTACCGTTGATCGCGGTGCACTTGTTCGTCTTCTATTTCGGCATCATGGCCGATGTGACGCCTCCGGTGGGACTGGCCTCGTTCGCCGCCGCGGCGATTTCCGGGGGCGACCCCATTCGCACCGGTTTTCAGGCGTTTTATTACAGCTTGCGTACGGCGGCGCTACCTTTCCTGTTCATCTTCAATACCGATCTGCTGTTGATCGATGTGAACTGGTGGCACGGCATACTGATCTTCGTGGTGGCGACAGGAGCGATGCTGATCTTTGCCGCCGCCACGCAGGGCTACATGGTGGTGAGAAACCGTTGGTACGAGAGTCTGCTGCTGTTGCTAGTGGCTTTCACGCTGTTTCGCCCCGGCTTCTGGATGGACATGATTCATGATCCTTATCGGGACATCCCTCCTGCGCAGTTCGAGCAAGCGTTGGGCGCCATCGATAACGATAGCAACCTGCGCGTTCGTGTCGACGGTCTCGATGCCTATGGGTTACCCACCAGCTTCGTGATACTGGTGCCGGCGCCGGATGGCGACAGCGGTAGCGAGCGTATGCAGAACCTGGGGCTGACCTTGATGCAGGAGGATGGCAAGACGCTGGTCGACATGACCGATTTCGATAGCCAGGCGGAGGAGCTGGGCTTCGATTTCGACCAAGAGATCGTGTCGATCCGTGCGCCTGTCGAGCGCTGGCCGAAGGAGTGGATGTGGATACCGGGACTGGCGGTATTCGCACTCGTCGTCTGGCTGCAACGTCGCCGGCGGCCGACACCGAGCCGGCACGTCGACGCCACGACGTAAACGGACGCATCGCGTCGACGCTGCGCCCGCCTCGAGAGAGGCGGGCGTTTTTGATGGTGGCTGTCGCCCGGCGCATGGAAGAGGCAATGGCGTGTCACTATCGAGGCGGCAGTCGGTATTTTTTGCGACAATACGCCAAGATACCTTCTCCCCATAAACCCAATGAGGCTGCCATGGCGACACTGTCCACGATTCACCTTTATCCCATCAAATCCACGGCGGGACGCATGCAAGAGTCGGCATGGGTCGGTGTGGAAGGGATCGTAGGCGATCGGCGTTTCATGGTCGCCAAGCCCGATGGCACCTTTCTAACCGCCCGCACACACCCTCAGTTGCAGCGCGTGACCGCAACATTCGACGGTCAGACGCTGAGCCTGTCGCATCCGCAACTGCCCGCGTTGGAGCTCGCGGTGGAGACCTTCGATCTGGCGACCTTTGCCACCACAGTATGGGCCGACGACTTCGATGCCTGGACCACGCATGCACGCCTCGATGCCTGGTTCAGTGAGGTGGCGGGCGAACCCGCGCGGTTGTTGTGGCTGGGTGAACAATCCGCACGTTATCGGCGCTCCATCGAACAGCGCGTCAGCTTTGCCGACGGCTACCCGCTGTTATTGATCTCCGAGGCCTCGTTGGCCGATCTCAACACGCGTACTGCTGAGCCTCATCGCATGGCGCAGTTTCGCCCCAATCTGGTGATCGCGGGTACCTCGGCGTATGCCGAGGACGAGTGGCGACGCATCCGTCTGGGCGAGGTCGTGTTCCGCGTCGACAAGCCGTGCGCACGCTGCGCCATGGTCAGCGTCGATCCCGCCACGGGGACATTCAAGGAGGGGCGCGAACCCTTGCGCACGCTGGCCGGTTACCGGCGCGGCGAGGGCGGCAAGGTGTATTTCGGGCAGAACCTGATTGCCGAAAACGAAGGCCGCATCACGCGTCATGATCGCCTCGAGGTGCTGGAGTGAGGATAGACCGGCCACGACATTCGGCAACCGAGTCTGGCATGCAAGCACCATGTTGCGGTGGTAGGGTCATTGGTAGCGGTATGACGTTTTTGCTCGCACTCGGATGGGAACGGCTAATCATGAGTATCTTGATGACGCTGAGGCAATGCCTGGGACGTCGAGGCATGATGGCCGGATTTGGCCTCTTTTTGCTCATGTCCAACGCCTCGGTGGTACATGCTCACCCATTGCCGGTGCCTGAAGGAAAGGTCATGTTGACCGTGGAGGGAGATGTCTCGCGTACTAACGGTGATGGCGTGGCACGGTTCGATCGCGCGATGCTTCAGGCGTTGCCGCAAGGCACCATCGTCACGCACACCCCCTGGACCGAAGGTGCGTCGCGCTTCGAAGGTCCTTTACTGGGTGCGATTTACGATGCGGTCGGCGCTCACGGCGATTCGCTGCGCGTCGTCGCGTTGAATGATTTCGCCGCTGATGTGCCGCTGCCCGAGGCAAAAGAGTACGGGGTAATTCTGGCCATGCAGCGCGACGGCGAGCCGATGCCGGTGCGTGAGTACGGCCCGCTTTTCGTACTTTATCCTTTCGATGACCACCCCGAACTGCAGACCGAGGAAGTGCGTTTCCGCTCGGTCTGGCAGGTCGCGCGTATCGTCGTGGAATGATGATGGCTTGGCGTTCCCGTATCCATCTCGTGTCGCGTTTGCCGATGCGGCTCAAGCTTGGGGCCTGCGCGGCGATTCTGTTTTTCGTCGCGGCCCTGGTGGTGGTCAGTCTGATCATCTGGCGACAGGAAGTCCTGGCCAAGAGCGTTGCCGGCGACGCCGCTTGGGCGGCCTACAAGCTGGATCGGGAAACCATCCAGATGCGTAATGCCGTCTTGCAGGCCGAACAGAGCCCGGGTGAATTCGATGACGTGCGCATGCGCTTCGAATTGCTGTATAGCCGTATCAATCTGCTACGAGAAGGCGAAATCGCCGAGCTTTTCCAGTCGCTGCCCGAAGCGCGAGCGCTGTTGCCGGAGATCCTGTCGCGCAGCGATGCGCTCGATGCCGCCTTGAAACGGATGTCCTCCGAGTCCCCCGAGCTTGCCTCTCTGGATGAACGCTTGCAGACGTTGAGCGGTCTCAGCGAACGCCTCGTCGTATCGGTCAACGCTTATCTCGCCGAATCCAAGACGCGTGAGCGCGAAATGCAGTTGGCACTCTATGCCGCCTTGCTGGCGCTGATCTTGCTGATGTGTGTCGCCACCGTGCTGGTAATTCGCTTCCTGTTTCAGGAGGCGGGAGAGAACATCGCGGCGCGCCGGGCATTGGAGCATCTGAGCCAGGAGCTTCAGGAGACCGCGCGTCATGCCGAGTCCGCCAACCAGGCCAAGTCGGATTTCTTGGCCACCGTCAGCCATGAGATACGCACACCGCTCAACGGCGTGTTGGGTATGACGGAACTGCTGCGTGAGCGCGCGCTGGATGAAACCTCGTATCAATATGTCGAGACCATCCACGATAGTGGTTCACAGCTGCTGGCGTTGATCAGCGATCTGTTGGATTTTTCCAAAATCGAGGCCGGGCATCTGGACATCGAGCGTGAGATGTTTTCTCTCCCCGAGCTTGTCGGGTCCTTGATGCGATTGCTCGAGCCGCGCGCCACATGTGTCGAGTTCGCGAGTGTCGTCTCGCCGGCGTTACCCGAGTATCTGGTCGGCGATGTGGGGCGCTTGCGCCAGGTGTTGCTCAACCTTCTCTCCAACGCGCTCAAGTTTACGCGGCAAGGTAGCGTGACGCTGATCGTCAAACCGATGCGTGGCGATTGGATACATTTCGAGGTAAGCGACACCGGTTGCGGCATCGAGGATGTCGACCGCGAACGTTTGTTTCAGCCTTTTTACCAGGGGGCAGCCACGCAGAATGGGACCGGCTTGGGACTGGCTATCAGCAAGCGTCTGGTGGAAGCCATGCAGGGGCGTATCGGCGTCTCGAGTCTGGCCAATGAGGGCAGTCGCTTCTGGTTCGAGCTGCCATTACCCCGCGACGCCGAACGCGGGGGAAAGCACATTCCGTCAGGAGAAACATGGAGCGCGACGGCAGCATGCACGGCGCCCCTGCTGGTGATTGAGGATAATCCCGTCAATCGCCAGGTGGCGGTTGCCATGCTCGAGCGTCTCGGGCATACGGTGAATGTAGCCGACAGCGGCGAAGCTGCCTTGGCGCTGACCGAGCACACACCGTTCGCCTTGATTTTCCTGGATATTCGCATGCCTACGCTCGATGGGCCGGAGACGGCACGGCGGATTATCGCCCAGGACGGTCCGAATCAGACCACCCCTCTGGTCGCGATGACTGCGAGCGTCACCACCCAAGAACACCAACGGGCCTTGGCCGCCGGTATCGCGGAAGTGTTGACGAAGCCCATACGCCAGCAGGTTCTGGTCGATACCCTAGTGCACTTCGGCGTACGCGATCCGGCAGAGGCGACCACGCCTGACGAGGTCCGGTCATCTGCCATGGTGGAGTCTGCGGATACGATGCCGGCACTCCTCGATCGCCCGGAATTCGACATGCTTGGTGAGGCGCTGGGAGTGGCGCAGCGCAGCGCGCTGGTCGCCGCTTGGCAGTATCAGTCCCGGGTGCTGGAGGAGGCGCTCGATGCGGCAATCGTCGATGCTGACATGACACGTACGGCCGAGCTGGCCCATCGCCTCAAGGGCGAATCGTCGTCGCTGGCCTTGATGCGCTTGGTTCACGGCAGTGATTGCCTGGAGCGCGCGGCGCGCCAGGCGGACGTGGACGAGGCCGGCCGACAGTGGAGAATGTTGCGTCCCACCATCACCTCGTCGCGTCAGGCGCTGCGCATGGCCAATGACATGCCCGCCTGAAAAGACGTGAATGCGCCGCGCTTGATCTGGAGACATCATAATGCACAAAAAACGCTGGATCGGCGGGGCTTGCCTGCTTGTGTTGTTAGGCATCGGTTGGTGCGCGGCGCAGGCGTGGTCGAGTCATGTCGGCGAACAGGCGCTGGAGCGTCTGACTGCACGGCTGGATGCTCGCGATGGCTGGCAGGCCTCGCGGCATGAGGTCGAACAAGGGTGGTGGCATTCCTCCGGGGTCCTGCGTCTGGAAACCGTCGCGCCGGAAGGCAGCCCGCTGCGCGTGGCGCTGCCGTACCGCGTTCGCCACGGCGTTCTGAGCAGCCATCTCGATGGCGAAGCGGTCGTCACCCATGCGGGGGAAACGTTGTTGGCGGCGGATGCGGCTCCGACATGGCAGGCGACTTACCGAACGTTGTCGGGCGACATGAAAGGGCAACTGAAATGGCCGGCGTTCACCTCTCGCGGTGTGCTGCCGAAGCCGGCGTCGCTGGAAGTCGGCGCCGGCGAGCTGATGTTGCGTGGGCATGCCGGTGACGTGCGTTACCATCTTCGCTCGGCCCCGTGGCGCGTCTCGCTGGGCGAGGTATCGCTGGATATCGGCGCGCTCGACGTTGAAGGGCGCCATCGCGGCGACGAGCGGACCTTCCATCACACCACACGCCTTTCTCTGGCGACGCTGACCTGGCACGGCGGCGCGCCGTTCTCGCTGAATGCGCTGAATTACGAGGCCGATATGCGCCTTGACGATGAGACCTTCGGCTATCACGGCGAAGGCGACGTGGCGGATATCGCCGTGGCGGGGCAATCGGTGGCCTCGGGACGCATGTCGCTGGGGCTGGAGCGCGTCGATGCCGATGCACTGCGTGCTTTGGTCGAACGCATGCCTGCCGATAGCGTAGGCGCCGACAGCGGCCGTGACGTGACCTCTATCGATGAGACGTCGCGGTGGGCGCGCTTGACCCCTTTGGTGGCGGATGTGCTGCGTGATTCACCGCGACTCACGTTGAAGGCCCTTCAAGTGACCAGCGAGGCCTTCGGCGTCGATAGCCGCGCCTTCGGCGAATTGACGCTCGACGGTGATGATTCGGCCTCGCTGGCGGCCACACCGGTGACGTCCCCCGCTTTTTGGCGCCACCTCCAGCAACGTCTCGATGGCCACGTCACGCTTGTCGATGCGCCGGCGCTTTTGGCCTTGCATCTGGGGCTTGCACCGGAAACGCCGCGTTTGGTGTTTCGCATCGATGACGGTCAGTGGCGCGTCAATGAGCGTGCGCTGCATTGGTAAGCATCACCTCGTGTAGGCTTGAAGTTCGTCGATGACGCCCGCATTCCTTTTGGCAAACGGGCGATTTGCCCGACGACTCTCAAGGTGAATGATGAGCGAACGCGATCAGGATCAATCCAGAGATTTTTACGCCGAACTCGAAGAGGCTCGGCAAGACGCCGAAGAGGAAAATTCCCCGGCGCAGGACGACCAGGAGTCGACCTCCCAAGGACGCGCGGTAGTGCCGACGCAGGACTACCTGCCCGAGCGTCTCTATCTGCTGCCGATTCACAACCGGCCGTTCTTTCCCGCGCAGGTGCAGCCGCTGGTCATCCACCGCGAACGCTGGGAAGACACCATGGAGCGGGTCGGCAATACGCCGCACCAAAGCGTCGGGGTGGCGTTCGTCGGCGATTCCGGCGTCGATGAGTTAGGACCCGGTGACTTTCCGGAGATTGGCACGGCGGTAAAGGTCCATCGCTCGCAGACCGAAGAGCAGCAGATCCAATTCATCGCCCAGGGGGTGCGGCGTTTTCGCATCGTACGTTGGTTGTCGAAGACACCGCCGTACCTGGTCGAGGTCACCTATCCCAAGGAATCCATCGAGGCCAGCGACGAGGAAGCGCGCGCCTACGCCATGGCGATGATCAACGGCATCAAGGAATTGCTGCCGATCAACCCGCTGTATGGCGAGGAACTCAAGCATTATCTCAACCGCTTCAGTCCTCATGAGCCTGGTCCGCTGACCGATTTCGCTGCGGCCATCACCTCGGCCAAAGGGCCTGAGCTTCAGGAAGTGCTCGAGACGCTGCCGGTGATGGCGCGCATGCAGAAGGTGCTGCCGCTGCTGCGCAAGGAAATCGAGGTAGCGCAGCTGCAAAGCGAGATCAGCGAGCAGGTCAACGCGCAGATGCAGGACCGCCAGCGCGAGTTCTTCCTGCGAGAACAGCTCAAGGTCATCCAGCGTGAATTGGGGATCTCCAAGGACGATCGCGAGAACGATGTCGATACCTTCCGCGAACGCCTCGAGAACCTGGAAGTGCCCGAGCGCGTCATGGAACGCATCGAGGACGAGCTGGGCAAGCTCTCGGTACTCGAGACAGGCTCGCCGGAATATGGCACTACTCGCAATTATCTCGATTGGTTGACGTCGCTGCCGTGGGGGATTACCTCCGAGGATCAACTCGACCTGCCGCGTGCCCGCAAGATCCTCGACCGAGACCATGACGGTCTGACGGACGTCAAGGAGCGCATCGTCGAGTTCCTCGCCGAAGGTACCTTCAAGGGCGATGTCGGCGGTTCCATCCTGCTGCTGGTCGGCCCGCCGGGGGTCGGCAAGACCTCGGTGGGACGCTCCATCGCCGAAGCCCTGGGCCGCGAGTTCTATCGCTTCTCGGTGGGCGGCATGCGCGACGAGGCCGAAATCAAGGGGCACCGGCGCACCTATATCGGGGCGATGCCAGGCAAGCTGGTGCAGGCGCTCAAGGAAGTCGAGGTCGAAAACCCGGTGATCATGCTCGATGAGGTCGACAAGATGGGCCAGTCGTTCCAGGGCGATCCGGCCTCGGCGCTGCTCGAAGTGCTCGACCCCGAGCAGAACGTCGATTTCCTCGATCACTACCTTGACGTGCGCATGGACCTTTCCAAGGTACTATTCGTGTGCACCGCCAACACGCTGGATTCGTTGCCGCCGGCGCTGCTCGACCGTATGGAGCAGATCCGTCTGTCGGGCTATATCGCCGAGGAAAAGATGGCCATCGCCAAGCACCATCTGTGGCCCAAGCTGCTCGAGCGCGACCGCATTCCCAAGAAGCGCATCAACCTCACCGATGCCGCACTCAGACGCGTGATCGAAGGCTATGCGCGCGAGGCTGGGGTGCGTCAGTTGGAAAAGCAGCTGCACCGCATCGTGCGCAAGGCGGCGGTGACGATGCTCGAAAACGAGCAGGATACGGTCAAGATCTCGGTCAACAACCTCGAGGACTTCCTGGGCGCGCCGACGTTCCGTAAGGAAAAAGTGCTCAAGGGCGTCGGCGTGGTCACCGGGCTGGCATGGACCTCGATGGGCGGGGCGACGTTGCCGGTCGAAGCGGCACGCGTGCACGCGAAATCGCGCGGTCTCAAGCTCACCGGCCAGTTGGGCGACGTGATGCAGGAGTCGGCGAACATCGCCTATAGCTATACGATGGCGCATCTCAAGGAGTTCGGCGCCGACCCGACCTTCTTCGACGAGGCGCATGTGCATATGCACGTGCCCGAGGGTGCCACGCCCAAGGATGGCCCCTCGGCTGGCGTGACGATGACCACGGCTCTGCTGTCGCTGGCCAAGCAGCAGCCCCTTGATCGGCCCCTGGCGATGACCGGGGAATTGACGCTGAGCGGCCAGGTGATTCCGGTAGGGGGAATTCGCGAGAAGGTAATCGCCGCGCGGCGCAGCGATATCTTCGAGTTGATTCTGCCCGAGCCCAACCGCCGCGATTATGAGGAGCTGCCCGATTACCTCAAGAAGGGGATGACCGTGCACTTCGCCAATCGCTACCGGGACGTGGCCAAGGTGGTCTTCGCCTAGCTGCGTCGCACACGGCCCGAAGGGTCGTATTCACGTGCTCACTATTGGGCGCGATCGGATGTCCGATCGCGCCCAACGTCGTTACAATGGGCTTACCCCTTTCTGCGCGGGGCATGGCGAGTCGCTTTATCCAGGTCGTTTCACTAGAAGAGCCGCTTCACGAGAGCCGCCTTACCCAAGAAATACGAGGCCCGCGCAACGTCATGTGACCGTGACGCCTCGACGCACGTCGCTCGTCTTTATCGCTGCATCATCACAGCCGGCATGCGTCGCCCATAATTCGCCCTCGGGCCTACCAGACGAAAAGGAGCACTTGATGAGCCAGCAGGACTTTCCGGAGAACGCCGATCCGCGTCGCCGCCATTCCGCCAATGTGGTCGACGGCCCGGGCAAGGCGGCCAGTCGCGCCATGCTACGTGCGGTAGGCTTCAACGACGAGGATTTCACGAAGCCGCAGGTGGGCATCGCCTCGACCTGGAGCCGCGTCACGCCGTGCAACAGCCACATCAACGTATTGGCCGACGCTGCCAGTGACGGCGCCGATGCTGCCGGTGGCAAGGGTGTGGTGTTCAATACCATCACCATCTCCGACGGTATCGCCAACGGCACCGAGGGCATGAAGTACTCGATGGCCTCGCGCGAGATCATCGCCGACTCCATCGAAGCCGTTTCCGGCTGCGAGGGTTTCGATGGCGTGGTCGCCATCGGTGGCTGCGACAAGAACATGCCGGGCTGCATGATCGGTCTGGCGCGTCTTGATCGCCCCAGCATCTTCGTCTATGGCGGCACCATCCAGCCCGGCGCCGGGCATACCGATATCGTCTCGGTGTTCGAGGCGATGGGCGCCTATTCTCAGGGCAACATGTCACTGATCGACGTCAAGCAGATCGAGGAGACGGCGATTCCGGGGCCGGGCTCCTGCGGTGGCATGTACACCGCCAACACCATGGCGTCGGCTATCGAGGCCATGGGCATGAGCCTGCCCAACTCCTCGGCGCAGGAAGCGGTCTCGCAGACCAAGAACGACGATTGCCGCGCCGCTGGCGAAGCCGTGCTCAAGCTGCTCGAACTGGATCTCAAGCCTTCCGACATCATGACCCGCAAGGCGTTCGAGAACGCCATTACCGTGGTCATCGCGCTGGGCGGTTCGACCAACGCCGTGCTGCACTTGCTGGCGATTGCCAACACCATTGGCGTCGAGCTCTCGCTCGACGACTTCACCGAGATCGGCAAACGCGTGCCAGTGTTGGCGGACGTGCGTCCGAGCGGCCACTACATGATGAGTGAGCTGGTAGCCATCGGTGGTATCCAGCCGATGATGAAGATCCTGCTCGACGCGGGCTTGCTCCACGGCGACTGCCTGACCGTGACTGGTAACACGCTGGCCGAGAATCTGGCCGATGTGGCGCCGTACCCGATGGATCAGGACATCATCAAGCCGCTCGACAAGCCGGTCAAAACCTCCAGCCACTTGCGCGTTCTCTATGGCAATCTGGCACCGGAAGGCGCGGTCGCCAAGATTACCGGCAAGGAAGGCACGCGCTTCACGGGGCGTGCGCGAGTCTTCAACTCCGAAGAGGAAGCACAGGCGCGGATCAATGATCTGACCGTGGTTGCCGGGGATGTGGTGGTCATCCGCTACGAAGGTCCCAAGGGTGGCCCCGGCATGCGCGAGATGCTGACGCCAACTTCGGCGATCATGGGGCGCGGCCTGGGCGACAAGGTCGCACTGATCACCGATGGGCGTTTCTCCGGCGGCAGTCACGGTTTCGTGGTTGGGCACATCACGCCGGAAGCCTTCGTGGGTGGCCCCATCGGTCTGATCGAAGATCATGATGAGATCACTATCGATGCCGAGAATGACGTGATGACATTGCATATCAGCGACGACGAGATGAATCGGCGTCGCGAGGCCTGGAAGCGTCCGGCACCGCGCTACACGCGTGGCACGCTGGCCAAGTACGCCAAGACGGTCAGCTCCGCGTCTAAAGGGGCAGTCACCGATCTGCCCGAAGCGCTGGACGACTGAGGCGGCGTTTTCTTTGCATCACCAAAGCGGCCCCTGCGGGGGCCGCTTTTCAT